>NZ_JBFUDV010000004.1:0-696303 GCF_056404535.1 Mesorhizobium sp. P2_C5_2 | reverse complement strand
ATGCAAGCTACTCTTCGATGGATGGAAACGCCTCAACGGACGACGTCCGCCCCCAGCTTTCGGCTGACCATGTCGACTATTGCCTCAGCCGTTACCGCTCCTATCGGCCGGAGGACAACACGTACCAACCCTATTCGGGTGGCCCACGAAGGCAGTGCCAATAGGGGAATTGCCGCTATGGAGCTTCCGCCGATTTCATAGGAACTTCGACGTGTCGAAAGGGTTGAGACCAGTGACGGCGGAGCATTTGTTTGACCCTCAACAGCGATGTCGGGTCACCCTAATTCGCCGTCACGCCCTTCCAAGAAAAACCCCGCCGAAGCGGGGTTTTGTTGTGGGCTGGGCTATGGGCTAATGCAGATACCCCAAAAACCACAGAATGATGATGATTGGTATCGGGATTCCAAGGAGCCAGAGTAGTCCGCCTCTTAGCATTATTTCCTCCCTTTAGTTGGCTGGAGGGGAAACGCTCCTCGATGGGCTTAGTTCCGGCGGCGGACCTGACTAACCGCCCGGCCGGCGCCTTATATCGGGCAAAATCTCCCGCCTGGCGGCGCCGGCCATTTTCTAAGCGGGCGGCCCGCAGGATTTAGATCGGTCGCAGGTCGCCCTAAGCAAATTGGCTGAGTCTGGAGAAGCAAACGTATGAGACGGCGCCAATTGCCTTAAAAGTGGCTTGCGCTCATTCTTAAGTCAGCCAGCACCGCGCCTCGTTCAAGCCAGACTGGTCAGGCCCAGCGACAGCCGCCGCCCCAAGTCCCCTAGACCATGCCGCTGGGCCGCCCTGCGTCCGATAAGACGCGTCGGGCGACGGCGCGCTCCCGACTAGGCGGCTGTGTACCAGTGCCGCCATAGCGAGGCCCGTCGCTGCGCGCCCCCAACAGCGGCGGGCTTTTTTGTATTCGCCTTTGACCAAGGGCCGACTTGCCGGCTAGCCCAAGATCAGGAATATAATCCTCCCGTTGCGGCGATTCCCCTCAAACGGAGTTCGCTACCATGGCCAGAACCAAACCTTCCAAACAGTCGCCTACGGCTGAGCAGCGCTGGGCACACATGGTCGACGCCGTTGCTTGCAGCCTACGCCTTTGCCTCCTCCAACGAGGCATCGTACGCCTGCTGCTCGCGCTCCCATCTTTCGTCCTCGTCAGCTTCCTCTTTGTCCAGTTCCTCCCGTCGCTGCCTGATGGAGTTCATGGCGTCATCATGGCGGCTACGAGCCCGTTCGAAAACGGTATTGGCCTTAGCAATCACTAGCTCGCGTTGCCTGATCTCACGCGCGCGCTGGGCCTCTGCTTTTGCGCGATCGAGGGCCGCACGGTTTTCTTCCTTTTCGAGAGCAGCAGACGCTTTCAGTTCCGCCTTCTCTGCGGATTTCGCGTCGGCTTTCTTGCCGGCGTCTGCGGGTTGCGCACGATCCTCCGGAGCCCGCCGACGCCCCTCGGGTGCTTTCGGAAGCATAGCCTTTTCAGTGAATTCGCCATGCGATCCGACCGGCCGCCGCAACACCACGCCACTACGCATTCCGGCTCGCACAAGGGTAGGCAGGAAGCTCATCGGGCGATTGAGACAAGCGGCCTCCAAGGGGAAACCCGACCGTTGCCATCTCGACAGCGAGAGGCATCCACACGAAGCGCGCGGCTGTGTCCTCGTCGATCTTCTCGCTTGGCACTAGCTTGACCGGATAAATGCCGACACCGTTCGGCTTGGCGTTTTCGACTCCGTGCATCGGGCTGCGGCCTCAGTGCAACCACTTGCGGATGTCGGCAAAGGCATCTTGGCCAGCTCGGCCACAATGCATTCTTGGGTGACACCAAACTCCTGAGCAATACCCGCCTGCCTAGCTGAGATGGCCTCAGCAACCATAACATTCGATAATAGGCGCGATCCCTGCACCTGGGCCGCCAAGTCGCTGTAGTCGGCCCGATTTGCGCCTGTGTGGCATTCAGGTCGATCATGAAATCATCGACGACGCGCGACAGCTTCGCCGTCAACTCGGTTGCTGGCATGGATGGATCTGAGCGAGTGCGCTGAGGTGATTTGATCGGAACAGAGCGGGCCAATCGCCGTTTGAGTCACCGGCAAACCAAGGCAATTCGGCATTGAAAAAGAAACCCCCGCTACCCGTGAATTCGTCAGTCAAACTTGAGCGCACCGATACGGGCTGGCTGCTATTCATTGTGCTGCCAGGATTGGGCGAGACTGGAATAACCGCTCCGCACAAAACATTCGATGAGGCGATTGCCACTGTAAAGGGGATGTTTGAGGTCGAGTAGGTAGTTGCCTGCTGAACTGGTTGTCGAAAGGCGCTTGCTGAACGGACCACGATCTGCGCCTTCGTGCGCTGTTACTCAGGAAAGCAAGACGCTAGGTTTAGGAGGTGCTATGATAGAATTCATTCTGACAACATTGGACGGGCAAAAGCTTCGCGGACAAAATGTATGTCACCAAATCCTCCCTCTGATGACAACCGTCGCCAGCATCGCCAACGTGTGCTGAAAGGCGGGGCGATAATCACCGGAATACAAAATTCGGAGGTCAGTTGCTCACTTAAGAATCAACATGATAGGGGTGCAGAATTACGCGTAGCCGCCGATACAAGGGTGCCGGAGCACTTTCTGCTATACGTGCCAACCGACGGAATTGCCTACCGTTGCGAGGTTCGTTGGCGGCGAAACGACCGCATCGGTGTGAAGTTTACCGGCACCGAGCCAAAACCAAAACTGCATTATGGCTAAGCTGACCGGCGACAAAGCTTCTCCCGTCGGCCCGACCGTCTTGGGGACCAGTCGGCAGCGGGAAGAGTGTGACGTCGCACCGCTGCAGCCTCACCAACTTTCGCGGCTTTGTGCCAGTTCCAGCAAACAAAAAAGCCCGCGCCAGGGAGGTGGCAGCGGGCCAGTTTGGGGAGCGCTAGATGAAAACAGTGCAGATAACTGGCTTGTTTCCCAATGGTTCCGCCTGGCCGACGCGAACGCAGCTCCCGGGCCGGCCAGGCGACACGCAATCGCCCGTTGTTCCTTGCTAGCGCCCGAGCGGCTGTCTGGACAGCGAAACGAGCTCGGCTTCATCGGTTACGCCGACCATGTAATTCGCGATGATCCGCGATGCGATTGCTTCACGCGCTTCCTGTGATTGGCCTGCAACACGAAGCTGCTCGAACACGCGCGCTAACAAATCCAGTTCGGCTGGCTGCAGAATACCGGCGTCAGTCGCTCTCCGTCGGATCGGCATGGCTACCAGCCCCCCCTCGCAAAAATCCTGTAGCGAAGCACTGTGTAGGTCCTCTTCGCCGTGCAAGTGCTTCGCTGTAGCGACGAGCCCCGCACCCATTACGCGCCTGTCGATGTCACTAGCTCCTCACTAAGTAGTTGCAGCGGATGGCTAAACTGTTTTCGCTGCTTCTTCTTCCAGAGTCTGAAGCTTTTCCCGAATTTCCTCCGGCTCGGCATGCTCTAATCCGACTACGTCATTTCTGGTTTCCTGCAGCGAGACGATAATCTCATCAAGTTTGGCGTGGATAGCAGCTGTGTCGCGATAGCCTTGGATCAGCACAACCCCGGTGATCACGATGGCCGCAACCGACAGTGCGTAAGTGACTACATTTGTCAGGCCGAATGGAACCAGCGCCGTGCAGAGCAGCATGGCTATGAGCAGGAAATAAAAACCCGGAGGGCGGGATAGAAAGTCCCCCACCATAAAGAGGAAGCGATTCATATCCAGCCAGACGTCAAAAAGACGACCACTGCCGTGACGGCGACGGAAATAGGCACGGCCGCGAGCCAGCTCGCCTCCAGGAACCAAGTCTCCTTGTCACGAAGCATCGGACATCCTCCTCTCTCTCTCTCTCTCTCTCTGCAGTCTCCGGACAACACCGCCGCTCCTGCTTGGAGCGGCGGGCATTCGCTTTTCTCGATGGAGTATCAGCCGCCACTAGCAGGGGCTGGGGCGGCAGGCTTCGCCGGTCCGGCTGGAGCTTCCACCTTAGGTGCTTCCACCTTAGGTGCTTCTACCTTTGGCGCTTCCGCCTTTGGAGCTTCCACCTTTGGCGCTTCAACCTTGACGTTGATGTCCTGGCCGCCGCCACCATGGATATTGATGACGCCGGTAAATATCAGCAAGACTACGATTGCGATAAGTCCAATAACAACAGCAATCGCAGTGCCGCCGCCACCACCAGAATTAACAACAGTTGGGCCGTCAGCCATGATGTCCTCTCCTTATTAGTTCCTTAGATTTGCATAACGATCGCTACTACATAGCGTTCCACCCCAGGGGCTAGGGTCTACGCGAGATAGGCCTTTAGTCTGATGCACTTCGGACTGAAGCCCCATGACAGGAACAATAGGCCGCTATTCAAGTTCGATTTCCTGGCGAGCAGGCGTGGTGCTGCCGCCATGTTCAACGAGGAGAAAAATATGAGAATGCACCTCACAAGCGTCGCCGCGGCGGCGGTGCTGTTGGCCGGCGTTGGCGCAGTCGCAGCGCAGGATGTCATCATCACACCTGAACAGGACACGGTCGTCCGTGAATACGTGAAAAAGCAGCCGCTCGCCTCGGTGAAGCTCCCCGGCGTCGAACTCAATGTCGGGACCGCTTTGCCTGACACGGTGGAACTTCACGAAGTCCCGAACGTCAAGTATCGGTATGTTGTGGTCGACAACCGCACCGTCCTGGTCGACCCGGGCACCCGGAAAATTATCAAGGTCTACGACTGATCGAATGGCTTGTCGCCCGCCGCCAGTCGGGCGGCGGGCTGCGGATTTCACATCGCGAACCAGGACGATCGAAAATGATGTATGACGTCGAAACTTCGCCAGCTCTTGATGCCCGCTTGGCTGATCTCAACGCTAGAATGCGGGATGCACAACTGACCTCCGATCGCCGCAGATAGGTCGAGGGAACATTTTAGCCATCTCGAATGTTCAAATCTTATGGACAGCCGACACCTACTCTCAGCAGATCAATCAAGAGCAGCACGCGCCATACTGAACTGGTCGCGAGTGCGCCTTGCCGCAAAGGCCAATCTTAGCGAGATGACGATCAGCGATTTTGAGAACGGCGTTAGGAAACCCCGTCCCCACAACATCGCGGCCATGCGCCAAGCGTTTGAGGAGGGCGGAATTATCTTCACCCTGGACGGCACTCCATCGCTGGCCCGCCCTGAAGGTGATAGCGGTCTCGCCACCGACAATAGAATGTGGAGCCGCCGGCAGAGAAAAGCATACGGATAAAGCCCCTTGAAAGGCGTATTGGCAACGCCTTGACGAAGCGTTCGGCCGCGCCAGAATCGTACGCATGGCGCGGGAGATCAATATTGGCGACTAGGTGGCGACCGTTGCCATTGTGAGCAAACGAATCGAAGAGCGCTTGGCGCTTTATATCCCCACCGCCAATTTCCCCTATTCGATCATCGACCCCCACGCCAAGCCAGGGGACAAGATCAGATTCGAGGGTGAAGTTGTGCATGTTGACGACGATCTAGGCCGGGTAACGGTCCGGGCCCTGGGCCGCGTCACGGTCGACGCTGAGACCGTCCATTTGGTAAGGAAGTTCCGCCGGTCGAAAGGCACGACGCCCCTGCGTGATAAGGCGGAATGACTATCGGGCCGGCTCGTTCCGGCTATCGATTTGGGTGATCCTTCGCCATAACCTTGAAAAAGAGAAGGCACGCCGCCAGCGACACACACACGCTCATCAAGTCGTCTGCTGTCAGGCCAGAAAGATAGACGAAATCAAACGCCAGCACGGCCATTGCTCTACCCTATGATTGGCTCGGAAATTTCACGACGATAGAACTGTTAGAGAACACTAATGTTCCGCTAGGTGTGTGGCGGTGCACCCGTCTCAATCCACTCCTTGCCGATAAGGTCTGTCCGACTTTCTGCCTCGACTGCAGATATTGAGAATGAGGGTAACGCCTCTGCTCCTCGCCCTGCCCGATGTAGCCATGCAACTCGCCCAATCTGGCGGCAAGAGTGGCCTCAGCCGCTTTGATCTCCGCCGCTAGACTCGGCCAAGTGCAGATCCTGTTGGGCTGGCGTCATAAAAAGAGCCTCCAACTGGCCGCCTGCCCCATGGTCATCTGGCGATGGACCCGCCGATCTAACATGCGTTGCCATTTCACGGTCGATTACCCTCAAACCGTTCATCCAGGAACTCCGGCGAGCGTGGCTCAGCCGAAAGGCCGCCGACGTGGACGTACTCCCTGTGGAACAGCAGCCATGCATACGCGACCTCGTCGGACCCGCTCCTTCTGTGCGCTATCGCGGCCCGGTGCGGTCCGAACCAACAGATTCCAGGTTACACTTGCCGCAACCGTAGCCCTTTCATTTGGCTAGCATGATGCGATTGCGAAACGGTCGCAGGAACCAAAGCGGTGGACGGGGATTGGTTTATCGAAGGGACGTCACACCGAAGGATTCGGAACGATGGCCGAAATTCTTGATTTTGAATTGGCGACGGCTCGCTTGCGCGTGAAACGAGCCGAACATTCTCTTGAGCGCGCCAACGGATTGCTAAACGACGAAAACCCCGGGGTTTGTCTTAGCCTCGCCCTCTGCGGTCGGATCAGATCCGAACAACGGCGGGTCGATGAAGCAAAACAGCGCTTGGCGACGCTCAATCCGTCGCGTCAGTGAGGTTGTTCCCAT
The DNA here is from genome assembly GCF_056404535.1 of Mesorhizobium sp. P2_C5_2. Classification (NCBI taxonomy): domain Bacteria; kingdom Pseudomonadati; phylum Pseudomonadota; class Alphaproteobacteria; order Hyphomicrobiales; family Phyllobacteriaceae; genus Mesorhizobium; species Mesorhizobium sp. P2_C5_2. Next base: position 689,653 of record NZ_JBFUDV010000004.1, on the reverse strand, counting down.
GATCGAACGCCGGGCCCTAGAGGCGCACGATCTCCGCCCTCGCTCTTAAAAGGTCTCTACACATGCCGCTGGCCTGTCTTGATGTTTTGGGGCTCAGCATTGGCAATAGCGAGGAAAATGCTTTCGACCAGATCCTTGTCGCGGAAGGGCTTGGCGAGCAAGGGCACGTCCGCCGGTCGATTGGCGATGTCCTCCGCATCTGCATAGCCCGTGATGATCACCGCCGGCCAATCCGAGCGCAGATTGCGCGCGAAGCGTATGACGTCCACTCCAGATACGAGCGGCATTGCAAAGTCGGTTACGATGACGTCGAAATCGGAGGGTGTGCGTTCGATCATGGCCAGCGCCTCCGCTCCTCCCCCCGCGCAGGTCACCTCAAAACCACGTTGGCGAAGCGACTCGGCTGTCAGTTGCCGCAACACGTTGCTGTCATCGATCAAAAGGATCGATGGTTGCTCCGCCGCCAGAAGCGTCTGCCCAACGTCGCTCTCCACCAAGGGGCTGGTTGGCTCCGTTGCGGAGCGTGGCAGCCACAGTTGCATGGCTGTCCCACGATCGACGACGCTGTCGATGCGTAGCGTACCGCCAGATTGCTTCATAAATCCGTAGACGGTGCTGAGACCAAGACCCGTTCCCTTCCCCACGGGCTTCGTGGTGAAGAAAGGCTCGATCACCTTTGCGAGAATGTCAGGTGCGATGCCCGAGCCTGTGTCCTTGACGGTCAAAACGACATAGTCACCTGCCGGAACGTCTTCCCACCGGTTTCCTACCGAACGGTTGTGGGCATGTACTGTTATCGTGCCACCGGTGGGCATGGCGTCGCGAGCATTGAAAACAAGATTCATCAAGGCCAGCTCGAGCTGTCCGGCGTCCACGTGTACAGGCCATACCGCGTCGTCGATCTGCCAGTCGAACCGGATCAGCCCTCCCAAAACGGGGGCCACCAGTCCGTTCATAGTGTCGCCAAGCGCGGCGAGGCGCACCGCTTCCGGCTTCAGAGTTTGACGCCGCGAGAAGGCGAGCATTCGAGTGACAAGATCGGCGCCTTGTTTGGCAGAGCGCCGCAGCAGGTCGACAACCTGGCGTCCCTGATCATCCATTCCCCGGCGCTCGAGCAATCCCAATCCACTGAGAATGGCGGCGAGCAGATTGTTGAAATCATGGGCAAGGCCACCCGTCAGCTTGCCGATCGCGTCCAGACGCTGTGATTGCAGCAACTGGTCCTCGAGGCCGCGCCGCTCGGTGACGTCAAGCAATGTCCCTAATATCTCTGGTTCGTCGCCGTCAGAGCCGTTCGACATCACACCTTGGTCAAGGAAGATGCGATACTCACCATTGGCGCACAACCAGCGGAATTCGCATGTATAGGAGCCGGTGGTTTTTGCCTCCAGCAGTGCTTGCTCCAACCTTGGACGATCGTCAGGGTGGACCCGGCTAAGGCCGAAGGTCGGATCTGAGGTCAGTTCGTCGGGCGAATAACCGGTAAGGCGCTCGACACCTTTGGTGACAAAGCGCGCTGCGAAGGGCGGCTCTGCTGCCCTCGCATGAAAACAGACCGGCAGCGAACTCAAAATGGCAGCCTGCCGTTCCTCCGAGTTGCGCAGGGCCCGCTCGGCCTGAAGCTTGTCCTTCTGCGCCTGGAGTGCCTGCGCCAGCAGCCCCTGCTCGGTCGCTGCGTTTCGCTGGATCTCCAGGGTCTTTTCGTGGAGTTCAACGAAAACCGCGACTTTCGAACGCAGCATGATCGGATCAAATGGCTTGAACACATAGTCGACCGCGCCGGCATCGTAGCCGCGCAGCATGTGAGCCTCCTCCTTGTTGATGGCGGTCAGGAAGATGATCGGCGTGCGCTTGGATTGTTCGCGCTGGCGTATGAGCGCAGCCGTCTCATAGCCATCTATACCAGGCATGAGCACATCCAGCAGGATGACGGCGAAGTCTTCCTTCAGCAGAAAGCGCAGAGCTTCTTCGCCGGATTGGGCGCAGATGACGTCGCCGGTTGTGGCGAGCACTTCGCTGATCGCGAGCAGATTGCGCTCATCGTCGTCCACGGCGAGGATACGGGCTCGCGCCAGCCCCTCGTTTGACTTCAAGAGCTCAGGTTTCCGTACTTTGCTTCTCGCTACCTTTTGCATGGACCGGCCGTCAGTTCACTGCCATGAGCATTTTTTCCGATGTGTCGACGCGTGAGCGGGAACGACCAATCCAGACGCGAAGCAACGCCAGCAGAAGATCAAGATCGACCGGTTTGGCGATGTAGTCCGAAGCACCAGCATCCAGGCATTTTTGCCGGTCGCCCTTCATCGCTTTGGCGGTCACCGAAATCAGCGGGATGTGAGCGATCGCAGGTGTGCCGCGGATGCGCCGCATCGTCTCGTAGCCGTCCATCTCCGGCATCATGATGTCGATCAACGCTGCATCGACGTCGGGAGTCTGTTCCAGAAGCGTGATGCCGTCGCGGCCGCGCTCGGCATGCAGAACCTGGATGTCGTAGGTCTCCAGGACGCTGGTGAGCGAGTAGATGTTGCGGATATCGTCGTCGACGATGAGCACCTTTGCCCCTGCCAGGTCGGACTTGCTATTCTCTTCGACCACTGGCCGTTTTTCTTCGCGGCCCTCTCCGGGCAGCGTTGCCGAAATATGAAGCGCCAGCTGCGCAAAATTCTCGGCCCGTGGCACATCCGCAAGCACCGGATTCAGCGCCAGAACCTGTTCGAGCGCATCCGGATGTGGGGCAAAGAACAGCAACTGCGGCATGGCATCGCCGAACTGGGCAGTGACCTCGTCCAGTGCTTGCGCATTGTCCTTGGCGGAGCGTCCGAAGCCGAGCACGACAGCATCATATGAAGCCATGCCGGCGTCGTCCGCATTTGCCGCGAAACGACCGACCGCGGTCACCGAAGTCACGCCGTCGCGGATCGCTTCGACAAGCGAAAGCCGGCGTTCCGGATCGGGGTCGGCGACGAGAACACGGCGCTGGATGCGCAGCTTCTTGGAATGGATGTCCTGAAACACCTTAATCAGTTCATCCGAGGATACCGGCTTGGTGGAGATGCTGGATGCTCCCTTGTGGGCAAGACCGTCAATGTCCTCTGCGCCGGAGATAACGTGAACAGGAATTCCCCTTGTCTTCTGGTCATGGCGCAACAGATCGAAAAGCACCCAGCCGTCGATATCCGAAAGCCCAAGGTCTAGTGTGATAGCGTCGGGAACCAGTTTGCGAGCCAATGCTAAAGTGCCCGAACCCGCGTTCGATAGCACGCCTTTCAAGCCGGCGGAGCGGGCTAGACCAAGCAGCAACCCTCCAAATGTCGGGTCGTCCTCGACGATCAGAACGACGCGATCGGTCGGCGATATGGAGTCGCGGTCGTCGATCAGCTCAGCCGAAGGGGGACTGCCGAGCGATGCTGGGGCGGCGATAGCGTCTGTCAGCGGAGGCAACACCGATTGCGCCGCCGCCACGCGAGGGCCGGCGAACGGGATGACCAGAGTAAATGTCGACCCTTTGCCCGGCGTGCTTTCGACCCGCAACTCGCCGCCAAGCAAGCGGGCGATCTCCCGGCTTATCGAAAGCCCGAGCCCGGTGCCGCCATATTTGCGGCTGGTGGTGCCGTCTGCCTGTTGAAAGGCCTCGAAAATCAGCTTCTGCTTGTCTTCGGGAATGCCGATGCCGGTGTCGGTCACGGCGATCGCCAGCGCCTTCACCGGCTGTGCGGAGCCGGTCCGGCGCCCGGTCTTCTCGACCCGGAAGTTCAAGCTGACCTCGCCTTGCGAGGTAAACTTGAATGCATTCGACAGCAGGTTGAGGACAATCTGCTGCAGGCGCTTCTCATCCGTGCGGACTGTCTCGGGAAGGGCTGGGTCGACTTTGATGGTAAAGACAAGGCCCTTGTCGGCCGCCAGCTGGCGGAAGGTGCGCTCCATGTGCTGACGAAGATGGGTCACCGGCATATCGTTGATGTCAATAGAGACGGTGCCGGATTCGATCTTCGACAGGTCGAGGATATCGTTGATGAGGCTGAGAAGGTCGGTTCCGGCAGAGTTTATGGTGCGCGCGAACTCGACCTGCTTTTCGTTGAGATTTCCCTGCTGATTGGTGGCAAGCAGGTTGGAAAGAATGAGCAGCGAGTTGAGCGGCGTGCGCAGCTCATGGCTCATATTGGCCAGGAATTCGGACTTGTACTTCGACGTCAGCGCCAACTGCTCGGCTTTCTCCTCCAATGCGCGGCGTGCCATCTCGATTTCGAGGTTCTTGTTTTCGACCTGCTTCTTTTCGTTTTCGAGCAGCTGCGCCTTTTCCTGCAACTCCTCGTTCGTCGTATGCAGCTCTTCCTGCTTCTTGGTCAGTTCGGTCTGACGCGCCTGCAACTCCGAAGTCAGCAGTTGCGACTGCTTGAGGAGACCCTCCGTGCGCATCGTTGCGGCAATGGTGTTGAGAACGATGCCGACGGATTCCATCAGCTGGTTGAGAAACGACTGGTGCGTGTCACGAAATTCGCCGAAGGAGGCGAGTTCGATGACGGCCTTGACCTCGTCCTCGAACAAGGCGGGAAGGATGATGACATTGGCCGGCGAGGCGCTTCCGAGACCCGATGTGACGCGCAGGAATTCCGGCGGCACATTGTCCAGCATGATGGCGCGTCTGTCGGCGGCACTTTGCCCGACCAGCCCCTCGCGCAAATCAAGGCGCTGCTTGATGGCAGCCTTGCTTTCGGCGCCGTATGACGCCGCCAGCTCGAGGTAGGATTCTTCCTCGTCGCGATTGGTGACGTAGAACACCCCGTATTGAGCGTTCACCAGCGGAGCGAGCTCAGACATGATGAGCCGCGACACAGTCGCGAGGTCGCGCTCGCCCTGCAGCATGCGCGAAAACCGGGCGAGATTGGTCTTCAACCAGTCCTGCTCGGCATTCTTCAGCGTCTGATCCTTCAGATTGCGGATCATTTCGTTGATGTTGTCCTTGAGCGCGGCGACCTCACCGGAAGCTTCGACGCTGATCGAGCGCGTCAGATCGCCCTTGGTGACCGCAGTCGAGACTTCGGCGATGGCGCGAACCTGGGTGGTCAGGTTGGCGGCGAGCTGATTGACGTTGTCGGTCAGGTCGCGCCACAGGCCGGCCGCACCCGGCACACGCGCCTGCCCGCCGAGCTTGCCCTCGATACCCACCTCACGGGCGACATTGGTCACCTGGTCGGCAAAGGTGGCGAGCGTTTCGATCATGCCGTTGATGGTATCGGCCAGCGAGGCGATTTCGCCCTTCGCGTCCACCGTCAGTTTGCGCTTGAGATTGCCTTGCGCGACCGCTGTCACGACGTCGGCGATGCCACGCACCTGGTTGGTCAGGTTCGTCGCCATCAGGTTGACGTTGTCGGTTAGATCCTTCCAGGTGCCAGCGACGCCTTCGACACGCGCCTGTCCGCCGAGCTTGCCCTCGGTGCCAACCTCGCGCGCCACGCGCGTGACCTCGCCGGCGAAGGAGTTGAGCTGGTCCACCATCGTGTTGATAGTCGATTTCAGCTCGAGGATTTCGCCCTTCACATCGACCGTGATCTTCTTCGACAAGTCCCCGCGTGCAACGGCGGTGGTGACTTCGGCGATGTTGCGGACCTGGCCGGTCAGATTCTCGGCCATAGAGTTCACATTGTCGGTCAGGTCCTTCCACGTGCCGGCAACGCCACGCACCTGCGCCTGGCCGCCGAGCTTGCCTTCTGTACCTACCTCGCGCGCCACGCGCGTCACCTCCGAAGCGAAGGAATTGAGCTGATCGACCATCGTGTTGATCGTGTCCTTGAGCTCCAGGATTTCTCCGCGGACATCGACGGTAATTTTCTTCGAGAGATCGCCGAGCGCCACGGCCGTGGTCACCTCGGCGATGTTGCGCACCTGGCCGGTCAGGTTGGCGGCCATGGCATTGACGTTGTCGGTCAAATCCTTCCAGGTACCGGCGACGCCGCGCACCTGCGCCTGGCCGCCCAGTTTTCCGTCGGAGCCGACCTCGCGCGCCACACGCGTCACCTCTGATGCGAAGGAATTCAGCTGGTCGACCATCGTGTTGATGACGTCTTTGATCTGCAGGATTTCACCGAGAGCATCGACGGTGATTTTCTGCGTCAGGTCGCCAGTCGCGATAGCCGTCGCAACCTTGGAAACGTCGCGCAACTGCACCGTCAAATTGCCCGCCATGGCGTTAACGTTGTCGGTCAGATCCTTCCAGGTGCCGCCGACGCCCTCGACGTGAGCCTGTCCACCGAGCTTGCCTTCCGAGCCCACTTCGCGAGCCACACGGGTGACTTCAGATGCGAAGGAGTTCAACTGATCCACCATCGTGTTGACGGTATCCTTGAGCTCCAGGATTTCGCCCTTGACGTCGACGGTGATCTTTTTCGACAGGTCACCACGCGCCACAGCCGTAGTCACCTCGGCGATGTTGCGCACCTGACCAGTCAGATTGGCGGCCATAAGATTGACGTTGTCGGTCAGATCCTTCCATGTGCCGCCGACGCCCCTCACCTCGGCTTGGCCGCCGAGTTTGCCTTCGGTACCGACCTCGCGCGCCACACGGGTCACTTCGGAGGCGAAAGAGTTCAGCTGATCGACCATCGTGTTGATGGTGTCTTTGAGTTCGAGGATTTCGCCTTGAACGGCGACCGTGATCTTCTTCGACAGGTCGCCCGATGCGACAGCCGTCGTCACCTCGGCAATGTTGCGCACCTGGCCGGTAAGGTTTTCGGCCATCGAGTTGACGTTGTCCGTGAGATCCTTCCAGGTGCCGGCGACGCCGCGCACCTGTGCCTGCCCGCCCAGCTTGCCCTCGGTGCCGACCTCGCGCGCCACGCGCGTCACCTCGCCGGCGAAAGAATTCAGCTGATCGACCATGGTGTTGATGGTCGACTTCAGCTCAAGGATTTCGCCCTTGACGTCGACGGTAATCTTCTTCGACAGGTCGCCCAAGGCCACTGCCGTCGTCACTTCGGCAATGTTGCGCACCTGGCCGGTCAGGTTCTCAGCCATGGAATTCACATTGTCGGTCAAGTCTTTCCACGTGCCACCGACGCCTTCGACCCGGGCCTGGCCGCCAAGCTTGCCCTCAGTGCCCACCTCGCGCGCCACGCGCGTCACTTCCGAGGCAAAAGAGTTGAGCTGATCGACCATTGTGTTGATGGTGTTTTTCAGTTCGAGGATTTCGCCTTTGACGTCGACGGTGATCTTCTTCGACAGGTCGCCCGAGGCGACCGCGGTCGTGACCTCTGCGATGTTGCGCACCTGCCCGGTTAGGTTTGTTGCCATGGCGTTGACGTTGTCGGTGAGATCCTTCCACGTGCCCGCCACACCCTTGACCCGGGCTTGGCCGCCGAGCTTGCCTTCGGTGCCGACCTCGCGCGCCACGCGCGTCACCTCCGAGGCGAAGGAGGCCAATTGGCCGACCATGGTGTTGACGATCTTGCCGATGCGCAGGAATTCGCCGCGCAGGGGTCGGCCGTCAATTTCGACCATCATGGTTTGCGACAGGTCACCCTTGGCAACGGCGCCGATGACGCGGGCAACCTCAGCCGTCGGCTGAACCATGTCTTCAATGAGATCGTTGACGGACCGAACGCTGGATTCCCAACTGCCGGTGGCGTTGCGCACCCGGCCGCGCTCACCGATCCGCCCTTCCTTGCCGACGACCCGGCTTAAGCGCTCGAATTCGCGCGTCACCTGGTGGTTGAGATTCACGATTTCGTTGAACGTTTCAGCGATCTCCGAATCAACGCCTTCATACACATTGTCGATACGGACGGAAAAATCACCGCGCCGAAAGGCTTTTAGAGAATTTAGAATGGTTCGACGGTCCAACTGCTTTTTGGATGCCTGCACGGTCACAGCGCCCCTCCCGACCCTAATGGATTATGCTGGATAGTTTGCCCGCCCCCTGTGGCCAAATGGTACATCCCGCCGCAATCCCCCAAACGCAGCACTTCCACTTTTGTTCCGCAGCAGTTCGGCGCTTCAGATGCCGGGAAGCAGCGCTGCGGCCGACTCCTCGGGATTTGATTACTGCGCTTCGCCGAAGGGCCTGCCGATGACCCGCCATTCCTGAAGGATGTCAGGTAGTCGAACGCCAAATTGGAGCCGAACCATCGGGCTCGTCGGTGGCAGCCCAAAGCACTCGCTCCACGACTTCCAGCTTATGCAATCCGCGCCTTCAGATTACGCCCGTCCCGCCATTAGCGCCAAAAACGCTTCCCTCGGTGTAGGTGACTTCTCCGGACGCACCGATTCCGATTAGCGATTTCGCTGATCGTCGTGCGGGTCCGCGCGGCCGAGATAGTCGCTGGCTGCGGTCAATACGGCCAGGAACGCAGCAGCATATCTGGCAAAGCCGAAGGCCTGGGCGGCGGCCACTTTGGCACCGCGCGCATGCTCAGCGATAAACGTGTCCGCTGCATCCTGAACTTCAGCCCCAACCTTGCCGAACAGGGCGCGCTCTTTTGCCGTGGGCTTAAATGCCTTGCCAATAATGTGGCCGATCAACAGGCCCCCCGCAGATCCAGCGAGCACCCTCGCCCGCGTTAAGTTTGTGATCGCCTTGCGCGGATTGGCGTCGTAGCGAATTGACGCCGCATCCGAATGCGTGGAGCCGGCAAACTGGTCTACAGCGTCACGATCGGCGCCTACTGGGCCGCGGGCACTTCGCCTGCCCGCATCGAATAGCGCAACTGCGCCCAGCGCGATCGCTGCGGCGGCGCCGCCGTTATCCTTCACAGCGTCGGACACACCGCCAAGGGCCTTCGTAACCTTCTGCTTCGCGTACCGGGTCGACGCATCGACCAGATTTCGGGGCTGCAGGCGCCGGCTTATTTCGCTGACAGGCTCAAACAAAGCCTGCCGCTCTGTTCGGCTTTGCAGCATGATCTCTCGCATCTCTTCATTGGGTTGAGCCAAAACGCATCCCCTGTTTTAAAGCTGCGATTCGGTGCGCACCTGGTTGACGGTCTCGACCGGCGCGACGATGAGCAGATCACCGGCAAGAGAGCCGAATTCATCCAACGGAATGGTACAGGACCCGCGCAGCCGCGGGAGGCATCAACCTAGACCAAGGATTGCCACCCTGAACCTCGACAACCTCGGCCGGTTAGGCGATCTCTGTTGCCACGGGTGGTTGTTCGTTCAGCAGCGTCGACAACGCCGTAATGATTTGCGGCAAAGCATATGGCTTGGAGATCATCACGCTGCCAGGAACGCCCTGAGCGCCCCAGTGCATGGCACCATCGCCACTCGCGTAGATCACAGGGATGGTCGCATTGGTTTGTCTCAAATGCCGAGCGATTTCCCAACCGGACTTGCCTTCCCCTAAGCGGACGTCTGTTACTAGTGCTTTGAACTTCGATGGGTCCGCATCGAACGCGGCAATGGCCTTCGCGGCGTCATTAGCGGAGACGACTTCGAAGCCAGCTTCCGTTAAAGCCGCCTGGACGTCGAGCAGGATTAGCGGTTCGTCTTCAACGACCAGAACTGCAATCTCGTCCATCGTGAAAATGTCCCCGTTGCCACTACTACGGATCAACCGCTAGTTGGTTCCATAGCAGGTCTGGGCTGGGCGTCCATTTTCAGCTGAACCGGCTCCGCGTTGTATAGCACTTGACCAAGATCCCACATATAGAGCGCCTGGCCTCTTCGTGTTCAGATCAAACCATCCGACTGTCTACTTTCGAAAGCGCCGATGCCGTTAAGGAAGCCCTATCGACTTTTTGGTCGGTCGCGAATGCAGTCAGCGGGCCGAATGCTTCTTCGCCGAGATCGAGCACACTAGAAATGTCTGTTATCCCCCGATCTCGTTGACGAGGCGGGGTTTCATAGCTGTCCTCCGGACATATTTGCTCGGTCATGCGGCGTCCCGGTTGGGCGTTGCGGCAGCTTTCTTCGAACGGCTCGCGGCCGAGCGTGAGGCTGATGCCTTGCCACCCTTCTCGCCACTATTGTACGCTGCCGGGGTGACCGGTGTGTTTGCCGTGCCCGGAGCCGCCCTCTTTCTTGCCGCCGCCGTCATCCTGGTTAACGGCGGCCCATGCGCGTCGCAGCTTGGCGCGGGTCCCGGGGACACAACCGATCCTGAGACAGGAGGATCGTTGACTTTCGAGCGGTCCGCCCAAAATTGCATGTGGCCCGCATTCCCGACGGACATCTTGGAGACCTCTCATGGGTATCGGCACACTCAAGCCCGCCGACGCACTGGCGGGAAAAGCCCGGACACCTTTTCCTGGCGCGAGCGATGAATACCGCAAGGCACGACAGGCGCTTTTGACGGACGAGATCGAATTTCGTCGGCATATGACCCGCGTTGCCGACCGGCGCAGAAGCCTGCCTGATGGACCGGTCATCGAGAAAAATTATCGCTTCAAGGATGCGAACGGCGCCGATCTCGGACTGCTCGAGCTTTTCGGCGACAAGGACACACTCGTGACCTACTTCTGGATGTTCGGGCCGAAGCGCGAGCGCCCTTGCCCGATGTGCACGAACTGGCTGGGTTCGGTGAACGGAAATGCCGCTGACATCAAACAGCGCGTCAGCCTGAAGATTCTTGGACGCAGCTCGGTCGAGCGCCAGATCGCGTTCGCCAGGGAACGCGGTTGGCGCGATTTGGATTTTGTCCAGACAGTCGGTGACGACTATGCCAACGATCTCAGGCTGATCAACGCCGACGGCACCGAGAACCCAGCGCTGGTCGTGTTCAAGCGCGACGGTGAGCGAGCACGGCTGTTTTGGGCGAGCGAGATGGCGACGGAGATGGCCGACCCCGGACAGGATCCGCGAGACGCTCCAGATATCGCGTCACTCTGGTCAATCCTTGACCTTACCCCCGGCGGACGCGGAACAGATTGGTATCCGAAGCTCAGCTACTAGGGCTCAGGCGCGGCCAGTCCGAACGCAAGGTTTCGATATGAGCATTCTTGAGAGCGTGAAGAAAGCCGTCGAGAAGGTCACCGGTGTGGCGAGGCCAGGGAAGAAAGACCTCGTCGGTCTCGTCAGGCAGCGCAAAGCGAATGCGTTCCGTTTCCAGGATGATGGCCTGGTGCCCAATCATCCGGCCTGGCCGCTGGTCGTCTACCGGGGCGCCGTGACGCTGCCGGACGAATTCGATCCCGCCGCCGTCATGGAAGCGCTCTTCCGATCCAATGGCTGGGGCGATAGCTGGCGCAATGGTATCTACGATTACGTTCATTACCACTCGCGGATACACGAAGTGCTCGGCGTCGCACGCGGCACCGCCAAGGTACAATTTGGCGGCAAGAAGGGCCGGACCCTGTCCCTGAAGGCGGGCGACGTGGCGATACTGCCGGCCGGCACGGGTCACCAATGCCTGGCCGCATCCGTCGATTTCCTGGTCGTCGGCGCATATCCGCCTTTTGGAACGTACGACGAATGCACGACTGCCGACCAACATAAGGACGCGCTCGCGACAATTCCCAAGGTTGGCCGTCCGCGCAAGGATCCAGTTTATGGAAGCAAAGGCCCGCTTCTGGGGCTTTTCCAACGCGCTCGTTAACCGCTCAATGGCGGAACGAAACCAGAGCTGAACAATTGTGAATGCGAACCCGGTCGAGACTGTTCGCATGTCCAAGATCAATGACGAGTGGAAAGTTGGGCCGCACGGTCAACTCGAAAAACTCGACGATGGCCTGCTAACCGTTGCAGGTGAAATCCAAATGCCGCTTGGACACTTTCCTCGCCGAATGACTGTGGTTGGATTGACCGGACGACGCACTGCGATCTGGAGCGCCATTCCTCTTGCCGAGCCAGAGATGCTGCAGATCGAAGCTCTGGGTGCTCCATCTTTCCTTATCGTTCCCGGCACGAGGCATCGTCTCGATATCAAACCGTGGAAGCTTCGCTACCCGCAGGCGAAGGTTCTCTGCGCGCCAGGCGCGCGGGACGCCGTGGAGCAGGTACTGCCTGTAGATAGTACAGCAGACATTCTCGACGATGCCTCCGTTCGCTTTGAGCCTGTGCCAGGCATTGCTGAGAAGGAGGCCTCGCTCATCGTGCGCCGCAAGGGCGGCACGACGCTGGTGATCAATGACATCCTCGCCAATGTGCGCCATCCGCACGGTGTCGGCGCACACATTATGGCACGCGTGCTGGGCTTCGGTGTCGATGGTCCGAGAATGCCACTGGTCGGCAAGTGGATGTTTGTAAAGGATCGAAAAGCGCTCGCTGTTGCTTTCCGCAGATGGGCGAACGAACCTAGCATGGTGCGGATCGTCGTTAGCCACGGCGACATTATCGCCGACCAGCCCCGCAAGGTTCTCAACCAGGTAGCAGAGGACTTACAGCGCTGAACTGGAGGCGCCCCTGCTTCACATTACCGGCTGCCATTCTCGCTTGCGCTTCCCATGACGATGGGCGCTCCATTTGAGGATTTAGACCAACTCTTTCGGAACGCTGTGATGGGTAGGAGGTTCCTCGGACCGCAACCTCGTGTCGGGCGCCTCTGGGGGCGGGCATATTCCGGAACAGGCAAACTTGTGTTGCCGGCTAGAGCTGAGATTCAACGGGAAGATGGCGGACCAGGGCCGCCAGTACACGGCGAAAAAATCCGGCTTCTGGTTCATGCGTATAGTCTCGCAGCTTGCCTTCGTCGCATCCATGCCAGTGCAGAACATCGTGTTTGAGTTCGAGCCGATAGCTAGCCTCCGGAGATATCTCTGATTGGAATCGATTCCGCAGCTCAGCGACCAATTTCGCATCCTCGAAGAGCACGCCCATTTCCGAATTCAATGACACTGACCGCGGATCGAAATTGAAGGAGCCGACGAAGCCGGTCTTGTCGTCAACGGTGAAAGCTTTCGTATGCAGACTGGCACCCTTTGAACCAAACACCGAGATTGCCGGCTGACGGCTGAACGGCTGAAGCTCGAAAAGTTTGACGCCGTTCCTCAGCAGCCGCTTGCGATAGTTTGCGTAGGCGCCATGGACCGCGGCGACGTCTGTGGCGGCCAAGGAATTGGTCAGAACCGAAACGTCAACACCGGCGCCGACAAGATCCAGCAAGATCGCTGTGCCTCTTTTGCCGGGGATGAAATAGGGCGACACAATTTCCAGACACCCGCGCGTCGATTGAATGATGGGACGCAGCTCTTTCATAAGCCAGCTGCGACGTCTCCAGCCACGAACCTTCTCTGGTGGGTCGGAAATAACCCGCACGCCCTCCACCCAATGAACGTCGTTGCTGGCCGCGATAAACTCTGCAATTGAGCCTCGGTCACCAATGCCGTTCAGAAATTTTGAGTCGGCATCGGGATCGCTTCCATCAAACAATTTGACATGCTCATGCTGGGCCACTGAACCAAGTGTTTTGATTGGCTTGGCTTCCTCGCACGCCCAGAAAGCATCGAATATCTCCGAGGTTTGCTGTACCGCATGGCCCAGGAGCAGCATGTCGAGGTCCCGGAAATTGGTCTCGGCCGCATCGAAATAGGCATCGCCAACATTCCGGCCGCCGACAATGGCAAACCTATCGTCGGCGATCCAAGCCTTGTTGTGCATACGTCGTGTTAGTGCAAAAAGCCGCAACAGCACTTCCACACCACGCATGATCCGGCCGCTCCTGATGCCGCTCGGGTTGAACAACTTCAATTCGATGTTTGGATGATTGTTGAGCGCCAGATAGGCAGCATCGTTTTTGCGCAGATTGACGTCGTCAAGGAGCATGCGCACCCGCACGCCGCGCTCAGCGGCTCGAAAAACCTCCTGCAAGAGCAAGCGACCGGTGTGGTCATCGTGCCAAAGGTAATACATCAGGTCGAGGGTGCGCACTGCACTCCGTGCCGCCAGCACGCGCACAGCGAAAGCGTCATAGTTGTCCGAGACAAGCAGCAACCCGCTCTTGCCGGCCTTGATGTTGTCGTCTGCGGTTTGAGAAACCGATACGTCCATGAAAATTGGCCACCCTCGGACGGCAGTCGCAGCCGGCCTTGCTCCAAATCATAGCAAGAACTTTTGAGGGGTAATCTGGTTGCATATGCAGCCCTCCTATAGCCCGGAGCTTCGACCGACCGTTGGGAACGAGCTGCCCCTTAAGTCGACGCCTATCGCTCCGAAAATGTCTCGCCACCGGCAACGGACTGTTGATCAGCGCGCTGCCTACACGCGCCACGCTCGCCCCGGCTTTCCGAAGGCAAGCAAGGAACCTATGGTTTTGTCGTCCTCGCCAATCAACTTTGCATAGAGTGCAACAGAGCCTGCATATGCTCTTCCAGGTCGAGCTCGCCACGCGCCTCGACCTTCAACAGATAGTCGGCCTTGGCTCGGCGGTCACCTGAGGCGGTCGCCGGATGGGAACAGACGGCCAGCAGTGCTTGCTGTTCGATTCGGTCTGCAATCATGCGATCGTGCCAAGTGCCCCCTTCTCGATGAACAACCTGCAGAAGCGCGGCATAGGCAGTCTCATGGGCCGCGATCAGCACCTGCAGTTGCGGTGCGGTAGCTTCGCTCCGCGCCAGAGATGGTTCAACAACGGAGGCAACGGCCGCGAAAGCGAGGAGTGTACGACGGGTGACTTTGGGCATGCGTCATCTCCTTACTGTCAGCTAATTTCCGCCACATCATATCATTGGCGGAACCGTTCGCGGAGGTGCTCCGCTAATCAAGCACATTGTCTGCTGACAAGACGAGCGCGTTTGAAATGGATGACTGATCGACAGTGCGAGGGAGCTTCATCGCTGAAGAGCGATGTCCATCGCCTTTTCCAAGTCCTCACCAAAAAAGGGCTTGGCCAAACGGGTCGCGCTTGTCTGTGTGCCGGATGGAAGTTCAGCGTAGCCCGTGGCTAGAATTGCAGGAAGGTTGGGCCGCTCGGCTCTAGCCAGTTCTATGAGCTCGGCCCCTGTCATGCCTGGCATCGCGTGATCCGTGATCAGAAGATCCAGCCCCGGTTCACCCTTCAAAATCTCTAAGGCCCGCGCGCCTGTGCCTGCCTCCAAAACCCTATGGCCGAGATCCTCCAGCAATGCGACCGTGTTCATCAGGACGAGTGGGTCATCGTCGACGGCCAAGATTGATATCGCATGCCGGCTTGATGAATTGGGCACAGGCGCTTGAGCCTTTTCGACCTGAGGCTCCGGTGCCAAAGCTGCAGGAAGCCAAATCTCTACCGTCGTTCCGGCGCCAAGTTGACTGTGAACGACAAGCCCGCCTCCCGACTGCTCTGCAAACCCCTGAGCCATTGCGAGACCCAAACCCGTCCCTTTACCGACGCCTTTGGTTGTAAAGAAGGGCTCAGTCGCCCGCGACAGCGTTTCCGCGTCCATTCCTTGGCCAACGTCTTTCACCGAGAATCGGACGTAGCGACCGGGCTTGAGCTTGTGAAGGTTGAAAACGTCCAACTCCTCAGCCTCAGCGCTAATGACAAGCGACCCGCCAGAGGGCATCGCATCTCGCGCATTGACCGCGAGATTCAAAAGCACTGACTCCAGCTGATTGGGGTCAGTGACAACGCTCGGCAGTGACAATGGGAATTGGGTCAAAACAGGTATAGACGGACCGATTGCCCTCTCAAGCATATCCGTCATCCCGCGAACGAGATCAGGAATGGAGATAGTTTGTTGATCGAGGTCTTGGCGGCGTGCAAATGCCAACATTCGCTGGGTTAGTGAAGAGCCCCTTTCTGCAGCCCGCAAAGCGTTGTCCACGAGAGACACCAGTTTCGGATCATTGGACAGGCGCCTTCGTATCATCGAAAGGCTGCTCTGGATCACCATCAAAAGATTGTTGAAGTCGTGCGCGACGCCGCCGGTCAGCTGACCTATGGCTTCCAGTTTTTGGATCTGAAAGAGTTGTTCGCGGGTTTGCTCCAGCTCTCTCTGAGCCTTACTGCGCTCGGTCACGTCGCGCGTGATTTTGGCAAAGCCAATCAGTTCCCCGCTGTCATTTCTGATTGAATCGATTATCACATGAGCGAGAAACGTCGTTCCGTCCTTGCGCAAACGCCAAGCTTCACGCTCGAAACGACCTTCCTTTGCGGCTATCGCGAGGCTCTCTTTTGGAAGTCCCGCTTTACGGTCAGCCTCAAGATAGAAGCGCGAAAAATGTTCGCCTAGAATCTCGTCGGCCTTGTAGCCTTTGATGCGCTCCGCGCCCAGGTTCCAGCTGGTTACAAATCCCTTCGGGTCCAGCATGTAAATTGCATAGTCGGCAACGCTCTGGACCAAAATTCGAAACTGTTCTTCGCTGGTTTTCAGTGCCTGTTGAGCGGTTTGTCTTTCAGTCAGGTCCCGGGTGATTTTGGCAAATCCGACTACAGAGCCGTCGGCGCCACGCACGGGATCGATAACCACGTGCGTCCAGTACTCCGTGCCGTCCTTGCGAACGCGCCACCCTTCGGCCTCGAACCGTCCTTCAGCAGCAGCCGTTTTCAGCGCAAGCTCGGGCAACCCGGAGGCCCTGTCCCCCTGCCTGTAGAAGACTGAGAAATGTTGGCCGATGATCTCAACCGCGCTGTACCCCAAGTCTTTTTGCGCGCCGGGGCTCCAACTGCTTACGATGCCGTCTGCATCGAGTAGGTACACCGCATAGTCAGTGATTGAATCAATCAGCACGCGATACCTGTCCTCTACCGGAAACGAAGAGGTCGGCTGTTCGATTGACAATTTTTGCAAAGTTACTGCTCCCCTAACAGGTAGAAACGCTTGTTCAAACCCTTGGTTCCGCTATGCCAAGGCCCGCCCACCTTCCGAAGCTCTGGTCGGTCTTCGGCGCCGACGTGCTTCCGCGCAGGCAATTGCTGACGCGGATTTCAATGTCGTCTCAGCGGGCAATATCGCGTCGACCATTTCCAGCTCTCCTGGCGAAAATCTAGAGCGGGTAAGGCGCAGTCAGGCCTCCGCGTCGCGCAAGTGCTTTAAGCGACCGATCATCCATTGAGTTCCCGGGCGCCCCTGCCCTTCGGCGGCGGATCAGCCTGCTCCAATTCAGTTCCGGCGATGAGGCTTTATCCAAATGAGCAGCGCCAAGCGGCTTGCCTGCCTCACGCTCGACGCCGAGCAGATGCAACATGCCTATTACGGGAACCTCGCACCGCAAATGGCGTTTCAACTGAAGTGCAATCAAGGAGGCTAAGGCCATGGATTGGAACCGCGTTGAAGGGAACTGGAAACAGGTCAAGGGCAAGGTCAAAGAACAGTGGGGCAAGCTCACTGATGACGATCTCGACCGCATCGCCGGCAAACGGGATCAGCTCGAAGGTAAGATCCAGGAAAGATATGGCATAGAGAAGGACCGCGTCCGGAGAGACGTCGACGACTGGTATTCAATGCAGGGTTGGTAGACTCTGTCTGGCAGGGGCGCTTAGGCGCCCCTGATTTTCTCGCCCGCCTAAAACCCCCGCGCTCGGCATAATATCTATGATTGTTCCTGGGACGCGCTGGCGATGGGGCGGCTTACCGAGACGCCCGCAGGTTGATCGCGGCGGCGAGAGAAGGGAGTTGCAGTCCCGCCATTGCTTTCGCGGCATTCAAGGCGGCTGCAATCGACCAGCGCCTGTTGCAACCGACAAACAAAAGTTCTGCACTCAAGATGTTGGACGACGTGACCAAGGACCTGCGGACCTATTAGTCTCAGCACGCAGAAAGCCTGCTGCCGGACGACGAACCGCTTCCAGGAAAGCAAAAAGCCGATCGCCCGCATAATCAGTTGCGCGCCGGAACAAAGCCCTCCGGCACTTGTTAGCTCCTCAGCACGATGGGTGCCTAACGAGGATCCTATTCATGAAAACCCGTATGCTTTTGGCTCTGTCCACGGCCACAGCCATGACCTTCGCCCTGCCTGCTTTCGCTGCCGACAGCGCGCAGGATTCTGTCAACAGGGCCGCGGTCGGCGGCATATTCGAAGTCGATTCCAGCAAGATTGCCGTGGGCAAGGCCCAGGACCAGGGCGTCAAGGATTTCGCGCAGCAGATGGTCGACGATCACGGCGCGGCCAACGCCAGGCTCGAGACCATCGCCGGTGAACAGAAACTGACGGAGCCCAAGGAACTGGACGCCAAGCACAAGGCCGATCTCGACGCCTTGCAGAACGCCAAGGACGACAAGCCCTATGTGCAGATGCAGCGCGATGCGCATTCCGAAGCGGTCACGCTGTTCGAAAGCTACGCCAAGCATGGCGACAATGCGCAGCTGAAAACCTTCGCCTCCGAGACCTTGCCGACGCTCAAGATGCATCAGGAGATGATCGAGAAGATTGCCGCCACCGGCGCTTCGACCACGGGCGAGGCAGCCCCCGCCACGAGCTCGACCACCCCTGCCGTAACCACGACCGACACCGCAAACCCCGCTGCCCCCGTTCCCGGCGCCAACAGCTTCACCGAGGACCAGGCCAAGACCCGCATCCAGGATGCCGGCTTTTCCGACGTGTCGAAGCTGACCAAGGACGACAAGGGTATCTGGCGCGGACAGGCGACAAAGGACGGCAAGAACACCGCCGTCGCGCTCGATTACCAGGGCAACGTCGTTGCGGGCGCCAACTGAACCGACTGACCTCAGAACGAGGAGATAGAAAACCATGAAGACCGTAACCGGACTTTTCGACAACTACGAAGATGCCTCCGATGCCGTCGGCGAACTGGAAGCCAGCGGTGTTCCGCACGCCGACATCAGCATCGTCGCGAACAATTCAGAGAATTGGTATGACGACGACGACGACACCTCCAAGGCGGCTGAGGACGCAGCCGGCGGCGCCGGCGTTGGCGCCGTCATCGGCGGCGCCGGCGGGTTGCTGACCGGGCTCGGCCTCATGGCCATTCCGGGTGTCGGTCCCGTTGTGGCCGCAGGCTGGCTGGCCGCCACGGCGGTTGGTGCTGTCAGCGGCGCTGTCGTCGGCGGTGCGGCCGGCGGCATTGTTGGGGCGCTGACCGATTCCGGAGTGCCTGAGAAAGATGCCCATGTCTATGCCGAAGGCGTTCGGCGTGGCGGCACGCTGGTGACCGCCAAGGTCAGCGACGAACTCGCCGAAGAGGCCGAGCGTATTCTTGGCCAGTCCAACTCGGTCGACCTGCAAGAACGCCGCAGTGCCTATGAAGCCGACGGCTGGACGCGGTTCGATGCTGATGCCGATCCCTACGGCGACATCGAGGCTGAGCGCGACAGAATACGCAACGCCAGCCCTCTCTGATCACCGAGCCCCGTCGCGAAAGGCGGCGGGGCTTCGTCATATCAACACCCAGGAACCTGTGCACTCGCTCCAAGGAATCCATCCATGACCAAGTCTCCAAGCCGCGTCAGCAACCAGGCTGTCATCCACGACCAGAAACTGGTTCGAGGCGAAGGGGGCGAATTGCATCAGATTGCCGAGGGCGACATTCGCGTCCTCACCACCGCCCAGGGCGGACCAGTATCAGACGACCAGAATTCTTTGAAGATCGGCGCGCGCGGACCGACGGTGCTCGAAGACTTTCATTTCCGCGAAAAGATTTTTCACTTCGACCACGAGCGTATCCCCGAGCGCGTCGTGCATGCCCGCGGTTACGGCGCGCACGGCTACTTCGAGACCTATGAGGCGCTGGCCAAATACACCCGCGCCGACATCTTCCAGCGCGCCGGGGAAAAGACGCCAGCCTTCGTGCGCTTCTCCACCGTCGCCGGCAACAAGGGATCGTTCGACCTGGCGCGCGACGTGCGCGGCTTCGCCGTCAAGCTCTACACGCAGGAAGGCAATTGGGACATCGTCGGCAACAACATTCCGGTGTTCTTCATCCAGGATGCGATCAAGTTTCCCGACCTTGTTCATTCTGTGAAGGAGGAGCCCGACCGCGCCTTTCCGCAGGCGCAATCGGCGCATGACAATTTCTGGGATTTCATCTCGCTGACGCCTGAGTCCATGCACATGATCATGTGGGTGATGTCGGACCGGGCGATCCCGCGCTCCTTCCGCTTCATGGAAGGGTTCGGCGTCCACACCTTCCGTATGCTCAACGCCAAGGATGAATCGACCTTTGTCAAATTCCACTGGAAGCCGAAGCTCGGCCTGCAATCGGTGGCCTGGAACGAGGCGGTCAAGATCAACGGCGCCGATCCCGATTTCCATCGCCGCGATCTGTGGGACTCGATCAAGGCCGGCGCGTTTCCCGAGTGGGAATTGCAGCTGCAATTGTTCGACCAGGACTTTGCCGACAGTTTCGATTTCGACGTGCTCGACGCCACCAAGCTGATCCCCGAAGAGATCCTGCCGCCGATCCCGGTCGGCCGCCTGGTGCTCGACCGTATGCCTGACAATTTTTTTGCCGAGACCGAACAGGTCGCGTTCATGACGCAGAACGTTCCGCCCGGCATCGACTTCTCCAACGACCCGCTGCTGCAGGGGCGGAACTTTTCCTATCTCGACACGCAGATCAAGCGACTAGGCAGCACCAACTTCACGCACATCCCGATCAACGCGCCGAAATGCCCGTTCCACAATTTCCAGCAGGACGGTCATATGGCCATTCGCAATCCAGTCGGGCGGGTGAATTACCAGCCGAATTCGTTCGGCGAAGGCCCACGGGAATCGCCGCAGCGCGGCTTCCGCTCGTTTCCAGAAGCCGAGCAGGGTCCTAAACAGCGCATCCGCGCCGAAAGCTTTGCCGACCATTACAGCCAGGCGCGGCAGTTCTACATCAGCCAGACGCCGCCCGAGCAAGGCCATATCGCGGCCGCTCTGACCTTCGAACTCAGCAAGGTGCAGACGCCTGTCATTCGCGAGAGGATGGTCTCTCACCTGCTCAACATCGACGAAGGGCTGGCGACGAAGGTCGGCGACGGGCTTGGCCTGAAGGCAATGCCGAAACCGGCCGATGTGGCCATTGCCACCAGGCAGGATCTGACAGCTTCACCTTCGCTCAGTATCGTCGCCAACGGCCCCAACCGTTTCGAGGGCCGCAAGCTCGGCATACTGGTGACCGACGGCAGCGATGCCGCACTGCTTAAGGCGCTGACCGCCGCGCTGACCAAGGCCGGCGCGGTGTTCGAGATCATCGCCCCGAAGGTCGGTGGCGCCAAAGCCAGCGACGGCAGCCTGATCGAGGCGCAGCAGATGATCGGCGGCGGGCCGTCCGTGCTCTACGATGCGGTCGCCTTGCTGCCGTCCAAGGCGGCAATGGCCGACCTGGTCAAGGAATCCACGGCCCGCGATTTCGTCGCCGACGCTTTCGCCCACTGCAAATTCATCGGCTATGTCGAGGCCGCATTGCCGCTGCTCGACAAGGCAGGCATTGCCGACAGCCTCGATGAAGGCTGCGTCGCCCTTTCCGGGCCCAAGGATGTCGCCGGCTTTATCTCGGCTCTCGGCGCGCTGCGCTTATGGGCGCGCGAGCCGAAGGTGAAGATGGCGTAGCCGCGCGTCGTCCCAGGTAGCACAAGCAAGGAGTTCGACATGAACGATGACAGCGACCGAACGAAGGTCACGGGCAAGGCGTTGCGGGTCAACAACAACAGCGCGGACGAGCGTGACGCATCCCCCTTTGCCGGCGGCGCCGGAGCACAAGCCGCGGAAGGTCGAGGGCAACTCTCTGCGGGTGAACGACAACAGCGTCGCGGGAGAAGAGCCCGTCCCTCGCCAACAACCCCTGCTCGCAAGGAATGAGTGTGGCGGGCGAGCCCGTAAACTCGCCGGCCGCCACCGCTAGCGCATCAACCCCGCCGCGAGGCAAGATTCGATTCAATTTTGCCGGCCAATCAGGGGTCAGCGTAATAGCCGACGGAAAATCGGTGGTCGTCTATAATAAAAAACTTAAGACATCGCGGCTCTATTCGCTCTCGAAGACGCCGCTCAAGCTGCTACTCGACAACAAGGTCGACTTTTCCGGCAGCCACCTCAAAAGCATCAAAGAAGAAGGCGATCTGATAACTATTAAGCTGGGTGACAAGTCAGCCTATGGCAATTCGAACATTTCGATGATGTTTGACAGGAAATCACTCGATTTACGAAAATGGAGCCTTACCGATGAGAAGGGACTAACCACAACGGTGACTATCTTTAATGTAAAACTAGGCGTTCCATTCGCCGAAGGAACCTTCACTATCGATTACGCGGCAAACCGCGAGTACAACACCGCCAAGTCGCGGTGAAGTCGGTGACCGATCTCTCAGGCAATGCCGCCCCGGAGACAGCGGACGAATCGCATCGCTTGCCGCCCCAGAACCGTAGCGCCAGTTAGCCTGGAGGGAGGTAGCCTGAGGGCTGCAACTTGCGCAAAGGTCAAGCAAACGCCAAATGCGTGACCAGGCCCTTCCTTCAATCATTAAGAACGGAACCTTCTCGATCATTCAAGGTCGTCCGAGTGTTTGTTCACCCAGACTGGAAACGACGAACAGCCCGTCTCGGCCCCCTCCGAGACGGGCTATTTGCAATGAAGTCGAACCTGTATGGAGAAGAATATAACATTTTCAAACGCCGTTGAGCCAAAAAGCCCGCGCCTCTGGCGGAGAGCGCGGGCTCCGATCGAGTTTGCGACCCGATCTCAGCAGAGAGCGAGGGGTCGTTATCTGCCCTCGATATTACTCTTAGCGCCAGCTATGTTCCAAAGAACCGGCGCGAATGGAAGCCGCATGGCATCAGGCCCACCGGCGGCCCACCCATCCTCAAACCAATGCCGGCTCTGGCGACGCCATCGCCCGCCACCGCCTCTTCTCGGGACGATTGCACGGTAGGCCGGACAGGGTGGAGGATCATCGTCATCATCCCGCCGGCGACGATGCGGCCAAGGCGCCCGCTTGTCCTGACGGCGTCGAGCATGCGGCGCTCCCCAAAGCGTGCGATTTCGATTTGGACGGTTGTCATCCGACACGCCGTCCAGGGTCTTTAACGCGCACAGGATGTCGTCGATCGTGGCTATCGCTCCATTCTCCAGCCGACGCAGCAGAGGTATCCCGGGAACCGAGCAGGCGTCGGACGCCCAGGAAGCCAAAATCGCCCGCTTCTCGGCAGCAGTCAGATCCGGAAGGCCTACAACGTCTTCAGGATGGGCAATCCCTTGTTGAGCCGTGTTGCATTTCCGATTTGGCAATAATTCGTGTCCGGTTGTCATCTCCATTCTCCGCAATCTGTGCCTCCCGGCTGGGCCGGGAGGCGGGACCGCAGTCTTGCGTTATCCGCGGAATTAGGCGACTTGGCGCTGTCGCTCCGTATCCTGGCTGATCTGCTGTTGCTGAGCGGGGGCTGCAGCACTCGACGAAACGAGACCGATGCGACGCGGCTTCAATTCCTCGGGGATTTCGCGAACGAGGTCGACTGAAAGCAGACCGTTTTCCAGCGTGGCCTTCGCAACTTTCACATAGTCCGCCAACTTGAAGACTTGCTTGAAGTTGCGGGTCGCCATGCCGCGGTGCAGGATCTGCCGATCGCTGTCTTCGGGCTGCTTCTGGCCGATCACGACCAGTTCCGGCCCGTGCTGGGTCAACTCGACTTCGTCGGGACGGAAACCGGCGATGGCCATTGTTATCCGGTAATCGTGGTCGCCGGTCTTCTCGATATTGTAAGGCGGCCAGTCCGAGCGCACGCTGTTGTCGAGCATGTCGAAGAGACGGTCGAAGCCGACCGTTGTGCGATAGAGTGGAGCGTAATCAAAGCTTCTCATAGCCATATCCTCCGTAAAGCAACATGGGATACAAGCAGCGTCGCAGCGTCACTGCGACGCCCGTTTTGTCGAGCCTAAGCCTCGACGGCAAACGATTTGGGAATGACCCGGAAATCGTTCAAGAGCCGGAATGGATTTTTTTCGCGGCTTCCCCGACACCTTTAACTTCGAACAAAAGCTCGACCAAACCTCGGCTTGGGATTGCCGGAGCAACCACTCTGCAACGTGGTATGCACAACCGGGAAGCTATTTCCAGTTCTTGGAGGCGGCGGTTGTACCGGCGCTATCGACGCTGCCGCCTAGTCGCCGCGTGGGGGCGCGGATTGTCCCTGCGTAGTCTGGCGATCCTGGTGACAACGACCGCTTGAAGCGGGGCGCCCGCGCCGCCTTAGTCTAGGCCCGAGTTTCGGTCGCTGTTTTGTTAGTACCAGCAGCAGCAGCGACGGTCTCGGCCTTTTGGGCGTGGTCCGAAGCGATTTTCAGTAGAATGGAAGCCGTTGCGTCGGCCGTCCACCCCTGCGCTTCTGCGGCAGTCACCAAGGCCGCAAAGGCTGCTTCCAAAGCCACCTCGCAGTTGACCTCCCTGTCTGGGCTGTTCTCCCGCAAGATTGGTCCTTCAACGGCTTGGGACATCTGAAAAGCGGCTGGCCGCCGAAAGGTTTCTCTTGCCACGGTTTTGCGCCGCGTCGTGTCCCCCATACCGGTTGACAGTCTGCATCTCTGGCCGAGCCCCCCGCTGGCGTCTCTTTGCCTTCCACTGTGTCCTCGATCTTTACCCCTCTCCATCGCCACCACTTCCGCCGCATAGTTGCAACCCGGGCACAGCTGGCGGCGAATGACACTTCCTGACTAAAACACGGCAGGGGCGCCCGTTCTCAGTGCTCGATGATCTGTGTGATGTCGAGGGAACAACCGCTGCTCCAGAGCGTTTTTGTCCCGACGGGACATTCTCAGCTCATGGAGAGTTGTGATGTTAAGAAAACTGGTTCTCTCATCGGTGATCGCAGTCACTTGTGCTGCCGCCGCCGTCCATCCGGCAAACGCCGGCGGTGTCATCATCGGCTTTGGTAGTGGTTATGGCGACGATTATGGAGACAATTACGACTACTATGGTGACAGTGATCGGTACCCCGACTATTACGGTCAACGCTATTCCCAATACGACGACATGTATGACAATGGCTATAGACCCCGTTACTACCATCGGCATCATCGACACCATTGCCGCGTGGTGCTGATCAAGCATTGGCGTCATCACCACCGCGTCATCGAGCGAGTTCGAATCTGCAGGAGGTAATGGTATCAGGTCCGGCCAATCTGGACGGACTGAGCGCTTGAGTTCTACAGTTCTCGTAGCCGATAAGGGTACTTAACGCAGGTGGTCCGCTCGATCGCGGAGACGTTTCCGCTCGGGCGGCCTGCCGTTTTTCAGACGGACATGACGCTGGCTTTCTCGGCAACAATTCTGCCCTTTGCCAGCTTCGCGGTCGGTAGGTGGCCATGCTTAACGACGAACGGACGACCAAGCGCCGCGCGCACCACGCAGTGGGCGGGTACATTCTGGGGGAAGTTCAAGTCCCGCATCAAACACCCGCGCGCCGGCGGCGAGGCAGTCCCCGCATTTTGATAAGAGCCGGCGGCTTGTGCCTCAGGTACCCGTCGCTCTCAGGTGGACTAAGAGCGACGGGCGGTGTTGCCTGAAAATGCGGAACTGCTACTTTAGCCGCAAGCGGGATGCTAAAACCGCTGGGTAAATGAAGTCTTAAAAAGCCCCGTCGGGGTTTGAAAGACAAGCATCTTCCGTCATCGGAGCAGGCCGGGCATTAGTCCCTTGGCGCAAGTGTCTCGCGATTCGGGAGCCATTACCGAATCGCGAGATGTCTTGGTCAGTTGGAACTGGCGACGGGGGCCACAAGTGGCGTGATGCGGCGAATAGCGACGCGGCGGTTCTGTCGTTCGGGTCCTGTCGTGTTCACCTTAAGATAGCGCTCGCCGTAGCCTTGGGTCGTCAGGTTCTCTGGCGCGATGCCAAAGGCATTGGTGAGGGCCTCGGCAACTGCCTCGGCTCGCTGGTCGGACAAGGCCAGGTTTGCATTGTCGCTACCGACGGCATCGGTGTGGCCCTCGATCAAGAAGGTTTCCGCCGGGTTCTTCTTCAGCAGCCGCTCCATTGCGTCCGCAACTCCTTGCAGCTTTTTGACTTCGCTGTCCGAGATCGTCGCCGAGCCGGAGTCGAAATTCAACGTGTCGAGATCAACGCGCCGGGCGATGTCGCGCACACGCGCCGAGCGTTTGACCTCATCGACCGAGTAGAGGCGCTGGACCTTTTCCACGGGCGGTTGCTCAAGGAAGGTGTAGTAGTCGCCAGGATCCTCTACCAAATCCGACTCCAGGATGTATTGCTTGCGCGGGATGGTTAGCCGCATCGGCGGCAAGTCATCTCCAGGGTCGCGCCAATCCTGCACGTCCTGGTAATACCGCTCGTCGACATAGCTCAACACATACTCGCGACCGTCGGGCGTGATGCGGGAGCGCTGGATGACGTCTCCATTGCGGTTGCGGATGGTGACGATTTGGTTGCCGTTGTCACGAACGATCGTCTCGCGGGTGCGGCCGCCCGGCAGATCCTCGTAATACACGTCCTTGGCACCACGGTTCATGCGCGGCGCTTCGTTGCTTTCGACGATCGTCTGGTTGTTGAACTGGATGATGACCCGGCCGCCAATTTCCGTGAGGACATCGGCGCCTTTTGGACGCTCCGGCGCTTGGGTGTCGGGCGCCTTTTCACGGCGAGTGCCCTTTTCGTTCGTCACCGGAACGATCTTCTCCGGCTTGATCTCCTGCTGCGCTGACTTGTCGTCGGCAGGTGGTGGTGCGGCATCTGCGGGGGCGGCCGCAGGCGCGGTGGCCTCATCGCTGCCGCTCTGCGGGGCGACCTTGCCATCCTTGCCCGGACGTTTCGCGTCCTTCTGGCTGTCCAGGATGGGGGCAGCGTTCGGATCGGCTGGCGCCTCGCCCTGGACTGGCTTTTCGCTTTGGGCGGGCGCGGCCGGCTCACCAACGGCCGGTTTTCCGCTGGCGGGGGGCTGCTCGGTTGAAGGTGGGGCTTTTGTCACGGGCTGGTTTGGTGCAGGCTGCTCGGCGGCAGGCTGCTCGGCGGCAGGTTTTTTCGTAGGTTCCGCCGGCTGTTCGCCCTGGGCAGGCGCAGGCTTAGCGGTCGCAGCAGGCGCCTGGGGAGCCGTGGTGGGCAAAGGCGCCTGATCCGCAGGTGGCTGGGCTTGCTTGCCTGCCGGTTCGTCTGGAGCCTTATTGGGCGCAGGCTCGGCTTGCGGCGCCGGCTCGGCCGGTTGAGCAGGCTGTTGCTTCGCGGACGGTTCAGCCGGTGCGGTGGATTCTGGAACGGGAGGTGCCTCAGACGCCGGGGCTGCCTCTTTTGGCTGCTCCTGCGGTTTAGGAGCAGGCTGTGCTTCGGTCGCTGGAGGTGGAGCAGCGTTTTCGGACGGAGCCTGCTGCCTTAGCGCGCAGGCTTCGGCGGACTCGCCCTCCTTACATTTCAACTTGATAAAAATCGGCGGTGCGGATGCGGCGAACCGTGCCGCGCCGAATGCTGCGCTGCTGAGCGAGCCCCCGAACGGCGCTGACGCGATGAGCAACCCGAGTGCGGTGCTGGCCAAAATCTTTGGTCGGCTTGTCATTTAAATTCTCCGTGTCGTGTCCCGTCGCTATCCAACTGGGCACTGGCACATTGGTTCCCCGTCAAGGATCGAATGGCGCGCTTGCCAGCAGACACGACAGGCGGATCAATCGCTACTCCCTCTGATTGGCACTAATTGTTGCTATTTCTATCTGGTAATCAGCGATACCGGCCGGGCCGCCTCACAAGATCCGCGTAAGCCCAAACTGAACCCTTCTGGCGCAATCCCGTTTGGCCGCACTAACCGTAGGCATAATAACCAGCAATCTCGAATCTGAAGGCATGCGCGGCTGCAACCTGGTGGTGTGCAAATGCGCCTCGGCTCAGAGGCTGGTCGCTACCTGATCGTGATCGAGAGCGCTGAGACCGCGCGTCACCGTCCATAAATGTCGGCCCGCGTCGGCGGCAGGCCGCTTGGACCCCGCGCGCGCTTGGTGACGACGGTCTGGAAAATCTGTGCCGAGGCGCGTTCGAAGGTGATCGAGCAGCCGGTGAGATAGAGCAGCCAGAGGCGCGCCTTGGCCTCACCCACCTCGGCGACCGCCTCGTCGAAGCGTGCCTGCAGCCACTCGGCCCACAGCCGGCAGGTGCGCATAATGCTCGCGCAAATTCTCGACATCGTAGACGAGGAAGCCATGCGCCTCGAGATTGCCGAGCGTCATCCCGATTGTGTCGAGTTCGCCGCCCGGAAAAATGTATTTGAGCAGCGCCTTGAACTCCGGCCCCTTGCGCAGGGTCTTCTTCAAATCGCCTTTGCTCCGCCTTGTGATGGCGTGGTGCAGATAGATGCCGCCGGGCTTGAGCAGGCGATGGACGGTCTTGAAATAGGTGGCGTGGTTGGCGAGGCCGAGATGCTCGAACATGCCGATCGACGATATCTTGTCGAAGGAGCCGGTGAGATCGGCGTAGGATTTGATCTCGATGGTGATGCGGTCAGCCGGTGATCCTCGACGACGCGGCCTATGACGCTTGGCTAGATCCGGCGACGCCGGTCGCCGCGGCGAAAGGCCTGTTGTTTGGCGAACCTCGACGGCGAGCTGCAGTAGCAAGCCCATTGAGCTGCCGCCTCCAGAAGCTGCCGTTTGTCTAGGCACCGCCGAGGTCGCTGCGGAGACAATCACAAGTCAGTTGGAAACGAATGTCACTTGAAGAGTAGAATGCCTTTCAAACCATTCAGTGACGCAAGACCGAAGGTCGTGCCTAGTCTCTGGCGCGCATTGGCCGGTCTTCTGGCCAGGCAGCTTTTGCCCACCCGACCGCATCGGAGTAAGATCGCTGGTTTCTAGGGTTCTCGGTCCGTCCGCGATAAGTTGCAGAGTGATCGGCAATCATTAGGACGCAAGGGCTCACCTCACTAAGCGTCACCGCTCACTCGGCCTGCGATGGCGAATGCCTGTAGGTTTTTGACCTTTCCGTGGTCTTGGTCGGCGTTAGCGATAATTGAAAAGAACGCAGCGTGGACGATGTCTTTCTTTGACGCGTCCGGGTGTTCCTTCCTTGCCGCCTTCAATAGTTTTCTCGGCGTCATATCTGGCGTCACAATCCGCATCAGGATGTTGCTGATCGTCTGTAATTCCGTTGCATCCATTGGGAAACTCCATCCACGGCTCCCCACGAGTTTAGCAGAGCGCCATTGTTAGCTGAAACTAAATTGACGTTACAATGAGAGACGGGCCAGCGCTCCGGCTGGGTCGGCTGTCTCATAAAGACGGAAGCGCTTCGCCACAATGCCGTCAACCGGCTGGCCGGCCAGTGCCGCTCGGTAATGGGAAAGTCGTGCCGACAGTTCAGTCTTCCTTCAAATCTTCGGCTTCGTCCTTAAGCTTGGCCCAGTCGGCACCATGCTTCCGCAACAAAGCGCGCGCCTGTTTCGGCGCAACTTCGGCAATTTCCGTCAGGTGCTCTACCTCCAGCTCTTGCCCCTTTACCACGCGGCTCACCTTCTTCTTTTTTTCTTTGGTAGCCATTTCCTCTGTCCTTCTCTCGCATCGTCGGATGAACGAGGACCGGGAAGAGTGGTTCCGGGTCGCGCACCGTCGCTTGCCCGCTTGAAGTCCGGCCACATAGGGGACTTAGCAAAAGTCGCGGATCTCCCACTCCAGCCACATGAAGGGCCTGGAGGACGTATTAACATCGTTGATTTTATTGGTTTTTTCGTGGGCCAAAATCAGAAATCTTCCCGTATAGTTCCGTATGCTCCCGCGGCAGCCAAACAGTCGAGTTTAGGGACAACGGAGCTTGCTGGCCAAGCTGCAGACGACGATCCAACTGCAGAGACGAACAATATCGGCACCTGCTAGAGCGCCTTCGCCTCACCCGAAACGCGCGCAGACCTCATCGACCATAGCCAGCAGCACCTGATCGTGGCGAAGATCGCCGTAGTGAGGGCGGCTTCGATCTCGCGCGATCTGTTCAGGTGATGCCACCAATCGATCGGGTGCGCATAATGTGGGTTCTCCCACTAGTTCCTGTCTGACCGACGGGCGATTGATGACCAACACCTTGGTATCATTGTTTCAGCTTCAATGACGCCAGATACCTAGAATAGAGCATCTGAGGAAAGTCCTCGAATCCGGGATGCCCGTCCCCGAGTGCGACAGGCTGGACTTGACGTCGCAGCCATACGATCTTCGGTGCGGGGTCACTTTCGACGCGATAGCTCGTGGCGGGGACACAAATGCTCGATGCAATCCTTACCTTCATCGCCACGTTGTTAGTCGCGGTATTCGCGATGATAATGCTGCTGGCCGGCGTCGAGACATGGCACGGCGCGATGATCGAGCCGCTTCTCCTGCGCCGAACGCTCCTGCTTCTCATCCCGATAGTAGGGATCGGCCTGGCGTTTCTTCAGGCTCGCCGCAGCCTACGTAAAGCTCGAGCGAAACGCGTGGCGGCGGATTCCCGCGAGAATGCCCGCGCGGCCGGGCGGGCTCGCCCTGCCGCGGACCTCGCTCGCCCGCGCACCAAGGCTGCCGACGGCGACGTCGCCGCAAAGATGGCGGCGGAGTCCCAGGCGCAGGCCAAACGCTCCGACGATGCCCACAAGGCGAAGATCCGCGCGCATGTCAAGCGCAAGGCACCGCCCACCAGCGATGCCGACCGCGCGGCGATTGCGCTCGCCTCGCGCGCCTGCCTTGCCATCCGCCACGTCTTCCCGCCGCGCCACCCGCAGGGCTCGATGAGCTTTTTCGGCGGCGTGCCGCTGGCGCCCGACGATCTGGACTGGCCGATGATCCACAACCGCAAGGGGCTGCTCGAGCCGCTCACCTTCATGGGCCAAGTCGACCTCGGCGCGCTGCCCGACGGGCCGGCACGCTCGGTGCTCCCCGCGCACGGCTATCTTTATTTCTTCGCGCCGATGTCGGGCAATTTCGACGTCGATGCGGGCCACTTCGTCGTCCGCTACGTCGAGGGCAAGGCCCGCAAGGACTGGGGTCCTCAGCACAATCCCGGATTTCTGGAGCCGATCGACGGCGCCGAGAACGCCCGCTACCGACATCCCTGGCTGACCTGGCACGACAAGCCGGAGAAGGTCTATCCACGCTTCTATCCGCGCATCGAGATCGAGCTCGGCTGGTTGGAGGACGTCGCCGAAGTAGAGGAAGGCGATCCGGATGCCGGCGACGGCTTCCCATGGGAGGTCGCCAAGCAGCGCCGCCGCCAGCAGCTCGTCGCGTTTCACGGCGCGCCGGTCTCCTGGAACAACGCGCTCTCCGCGCACGACAAGCCCACGGACCGGCTCTGGATCCCCTTCGAGGGTTTTCCGACCAACCGCCGGACGGCGGAGGTCCTGCTGGGTTACCTGAAGTCATACATCAAGGAGGAGACCATCGGGATCAAGGCTCGGCTCGACACCCTGCCGGCGAGGTTCGAGGACCCGGAGGGGTCGCGGCTCTCCGCCCTGCTCGAACGCTACGCGCAATTCGAAAAGGACCGCTGGCGGATTTTTCAGTTGGCAACGACCGGAGAGGCCCAGCGTGGCAAGGCGCTCGACGAGAACCAGCGGACCGACCTCCTTGCTCTACTCGAGGAATTGCGCGCCGGCGCGCTGCCGGAAGGTGTGCTCGAGCGCCACTATACACACAAGCGCTTGCCTATGGTGCTGAACGACTGGATCGCGAGGGCAGCGGTCGAAGGCGCCGAAAGCGCGCTCGCCGATCCGGACGGGATCGCGCAGGTGCCCGACGCTGTCGTCGAGGCGCTCCGCTACCGGCACAGCGTGCTGCGCGATCCAGACTTCAGCAAGAACGGCTCATACGCACAGCACCAGATGCTGGGCCGCGGCGTCGCCATCCAGGACGCGGCCGAGTTGATGGCGCCCGAGCACATCCTTCTGCTCCAGCTTCGCTGGGACAATGCGCTCGACTGGCACATGGGCGACGCCGGCGCGGCGCAATACTGGATCCGTCCGGCCGACCTAGCGGCGCGGCGCTTCGAGAACGCCGTGCTCACCTTCGAGAGCCACTGAAGCGAGGGTGTCTTACGCGGGCGCTGGTCGGCCCGCTGGACAGCCGGCGATAACGGGTGGGGTTAGATGGCATCCGGCAATGATAGGCAGTTGCTCGCCCCAGCTGTTCGCGCGTTGGGAGTGCTCGACCAAACGGCCCTGACGAAAATCGGCATTTAAGGGGCGCGCTGGGACGAGGAACATGCGACTTACTTCAGGGGCAATCTCGTCCCGGCGGTTGTGGCAGCACATGGATGGACGGAGGAGGTAGTCGCTTTCGCTCTCAAGGCGATGCTCCGTGATAGCGACATGGCAGGTGATGTCTGGCGCAAGCTCGGGATGCGGACGGCTATGGAAGAATCCGTTTCGCCGGAAATATTCGTCGCTCGTATCGTTTCCGAGCTGAAGGCCGACCCGCGCGAAGAGAGTTTTCGCTTCGGACACTATTCTCTGTTGCGACTCTGGGAGTCGGCGACGGAGCGAACCGCTTGGGAAGAGCGGTTGTTTGCCGAACTCGATCGGCTGACGCCTGAGGACGATGGGCGCGACGGCAGGTGACGACGATTGAGATTGCCCGTGTCCCGAAAAGCATACGCGCGGTTGTCCAAGGGTCTCGTTAAAGGCATTCTACGCGGGCATGGATGACTATATCAGCAAGATTGTTCAGCTTCGCCCATTAATGACCCAAGCTCGAGTCGACGAGACATTTCCGCGCGAGAAGTGGTCCGAACACAGTCGTGGCGGAAAGTTCGGCGTGCAGTTCGGCTTCGGGCAAAGCGCGAACAACGATCCCAGCGGAATCGCCAGCGACCACATCGTGGAAAAGATCGAATTCAGATCCCCTTTTCCGGGTTCTATCAGCCTCTACGGCTTCGTGATCGGGATGGCTCGATCGGACGCCGACAGCGAGATCGCCAGACTCGGCCTTGCCACGATGGAGATCACCCATCCCGATGTCAGGTATCTCAGCGGCAACACGGATGACGGGTTTGAAATCATGTTGATGTTCAGGAAAGACTCGCTCGAGCAACTGACCATCTGCCAACCCGGTCATTCGAGGATCATGGACGCCCGGCAAGCGTTCTGGAAGGAGCGGTCGGAGAAGGAACGAAAGCGACGCGAACTCGCCAGCGCCTGGAAATATATAAGCGCCGACGACGACGCCATGCTCCTGACCTGGGCGAAACATTGCCAGCCATGGGACGACTACTCGCCAAGCGAATTCGTGCGCTATGCAAATTGGCTGCGCCAAGCCGATCCCGATCAACGCCATGTGGCGGCGCTGAACTGGAATTGGGATTACGGCCTGGCGCCGCTGCTCTGGATCACCCGGCGCGAAGACTGCGATCTGGCGACGGCCTTGCACGTCTTCTTTGGCAGTAGCCCGGAGTTTTATCTGCAGTTCGAAGGCGACCGGTCTCGCGTTGCGGAGAAGCAATCAGATTTGACGACATTCGACATGATGATGGACATCAAAGCTCGGATGGAACGCGGCTTCTATCAGCGCTCGGCGATCCAGTTCGACTTGTCACGGAACCTCGAGATCATCACCCGGTACAAGCCAACACTCGGCCAGCTGGCCGCGGTCCTTCCGGCCAACCTTCCGACAAGCGGTGCCGGACGCCGCATCGCGCACGAAAACCGGTTCGGAGGCTTAGACATCCCAGCGTTCGGGATCAACTGATCAGCGTCGACGCGTCTCCCGGTGCGACTCTCGGCCTTGGACGACCGATCGTAAGTGGTCCCTAGTAGTTTGACTGAGCCCAAAGAGTTTTTCCGTTCGAGGCAGCGGGGGGCAGTGCACTAGCTGCAACGCGAATGCCCCGCCGGCAAAACGGACAACTTGCATGTCCGGAACTGGCGCAACCGCGACCTCCAGCTTGGTCGCCGGATCGTCTGCTTTCAGGCGGCTTCAGAGCTCACCTTAACGGCCGACATGAGGCGCATTGCTGTCCGGCCGTTTTGGGCCGCTTCCTGACTGTCCGGTTTCGGGGATCGCCCAGCGGTAAGCTGCCGTTCTTCGCCCGACCCCATTGCGGACATCGACGCGCCGCCGCTTCAACAGCGGCTCAGCGCCCCCTTCCCGCCATAGAGGCTGGTCGCACCATTTCCCGCGAGCAGTCGTTCCACTAAAAAGGCCGTGGGCGGCAAGCCGACTGCCAGGTCTTAGGCAGCAGCGTCGAAAAATCTTACCTTTAGTGGTCAGGGCGGTGGGCAACCCGCCCTCTTGGCCCATTCGACAAATCCGGCCAGATGGACATGTCCGCGGCGTCGCAATACAATTACGGATAGTTCCTGCCTTGGGGGCCATCGCACAGCATGGCTGAACAACGCGCTCAACGTCGCCTTGCCGCCATCCTGGCCGCCGATGTGGTCGGCTATAGCCGCATGATGCAGCAGGACGAAGCCGGCACGCTAGCGATACTGAAGGATCGACGGAAAACCGTTCTCGAACCGACGGTCGCCAATCACGGTGGCCGGATCTTCAAGCTGGTAGGTGATGGTGCTCTCATTGAGTTTGCCAGCGCTGTGGACGCAGTCGAGTGCGCCGCACGGCTGCAAGAACGCATGGCTGCCGGAAATGCTGACCAGTCGGACGGTCTCCAGATCGTGCTGCGCATTGGAGTCAACCTGGGCGACGTCGTAGTCGACGGCGATGATCTCTACGGGGACGGCGTGAATATTGCGGCGCGGTTGGAAGCCCTTGCCGATCCCGGCGGCGTTTGGATTTCAGAAGACGCTTACCGGCAAGTTCGAAGTAAGCTCGCGCTTTCGTTTGACGATCTTGGTGCTCGGGTTCTCAAGAACATCGCCGAACCGGTCCGCATCTATCGGGTCACAAACACGCCGGCAGTGACGGTTACGGCGACGACCACTTCGACACCTGAGAAGCCTTCGATCGCCGTGCTGCCGTTTGCCAACCTGTCGGGCGATCCTGAGCAGGACTACTTCGCCGATGGAATCGTCGCGGACCTCATCACCCAACTGTCGCGACTGCGCGATCTGCTGGTCATTGCTCGGAACTCGACCCTCATGTTCAAGGGCCGAACTGTGCGGGTTCAGGATGTGGCGCACGATCTGGGGGTACGCTTTATCCTTGAGGGGAGTGTGAGGCGCGCAGGGAACAGAATTCGCGTAACGGCTCAGCTGATCGATGGCGCGTCGGGTGGGCATGTTTGGGCCGAGCGCTATGACCGGGAGCTCACCGACTTTTTCGAACTTCAAGACGAAATCACCAAAGCCGTCACCGTTGCACTCCAGGTTAACTTGACCGAAGGCGACACAGCGCGGATCGCGGCCGAAGGGACCCGCAACTTGGAGGCGTGGGAAGCCTTCCTGCAGGGCCAGACCGCAATACTGAAGTTCACAAAGCTCGACAATATCCAAGCACGATTCTTCTACGAACGAGCCGTACATCACGATGCAAACTATGCGCTCGCCTTCGTTATGCTGGCGCACACCCATTGGTTGGATGCGCGGCTTGGCTTCACCCCCGATCCGGCGATCTCTCTTGGGCTAGCAAAGGCGGCCCTTCAGCGTGCGGAGGACCTTGTAGGCGAAACCGGCGCAGTTCTGCACTACAAGGGAAATGCTGCGCTGATGGAGTGGCGCCACGATGAAGCCCTTGAATTCCACCGCCGCGCGGGCGAACTGGCGCCGAGCGACGCCTACTGCGCGGCCGCATTCGGCATGACACAGGTCTATAGCGGCGATTTTCAGGGAGCCATAGCAACCCTGAAAACCTCGCGGCGACTCAGCCCATACGCCATCAACTGGGCTATCTACTACCTCGCCTGGGCCGATCTCTGGCAGGGCGATCTGGAGCAAGCGCGGTCCGATGCTGCGCTCTACCTGGCGCGCGAGCCACACGAGCCTTTTGCCTACATCTTATCGGCAATCACCGCTGCCGCCACTGGCCGGCTCGACGCCGCCCGCGGTCACATCACTGTCCTGCTTGGCAAGCATTCGGAGATGACTCGCTCTGGTGTTGCCGCCGCACAGTTCTATCGCGATCCCGAGCGCCTGCAGCGAATTATGGCTTGGCTCGAGGATGCGGGTCTGCCCGAATGACAGGAATTTTCTTGGTCACTTTCTACAGGTCTGTATGTGACACGAAGCGGTCACTAGCACCTCGCCACCGGACTGACCGCTTTCCACCCCATGGTGGTCGGGGCCGTTGAGATTGATAACCCGTCGAAGCGGTCATCCGCGTCGCGCCGGATGACCGCCCAACGTCAGATTTCGGTCCGCTCTGCCAAGAGCAGCGCGTCCTCCACGTCGACCCCCAGATATCGGACCGTGTTCTCAATCTTAGAATGTCCGAGCAGTATCTGGATGGCGCGGATGTTTCCCGTCGCCTTGTAGATCATGGATGCCTTGTTTCTCGGCCGCCCGCGGAAGAGCTTTTGGCGACTGGCTTCGTGCATTATGATTGTCACCGCAATTGCGGTGAGCAAGCTGCCAATGACCCGGATGGCAAAAGCAGACAGGTCACTGGATGGTTGCCTCATGGTGCAGACCTGATCCTCCATTCGGTCGCCATTATTGGAAACCAATGGATCTGTCTGACGCCGCAGTTAGTGCCTTCGCCGAACAGGTTTGAGTTCATTCCTGACCCTCATCTTGAGTGGCGCAATGCAGATGGCGGCACCACCCGGACAGCATTCCGTCATGGGAATGAAGTAACGAAAGCACTTCGCAGGGAACCAGGCCGTCATATCCGTATGCGTGACGAATTCCAGGCTCTCGTCGCAAGGGGACATTCGGTGATCGAAGCCAGAGATCTGATGGCAACGTCCGCTTTTTAGGAGATCGAACGTCGGTTCGGAATGACCGGAATGAGGCGCGAAGCAGCCGTTCAGAACGTAGAGAAACTTGGAGGAGCGTGTCGACGCGCGCTATCAGGAAGGAACACGTGCCAGAATTCGAGGCCTTTCCAAATTATCCAAAAACCGAATCTAGGGTCCCGTTTGTCCACAAGCACTCGCAATTCCGGCCGAGGTGTCACCCAGAAAGTTCGAAAGCTTCCATGAACCCCAGGCGGACTGGACGCTGCGGAGGACAATGAGGTTCACGGATATCCCGGAGAACATCCGCGTTGGAGCGGTCACTCTCGTCGGCAGAAGAGCGTCCGAAAGGGTTGTCGGCGGCTCAATCGTTGGAACGAAAAAAGAAGAGAAGCAGAACTTTCGTGTGCGATTCTTGCACACAACATCTCGTAACTAGCTGATTATATTGAGATATCCATCCAATCCATCATCGGGGCGACCGAAATCCGGACGCTTTTGTAATCGTTTTCTTGCATTCGTAGTGGCTTTGCCGCTGCAGACGGTTCGAATTGCCGCTCACATAGGCGATTTCGCGGCATTTTCCTACCCATGGCGCCGCGGCGTTCAGACCACCCTAGTTGCGTCTCATCAGCGTGACCGGTTTCCCCTTGGTCGCGACGAGTGCATGAAGAGCGCGCGGATCGGGTTTCGGCGGCAATGCCTGAAGTGCCGCGCGCGCGGCTGCCGGGTTGCCGAGCGCGATCACCGCGCAGCTCAATACGCTGCGGCCCGCTCGAATTTTGACCGTCAGCTGCGGGACGCAGGTCTTGGGCGCGACGAGGTTGGTGTTGGGCTGGGCCAGAAGCACCTTTCCGGCACGCCGGACCGATGGCGAAAGGTCGATCAGGGCGGAGAAATCCGAAGGGGTTTCAAGGATTGCCGAACCGTCCAACGCTTCAAATGCACCGGCCGACCCGTCTATGCGCGGAATGGCGAAACCGCCTTCCGTCGTGCGCAGGTCACGCGGCGTTTCGATCCGATGAACACGCACGTGGAAATCGCCATGCCAATATAGCCAGGTCTCGACCTTGACGTCCCGATAGGGCCGCCAGCGCGAGAACAGCACACCGTCGGCAACCATTGCCTCCTCATTGTCCTCGCGGATTCGGAAATGGAGGCCGTCCTCGCTGAAGCCGATCATGTTGTCGAGAACGGCATCGGCAAAACGGGTCTGATCGCTTTCGATGCTGAACCCGTAGCGCGCCGAGTAGGCGAACTTCGAGTATTTTTGCGAACCGAAACGGGCCCATGTATCGCTTGGCCCCACTTGCTGGCCGCCCGATAGCGCGATCGCATCGCCGGGCGGATTGGCGATGATCATTCCGGGGTGGATCTGGACGCAAACATCTTGCCGTTCGGGACAATTCTGTTCCCTCGCGGCCCAGAATGGATGCTCGGCAGGCAAGGCCAGCGGCAGGAATGCCTTCAACGCCCAGTAAGGCGATTGCGGCGAATTGTATGGCTCGCACATCAACAGGTTCGGATAGCCGTATCCGACGGGAAGGATGCCATCCCGGGCGGCCATCGGCTGTTTCGCCCACCAACGCAGATTGCGCAGATAGAAGCCCTTGAGGTCACCCCACGGCAGCGCCTCTTCGTCGGCGAAGGCGAGCGCGCCGAAGAAGCCGGCAATCGCAAAACGATACGTCATGGAACGGCCGAAGACGAGGGCCGGGCCGTCGTCGGCAAACCAGCGGGACATGTCGTCGGCGATCAGCCTGGCGCGCTGACGGTAGGCCTGTGTGTGGCCGCTGCCGTCGAGCACGGCAAGGATGAGGCCGTAGAATTGGAACGCGAACGGAACGTAGTGGTCGGCGCGGCGCGTGTCGCCGTCGCTGTACCAGCCGTCGCCGAGGTACAGGGCTTCGAGCTCGGCGATGTATCGTTCGTCCAGGCGGCGATCGTGGTCGGCGCCGACCGCATTGAGCCCCATGCCGATCAGCAGGCGAAAGAACTTCCAGTTGTTGCCGCCAAACACACATTCGTGGCCACGGCGGAGATAGACCGCCACATTGGCGCGGGCATTCGCGTCGAGCGGCTCCCAGATCTTGTCGGCAACGAGCCGCAGGGCAAAACCGATCGCCGCAAGTTCGACAAGCCGCTGGTCGCGGTCGCCGGGCGTGCCCCAGTATTCGGGATGGCCGGGGTCGGTCCCCGCCGCAAGGCCGCGCGCGATCGGCGCCCAATCGATCCAGTCGGCACCTCCGACCTGCGCCGGAACCAGGCCCCAGAGCAGGCGGGAATAGCCTTCAAGGTCCGCCGCCGCCTGACCGAAATGAGCCGCGGTCGCCTCGATGCGTATGCGCGCACCGCCTTTGGAGCGGTATTTTTCGACGGGGAGCGCGAGAACCTTCAGCGCCGCTTCGACGTCGGCCCGGGTCTCGAGCGGATTACCCGCCCACGGTCGGAACAAGGAATCGGGGTAGATGTCATCACGCATGAGCTGCCTGCTGTGCCAAAAAGGTTGGCGCGGCGCCAACTGGGAGGTAGCGCGCCGCGCCGGTCAAGGGCCAAGAACTCTTAGCCCTTGAGGATGCGTCCGGCCTCGGCGACCAGTTGCTCAGCGGCATCAGCCGGCGTCAACTGGCCAAATGCGAGCTTGTCGGCAATCGGGCGGAAAGCACGCTCCTCGAACTCGGAAGCGCCCAACGGAACCGGCGGCGGATAAGGCCCGACGCGGCCGGCAATGGCCGCGATATAGTCTACCGTCTTCCTGGCGACCGCATCGATTGTCGGGGTGACGACACTGCGCACGTCGAGGTTGACCGGCACGCCACGCTCGACGCCCAGTACCTTGCCGGCTTCAATGTCGTTGACGAAGAAGTCGATGAACTGGGCAGCGATATCTGGGTTCTTTGCGGTGCTGGCGATCGACCAGTGCAGACCCGGCCGGTAGAACAGGCCCGACGGCGCCGTTTCAGACAGAATAGGCAATGAGGTGATTTCAAGCGGGTTTTTGGTGACCGCCTGATAGGCCGGCAGCTGGTTGGAAAAGGCAATCGCCATCACGGCATTGCCGGTCGAGAGCGGGTTGGAATCAACCAGCAGCTTGTCCAGCGCCTGGATCTCGGCAGGCACGCAGCCGCGATTACTGGCGAGGCTGTCCCAGTAGCCATACCAGTCCTTGGCGTCATTCGCGTCGAAACCGATCTTGCCATCCTCGGTGAACAGCTTCTTGCCGCGCTGCACCAGAAACGCGTTGAAGGCATAATTGTAGCGGCAAGCGTTGCCGACAGCCCACACGTTCTTCTTGCCAATGGCCTTGGTCAGCTCGATGCAGGTCTTGGCGAAATCATCCCAGGTGGTTTTCGCCGATGGCGGCGCAATGCCGGCCTGCTTGAAGACTTCGCTGTCATAGAGCAGCGCAAAGGCGTTCAGCGAAAGCGGCATCCCGGTGACCTTGCCATCGACCGTACCCAGATCGAGCACACCCTTGGCCAATTTGTCGGTGCGAATGACCTTGCCGAGATAATCGTTCAGCGGCAGGTTCGTGCCCCGGCGGCTGTAGTCGGCGAAACGGCCCGGCTCCAGCTGGAAGATGTCGGGAGCGTTGCCACCGGCGATCATCGTCGTCAGCTTCGGCCAATAGTCGGCCCCGCCGACCTCGCCATTGATCTTTACGCCGGCATGCGCGGCTTCGAACAGTTTGGCGACGCCGAGCGTCCGCTCCGCCCGGGCGGGCGCTCCCCACCAGTAAAGGCGCATGGTCGCATCCTGCGCCAGCGCTTTCAGGATTGGCGTCTGAGACATTGCGGCGGCACCGCCGAACAGCAGTCCGTTGCGCAGAAGTTCGCGTCTGTTGAGCATGCTTTCCTCCCTGAAAGAATGGATCGTGGTTGTTTCAGCCGTCGACGCGGCGACCTTCGCTGTCGAAGAGATGGCAGTGTTTGGACCCGGTGCAGACGTCCAGCACATCTCCGGCGGCAATTCGTTGTTGGCCTTCCAGCGCGACCGTCATCGATTGCTTGTCGGCCAGCCGACCATAGGCGATCGTCTGGCCGCCGAGGTGCTCGACATGGACCACCGTCAGCGAACCGAGTTTCAGTCCCCCGCTGTCGCCAGCCCGCCCCCTGCTTTCGCCAATATGTATGTGCTCCGGCCGCACGCCGAGGCTGAGCATTTCGCCTGGAGTGGGCGTATCCGTGGCCGGTACCACCACTGTCGATCCGGCCAGATCGACAGCCAGACCATCGCTGCCCAATGCGCCCGCACGAACCTCGAGGAAATTCATCTTCGGCGAGCCGATGAAGCCTGCGACGAAACGATTGACCGGCCGGTTGTAGATTTCGAGCGGCGTGCCCTGCTGCTCGATGACGCCGGCACGCAGGACGACGATGCGGTCCGCCAGCGTCATTGCCTCGACTTGGTCGTGCGTGACGTAAATCATCGTCGCGCCGATGTCGGCGTGCAGCCTGGCGATTTCGACGCGTGTCTGAACCCGCAACTCGGCGTCGAGATTGGAAAGCGGTTCATCGAACAGGAAGATCTTCGGATCCCGTACGATGGCGCGGCCGATCGCGACGCGCTGGCGCTGGCCGCCGGAAAGCTGCTTGGGCCTGCGGTCGAGCAATTGCGATATCTGCAGGATGTCGGCCGCCTTACGCACGCGCTTGTCGATGTCGGCCTTTGGCATGCGCGCCGTCTCGAGCCCGAACGACATGTTCTTGTAGACGCTCATATGCGGATAGAGCGCATAGGACTGGAACACCATGGCGATGCCGCGTTCGGCAGCCGCCTTCTCGTTCATGCGCTTGCCGCCGATCGACAGTTCGCCGCCGGAGATCGGTTCAAGACCGGCAATCATGCGCAACAGAGTGGACTTGCCGCATCCGGATGGACCCACAAAGACGACGAACTCGCCGCTGCCGATCTGCAGGTCGACACCGCGGATGATCTCGGCGGCGCCGAAGCGCTTCTGGATCTTGCTCAGGGCCAGCGTGGTCATGTCATGTCACCTCGTTGAAAGGCTGGTGTCGCCGGGTTGCCGGTCATCGCTTCATGCCCGTCGTCGCGATGCCTTCGATCAGCAGGCGTTGGAACAGGATGAACAGGATGAAGATCGGCAACACCGTCAGCGTCGACATTGCGAGCAGCGCGCCCCAGTCCGACTGGGCGGTGGCGTCGACGAAGGTGCGAAGTCCGAGCTGCGCGGTGTAGTTCTCGATGTCGTTCAGATAGATCAGCGGCGCGAAGAAATCGTCCCAGGTCCAGATGAAGGAGAACACCGCGGCGGTCGCAAGCACCGGCATCGACAGCGGCAGGATCACCTTCAGGAAGATGCGCAGCGGCCCGGCGCCGTCCATGATTGCGGCCTCATCCAGTTCGCGCGGAATGCCGCGAAAGAACTGCACCATCAGGAAGATGAAGAACGCGTCGATGGCGAGGAACTTCGGCACGACCAAAGGCAGGATCGTGTTCACCCAGCCAAGCTTCAGGAACATCACATATTGCGGGATCAGCAAGGCGTGCTGCGGCATCATCAGCGTGCCGAGCATCAAGGCGAACCAGAAGCCGCGCCCTTTGAAGCGGAGCCGCGTGAAGGCATAGGCGGCCATCGAGCAGGAGAACAAATTACCGACCACGACCAGAACCGAGATGAGCAGCGAGTTCAGGAACATCTGGCCGAAGCCGACGCTCAGGCCGGTCCAGCCGCGCCGGTAAGCATCGAGCGAGAAGTCTTGCGGGATGAGCGAGGTCGAGGTGAAAATCTCGTTGTCCGGCTTGAACGAACTCGCGACCATCCACAGCATCGGGTAGAGCATGATGAAGCTCACCGCGATGAGCAGCGCGTAGAGCAGCGCACGCACCATGACCGAGGAACCCTGCCCCGTTTCGGCTACCGTTGCTTCCCCGATAGCGGCCGATGAAGAGACCGCATCAGTCGTCATAGTGCACCCAATATCTGGCGGTCAGGAACGACATCGCCGTGAAGAAGGCGATGATGAGCACCAGTACCCAGGCGAGCGCCGACGCGTAGCCGAAGCGGAAATTGATGAACGCCTCCTGATAGAGGTAGAGCGTGTAGAAGAGCGTCGAGTCGATCGGCCCGCCGGTGCCGTCGCTGATCACGAAGGCCGAGGTGAATGCCTTGAACGCATCGATGGTCAGGATCACGGCGTTGAAGAAGATGACCGGCGTCAACAGCGGCAGCGTTATCTTGAAGAATTGCCGGCTGCGGCTGGCGCCGTCGATGCTTGCCGCCTCGTACATGTCTTGCGGGATTTGGCGCAAGCCGGCGAGAAAGATGATCATCGACGAGCCGAACTGCCAGACCGCCAGCAGAACGATCGTGTAAAGCGAATAGGATGGATTGGATATCCAGCTCGGTCCCTCGTAACCGAAGAGACCATTCAGCGCCTGATTGAGCAGGCCGTCGCCGGCGAAGACTTGCCGCCAGAGCACCGCGATTGCGACGCTGCCGCCGACGAGCGACGGCAGATAGAAAATGGCGCGAAACAGCGACAGGCCGCGCAGTCCCTTGTTCAGCGCAACTGCGACTGCCAGCGCGAAAAGCAGTTTTAGCGGCACCGACAACAGAACGAAGGTGAAGGTGACATTCATCGCCGTCCAGAAGCGCGGATCGTCGGTGGCAATGCGGAGGTAGTTTTCGGCGCCGACCCAGTTCGGCGCCGACATGCCGCTGTAGTCGGTCATCGAGAAGTAGAGCGAGACCAGCGCCGGCCCGAGAGTCAAGGCGAAGAAGCCGATGAGCCATGGCGCGAGGAAACCATAGCCGGCCAGCTGCTCTCGCAGACCAGAGCGGTCGCGAGGCGCCTTCACTTCGAATGCGGCGACCGCCGACATGCCATCTCTCTCCCTGCGGCTCACGAACGCCGATTTTCCAAACCGGACGCCTCCGATGCTGGGCAAATTAGGATTCGAAAGTTTTGTCGTCAAGAGAAAGTTTCGCTATTGACAGAAATTTAGTCGATATGCGAAATGACTTGGAGTTGAACAAGGTCAGCAAAATGGGCGTCGAACGAAGCAGCTATTTCCAGGCCGTCGAGGTCACCGATCCGGATCCACAGCGCGACCGCCGCCAGCAGGCGCTGGCC
The DNA here is from genome assembly GCF_056404535.1 of Mesorhizobium sp. P2_C5_2. Classification (NCBI taxonomy): domain Bacteria; kingdom Pseudomonadati; phylum Pseudomonadota; class Alphaproteobacteria; order Hyphomicrobiales; family Phyllobacteriaceae; genus Mesorhizobium; species Mesorhizobium sp. P2_C5_2. The sequence continues at coordinate 646,044 of NZ_JBFUDV010000004.1, read as the reverse complement.
CGCTGCATCGAGCGGCTGCGCGCCACGATGCCGGTCATCGGCCTGCGCAATCCCAAGATCGGCCTCGCCGACAACACATGGAGCTATTGCGGCCCTTATGATTGGGTGATCAGTTTCCAGGCCGGACAATTGTGGCTGGCGCTGCAGCTGACGGGCGATCCGGTTTTCCTGAACGCCGCCCGCGCCCGCCGTCCTGTGTTCCGGGGCATTCTGGCCAACCACAATGCGCAGGATCATGATCTGGGTTTTCAGTTCTCGCTGGGCTGCGTCTCCGATTGGCTGATGACCGGTGATCGGGAAGCCCATCGGATGGCGATCGATGCCGCGACAGCCTTGCTGGGGAGATATCGACCTGAGGGTCGCTATATCCAGGCCTGGAACGCACGTTCCATTCATGGCGGGACGCGTGCCGAATTTGCCAATGGCCGCGTCATTGCCGACACGATGCAAAACCTCGCGCTGCTCCACTGGGCGCATGGCGAGACCGGGCGCATGGACTTTTACGATGTCGCCGAGGGACACGCGGCAACCACGCTGAAACATGTGGTTCGCGCCGATGACACCAGCTTCCACACCTTCGTTTTCGATACCGCCAGCGGAAAACCGCTGCGTGGCGAGACCCATCAGGGCTATGCCGACGGTTCCTGCTGGTCGCGCGGTCAGGCCTGGCTGATCCATGGCTTCGCGCAGTGCGCCACCACCACCGGCAACCCGCTCTACCTGGACGCGGCCCGCCGCCTTGCCGCCAAGGCGGAGGCGTTGATGGAAACCGGCGGCGTCCCGGTCTGGGACTACTCAGTGCCCGATGCAGCCAACGCGCCGCGCGACAGTTCCGCCGGCGCGATCATGGCTGCCGGCGTGTATATGCTTGCCCACCAGTGTGAGCCGGAAGAGGCCGCGCGCTGGCGCGCTTTTGGGGCGCGCCTGCTTGCCGGACTGCTCGACAGTTGCGATCTCACCGAAGATGCGGAAGCGCAGGGCATGCTCGCGCATGGCGCCGCGCATGTCACTGCCGGCTTTTCAGACAACATGCTTCCCTACGGCGATTATTATTTCATGGAAGCCTTGATGCGTTCACTTGGGCACACCCAGTTCTTTTGGTAGAGAATCAATGGCAATACACAGTAACCTGCCTGTACGACGATCAGGAAATCAGCAAACCCAGCATCGGAAGCAACATTCCTGATGGACGACGAAGTCAACGCCCCTACCCTTCGCGACATTGCCGATGCGGCTGGCGTTTCGGTGGCTTCCGTTTCGAAGGTTCTCAACAACAGGAGCGGCGTTGGCGAGGAGAGCCGGCGCAAGATCCTCGATATAGCCGAGCGTTACGGCTACCAGGGCAAGACGGCGCGGTCGCTGCATAAAGCGGGTGTCGACAGCGTCGCAATGCTGATGCCGGCGGAATTCTATTCGCGTTCGCAGTTCTACGAGGACGTCATCCGCGGCGCCCTGGACGAGGCGGCCGCCCATTCGCTGAAGATCGACGTTCGCCTGATTTCCCTCGATTCGGTGGTGGCCGAGGTGGAGGAGCTGCTGCAGGCCGGCAAGACCGGGGCGATCGTCGCGATCGGCCTCGACCAGCCGGAAGCGCTGGAAAGGATCATCGCCAGCAAACTGCCTGCCGTTCTGATCAACGGCATGGACCGCACGATGCGCCTGAACAGTGTCCTGCCCGACAACTGGTCAGCGGGTTGGCTGGCGACGCAGCGCCTGTTGAGCGCCGGGCATCGCGAGATCGTTCATGTCGCACTGCCGCACCGTCTGTCCTTGCGCCGCCGGCTCGAGGGTTTCAGGGTTGCGCTCGAGGAAGCCGGCATCCGGTTCGATCCGCAGCGCCATGTCCTGGACCTGTCCAGATTCGGCGTCCAGGAATCGCAGACGCAGCAGGTTGTCCGGCAAGCGCTGCAGGATGGCAGCCTGGCCGATGCAACTGCCTTTTTCTGCAGCACCGATATCGTGGCGCTGGGCGTCATGCAGGCGCTGCAAAGCAGCGGCTTCTCGGTTCCAGAGGATTTTTCCGTCATCGGCCTCGACGATATCGCGGTCGCCCTTCATAGCCGCCCACCCCTGACGACCATCCGCATCGACCGGCTCGAACTGGGCCGTGCCGGCATACAGATGCTGATGAAACGCATCGCAGATCCGGGCGCGAACATTGTGCGCGTCAACATCGGCGTGCAATTGGTCGAACGCGCCACCGTCGGCCCGGTGCGAAAAACGGCCCGGTGAGAGCATCTGTGGGTATCGCTGCCCGATAGACAGGGAACGGCTCAATTCGAGCGTCTGTCGATGTAGGTGTAGACGCCGGCCCCGATGGCAACTGCGCCGACTGTGATCACGATCGATGGCGCGCCCATCAAACTGGCGAGGACCGCCCAGATGAGGGCGATGACGATAGCGCCGAGTGTTCCCAGGATCAGTCTCGGCAATGTCTATCCTCCACGTGCGGACCGTCCGTGGATTGGTCGTCAACCACCGGTCATGCGCAGCATGAAAGCACAGTGTAGCCCGTCAGGTGAAGGGCCACGCGGGCATACTCTGGTGCAAAAAAGCCGCCCGAGCCACTACGGCGCAGGACTTCAATAATAAATGGCTGAACCGGCGCCTAGCGCCTCAGCGCGTAGACTTCGGCTATGCTTTCGCCGCCCATTGGCAGCGCCATGTCGTCGTCGAGCAGGCGGGTGATACGGGCAAAGCCGGTGAAGGCCTTCCTTGCCTCCTCAGGCGACATCCGGCCCGACAGGGCCGCGGAGCAGCAATTCAGGGCGCACTGATACACAGGCCCACGCCGTCCCGACGGCCATTTCTGCAGAAAGACCATTGCTTCGGCAACGCTATCGACTTCCTCGACGGGGTGTCCCTGCCCGCGCGCAATGCGCACCGGCGTAAAGAAATGCAAGCGGTCCATTTTGTTCTCTCCCTGGTCGGCCGCAGTGCGAACCAACCTTATTAAATTCGCAGACCGCGCATTGGTTCCCGCTTGTTGCAAAAAAATTTCGCGCTGGTCGGCTTGGGGTAGCCGGCGGCTAGCTTTTGTCCGGAACGTTACGCCAGCTGATGCATTTCGTTCCCGTATTAGCCTTTGAGGGACAGTTCAGCCCATGCGCATTGCCCACGTCGCCCCTTTGCACGAATCCGTGCCGCCCAGGCTCTATGGCGGCACTGAGCGGATCGTTTCCTATCTCACCGAAGGGCTGGTCGAACTCGGCCACGAGGTGACGCTGTTTGCCAGCGGCGACAGCCACACCTCGGCCAGACTGATACCCGGACGCGAACGCGCGCTGCGCCTCGATCCGCGACCGCTCAAGTCGGAGACAGCAGCGCACCTTGCGATGCTGGCCGATGTGAGGAATCGAGCCCACGACTTTGATATCATTCATTTTCACCTCAGCCATTTCCTGCATTTCTCGTTCTTCGAGACCATGCCCGATAAGACGGTGACGACGCCGCATGGCCGGCTCGATTATGTCGATCTGGCGCCGGCCTATGAGCGCTTCCCACGCTTTCCCCTGATCTCGATCTCGCGCAGCCAGAGAAGCGGGCTCGCCAATGCCAATTGGCTGGCGACCATCCACCACGGCCTGCCGGCCGGGCTCTATCAGCCGACATTCGAGCCGCCGGCGGACGAACCATATCTCGCTTTTCTCGGCCGGCTGTCGCGCGACAAGCGGCCGGACCGCGCCATCGACATCGCCTTGCGCTCCGGCATGAAGCTCAAGCTGGCGGCCAAGATCGGCGATGACGATCGCGCCTATTTCCATGAGACGATCGAGCCGCTGATCGACGGCGACCGCATCGACTATGTCGGAGAGATCGCCGAGGACGAGAAGGCTGAGTTTCTCGGCAATGCGGCCGGGCTCTTGTTTCCGATCGACTGGCCCGAGCCGTTCGGTCTTGCCGCGATCGAGGCGATGGCCTGCGGTACGCCAACCATCGGCTGGAACTGCGGCGCGCTGCCGGAAGTCATCGACCATGGTGTCACTGGCTTTATCGTCGATTCGCTTGATGACGCCGTCGCCGCGGTGCTGGCACTGCTGCAGCTCGACCGGCGAAAAGTGCGCGCGGTTTTCGAAAAGCGGTTTTCCGCCAACAGGATGGCCCGCGATTACCTCGCTGCCTATGCGCGCCTCATTGGCACTTCGGCTGAAGCAAAGGCGTCGTGAATGACGGCAAATGGCTCCAAGGCCGAAAACAGAGATTTGTGACTGATGACCCAACTTGACGAGCGCAAGCTCGACCCCGCCGTGGCCCTTGCCTCCCTCGACGACACCGCGCCGCGCGAGCCGCACCGGCTGTTCGCGCTGAAGCAAGGCGACTGTTTTGCGGTGGCCGATGCCTATGGCGATATCAGGGGCGCCGGCGACGGTTTCTTCCGCGACGACACGCGCGTGCTGTCGGAGTTCCGGCTGACCGTCGGCGGCCGGCAGACATCGCTGCTCGGCGCCTCGCTCAGCCAGGACAATGTGCTGTTCACCAGCAATTTGACCAACCTGCCGATGCAAAGCGTCGGCGGCCGCGACATCCCGCAAGGCGCCATCCACATCGAACGCGTCAGGCTGCTGTGGCAAGATCGACTGTTCGAACGCATCACCCTGTCCAACTACAGCCAGGAGCATTCGGCGATCCGCATTTCGCTGCACTTCGCCGCCGATTTCCGCGACATGTTCGAGGTGCGCGGTTCGACCAGGCCGAAACGCGGCATGGCGCATGCGGCCGAGATCGAGGCTACCTCCGTCGTGCTGCGTTACGACGGGCTGGACGGTCTGGCGCGCGTGTCGGCGATCTCGTTTTCGCAGGCGCCGGACCAGCTGAGCGCCGAGCGCGCGGATTTCCTCATCGCGGTGACCAAGCGCAGCAGCAAGGTGCTTTATGTCGAGGTCGGCCCGGAACTGGCGGACCCGCCCGACCGCGACCGTTTCCGCGCTGCCGCGGCGCGGGCCCGTTTCGGCATGCGGGCCAAGCGCCGTCATGGCGCCACGGTGCACAGTTCAGGCCGCGTCTTCAACGACTGGGTCGAGCGCGCCCGCGCCGACGTGGCTCTGCTGACCACAGAGCTTTCAACCGGCCCCTACCCCTATGCCGGCATTCCCTGGTTTTCGACGGCTTTCGGCCGCGATGGCGTGATCTCGGCGCTGCAGATGCTGTGGCTCAATCCCGGCCTGGCGCGCGGTGTGCTCACCTTCCTCGCCCAGCACCAGGCCACCGAGACATCGCCATTCAGCGACTCGCAGCCCGGCAAGATCATGCATGAGACGCGCAAGGGAGAGATGGTGGCGCTGCAGGAGCTGCCCTTCGGCCGCTACTACGGTGGCGTCGACACCACGCCGCTCTACATCCATCTCGCCTGCGCCTATGCCGAGCGCACCGGCGACATGGACTTCATCGCCAGCCTGTGGCCGTCGCTTTGCGCCGCCGCCGAGTGGACCGAGGAAGCGAGCCGAAAGACCGGCTTCGTCACCTATCAGCGCGCCGCCGAATCCGGCCTCGCCAACCAGGGCTGGAAGGACAGTTTCGACTCGGTCTTCCACGCTGACGGGCGCATTCCCAAAGGACCGATCGCACTGGTCGAAGTGCAGGGCTATGTCTTTGCCGCCTTCAGGGGGCTGGCTGCACTTGCTCGCCGCCGCGGAGAATTCGCGCAGGCCGAGCACTGGGAAAACCGCGCCGAAGAGATGCGGATCGCCGTCGAGCGCGATTTCTGGCTGGACGATCTCGGTTTCTATGCGCTGGCCATCGACGGCGCCGGCGAACCTTGCAAGGTGCGCACGTCCAATGCCGGCCATCTGCTCTATGTAGGGCTGCCCGAGCCGGCACGGGCGCAGATGGTCGCCGACCAGTTGCTTTCGGCGTCCTTCCAGTCGGGCTGGGGGGTGCGGACGCTGGCCGACGATGCGGTGCTGTTCAACCCGATGTCGTATCATAACGGCTCAATCTGGCCGCATGACACGGCCCTGTGCGGCGCCGGCCTGGCGCGCTTCGGTGAGCGCGAGAGCGTGGTGCGGCTGATGAGCGGCACGTTCGAATCGGCCGTGCATTTCAACATGCGGCTGCCGGAACTGTTCTGTGGCTTTACCCGCTCGGTCGGCGAAGCGCCGATCGCCTATCCCGTCGCCTGCCTGCCGCAAGCATGGTCGGCCGGCTCGGCGTTCATGCTGATGCAGGCCTGCCTCGGTCTGGAGATCGACGGCTGGAATGGCGAAATCCACGTCACGCGGCCGAGGCTGCCGATCGGCATCGACACGCTGACGCTCAGGCATCTGGGCGTCGGCGAAAAGAAGGTCGATCTTACCTTCCAGCGCGTCGGCGACCGCGTTGTCGCCTTTCTCGCCGACCGCCATGAAGGGCTGGTTCCGCTGATCGTGCGAAGTTGAACTGGGTCATTTTCACGGGAACCGATCGCAGTTTTGTGCGTTGCAAAATGACAGCTGCCCACGGCCAGCCGCCGGCGAGCGTGTTCAAATTCAACGAAGAAGAATGACCGCCGAAGGCGGAGATTGGCAATTCAATGACAAATTATGGCGTCGACATGCTCTGGATCGTGATCCTGGCAAGCCTCGGCCTATCCGCCCTCGCCGTTTTGTTTTCGATATCCCCGCAGCGCGGCAGCCACGCACCAGTCGCTCGAATGGCAGGCGAGGATGTGGCGGCGGAAGCGGCACGCAAAGTCATGCGCGAGTTCGAAAAGAACGGCCAGTCGGTCGATGCAGCATTGGTGACATGGTCGCCCGAAATCTTGCGCAAAATCCTCGCTGACGATCTGCCGGACGCACAGGTCATCGTCGTCTCCAACCGCGAACCTTACATCCACAACGTCAAGGACAATGGCGTCGAGCTGGTCGTGCCGGCCAGTGGCTTGGTCTCGGCGCTTGAGCCGATCACCCGCGCCTGCGGCGGCACCTGGATCGCTTATGGCGGCGGTAGCGCGGACCGCCTCACCGTCGACGACAACGACCGGGTGCCGGTGCCGCCGGACAAGCCGTCCTACACGCTGCGCCGTGTCTGGCTGAGCGAGGAGGAGTATCAGGGCTATTATCTCGGTTTTGCCAATGAGGGCCTGTGGCCGCTCTGCCATATCGCCTTCACCCGGCCGATCTTCCGCGCCTCGGACTGGGAGGCCTATGAGGCCGTCAACCGCAAGTTTGCCGATACGGTGGTGGCCGAGGCGCGCAACGAGCGGCCTATCGTGCTGGTCCAGGATTACCATTTCGCGCTGCTGCCGCGCATGATCCGCGAGCGCCTGCCGGAGGCGATCATCATCACCTTCTGGCATATCCCCTGGCCGAACTCGGAAGTCTTCAGCATCTGCCCGTGGCGTGAGCGCATTCTGGAGGGGTTGCTCGGCAGCTCGATCATCGGCTTCCACACCCAGTTTCACGCCAACAATTTCACCGAAAGCGTCGACCGCTTCCTGGAAAGCCGAATCGAACGCGCCGATGCGGCAATCTCCTATGGTGGCCAGACAACGCTGGTACACGCCTACCCCATCTCCATCGAATGGCCGGCCGAACTGCTGGCAAAGCTGCCCACGGTCGAGGAATGCCGCTCCCGCTTGCGCGACCGGTTCAGCTTACCGCCGGACGTCAAGCTCTGCATCGGCGTCGAGCGGCTGGACTACACCAAGGGCATCCTCGACCGGTTCCATGCGCTGGACGAACTGTTCACACGGCACCCTGAATGGATCGGCAAGTTGGTCTTCCTGCAGATCGCAGCGCCCAGCCGGGGCACGCTGCCGGCCTACCAGCAACTGCACGATGAATGCATGCGCCATGCCAACGACCTCAACCAGCGCTATGGCAGCAGTGACGGCTACAAGCCGGTCATCATGGTGGCCGAACATCATTCGCAGCAACAAGTCTACGAAATCTATCGCGCCGCAGACATCTGCATGGTCACCAGCTTGCATGACGGCATGAACCTCGTCGCCAAGGAGTTCGTCGCCGCGCGCGACGACGAGCAGGGTACGCTCTTGCTCAGCACATTCGCCGGCGCGTCGCGCGAATTGCTGGAGGCGCTGATCGTCAACCCTTACGACGCGGCGATGATGAGCGAGGCGCTGCTGCAGGCCCTGACCATGCCGGCGGAAGAACAGCGCGAGCGCATGCGACGCATGCGCGAGAATGTGCGTGACAACAATGTCTATCGCTGGGCCGGCAGCATGCTGCTGGACGCGGCGCGGCTACGCAAACGCGGCGATCTCGACCGGGCGACAGGAGCCGGCGAGCGGCCTGCAAGCACCGACACCAACATCGTCTCGCTCGTCGAGCGCATGCACAAGGTGGCGTCATGACCAGCCTGCCAACCGCTCCCAACCTGCCTGCAGGACAATGGGCACTTTTTCTCGACATTGACGGCACCTTGCTGGAACACGCCGCTCATCCCGACGCCGTTTCCGTCAGCAACGAATTGCGCACTCTGCTCGGTGCCATCGACGAACGACTGGACGGTGCCGTCGCCTTCATCACCGGCCGCTCGGTTGACGTCGCCGACCGCTTGTTTCATCCCCTGAAACTGCGCGTTGCCGGCCTGTATGGGCTGGAACATCGGCCGACACCGGACGGTCCGGTCGTCGCGGCGGATGCTCCCGCCGATATGGCTGCCCTTGCCGACGCCATTGAGGCCGAGCTGGATGACGGCCGGGTTCATATCGAGCGCAAGGGTCCGATCCTCGCCATTCATACGCGCGCGGCGCCGCATCTGCTGGCCAGGGCCACTCAGCTTGTCGAGCAGGCATTGGCCGAACTTCCCAAGGGCTACCGCGTCATTCCGGGAAACGCCGGCGTTGAGCTCATGCCACTTGAAGCAGCCAAGGGCGCTGCCGTGCGGCGCTTCATGGCAATCCCACCCTTTGCCGGAAGGCGGCCGGTTTTCCTCGGTGACGACACCGCTGACGAAAACGGTTTCGAGGCGATCAACGAAGCCGGCGGCATCTCGATCAGGGTCAGGCCGCGAGGCTCCACCGTGGCTCAGTACGGGCTCGATGACGTCACCCGCGCGATAGGCTGGCTTGCCGCCAATTTCGAAACGTCACCGGTGTTGAATCGCAAAGCGTCGTGATCGCGGCAGCCAGCAGATCGAATCAAGACGTGCGATTGCGCCCCGTCTCCGACAAAGGCCGATAGATAAGCGCGATTCTCGTTGAATATCTTTAAGGTCAAAGCCGGCAAATGGATTGCTTGCCGGTTCCCCCGCGTCAGGCCTAACCTGCGCAGCCAACGCATGGAGGTGCGTTCGGCAAAAGGGGAGGAATTCACCGTGACAATACAAGGCGCATCGCCTGGCCTTTACAATGAGGACCTCGCTCCGGCGAAGGTGCGGAATTGGGGGCCATTCTCGATCTTCAACGTCTGGACGTCGGACGTTCACAGCCTGTGGGGCTATTATCTCGCTGCCAGCCTGTTCCTGTTTTGCGGCGGCTTCGTCAATTTCATCATCGCCATCGGCATCGGTTCGCTGATCATCTACGTGCTGATGAACATGGTCGGCTATGCCGGGGTGAAGACCGGCGTGCCCTACCCCGTGCTGGCGCGCGCCTCCTTCGGCATCTGGGGCGCCAACATTCCGGCGCTCGTGCGCGCCATCGTCGCCTGCTTCTGGTACGGCGCACAGACGGCCGCAGCTTCCGGTGCGATCGTGGCGCTGTTGATCCGCTCGCAATGGTTCGCCGATTTCAACGCCAACACGCATTTCCTCGGCCATAGCGGCCTCGAAGTGATCTGCTTCGTCGTCATCTGGGCGCTGCAGCTCTTGATCATTCAGCGCGGCATGGAAACGGTACGCCGCTTCCAGGATTGGGCCGGCCCGGCGGTGTGGGTGATGATGCTGATCCTGGCGATCTATCTCTGCGTCAAGGCCGGGACCTTCGCCTTCACCAGCGACATTCCGATGGACGTGCTGCTGGAAAAGACCAAGGACGCCGGCGTGCCGGGCACGCCCGGTTCGTGGACGGCGCTGTTTGCGGTGGCCGCGATCTGGGTCACCTACTTCTCGGCGCTCTATCTCAACTTCTGTGATTTCGCCCGCTATGCGCCCGACCAGGCGTCGCTGCGCAAAGGCAACATCTGGGGCCTGCCGGTTAACCTCATCCTGTTTTCGATGGTCGCCGGCGTCACCACCATCGCCGCCTATGACGTCTATCACGAGGTGCTGCTGCACCCCGACCAGATCTCGGCCAAGTTCGACAGCTGGTTCCTGGCAGCACTCGCCGCACTCACCTTCGCGGTGGCGACGCTCGGCATCAATGTGGTGGCGAACTTCGTCTCGCCCGCCTTCGACTTCTCCAATGTCTTTCCCCGGCAGATCGATTTCAAGAAGGGTGGCTACATCGCGGCCGTGATCGCGCTGCTGCTCTACCCCTTCGCGCCGTGGGATGGCGGCGCTGCGCATTTCGTCAACATCATCGGTGCGACGATGGGACCGATCTTCGGCGTCATGATGGTCGATTACTACCTGATCCGCAAAGGCGAGGTCGACGTCGAGGCGCTGTATCGCGAGGATGGCGAGTTTCGCTTCCAGGGCGGATGGCACGTCAACGCCTTCATCGCCGCCGGCATCGGCGCCATCTTCTCGTCGATCCTGCCCAACTTCACCAACTGGCTGCCGTCCTGGTGGGGCGTCTATGGCTGGTTCTTCGGCGTCGCGATCGCCGGCGCCATTTACTACGTGCTGCGCACTGCGGCGCTGGGTGCAGGGGCAAAGACAGCAAAGGCATGAAATGAGGGAGTAGGCAGTAGGTGCCAGGGAATAGAGACCTACTGCCTACTGCCTACTGCCTACTGCCTACTGCCTACTGCCTACTGCCTACTGCCTACTGCCTACTGCCTACTGCCTACTGCCTACTGCTCCACCATCTCAGCCAGCTTGCGCACCGTGTTCCAGTTGCGCGCGGTGCCGATGCCCATGCGCTTGTGGTTCATCGCCGCGAGCAGCCGCGAGCTTGGCCGCTCGCGCGAAAAGACAACCCAGATGTCGCCGTCGACCGAAGCCACCTTCTCGTCGTCGGCGGCATAGGCCTGGAGCGCTGCGGCTGCGTCGGCAGGCGCCGGCTTGCGCATGATGCGCACCGCCACTTGATCGCCAGTTTCAGCCGACTCGGCCGGGAACGGATTGCCGGCGGCGAGCTTCAGCCAGCCCTCGGCAGTGCGCACGATGATGACGACATGGCGGCCGAAGGTTTTTTCGAAGGCCGTTTCGAGCCGCTGTTCCAGCCTGGCGATATCCGTCGCCCGCGCCTCGAAGACCAGATTGCCGGTCGCGACCAGTGTGCGGGGATTGTTCAGCCCGAGGCTTTCGGCCATCGCCTTGAGGTCGGCCATGACGACCCGGCTGCCTTCGCCGAGGATGATGCTGTAGAGCAGCGCGACATAGGTTTGCATGGCAACGCGGCCTGCTTAGACCAGCCGCGACTGATCCACCGCGGCCGAGATGAAGCTGGCGAACAGCGGATGCGGCTCGAGCGGCCGGCTCTTCAGCTCCGGATGATACTGCACGCCGATGAACCAGGGATGGTCAGGATATTCAACCGTCTCCGGCAGCACGCCGTCGGGCGACATGCCGGCAAACACCAGGCCGCAATCTTCCAGCCGCTCCTTGTAGTCGACATTGACCTCGTAGCGGTGGCGGTGGCGCTCGGAAATCTGGGTGTCGCCGTAGATCTCGGCGATCTTCGAGCCCTTGGTGAGCTCGGCCTGATAGGCGCCGAGCCGCATGGTGCCGCCGAGGTCGCCGGTCTCCCGGCGCTTCTCCAGCATGTTGCCTTTCAGCCATTCGGTCATCAGGCCGACGACCGGCTCGTCGGTCGGGCCGAATTCGGTCGACGAGGCGTGCTCGACGCCGGCGAGCGAGCGCGCCGCCTCGATGCAGGCCATCTGCATGCCGAAGCAGATGCCGAAATACGGCACCTTGCGCTCGCGCGCGAATTTGGCCGCCAGGATTTTGCCTTCCGAGCCGCGTTCGCCGAAGCCGCCGGGCACCAGGATGCCATGCACCTTTTCCAGCCACGGCGTCGGGTCTTCCTTCTCGAAGATCTCGCTTTCGATCCAGTCGAGCTTGACCTTGACGCGGTTGGCCATGCCGCCATGTGACAGCGCCTCGATCAGCGATTTGTAGGCGTCCTTGAGGCCGGTGTATTTGCCGACGACGGCAATGGTGACCTCGCCCTCCGGATTGTGGATGCGGTTGGATACCGCCTGCCAGGGCTCCATGCGCGGCTTGGGCGCCGGATCGATGCCAAAGGCGGCCAGCACTTCCGAATCAAGGCCTTCCTTGTGGTAAGCCATCGGCACGTCATAGATGTGCGGCACGTCGAGCGCCTGGATGACGGCACTCTCGCGCACATTGCAGAACAGCGACAGTTTTCTGCGCTCTTCCTTGGGGATGGCGCGGTCGGCGCGCACCAGCAGGATGTCGGGCGCAATGCCGATACCGCGCAGTTCCTTGACCGAATGCTGGGTCGGCTTGGTCTTCAATTCGCCGGCCGTCGGGATGTAGGGCATCAACGTCAGGTGAACGTAGACGGCGTTGTTGCGCGGCAGGTCGTTGCCGAGCTGGCGGATGGCTTCCAGGAACGGCATCGCCTCGATGTCACCGACGGTGCCGCCGATTTCGCACAGAACGAAATCATAGTCGTCATTGCCGTCGAGGACGAAATGCTTGATCTCGTCGGTGACGTGCGGGATGACCTGGACGGTGGCGCCGAGATAGTCGCCGCGCCGCTCGCGCTCGATGATGTTCTTGTAGATGCGGCCGGTGGTGATGTTGTCTTGCTGATTGGCCGAGCGACCGGTGAAGCGCTCGTAATGGCCAAGATCGAGATCGGTCTCGGCACCGTCATCGGTGACGAAGACCTCGCCATGCTGGTAAGGCGACATCGTGCCGGGATCGACATTGAGGTAAGGGTCGAGCTTTTTGATGCGTGCGCGATAGCCTCGCGCCTGCAAGAGAGCCCCAAGGGCCGCTGCGGCAATGCCTTTTCCAAGTGAGGAAACCACGCCGCCTGTGATGAATACATATCGCGCCATGGGAGTCATCGCTTAACGCGGCCGAATTGATTCCGCCAGAGAAAAAACCGCCGCTGAGGCTTTTTCCAGAGAAGGCGCGATAGTCCCGAGCTGCGAGACTGTTGTTTTCAGTCAAAACAAAAGGGCCGGCAGAAGCCGGCCCCTTTCGGCATGATTGCGAAAGCGTCAGATGATGACGACCTTGGTGCCGACCCTGACGCGGCTGTAGAGGTCCATGACGTGCTCGTTGATCATGCGGAAGCAGCCATTGGAGGCGCTGGTTCCGATCGACTGCGGCGCAATGGTGCCGTGGATGCGCAGATGCGTGTCGTGCTTGCCGTCATAGAGATAGATGGCGCGGGCGCCGAGCGGGTTCTGACCACCGCCGGGCATACCGTCCTTGTACTGGCCATAGTGCTTGGGCTCGCGCTTCTGCATGTCCAGCGTCGGGATCCAGCGCGGCCATTCCTGCTTGTCGCCAACGGCAACCGTGCCCTTGAACTGCAGGCCTTCGCGGCCGACGGCAATGGCATAGCGGCGTGCGGTGAAAGCCGATTCAACGAGGTAGAGGCGGCGCGCGCTGGTATCGATGACGATCGTGCCCGCTTCGTAGCCGCTGAATTCCACGTCCTGTGGCACGAATTCCGGCTTGACCTTGAACTGCTTCTTGGCTTCGCGCTTGGCGAGAGCCTGGTCGAGAGCCCGTGTCTCGGGGAGATAGGCAATCGAGGAGGCAGAGGACGTACCGCCGAACAGGCCGGCGAACAGCCCGCCGCTTCTCGGCTTCTGGCCAGGGGCTTCGCTGCGCAATTCGCCATTGTTGCCGGCCAGCGCGACGTTCATCGCTTCGGCCGGGAGTGGTTCGGCCGACGGGATCGGCTCGATCGGGGCGATCGGATCAACCGGAACGATGATCTTGGTGGTCTTCTTGCCCGGTTTGGCGTCGGCGACCACGACCGGCTTGCCCTTGCTGGCCAGGAATGCCTGGCGCTGGGCGTCGGCCTTGGCTTTCGCCGCATCACGCATCGCGAGCTTGCGGGCCTCGAGCGCCTTGGCGCCGGCAGCCGCCTTGTCGGCGGCGATCTTGTCTTCGAGCTTGCTGATCTGAGCCAGATCATCCGAGCTCGGGTTTTTCTTCTTCTTGAGAAGCTTCAGCTGCGCCGCATCGCTTTTGGCGGCGACGTTGATGATAGCGGTTTTGCCAACCGCCTGCGGTGAGGTCATTGCCGGAGTGCCGGCGAAGGCCGCGGAGCTCATGCCGAGTACGGCACAAAACCCCATGAAAATGAAGCTGCGAAGCTGCATAGTGAAGATCCGATCGTTCAATGCTTGTTGCCCACGGCGTCGCCCGGCGCCCCCCAAGGGCGCAGAAAGTGCCGCGCGCAATCTATAATCGAAGTGCCGGAGAGGCCTCAAGCGGAACGCGTGGTCGAATCTTCGTGATCATGCGCCATTTACCGCGACTGTGTTGAAACAACAACAGATCGCGGCATTTGACCCTATCCGACTACTGGTTCGGAACCTGCGGCGTGACCGGCAAGGTGACGCCGTTGGCAGCCGGCGGCGTCGCCGAATCGGTCGCAGGCGCCGGAGCGGTGGCGGGAGCCGTCGCCGGGGCTGTGGTGGCAGGAGCTGTCGCCGGAGGCGTCGTGGCAGCACCGTTGCCGGCAGGCGGCGTCGTGGTGCCGGCGGGCGGCGCTGGTGGCGTCGTGCCGGGCAGCTGGTTGAGCACGCCATTACCGCTGTCGGCCGGTACGCGGTCGAGAATGTCGATCGGCTTTTCGCCGTAGCGGGCAACGATCGAGAGTGTCAGGGACGTCACGAAGAAAGCCGCGGCCAGGATCGCCGTCGCCCGCGTCAGCGCATTGGCAGCACCACGCGCGGTCATGAAGCCGGAACCGCCGCCAATGCCGAGACCACCGCCTTCGGAGCGCTGCAGCAGCACCACGCCGACAAGGGCGAGCACGACCATGAGGTGGATGACGATCAGTACGGTTTCCATATTTTATCCTGGCAAGCCCTGCCGCTCCCTGGCGATCAGGGCCGGTGATTTGGAGGCGGCTCCATACAATGCTTTAACGGCATTTCCAAGCCCGTGGCCGGAATATGGGAAGCAATGCGCCCTTTGCAACGATTTCGGCCGCAGCGCGGCGTTTGATCAAGTCGGCGACGGAGCTACCGACCCTACGCGATATTCTCGTAGGCCTCGGCGATGGCGAGAAAATCCGCCGCCTTAAGGCTGGCGCCACCGACGAGCGCGCCGTCGACGTTTTTGACGCCGAGCAGTTCGACCGCATTGGACGGCTTGACCGAGCCGCCATAGAGGATGCGGATCTTGCCGGCCACCGAGGCGCCCAGCCCCTCCGACAGTTTTTCGCGGATATGCGCATGCGCTTCGGCCACGTCGGCGGCGGTCGGCGTCAGGCCGGTGCCGATCGCCCATACCGGCTCGTAGGCGATGACGGTGTTGGCTGGCGTCGCGCTAGGCGGCACCGAGCCGGCGACCTGGCGCGACAAGACGTCGAGGGCGGCGCCCGCTTCACGCTCGGCCTTGGTCTCGCCGATGCAGATGATGGCGACCAGTCCCGCCCGCCACGCCGCCGACGCTTTGGCCTGGACAATCGCATCGTCCTCGCCGCGCTGCTCGCGGCATTCGGAATGGCCGACAATGACGTGGCTGGCGCCTGCATCTTTCAGCATCTCGGCCGAAACACAGCCGGTGAAGGCGCCGCTCTCCTTGATGTGGCAATCCTCGCCACCAGCCCGCACCGGCGTGCGCGACAGGATTTCGGCCGCGTGCGACAACAAGGTGGCGGGCACGCAGACCAACGCTTCGGTCTCGGCGTCGAGCCCGCTCATGAAGCCGTTGCCGATCATCCTGAGCTCGTTCAGCGAGGCGCTGGTGCCGTTCATTTTCCAGTTGCCGGCAACGAGCGGTCGAATTCCTGGCGTCATGGGATCTGGTTCTCCGGGCTACATTGGGGTCCCGCCCTCCCTATCAAAATCAGGCCACAAAGCAATCGACAGTGAGCCGGAAGGGCGCTATTGCGCTTGTTTCAGACTCGGGCGCACACGAAAGTGCGGAAAAATCGGAAGTAACAATGCTTGGTATTCTGAGAAGCGCGGCGGGGACCTGGGTCGCGAAGACCCTGCTGTTACTGCTGGTGGCAAGCTTTGCCGCCTGGGGCGTCACCACCCGCTTGGCGGGCGGCTTCCTGGCCGGCCATCACGCGGTCATAACCGCCGGCAGCACCACCGTGTCGATCACCGAATACCGCCTCGCCTATGATCGCCAGATCAACATGCTGCAGCAGCAGATCGGCCAGCGCATCAGCCGCGAGCAGGCCAAGGCCTATGGCATCGACAACCAGGTGCTGGCGCAATTGGTGTCGGGCGCAGTTCTCGACGAACAGGCGCGCAAGCTCGGGCTTGGCTTCTCCAAGGACAAGCTGGCTGAACTGACGCGGCAGGAACCCGCCTTCCAGGGCCCGAATGGCCAGTTCGACCGCCGGTTGTTCGAATCGCGGCTGCGCGAGCTCGGCATGCGGCCGGAGGACTATCTCAAGAACCGGTCCCAGGTGGCGGTGCGCCAGCAGATCGTCGAGGCGGTTTCGGACGGCCTCAAGGCTCCGGACACCTTCTTCAAGGCGGTCGCGCTCTATCGCGGCGAAGACCGCACCATCGACTATCTGACCTTGCCGAAGGCGATGGTCGAGCCGATCGAGGCGCCATCCGACAGCGTGCTTCAGGCCTATTTCGAGGCCAACAAGAAAACCTACGCGGCGCCTGAATACCGCAAATTCTCCTATGTCCGGCTCGAGCCTGAAGACATCATGGATGTCAGCGCCGTGACCGACCAACAGGTTGGCGATGACTACAACAAGAACAAGGGGCGCTACACCACGCCGGAAATGCGCACCGTCGAACAGCTGGTGTTTCCGACGCTGGATGCCGCCAAGGCAGCATCCGATTCGCTGAAGACGGGCGCAACCTTCGACAAGATCGTTATCGCGCAGGGCAAGACCCAGGCCGATACGCTGCTTGGCACGCTCTCCAAGGACAAGATCAGCGACAAGGCGGTCGCCGATGCCGCATTCGCGCTTGCCGTCAACGAAGTCAGCCCGGTCGTCCAGGGTACGTTCGGCCCGGTGCTTTTGCGCGTCACCGATATCAAGCCTGAAGTGGTGAAGCCGCTGGCCGAAGTGTCGGACCAGATCCGCAAGGATCTGGCGTTGGGCGAAGCAAGCCGCATCCTGCTCGACGTGCACGACAATTACGAAGACACCCGCGCCGCCGGCAGCACGCTCGCCGAAGCCGCGGCAAAGCTGAAGCTCAAGGATGTCACCGTCGAGGCCATCGACCGCACCGGCCTCAAGCCGGATGGAACCATCATCAAGGATCTGCCGGCATCGCCGGACCTGATCAAGGCGGTGTTCGAGGCCGAACCCAACACCGAGAATCAAGCTCTGACCACGACCAACAATGGCTTCGTATTCTACGAGCTGACATCGATCACGCCGGCGCGCGACCGCACGCTGGACGAGGTTCGCCAGAGGGTGGTGGCGGACTGGACGACAGAGGAAACGACCAAGCGGCTGACCGCAAAGGCTGACGAACTCGAAAAGCGCCTCAAGGCCGGCACCACGCTCGACGTCATCGCGGGCGAACTGAAACTCGAAAAGCAGACCAAGCGCGGCGTGAAGCGCGAGGCCGACGACGTCGATTTCGGCAAGGACGGCGCCGCAGCGATGTTCGGCGTCGGCGAAGGCGGCACCGGGCTGATCCCCTCGCCCACCGGCGAAGGCCAGATTCTGTTCAAGGTGGCCGAAGTGTTCGAGCCGGCCGGAGCCGACGCCAGTTCGGTGCCCGACGACGCGCAGAAATCCTTCACGCAAGGCATGTCCGACGATTTGCTCGACCAGTTGGTGGCACAGTTGCAGACGCAGTACGCCGTCAGCGTCGATCAGGCCGCCGTTGCCCAAGCTCTTGCCCAATGAACGGCTTGGCTCAATGAACGTCTTAGCCCCATGAGCGCCCTGAAGATCCATATCGCCAAGGTCGCTACCGGCAGCGCGTTGACCTTTGAGGAAGCGCGCGAAGCCTTCGACATCATCATGTCGGGCGACGCGACGCCCGGCCAGATCGGCGGCTTCCTGATGGCGCTGCGTGTACGCGGCGAGACGGTGAGCGAGATCTCCGGCGCCGTCGCCACCATGCGCGCCAAGATGCTGCGCGTCGAAGCCCCTGAAGGCGCCATCGACATCGTCGGCACCGGCGGCGACAACTCGCATTCCGTCAACATCTCGACGGCTTCGGCCTTCGTCATCGCCGGCTGTGGCGTGCCGGTGGCCAAGCATGGCAATCGCGGCCTGTCGTCGCTGACAGGCGCTGCCGACGTGCTGGTCGCGCTCGGCGTCAAGATCGATATCCCGCCAGAGGTGATCGGCCGCTGCATCCGTGAGGCCGGTGTCGGCTTCATGTTCGCGCCGGCGCATCATCCGGCGATGAAGCATGTCGGCCCGACCCGCGTCGAACTCGGCACCCGCACCATCTTCAACCTGCTCGGACCGCTGTCCAACCCGGCCGGCGTCAGCAGGCAGATGGTCGGCGTGTTCCTGCCGGAATGGATCGTGCCGGTGGCCGAGACATTGAAGGCGCTGGGCACAGACCATGCCTGGGTCGTCCATGGCGATGGCTATGACGAAATCACCACCACCGGTGAAACGCAGGTTGCGGAACTGGCCGGCGGCGAAATCCGCCATTTTACGCTTACCCCGGAAGCGGTCGGCTTGCAGCGCCATACCAAGGACGAGTTGCGCGGCGGCGACGCCGCCTACAACGCCAAGGCGTTGCGCGACATGCTGGGCGGTGCTGCCGGCGCTTATCGCGATACGGTGCTGATGAATGCCGGCGCCGGCATGGTGGTGGCCGGCAAGGCGACGACGCTTGCCGACGGCATGGCGGCGGCGGCACAAGCCATCGACAGCGGCCGGGCGCTAGGCGTGCTCGACAGGCTGGTCGCGATTTCGAACGGATAGGACCGTGGCTGACATTCTGCGCAAGATCGAGGCCTACAAGCGCGACGAGATCGCAGAAGCGAAGGCGCGGATACCGCTGGCCGAGATCAAGGCGCGGGCCAAGGATGCAGACGCGCCGCGTGGGTTTCTGAGGGCGCTCGAGGCGAAGCGCAGATCGGGCAGTTTCGGGCTGATCGCCGAAATCAAGAAGGCGAGCCCGTCCAAAGGCTTGATCCGCGCCGATTTCGATCCGCCGGCATTGGCGAAGGCCTATGAGAAAGGCGGCGCCGCCTGTCTTTCGGTGTTGACCGATGCACCGTCCTTCCAGGGCGCGCCGGAATTTCTCACCAATGCGCGCAAGGCAGTGTCGCTGCCCGCGCTGCGCAAGGACTTCCTGTTCGACCCCTACCAGGTCTACGAGGCTCGCGCCTGGGGCGCCGACGCCATCCTGATCATCATGGCCAGCGTCGATGATGCCCTGGCGAGCGAATTGGAAGCGACCGCATTCGAACTCGGCATGGATGCGCTGATCGAAGTGCATGACGAGGCCGAAACGCAGCGCGCGGTAAAACTGTCGTCGCAGTTGATCGGCATCAACAACCGCAATCTGAGGACATTCGAGACCAGCCTTGGAACCTCGGAGCGGCTGGCGTCGATGGTGCCCGGTGGCCGCTTGCTGGTCAGCGAGAGCGGCATTTTCACCCACGACGATTGCCACCGGATGCAAAAGACCGGCATCAGCACCTTCCTCGTCGGCGAGAGCCTGATGCGGCAACAGGATGTGGCGGCGGCAACGCGCCTGCTACTGACGGGCAAGGCGACGGATGCATCGGCCCGAAAATCGGAATCGATTTTCGGAGAGCACGATGCATAGATTCAAAATGATAGAGCGTACTTTGTGCGTCCGTACGGACGCACGTCGCCCTATGGTAGCCTGAGAATGACAAGCGCCCTCACCCATCTCGGCGCCAAGGGCGAGGCCAATATGGTCGATGTCGGCGACAAGGAAGAGACGACGCGCACGGCGATCGCCGAAGGCTTTGTCTCGATGCGGCCGGAAACCCTCAAGATGATCCTCGACGGCGACGCCAAGAAGGGCGATGTGCTGGGCACAGCGCGCATTGCCGGCATCATGGCGGCCAAGAAGACACATGAGCTGATCCCGCTCTGCCATCCACTGCTGTTGACCAAAGTGTCGGTCGACATCGAGCCGGATCCAGGCCTGCCTGGCCTCAGAGTCACCGCGCTCGCCCGCGTCACCGGCAAGACCGGCGTCGAGATGGAGGCGCTGACCGCGGCATCGGTGGCGTGTCTGACCATTTACGACATGGCCAAGGCGGCCGACCGCGCCATGGTGATTTCCGGCATAAGGCTGGTGGAAAAGACCGGCGGCAAGTCCGGCGACTACAAGGCGGGTTCGTAAATGGCGCTGGTTCCGGTCGCCGAGGCGCTTCAACGCCTCCTCGAAGGCGCTGTGGCGCGGCCGGGTGAAAGCGTCGCGCTGGCGGATGCGGCCGGCCGGGTGCTGGC
Source organism: Mesorhizobium sp. P2_C5_2 (assembly GCF_056404535.1). Taxonomy (NCBI): domain Bacteria; kingdom Pseudomonadati; phylum Pseudomonadota; class Alphaproteobacteria; order Hyphomicrobiales; family Phyllobacteriaceae; genus Mesorhizobium; species Mesorhizobium sp. P2_C5_2. The sequence goes on along the minus strand of NZ_JBFUDV010000004.1, from coordinate 625,499 downwards.
GGAGCCTGTCGTGGCGCTGCGCACCCAGCCGCCTTTCAACGCGTCCGCCATGGACGGCTATGCCGCACGAGCCGAGGACGTAGCATCCGCCCCGGCGCGGCTTTCGGTGATCGGCATGGCGCCAGCCGGGCGCGGCTTTGATGGCACTGTCGGCAAGGCGCAGGCCGTGCGCATCTTCACAGGCGCGCCGCTGCCTGAAGGCGCAGACACCATCGTCATCCAGGAAAATGTCCGGGATCTCGGCGGCGGCCAGATCGAGGTGACCGAACCGACGGCGAAGGAACGCAACATCCGCCGCCGCGGGCTGGATTTTGCGCAAGGCGACGTGCTGCTGGAAAAAGGCCGCGTGCTCGATCCGGCCGCACTCTCGCTGGCCGCATCGGCCAATCACCCGACGCTGAAGGTGGTGCAACGGCCGCTGGTCGCCATCATTGCCACCGGCGACGAGTTGCTGCCGCCGGGCAGCGCGCTTGGCCCAGACCAAATCATCTCGTCCAACGCCTATGGCGTCGCCGCTGCCGCGCAGTCTGTCGGCGCCCGCGCGCTCGATCTCGGTATCGCGGCTGATCGCAAGGAAGCTATCGCGGCACTGGTGAAAAAGGCCGTCGCTGCGAAAGCCGACGTCATCGTCACGCTCGGCGGCGCCTCGGTCGGCGACCACGATCTTGTGCACGACGTGCTCACCGGCGAAGGCATGAAGCTCGATTTCTGGAAGCTCGCCATGCGCCCGGGCAAGCCGCTGATGTTCGGGCGTCTCGGCGACATCAGGTGCATCGGCCTGCCCGGCAACCCGGTGGCGAGCCTGGTCTGCTCGCAGCTGTTCCTGAAGCCGCTTTCGGCGCAACTTGGCGGCTGCACCTTCCGGCAGGACATCCGGCAGGCGCAGCTTGGCGCCGCGATGCCGGCCAATGATCTGAGGCAGGACTATGTGCGCGCCGTGGTCCGGGAAGAAGCCGGCGCACTGGTGGCGACGCCGTTCGGCATCCAGGATTCCTCGATGCTGCGAATGCTGGCCGACGCCAACGGCTTGATCGTGCGCGAGCCCTTCGCTCCGGCGGCAGCCGTGGGCGCCGGGTGTCGCGTCCTGATGCTACGCTGAAGATCAAGCGTCCAAGCCATTAATTTTAGAGATGAAACTGGTTTTTATTCGGCAAGCAATGTCCGCGTCAGCGGATGTGTCGGATCGGCAAGCCCGTCGACGATGTCGTAGTGATGCCGGTCGGGTTCGACCACCGCGCTGGTGGTGGCGCCAAGGCCGGTCCAGATGTTGGCCAGCAACGCATTCTGGCGCAGGAACTCCGAGCGCTCACCGCCGCCGGCCCAGCAGGTGATGCGTGCGCCCTCCATCGGGCGCAGCAGCGCCGGGCTTTCGGCCAGTGCTTCCGCTTCATCGATGGTCAGTGTCGCATTCATGCCGGTGCGCATGATCGGCCGGAGGTCATGGACGCCGGAGATCGAGACGACATTGCGCACACGGCTTGCTACGTCGGCGGCCAGAGGCGTCGTTGTCGTCACCATCCTCGAGGCGAGATGGCCGCCGGCGGAATGCCCGGTCAGGATCACCGGCCCGTCGACCATCGCCGCCGCCTTGCCGATCGCCGCCGCAATTTCCCTGACGATGCCGGAAATGCGTATGTCGGGACAAAGCGTGTAAGTCGGCATTGCTACGGCAAAGCCCTTTGCGACCGCGCCGTTGGCCAGATGCGACCAGGCATTCTTGTCGAATGCCTTCCAGTAGCCGCCATGGATGAAGACGACGAGCCCTTTGGGCATGGCATCGGGAAGGAACAAATCGAGCCGGTTGCGCGGGTTGTCGCCATAGGCGATGTCGAGCTTGGCCCGACCGGCCGCCGACAGTGTGTCGCGAAAAGCCTGCGCCGGTGCGTCCCACGCGGCCGGCCAGCGATCGCTGCCGGCGATGTTGTCGCCGTTGGCGTAGGCATTGTCCCAATCGGCAACACGGTGTTCGAGCATCTGCACCCTCCCAGATGACTTCAGTTCAGTCGACAGGAATGGCCGCCGGCAAAGGCGACGTCAATGCTCCACCCTAAAAACATTTTAGGCTTGAAACAAATTTCGACTGGTGCGATCCTGTGATTGTTCAGCCGTGGGCGTGAGGCAGACAGGGGCAGCCGAAAAATGCTTGGGCCATCAGCGCATATCGACACATTCACGCGCGACAACCTGCCGCCGCCGGATCAATGGCCGGAGTTTCTGCTCGACGGCTTCCACTATCCCGACCACATAAACGCCGGCGTTGAATTGACCGACAGGCTGGTCGAAAAGGGCTTTGGCGACCACACCGCGCTGATCGGCAATGGCCGCCGCCGCACCTACAAGGAACTGTCCGACTGGACGAACAGGCTGGCCCATGCGCTGGTCGAAAATTACGGCGTCAAACCGGGCAATCGGGTGCTGATCCGTTCGGCCAACAACCCGGCCATGGTCGCCTGCTGGCTGGCCGCCACCAAGGTTGGCGCGGTGGTCGTCAACACCATGCCGATGTTGCGTGCCGGCGAACTCGCCAAGATTGTCGACAAGGCGGAAATCACAATCGCACTTTGCGATACAAGGCTGATGGACGAGATGACCGCCTGCGCCAAGGGCAGTGCGTATCTCAAGCAGGTCATCGGCTTCGACGGCACGGCCAACCATGACGCGGAACTCGATCGCGTCGCCCTCGACAAGCCGGTCACCTTCACTGCCGTCAACACTGGCCGCGACGACGTCGCCCTGCTCGGCTTCACCTCCGGCACCACCGGTGTGCCGAAGGCGACGATGCATTTCCACCGCGACCTGCTGATCATCGCTGACGCCTACGCCCGCGAAATCCTGGAGGTGACGCCGGACGACATCTTCGTCGGCTCCCCGCCTCTCGCCTTCACCTTCGGTCTTGGCGGGCTCGCCATCTTCCCGTTGCGCTTCGGTGCCGCGGCGACGTTGCTGGAACAGGCGACGCCGCCCAACATGATCCACATCATCGAGACCTACCGGGCGACCATTTCCTTCACCGCGCCGACCGCCTATCGGGCGATGCTGAAGGCCATGGATGAAGGTGCTGACCTGTCCTCGTTGCGCGTCGCGGTTTCGGCCGGCGAAACACTGCCGGCGCCTGTTTTCGAGGAATGGACTGAAAAGACCGGCAAGCCGATCCTCGATGGGATCGGCGCCACCGAAATGCTGCACATCTTCATCTCCAACCGCTTCGACGACATGAAGCCAGCCTCCACCGGCAAGGCCGTCGGCGGCTATCAGGCACGCATCGTCGATGACGAGATGCGAGAGGTGCCGCGCGGTTCGACAGGCCGCCTGGCGGTGCGCGGCCCGACCGGCTGCCGCTACATGGCCGATGAAAGGCAGAAGGAATATGTCCGCGACGGCTGGAACCTCACCGGCGACACTTTTACCCAGGACGAGGACGGTTTCTTCCATTTCGCCGCGCGCTCCGACGACATGATCGTCAGCGCCGGCTACAACATTGCAGGTCCCGAGGTCGAAGCGGCGTTGCTTTCGCATCCCGATGTCGCCGAATGCGCCGTCATCGGCGCCGAGGACCGCGAGCGAGGCCAGATCGTCGAGGCGCATATCGTGCTGGTGCAAGGCGTGACGCCGGACGCATTGACCGTCAAACGCCTGCAGGACCACGTCAAGGCAACGATCGCGCCTTACAAATATCCGCGTTCGGTAAAGTTCATCGATGCCTTGCCCAAAACCCAGACCGGCAAAATCCAGCGCTTCCGGTTGCGCGCGGAGAAGAGCAATTGAGCGAGCCGCACGATCCGGCGTCCGATGGCGCGCAGATGTCGTTCGATGAGCGAATGTCCTACAGCGACTATCTGCACCTGGAGAAGGTGCTCGACGCGCAGACGCCACTGTCTTCTGCCCATGACGAGATGCTGTTCATCATCCAGCATCAGACATCGGAATTGTGGATGAAGCTGGCCTTGCACGAGATCGGCGCCGCGATCCGCGCGATCCGCGCCGACCGCCTCGAACCGAGCTTCAAGATGCTGTCTCGCGTCGCGCGCATCTTCGAGCAGCTCAACAATGCCTGGGACGTGCTGCGCACGATGACGCCCAGCGAGTACACCGAGTTTCGCGACGCGCTCGGCCAATCCTCGGGCTTCCAGTCCTGGCAGTACCGCGCCATCGAGTTCATGGCGGGCAACCGCAACCTCGCCATGCTCGGCCCGCACAAGCACCGGCCAGAACTTACGGACAGACTGGAAGCGATCCTGGCCACGCCGTCGCTCTATGACGAGGCGCTGCTGCTCCTGGCGCGCAACGGCTTCGACATCGGCGCCGACGCCAGGCGCACGGACTGGCGCGAGACGCGCGCAGAGAACGAAGAAGTGCTGGTTGCCTGGCAAACCGTTTACCGCGACCCGCAGCGCTACTGGATGCTCTACGAACTGGCCGAGAAGCTGGTCGACTTCGAGGATTACTTCCGCCGCTGGCGCTTCAACCACGTCACCACGGTCGAGCGCATCATCGGTTTGAAGCGCGGCACCGGCGGCACCTCAGGCGCCTCCTACCTGAAGAAGATGCTGGAGGTCGTGCTGTTTCCGGAGCTCTGGACGGTTCGCACCCGGCTCTGAGCTCTTTGTTTGGCGCAATTCCCAAGGCAAAGCGCAATGCGCTTTTCCCGGGAAAACCGCGTCACACTTTTCCTGGAATTGCGCCGGCTTCAGGTAACCGCGGTCTTCGCCGCGAAGCGGGCGTCCTGCCACGCGCCGGTGCGCAGAATATCCTCCAGCACTTCGACCGCCTGCCAGACATCGCCATAACCGACATAGAGCGGTGTGAAGCCGAAACGGATAGTCGACGGCGCCCGGAAATCGCCGATCACGCCGCGCTCGATCAGTGCGCGCATCACCTGATAGCCGTGCGGGTGGAGGAATGACACCTGGCTGCCACGCTGGCTGCCGTCGCGAGGACTTTCCAGTTCAAGCCCGTAGGCGCCGCATCTGGCTTCGACGAGCTGGATAAACAGGTCGGTCAGCGCGATGCTCTTTTTGCGCACCGCCGTCATATCGACATCGTTCCAGATATCGAGTGCGCCCTTGAGCGCCCGCATCGACAGCACCGGCTGCGTTCCGCACAGAAAGCGGCGGATGCCGCTGCCGACGGCAAAGCCCTGCTCGAAGGCAAAGGGCCGCGCATGGCCCCACCAGCCGCTGAGCGGCTGGTGGACATCGCCATGGTGGCGCGCGGCAGCATAGATGAAGGCCGGCGAGCCCGGGCCGCCATTGAGGTATTTGTAGGTGCAGCCGACGGCGAAATCGGCGTTGGCACGGTCGAGTTCGACTGGCAAGGCGCCGGCCGTGTGGCAGAGATCCCAGATGATCAGCGCGCCGGCGTCATGTGCCTTGCGCGTCAGCGCCGCCATGTCGCGCAACTGGCCGGATTTGTAGTTGACGTGGTTGACCAGGATGACCGCAACGCTGTCGTCGATCAGCTCCTCGATTGCGGCGGCGTCGACACCCTCCAGCCGCAGCCGCGTTCCCGGCCGGGTCGAGGCCACGCCTTCGGCCATGTAGAGGTCGGTCGGGAAACTGTCGCCCTCGGCAACGATGACCGACCGATCCGGCCGCATGCCGAGCGCGGCGTGCAGCAGCTTGTAGATGTTGATCGAGGTTGTGTCGCAGACCACCGTCTGCCCGTTGGCCGCGCCGATCAGTCGTCCGAGCTGATCTCCGAGTTCCACCGGCATGTTGAACCAGCCTGCGGTGTTCCAGGCGCGAATGAGATCCTGCGCCCATTCCCGCGTCGCGGCCTGCTGCAGTTCGCTGAAGACGGCTGGTGACGCGGCACCCAGCGAATTGCCGTCGAGATAGATCACGCCCTCCGGCAAGACAAAGCGTTCACGCATGGAACGCAGCGGATCAGCGGCATCCATAGCTTCGATTGCAGCGAGATCGGGTGTCATGCTCATGATCCGGTGCCCTCCATGGACAAACGCACTCGGCGGAGCCTGCCCGCCCAAACATGCCGGCGATCTTGAGCGGTCCTCCGGAAGCTGTCAAACATTATATATAATTTACGCAATGAAAGGCTTTGATATATAATCATCAGCCGAGCAATCTGTCTAATGGGTCACGATGCTGGATGACGAGCAGTCCTCGAAGACGGAAGCGGCCTATCGGCTGCTCAGGCGCGATATTCTTGCGACCCGGCTGGCGCCTGCCGCGCCGTTGAAGCTGAGCACGCTGCGCGGCACCTATGGTATCGGCTGGACGCCGCTGCGCGAGGCGCTGTCGCGGCTGGAGGCCGAACGGCTTGTGACGGCCATCAGCAACCGTGGGTTTGCGGTCGCTCCCGTCTCTCGGGCGGAGCTCGAGGACTTGTCGCGTGCGCGGCTGGTGGTCGAACTGCCCTTGCTGGTGGAATCGATCGAGAAGGGCGACCGTCAGTGGGAAGACGCGGTCGTTACCGCCCATTATCGTCTCTCACGGTGTGGGTCCGTTCTCGACGATCCCTCCGATGATGCCGTCGACGTGTGGTACGAAAAACATGATGCCTTCCACGCGGCGCTGCTCAATGCCGCGACATCCAGCTGGCTGCTGCGCTTCAATGCGACGATCTCCGACCAATTGCATCGCCATCACCGCTTTCTGGGCCTGGCCCCAACGCTGCGCGCGGCTGCCGGCCGCAAGGATGGACACCAGAAGGCCATGGAGGCCCTGCGCGACGCCGTGGCGATCGAACACCACACCGCACTGATGGAAGCAGCCCTTGATCGCGACACTGAGCGCGCAAAAACACTGATGACCGTTCACATCGGCTACACGCTGCAGGTCTATGCCCAGAGTGAACCGGGCGGCGCGGCGGATGCGGCGCAGCCCCACCCGAAAAAGCAGCGGCGATCGGGCAAGGCGTGAACCAGCCCAGATGACGCAGACCCTCGGCACTTCAGTCTCGTTTAACACCGTTGCCGGCAAACGAGCGCAGGCGCTGTCTGCGGCGTGCCGATGTTAAGCTGAACAAAACGTCAACACATTCATTAAACTTTAAATGGTTGCGGAACACAACTGGAACAGATAGTGTTTGTTCTGGGTTTGTTTTTTCCGATTCTGGTTTCAGAACCCCGGGGGGCCGCGATGCTGACGCGTAAACAACATGAGCTTCTGATGTTCATCCATGAACGCCTGAAGGAGAGCGGAATCCCGCCGTCTTTCGACGAGATGAAGGAGGCGCTGGACCTCGCCTCCAAGTCCGGCATTCACCGCCTGATCACGGCGCTCGAGGAGCGCGGTTTCATTCGCCGGCTGCCGAACCGGGCGCGCGCGCTGGAAGTGCTGCGGCTGCCCGACTCGATCGCGCCCGGCCTCAATGCGGCGAGGAAGTTTTCGCCAAGCGTCATCCAGGGCAGTCTCGGCCAAGGTGGCGTGGGGCAAGGCGGTCTCGGCCGGCAGATCAAGCCGGCCTCATCGTCGCGTTCGATGTCCGCCGGCAATGACGATGCGGTTTCCGCGGTGTCGATCCCGGTGATGGGACGCATCGCCGCCGGTGTGCCGATCGACGCCATCCAGCACCAGACGCATTCGATCTCGGTGCCGCCGGACATGATCATGGGCGGCGAACACTACGCGCTTGAGGTCAAGGGCGACTCGATGATCGAGGCCGGCATTTTCGACGGCGATACGGTCATTATCCGCAATGCCGACACCGCCAGCCCCGGCGAGATCATCGTGGCACTGGTCGACGAGGAGGAAGCGACGCTGAAACGCTTCCGCCGCAAGGGCGCCTCGATCGCGCTGGAAGCCGCCAACCCGGCTTATGAGACGCGCATCTTCGGGCCGGATCGGGTCAAGGTGCAGGGCAAACTCGTCGGATTGATCCGGCGTTACTGAACCGGCTCAGGTTTGTACGCCGGCTTCGCCGACCTTTCAGGCTGCTTGTAGGGCGGCAGGCCGCGCGCTTCGCGTGAGAAGCGGCGTTGCTCGTGCCAGGGACGATAAGGCTTGTCGACGGCGAAGCGGATGGTTGGCGCTGTCGCGGCCAATCGCGGATCGAAGAAGACGGCGGCACTGCCGTGGCGGGCAAGCTGCTTCTTCGTCACGACCAGCACCAGCGGGTCGCGGCACGGATTGTAGGCGGTGGCATCGTCGATGACGATCAGGCTCGCGAAAGCGCAGGCCGGCCGGGCCGTCTTGCGATCCTTCGCCAGCGCGATGATGGCACCGGATGGATGCCGAGCAATGCAGAGATCGCTCCTGCAATAGAAGGGCGCGCCTGGCGGCAGATCGAGTGGATCGAGATCGAACCGCGTGTCTGTTGCCTCGAATATCTCAGGCGGGATAATCGTTTCGGCCCTCAGCGCGCGTTTCCAGTTATCTGTGGTGAATTCGTTGAAGCGTTCGCGATTGAGCGCGAGTTCGCCGCCACCGATAGGCACAGCCACCAAATGCGCATCCTCGGAAATGAGCACATCAGGCGTGCGCACCTGCGGCACCGTCAACAGGCCGGCCAGCGCGAAGGGAATGGCCGCCAGCCTCAGCCAGGTGGTGGCCATGGTTGCAATGACGAGGGCGACCGCCACCAGCAGCACCGAGCGGATGGAGATCAACCCGACGGCATCGACCGGCGAGCGCTCGGAAATCCAGGCCGATATAGCGATCATCGCGGTCAGGCCCTTGCCCATCACATAGAGGAACGGCCCATCGGCGCCGAACGGCATAGCCAGCGCGCTGAGCACGGCGAACGGCATGACCACCAGCGAGACGATCGGCATTACTGTGAGATTGGCGAGTAGGCTGAGCGGCGACACGCGCTGAAAATGCCAGATGGCAAACAGCACGGTAGCACTGCCAGCGATAATCGAGGTCATGGCAAGGCCGCCCATGGCCAGCAGGAATTTTCGCGACAGGAAGCCGACAAAGGAGCGTTTCGCCGGCGGCGGCCTCACCTTGTCGGCGCGGTAGTCGGCCCAGCCGGCATAGGCGCCGACGAGCGCGGCGGTTGCGGCAAACGACATCTGGAAACTGGGGCCGACGACCTCATGCGGCGACACCAGGATGACGGCGATGGCCGAGATCGCCAGATTGCGCATGGTGAGCGCAGCACGGTCGAACAGCACCGCGACGAGCATGACCCCCAGCATGATGAAGCTGCGCTCGGCGGCAACCACGACGCCTGAAATGACGAGATAAGCGGCGATGGAGACAAGGGCCGCGGCGGCCGCATATTTCTTGACTGGCCGGCGCGAGGAGAAATCCGGAAACAGCGCAAACGCACCCCGCAGCAACGCCATGATGGTGCCGGCAACCAGCGCCATGTGCAGGCCGGAAATGGAGATGATGTGGTAGATGCCGGTGCGCCGCATCGCCTCGTTGACCTCGTCCGGAATGCCGGCGCGCACGCCGACTATCAGCGCTGCGGCAATCTCGCCTTCGGCTCCGCCGATCTTGCCCCTGATATGATCGGCAATGTTTTCGCGCGCATTCTCAATTGCCGAAGAGAGCCGTGCGGTCAGCGGCAGCGGTCCTTGCGCGGCGATGGTTTTGGGATTGCCGAGAAAGAAGCCGCTACCGCCGATGCCGGTGAAATAGCTGTCGAAGGAGAAATCATAGCTCTCCGGCCGCACCGGACCGGTCGGCGGCAACAGCCTGGCATAGCCGGTGATCAGGGAGCCGGCTGTCATATCGGCGGGAACAGTGCGCGCCGAGAGCCTGACCCGCTCCGGCGCGTAGCGCAGCTTGGGGCGAGCGGTCGAAATCACGTCGAGCGTCAGCCTGACGCGGCCGTTTTCCATCTGCTCAAGACTGACGACGCGGCCGGTCAGCCGTGTTTGAATCTCGGAACCGAGCATTTGCGTTCCGGCACGCCAGGTCTCGACCTTGACGGCGACGACGCCGAGCGCGCACAGCATCGCGGCCATAAAACACAGATGCGTCCTCGGCCAGGACCGCGCGACGGCTGCGCAACAGGCCGCGAGCAGCACAATGGCGATTGGCTGGGCAAAGCCCGGCTCGCTGGCCAGCGAGAAGTAAAGGACCACGCCGGCCGCCAGGAAAACCGGCACCAGCAGAAAGGCAACGCCACGGTCGAGTTCGGTGACGGCGGCCACGGCAAGGCTGCGACGGATTGCTGGCCATGTCGAACGGCGTAGCAGCCTGCGCAAACGGATGGCGGATGCGGGCACGGCGACCGGCACCGACGCAGTGTCATCCGGAGACAAAGGCCGGAGGCCAGGTCGCGTCTCGGGCAGCACGACGGGCATCGGCTCGGCATGGGGACTGTCGGCAAACAGGGAGCGTTCGTTGACGCTTGTCGCAGCGCCCTCGCCTTGATCCACGCCCCGGCCACGTCCAGCCATCGGGTCTGCCCCTTGCGCCCCAGACCTCCTATGCTACATGAACGCGCAAAGCGCGAAAGTCCGCGCGATCACGCCCCGCTTTCCAGCTTTGCCCGAGAATTGCCATGTCCAACAAAATAGCCATGTCCAACAGGGTGGTCACCCGTTTTGCCCCCTCGCCCACCGGCTACCTTCACATCGGTGGCGCGCGCACGGCGCTGTTCAACTGGCTGTATGCCAAGCACACCGACGGCACGATGGTGCTGCGCATCGAGGACACCGACCGCGAACGCTCCAGCGCCGCGGCAACCCAGGCCATTCTGGACGGGCTGACCTGGCTCGGCCTGTCCTGGGATGGCGAGGCCGTCTCGCAGTTCGAGCGCGCGCCGCGCCACCGCGAGGTGGCCGAGGAACTGGTGCGCCTGGGCAAGGCCTACTACGCCTACGAGACGCCGGCCGAGCTCGAGGCGATGCGCGAGGCGGCGCGCGCCAAGAGCCTGCCGCCGCGCTACAATGGCGCTTGGCGCGACCGCGCCCCCTCCGAGGCGCCCGCCGGCGTCAAAGGCGCCATCCGCATCAAGGCGCCGACCGAGGGCGAGACCGTGGTGCACGACCGCGTGCAGGGCGAGGTGCGCTTCCCCAACAAGGATCTCGACGATTTCATCATCCTGCGTTCGGATGGCGTCCCGACCTACATGCATGCCGTCGTCGTCGACGACCACGACATGGGTGTCACCCACATCATTCGCGGCGACGACCACCTGACCAATGCCGCGCGCCAGACGGTCATCTACAACGCCATGGGTTGGGAGGTGCCGTCCATGTCGCACATCCCGCTGATCCATGGGGCCGACGGCGCCAAATTGTCGAAGCGGCATGGCGCGCTCGGCGTCGAGGCCTACCGCGCCATGGGTTATCTGCCCGAGGCACTGCTCAACTATCTGGCCCGCCTCGGCTGGAGCCATGGCGACGACGAGGTGATGTCGATCAAGGACATGATCGCCTGGTTCGACATTGGCGACGTCAACAAGGGTGCGGCGCGCTTCGACTTCGCCAAGCTCGATGCGCTGAACGGCGTGCATATGCGCAAGATGGACGACAGAGCACTGCTCGATATCTTCGTCGCCACTCTGCCTTATCTCGAAGGCGGCCCGGCGCTCGCCGCCCGCCTCGACGACACCAGGAAGGCGCAACTGCTGGCCGCGTTACCTGGCCTGAAAGAGCGTGCCAAGACACTGGTGGAACTGGCCGATGGCGCCGGTTTCCTGTTCGTCGAGCGGCCGCTGCCGATCGACGACAAGGCGGCAGCGCTTCTCAATGCCGATGCGCGTACGATCCTGCGCGGGGCACACGCTGCATTGCAGACGGTTTCAGGTGAATGGACGGCCGCAGCGGCGGAAGCCGCGGTGCGCGAGTTCGCGACGGCCGGCGGCCACAAGCTTGGCGCGGTGGCCCAACCGCTAAGAGCAGCCCTGACCGGCCGCAGCACCTCACCCGGCGTGTTCGACGTGCTTGCCGTGCTCGGCCGCGAGGAAAGCCTGGCGCGGATTGCGGATCAAATCGATTAGGAGCGAACTGGCCCAAGAAGATTGGCATTGAAAGGCGCGTTTCGCAGTGCAACATTAGGCCTTGGCCCAATCTGGCACGCACCTCCCAAAATGCGGTGGCGAGTTCGCGCATTCCGGTGATTTCGACGTGTCGTTTGCAGGAATAGCCTTGCCGGCATGAGGAACATGAAGGAGTTTGAGAATGAGCGAAGCTGCGACAAAACTGGAACCCGGCAGCAAGACGACGCACCCGTCGACTGCCACGCTCGAACTGGCCGGCAAGACGCACGAGTTCAAGGTGCGAAGCGGTTCGGTCGGGCCTGACGTCATCGACATCGGTGCGCTCTACAGCACAACCGGCGCCTTTACCTATGACCCCGGCTTCACCTCGACGGCAAGCTGCGAGTCGGCGATCACCTTCATTGACGGCGATGCCGGCATCCTCCTGCACCGCGGCTATCCGATCGACCAGCTGGCCGAACATGGCGACTTCCTCGAAGTCTGCTACCTCCTGCTCTACGGCGAACTGCCGACCAAGGCGCAGAAGGACGATTTCGACTACCGGGTGACGCGCCACACCATGGTGCATGAGCAGATGTCGCGCTTCTTCACCGGCTTCCGCCGCGATGCGCATCCGATGGCCGTGATGTGCGGCGTGGTCGGCGCGCTGTCGGCCTTCTATCACGACTCCACCGACATTTCGGACCCGTACCAGCGGATGGTCGCCTCGATGCGGCTGATCGCCAAGATGCCGACGATCGCGGCCATGGCCTACAAATACCATATCGGCCAGCCCTTCATTTACCCGAAGAACGAGCTGAACTTCGCCGCCAACTTCCTGCACATGTGCTTCGCCGTGCCGTGCGAGGAATACAAGATCAACCCGGTGCTGGCGCGCGCCATGGAGCGCATCTTTATCCTGCATGCCGACCATGAGCAGAACGCCTCGACCTCGACGGTGCGTCTTGCCGGCTCGTCGGGCGCCAATCCGTTTGCCTGCATTGCCGCCGGCATTGCTTGCCTGTGGGGCCCGGCGCATGGCGGCGCCAACGAAGCCGCGCTCAACATGCTGGGCGAGATCGGCCATGTCGACCACATCCCGGAATTCATCGCCCGCGCCAAGGACAAGAACGATCCGTTCCGGCTGATGGGCTTTGGTCACCGCGTCTACAAGAACTACGATCCTCGTGCGAAAATCATGCAGAAGACGGCACATGAAGTGCTGGGCGAACTTGGCATCAAGGACGATCCGCTGCTCGACATCGCCATGGAGCTGGAAAAGATCGCGCTGACCGATTCCTACTTCATCGAGAAGAAGCTCTATCCGAACGTCGACTTCTACTCCGGCATCACGCTGAAGGCGCTGGGCTTCCCCACCACCATGTTCACCGTGCTGTTTGCGGTTGCCCGCACCGTCGGCTGGATCGCGCAGTGGAAGGAGATGATCGAGGATCCACACCAGAAGATCGGCCGTCCGCGCCAGCTCTATACCGGCGCCCCGGAACGCGACTACGTGCCGATTGCGAAAAGATAGGGAATAGTGAGTAGGCAATAGGCAATAGCCAATAGAAAGAAAGCCCTACTGCCTACTGCCTACTGCCTACTGCCTACCACGCACCGCATCACCACCTCCGCGGCAATGTCGCCGGAGGGCTTGTCGGCGGCCATGCGTCTGGCGACTTCGGCAAAGCCGTCCTTTTGCCAGGTGCGATAGGCGGTGTCTGAAAACAGAGCCTCGAGTTGCCGCGCCAGATAACGCGGCCGCACATACTGGTTATAGTGTTCCGGCACGATCGCCTGGTCGGCGATCAGATTGGGCAAGGCGGCGCTCCACACCGTCACCAGCCCCTGAACCATGCGCATCACCGGATCGAGCCGGTAGCATGAGATCATGGGCACGCCCGATAGCGCCAGTTCCAGCGACACTGTTCCAGATGCAATCAGCGCCGCATCGGCCTTGCCGAAGGCCTGCCATTTGCGCTCCGCATCGAGGATGATCTCAGGCTTTTCATCCCAGCGCGCCACCGACGTCCTGACCAACTCGGCGACATGCGGCACCGTGGGCAACAGCAGGCGCAGGCGGTGTCCGCGCGCCCGCAGGGCCGAGACTGTCTCGCCGAACGGTTCGATAAGCCGGCTCACCTCACCGCGCCGCGACCCGGGCAGGACGAGCAGCGTCTTGATGCGGTCACCCGAGAGATCGCGTGGCTGGGCTTGCGCCCTGGCCGCGCTCATCACGCCCGGATCATGCGTAAGGCGGTGTCCGACATAGGTGCCGGGCGGGCCGCCGAGGCGGCTCAGCTCCTTCACCTCGAAAGGCAGGATGCACAATATGTGGTCGACATAGGGCTTCATCGCCGGCGCCCTGCCCGGCCGCCACGCCCAGACGCTCGGGCAGACATAGTGGACGATCGGGATCGAGGGATCGGCAGCGCGGACTTTCTTGGCGACACGCAGCGAAAAATCCGGGCTGTCGATGGTGATGAGACAGTCGGGTTTTTCAGCGGCAACGGCACTTGCCGTCTGGCTGATGCGCCGCATCAGGCGCGGCAGGTCGCGCAGGATGGCGCTGAGCCCCATCAGCGCGATCTCGGCTCCGTCGAACAGCGGCACCAGCCCTAGCGCCTGCAGATGCCGCCCGCCAATGCCGACCAGCCTGATATCGCGCCCGGTCATGCGTTTCAGCGCCTGCACGATGTCGGCGCCCAACAGGTCACCGGACTCTTCGCCGGCGACGATGGCGATCTTCAGCGGCTTCTCAGTGGCCATGGGCAGGCTCCGCGGCCGGCAGGCCGAACACGAAAAGGCCGAGTGCATTGGCGCGCGCGATAACAACGGGGCCTTCAAGGATCAGCGAACGGCCGGCTTCGACGGCAATGCCGGCAAGCCCGGCGGCGTGTGCCGCCTCGACCGTCTGGGGACCAATGGACGGCAGATCGGCACGCAATTCCTGGCCGGGCTTGGCGCATTTGACCAGGACACCGCGCGTCTTGCCGGCGAGCCTGCCATGGCCGCGCAGTTGTTGCGTCCGCTCAAGGAGTCCATGGGTGCCCTCGACGCCTTCCAAGGCAATAGCGCGACCGCCGATGGCAATGGCCGCCTGGCCGATGTCGAGCACACCGATGGCTTTTGCTGCCGCATGTGCCGCCTCGATATCGCGCCAGTCGGACTTTCGCGGCACTGCCTTGGTCAGCGCCCCTTCGGCCGCGACAAGCCGGGGCACGACCTCATGTGCGCCGACGACTTTGACGCCGCGCGCCTCCAGGCCGCGGGTCAATATCTTCAACAGGCCGTCATCGCCACGCGCAAGCGCCATGGCGACCGAGGGTATCAGCGCCAATAGCCCAAGGCTTGGGCGCATGTCGACCAGCCGCGGCCTGCGCCTGATCTCGCCGGCAAGCACCAGATGGGTGATCCGCCGGCGCCGCAGCAACGCAACCAGCGAGCCGATGTCTTCAAGGGCGAGGCTTTCATGCTCGTAGATTGTGAGCTCGGACTGACGGTCGGCCTGACCTTCGACCAGGATGATGACGGGCGGATGTCCGGCCTCTGCCAGGCCGGCGGCAACTTCGACCGGCAGGCTGCCGCCGCCGGCAATGATGCCGACCCTGGCGTCCGGCGCGAGATCGAGGCCCGTTGATCTGGCCTCAGTCTTCGTCATCGGCATCGTCGCCGGCGCCACCTTTAAGCGACGGGACGGCATAGTGCCGCTTGCCGCGACTGGCGATGAAATCGATGATTTTCATGGCGGTCGGCGACGAGGCGAACTCGGCCTTGGCGAATTCGATGTTTTCGCCGACGGTGCGGGAGCGGTCGAAGATCGTCTTGTAAGTCTTGCGCAGCACCTGGATTTCGGCGCGCGACAGGCCGGAGCGCTTCAGGCCGATGATGTTGAGGCCCCGCAGGCTCGCGCGGTTGCCGACGGCAATGGCGTAGGGGATGACATCGCCGACGATTGCTGAGCAGCCGCCGAGAAAGGCGTTGTCGCCGATACGGACAAACTGATGAACGGCTGTCAGGCCGCCGATATAGACATTGTTGCCGACCTCGCAATGGCCGCCCAAGGTGGCGCCATTGGCAAAGGTGGCGTTGTTGCCGACGACGCAGTCATGAGCAATGTGAGCATAGGCAAGGAAATTGCCATTGTCGCCGATGGTCGTCTCGCCACGGCTGGAATCGGTGCCGAGATGCATGGTCGCGCCTTCGCGGATCGTGCAGTTCTGGCCGATAACCAATGTGGTGCGGCCGCCCTTGTGCTTGGTGTTTTGTGGCGGCCCACCCAGTGTCGCCATCGGATAAACCTTGGTCCCGGCGCCGATGGTGGTAGCACCCAGCACCGAGACATGGCTGACCAGTTCGACGCGGTCACCGATCACGGCGTCAGTGCCGACGTAGCAGAAAGGCCCGATAGAGGCGCCGTCGCCGATTTGGGCACCGGCCTCGATAACGGCCGAGGGATGGATTGAAGTCTGTATTTTCATGAGCATTTCGAACCGTCAGCCGGTAACCATCATAGCCGAGATCTCGGCTTCAGCCGCCTTGGCGCCGTCCACCATCGCCTCGCAGGCGAATTTGAGCAGGTTACCGCGCATCTTGATTTTCTTGACGTGGATCTTCAACTGGTCGCCCGGAACGACCGGTTTGCGGAATTTCGCATTGTCGATGGTGAGGAAATAGACCAGCGAAGGCTTTTCCGTGTTGAGGTTGCGGATGCAGATTGCGCCCGCCGTCTGCGCCATGGCCTCGACGATCAGCACACCCGGCATCACCGGCTGGTCCGGGAAATGGCCCTGGAAATGCGGCTCATTGATGGTCACGTTCTTGATGCCGATGGCCGAGTCGTTGCCGTCGATCTCGACGATGCGGTCGATCATCAGGAAGGGATAGCGATGCGGCAAAAGCTTCATCAACCCCAATATATCGACTGCTTCGAGCGTCGCCGGCACCATCTCAGCTACTTCCCCCCTCGCCCTGCTTGCGTGTCCTGGCGAGCTTTCGGAGCATGGCAATCTCGCGCATGGCTTCCGCCATCGGCTGCGCCGGATAGCCACCCCAGATCTCGCCTGCCGGGACGTTGCTCATAAACCCACTTCTCGCCGCAAGCTTGGCCCCTGATCCTATGGTCAAATGATCGGCAAGCCCTACGCCGCCGCCCATGGTGACACCATCGCCGACGACGACGGAGCCGGAAATACCCGAAAGCCCGGCTATAATGCAATTGCGGCCGATGCGAACGTTATGGGCGATCTGCACCAGATTGTCGATCTTGGTGCCTTGGCCGATGACCGTATCCGACATGGCACCGCGATCGACTGTCGTGTTCGAGCCGATTTCAACATCGTCCTGGATGATGACACGGCCGATCTGCGGCACGCGCTCGGGTCCTTTGGCGCCGCCAACGAAACCGAACCCGTCCTGGCCGATGCGGGCGCCACCATGGATGATGACGCGGTTGCCGATCAGCGCATACTGGACGCTGACGCCTGGACCAATATATCCATCGCGGCCGATCTGGCAGGAGGGGCCGATAACGGCGTGGGGCGCAATGACCGTTCCGCTGCCGATGGAAGCGCGCGGGCCGATGACCGCTCCGGCCTCGATGATCGCCCCGGCCTCGATATGCGCCGAGGCATCGACGTGAGCCTGCGGCGAGACCCCGGTTTCGCTGGTCATCGGTCCCGGAGTTGCCGCCATCGGGAACAGCAGCCGTCCGACCATGGCGAAAGCCTGTTGCGGCCGAGGATGGACCAGAACCGCAATGCCGGCCGGCGCCTTGGTTGCAAATTCGGCCGGACACAGCACGGCCGCCGCCTTCAGCGACTGCATCAGCGCGAAATTGCGCCTGCCGTCGACGAAGACGAGCGCGCCCTCGCCGCCTTCATTGGCTGGCGCCAAGGCGTCGATCGAAATGTGGGCAAGGTCCGAATCGACAAGCGCCGCGCCGGTCAGATTCGCGACTTCGCCGGCCGTATACCGGCGTGAGGGCGCGAAGAACACCGGATCGGTCATTCCAGAAGCAATATCCAGCTAAGTTGGGTCAGTCTCTTCCGGACCCAACGGCCCGGAAGCATCGTTACCCGCAGTCAGAAGCGGCTCGACATGCCGAAGTTGAATTCCTGCACGTCGTCGGTCGACTCTTTCTTGACCGGGATCGCGTAGTCGATGCGGATCGGGCCGAAAGGCGATGACCACAACAAGCCGACACCAACCGAGGCGCGCAGCTTCATGTCAGTTGAAGCTTGAGTGACCCCGACGGTGTCAATCTTGCTGCCGTACAGTGTGGCGGCATCTGCAAACACTGCGCCACGCAGGCCGAAGCTTTCCGGAATGACCGGTACTGGGAACTGGGCTTCCGCCGACGCATTGAAATAGGTGGTACCGCCGAGGTGGTCACCCGTTGCAATATCCGCAGGGCCGATACCACCATACTCGAAGCCACGGATCATGCGGTCGCTGCTCTGGAACTGATCGAAGATACGCAGGCCGTTATCGCCATAGCCCGCAATATGGCCAGCGCCGCCTGAGATCAGGCCGACCAGATCCAACTGTTCGGACAAGGTCTGGTAGACAGTGCCACGACCGGTAACCTTGACGAATTTCGCGTCACCACCAAGGCCGGCCACTTCCACAGTCGTGGTGGCGTAGATGCCTTCATGCGGGCTCTTCATGTCGTCGATGGTGTTGTAAACCAGCCCAAGGCTGACCGACGACTTGATCCACGGGCTTTCGTCAATTCCCTCGACGATCGCCGGAGATACGTCGCAGTCGGCGTCGGGAACCCCATCGTGAGGCGTGTCATCGCAACCATCGTCGAGCTTGTACTTCTCCTGGGCGATATTGTACGCCAGCTGGGTCGAGATATTGTCGGTGATCGGCAGGCCGAAGCGGACCGTCGCACCGAGCGTCTCGCTGTCATAGTGGTCGTAGTTGCGCGTCTGCTGGAAGATATCGAAGCCTGCGGCGATGCGTCGTCCGAGGAAATAGGGCTCGGTGAAGGAGAGCGCATAGTCGCGCGAATTCTTGCCGCCGCCGGCCGAAACCTTGATGTACTGGCCGCGACCGAGGAAGTTGCGCTCCGCGATCGATCCCTCGACGGACGGACCAGCGGTCTCGCCACCGGTCGAATAACCGGCGCCGACCGAGAACTCGCCGGTCGACTTCTCGACCACGTCGACCACCAGCACGACCTGGTCAGGCTCGGAGCCGGGAACACTCGAGATGTCGACTTTCTCAAAATAATCCAGCGCTTCCAGCCGCTTTTTCGCGCGTTGGATGAGAACCTGGTTGAAGGCGTCGCCTTCGCTGACGTCGAATTCGCGACGAATGACGTAGTCGCGCGTACGATCGTTGCCGCGAATTTCGATGCGCTCGATATAGGCCTTGGTGCCCTGGTCGATGGTATAGACGACCGAAATGGTGTGGTTTTCGAAGTTGCGGTCGCCGCGCGGCGTCACCTGGGCGAAGGCATAGCCCGAACCCGCGACCTTCTCGGTCAGCGCGATGATGGTGTCTTCGACATCCTTGGCGTTGTAGACGTCGCCCTTGTGGGTCTGGACCACCGATTCCAGCGACTTCGAGTCGACTTCCGGAATGGTGCTCTCGACGCTGACGTCGCCGAACGTATAGCGGTCGCCTTCCTGCACGGTGATGGTGACCGTGTACTGGTTGGTCGTGTCGTCGAGCTCGCCGACAGCGGACACCACCTGGAAGTCGGCATAGCCGTGATTGTAGTAGAAGCGACGCAGCGTCTCCTGGTCAGCGCGCAGCTTGTCCTCGTCATAGACGTCATCACGCAGCACAAAAGACAGGAAGCTTGAGCGCTTGGTGGCGATGACGTCGGACAGGCGGCGGCTTGAATAGGCGCTGTTGCCGACAAAATTCACTGCGGCGATCTTGGTGCGGCCGCCTTCGTTGATGTTGAAGACCACATTCACGCGGTTGTCGCCGAGATCCATAATCTGCGTCGTCACAGCCGCATCGTCACGGCCAATGCGCCTGTAGGCGGCCTTGACCGCCTCGACATCGGAATCCAGCGTTGCCTGCGAGAAGGTGCCGCGCGGCTTCAACTGCACCGCGACCGCCAGCGCATTGTCCTTGAGCTTCTTGTTGCCCTGGAACAGAACCTGATTCACCACCTGATATTCAGAAACCTTGACCACCAGCGTCGAGCCGACCTGGTTGATCTGCACGTCCGAGAACAGCCCGGTGCCGAACAGCGCCTTGACCGCATCGTCGATATCGGCGCTGGAAAACGCCTTGCCCGGCTTGATCGTGATATAATTACGAATGGTGTCGGCGTCGACACGCTGGTTGCCGCTGACCTCCACTCTCGAGACAACGGCGGCTTCAGCCGCAGATGTGGCAACGAACTGCACGGCGAGCGCGCCTGGCACAACCAGAGCGGCGGAAATAGCCACCGCGGACGCGGCGCTCAAAAACTTGGATGCTGCCTTCATCGGGCTTTTGTACCTTTTCTCGAAGTCCCCACGGCGAGAAAACCGGACGTGCGGTAATTTCCCCTACCGTATTAACCGGATTTTCCCTACACGCAAGGCTTCTGGTTAATTTGTAATTACTTAACCCTGATGCGTGGCTTTCGCGTCACGCATACCCCCGTGCATGGTAAACGGCGTCTCAACATTGCCGGTGCCGAAGCCGAATTTCTTCATGATTTCAGCACCCAAACAGATCGTTCCAGAAAACGAAGCCCATAAATCCCAGCACCAGAAAGAGGCCGGCCCGGTACCCCATTTCCATCATCCGCTCCGATACCGGACGTCGGAAAACGGCTTCGATGGCGTAGAACAGGAGATGGCCGCCGTCGAGGGGGGGAATCGGTAAAAGGTTCAGAATTCCGATCCCGACGGACAGTAATGCAACAAGTTGCACGAGCCATTCGAAGCCAAGTTTGGCCGCCTGCCCCGACATCTTGGCGATCTTGATCGGGCCACCCAGTTGGCATTTGTCCTCGCGGCCGACAACAAAACGTTGCAGGAAGTGACCCGTGCCCTGAATGGCCTGCCCCGTCTGCTCGACCGCCGCTCCCAGCGCGCCAATCGGGCTGTAGGTGATCACCCTTGGCTGACCGAGCTCCTTGTTGTTGACGACGCCAATGACGGCCACCTTGGTTTTGTTGCCCAGCGCGTCCTGCTGTTCCATCAACTCCGGCGTCGCGGTGACGGCAATCTCCTTGCCATCGCGCAGCATTGTAAAGGTGAGCGAATCGCCAGCGCGACCCTGCACAAGGCGCTGGACGTCGGCGAAGGTCTCAACCTTGCTGCCGTTGACGGCGACGAATCGATCGCCGGGCAAGATGCCAGCCTTTTCAGCCGGACTGCCGGCGGTGACCTGAGCCACCATCGGCTCCAGCACCGGGCGGCCATAAAGGGAAAACATCACGGTGAAGACGGCGATGGTCAAAAGGAAATTGAATAGCGGCCCGGCAAACACCGTGGCAGCGCGCTTCCAGATCGGCTGCGTGTGGAAGGCAACTTCGCGTTCGGCATCGGTCAGCTTGTCCAGCTCGTCCGTGCCGGGCTGGCTCGACGTGACGCTCATGTCGCCGACGAATTTGACATAGCCGCCGAGCGGTATGGCGCAGAGCTTCCAGCGCGTGCCGTGGCTGTCGTTGAAGCCGAAAAGCTCGGGGCCGAAGCCGATCGAAAAGGCTTTTACGCCGATGCCGCACCAGCGGCCGACGAGGTAGTGTCCCATCTCGTGCACGAAGACGACGACAGTCAGCACGAACAGAAACGGCACCAGTGTGCCGAGGACAAAGCCTTCCGTGCTGAAAAACGCGTGAAGAATCTCGTTCAAGTCGTGCCCTCAAATTCACCCACGGCGAAAAGGTGACGCCGCGACTGTGACATCAATCCAGGCGAATCCGTGGCGCGCGCCATTTCTTCGCCGTCAAATACCGCTCAAGCCGGAAAAAGCCCCTGCGCCGGATGATCGGCGCCCGCCGAAATCCAACCGATGACGTATAGGGCAAAAGCCGCCGCGACAAGCCCGTCCACCCTGTCCATGACGCCGCCATGCCCTGGTATCAATGCGCTGGAATCCTTGCGGCCGTGGCGGCGCTTGACCCAGGACTCGAAGAGGTCGCCAGCCTGGGAGACGATCGACAGCACCAGTGCGACCAGCGCCAGGACAGCAAGATTGCTGGCTCCCGCCGCAGCCGCCAGAAGCAGGCCGGCTACGACACCGCCTATGGCGCCACCGAGCGCGCCGCTCTGCGTCTTGCCGGGTGATATCGATGGCGCGAGCTTGGGACCGCCAACGGCGCGGCCGACGAAATAGGCGAAGACGTCGGTCGCCCAGACCACGGCGAACAGAAACAGGATCGCGACCAGGCCGGAACGGTCGCCGTCGCGCAGCAGCGCCAGCGACAGGCCGGACAGCGCTGCGTAGGCAAGGCCGGCAGCATCCCATTGCGCGGCTCCGCGCATGCGTGCGCCGACCGCCGCAACGACGACCATCGCCAGGACAAGAGACAGAAGCCACAACGCCGGCACGCCGGCGATAAGAGCGCCGACGAAAACCAGAAGCAACGCCTCTGGAACGAAACCGAGGGCCGCACCGGCCGCAGGGCGTGACATGCGCGCCCATTCATAGAAGATGACTGCCGAAATGCCGGCGCTAAGCAGGTGGAACCACAGCCCGCCCAACCAGGTCAGCCCAAGCGCTATTGCAGCCAGCACCAGCGCCGAGACGATGCGAAGCTGGAGATTGTTCATCCCGCCGCCGGTCACGAGGCGGCGACGTCTTGAGCGGCAAGCCCGCCGAAGCGGCGCTCGCGGCCAGCAAAATCGCGCAGTGCGTCAGCCAGGTGTTCGCGGCTGAAATCGGGCCAGTAGCAGGGCAGGAAGACCAACTCGCTGTAGGCTGCCTGCCACAAAAGGAAATTCGACAGCCGAAGCTCGCCGCTGGTGCGGATGACCAGTTCCGGATCTGGAATGCCCGCGGTGTCGAGCGAGGCGGCAAAAGTGTCCGCCGTGATCGCCTCGCTGTCGATCTCGCCGCGCGCTACGGCGGCTGCGAGCTTGCGCGCCGTGCGCACGATCTCGTCGCGCCCGCCATAGTTGAAGGCGATGACAAGCGTCAGCGCTTCATTGCGGGCGGTCAGCGATTCGGCCTCTTCGAGCAGGCCCCTGATGTCGGACTGCAGCCCTGCCCTGTCGCCGATAATCCTGACGCGCACGCCGCTCTGGTGCAGTTCGGCCAGATCGCGGCGGATGAACAGCTTCAACAGCCCCATCAGGTCGCTGACTTCGGATTTGGGCCGCGACCAGTTTTCCGACGAAAAGGCGTAGACGGTCA
Source organism: Mesorhizobium sp. P2_C5_2 (assembly GCF_056404535.1). Classification (NCBI taxonomy): domain Bacteria; kingdom Pseudomonadati; phylum Pseudomonadota; class Alphaproteobacteria; order Hyphomicrobiales; family Phyllobacteriaceae; genus Mesorhizobium; species Mesorhizobium sp. P2_C5_2. The sequence continues at coordinate 602,336 of NZ_JBFUDV010000004.1, read as the reverse complement.
GGAAGGAAATGCCGAGACCGGGCGCGGCGCGCACCGTCTTGCGCAACGCTTCGACGCCGGCGCGATGGCCGGCAAGCCGCGGCATGCCGCGCGCCTTGGCCCAGCGTCCGTTTCCATCCATGATGATCGCGACATGCGCGGGCGTTGCCATGGTCTCGCTTTCGGGCCGGTGTGGGCCGACCCTAAACCTGCATAATTTCAGCTTCCTTATCGGAAAGCAGGTGATCGATGGTGCTGATCGTCTCGTCGGTCAGCTTCTGGACCTGATCGGAGCGCTTGCGCTGATCATCCTCGCTGATATCGCCGTCCTTTTCCGCCTTCTTCAAGAAGTCCATGCCGTCGCGGCGGACATGACGCACCGCAACGCGGGCGTTCTCGGCGTAGCCGTGCGAAATCTTGACCAGCTCCTTGCGGCGCTGCTCGTTGAGCTCGGGCAGCGGGATCCGCAGATTGGTGCCATCGACGATCGGATTGAAGCCGAGATTGGATTCTCTGATGGCGCGGTCGACAGCGCCGACCATCGACTTGTCCCAGACTGAAACCGAAATCATGCGCGGCTCCGGCACCGACACGTTCGCTACCTGGTTGATCGGCATGGTGGTGCCATAGGCCTGGACCTGGATGGCGTCGAGCAGATTGCTGGAGGCGCGGCCGGTGCGCAGCGAAGCCAGATCGTGCTTGAAGGCCGCGATCGCGCCATCCATGCGCCGCCTGAGGTCGTCGAACTCACCACTCATCTTAGTCTCCTCGACCCGTTTGATCCGGGTTCACTGCTTAGGGCCCGAATAGCCCGCTTTCGAAAAACTGGTCCCCGTTCCGGAGAGTATACTCCGGATTTACTCGTCGGCGACGATCGTGCAACGGCCGCCGCCCCTCAGAATATCGCCGAAACCACCTTTTTCGTGGATCGAATAGACGATTATCGGGATGTTGTTTTCGCGCGCAAGTGCAATTGCGGCGGTATCCATGATCGAAAGCCCCTTGTTGATGACTTCGGCATGGCTGATGCGCTCGAAGCGGGTGGCATTCGGTTCCTTCTTGGGATCGGCTGAATAGACGCCGTCAACCTGGGTGCCCTTGAACAGGGCATCGGCGCCGATCTCGGCAGCGCGCAAGGCCGCGGCCGAATCGGTGGTGAAGAACGGATTGCCGGTACCGCCGGCGAAAATGACGACCTTGCCCTGGTTCATATAGGCGGTGGCCTGGCGCTGGGAAAAGCTCTCGCACAGTTCGGGCATGGCGATCGCCGACAGTACTACGGCGTCGACGCCGATCTTGTTCAGCGAGGTGCGCAGCGCCAGCGAGTTGATGACGGTGGCCAGCATGCCCATATGGTCGCCGGTGACGCGGTCGCCGCCCTTGGATGCCACCGCCACGCCGCGAAAGATGTTGCCGCCGCCGATGACGACGCCGACCTCGATGCCGAGCGCGCGGGCTTCGGCAATATCGGCGGCGATGCGGTCGACGACCGAGACGTCGATGCCGAAATGCTGCTCGCCCATCAATGCTTCGCCCGACGCTTTCAGCAAGACACGTCGATAGAGGGGCTTTGCCGTCATCTGGACCTCGTCATTATTGCGTGTGGCGCGGCTGGGCAGGCCACCCTCATGCGGGCGCCGCCGCTGGCGCGATGCCGAGTTCCGATACACGAAGGGCGCCGCGATGTCACGCGGCGCCCTTCGCCCAATTCCGCCGGTTTTGTCGCGGCCAGTCAGCGACTGGTGATGCTAACGGCGTCGCCTTCGACAAGCAGCGGCGGCATATAGCCGACCGGCTTGTCGCCGGTCACGGCGCCGCCGGTAACCCGGGCCTGGATCTCGGGACCGAAAAAAGAATAGGGGAATGGCGGCGGTGTCTTGCTGACGTGATCCAACCGCTCGCGAAGCTCGGCGGGAATCGTGAAATCCAGCGCCGTCAGATTGTCCTGCAGCTGCGCCAGTTTCGTGGCGCCAAGGATCACCGAGGCGATGCCCGGCTGCGTTACCGCCCAGTTGACGGCGACTTGGGGCATGCTGCGCCCGAGCTCGGCGGCGACCTTTTCGAGTTCCGCCACGATCGCCCAGTTACGCTCGGTAAACTTCTGGAACCCCGGATGGGTGGTGTTGCGAAAGCCGTCGAGCCGACCGGCATTGCCATCCTGCGTCGGCCGGTACTTGCCGCTGAGCAGGCCGCTGGCCAGCGGACTCCACACCATGATGCCGGCACCGTGGCGGATGCCGAAGGGCACGAACTCATGCTCGATCGAACGCTCGGCCAGCGAGTATTCGAGCTGCAGGGCCGACACCGGCTCATAGCCGCGCAATTCGGCGATCGTTTGCGCCCGGGCAGCATACCAGGCCGGCACGTCGGACAGGCCGACATGGCGGATTTTGCCTGCGCGCACGAGATCATCCATCGTGCGCATCACCTCCTCGGCCGGTGTCAGGCTGTCCCAGACGTGCATGAGATAGAGGTCGATGTAGTCGGTGCCTAACCGCTTCAGCGAAGCGTCGACGGCACGCAGTATGTTCTTGCGCCCATTGCCGCCGGCGTTGGGATTGCCAGGGTCCGCGTTGAAGGTGAATTTTGTGGCGATCACCGCTCTGTCGCGCAAGCCGCGTTCAGCGATGAATTCACCAAGCCAGGTTTCGGCGGTGCCACCGGTATAGAGGTCGGCGGTGTCGAAGAAATTACCGCCGGCGTCGACGTAGGCGTCGACCATGGCGCGGGCGGTTTCCCTGTCCGCGCCCCAGCCCCATTCGGTGCCGAAGGTCATGGTGCCCAGAGCCAACCGACTCACTCTGAGGCCGCTGTTGCCCAGCGTGTAGTAGTTCATGGTCATGGTGTTTTTCCGATCCTGATTTTTTTGATGCCGGCTCACTGGCCGGGCGTGGTCTTGACCCAGAGGTTGCCGCGCTCATGCGTGGCGCGGAAAATGAAGCCGTCGACCTTCCAGCCGGCGCCGGAGCGGACCAGATGATGCTCGTAGGTGCCCCAGACTTCCCAGAGCGGATCGCCATTGCCCTCCATCCGGTTCCAGGCATAGCCGTTGGAGGAGACGCTGGCCGCATCCGCCTCAAGAACCACCTGGTGGTTGGTGCGCAGATGCAGGCTGGTCTTGCTGCCCCTGAGGTTGCCGGCCCAGGTGCCGATCAGATCGTCGGAAGGGATGGTGGCTGCGGGCTGTCCCGACAGGCTGCTGAAGTCGACGGTGACCCGGTCGGCGAAATAGGAACGCGCAAGCTTCCAGTCCTGCGCATCGACGGCACGGTCAATGGCGTCGGCGATACGGATGACGGCGCGTTCGTCGGCCAGCGCGCGCCAGCCGGACGGCTCGGCGCCGCCGGCATCTGCCGGCGCCAGGGCAAGGCCTGCGGCGAAGGCTACGTTTTTCAAAGCGTTCATGTTTTTTCTCCCTGTGCATCTGCCCGCCGTCGATGTGTTGACCACAATATGGCCCGCCACGCTGGCATCGGTAAGATTGCATTATCTGCATGGACTATGCGATATCATGCATGAATGGATCGCGACCTGCTCAGCCATCTGCCTGTTGTCATTGCCGTTGCCCGACGCGGCGGCTTCGCGCTTGCCGCTGCCGAACTCGGCATGAGTCCGTCCGCGGTCAGCCACGCCGTGCGCCTCGTGGAGGAGCGCATCGGCCAGCCGCTGTTCGCGCGCACGACGCGCAGCGTCTCATTGACGGAAGCCGGCAAGGCGCTGGTGGAGACGGCGGCCCCTGCCCTTCAGGACATTGCCGAGCGGATGGATCGCATCCGCGCCATCAAGGGCCGGCCTTCAGGCCTGCTCAGGCTCAACGTTCCCAACATCGCGGTTCCACTTGCCGTCACGCCTGTGGTCGCGGCGATGGCGGAGCGCTATCCGGATGTGACGGTCGAATTGCTCACCGACCAGGGGCTGATCGATATTGTCGGCGAAGGTTTCGACGCCGGCATCCGGCTGGGCGAGATGATCGCGCAGGACATGGTCACGGTCCGGCTGACGCCGCCGTTCAAGGCTGTCATCGTTGCCTCTCCCGCCTATGTCGGCCGGCATGGCCGCGCGCGCAGCGTGTCCGATCTCGCCAATCACAATTGCATCGGCTACCGGCTCGTCCGCTCCGGTGCACTCTACCGCTGGGACCTGACCGAGGATGGCAAGGATGTCGTGGTCGAGACGAAGGGCACTGTCATGGTTACGGATTCGCTCGCCGCGATCGACCTTGCGCTTGCCGGCGTCGGGCTGACCTATGTGTTCGAGCCGCTGGTGCGCGCGGACTTGGCCGCTGGCCGTCTCGTTCAGATCCTGCCGCAAACGGCGATCGAAGAGCCCGGCCTCTTCCTTTACTTCCCGCGCCGGGCGTCAATGGCGCCGAAGCTCAGGGCCTTCATCGACACTGCACAAGAAATCGGCCGAGCATCCTTGCGGACACCCGGCCGAGTTGCCTGAGCTGAGAAGCCCCTTTTCAGGGACTATTTCCAAGGATTATTTCTTCACCGCAGCCGCGACTTCCGCCGCGAAATCGGTCTCTTCCTTTTCGATGCCTTCGCCGAGCGCAAAGCGCAGATAGGCGGAGATCTTGGCCGGGGCGCCGATTTCCTTCTCGGCATCCTTCAGCGCCTTCTCGACGGTGATGTCGGGATTGAGCACGAAAGCCTGCTTCAAGAGCACGACTTCCTCGTAGAACTTGCGCAGGCGGCCCTCGACCATCTTTTCGATGATCGCTTCCGGCTTGCCGGACTGGCGTGCCTGATCGGAGAAGATCGCCTTCTCGCGCTCGACCGCAGCCGGATCGATCTGCTCGGCCGTCAGTGCCATCGGGTTGGTGGCGGCGACATGCATGGCGACCTGACGGCCAAAAGCGTTGGCGGCATGCTCGTTGCCCGTGGTTTCGATCGCAACCAGCACGCCGAGCTTGCCAAGGCCATCGGCAACCGCGTTATGGACATAGGTCGCGACTGCGCCGTGCGGAACGGTCAGCTTGGCCGAGCGGCGGAAGCCCATGTTCTCACCGATTGTGCCGACGGCGTCCTTGATGGTGTCAGCAACCGACTTGTCCGAACCCGGATATTTTGCGGCAGCCACAGCCTCTGTCGTGCCATAGGCGAGCGCCACCTTGGCGACGTTGGCGACGATTTCCTGGAAAGCCGCGTTGCGGGCGACGAAGTCGGTCTCGGAATTGACTTCGACGACAGCAGCCTCGCGCACACCATTGTCGACACCGATCAGGCCTTCGGCAGCGGTGCGGCCGGCCTTCTTGTCGGCCTTGGAGATGCCCTTCTTGCGCAGCCAGTCAACGGCCTCTTCCATATTGCCGTTGGTCTCGGTCAATGCCGCTTTGCAGTCCATCATGCCCGCGCCCGTCAAGTCGCGGAGTTCTTTGACCTGTGCAGCCGAAATGCTCATTGTCGCCTCTTTGTTTTAAATGCACCGACGCACCACCGGTACTCGGTGATGCGTCCGTTTAGCGTGCCAAAATATTAGAAAGATGAAGGCCGGGGCCGGCCTCCGCTATCAGGCTTCCGGGGTCTCGGCCGCCGGGGTCGGATCCAGCGCCGGTTCGACCGGAGCTTCGACCGAGGCGCCGATGTCGACGCCGAGCGCGCCCTGCTGGCGTGCGATGCCGTCGATGGCAGCCTTGGCGATCAGATCGCAATAGAGCTGGATGGCGCGGGCCGCGTCGTCATTGCCGGGGATCGGGAAGTCGATCTTGTCCGGGTCGCAGTTCGAATCGATGATGGCAACGACCGGGATGCCGAGGCGCTTGGCCTCGAGGATGGCGATCGCTTCCTTGTTGGTGTCGATGACGAACATCAGGTCGGGCGTCGAGCCCATGTCCTTGATGCCGCCCAGCGCCTTGTCGAGCTTCTCGCGCTCGCGGTCGAGGTTGAGGCGTTCCTTCTTGGTCAGGCCCTGGGCCTCGCCGGCCAGCATCTCGTCGAGCTTGCGCAGGCGCTGGATCGAGTTCGAGATCGTCTTCCAGTTGGTCAGCATGCCGCCGAGCCAACGCGAGTTGACGTAGTACTGGGCCGAACGCTGCGCCGCGTCAGCGACGATGTCCGACGCCTGGCGCTTGGTGCCGACGAACAGCACGCGACCGCCCTTGGCAACGGTGTCGGAAACCTGCTTCAACGCCTGGTGCAGCAAAGGCACCGTCTGCGAGAGGTCGATGATGTGGATGTTGTTGCGGGCGCCGTAGATGTAGGGCGCCATTTTCGGGTTCCAGCGGTGGGTCTGGTGGCCGAAGTGAATGCCAGCTTCCAAAAGCTGGCGCATGCTGAAATCAGGCAGTGCCATTCAAAGTTCCTTTCCGGTTAGCCTCCACGGACACAGGCATTTTTGGACTTTGTCCTCGAACGCCACCGGAGGTTTCAGCCGGATTTCTCCCGGGCAGACACCAAAGTCCGTGTGTGGAATGAGCGCGCATATAGAGGGGAAGTGCCGCAAACGCAAGCGGTGAGGCGCGTTACCGCTCAGCGTGCGGCAATCAGCGCTCCGGTGCCGATCATGGCGCTGCCGGCAAACCTGTTCATCAGCCGCATGCGTTTGGGCGTCCTGAACCAGCCGGACGCCCGGCCCGCCAGCGCCGCATAGACGCCCATGGTGACAATGTTGACGCTAACGACCACAGCGACCACCAGCAGGCCATCGGCAAACGTCATGGTATTCAGGTTGAGGATCAGTGGCATGATCGAGGCATGAAACAGGATCGCCTTCGGGTTGCCCAGCGCCACGGACGCGCCGAGCAGGAACGACCGCGACAATCCGGTTTGAGGCATCCCCTGCACGGCCGACTGCGCGGCGGCGGCCCGCCACATCTTGACGCCGAGAAAGATCAGGTAGGCCGCACCAGCATATTTCAATAGGAGAAACACCCATTCGAAGGTCTGGGCCAGCGCCACCAGTCCGAGCAGTGCCAGGGTGACCAGCACGGCATCGCCGGCGGCGATGCCAATTCCGGCGACGAACGCACGCAGGAAGCCGCGCGACACGCCGTTGGTAATCACCGTGAACATCGCCGGACCCGGCGTCGCGGCGGCAAGGGTGATGGCAAGGCAATAAGCCAGGAATGCCGTTACTGTCACGATCGGCCCTTTCCGTTGGGTACCCGCACGCGCCGGAAGATCGCGACGATCTCCTCGCGGCTGCATTCGATTGCGCCGAGCCGCACCGCGCGGTCGCGCTCGAAGCCGGTTATGTCATAGTGAGGCGCCGATGTCTTGGGCGGCCCCTGGTAGGACGAGCGCTTGACGCCAAGCTCGCCGGCGAAACGATGCAGTTCGTCCGTATCGTCGGCCATCAGGTGGCACCAGCGATGGCCGGCCCACTTCCAGATCGCCGCATCGACATAAACCGCCATCAAGCCTGCTGTTGCTATTTCGAGACCGGGCAAGGCTTGGTCTGGTCGAACAGCGACAGGTTGACCAGCTTGCCGGTCATCGAGAACTCGCCATAATCCATGGTGAGGTCGCGGGTGATGCCGTTCTCGTGCAGCTTGAAGCTGATGCGGTATTCCGGCACCTCTTCGCCCGATTTGTCGGTCGCGTCGAAATAGGCGATGTCGACCGGCCAGTATTTGTCGCCGGCGAGCTTTGCCAGCGCCGGCGCTTCGGGGTCGGCCTTGTCGCCCTCGGCCTTCTTGCCGACGATAACGGTGGTGGTCATCACCTTGTTGGCATCTTCCGAACCGTCGAACAGGCTGGTTTCGTAGAAGTTCTCGCCTTTTTCGGCCTTGCCGATCAGTTCGACCAGGTGCTGTGTCGGGAACTGCGTGGCGGCAAGTTCCAGGCTGTTCTTCTCGGGCTTGTCGATGTCGACCTTGAGGCCCTTGGTCTCTTTCGTGGCGGTCCCCTTGACCTCCTTGTCGAGATTCTGGTCGACAAAGGATTTGGTCACGAATGAAAAGGTCTTGCCTTCGGCGTCCTCGAAAGTGGTCGTCTGCTGGTCGGTCAGCCTGGTGTTGTCACCGGTGACGATCTGGGTGACGAAACGGAATTTTACCGTATACCCCTCGCAGGGTGAGCCGTTGAACTCATAGACCATGCGGCCGGAAATGCCGGTGATCCCCGAGCGGTCCGACGCCTTGCTGAGGGTAAGATCGTAGACGGCGCGATGCGCCTGCAGCGCCGGCACGGCAAAGGCGGGAGCCATCGAAAACAGCGCTGGGACAAGAACGGCGTGGAAGGCAAGGCGCGTTGCGCGCATAGGGGGCTCCGATCGTCGCGGCTGATGGCAGGCCGCAGGGAAAGATGGTCCAGCTTAAAAAAAGTCATGGCGGAAGCGAGGCAAAAATAGCAATTTCGGCCCCTGCCAGCGCGGCGTCTCCAAGCAATAGGGAAATACCATGAGTGAAACAATCGAAAAGCGGCTAAGCGATCTCGGTGTGACGTTACCGGCCGCCGCAGCGCCCGCCGCCAACTATGTGCCCTATTGCAGGTCCGGCAATCTTTTGTTCACCGCCGGGCAACTGCCGCTCAAGGACGGCAAGCTGCAGGCAAGCGGACTGCTCGGCCGCGACGTCGACACGGCAACCGGCAAGGAAGGCGCAAAATACTGCGCAATCAATATTCTGGCGCAGGCCAAGGCAGCGCTTGGCGATCTCGAAAAGATCCAGCGTCTGGTCAAGATCACCGTGTTCGTTGCCTCGGTACCGGATTTCGTCGAGCAGCATCTGGTCGCCAACGGCGCCTCCGATTTCCTGGTCGCCGTCCTTGGCGAACGCGGCAAGCATGCCCGATCAGCCGTCGGTACCGCGTCGCTGCCGCTTAATGCCGCAGTGGAAATCGAAGCCGTCTTCGAAGTCGCATAAGCAGGGACTGAGCTATGACCGATCTTTCCTGGCTGACCGAGCGGCCCGTCGCCCATCGCGGCTTCCACGATATGAACAAGACGCGCTGGGAGAACACGCTGTCGGCCTTCACTGCGGCCGCCGAGCGCGGCTATGCGATCGAATGCGACGTGCATTTATCGTCCGATCGCGTCCCCGTCATCATGCATGACGGCGACCTCAAGCGGCTCACCGGCCAGGACGGCTTCGTCTGGCAGCGTACGGCGGTGGAACTGGCGGCACTCAGGATCGGCGGCACCAAGGACCATGTGCCAACGCTGCAGGAAGCGCTCGACCTGGTCGCGGGCCGCGTGCCGATGGTTGTCGAGCTGAAGGGCATGCCCGGCTATGACGAGGGGCTGGTGGCCAGCGTCGGCAAGATGTTGAAGCGCTACAAGGGCAAGGCGGCGATCATGTCGTTCGACCATTGGCTGGTCCGTGATTTCCCCAAGGACGCGCCGGGCATTCCGGGCGGGTTGACGGCCTATGGCAAGGATATCAGGCTGATCGAGGCGCATTTCGCCATGCTGGCGCACGACCTCGCCTTCACCTCCTATGCGGCGGGCGACCTGCCGAACCCGTTCGTCAGCTTCGTGCGCGAAAAGCTGAAAATGCCTGTGATCACCTGGACGGTGCATGACCAGCCGGCGGTCGATCTCACTTTCAAATATGCTGACCAGATGACGTTCGAAGGGTTTGAACCCGATCTGGTCAAAGTCGCCTGACGGGAGTGTCTGAAACGTGACTTGTAGCGGCCCCGACAGAGCTTAAATAAGTCTCATGGATCAGGGTGATGAAGGCGACGGACAAACGGCGAATGCGGAGTTTTCCATCCGCGTCGCTGCTGGCATCAATGCCTTCACCTGCGACGAGTGGAACGGCTTTGCCGGCACCACGCGCGGCGACACAGAAAACGGCTATAACCCTCTCGTTTCATACGCTTTTCTGAGCGCGCTTGAGGATTCCGGCTGCGCCGTGCGGCGCACCGGCTGGCAGGGCCATCACCTCCGGCTGGAGAACGCAGAAGGCCGATTGCTCGGCGCGGTGCCCTGCTATCTCAAGTCGCACAGCCAGGGCGAATATGTCTTCGATCACGGCTGGTCGGATGCGTTCGAGCGTGCCGGCGGCAACTACTATCCGAAACTGCAATGCGCCGTGCCATTCTCCCCGGTCACCGGCCCTCGCCTGCTGGTCAGCAGGGGCGAGGACGATGCCACAGTGAAGGTGGGTCTCGCGGCGGGCCTGAAGGCGGTGACGGAAAAGCTCGGTGTGTCCTCAGCGCATGTCACCTTCGCGCAGGAGAGCGACGTTGCAACGCTCGAAGCATCGGGCTTCCTGCACCGCACCGACCAGCAGTTCCATTTCTTCAACGAAGGCTTTTCGACCTATGACGATTTCCTCGCCACGCTGGCGTCGCGCAAGCGCAAGGCGATGAAGAAGGAGCGCCGCGAGGCGCTCGCAAACGATATCTCGATCGACCGGCTGACCGGCAAGGACCTGACCGAAAAGGCCTGGGACGATTTCTTCGCCTTCTACATGGACACCGGCAGCCGCAAATGGGGCCGGCCCTATCTCAACCGCAAATTCTTCTCGCTGATCGGCGAGCGCATGGCCGACGACATCCTGCTGGTGATGGCCAAGCGCAATGGCCGCTATATCGCCGGCGCCATCAACTTCATCGGCTCCGATGCACTCTACGGGCGCAACTGGGGTTGCATTGAGGACCACCCGTTCCTGCATTTCGAAGTCTGCTACCACCAGGCCATCGACTTCGCCATCGAGCGCAAGCTGAAGGTGGTCGAGGCGGGCGCACAAGGCGAGCACAAGCTGGCGCGCGGCTATCGTCCCGTGACCATGCATTCGGCGCACTACATCGCACATCCCGGCCTGCGCAATGCGGTGGCCGACTATCTCCGGCGCGAACGGCGCGAGGTCGAGCGGATGGGCGAAATTCTGGAAGAGCATACGCCGTTCCGCAAGGATCTTGAGGAATAGCCGCCACCGCCTCCTCGCCCCAGTTTGCTCCGATTGACGGGGGAATGGTCGATCTCGCCTGACCTGGCTTGTCGGTCCGGGGCAGCTTCGCTACACCGGGAGCATACTCCCGGAGCGTCGCCATGACCGAGACTTACGACCCCAGCAATATCTTCGCAAAGATCCTGCGTGGCGAAATCCCCTCGCACCGTGTCTACGAGGATGACGCGGTGGTCGTCTTCATGGATGTGATGCCGCAAGGGCCCGGGCACACGCTGGTTGTGCCGAAGGCGCCGTCGCGCAACCTGCTCGATGCCGATCCGGCGACGCTCGGCCCGCTGTTCACGGTCGTCCAGAAGGTTGCAATGGCGGTCAAAAAGGCTTTCGGCGCCGACGGCGTCACCATCCTGCAGTTCAACGAACCGGCCTCCGGCCAGACCGTCTATCACCTGCATGTCCATGTCATCCCGCGGTTCGAAGGCATCGTGCTGAAGCCGCATACGGGACAGATGGAGAAGCCCGAAGTGCTGGCTGAGAACGCGGGCAAGATCCGGGCAGTGCTGAACGGTTGAAGCTGGTGTGCCTCAAGGCGATGCGCTTAGGCACATTCCACCGCGTCGGTTAGGAAAGTATCAAACCACGCCATGGTAACTTGCCGTACCGTGGTGCGTTTGGGTTTTCAAAAATCGTGGGAAATTCGGTTGCGACATCAGAACCGTTGGCAAAGGCAATTGCCGGGCGGGTCTTTCTGAGCATCCTGGCGGACGCATACCGGCGACACCGGCTACTGCACGTGATGGCCATCGCTGCCTTGCTTTTGGCAGCCGCGGTCGGCCTGCGTACCGGAAATATGCCGGATTTCAGCGTTCTGGTTGACTATGCCCAATACCTTCTCTTCGCTTTCTGGATAGGCGGCTGTGCCTTCGCACTCGGCAGCTTTTTTCACCTTGCGCTCGTCAAGCGGGATCCTGAACCGCTCGGCACTTTTCTGCGATCGATGGCGAGCTTCTTCGGCAACGCCGAGCGCAACGCCAACAGCCTCAATGGTCTGGCTGCGAGCATCGCGCTCATATCCGCTTTCGGTGTGTTGAAAGGGGCGGTTGCGATCCTTTCGCCATTCGCATGGGACCACGCATTGGCTCAGGCCGACCGGGCGCTGCATTTCGGTCGAGCTCCCCATGAATGGCTATGGTTTATCGTCCAGTCGCCGCTTGCGGTCAGACTATTCAACCTGTCCTACAATTCCTGGTTCGTCGTCCTCATCGCCTCGGTCTTCATCGCTTGCATCACGCGCAACGACACGAAGCTGCGCCACCAGTTCCTGATGAGCTTCATGCTTGTGTGGATACTGGCGGGGTTCTTCCTGGCGATGGGCCTGTCTTCGGCAGGGCCGTGCTTTTACGAGCGGCTGGGGCTCGGCAGCGACTATCATTCCCTGATGCAAGCACTCACTGCTGCCAATCGATCCTATCCGATCTGGGCGCTCAGCACGCAGGACATTTTGTGGAGCGGCTATATCGGGGCGACCCCAGGCAGTCTTGGTATATCCGCTTTCCCGTCCATGCATGTGGCGATGGCGGTGCTTTTCGCGCTTTATGCAACACGCCGCTCTCGGCTGGCTGGTCTGTTGATGTGGACATTCGCTGCAATCATCATGGTCGGCTCCGTCGTCCTTGGCTGGCACTATGCCGTGGATGGCTATGCGAGCGTGCTGATCTCGATCGCCATCTGGAAGGCGTGCGGTCTTTTCCTGGCTCGCTTCGCACCCGACGGCGTCGCCGCCTGACCTGAAAGTGCTGTTTCGGCAAATCGGCCAGCCATGAAAAAAGGCCCCGTCACCGGGGCCTTTTCATTGGCGAACTTTTTAGCCCTTGCGTGGCAGTTGCGGCACCAGGCTGCGCTTGCCGCCGTCCTTGCCCTTGGGCTCAGGCTTTTGCGCCACCGCCTTCTTGGCGACGGGCTTCTTGGCAACCGCCTTGCGAGTGGCTTTCGGCGCCTCTTCCGGCTCCTGCTTCGGCTGCACCGGCGCTTCGTCGGCCAGCGATTCGAGTTTCAGGCCGGTTTCGCCGGTTTCCTTCTTCTCGACGGTGACGCGCACCGTGCCGCCCTTCTTGAGCTTGCCGAACAGCACCTCGTCGGCCAAAGGCTTCTTGATATGCTCCTGGATGACCCGGCCAAGCGGCCGCGCACCCATGCGCTCATCATAGCCCTTGTCGGCGAGCCAGGCGATCGCATCCGGCGACAGGTCGAAGGTGACGCCACGTTCGGAGAGCTGGGCCTCGAGCTGCATGACGAACTTCTGCACCACCTGATGGATGACCGGGATCGGCAGCGAGCCGAACGGGATGATCGCATCGAGACGGTTGCGGAATTCCGGCGTGAACAGCCGGTTGATCGCCTCGACATCGTCGCCTTCGCGCTTGGTCGACCCGAAACCGATCGCAGCGCGCTGCGCATCGGAAGCGCCCGCATTGGTGGTCATGATCAGGATGACATTGCGGAAGTCGATCTGCTTGCCGTTGTGGTCGGTCAGCTTGCCGTGGTCCATGACCTGCAACAGGATGTTGAACAGGTCCGGATGCGCCTTCTCGACCTCGTCGAGCAGCAGCACGCAATGCGGATGCTGGTCGACGCCATCGGTCAACAGGCCGCCCTGGTCGAAGCCGACATAGCCGGGAGGCGCGCCGATCAGCCGCGAAACGGTGTGGCGTTCCATATATTCCGACATGTCGAAGCGGATCAGCTCGACGCCGAGCGAGGCAGCCAATTGCTTGGCGACTTCGGTCTTGCCGACGCCGGTCGGACCCGAGAACAGGTAAGAGCCGATCGGCTTTTCCGGTTCGCGCAAGCCGGCACGGGCCAGCTTGATCGCCGAGGTCAGCGCGCTGATTGCCGTGTCCTGGCCGTAGACGACGCGCTTCAGCTCGATGTCGAGGCCCTGCAGCACCTTCTCGTCGTCGGCCGAAACCGTCTTCGGCGGGATGCGGGCCATGGTGGCGATAGTGGCTTCGATCTCCTTGATGCCGATCGTCTTCTTGCGCTTGGCTTCCGGCACCAGCATCTGCGAAGCGCCGGTCTCGTCGATCACGTCGATCGCCTTGTCCGGCAGCTTGCGGTCGTTAATGTAGCGCGCCGACAGTTCCACCGAGGCCTTGATCGCCTCGTTGGTGAACTTCACCTTGTGGAATTCCTCATAATAGGGCTTCAGGCCCTTCATGATCTCGATTGCATCCTCGATGGTCGGCTCGTTGACGTCGATCTTCTGGAAGCGCCGCACCAAAGCACGGTCCTTCTCGAAGAACTGGCGGAATTCCTTGTAGGTGGTCGAGCCGATGCAGCGGATGGCGCCCGAAGACAGCGCCGGCTTCAACAGGTTCGACGCATCCATGGCGCCGCCCGAGGTGGCGCCGGCACCGATGACGGTGTGGATCTCGTCGATGAACAGCACGGCGCCCGGATAATCCTCGAGCTCCTTGACGACCTGCTTCAGCCGCTCTTCGAAATCGCCGCGATAGCGGGTGCCGGCAAGCAGCGTACCCATGTCGAGCGCGAAGATGGTGGCGTCCTGCAGAACTTCGGGAACGTCGCCTTCGACGATGCGCTTGGCCAGGCCTTCGGCAATCGCCGTCTTGCCGACGCCGGGATCGCCGACATAGAGCGGGTTGTTCTTGGAGCGGCGGCACAGCACCTGAATGGTGCGGTTGATCTCGCTCTCGCGGCCGATCAGCGGATCGATCTTGCCGGCCTTGGCCTTGTTGTTGAGGTTGACGCAATAAGCCGTCAGCGCATCCTGCTGCTGCTTCTTCTTGCCGCCTTCCTCCTGCGGCTCGGCGCCGTTCTGGCCGCCCTGCTCGTCATCGGCGCCGCGCGGCGAGCGCGTCTCCGATGCGCCCGGGCGCTTGGCGATGCCGTGCGAGATGTAGTTGACCGCGTCGTAGCGGGTCATCTGCTGTTCCTGCAGGAAATAGGCGGCGTGGCTCTCGCGCTCGGCGAATATGGCGACCAGCACGTTGGCGCCGGACACTTCCTCGCGGCCGGATGACTGCACATGGATCACGGCGCGCTGGATGACGCGCTGGAAGCCAGCGGTCGGCTTGGAATCCTCATCGTAACCGGTGACGAGGTTGTCGAGCTCGGTGTCGATATATGTGAGAACAGTGTGCTTCAGCTCGTCGAGATCGACGTTGCAGGCGCGCATGACGGCGGCCGCCTCGGTGTCGTCGATGAGCGCGAGCAGCAGATGTTCAAGGGTTGCATATTCATGGTGCCGCTCATTGGCGAGCGTCAGCGCCTGGTGAAGCGCCTTTTCCAGGCCTTGGGAGAAAGCCGGCATGTTACCTCACTTCTTCTCCATCACGCATTGCAGCGGATGCTGATTCTGTCGGGCGAAATCCATGACCTGGGACACTTTGGTCTCGGCCACCTCGAATGTATAGACCCCGCACTCGCCCACTCCATGATTGTGAACATGAAGCATGATGCGTGTGGCGGCTTCGCGGTCCTTTTGAAAAAAACGCTCCAGGACGTGAACCACGAACTCCATAGGCGTGTAGTCGTCGTTGAGGATAAGGACCCGGTAAAGGCTGGGCTTCTTGGTCTTGGTTTTCGTGCGCGTAATGACGGCCGTGCCGCGACCGGCCTCATTGCCGTCGCCGTCACTTTGCATCCGCACCACGCTTGTCGTGGCAGTCAAACCTGAAGTCACGTAATCCTGCCTCTTTCGAATCCCCATGCGAGTTCGACATGTAGGTGTTCGATGGACGATTTTAAGCCCTTCTTGTTAGCTGACAATATGGCTAGGTGGGCAAACCCAGGCGATTTTCAAAATCGTGAACCGCCAAAGCCCCGGAATTGAAACCGGCATGAAAAAACCCGGCCGCGCATCCGCGACCGGGTCTGTTTTGCAAGCCCGAAAGGCCGTGCCTGGTATTTTCGAGCGAAATTACTTCGCCTTGGCGACAATCGATTCGAAGGGCTTGTAGGCTTCCTTAGCGAGCTCGGCATAGAGATCGCCGAACTTGGTCGCCTCGGCAACGAAGCTCTCATAGCTCTGCTTGGCGAAATCGGACTGGATCTCGATCGCCTTCTCCAGCGACTTGGCGGAGATCAGCTTTTCGACCGCGGCGCTGCCGGCTTCGAAGCTCTTCTTGGTGTATTCGCCAGCTTCGGTGGCGATCGCCTGCGCGCCCTTGGAGAGCGAAGCGAAGCTCTTCAGTCCGGTGTCGGCAAACTCTTTGCCGTATTTCGAGAAGTCCTCATAGGTCTGGGTCATTTCACGTTTCCCTTGGCGGTTTTAAAGCGCCCTTGCCTGAGCGCAGTTGTGCAATGCAGGAGAATATATTGTGCGCTGCACAAAAGTCAAGATTTCCGCGGCATCGAGCCGCGCTGCGCCGGCAAACGGCTAAAATTCGAATAAAGAAAGGCTCAAGCCCGAGGAAAATGGTGAACGCGCTGGTTACCATAAACGGATTGGTAACGCAGGCCGCGATAGTTTGACGACAAGTGAGGTCGGATCCCTTTGCCGCCTCCGGGGCAATGAGTTTCAAAGGAACTATCAGTGCGTCAGGCGTTGTCGGTCTTCGGTTCAAAATCCGTATCTCCCCTCAAAACGATCATGATCCTCGCTTTGGCGATGTCATTCGTCGTTGGGGGTGCCGCATCGTCGATGGCCGCCAGGTCGTCGGCGATCGTCGTCGATGCCAAGACCGGCAAGGTGCTTTATTCGTCCGATGCCAACGGCCGGCGCTACCCGGCGTCACTGACCAAGATGATGACGCTCTATTTGACCTTCGAGGCCATGGCGAAGGGCAGGATCAGCAAGAACACGCCGGTGCCGTTTTCGGCCAAGGCAGCGGCCGAGCCGCCGACCAAGCTCGGCGTCAAGGCCGGCGGAGCGGTTTCGGTCGAGACCGCCATCCTGTCGATGGTGACCAAGTCGGCCAATGATTCAGCGACCGCGCTCGGCGAACTGCTCGGCGGGAACGAAAGCAATTTCGCCCGCATGATGACCGCCAAGGCTCGGCAGCTCGGCATGGACGGCACGGTGTTTCGCAATGCCAACGGCCTGCCCGATCCCGGCCAGTTCACCACCGCCCACGACATGGCGATGCTCGGCATCGCGCTCAGGGAACATTATCCGCAGTATTACGGCTACTTCTCGCAGCGCTCCTTCCTCTATGGGCGCCAGCGCATCAATGGCCACAACCGCCTGCTCGGCCGCATCAAAGGCGTCGACGGCATCAAGACCGGTTACACCCGCGCCTCCGGCTTCAACCTCGTCTCGTCGGTTTCCGACGGCAACCGCCGCCTTGTCGCCGTCGTCATGGGCGGCACTTCGGGCCGCAGCCGCGACAACCAGATGGCCGGGCTGATCAACGCCTACATGCCGCGCGCATCGACCCGCGGTGGCGGCGCCCTGGTCGCCAAGGCAGGCGGTGACAATCCGATCAAGGCGCTGGCCAAGGTCTTCCTGCCCAAGCACGACGCGCCGACGCCGGACGACAAGCCGGTGATGGAAGACGATGCCGTGGCGTCCAACGACGATCCGACATCTGCCGACGAGCAGTCTGGCGACGAACAGACGGTGGCCGCGGTCGAAGAACCCGCGCCCGTCGTCAAGACCAGGAAGGTCAAGACCGTCATCGTAACGGCGCCCAAGGTAGAAACGGCGCAAATGGTTGCCGCCTACGCCGAACCCACGCCAGCATCCCCTCAGGCGGTCGACCCGGTCAACACGGCCTCGGTGCCGTCGGGTTGGGCGGTGCAGGTGGCGTCTTCGCCCAAGCAGTCCGAAGCCCAGGCATTCCTCGACAAGACCGCCAAGCAGGCGCCCAAAGTCCTCGCGGATGCCGCCGGCTTCACCGTCGCCTTCGACAAGGATGGCGAGACCTACTACCGAGCCCGATTCGGTGGCTTCGGCTCGAAGGACGCGGCCTGGAATGCCTGCAACGCTTTGAAGAAGAAGAAGATCGCCTGCTACGCCGTCCAGCAATAGGGCGGCTTCGAAACCACCTCCCGGAAATTTACTGCGTCGAAGGAGTTAGTTGTGATTGGAGAGCAAGACGTCCTTGGCTTCGTTGATCCGCGCCGCCAGGAAAGACGTGCCGCCGATGTCGGGGTGCAGGCGCTGCATCAGGCGGCGGTGCGCCTTGCGGACATCCGCCGCGGCGGCCCCCGCTTCAAGACCAAGGACCTTGTAGGCCTCCTCCTTAGTCATGGCGCCCGCACCTGGCGCAACACCCAGCCCTTCGCCACCGTTCGCCTCAGCGTCTTTGCGCCAGACGGGAAAACGGCCGTCAAGATACGTCTCTAGGAGCTGGCGGCTCTCCGGGTCGCCGGGGAGTTCGCGGTAAAGCTGCTGCAGTTCGGCCAGGCCCATAGCGCCCAACATCTTGCCTTCATGGCGGCCGGCCAGAACCAGGCCTTCAAGCCCGCCCGTATCGTGATCAAGCTCCATTTCCAGTGCAGCGGTGCGCACCGTCGAGCGCTTGCCGGGCGCCAGCCCGACCGTGGGTCGCTTCATTCGCACCGAACCATACCAGGCAAGGGCCGCGGCCAGGATGAGGCCGGCAATGCCTTCGCGCCCGACCACCAGCACGGCAAGACCGACCAGCGCCAGAAGCACCGGCCCGAGCGTGCGCATGCCGCTTGCCAGTTTTTGCGGATCGGCGCGGACGAAGATCGTCGCCGCGCCAAGCAGCACCAGAAGCAGTGCAACAAGTGCAATGATTGCGCCCATCAATTCCCGCCGCCCTTGAGATGCTCGATCATCAGCCGGTCTTCCGGCCTGCCCCTCGCCTCAAGCGCCTTCAAGCCGCCGGTCGCATAGACGGCGACGGCTGAAAGCAGTCCGGCCAGGGTCGCGGCAGCCCGCCGGTCAAATCGGAACCAAGCCCCTTTGGACAGCCGCGCGATCTCCTTGAACGCCTCTTCTGCGCCGGAATCATGACCTTCCTGGAAGACGAAGACGGGAACGCCGTGCAGGCCGAGGCTGCCGGCCTTCTGCGCCAGGTCGTCGATATCCTCTTCCATGGCGTCGCCGATATAGACCAAGGCATTGACCTTGGCTGTCGCCGTTTCCTTCAGCGCATGTGCCAACACCTTGCCGATCTGGGTGTGACCGGCGCGGCAATCGATCCGCGTCATCAACTGCTTCAAGGCATTGGTGTCGGCGACAAACGCGGATGACCGGCACTCACCCAGACCGCGAAAATAGACGAGTTGGACACTGAGGGTTCCGGCCTTGCCGACGGCATCGAACATTTCGCCCTGCAGCTTGGTGGCGAGATCCCAGGTCGGCTGGCGGCTCATCGTCGCGTCGAGCGCAAGGATCAGCCGCCCGGAGCCGGTCGCTGACGCCGCAAGCGTCCGTGCCTGACGGATAAAGGCGTCGATCTCGCCGGCATTGGATTGAGGCTTGACCGGCGCAGGACTGGCCCTCGCGGGCACGGGCTGCTTCTTGTCGCTCATGAAATTCAAGATGTGGCGTTGCGGGGCCGCTTGCAAGTCCAGCTTTGGACAAGATGAAGGGCCAGCGATCGGCCCGCGGGTGAGGCGACGCCCAGCCCTGGCGCTAGAGCAGACCGAGATCGGCGAGTTCGCGCTTCAATTTCGGCGGCATCTCGACCATTCCGGCCTTGCCCTTGCCGATATCGGCGGGCGCATCCGATGGTTTCAGGTATCGCCAGCCCTGGAAGGCACGACGTGGCTGCCAGTCGGTGCGCACGACTTCTAGGCCGAGCATCAGGCGGCAACGGCCGATTCCTTCATCGTCGGTGAAAGGGCGGATTTCGGTGATCAGCTGACGGCACTGGACGCTACCTTTGATCACCCAGTAGAGCGAGCCGCCATCGGTGACCTCGGCACCGCGCGTCGGCACCATGCGGGTGGTGTGCCAGTGTTCGGCCGGTTCGCCGGCGCGGCGTCGCTCGTCGAGGCGAAAGGCGATCCACTCTTCGAGATCCTCGACGCTGTCGCAACCGACGCACAGTTTTAGGAGATTGAGTGCCATGGCGGCAATCTAGCGGCTGCACGCCGAGCCTTCAACGCTTTGGAAGGTTTTGCACAGGCAGAGCCCGTCAGCTCACGAAGCTTGAGCCGCTGTTTTGATGGCTTCCGCAACCCATTCGTTGAGGCTCTTGTTCTCCGCCGCCGCTGCGGTCGCAGCCGCTTCATGCACACTGGGTTCTAGCCTCAAATTGAAGCGGCCGGAGAATTCACGGAAAGGCTCGATGTTCTTCTCCCTGCACAGGGTGAGGAACACCTCCAGGGATTTCGCACCCTCCACATGGAGTTGCTGGACGTCCTTGGCGTAGAAATCTGCGCCCCCGGCCAGCCCCAGAAATTCGCCCCTGAGCATTTCGATCTCCGGATCGAAAGACACCAGCGCCTTGTGACCGTCGATCTCTATGATGTTTTTCATGGTCTCACTCCATGGCTTTCCAGCCATTTCCTGATGCTCGACACTGCACCTTTGTCCGTGTCCGGTGTTGGATGTGGTCGATGAAAGACACGAACCTCCCCGAACAGAAACACACCGACGCGTGATCCTTCGCGCTCACTCACCTCGGCACCCAAGGCCACGAACAGAGCCTCAATTTCCGACCATCGGACTGTGCCGCTTACGGGACGCGCGAAAATCTGGACCAGCGTCGCTTGGTGCTTACGCTTCATGCCAATCTAGTACCACTAAATGGTATCATTTCGCAAGGATTCAATGGAAAAAATGGCCTGAGCCCGCCTTCAACATTCGACGACATTGACGGCCAGCCCGCCCAGGCTGGTTTCCTTGTACTTCTCGTTCATGTCGAGGCCGGTCTGGCGCATGGTTTCGATGGCCGCGTCGAGCGGCACGAAGTGGACGCCATCGCCCTTGATGGCCAGCGACGCGGCGGTCACCGCCTTGACGGCGCCGAGCGCATTGCGCTCGATGCAAGGCACCTGGACCAGGCCACCGACAGGATCGCAAGTCATACCGAGATGGTGTTCGAGCGCGATCTCGGCGGCGTTTTCGACCTGCTCGGGCGTGCCGCCCATGACGGCGCACAGCCCTGCCGCGGCCATTGCCGAGGCCGAACCGACCTCGCCCTGGCAGCCGACTTCGGCGCCGGAGATCGAGGCGTTGGTCTTGATGATGCCGCCGACGGCGGCGGCGGTCAGCAGGAAGTCGCGGATGCTCGGCTGGTCAGCCTCGGGATGGAAATGCAGCCAGTAGCGAAGGACTGCCGGCAGCGTGCCTGCCGCGCCGTTGGTCGGTGCGGTGACAACACGGCCACCGGCGGCGTTCTCCTCGTTCACCGCCATGGCGTAGATCGACAGCCAGTCATTGGCCAGCAAGGGGTTTGGCTTGTTCTGCTGCCACTGTTCCTGCAGCTTGTCGTGCAGCATGCGGGCACGGCGTCGTACTTTCAGCCCGCCAGGCATAATGCCGTCCTGCGACAGACCGCGGTCGATGCAGCCCTTCATGGCGCCCCAGATGGCATCGAGGCCGCTGTCTAGCTCTTCGCCCGACATTTGCGTCTCTTCGTTGACGCGCTTCATATCAGCAATGGACAGACCGCTCTTGCCCGCCATCTTCAGCATCTCGACAGCGTTCTTGAAGGGATAAGGCACTTTCTTGCCTTCGGTGGTCACCGAACCCTTCACCTTCATCCGCTGCAGCTCTTCCTCGGACACGACGAAGCCGCCGCCGATCGAATAATAGATGCGCTTGAGCAGCAGCCGGTCGCCGGCATCATAGGCGTAGAACGCCATACCGTTGGCGTGGCCGGTGAGCGGTGTTTTCCTGTCCAGCACCAGATCCGTTGCCGGATCGAAGCGGTAGGCGGGATGGCCGGGCGGCGAAATCCGCTTCTCGGCGGTGATGCGCGTGGCAATGACGTCGGCCTGATCGGGATCGACCGTTTGCGGCGTCAGGCCGGCAAGGCCAAGGATGACGGCGCGGTCCGAGCCATGGCCGATGCCGGTATACGCGAGCGAGCCGTGCAGGCTGGCGCCAATGCGATCGACCTTGACGCCGGCCGGGCGTGGCCACTCATCTCCGGCGATCTCGTCGAGAAACCGCCGCGCCGCCGTCATCGGCCCCATCGTGTGCGAACTCGACGGTCCGATGCCGATCTTGAACAGGTCGAAAACCGAAAGGAACACGCTGCGCCGTCTCCGGGAATGAGATCAAGACCTACATATAGGACTTTCCATGATGTTTGTGCTGTTTTGACAAATGCGGCGCTGCACCCGCCGACCTTGTTTGCTCCGGCAGCGACATTGATTGCTCGACCATGACGCCGCGGCTATCCTGAACAGTGCGCCCCGGGGTGCGCCGCAGCGTTGTTTCTCGTCTGCCGAGGGAGAGAGCCGTGCTTACGTTGAATGCCAGGCCGCAGCCGGTGCGCATCGCGCCTGCCGAGACCGCCGTCGTCGTAGTGGACATGCAGAATGCCTTTGCCTCGAAAGGCGGCATGTTCGACCTCGCTGGCTTCGACATATCCGGCGCCGCACCGGCAATCGACGCCAGCAAGCGCCTGCTCAAGGCAGCACGCGAGGCCGGCGTCGGCGTCATCTACCTGCAGATGTCGTACAAGCCCGATCTCAGCGATGCGGGAGACCCTTCGTCCCCGAACCATCACAAGGAACTGGGAATGGTCATGATGCGCGAGCGTCCGGAACTTGCCGGCAAACTGTTGATCGACAACAGCTGGGATTGGCAGATCGCCGACGCGCTGAAGCCGGAACCGGGCGATCAAATCATCCGCAAATCGCGCTACAGCGGCTTTTGCAACACCGGCCTGGAATCGTATCTGCGCGCCCGCAAGATCCGAAATCTGCTGTTCACCGGGGTCGCCACCAACATCTGCGTCGATGCCACCGCGCGCGACGCCTACATGCTGGAATTCTGGCCGATCCTGGTCGAGGACGCGATGAACCATTCTGGCCCCGATTTCAATCGCCAGTCGACGCTGTGGAATTTCGAACACGCCCTCGGATGGATCACCGGGACTGACAGCGTCGTCGAGGCGTTGCAGATGGAAGCCGCCGCGCCTTTGCCGGCCTGAGCCAACAGTCGAAACGGTTGGCTGGCCTGTGATAAAAGAGACGCATGGGCGATTCCTTCCATCTGTCGACAGCCGATCTCGCGGCGCTGGCCTTCTTCCTCCTTGCATGGGTGCTGCATACGCTGGCGTCCGACGGCAGACTGGTCAGCCGTGTGTCGCTGACGATGGCCATGAATGTGCAGCGCGAGGCCTGGATGCGCACCATGGCCGAGCGCGAGATCCGCATCGTCGACACCGCCATCATGAGCGGCCTGCAGCAAGGCACCGCTTTCTTCGCCTCGAGTTCGCTGATTGCGCTCGGCGGCTGCTTTGCGCTGCTCGGCGCCTCGGACCAGGTGCTTGCCGTGCTGAATGACCTGCCGTTGAATGCGACTTCGACGCGCTCGGCCTTTCAGATCAAGGTCTTCGGCCTGGTGCTGATCCTGGCCTTCGCCTTCTTCAAGTTCGGCTGGGCCTACCGCCTCTTCAATTACTGCACGATCCTGATCGGCGCGGTGCCGATCCCGCATGGCGAAGCCTCGCGCAATCCGGTCAGCGAAACGGCGGTGTGGCGCGCGGCGCGCATGAATATGCTGGCCGGCAAGCATTTCAATTCAGGCCTACGCGCCGTGTTCTTCTCCATCGGCTATCTCGGCTGGTTCGTTGACCCGATCGTGTTCGTGCTGTCGACGCTGCTGCTTCTGGCGGTGCTGGTGCGGCGCCAGTTCTTTTCCGCCGCCAGGCAAGCAGTGATCGGTCAGCCGCCTGGTCCGGGGAAAAGCTGGTCGATCCGGCCCGACAACCAATAGGCGGCAAGGCCGATCCATTCGCGGATCGCCATGGTCGTTGTCTGCAGCGAATCGGGTGCGTTGTCGCGGAACAGGCCAAAGCCTTCCTTACCCGAGGTGCGGTAGTCGACAGGCCACGCAACCGTCGCAAAACCGGCCTTGTCGAACAGCGCCTTGGCGCGCGGCATGTGGAAGGCCGAGGTCACCAGCAGCCAGGTCTCACCGGGCTTCGGCGTCACCAAACAGTTCGCCGGTACCGCCCGAGATAACCACCTTCGCCTCGGGAAAGCGCCGGGCGAGGATCGCGGTCTCAACCATGCGGTCGCCGCCGGAATTCAACTCGTAGCCGCCGCGCACCAGATTGATGGCGCCCTCGAAACCGCCGCCCAGCACGACAATGCCGTCGACCTTCTGCGGCAGCGGCGGCCTTGGGAAGCGCTCTTCGAGCGGATTGAGCATCATGGCGCCAAGCGACGTCCAGGCCGACAGTGCGAGAATCAGGAAGGCGAACACGCTGCCTGTCGCGGCCAACCGACGCCGGCCGAACGGCGCCGCGAGCAAGCCGGCCAGCAGCAGGAAGATCGCCAAATTGAGCGGCTGGACGAAGAACCAGAATATCTTGGAGAGATAGAAGAACATTGGCTTCCTATCGCAAGCTCAAATTTCGACTGCCGATAAAGTGCTCGACCGCATCCGCCACCGCCTCCGCCTCGGAACGGCTCAACTCCCTGCCGAAAACGAGGATGCCGCTGGCGTTGGTCAAGCTGATGACTTCCGACAACCCGGCTTCATCGGTTGGATAGGTATGGTCGAGGATTTCGACCCTAAGGTGCCCTTTCAAAGGCAATGACGAACGATTTCGCAAAGAACTCCTCACCGAGCGCACGGCTGCGGCGTCGGTTAGCCGCAGGGTTTCCTTGCCGAAGACCAGCCAGATGAAGTCCTTGCCGAGGAAATAGGTGAAAAGGGCAATGACCGCCAAGAACGACAGCAGGCCGAGAGTGCCGGTGGTGAGCGTTGCGGACGACGTGTCGGTCAATCCCATGTAGCCGGTGTAGGCAACGATCGCTGCCCCGATCAGCACAAAGCCTGTCCTGAAATCCGAGGTGCGGGGCGGGTTCGTGATCAGCAGTTCGTTTCCCGTCTCGACGATGGAAATGCGAGACGGGGGCGGCATGCTACCACCATTTCTCCGGCTGGAAGGTTCCCGCCGCGTGCTCGATGATTGCGGCGGTCTGGAACAGGGTTTCCTCGTCGAAAGGACGGCCGATCAGCTGCAGGCCGAGCGGCAGGCCCTTGGCGTCGAGGCCAGCGGGCACGGCAATGCCCGGCAGGCCGGCCATGTTCACGGTGACCGTGAAAATGTCGTTGAGGTACATCTTCACCGGGTCGGCAGCCATGTCCTCGTCGGCGATGCCGAAGGCGGCGGACGGCGTCGCTGGCGTCAGGATGACGTCGACACCGGCGGCAAAGACGGTCTCGAAGTCACGCTTGATCAGATTGCGCACCTTCTGTGCCTGCAGATAGTAGGCGTCATAGTAGCCGGCAGACAGCACATAGGTGCCGATCATGATGCGGCGCTTGACCTCGCGGCCGAAACCGGCGGCGCGGGTCTTTTCATACATGTCGACAATGTCCTTGCCCGGCACGCGCAGACCGTAACGGACGCCGTCATAGCGCGCGAGGTTGGACGACGCCTCGGCGGGTGCGACGATATAATAAGCCGGCAAAGCATATTTGGTGTGCGGCAATGAAATGTCGACGATCTCGGCGCCGGCATCCTTCAGCCAGGCAATGCCTTTCTGCCACAGCGCCTCGATCTCTTCCGGCATGCCGTCGACGCGGTATTCCCTGGGAATGCCGACCTTCATGCCCTTGATCGGCTTGCCGATCGCCGCCTCATAGTCCGGCACCGGCCGATCGACCGACGTGGTGTCCTTGGCATCGACCGAAGCCATCGACTTCAACAGGATCGCCGCATCGCGCACGTCTCGGGCGATCGGTCCGGCCTGATCAAGCGACGAAGCGAAGGCGACGATGCCCCAGCGCGAGCAGCGGCCATAGGTCGGCTTGATGCCGACCGTACCGGTGAAGGCGGCGGGCTGGCGGATCGAGCCACCGGTGTCGGTGGCCGTGGCACCGGCGCAGAGGAAGGCCGAGACGGCCGAAGCCGAGCCGCCCGACGAGCCGCCGGGCACCAGCTGTGCGTTGTCCAGCGTGCGCGCGGTCTTGGTGCCGCCGGCCGAAACAAAACCGCCATCGCCCTGATGCGTGGTCGGCATCACCACCGTATCAAGGCGCGAGCGCCGCCACGGATTGACGACCGGGCCGTAGTAGGAGGTTTCGTTGGACGAGCCCATGGCGAACTCATCCATGTTGAGCTTGCCCAGCATGACGGCGCCGTCGGCCCACAGATTGGCGGTGACGGTCGATTCGTAACGCGGCTTGAAGCCGTCGAGCACATGGCTGCAGGCCTGGGTGTGGACGCCTTCGGTTCCGAACAGGTCCTTGATGCCGAGCGGGATGCCTTCCAGCGCACCGCCCTCGCCCTTCGCCAGCCTGGCGTCGGAAGCCTTGGCCATATCGCGCGCCTTGTCGCCGGTGACGACAATGTAGGCATTCAACACAGGATTGGCGCGCTCTATTGCCGAGAGATAGGCCTCGGTGATCTCGGCGGCGGAGATCTCCTTGCCGCGCAGCTTGGCGCGGGCTTGCGAAATCGTCAGATGGGTCAGTTCGCTCATCAAAGGCTCTTTTCGTAAAACACCGACCACTCGGAATCGGGATAATCCAGCACAGGGCCGCAGCGCGAGAAGCCGGCGCGTTCGTAGACGGTCCAGGCAGCGGGATGACGATCGCCGGTTTCCAGCACCAGACGCTTCAGCCCTTCGCTGCGCGCCAGCGTCTCGACCTGCTCGACGATCTTGGCGCCGATCTTGCGGCCGCGATGCGAGGGCCGCGTATACATACGCTTGACCTCGCCAACGCTGGCATCATGGCGCTTCAGCGCGCCGCAGCCGATGGCAAGGCCTTCGTCGCGGGCGATGAAGACCGTGGTGTCGTCGCCCGCCATCTGCTCGACAGTCAGATGGTAGCAATGCTCCGGCGGCGTCAGTTCGAGCAGCGTCGCGTTGAGCTCTTCGACCAAAGCGCGGACATCGTCCTGCAGCGGCGTTTCGATGGCGATCTCGATTGCCATCGGCCGGCTACTCCACGACCTTCGGCACGAGGAAGAAATTCTCGTCGGTGGCCGGCGCGTTGGCGACGATGTCGGCGGCCCTGTTGCCGTCGGTGACGATGTCTTGGCGCTTCTTCATCTCCATCGGCGTCACCGAGGTCATCGGCTCGATGCCGGAGACATCGACCTCGTTCAGCTGCTCGACGAAGCCCAGAATGGCGTTCAGCTCGCCGGTCATGCGCTCGGCATCCTCCTCGCTCACCGCAATGCGGGCGAGACGCGCGACGCGCTTCACAGTCTGCAGATCAACGGACATGTCTTTAGCCTTTGGGAAAACCAGATGGCGCTATAGCGGCGCGGCGCGTGCCGCGCAACATCGATCGTGCTCAAGGCTGTACTGCGGTGCTGGCCCGGGCCTTTGGCAGACGCAACGGAAGCGGCAATTCGAACAAGCGCTCCTTGGCCGGACACATGCCGCATGCGGCTTCGTCCTCGAGGGCGGCGAAAGCGTCGAGTTCAGCGCGTGAGCAATCCGGGTCGAGCGGCTGATAGGCGAGATAGCGATCCCATTTGTCGGAAAGGCGGTATTTTGCCTTCTGCATCGGCAAATAAGCCAATGCAGCGCATTTCCAGATGCGCCCATCGAGGAGCTGCTTGCAGTGGCGGGCCGGACAGGCCTCCCAGCTGGCGCGCGGGTCGCCATCCTCGTAGGGCAGCATAGTGTCGCCAAAACCTTCGTAGCGCCGGGTCCAGTTCTTGTGCGCCGGACGCACCCTGGCGACGAAACCGTGCTCCTGCCGCCATTGTTCCAGCAAGGCGAAGACCGGTTTCAGCCGGTCGCGGTATTCCTCGGAATCATGATGCACGGAGATGACGAGGCGAGCGCCCGGATCCGCCGCAAGGACGACCGGCAGTGTCGGGTGGCGATGCAGGAAGAAGCCGTTCGAGACGATCTCGATCTGCGTGCGCGGCCAATGCCGCCGCACCAGACCGACAAATTGCGGCAGTTGCGGATGGATGGTGGGCTCACCGCCAAGCAGGGAAAACCGGGTGACCGAGACGCGCCGGCTCCACAGCTCCATCCAGCGGTCGGCATCCTCAAGCGACACCGTGCCGGCATGAGAGTGGTTGGAATAGTGCGAACAGCTTTCGCAGGCCAGGTTGCAGCCATGCGCGACATGCAGTTCAAGCTTCCGGAACACCGGCTGCTCTTCCCGCAGAAGCGATCTCACCCGTTTCAGCATCCCCATGGGATCACGCTAGCACGCGGATGTGTGCGGTGCATCATGCCGCCGGCGGCAAATTTCTGCCTATGGTAAGGACACGCCGTCGCAAAGGTAATAGCTGCCGCCATTGCCGGCCTGCTCGCCTTCGTCGGCGGTCGGGCGCACCGAAACGATGTCGATTTGCGTCGCGTTCATCTGCGTGATCGAAAGCACGTCGGGAAAGAGGAAGCCCGGCTCCTGGCAGATGGCGGTGACCGCCCAGCTCGGCGAGCGCGTCGCCTTGGTGACCTGGACGAACTCGCAATTATACTCGACGCTTTGCAGGCCGTCCGCCGACAAGATGACATTGCCGGCGTCGATCAGGGTCTGCAACGTGTCCTTTTTGGCTTGCGCGCAAAGCTCCTGGGTTTGGAGATAGACGCCCTTGATGAAGTCCTCGGCGGCCGATGCGGGCGACGCCGCAACCAGCATCGACACGCAAAGAGTCCTTCTCAAGGCCATGATTTCATTCCCTTTTGCGACAAGGGATCGTCCAAGCGATCGCTCTATAGTGTGATCGTTTGGCCGATTGCTGGCAAGGCCACGTCGACGCCAGATCCTTCGAGGCCGGTGACGAATTTTTCCGCCGTCGGGTCGATGATCGGGAAGGTGCCGAAGTGACAGGGCACGACCGTGTCGAAGTGGAAGAAGCGCCGGCAGGCAAGGGCCGCCACCGCACCGCCCATGGTAAAGCGGTCACCGACCGGCACGATGCCGATCTTCGGCTCGTGCAATTCGTTGATCAGCGCCATGTCTGAGAAGATGTCGGTGTCACCCATATGGTAGAGCGTCTTGTCCTCCGGGAAATGCAGGACCAGACCGCCGGGGTTGCCGAGATAAACGTTCTGGCCACCATCGAGGCCGAACGACGAGGAGTGCAGCGCCTGGACGAAGGTGGTGGTGAAGGCGCCGCAATCGACGGTGCCGCCGAGATTGCCGGGATTGATTTTGTTGCCGTCGACGCCCTTGCCGACCAGGTACATGCAGATCTCGAAATTGGCGACCAGCTGGGCACCGCTCTTCTTCAGCACCTCCACCGCGCCGCTGACATGGTCATTGTGGCCGTGGGTCAAAAGGACATGGGTGACGCCCTCCGCCGGCCCCTCCCAGCCACCCGTCCATGACGGATTGCCGATGAGATAGGGGTCGATGAGGATGGTCGCGCCTGATGTCTCGATGCGAAAGGCCGAATGTCCGTACCAGGTCAATTTCATCAATCGTGTTCCTCGATTTTGGTTGCGCCGGAAGATAGAACGCCGGCTGCGAAATTAAAGTGACATAGTACGCTCGCGGTTCAAAAGAACGTGTCACGCTCGTTGTGACGGTAAGACTGGGTCACGGTAAAACTGGTTTTGGGGAAAGCCGTTGGGCATCATAGCAATCGAGGATCTGCCGGCACGCCTGGAAGGCGGCAGGACGCTGGCCGGGCTCGACCTCGGCGACAAGACGATCGGCGTCGCTGTTTCCGACCGCGGCCTGTCTTTCGCGCATCCGCGCCCGGTGATCCTGCGCAAGAAATTTTCGCTGGATGCGGCAGCGCTGCTTGCCCAATTGCAGAAGGACAATGTCGGCGCATTTGTGCTCGGCCTGCCCATCAACATGGATGGGTCGGAAGGTCCGCGCGCCCAGAAATCCCGCGCCTTCGTGCGCAACATGGCTGGGATGACCGACCTGCCCTTCGTGCTGTGGGACGAGCGGCTGTCGACGGTCGCGGCCGAGCGGACGCTGATCGAGATGGATTTCTCGCGCCGAAAGCGCGCCGGCAAGATCGATTCGGCGGCGGCGGCCTTTATTCTGCAGGGAGTTCTGGACCGGCTCCAGTCGCTTGGCTCATCCGATCGGACGGAACCGAATTCCCCACCTTCCGCCTGATCCAGGCGGCGATTTTGCGTCGGCGGCGGAACGCCCACAGCGCCATCAGCAGGAAGCCGTCAAAGACGCAGGCCCTTGCCACCATACCCGGAATGATCGCCGGATCGATGCCCAGCATCTGGCCGTAGAGCTGGAACACGACATCATGCAGCTGCCGGCTGAGCATAACGTAGCCGAAATTGATGTCGTTGAGCGACAGGAAGAACCAGCCCCAGAACAGAGCGAGCGGGGCGGCCCACAATGCGAACAGCGTACGCATCAGTGACCGTCCCTGCGGCTGGAGCCGCCTCTGTGGCCACCATCTCTGGGGCCACCATCTCTGGGACCGCCATCTCTGGGACCGCCATCTCTGGGACCAATGTCGGGCCGGCCGGAAATACGCGACAGCAAGGATCCGTGCGCGGCGCCTTGTGCCATCGCATGCGCCGTGGCGCGGCTCTCGGCCTCCCGCGAAACCGCGCCGGCGAAAACCGATCTCCGCTCGGCAAGCATGGCGACGTAGGAGGCCAGAAGTGCCGCCAGTTGCACGGCAACAACCATGAACAGGCCGTTGATGCCTTGCGCGGCGCCGCCGATCAGGATGAGCGACAGGACGGCGGATGCGGAAATAAAGGCGGTCCGCGCCACGCTGTCGGCACCGTCGGGGCTCGCTGCGGCGTTAACCAAACTCTCGACGAAGACCCAGCAAAACAGCACCGCGACGACCAGCAGCGCAATGGCCAGCGGCGCCACGACGGCAGCATTGTCGAGATCGACCGGAAGGGTGTTTTCCATGACGACGCCAAGTACCCCCAGAGCGCCCGCAACGCCGCGGTTTCCATCCATACAGATGAACGCCAGCAGGGCGAAAACCACCGCCCAGTGCAAGGCCAGAAAAGAGGTCAAAATAGCACGCATGGCATTCCTGCTTTAGTGACAAAGACAGTGGGCTTTGCGGCCCGCCGCTGCAACGGAAACCATTTGTTAAGGTTAACGTCCATCCACAGGCGGCAGTAAATTCGTGGTGAAAAGCTGTGCAGCCGGCTTCAGTTGACCGGCGGATAGAGGGTGTCGATGATCATGCGCGCATCGTGGCGCGAATCGAGCATGCCGTAGGTGTTGCGCCACTGGCCGGCGAGCCGCGTCTCGACGAAGGCATCGGCGATCCGCCCTGCCCCCAGCCGGCGCAATTCCGCCGCCGCCGCCGACAGCGCCAGTTGTTCGGTGAGCAGACGGGCTGACCCCTCATCGGTGCCGGCAACCTGCATGGCTGCCTTGAGCACGCCGATAGTGCCGCGTCCGCCGGCGCCGAGATCGCGGTCGATGCCGGCCAGCACCTCCTCGAACAGGCCGGGCGCGCGGCCAAGCACACGCAGCACGTCGAGCGCCATGACATTGCCCGACCCTTCCCAGATCGCATTGACCGGGGCTTCGCGATAGTAGCGGGCGAGCGGCGCCTCCTCGACATAGCCATTGCCGCCAAGGCATTCCATCGCCTCATAGAGCAGCGGCGGCGCGATCTTGCACACCCAGTATTTGACGACCGGGGTCATGGCGCGGGCAAAGGCCGCCTCGCCGCGATCGCTGGCCGCCTCGTCGAAGGAACGCGCCAGCCGGAACGAAAGTGCTGTGGCGGCGGCGACATCGAGCGCCATGTCGGCCAGCACGCGCTGCATCAGGGGCTGTTCGATCAGCGTCGAGCCGAACACCTGGCGGTGGCGGGTGTGATGGACGGCCTCGGCAAGGCCAGCACGCATGATCGCCGACGAGGCGACGGCACAGTCGAGCCGGGTCAGCGTGACCATGTCCATGATCGTCTTCACGCCGGCGCCGGGCTCGCCGACCATCTCGCCGATGGCATTGACGAACTCCACCTCCGAGGACGCGTTGGAACGGTTGCCGAGCTTGTCCTTCAGCCGCTGGAAACGGAAACCGTTGCCGGAGCCGTCGCCGAGGATGCGCGGCACGAGAAAGCAGGAAAGCCCTTCCGGCGCTTGCCCAAGCGCGAGAAAAGCATCCGACATCGGCGCCGACATGAACCATTTGTGGCCGGTGAGGCGATAAAAGCCGCTGCCGGCGCGCTCGGCCCGTGTGGTGTTGGCGCGCACGTCGGTGCCACCCTGCTTTTCGGTCATGCCCATGCCGAGCGTCAGCCCGGTCTTTTCGACCGGCGGCTTCTGGCTCTGGTCGTATTTGCGCGTCGTCACGCGCGGCGCCCATTCGCGAAACAGCTTTGGGCTGGCCATCAGGGCGGCCAGCGAAGCGCTGGTCATGGTGATGGGGCAGAGATGCCCGGTCTCGAGTTCGGCGGTCAGATAGAAACGCGCGGCGCGCACCTGATGGCGACGGCCGATCTCGTTGTCGCCATTCTCCCAGATCGAGGAATGCAGGCCGCCGGCAACCGAGCGGCGCATCAGCGCGTGATAGGCCGGGTGGAACTCGACCTGGTCGATGCGCCGGCCCTGGCGGTCATGGGTGCGGAGCTTCGGCGTCTCGACATTGGCGAGGCGCGCCAGCTCCTGCGCCTCCTGCGTCAGGACGAACCGGCCAAGCCCGTCGAGATCCTTGCGCACCGGATCGGAAAAACGCTCGGCGAGCTGGATCAGCAACGGATCGCCCCGCCAGGCGTTGCCGCCCGTCAGCGGCGGCGGCTGGTTGGTCACGTCGTCGGTCACGCCCGATCCTTCTGAAGGTAGAATGGCCTTATCGCTACAAAGGCTTCGAATCCGAGCCATCGGCTAGATATAGCCCAAGCCGGCCGGCGCGCGCGACGAAAATACCGGGGAGAAAGGCCGCAATCCGAAGCTGGCGCTTGCGGCAGGGAATTCTCCCCCCTATAGCAGCGCCTTGAGATGACCGACGCTTCGTCCCTGCCGCTTTATCCTCACCGCCATCTTCTGGGCATCCGCGATCTTTCCCCCGGTGATATCGAGCTTTTGCTCGACCGGGCCGATCGCGCAGTCGCGATTTCCCGGCAGTCGGAGAAAAAAACCTCGACGCTGCGCGGCCGCACTCAGATCAACCTTTTCTACGAAGCATCGACCCGCACGCAGTCGTCGTTCGAACTGGCCGGCAAACGGCTCGGCGCCGACGTCATGAACATGTCGGTGGCGAGCTCGTCGGTGAAGAAGGGCGAGACGCTGATCGACACGGCAATGACGCTGAACGCGATGCGGCCCGACATCCTCATTATCCGCCACCAGTCGGCGGGTGCTGCCGCGCTGCTGGCGCAAAAGGTCGGCTGCTCGGTGGTCAATGCCGGCGACGGCGCGCACGAACATCCGACACAGGCGCTGCTTGACGCGCTGACCATCCGCCGTGCCAAAGGACCGCTGTCGAAGCTGATCGTGGCGATCTGCGGCGACATTCTGCATTCGCGCGTCGCGCGCTCCAACATCATGCTCCTCAACGCGCTCGGCGCGCAGGTGCGGGTCGTGGCACCCTCGACGCTGTTGCCGTCCGGCATCGAGAAAATGGGCGTCATCGTCTCGCGCTCTATGGCCGAAGGGCTGAAGGGAGCCGACGTGGTGATGATGCTGCGCCTGCAGCGCGAGCGCATGGAAGGCGCCTTCGTGCCTTCGGTGCGCGAATATTTCCGCTATTTCGGGCTCGATGCCGAGAAGCTGAAGGCGGCCAAGGACGGCGCGCTGGTCATGCATCCCGGACCGATGAACCGAGGCGTCGAGATCGCGTCGGAAATCGCCGACGGCCCGCAAAGCGTTATCCAGGAACAGGTCGAGATGGGTGTTGCCGTGCGCATGGCGGTGATGGAAGCGCTGCTCGACCCGCGCCGCAACGAGGGTCGCGGCGCATGAGCACGACGGTCTTTGAGCGCGCCCGCATCGTCGATCCGTCACGCGGCATCGACGAGACCGGCACCGTTATCGTCGAGGGGAAGAAAATCGTTGCGGCTGGCAAGGCTGCCCTGAACCAGGGCGCGCCGGCCGGAGCCACAGTCGTCGACTGCGCCGGCAAGGCGATCATCCCCGGCCTGATCGATGCGCGCGTGTTCATCGGCGAGCCAGGCGGCGAACACCGCGAGACCATCGCTTCGGCAAGCATTGCGGCGGCGGCCGGCGGCGTCACCTCCGTCGTCATGATGCCCGACACCGACCCGGTGATCGACAATGTCGCGCTGGTGGAATTCGTGCTGCGCACCGCGCGGGACACGGCAATCGTCAACATCTTCCCGGCCGCGGCGATCACCAAGGGCCTTGCCGGCCGCGAGATGACCGAGTTCGGGCTGCTGCGCGAGGCCGGCGCGGTCGCCTTCACCGATGGCCGCCACACAATATCCAGCGCGTTGGTGATGCGCCGGGCGCTGACCTATGCCCGCGATTTCGGCGGCGTCATCGCGCATGAGACGCAGGATGGCGACCTCGCCTCGGCCGGCGTCATGAATGAGGGCCTCTATGCCAGCTGGCTCGGCCTTGCCGGCATTCCGCGCGAGGCCGAGTCCATTCCACTGGAGCGCGACCTGGCGCTGGCCAGGCTGACGCGCGGCGCCTACCACGCAGCCAAGATCTCGACAGAAATGGCCGCGCAAGCGGTGGCGCGGGCGAAAGCCGACCAGGCCAATGTCACGGCGGGCGTTGCGATCCACAATCTGTCGCTCAACGAGAACGATGTCGGGGAATACCGCACCTTCTTCCGGCTGACGCCGCCTTTGCGCGCCGAGGAAGACCGGCTGGCGATGATCGAGGCGGTCAAGGACGGCACG
Source organism: Mesorhizobium sp. P2_C5_2 (assembly GCF_056404535.1). Classification (NCBI taxonomy): domain Bacteria; kingdom Pseudomonadati; phylum Pseudomonadota; class Alphaproteobacteria; order Hyphomicrobiales; family Phyllobacteriaceae; genus Mesorhizobium; species Mesorhizobium sp. P2_C5_2. Next base: position 567,728 of record NZ_JBFUDV010000004.1, on the reverse strand, counting down.
ATCGACATCATCGTCTCCTCGCACGACCCGCAGGATGTCGACACCAAGCGCCTGCCCTTCGCCGATGCCGCTGCCGGCGCGATCGGGCTGGAGACTCTGCTGGGCGCAGCGCTGCGCCTCTACCACAATGGCGATTTGCCATTACTCAGACTGGTCGAGACACTGTCCACGGCGCCGGCCAAACTGTTCGGCCTGCCCGGCGGCAGTCTGAAGCCCGGCGCGCCGGCCGATCTCGCGGTCATCGATCTCGAAGAGCCCTGGATCGTCAGCGAAAGCGGCATCCGCTCGCGCTCGAAAAACACCTGTTTCGAAGGCGCGCGGCTGCAAGGCATGGTCTTGCAAACGCTGGTGGCGGGCCGCACAGTGTTTTCAGCCTAGAGCGATCGCGGCATATTGCACGCCTATCAGCTGCGAGAGAAATGCGGGGGGAAACAATGAGTTACAACGTCATCCTGGCATTGCTGTTCGGCTATCTCCTAGGCTCGATTCCCTTCGGCCTGCTGATCACCCGCGCCGCCGGTCTGGGCGATGTGCGCAAGATCGGCTCCGGCAATATCGGCGCCACCAATGTGCTGCGCACCGGCAACAAGGGCCTCGCCGCCGCGACGCTGGTGCTCGACGCGCTGAAGGGTACGGCGGCGGTGATGATTGCGCGCCATTTTGGGCACGACTTCGGACTGTGGGCCGGTCTTGGACTTTGGGCAGGTCTTGGCGCCTTTCTTGGCCATCTGTTTCCGGTCTGGCTCGTGTTCAAAGGCGGCAAGGGCGTGGCCACCTATCTCGGCGTGCTGATCGCGCTGGGCTGGCATGTGGCGCTGATCTTTATCGTCGTCTGGCTGGCGATGGCCTTCCTGTTTCGCTATTCCTCGCTGGCGGCGCTTGCGGCGGCGGTCATCGTGCCGATAGCGCTTTATTTCTGGAGCACACCGGAGACCGCCGGGCTGTTCCTGGTGATGAGCCTGATCGTCATCTTCAAACATCGCGCCAACATTTCGCGCCTGCTTGCCGGCACCGAGGGCAAGATCGGAGCCAAGGGTTGAGCAAGCCCGCCGCCGGGCCGCGCCTCAGCGACCGGCAGCGGCTGAGCTGGTTGCGTCTGATCCGCACGCAAAATGTCGGCCCGGCCTCGTTTCGCGAACTGATCAACCGTTTCGGTTCGGCTGAGGCGGCGCTTGAGATGTTGCCCGAGCTGATGATTTCGGGCGGCGCCAGGAAGATCGTTCGCATTCCCTCCGAGGCCGAGGCAGAAGCAGAACTGGAAGCGGCCGGCGTCGCCGGCGCCCGCTTCGTCGGCATTGGCGAGGCGGACTATCCGCCGATGCTCAAGAATATGGACAATCCGCCGCCGCTGATTGCCATGAAAGGCGAGGCTGCGGTGTTCCGCCTGCCGGCGGTCGCCATTGTCGGCGCCCGCAACGCATCGCTCGCCGGGATCAAGATGGCGCGCATGCTGGCGGCGGATCTTGGCCGCGACGGCTACGCCATCGTCTCAGGCCTGGCGCGCGGCATCGACACGGCGGCACATCAGGGCAGCCTTGCGACAGGCACGATTGGGGTGCTGGCCGGCGGGCTCGATGTTCCCTACCCGCCTGAAAATGCCGGTCTCACCAATGACATCGCCGAACGCGGCGGCGCCGTCATTTCGGAAATGCCGTTCGGCTGGCAGCCGCGGGCGCAGGATTTTCCGCGCCGCAACCGGCTTGTCGCGGGTGCGGCCCTCGGACTGGTGGTGATCGAAGCGGCGCAACGCTCCGGCTCGCTGATCAGCGCGCGCCTAGCCGGCGAAATGGGCCGGCTGGTCTTTGCCGTGCCGGGTTCGCCGCTCGATCCGCGTTGCGCCGGCTCCAACGGCCTGCTCAAGGATGGCGCCATGCTTGTCACCGAAGCGGCTGATGTTTCCGGAGCGATCGCGCCTCTGGCCGGCAAGCGGACGCCAAGGGCTGTGCCCTCGCCACCGGAAAAGCTGCCCGATCTATCGGCAACGCCGCCGCCCGGCGAGGACGAGCGTGCCGGCGTGCTCGAAGCGCTCGGACCAACGCCCGTGGCGGTGGACGAGATCATCCGCCACACCGGCCTCAATGCCGCGCAGGTGTCCATGGTGCTTTTGGAACTCGACCTCGCCGGCCGCATCGAGCGCCACGCCGGCGGCAACGTCTCGCTGGTTTCGTGAAAGCCCCTGAATTCTGTGGCTTACCGGAACAGATACTTCGACACCTCCGGGTTGCCGCGGCGCCACATCACGTTGTCCAGAAAGTAGTGATGCACGTTGATGAAGATCAGCACGATGAAGAAGAACAGCGATGAACCGAGGACTTGCCGGTCGTACGGGATCAAAGCCGTCAGCGCCGATGGGATCAGCCAGAAGCCGAGATAGCCGAGGGCGGTGCCGCCGACGATAAAGCCGAGGAGCCGAAACCTGTAGAGGGGGCCGAGAAAGGACAGGACCTTGGGCTGCGGATCGCTTTCGGCATCGGAGCTGTCGCGCTCGACATTGGTCTGATAGCGCCAGACCACGGCGAGATACTGCAGCGAGTGAAGCGCTGGCACGATCAGCAGCCAGAGCGGGTTTATTCTGGCAATCAGGATCCAAAGATAGAGCGACGCGACATAGGCCACCAGGCCGTTATAGGGCAGACCGCCGCCGTTCTTTCGCCAGCGATTGACCAGCATCAAAAGCGTGGCCGCCGTCGACGCAACGGCCGCCAGCAGGGCAATGTCGGTGACCCAGGAAGGGGCTGCGAATGTGTAGTAGTCGAGGCCGTAATATTTGCCCTGGGTGACTGCCGTATTCGTCTGCAGCCATGCCAGGATCCACACGGCATAGGAGTTGACCAGCAGCACCTTCTTGTCGCGATCGTCGAAGAATTTGCGCTTGAGTACCGCATCCACCATCAGCATGCCGTAGCCCTGCTTGACGTAGTGCCAGCCGACGAAAAAGAACATGGCGTTGGTTGCATAGCCGAGCAGGCGCGTGTTCGCCGCCGCTGCGCCATAGGCAAAGAATCCAGCCATGACCAACGGCACGACAATGCCCGCGAAGATGTAGCGGAGCTGCAGGCTCCTGTCGTAGCCGCTGCCAGATACCTTGCGCCCGAAATTGCGATAGAAAAGTTGGTAGGAGTGGGCGAAGTGGGGATAGTTCACGAGATAGGCCACGAAGACCATCGTTGCGGCAACCGGACCCTCGTACTCGAGCGGAACGAGAAACAGCACCGGCAAAATGAGAAACGCGCTGCCGCCCAGCATGAGGAAATCGGCGACCGGGCCGTACAGGTATTTTTGAGGTGTCGCCGCCTTAGGGGCTACAGCATCCGCCGAAAGCTGAAGTGTCATGGTTGAACCCTCCCCTGGGAAGGTTGAGTTTAGCCCGCGACGGGTTTGGCGACAAGGTTGGAAGCTGCGCTCTGGGCCGACGCAAGCACAGCGCGATTGGATTCCGACCCATGACCTACTGATTGAAAGTCAGGGCCTCAACGGTAAACGAATGCAAGCACTACGACTTCAACACCGCGAGCGGCAAGGCGATCACTCGCCAGCCATGGGCCTGAAGGGCTCAAGCGGCTCGCAGCAGACGAGAAGGACGCTGCCGACACATTCAGGCGGGTTGAAGGTGTCCGACCGAGTGCTCGCGCATCCTCAAGACGAGCAGGCGCGTGGCTGCGAATGGCGCCATGACGACAAACGCCATCGTGACACTGACGAAAACCGACAAGAGACAAATCCCGCCGGGGACGGAGCAAACTGTTTCCATGAACTACACCCCTTTCCACCGTTAACCTGGTGGCCTCCCCCGCACGTCTGTAAGCATGCTCCCGCTTCAAGAGAAATACAAGCATGTGCTAATAGACAGGGACCGGAAGCGGTTTCTCGGGAGGGATCAGGTGAGCTTTCTTCGTCCTAGGCCAAAGCCCAAAAAGGCATACCCCAACAGCGACCGCTTCGCGGAGGATGGTCGGCGCATTTACAGCGCCTACGAGGCCACGACAGTGGCTGGCCCTCGGCGCAAAGTGTGGGCGAAGCGTATTCGGATCGCGGCGATCGTGATTGCAGTGATCGCCGTGGTGCTGGCGGCCATCGTCATCAGCGTCTTGCCGCATTAGCCGCGCCCCAATGCGTGACAACGACCTTGCAGAGCGCCCTGGCAAGGGTTGGACGGCCCCACCGGCAAGGTCCGGGTGAGCACGATACGAAAAGGCTGGCGGGCGCACGGGCGTCGTACAGGTGCCAGGCAACGGCCAACGGCAGCGCGCTCCGGCGGGCCACAGGAAACCAATTCAAGGCTCAATCGTTCATTTAGGGTATGGCGCTAATCGGGAGTGCGCATGAACCCTCGCGAAAACTCTGTTTCTCCGTTTGAGGAGGAACAATACCAAGCCAGACATGCAAAGAACGCACGCCTCAGAGAGCTTCGATCTCATGCGTCTTGGCTGGCTTTCGACCCTCATGCCCAGTTTCATGATGAGGTAGACCTCTCAGCCATTTTCGAGGAAGGCGCGTTGCGCAAACGCTTATAGAGCGGGCAAGTCCCAGGGACTTCAGTCGTAATTGAGTCATTCCTAATATGCCTATAGCTTAGGCAGTGCGGGGGACCCCCGAAATCCAAACCCGCAATGGCCGGTGCGCCTCGCTTGCCCAAGCAACCCCCCGCACCGGCCATTTCTAATTTCTGGGGGCCTATGGCTGAGGAAGTGTCGCGTGGACGGCTGAGCGGCGCCAAAAATAATTTGGATCAATGTCGCATGTCGATTGGCTAAATGCGGAACGTTCAATGGACGATTCCGGAATTCCCTGTTTGTTCCGTCAAAGTCTAACGGTCAGGGAAGCGCACTGGAAAGCACGTGCGGTAACAGTTGATTCAACCATTACTGGTATATTAGGTGAAGGTGGCGGCTCCGACAGTTGGGCGGGGTGCTTGGTGCCGGAGCCGCCTGCGCAGTCCGGTTGGGGTTTGACCGCGCCGTCCTATAATGGGACAGCGCGGTCAACGATTCGTTAAAATTTTCCGGAACCTAATTAAGCATGTGCTAATTGATTTGCGGTTCTCGTGTTGTCGCGAAGCTCGTCGGGAGTCGATCCGACATGCTGCAAATCGCGGCGGCGATCGTCCGGGGCTGTCGTCCACATCTGCTGCGGCGTTCGCCCAATATATGGAGGCGCCGGAAGGGCGTCACTGAACTACTGGATTTTCTCCAGATGCCCGCTGCCTCACGGTAGCGGGCTTTTTATGACAACGCTGCTGACATGGCGCTGCACGAACGATTTCGAGGAGGCGCCGTCCGGCGCCCGGCCCTGGGCAGGGCGGCTTCTGCGAAGCGTCTTATATTAGCAATAAACGATATATTAACGGCTCTGATGCAGCCTTCCGCACGGAGGATGGAAAACGCCTCCTCATCGACGTTCCAACGCGTGCCTGGAGCGCCCGGACGCTCGACCAATGCGGAGCAAGCGCATGAGTGTCGGAACAGCTCTCGAACAATTGCTGCGGTTGATTCATCGCCGAACCATGAAATTAGCGGCGTTGCCGGAGGATGAAAGGGATTTACACTACGATCTCATCCGCCTGTCATGTTGCAAAGCCGCCGAGCACATTGGGCAAAGTCCCGACAAGGCAGCCATCACGGCAAACGATATGGTTGGGTTTGTTCGGGCACTGGTCGGAATCGTTGAGGTGGGCTGTGGATCAGATCAAGGGCGAAGCGACGATCGGCCGCCGCCGGCACGACATTTTGGTGGTGGGGAGAATGGCACTACGCGCATCTAGAGATGCGCTTCATTGGTGTCGCCACTTGCGTCTCCAGATTGGCCCACTGCCTTCACGTGGCGGGCTTTTCAATGAGTGATCCAGCCTGCGGCGCGACCAACCTCGATCAGCGCCATGACCACTGTCGCGGCAGTCACGAGCGCAGCCATCCAGCGTTCGAAGTTAGCGAGCCGCCGAGCCGTCACAACCTGCTGACCGTCCCAGTACAGCTCGCCTGATTTTTCATGGATTCCCAGCAGGGTAAGGCCGCTGCTGCTGATGGCCTGCACTCCTGTCGGCCATTCTGGTGGTGACTCGTCTTCCACGTGGCGATGTCTTCGAATCTGCTCCCAATCGATCATGGTTCCCCCGGAAGATCGTTTCTGTTAGCCAGTTAGCCCCTGTGGATAACCGCCTCCATACGTTTCGGTAGCGAAACAATATCGTGTTGATTTTGCTCGGCAATTTGGTGAGCGCGATGGGATTCGAACCCATGACCTACTGATTAAAAGTCAGTTGCTCTACCGGCTGAGCTACGCGCTCCCGCGGGCTCTAAAAGGCCGCCCTCGAAATTGCGCGGAACATAGGGAGAGTGCCGCGACCGGTCAACCGGAAAAAGATGGCCCTTTCACAGAGGTTCCTGCCATCGCCTGACGCCCCGCAAATTGCCTTGGCAGGAGGCCGGTGAGCCGCTCCGGTGCTGAGGTAACCGCTTCAAAATCTGCAGGCGCGCGAGATGGGTCTGTTGTTCTCCGGTTGACTGGAGAAACATTGCAAATCAGCAACTTAATGTTTTGGCGGGAACCTTCGCACCGCCGGGCCGTTCTCTCCCCACAAGGGACGTCAACCACCCTTTTTAAGGAGAAGATCGTGAACAAGATCGTATCGGGTATGCTGGCGGCCACATTGTCAGCCTCTTTCGCAGCTTCCGCGGCCGTGCCGGCTGGCGCCACGCAAATGATTGCGCCGCAGGCCCCGTCGGCTTCGTCCGATGTGCAGGCGGTCGACTACAAGCCGTGGATGAAAAACCGCAACTTCAACGGCGACCGCAATTTCTCGCGCAGCAACAATGACGGCGCCTACTGGAACGGCCATCGCGGCTCGCGCCATTACCGCCACGGCTATCGCCGTCACGGCGATTTCTGGTTTCCGGCGGGTGCATTCATTGCCGGCGCGCTGATTACCGGCGCGATCGTCAACAACAACCAGAACCGCGTCTACCGGGGCGGCGATTCGCATGTGCAGTGGTGCTATGACCGCTACCGGTCGTATCGCGCGTCGGACAACACTTTTCAGCCGAACTACGGTCCTCGGCAGCAGTGCAATTCGCCCTACTGACCTAGCTGAGTGACTGCCAAGTATTGTGTAGAAGGCCCGCGCCGACAACGGCGTGGGCCTTTGTTTCTGCCGAAACCGTCAGAACGCGCTCAGCGTCCTGCGCACCGCATCGCGCCAACCCGCCAGTTTTACCGAACGGACAGCAGCATCCATGTCCGGCTTGAAGCGGCGCTCGAGCGCCCAGCTTCTGGCAAAATCCTTCGCCTTTGGCCACACACCCGCCTTCGAGCCGGCGAGCCATGCGGCACCCAGCGCCGTCGTCTCCAGAATGGTCGGGCGGTCGACCGGCGCATCGAGGATGTCGGCCAGCCGTTGCATCGTCCAGTCGGAGGCCACCATGCCGCCATCGACGCGAAGCACGGTTTTGGCGGAAGCGCCCTTCCAGTCCTTGCGCATGGCGTCGAGCAGGTCGCGCGTCTGGTAGGCTACGGATTCCAGTGCTGCACGGGCAAACTCCGCCGGACCCGAATTGCGGGTCAGCCCGAAGATCGCGCCACGCGCTTCGGCGTCCCAGTGCGGCGCGCCGAGCCCAACGAAAGCCGGCACCAGATAGACATTCTGGGTCGGGTCGGCGGTTGCCGCCAGCACGCCGCTGTGCTCGGCCTTGCCGATCACCTTGATGCCGTCGCGCAACCATTGCACGGCCGCACCAGCGATGAAGATCGAGCCTTCCAGCGCATAGGTGGTCTTGCCGTTCAGCCGGTAGGCGATGGTGGTCAACAGCCGGTTCTTCGAGCGCACCAGATCGGCGCCAGTGTTGAGCAGCGCGAAACAGCCGGTGCCGTAAGTGGATTTCATCATGCCCGGCTCGAAACAGGCCTGGCCGATGGTCGCCGCGTGCTGGTCGCCCGCCACGCCGAGGATCTTTATCTCGGCACCGAACAGGCTTTTCTCCGTCACGCCGTAGTCGTCGGCGCAATCCTTGACCTCGGGCAGCATTGCGGCCGGGATGCGCAGGATGGAGAGCAGCTCGTCGTCCCAGACATTCGTCTCGATGTTATAGACGAGCGTGCGCGAGGCGTTGGTGGCGTCGGTGGCGTGAACCTTGCCGCCGGTCAGCCGCCAGATCAAAAAACTGTCGATGGTGCCGGAGAGCAACTCGCCCTTTTCTGCGCGTTTTCTCGCGCCCTTCACCTTGTCCAGCATCCAGGCAATCTTGGTGCCGGAGAAATAGGGATCGAGCAGCAGCCCGGTTTTTTTTGTGAATTTTTTCTCCAGGCCCTGCTTCTTCAGCTTCTGGCAGAGCGGCGCGGTGCGGCGGTCCTGCCAGACGATGGCATTGTGGATCGGCTTGCCGGTCGCCTTGTCCCAGATGACGACGGTTTCCCGCTGGTTGGTGATGCCGATCGCCGCCACATCGGACGCCGCGCGGCCGGCAACCTTGAGCGCGCCTTTGACCGTAGCGACGACGCTTGCCCAGATTTCTTCGGGATCGTGCTCGACCCAGCCGGAGGCCGGATAGTGCTGGGTGAATTCCTGCTGTTTGCTGCCGGCAACCTTCATCTCGCCGTCGAACAGGATCGCCCTGGTCGAAGTCGTGCCCTGGTCGATCGCAAGGATGTATCCGGTCATTATTCCTCCCGGTAGCTCGCTTATACAAACAGGGGAGACGGCAAGATGCCGCCTCCCCGTTCACTATGATCCTGGCGCGTACGCCAAGACTACTTCTGCCAGCTCTTCACCAGTTCATCGTAGTTGATGGTGATCGGCTTTTCCTTCTCGTTCTCGATCTTCAGCTGAGGAGCGAGATTGCCCTTCTTGACCGCGTCGGCGTTCCAGTAGGCAAGATCATGCTCTTCGGCCATCTTCGGGCCGATATCGCCCTGGACGCCCGACTTCTCGATGCGGCTCATGACCTTTTCCTGTTCGGCGCAGAGCGAGTCCATGGCTTCCTGCGCGCTCTTGGCGCCGGACGAGGCATCGCCGATCGCCTGCCACCAAAGCTGTGCCAGCTTCGGATAGTCAGGAACGTTGGTGCCGGTCGGTGACCACTGGACACGAGCCGGCGAGCGGTAGAACTCGATCAGACCGCCGAGCTTCGGCGCGCGTTCGGTGAAGCTCTTGTCGTGGATCGTGCTCTCGCGGATGAAGGTCAGACCGACATGGCTTTTCTTCACGTCGACCGTCTTCGACGTCACGAACTGCGCGTAGAGCCAGGCGGCCTTGGCGCGATCGGTCGGCGTCGACTTCATCAGCGTCCAGGAACCGACGTCCTGATAGCCGAGCTTCATGCCGTCCTTCCAGTAGACGCCATGCGGCGACGGGGCCATGCGCCACTTCGGCGTGCCGTCGTCGTTCAGCACGGCCTTGGCGCCCGCGTCGACCATCGAAGCGGTGAAGGCGGTGTACCAGAAGATCTGCTGCGCGACCGCACCCTGCGCCGGCACCGGGCCGGATTCGGAGAAGGTCATGCCCTGTGCTTCGGCCGGAGCGTAGGCCTTCAGCCAGTCGAGGTACTTCTGGATCGAGTAGACGGCTGCCGGGCCGTTGGTGTCGCCGCCGCGCGCCGTGCAGGAGCCGACAGGACGCGAATTCTCGTCGACCTTGATGCCCCATTCGTCGACCGGCAGGCCGTTCGGCAAGCCCTTGTCGCCGTTGCCGGCCATCGACAGCCAGGCGTCGGTGAACCGCCAGCCGAGCGACGGATCCTTCTTGCCGTAGTCCATGTGGCCATAGACCTTCTTGCCGTCGATCTCGCGGCCGGTGAAGAATTCGGCGATGTCCTCATAGGCAGACCAGTTGACGGGGACACCGAGGTCGTAACCGTATTTGGCCTTGAAGTCGGCCTTGTTCTTCTCGTCGTTGAACCAGTCGTAACGGAACCAGTAGAGGTTGGCGAACTGCTGGTCGGGCAGCTGATAGAGCTTCTTGTCCGGCGCCGTGGTGAAGGAGGTGCCGATAAAGTCCTTCAGGTCGAGGTTCGGATTGGTGACGTCCTTGCCCTCGCCCGCCATCCAGTCGGTCAGGTTGCGGACCTGCTGGTAGCGCCAGTGGGTGCCGATCAGGTCGGAATCGTTGACCCAGCCGTCATAGAGGTTCTGCCCGGTCTGCATCTGGGTCTGGATCTTCTCGACGACGTCGCCTTCCTGGATGACGTCATGCGTGATCTTGATGCCGGTGATGGCGGTAAAGGCCGGCGCCAGCACCTGCGATTCATATTGGTGGGTGGCGATGGTTTCCGAGACGACCTTGATGTCCATGCCGGCGAAAGGCTTCGCGGCATCGATGAACCACTGCATTTCAGCTTCCTGGCCGGCGCGATCAAGCGTCGACAGCGGGCCGATTTCCTTGTCCAGGAACGCCTTGGCCTCGTCCATTCCGGCGTAGGCGTTGCCTGCCCCGAGCAACAGGACAAGTGCGGTTGTTGATGTTAAAAATTGCCGTCGCATTAGTTTCCTCCACTGTTTTAAGGTTTCAAGTGCGATCTGGAGCGGCCGCCGGCACGCGGTCGCTCCAACAGTTTCCCCCTCTATACGTAGCGGAACACGCCGACGGCGTAGACCACGGAGAGAGCGAGAGCCCACCACAGGTTGGATCCGACAAGACCCAGCCAAGCGAGATGGATAAAGGCGCTGCCAAGCAGCGACAGGAAAAGACGATCGCCGCGCGTCGTTTCGAAACGCAGGATGCCGATGCGCGGATTGCCGCCCGGCGAGGCGAATTCCCAAAATGCCATGCCGCACAGCAGCAGAAGAATGGTGCCGAAGAACGCCGCCGTCGGCCACGTCCATGCCATCCAGGTGAGGTCGAGGTTCATGGTCACACCCTCCCCAGGGCGAAGCCCTTGGCGATGTAATTGCGGACAAACCAGATGACGAGCGCGCCTGGGATCAGCGTCAGCACCCCGGCGGCGGCGAGCAGGCCCCAGTCCATGCCGGCGGCCGAAACGGTGCGGGTCATTGTGGCGGCGATCGGCTTGGCATCGGTGGTGGTCAGCGTGCGCGCGATCAGCAGTTCCACCCATGAGAACATGAAGCAGAAGAAGCAGGCGACACCGATGCCGCTGGCGATCAGCGGCATGAATATCCTGACGAAGAAGCGGGGGAACGAGTAGCCGTCGATGTAGGCGGTCTCGTCGATCTCCTTCGGCACGCCCGACATAAAGCCTTCGAGGATCCACACCGCCAGCGGCACGTTGAACAGGCAGTGCGCAAGCGCCACCGCGATATGGGTGTCGATCAGGCCGAAGGCCGAGTAGAGCTGGAAGAAGGGCAACGCGAACACCGCCGGCGGCGCCATGCGGTTGGTCAACAGCCAGAAGAACAGGTGCTTGTCGCCGAGGAAGCGGTAGCGCGAAAAGGCGTAGGCCGCCGGCAGCGCCGCTGCGACCGAAATCACCATGTTCATCACCACATAGGTGATCGAGTTGATGTAGCCCGAATACCAGGAGGCGTCGGTGAAGATGGTGACGTAGTTGGCGATCGTAGGTGCATGCGGATAGAGCGTCAGCGACGACACGATCTCGGCGTTGGTCTTGAAGCTCATGTTGATGAGCCAGTAGATCGGCAGCAGAAGCACGATGATGTAGACCGTCGGCACGATCCACCACCAGCGCGATTCCTCGCCGCGCTTGCGCATCAGCCGGGCGACCTGGTCCTGCGAGAGCGTGCTCGCCAGTTTTCCCGCGGCTGTCGTCTCGCTCACTCGGTCAGCTCTCTCGTTGGCGCCGCTCATCTCAGCGCTCCGCGTCGTAGTTGGTCATCACGGTGTAGAACACCCACGACAACAACAGGATGATCAGGAAGTAGACCAGCGACATCGCCGCCGCCGGACCGAGGTCGAACTGGCCGAGCGCAGTCTTGACGAGGTCGATCGACAGGAAGGTCGTCGAATTGCCGGGGCCGCCGCCGGTGACGACGAAGGGTTCGGTGTAGATCATGAAGCTATCCATGAAGCGCAGCAGCACGGCGATGAGCAGCACGCGCTGCATCTTCGGCAGTTGGATATAGCGGAACACCGCCCAGCGCGAGGCGCCGTCGATCTTGGCCGCCTGATAGAAGGCATCGGGGATCGAAACCAGGCCGGCGTAGCAGAGCAGAACGACAAGGCTGGTCCAGTGCCAGACATCCATGATGATGATGGTGACCCAGGCGTCGAACGGATCCTGGACATAATTGTAGTCGATGCCGAGCGCATTGACGTAATAGCCGAGCAGACCGATGTCGTTGCGGCCGAACACCTGCCAGATGGTGCCGACGACGTTCCACGGGATCAGCAGCGGCAACGCCATCAGCACCAGGCAGACCGGCACGCCCCAGCCCTTCTTCGGCATGTTGAGGGCGATGAAAATGCCGAGCGGCACTTCGATGGCCAGGATGATGAAGGAGAAGATCAGGTTGCGGACCATCGCTTCCCAGAACCGGCTGGACGACAGCAATTCCTCGAACCATTCGGTGCCGGCCCAGAAGAAGACGTTGTTGCCGAACGTGTCCTGCACCGAATAATTGACGACCGTCATCAGCGGAATGACGGCCGAGAACGCCACCAGCACCAGCACCGGCAGCACCAGGAACCAGGCCTTGTTGTTCCAGGTCTTTTCCATCTATGCCCCCATCTCGACGCGCCAGGAATCGGCATAGATGTTGATGCCGGCCGGGTCGAAGCGCACTTTCGGATCGGCCGGCACGCTCTCGTCCTCGCCGATGACGGCCGCGATCTCGCGGCCTTCGAGGCTGGCGCGCACCACCTTGTGGCGGCCGAGATCCTCGACCTTGCTGATTTTCACCGCCATGCCGTCGCGGCCGAGCCTGACATATTCGGGGCGGATGCCGAGTTCGATGGCGCTGGTGCCGGTCTTCCCGGTAGAAGTCTTTGGTGCGCCGGGCAGTTCGATGCGCTGGCTGCCGATGGTCGCGGTCTTGCCGTCGATCGCCACCGGCATGACGTTCATGCCGGGTGAGCCGATGAAATAGCCGACAAAGGTGTGACGCGGACGCTCGAACAATTCAGCCGGCGTGCCGATCTGGACGATGCCGCCATCATACATCACCACCACCTGGTCGGCGAACGTCAGCGCTTCGGTCTGGTCATGGGTGACATAGACCATGGTGTAGCCGAAGCGGCGGTGGAGTTGCTTCAATTGCGAGCGCAGCACCCACTTCATATGCGGATCGATGACGGTCAGCGGCTCGTCGAACAGGATGGCGTTGACATCCGAGCGCACCAGGCCGCGGCCAAGCGAAATCTTCTGCTTCTGGTCGGCCGTCAGGCCCCTCGCCTTCTTCTTCGCCCAGGACGCCAGGTCGATCATCTCCAGTGTCTCGCGCACCTTGCGGTCGACATCGGCTTCCGGCACGCCGCGGTTGCGCAGCGGGAAGGCCAGATTGTCGTAGACGGTCATGGTGTCGTAGATCACCGGGAACTGGAACACCTGCGCGATGTTGCGCTCCTGCGTCGACAGGTTGGTGACGTCCTTGCCGTTGAACAGCAGCTCTCCGTGCGACGGATGCAGCAGGCCCGAAATGATGTTGAGCAGCGTGGTCTTGCCGCAGCCCGAGGGACCGAGCAGCGCATAGGCGCCGCCATCCTCGAAAGTGTGGTGCACTTCCCTCAGCGCGAAATCGGCATCCTTCTGCGGGTTGGGCAGGTAGGAGTGCCTGACATGATTGACGTCGATGCGCGCCATCTCTTCCCCCTCAAGCCGCGAGCTTCGGCGCGACGACGGCGCTGCCGTTTGCGTCGAAGACCATGATGTGGCGCGGATCGATGAACACCTCGACCTCGGCGTCGGGCTCGAAATCGCGGATGCCATGGGTCAGCATGACCCAGCGCGCATCGGCGAAGTCGAGATGGATGAAGCTTTCCGAGCCGGTGATCTCGGTGATCGTCACCTTGGCGCGCACCGGCACGGCGCCGGCGTCGGGCCGCTCCAGCGACAGATGATGCGGCTGGAAGCCGATCGTGTAGTTCGCATCGGCAATGCCGGCGAGTTCGGCCGGCACCGGCAGCTTGACGCCGCCCTCGAGCAGGAAATCCGGACCCTTCTTGGCCAGCACGATGGTGTTGAGCGGCGGATCGGCAAAGGTCTTTGCCGTCACCAGGTCGATCGGCTTGCGGAAGACGTCGATGGTCGGCCCGAACTGGGTGATGCGTCCCTCTGACAGCGTCGCCGTGTTGCCGCCGAGCAGCAAGGCTTCATGCGGCTCGGTCGTGGCGTAGACAAAGATGGTGCCGGCGGCGGCGAAGATCTTCGGCAGTTCGGCGCGCAACTCCTCGCGCAGCTTGTAGTCGAGATTGGCGAGCGGCTCGTCGAGCAGCACCAGACTGGCGTTCTTGACGATGGCGCGGGCAAGCGCGGTGCGCTGCTGCTGGCCGCCGGACAGGCTGAGCGGCGTGCGGTCGAGATAGGGCGTCAGCTTCAGCAGCGCTGCCGCGTTGCGCACTTCCTTGTCGATCTTGGCCTGGTCGGTGCCGGCCACCCGCAACGGCGAGGCGATATTCTCGTAGACGGTCATCGCGGGGTAATTGATGAACTGCTGGTAGACCATGGCGATCTTGCGCTGCTGCACCGGCATGCCCGTGACATTCTGGCCGTCGAACCAGACCGAACCGGAAGTCGGCACGTCGAGCCCGGCCATCAGCCGCATCAGGCTGGTTTTGCCCGACAGCGTCGGCCCGAGCAGGACATTGAGCGAGCCGTGCTGAAGCGTCAGCGACACGTCGCGGATGTGCTCCGCGGCACCGACCGTCTTCGTCACGTTTCTCAGTTCCAGCATGATGCCTCCTCCCAGGCTTTGTGCATCAATCGCCGTCCCTATTCCGCTGCCACAACATGGCGCTGGCTGATGCCGCGCATGAATTCGTCGAGGGCCGAGACCTGCTCGCGGCTGAGATGCAGCCCGCGCTTGGTGCGGCGCCACAATACATCTTCGGCGGTCAGCGCCCATTCGTTTTCCGCGAGGTAGCGCACCTCGGCCTCATAAAGATCGGCGCCGAAATTGCGGCCGAGATCGGCATTCGACTTGGCGAGGCCGAGCAGTATTTGCGCGCGCGTGCCGTAAAGCCTGGTCAGCCGGCGCGCCAGGCGCTGGTCGAGAAAGGGATAGGCGCTCTTCAGCTTCGCCACCTGTGCGTCGAAACCAGTGGCGGGGAAATCGCCGCCCGGCAAAGCCGCGTTCGCCGTCCATGGCTTGCCGCGCTTGCCGAGAAAGCCTTCGATCTTTTCCAGCATCGATTCCGACAGCCGGCGATAGGTGGTGATCTTGCCGCCGAAAGCGTTGACGATCGGCGCCTTGCCCTCGCCGCCATCGGCTTTCAGCACATAGTCGCGGGTCGCTTCCTGCGCCTTCGAGGCGCCGTCGTCGTAGAGCGGGCGCACGGCGGAATAGGTCCAGACGATGTCGGGGCGCGTCACGGGTTGGGCAAAATACTCACTCGCTGCGGCGCAGAGATAATCGATCTCGGTGTCGCTGATCTTCACGTCATGCGGATCGCCGGGATAATCGCGGTCGGTGGTGCCGATCAGCGTGAACTCTTCCTCATAGGGAATGGCGAAGATGATGCGCCCGTCCTTGTTCTGGAAGAAGTAGGCGCGCGGATCGTCGAACTTCTTCTTGATGACGATGTGGCTGCCCTGCACTAGGCGGACATTGTGCACGTCGTTCTGGCCCACAGTGGCCGACAGAACGTGGTCGACCCACGGACCGGCGGCATTCACCAGCAACCGGGCCCTGACCTCTTCGGCCTTTCCCGTCGCCAGATCTTCCAGCCGGATCGCCCAGATATCGCCTTCGCGGCGCGCCGCCACGACTTTCGTGCGGGTGCGGATGGTGGCGCCGCGGTCGGCGGCGTCACGTGCGTTCAACGCCACCAGACGGGCATCGTTGACCCAGCCGTCCGAATATTCGAACGCCTTGTGGAACAGCGGCTTCAACGGCTTGCCGGCAGGGTCCTTGGCCATGTCGAGCGTGCGGGTCGCCGGCAGCAATTTGCGGCCACCAATATGATCGTAGAGGAAAAGGCCAAGCCGGATCAGCCAGGCCGGGCGCAGGCCCTTGGCATAGGGCAGCACGAAGCGCATCGGCCAGATAATGTGCGGCGCGTTCTTCCACAGAACCTCGCGCTCCATCAGCGCCTCGCGCACCAGCCGGAACTCGTAGAATTCGAGATAGCGCAGGCCGCCATGGATCAGCTTGGTCGAGCCTGAGGAGGTGCCGCTGGCGAGATCGTTCATCTCGGCCAGAAACACCGAAAAGCCTCGCCCAACGGCGTCGCGGGCAATACCGCAGCCATTGATACCGCCACCGATGACGAAGATGTCATGGATTGCGTCCACAAAGCCCTCCCGCGATTTCGCATTGCAGCATTTTTAGGTTTTTACGAAACCGTATCGGGATTATTTCGAAATAAGAACGAATGTCAAACGAAATATCACGGGGCTGTGATGCAGCCTCTAGGCCAGCGAGGTCTCGATCAGCTGCACCTCGGCCTCTTCGCAGATCCGGCGCACGGACGGGATGTCGCAACGGTCGGTGATGAAGGTGTTGACCTGCGACAGATGGCCGATGCGAACCGGTGCTGTGCGTTCGAACTTGGTCCGGTCGGAAACCAGGATGACATGCCTGGCATTGGCAATGATGGCTTGCGCCACTTTCACTTCACGAAAGTCGAAATCGAGCAGCGCGCCGTCATGGTCGATGGCAGAGGCGCCGATCACGGCATAGTCGACCTTGAACTGCCTGATGAAATCGACCGCCGCCTCGCCGACCACGCCACCGTCGGAGCCGCGCACAACGCCGCCGGCGATCACCACCTCGATCGAAGGATAAATGCGCATCCTATTGGCAACATTGATGTTATTGGTGATGACCATGAGCCCGGTATGGTCGAGCAGTGCCTTGCTGACCGACTCGGTCGTGGTGCCGATATTGATGAACAGCGAGGCGTTGTCGGGAATCAGCCTGGCCGCCGCGCGGCCGATCGCCTCCTTCTCGTCGGCGGCGATCTTGCGGCGCGCTTCATACTCCATGTTCTCGATTCCGGACGGGAACAAGGCGCCGCCATGGATGCGGGTGAGCAGCCGCTGGTCGCAGAGATCGTTGAGATCCTTGCGGATGGTCTGCGGCGTCACATTGAATTGCGTGGCCAGATCGTCGACCAGCACGCGGCCATGGTCTTTCGCCATCTGGATGATTTCGGCATGGCGCGGCGACAGATACACTGAGAACCTCCGTTTTCGTTTTTCTTGTTTGTAACTGAAAACGAAAGCAATGAAAAGGGAGAAGCCGGCTAATGAAATACCGATGATTGCAAAGGCGAACCGGCCATATACGTCGTCAGACCCGTTCTGCCACCTTGCGAGCGACGGCAGCCACTTTGCCCGGCGAGCGGATCATCAGGAATTTGCCAGACCAGATTCCAGGGATTCGCCAGGTGCCTTCGATCTCGGTGGCATCGCCGTTCAGAATGCCGCTGTAGTGGATCGGATGCACGTTCGATCCGGCATTGTCGTATGTCTTGATGAAGGAGACGGCGTTGCCGTCGCGTTGCCCTTGCAAGGTTGCGTATCTCACAGCGGCGGTCGCCGGCCCGGCCGGTTCGTGGGTCGCCCCCGTCAAGCTGGTTGCCGTCTCGATCAGCGTGGCAACGAAGGAGACCGGCGCCAGCTCGCGCGGATAGAAATAGCGCCCGCTCCAGACGCCCGTCAGATTCCGGCTCGCTGCTTCGCCCTGCCCGGCCATGTCCTTGCTCGCAATTCCTTGCTGGCTACCGCGGCGGCGGCAACTGGCGGAACATCCCTGTCAATTCCTCAGGGATCTTGCACAGTCGCAAATGACAGTGAAGGCGGTATCGACGTCTTCTGCCGTCGTCTCGAACTGTCCAACCTGGAAGCGGATGGCGACCCGTCGGTCCACCCGTGTCTGTGTCAGATAGAGGCGGCCGTCATCGTTGATGGCATTGACCAGGCGCAGATTGTGGTCGTCGGCATCGCCTGCTGTCTTGTGGCGGAATGAAAACAGCGACAGCATCGGCTCGGTGACGATCTCGAAATCCGCCTCGCTCGCTATCCGGGCAGCAAGCCCTTCGCTCCAGGCCACATGATTGCGGATCATGGTGCGCAGCGCCTGCAGGCCATGCGCGCGCAGCAGGAACCACAATTTCAGCGCCCGGAAGCGGCGGCCGAGCGGCACCGACCATTCGGAATAGTTGATGATGCCGTCGCGGCCATGCGTCTTCAGGAATTCGGGCTTGATCGCGAGCGTGCGAACCAAGTCCTCCGGCTGGCGGATAAACTGCATCGAACAGTCGAATTGCGCGCCGAGCCACTTATGCGGGTTGAAGACGATGGAATCGGCCCGCTCGGCGCCAGCCCAGAAATGGCGAAATTCGGGGCAGATCATCGCCGATCCTGCCCAGGCGGCATCGACATGCAGATAGAGCCCGTGCCGTTTCGCCACCGCGGCGACTTCAGCGACATCGTCGGTGCCGCCGGTGCTGGTGCCGCCGACGCTGGCGATGATGCCGGCGGGCAGCATACCGGCCGCCCGATCGGCGACGATTGCCGCCTCGAGTGCTGCCGTATCCATGGCGCGGAAGCGACCCGCGACCGGAATGCGGACCAGATTGTCCTCACCGATGCCCGACACCCAGATCGCGCGGTCGATCGAGGTGTGGACCTGATCAGAGGAATAGATGCGCAGCCGCTTCTGCCCGGCCAGGCCCTGTTTGTTGCCCTGCCAATCGAGCGCGCGCTCGCGCATGGTCAGCACGGCGGCCAGCGTTGCCGACGAGGCCGAATCCTGGATGACGCCGGAAAATCCTTCGGGCAGACCGAGCGCCTGGCGCATCCAGTCGACGATGCGGGTTTCGAGTTCGGTCGCGGCCGGCGAGGTCTGCCACAGCATGCATTGCGCGGCCATCGCCGAGACCAGATATTCTGCCACCACCGAGACAGGTGCGGCATTGGCCGGGAAATAGGCAAAGAACCGTGGATGCTGCCAGTGCGTCATGCCCGGCACGATCTTGTCTTCGAAATCGGCGAAAATCTTGTCCATCGGCTCAGCCGCTTCCGGCGGCGAAGCCTCGATGCTGCGAAAGATATCGCCCGGTTCGACCAATGGCCGCACCGGCCTTTCACGCAGCGATGAGCGGTATTCGACGCCCCAATCCGCGGCGCGCCTCGACCATTGGCGGAAATCGCTGTTCTTCATTATCTCTCCCCATACAGGTCACGGCACCGCCCGTCTGAATGGATACCAATAACAGCGCATCCAGAAACGGCAATTCGTGCGCGAACCGCGCTGGCCTTCCATCCCTCCGGGAACAAATCGCTGGCCAACCAATGGAGCAACCCGAAGCGCCTCGCAGCCCTATGTCGACCGCCAAAGACAGCCACGAATCTGGTTTGCGCCTGTTAGGGAATCCTAATAGACTCCAGTAACAATCACGATTTCGTGGTCGCGGGTGGGGCATTTAATTTGACATGGCTGAGAAGCGTTTATGAGACATATCCCAGACGTGTCTCCTTTTTGGAGCTTCTGGTCTTTTTTGGAATACTTGTCAGCTACTGGTGGATAGTATCGTTTTGGTTTTGGGGGGTCTACCTTCTGGAAATCCCCCTGCCCGCTGGTCTGTCGGCATTTTTCTACAAGCTTTGGCTGGTAAAAAACATTCCCCGTGGCTTTTTGATCGCGCTTCTTTTGTGCTCCATCATTCTCAGTTTTTACATACGCCGTATTTCGTTGCGGGAGATGGGTATCCGAACTGACAACATATGGGTTTCCGGACGAGAATGCCTCGTCGTCATTTTCATTATTTTGGTCGCCGCGTCAGCACTTTTACTTATATATCGCCATAATTTTTCCATCGAAAATTATTTCGTCAAGCAACAAGAAACCCGCAGGGAGCTACTGTCGGATCTCTTCCTTGGTCTAATTTCTGGAATAGCTCAGCAATTTCTTTTGCAGTGCTTCTTTCTCCAGAGAACACTTAAGATCTTCAGAAATCCCGCGACAGCAATCTTTTTTTCATCAGCCATATTTTCTTCTCTTCATATACCAAACATACGACTGATGATTGTTACCTTTATTTTTGGAACCATGTGCAGCGTCTTATTCCTGAGAAATAGAAACATCTTCACCGTCGGAATAACGCATGGTATATCTCAACAAATTCTAAGGATTTTTTTTGCTTCGGTCTTTGTTTCCGGATCCTACTATAATGGAAGAGGAAATTACGAGTACAACCTAAGGGTGGGACCTCCCAAAGCGTACCCGGAATATCTGGCTGAATTGAAATACGAAGGCACGCTCCCTGTAATGGCAGCTGCCTCAGCAGGCGGAATTCTAATTCCTGTTTCGGTCACGAACAAAAGCACGGAAATGTGGTCTTCAACGGACGGGTACCACCTCGTATTTGCCAGCTATCACTTTGTCGATCAGGACGGGCAAATAATCTCTGAGGATGGTCCCCTGACGCCTCTCAGCAAACCAATTGGACCTGGGGATTCCGAGACCGTAAACCTGATGGTGACGGCGCCTTCGAAGAGCGGAAACTACCTAGCTGAAGTCGATATCGTGCACACGAAAAGCCCTGAATCGAAAAAACTGACCTGGTTCAAACGCAGAGGCTCAAAAACAATTCTCATTCCCATCACTGCGCCTTAGACGGATTTCTGAAAGATGCGGCCGATGTGCCCGGCAGGAAGAAGAAATGCTGGGGTCGCTATCCCGGGAAATCAGGCAGGCTGGCAAAAGCCGTCTTCAAAGCATTCGACCAACCGTCCGAAATGGTGCGGTAGTACTGATCATCCTGGCCGATCCGCTTCCTTAGCCCAACCCTGAACGTGTCCTTCTCCAGGAACAGCAGGTCGAGCGGCAGGCCGACGGAGAGGTTCGATTTCAGCGTCGAATCGAAAGAGACCAGCAAGAGCTTGACCGTTTCGGCCAGGCTCATCGTCCTTTCATAGGCGCGGATGATGATCGGCTTGCCGTATTTGGTCTCGCCGATCTGGAAGAACGGCGTGTCGTCGGTCGATTCGATGAAATTGCCCTCGGGATAGATCATGAACAGCCGCGGAGGACTGCCCTTGATCTGGCCACCGAGGATGAAGGAGGCGTTGAAATAGGAATCCGCCTTCTCGCCGGCCGGCGACGAACTGGCGATGACTTCCTTGACGGTATCGCCGACCAGCCGCACGGTCTGGTACATGGATGGGGTTTCGAGCAGCGTCGCATGACGCTCGGCCACCGCCTTGGTGCGCTCGTCGAGCAGGCTGACCACGGCCTGCGTCGTTGCCAGATTGCCGGCCGACATCAAAACGATGACGCGCTCGCCGGGCTCTTCCCAGACATGCATCTTCTTGAAGGTCGAGATAGAATCCATGCCGGCGTTGGTGCGCGTGTCCGACATGAACACGAGCCCACGATCGATCTTGAGGCCGACGCAATAAGTCATGGAATCTCTTCAGGCAGCAATCTTGCGGAGAACTACTGCTCTACCGTGACGGTGACCGCAAGCTGTTCCTCCGCCTGTCCCAGTCGAATTCCCGACACCGGCGAGGCATCGCGGTAATCGCGGCCGGTGGCCACCCTGACATAGCGTTCATCAGGAGAAATGCCGTTGGCGGCGTCGAAGGCAACCCAGCCGAGACCTTGCACATGGGCTTCGGCCCAGGCATGGCTTGCCGCCTGCTCGATGGCGGCATCCATCATCAGATAGCCGCTGACATAGCGGGCGGGAAAGCCCATGGCACGGGCGGCGGCGACAAAGATATGGCTGTGATCCTGGCAAACGCCGGTCTTCAGCGCCAACGCCTGTTCGGCCGGCGTCGTCACGCTGGTGGTGCCCGGCGTATAGGCGACGCGCTCGACGATCAGCGCCATCAGCCGATGCAGCCTTTCGATATCGGTGCCTTTGCCGACCGCCGCGGCAAGCTCGCGAATGCCGTCGCCGGGGACGGTCAAAGCGGTCTCCTGGCTGAACAGCCAGAGCGGCGCAAAGCCGTGATGCGGGCCGGAAACACCCGCTGTGTCACGCGTGACAACCTCGCCGGAGGCCTCGACGGTGATGAAGTCGCGCTCGCCTTCAACGCTCAACAGCCTGTTATCATTGCCGAAATGGTCAGTGAAGCGCACTTCCTCGCGCGCACCTTCGATCTTCAACGCCCATGACAACACCGTCTGCGTCGGTCCGCTGACCGGCAACAGCCGCAGCCGCTGCAGCAGATAGTGCACCGGCGCATCGTAGCGGTACTCGGTCCGGTGGGTGATTTTCAGCCGCATAACTTGTCTTCCGCTTTGAGCATGACCTTGTCCGAAAACCGGGTCCCACTTTTCGCTAACGCGGTCCTCCGGTTCGGGATCATGCTCAATTGAACCGGTAATCTTGTGCGATCTCTTCGCCAAGCTTGGTGTTGTCTTGAATGAACCGGGCCAGGAATTCATGCAGGCCGGCGTCGAATATGTCCTTGATCGACCCTGCCCTCAGCATCGCCTGGGTCCTGTCGACGGTGGCGTGGCAGGCATGGCGTTCGCCATAATCGTCGCCGAGGAATTTGAGGTGCTCGGCGAGAAAACGATAGCAGAAGGTCAGCGAGCGCGGCATGCGGACGTTGAGGATCAGATAGTCGGCGATGTTGGTCGGCTTGTAGTCGGCCTCATAGACCCAGCGATAGGAGCGATGCGCCGACACCGAGCGCAAGATCGATTCCCACTGGTAATTGTCCAGGCTCGAGCCGACCCAGGAGATCGACGGCAGCAGCACATAATATTTCACATCGAGGATGCGCGCCGTGTTGTCGGCGCGCTCGACATAGGTGCCGAGCTGCGAGAAATCGAAAATCTCGTTGCGAAGCATGGTGCCGTAGAACGAACCGCGGATCAGCGCCGTCTCGCGCTTGATGGCGTCAAGCACACTCGGCAGGTCGCGCTCGTCGATGGGCTTTGCCAGCATGCGCTTCAGCGCCATCCAGGCTTCGTTGATGCTCTCCCAGGTTTCGCGCGTCAGCGCGGTGCGCACCATGCGGGCATTGTTGCGCGCGGTCTCGATCGCCGACATCGTGCTCGACGGGTTCGAGGTGTCGCGCAGCAGGAAGTCGGCGACATTGGCAGCGGTATAATCTTGGTATTTCTGCGTGAAGGTGACATCGGAGCCGGCGCTGAGCAGCACCGAACTCCACTCTTCCGAGGCGCTCTGGGTGCGGGTCAGCGCCATGCGCAGGCCGGCATCGACCAGGCGAGCCATGTTTTCCGCCCGCTCGATGTAGCGGTTCATCCAGTAGAGCCCGTTGGCGGTGCGGCCGAGAAGCATCAAAAATCCTTCAGGTGAAAGTCAGTCATCGAGCACCCAAGTGTCTTTGGTGCCGCCGCCTTGCGAGGAGTTGACCACCAGAGAACCCTCCTTGAGTGCCACACGCGTCAACCCGCCGGGCACGATCTGGATACGGTCGGAGACCAGTACGTAGGGGCGCAAGTCGACGTGGCGCGGTGACAGGCCCTTTTCAGTCAGGATCGGACAAGTCGACAGCGCCAGTGTCGGCTGGGCGATGTAGTTGGAGGGCTTGGCCTGCAGCTTCTTGGCGAAATCCTGGCATTCCTTCTTGGTCGCCGCCGGGCCGACCAGCATGCCGTAGCCGCCGGAGCCGTGCACTTCCTTGATGACCAGCTCATGGATGTGCTCGAGCACGTATTTCAGGCTGTCAGCCTCGGAGCAGCGCCAGGTCGGAATGTTGCCGAGGATCGCCTTGCGACCGGTGTAGAACTCGACGATCTCAGGCATGTAGGAATAGATCGCCTTGTCGTCGGCGATGCCGGTACCCGGCGCATTGGCGATGGTGATGTTGCCGGCGCGGTAGACATCCATGATGCCGGGCACGCCAAGGGCCGAGTCCGGCCGGAAGGTCAGCGGGTCGAGGAACGAATCGTCGACGCGGCGGTAAAGCACGTCGATCTGCTTGTAGCCTTCGGTCGTGCGCATGGCGACATGGCCGTCGACGACGCGCAGATCCTGGCCTTCGACCAGCTGCACGCCCATCTGGTCGGCCAGGAAGGCATGTTCGAAATAGGCGGAGTTGAAGCTGCCCGGCGTCAGCACGGCGATGGTCGGCGCGCCCTTGGTGCTTTGCGGCCGGACCGCCGCCAGCGACTGGCGCAGCAGCTGCGGATAGTTCTCCACCGGCCGCACCTTGATCTGCTGGAACAGCTCGGGAAAGAGCTGCATCATCGTCTCGCGGTTCTCCAGCATGTAGGAGACGCCCGACGGCGTGCGCGCATTATCCTCGAGAACATAGAACTCGTTCTCCGAGATGCGGACGATATCGACGCCGATAATGTGGGTGTAGACACCGGCCGGCGGCCGCACGCCAATCATTTCCGGCAGGAAGGCCTCGTTCCTGGCGATGAGCTCTCGCGGCACGCGGCCGGCGCGCAGGATTTCCTGGCGGTGATAAATGTCGTCGAGGAAAGCGTTCAGCGCCTGAACGCGCTGCTCGATGCCTTGCGTCAGCCGGCGCCATTCATTGCCGGAGATGATGCGCGGAACGATGTCGAAGGGGATCAGCCGCTCGGAGGCTTCCTGCTCGCCATAGACGGCGAAAGTAATGCCGGTCTTGCGGAAGACGCGCTCGGCGTCCTGCATTTTCTCGGTAAGCCTGGCCGGGTCCTGCTCCTTCAGCCAGCGGTCGTAAGCCGTATACGGTTTTCTCAGTCCGGAAACTTCCGGAAGCATTTCATCGAACGCTGCCAATCGCATACTCCCCTGTGACGCCATTTCACTGGCGTCGCGGGAGAAAATCAAGCGCAATCGGTGATTTGGGGGATGCCGGCGATCAGTATGTTGCAACTGCTCAAAATTCGGGCAGCCAAAACAGGGGTGTAATCAGGCTTTGCCTTGTCGCCGGGCAAGTGCCTGATGTGGCTCTAGAAAGCGCGGAAAGTGACGACCGTGAAGGTGTCCTTGATTCCGGGAATAATCTGCACTTTCTCGTTGACGAAGTGGCCGACATCTTCCTCGTCGTCGACGTAGAATTTGGCGAGCAGGTCGTAATTGCCGGCAGTCGAGTAGATTTCCGAGGCGATCTCGGCATCGGCGAGCGCGCTGGCGACCTCATAAGACTTGCCCAGGTCGCACTTTATCTGCATGAAAAACGTCTTCATTGCCGGTCCCGATCAAGCTTCAGCACACAAGCGGCCCTTGTGGCAGACTGCCGCCCGGCTTTCAAGCATCAGGCGGAGCGTGCCTTGGCGACGGCTTGTCTCAGTTCGGACACCGGCATGCCGCGCCGGTAGAGGTTGCCGCCGATGACCAGAGCCGGCGTGCCGCGCAGCTTGAAGGCTGTCGCCTGGCTGTCGGTGCGAAGAAGTGCAGCGTCAATGTCGGCCTCACGGATGGCGAGATCGGCCCGCACCATCGCCACATCGACCCCGACGGAAGCGAGAATATCGTTGGTGCGGCGCTCCGAGAGGCCGCGCTGATTGGTCATCAGCGCATCGACAGCCGCGGCATAGTGTTCGCCGCTCAGCAGCGCCACCCGCGCCGCGTCGCGCGAGACGTCGCCGAAGATCGGCCAGTCCTTCATCACCAGCCGGATGCCACTGTCCTCTGCCATCAGTTTCTTCAGCTCGACGAAGACGAGTTTGCAGATCGGGCACTGATAGTCGACGAATTCAGCGATGGTGACGTCGCCATCGGGATTGCCGAGTGCTGGAATGACCGGATCGAAGGCGATTTCGGTGACGGTCGGCCCGGTGGCTGCCCAAGCGGGCAAGGGAGCCAGAACTGCAAAGCTGGCCGCGCCCTTCAGCAAAAGGCGCCGGTCGATCGGCTGCTTAGACATGGTTCGTCCCTGGTTGCGCGAACAGGCCCCACCCGTCCCTTACGATGCGCGCCCCGCCTTAAAGGATGTTTAAGCATGATCTTGTGGCCCTTGCGTGGCGAATATTTGCGGTTGCTGAAACCGTAAGGCCACGCCAAGCGTATGGTATGATGCATCCTGGGACAGGTTTTGTTTGGGGACAACGGAGACAGGCCATGCGCCGCATCGCATTCGCAGCCGTTTCATTGCTGTTCGCGTCAGTCCTTTTCGTCTCGGCAGCCCTTGCCGGCGACGCCGAAGTCAAAGCCGGCCAGGCCGTCATCGATGGTCAGTTGAAGGCGCTCATCGCCAATGACGGCGCCAAGGCCTACAGTTTCGCCGCTCCAAACGTGAAGCAGATTTTCCCGACCGTCGACGCCTTCATGAACATGGTCACCAACGGCTATCCGCCGGTGCGCCAGCCACAAAGCTATTCCTTCGGCAAGGTCGAGCAGATAGGCCCGGGTTCGATTATCCAGCAGGTGCTGATCGTCGGTCCCGACGGCAAGAACTACGAGGCCGTCTACACGCTGCAGCAGCAGCCTGATGGCAGTTTTCAGATCACGGGATGCAGCTTGCGGGCGTCGAATTCGCTGAGCACCTGAGGCCTGGTTAAATCACCGGGATATCGCCCCTCGCCCAGCCTTCACTGATCTCCGCTGTGCGAGTTTTGAAGGCCTGTGCCTCGATCGCGGCACGAATGTCCTGCATCAGCTTCTGATAGTAGGACAGGTTGTTCCAGGTCAAAAGCATGGCGCCTAGCGCCTCCTGCGAACGCACGAGATGGTGCAGATAGGCGCGTGAATAATCGCGCGCGGCCGGGCAGTCGCTCTCCTCGTCCAGCGGCCGCGGATCGTCGGCATGGCGAGCGTTGCGCAAATTGACTTTGCCGCGCCTGGTGTAGGCAAGGCCATGGCGGCCGGCGCGGGTCGGCATCACGCAATCGAACATGTCGATGCCGCGCGTCACCGATTTCACGATGTCGTCCGGCGTGCCGACGCCCATGAGATATCTGGGCTTGTTGTCTGGCAGTTCCGGGCAGGTGATGTCGAGCATATCCAGCATCACCGCCTGCGGTTCGCCGACGGCGAGGCCGCCGACCGCATAGCCCTTCAGCTCCATCGCGCTCAGCGCCTGCGCCGAGCGCACTCTGAGAGCCGCGTTGTCGCCGCCCTGGACGATGCCGAACATCGCCTTGCCCGGCTGGTCGCCGAACGCCGTTTTGCAGCGCTCGGCCCAGCGCAGCGACAATTCCATCGCGCGCTCGATCTCCTTGAGCTCGGCCGGCAGCGCGGTGCATTCATCGAGCTGCATCTGGATGTCGGAATCGAGCAGCCCCTGGATCTCGATCGAACGTTCCGGCGTCATTTCGTAGGCCGCGCCGTCAATATGCGAGCGGAAGGTGACGCCTTTTTCGGTAAGCTTCCTCAGCTTCGACAGCGACATCACCTGAAAGCCGCCGCTGTCGGTCAGGATCGGATGCGGCCAGCGGGCGAACTCATGCAAGCCGCCGAGACGCGCCACGCGCTCGGCGCCGGGCCGCAGCATCAGGTGGTAGGTGTTGCCCAGGATGATGTCGGCGCCGACGCCGCGCACCTGGTCCATATACATGGCCTTGACCGTGCCGCCGGTGCCGACCGGCATGAAGGCCGGCGTGCGGATTTCGCCGCGCGGCATGTCGATGACGCCGCGTCGTGCCTTGCCGTCGGTGGCGAGGACCTTGAAAGCGAACGGCTTAGCCATTGAATTCCTTGTCATGGACAGGCGCGCCTGGCGCCTGCCTGTCGAGCGACTGGCGGTATTGGATGCAGCCGCGCATGAATTTTGGCCAGGGCGGCACGGCGATCGATGGCTCGGTCTTTTCCGGCAGCAGATCCCACAGATCGGGGTGATGCCAGCACAGGTCATGGCCGGTCGTGTCGCGGTGCGCGCGGATGCCGGCGCGCAGTTTTTTCACTTCGGCGATCAGGCTTTCGCGATCAAGGGCTTGCAGATCATCGTCCACCGCTCATCTCCGCTCGATAAAGCAGGCTTGCGTCTCCGTAGGAGTAGAATCTGTAGCTTGTGTCGATGGCATGCGCATAGGCCGCGCGCATCGTATCGAGACCGCTGAAGGCCGAAACCAGCATGAACAGCGTCGAACGCGGCAGATGGAAATTGGTCATAAGCAAGTCGGCGGTGCGGAAGCGGTAGCCAGGGGTGATGAAGATGTCGGTCGGGCCGGACCAAGCGGCGAGCGAGCCATCCGGCCTTGCCGCGCTCTCCAGCAGGCGCAGCGAGGTGGTGCCGACAGCAATGATGCGTCCGCCCCTCGCCTTGGTGGCATTGAGAGCGTCAGCCGTTGCTTCACTGACCGAACCGGTCTCGGCATGCATCTTGTGGTCGGCGGTATCGTCGGCCTTGACCGGCAGGAAAGTGCCGGCGCCGACATGCAACGTAACGAAGCGGCGTTCGATGCCTTTGGCGTCGAGCGCGGCAAACAGCTCCGGCGTGAAATGCAGGCCGGCGGTGGGCGCTGCGACTGCGCCTTCCTCCCTGGCATAGATGGTCTGATAATCGGAAAGATCGCGCGCGTCGTCATCACGCTTGGAGGCGATGTAGGGCGGCAGCGGGATGTGGCCGACGGCGCGCAGCGCCTCGTCGAGAAACGGGCCGGACAGGTCGAAGCCAAGCAGCGCTTCGCCGGCCTCGCCCTTCTCGATCACCGTCGCGTCGAGCTGACCGAGGAAGCAGGAATTGCCGTCATGGCCGAAATGGATGCGGTCGCCGGCAGCGATGCGCTTGCCCGGTCGCATGAAGGCCAGCCAGCGGTCCGGCGCCATGCGCATGTGCAATGTCGCCTCGACCTGCGCCTGCGCTTCACCGCGCCGCCTGATGCCTTTCAGCTGAGCGGGAATAACTTTGGTGTCATTGAAGACCAGCACGTCGCCGGCATTGAGCAAGGATGGCAGGTCGCGCACCGAGCGGTCCGAAAGGTCTTCACCCGGACTGACCACCAGCATTTTTGCGCTGTCGCGCGGCTCTGCCGGGCGAAGCGCGATGCGCTCCTCCGGTAGGTCGAAGTCGAAGAGGTCGACGCGCATCAGTAGAGCCGGACGAGCAGCGCTCCGGCCAAGAGCAGCACCGCGCCGGCGATGCGGCCGAGCGAAATCTCGCGCACAGCCACACCGAGGAAGCCGACGCGATCGATCAGCATGCCGGCCAGCAACTGGCCGGCAACCAGGAACGCCATCAGCGCGGCCGCACCGATGCGCGGCGTGAGGATGGTCGACAGCGTGACATAGAAGCCGCCGAGCATGCCGCCGACGACGAACAGCCAGGGCGCCGGCGCCTTCCAGTCGAGCGAGATGTCGTTCAACTTCACCACCGCGACGGAGATGATGCCGAGCACGATCGCGCCCGACAGGAACGAAAACGCCGCCGCCGCGACCGGGAGACCCAGGCCGCGCGCGAGCTGCGAGTTGATCGGCGCCTGAATGGCGATGAAGGCGCCGGACAGGATGCCGAGCAGCGACCAGACCACGCCCATCATCGTTATCAGTCCTTACTTGACGTCGGCCGCGACCTTCAGCGACACGATCTTGTCGGGATCGACCACCGGCTCGCCGCGCTTGATCTTGTCGACGTTGTCCATGCCTTCGATGACCTGGCCCCAGACCGTGTACTGGCGGTTGAGGAAGGCGGCATCGTCGAAGCAGATGAAGAACTGCGAGTTGGCCGAGTTCGGGTTCTGCGAACGCGCCATCGAGCAGGTGCCGCGGCCGTGGTTGGCGTTGGAGAACTCGGCCTTCAGGTCCGGCTTTTCCGAACCGCCCATGCCCGCGCGGGAGGGGGCAAAAGTAGGCTTCGACGAATTGCCGAACTTGACGTCGCCGGTCTGCGCCATGAAGCCTTCGATGACGCGGTGGAAGACAACGCCGTCATAGGCGCCTTCGCGCGCCAGTTCCTTGATGCGGGCGACGTGGCCGGGGGCCAGGTCGGGGAGAAGTTCGATGACGACCTTGCCCTTGGTCGTTTCCATGATGAGCGCGTTCTCGCGGTCCTTGATCTCAGCCATGTCGGATATCCTTTATCTCAGAAAAACAGATTGATTTGATAGGTTTACTTGTCGGCGGCGATGCGCACCTTGATCATGCGGTCGGGGTCGCTGACCGTGCCATTGTCGGCCTCGTCGCCCTTCTTGATCTTGTCCACCAGTTCCATGCCGCTGACGACATTGCCGACGATGGTGTACTGGCCGTCGAGGTTCGGCGCTGGCGCGAACATGATGAAAAACTGCGAATTGGCGGAGTTCGGGTCCTGCGAGCGGGCCATGCCGAGCGTGCCGCGCTTGTAGTGTTCGCTCTGCGAAAACTCGGCCGGCAGATCAGGCAGCTCGGAACCGCCAGTGCCGACGGCCTCGGGGCTGAACCCCTTCTTCATATTGCCGAACTTGACATCGCCGGTCTGCGCCATGAAGCCGTCGATGACGCGGTGGAAGGCGACGTTGTCGTAAGCGCCTTCGCGCACCAGCTTCTTGATCTGCGCGACGTGCTTGGGCGCGAGGTCGGGCCGCAGCGCGATGGTGACGTCGCCGTCCTTCAAGCTGATGATCATGGTGTTTTCCGGATCGGCGGCGAAGGCCGACACTGATGCGGTCACGAGACCGGCAAGCACGACGAGGAATGAGGCGAGCTTCTTCAGCTGCATAGGGATCTCCGAGGGATTATTTCGCAAATTTGGCGGTGAGCGCGCCGGCAACGGCGGCCGGCACGAACGGGCGGATGTCGCCGCCCATCGAGGCTATCTGGCGCACAAGTGTGGCGGTAATGGTTCTGACTGACGGGCTGGCGGGCAGAAAAACAGTCTGCAGCTCCGGCGCCATGGTCTCGTTCATGCCAGCCATCTGCATCTCGTAGTCGAGGTCGGTGCCATCACGCAGGCCGCGGATCATGATCGAGGCGCCCTGCTTCCTGGCGGCGTCGATGACCAATCCGTCAAAAGCGACGACCTTGATGCGGGCCCCGTCGCGTCCAAATTCGGCCTTGGTCGCGGCCTCGATCAGCTTCACCCGTTCCTCGAAGGAAAACAGCGGCGTCTTGCCGGGATGGGTGCCGATCGCCGCATAAACGGTGTCAGCGACAGCCAATGATGCCTTCAGGACATCGAGGTGGCCGTTGGTCAGCGGGTCGAAGGAGCCGGCATAAAGAGCGGTGCGTTCGGTCATGGCAGGCTTCTAGCGGGCGAGCGAACGGAAGGCAAATGCGATTGGGAACATCTACGTGAACCTTTTCGCAGACATGAACGACAGATGAATGCCTTGCTCACGAAGACTTCACGCACCGTTCACTAGTTTGCACTTCAGAAGATGAAACCAAAACCCCATCTAACCGTTGTAAGGCGCAGGAGAACACGCAAATGCTGATCTACATGCTCGCCACCGCAATGACCGTCGCCATGCTGATTGCTACCGCGTTCGGGCTCCATCAGGAGGCAGAGCGCGTCCGTGTCAGGACAAAGCGCTTCGAAGGCTTCGGCGCTCGCTGGCCCCACCGTCACTAACGATTTCACCGGCTAAGTCTTGATTGCGCCGGCCCATCGGGCCGGCGTTGCTGTGTCTGAGCCTGTTCGGCCCTTATTCGGCGCTGCCCGGTGCAGCATCTCCGGCGTCCGGACCGGCCTCGGCCGCGCCCTCGCCGTTCTCTTCGACGTCCTCGTCCGATTGCGGCTCCGAGATCCGCTCGACCGAAACCACCTTTTCGCCTTCGGCGGTGTTGAAGATGGTCACGCCCTTGGTGGCGCGGCTGGCGAAACGGATGCCGTTGACCGGCACCCGGATGACGGTGCCGCCGTCCGAAACCAGCATGATCTGGTCGTCATTGCCGACCGGGAAGGTCGCCACCAACTGGCCGATCTCTGCCGTTTTCGACACGTCGGTGGCGCGGATGCCCTTGCCGCCGCGTCCGGTCAGGCGGAAATCATACGATGACGAGCGCTTGCCGTAGCCATATTCGGTCACCGTCAGCACATACTGCTCATGCGCCTTGAGGAACTCGTAGCGGTCGTCCGAAAGCTCCGCCTCCTCGCCGATCTCCTCATTTGTCAGTGCGATCTCTTCTTCCTCGCCGGCTGTCTCGAGCCGCCGCTCCGCCGCGGCCCGCTTGAGGTAAGCGGCGCGCTCCGCCGGTGAAGCATCGACATGCTCGATCACCGACATGGAGATGATGCGATCGGTCTCGGCCATGCTTATGCCGCGCACGCCGACCGAATTGCGGCTCTGGAAGACGCGGACGTCGCCGACCGAGAAGCGGATGCACTGGCCGGAATTGGCCGTCAGAAGCACGTCGTCATTGTCGGTGCAGGTCTCGACGCCGAGGATCTCGTCGCCTTCCTCCTCCAGCTTCATGGCGATCTTGCCATTGCGGTTGACCTGGACGAAGTCGGACAGCTTGTTGCGGCGCACGGTGCCGCGCGTGGTGGCGAACATCACGTCGAGCTCGCCCCAACTGCTCTCGTCCTCGGGCAGCGGCATGATGGTGGTGATGCGCTCGCCCTGCTCCAGCGGCAGCATGTTGATCAGCGCCTTGCCGCGCGACTGCGGATTGCCGATCGGCAAGCGCCAGACCTTTTCCTTGTAGACGATGCCGCGAGAGGAGAAGAAAAGCACCGGCGTATGCGTGTTGGCGACGAACAGCCGGGTGACGAAATCCTCTTCCTTGGTCGACATGCCGGAGCGGCCTTTGCCGCCGCGGCGCTGCGCCCGGTAGAGCGACAGCGGCACGCGCTTGATGTAGCCGGAATGGCTGACGGTGACGACCATGTCCTCGCGCTGGATCAGGTCCTCGTCTTCCATGTCGGCGCCGCCGTCGGTGAGCTCGGTGCGGCGTGGCGTGCCGAACTCGTCGCGCACGGCGGCGAGCTCGTCCTTGACGATCTGCTGGATGCGCGCGCGGGACGATAAAATGTCAAGATAATCAACAATTTCGGCGCCGATCGTGTTCAACTCGTCGGCGATCTCGTCACGGCCGAGCGCGGTCAGGCGCTGCAGGCGCAGTTCGAGGATGGCGCGTGCCTGTTCCTCGGACAGATTGTAGGTGCCGTCCTCGTTGATGCGATGGCGGGGATCGTCGATCAAAAGGATCAGCGACTCGACATCGCCGGAGGGCCAGCGGCGCTCCATCAACTGCTCGCGCGCCGTCTGCGGATCGGGCGCGGTGCGGATCAGCTTGATCACTTCGTCGATGTTGGCAACGGCAATGGCGAGACCGACCAACACATGGGCACGGTCACGTGCCTTGCGCAGCAGGAACTTCGTGCGCCGGCTAATCACCTCTTCGCGGAAGCCGACAAACGCCTTAAGCATGTCGGTCAGGTTCATCACTTCCGGCTTGCCGCCGTTCAGCGCCACCATGTTGGCGCCGAAGGAGGTCTGCAGCGGCGTGAAGCGGTAGAGTTGGTTCAAAATGACGTCGGCGACGGCGTCGCGCTTCAGCTCGATGACGACGCGGTATCCCTGGCGGTCGCTCTCGTCGCGAATGTCGGAAATGCCTTCGATGCGCTTGTCACGCACCAGCTCGGCCATTTTCTCGATCATCGACGACTTGTTCACCTGATAGGGAACCTCGGTGATGATGATCGATTCACGGTCATTGCCGCGCTGCTCGACATTGACCTTGCCGCGCATGACGATGGAGCCGCGCCCGGTCGAATAGGCGCTGTAGATGCCGGAACGGCCGAGCACGATGCCGCCAGTCGGGAAATCGGGACCCGGAATGATCTCCATCAGCGCCGGCAGGTCGATCGCCGGATTGTCGATGATGGCGATGGCGCCATTGCAGACTTCGGCCAGATTGTGCGGCGGAATGTTGGTGGCCATGCCGACGGCAATGCCGCCGGAACCGTTGACCAGAAGGTTGGGGAAGCGGGCCGGCAGCACCTTCGGTTCGGTGTCGGACGCATCATACGTCTCCTGGAAATCGACGGTTTCCTTGTCGATATCCTCGAGCAACTCATGCGCGACCTTGGTCAGCCTGGACTCGGTGTAGCGCATGGCCGCCGGCGGATCGCCGTCGATCGAGCCGAAATTGCCCTGCCCGTCGATCAGCGGCACGCGCAGCGACCAATCCTGCGCCATGCGCACCAAGGCGTCATAGATCGAGGCGTCGCCATGCGGATGGTATTTACCCATCACGTCGGCGACCGGGCGGGCCGACTTCACATATTTGCGGTTCCAGTGGTAGCCGCTCTCATGCGCGGCATAGAGAATGCGGCGATGCACCGGCTTCAGGCCGTCGCGAACGTCCGGCAGCGCACGGCTGACGATCACGCTCATGGCATAAGAGAGGTAGGAGCTCTGCATCTCCTCGATGATGGAGATCGGCTCAATGCCGGTGGGGCCGCCGTCGGCGCCGCGCGGTGTTTTTTGGTCGGTCAAATCTGATCACAATCTAATCGGGAATCACTGACCGCTTATATAGGAAGCCAGCCTGAAACTCCAATATTCGCGGCACTTTTCCAACGACAATTTCGGTGGTAATTTCAAATGGATACCGCTGATTGCGACGATTTGGCCATAGCGCATTTAGCCGCCATCAGGGCAAAAGCCTGCGGTGGGTCGTTTTCCTAGCCAAGAGCCATAAGCACGATGAACCGGTGGCTGCCTTTGCGAGCGCTGAGCGGTTGGCGGCCCGGGGATCTCAATGGCGATCTGGCCGCCGGGCTGACGCTGGCCGCGATCGCCATTCCCGAACAGATGGCGACGGCCCGCCTTGGCGGCTTTGCGCCCGAGATCGGCTTCTTTGCCTTTGTCGCGGGATCGCTGGCCTTTGCCCTGTTCGGCGCCAATCGCCATCTGTCTTCCGGCGCGGATTCGACCATCACGCCGCTGTTTGCGGGCGGCCTGGCGCTCATCGCCGTTGCCGGCTCGGCGCATTATCTGGCGTTGGCGGCCATGCTGGCGCTGATGGTCGGCCTGCTGGTGGGTCTGAGCGGCATCTTCCGGCTGGGCTGGATCGCCGACCTGTTGTCGGTGCCGGTCACCACCGGTTTTCTGGCCGGCATCGCCGTCCATATCATCGTATCGCAACTGCCCGGATTGCTCGGTCTGCCGGCCGAAAGCGGTGAAACGCTGCGCCGTGTCGGTGAGATCGCCGCCAATCTGCATTTGACCAACCCGTGGAGCCTGACGCTTGGCCTCGGCGTGTTCGCGACCGTGTTCGTCGCCGAGCGCATCAGCGCCCGCATCCCCGGCGCCTTGATCGGCATGGTGCTGGCGACGCTGGCGGTTGCGGTCTTCGGCCTGAAGGCGCGGGGCGTCGAGGTGCTCGGCGCCTTGCCCAACGGCCTGCCGCAAGCCGGCCTGCCGACGGCAAGCCTCAGCGACGCGCAGGCGCTGCTGCCGCTGGCCCTGCTGATCGCCATCGTTGTCATGGTGCAGACGGCGGCCACCAGCCGCTCCTTTGTGGGCGAGGCGCCCGACATCAACCGCGATTTTGTCGGCGTCGGCGCCGGCAGCATCCTGTCTGGCCTGTTCGGCGCCTTCGCGGTCAATGCCAGCCCGCCACGCACCGCAATCGTCGCCCAATCGGGCGGCCGTTCGCAAGTGTCGGGTCTGATTGCCGGGGCCATCGTGCTGGCGCTTGGCGCTTTCGGCGGCGGCTTGCTTGCCGATGTCCCGCAGGCAGCGCTTGCCGGCGTGCTGCTGTTCGTGGCCCAGCACATCTTGCGCTGGAAAGTGTTCGCCAGCGTCTATCGACAGGCGCCGGTCGAATTCGCGCTCATCCTGATCACCATGACGGCGATCGTCGTGCTGCCGATCGAGACCGGCGTGGCGGTCGGCATCGGCCTGTCGCTGCTGCACGGACTCTGGAGCGCGACACGCACGCAGGCGATCGAGCTCGAACAGGTGCCCGGCACGTCGGTGTGGTGGCCGCCGGGCACGCCGTCGGCGGGCGAGCAGCTCTCCGGTGTGCTGGTTGTGGCTTTCCAGGCGCCACTGTCCTTCGTCAATGCCGACAGCTTCAAGCGCGGCGTCTGCGACCTGATCGATGCCAGGGCCGAAAACATCAAGCTTGTCGTGCTGGAAGCCAGCAACATCGCCGAGATCGACTATACCGCCGCGCAGGCCCTGATCGACACCATCGCCCACTGCCGCAAGGCGGGCGCGATCTTTGCCATTGCGCGGCTGGAATCGCTGCGCGCCCAGGCGGCACTGGCGCGTTTCGGTATTGCCGACCTGGTCGGCTCGCACAGGATCTTTCACAGCGTCGACGCCGCCATCAAGGCCCTGGCGCCGGACAAGCAAAAGCAGGACGAGGCAACATGACCACCGAGCGAGAACCCTTGCTGAGCCCGGTTCCGGTAGCGGAGCTGCGGCCGACGCAGATCACCGTCGGATTGCGGGAAGTGGACGTTAAACGCCGCATGATCCGGCTGCAGAGCCCGAAGAAGACCGGGGCGTTTCTGGGCCGCCATCTGGTGCCGGTGGTGCTCGGTCCGAAGAAACGCAACTACGTCACCGATCACCACCATCTCGCCCGCGCGCTGCTTGAGGAAGGCGTCGCGGACGTACTGGTGACGGTGATGGCCGATTTGTCGGCCCTCGACAAGGACGCCTTCATGGTCGTGCTCGACAAGCGCGGCTGGATGCATCCGTTCGACGAGAATGGGCACCGCCGGGATTATGACGCCATTCCCAAAAGCATGGCCGACCTTGTCGACGACCCCTATCGCAGCCTGGCGGGAGAGCTTCGCCGGCGAGCCGGCTTCGCCAAGGAAACGACGCCGTTCAGTGAGTTTTTATGGGCGGATTTCATGCGCCGGCGCATCGACCGGGACGCAGTGGTGAAAAACTTCGACAAGGCGATGGGGCAAGCGCTGGTCCTGGCCAGGAGCAAGGACGCCGACTACCTGCCGGGATGGTGTGGGCCAAGCTCGGACTGATATCAGAAGGGCGCAATCGCCGATGGTGACGGCAAAGCGCTGCCAGACCGGCGGGCGCGATAGTCACCGGGCGTTTCGCCCATGACGCGCCGGAAACGGCGATTGAATGTCGACAAATCGTTGAAGCCGGCCTCGAAGGCAATTGCCGAGATGGGCTCATCCGACATGCGCAGCCGCACCGCCGCGCGGTGCAGCCGTGTTCTCAACAGAAACTGGTAAGGCGTCATGCCGGCGACCTGCCGGAAGGTGCGCAGGAAGTGATAGGGGCTGGTCGCCGTCGAGCCGGCAAGCTCGGCGAGCGAGACCGGCCGGTCGGCATTGAGCTCGATCTGCCGCACCGCCTCGGCGACCCGTTTCTGGTCGCGTCGGCTCGGCGGGCGAGCTGCCGGCGCGGCCTCACTGGCGACAGCAAGTGCGGCGCCGGCAATGCGCAGGCCAAGCTCCTCGAAGGCATCGATGTCGGTCGTCTCACGCGCCGCTTCGGCCTCGGCCAGCAGCGACGCCAGTGCCGGCAAGGGCGGCAGATGCGGCACTCCGAACGCCAGCTTCTTCGCGCCAGCCACGTCGCTGGCGATGCGGTCAAGATGGGCCGCAGCGAAGTGGAACGACAGGCAGCGGTCTCCGGCACCGTGCTCGTGCCCGCATTCATAGCAGGCGCCGACATTGCCAAGCAGGATCGCGCCCGGCGCCAGCATGGCGGCGCCTTGGCTGGTGCGGTAACGGAAGCTGCCGCTGGTGACCGCGGCAATGCAGACGCTGCGGTGCTCTTCCTCGAACGGACGATCGCCGGCGCCGGCCGTGCACAGCACGTCGGACACATACCAGTCCGGCCCCGAAGCCAGTTTTTGCTCACTCGTGGTCATGGCCTGAAAGATAGCAATTTTTCCCAAGCGCAACACCCCCGCCCCGGCCTATCGCTTGCAGCCTCCTGACACCACGAAGGCAGCAGCATGACCAATTCTTTCTCTTTCAGCCAGGCGCTCCACAGCGACGGCCCCAATCCTGACCTGGCTGAGAAGCTCGATCTCTACGGCCGTTTCGTCGGCGCCTGGACATTCGATGCCACGCGCCACCTCGAGGACGGCACGGTTCTCACCGGACGCGGCGAGGTGCATTTCGGCTGGGTCCTGGAAGGCAAGGCGATCCAGGATGTGTGGATCTTGCCCGCACGCGATGCCGGCCCGACGCCCTCGCTCGGCAAATGGACTTTCTATGGCACAACGCTGCGGGCCTTTGATCCCAGCTCGGATGCCTGGCACATCTTCTGGAGCGACCCGCGTAACCAATATTACAGCCGCCAGCTTGGTCGCGCCGAAGGCGACACGATCGTGCAAGTTGGCGCCGATGGCACCGGCTCGTCGGTGCGCTGGAGCTTTTCACGCATCACCAAAGACAGCTTCCGCTGGCTGGGCGAGCGTTCGCACAACAATGGAGGGACATGGCGCCTCGAAGTCGAGTTCCTGGCGCGCCGTGTCGCGCAAGGCTGACAGCGCAACATATTGTAAAAAAGGTGAAAAACATGCTTGGCCATGTCTCGATCGGTGTCCGCGACACCAATATTTCGAAGCCCTTCTACGATGCCGCGCTGAAGCCGCTCGGCTATTCCTGTCTCAGCCAGTCGCCAGGCTCGCTCGGCTATGACGCACAGGCGATAGCACTCTGGGTGAACGACGCGGCGCGGCCGGTGCCACCGGACGAAAAGTCCGGCCTGCATTTCTGTTTTGCCGCGCCGACAAGGGCCAGCGTCGACGCCTTTCATGCCGGTGCCATGCGCCAAGGCGGCAGCGACAATGGCGCGCCGGGCCTTCGCGCCGACTATGGGGACAATTACTACGCCGCCTTCGTCATCGATCCCGACGGCTATCGTCTGGAAGCTTATTGCAGCGCGGCCGGCTAACACTGCCGGCGTCTCCGGCATCTCAGACGGTTCCCACCGGCCGGGCTTTGCTCTACCACTATGGTGGCGCGGGGGTCCGGCCCGGCGGGAGGGGTCAGCGATGCCGAGTTTCGACAGCCTGTTCAACGCCTTCGTCACCATTCTGGTGACCATCGACCCGCCTGGCCTCGCGCCGCTCTTCCTTGCCGTCACGCGTGGCATGAACCGCGAGGAGCGTCAGCAGGTTTCGGTGCGCGCCTCGATCATCGGCTTCCTGGTGATGGCGCTGTTTGCGGTTGCCGGCGCCTCGATCCTGTCGGTGTTCGGCATCACGCTGCCGGCCTTCCGCGTCGCCGGCGGATTTTTGCTGTTCTTCATCGCCTTCGAAATGGTGTTCGAGCGCCGCCAGGACCGCAAAGAGAAAATCGGCGACGTCGCCATCACCAAGGACATGATCCACAACATCGCCGCCTTCCCGCTGGCGATCCCGCTGATTGCCGGGCCTGGCGCGATTTCGGCGACCGTGCTTCTGTCCGGCTCGTTCCAGGGGTTTACCGCCCAGGCGGCGCTGGTCGGCATCATCTTTGTCTGCCTGGCCATCACCTATCTGGTGTTCGTCTTGTCCGAGCGCATCGACCGCATCCTCGGCCAGACCGGCCGCTCGATCCTGACCCGCCTGCTCGGCGTCATCCTGGCAGCGCTTGCGGTGCAGTTCGTCGCCGATGGCATCAAGGCGCTGATGGCGGGGTGAGTGGCAGGCCCTACTGCCTACTGCCTACTGCCTACTGCCTACTGCCTACTGCCTACTGCCTACTTCGCCCCTGTGTCGACGACTTCGAAATCGTGGGTAATAACAGCGGTCTTCGCCAGCATGGCGGAGGCCGAGCAGTATTTTTCGATCGACAGGTTGATCGCGCGCTGGACCTTGTCGTGCGACAGCGCGCGGCCCGTGACGACGAAATGCATGTGGATGCGGGTGAAGACTTTTGGGTCGGTTTCCGCCCGGTCGGCGTCGAGCTCGACGACACAGTCCTCGATCGCCTCGCGGCCTTTTTCCAGAATGTGGACGACATCATAGGCTGAACAACCGCCGGTGCCGATCAGAACCAGCTCCATCGGGCTCGGACCCGGCGTCTTGCCTTCCGGCCCGGAGGCGGTTCCCAGCACGACCTTGTGGCCGCTGCCGGACTCGCCAACAAAGGTGCGCTCCTCGACCCACTTGATCCGTGCTTTCACGGCAGTCTTCCTCTCAGAAATATGCAACGCGTCACTGGCCAAACACGACCGCATGCATGATCCGGCCCGGCAGCAGCGTGAACACGCCGGCGCCGATCAGCGCGAAAACATAGAGCGAAATCATGACCCTGCGATGTTTAGCGATGCGATGCATATGCGCGTGCCAGACCGCAAGCGGTACGGTGACCAACACTATGATCGACAAGATGTGGATCGGGCTGAACGGGCCGATGAGGCGTATCTGCTGGATCCAGAAACTGGAGATGGCGATGACCAGCATCAGCGCCGCCCAGGCGTAGCCCATCACGCGATGGCGCGTCGTGCCTTTCGGCAGCGCCAGTTGGGTGCCACCTAAAACCAGCGCGGTAAGGGCCGCGAAGGCGTGCCAGGGAATGGGAGGGGGCGCCGATAGAAGCGGTCCGAGCGACATCGCGCCCTCTCCCTAGATTGGCTATCGCTCGCTGCTCAGAACGGGATTTCGTCGTCCAGTTCGCGTGACGAGCCGCCGCCACCGCCACCGCCCCTGGCGCCACCGCTGTTGCCGCCACCACGGTTGAAGCTTTCATTGGGGCTCGACTGGCCGAAATCCGAGCCACGGCTGGCGCCGCCGCCACCGGCATAGTTGCCGACCTGGCCGCCGCCCTCGCCGCGTGAATCGAGCATCTGCAGCTCGCCGCGGAATTTCTGCAGCACGACTTCCGTCGTGTACTTGTCGGCGCCGGTCTGGTCCTGCCATTTGCGTGTCTGCAGCTGGCCTTCGACGTAAACCTTCATGCCCTTCTTCAGGTACTGTTCGGCGACCTTGGCGATCTGGTCATTGAAAATGACGACATTGTGCCACTCGGTCTTTTCCTTACGCTCGCCGGAATTCTTGTCGCGCCAGCTTTCCGACGTGGCGATGCGGATGTTGACGACCGGGTCACCCGAATTCAGGCGACGAATTTCAGGGTCCGCGCCGAGGTTACCGACCAGAATGACCTTGTTGACGCTACCCGCCATGACACTTCTCCGCGCTCATCCGAAACAAATTTTAAGTCGCTCACCTTACAGCCTGCAGACAATCCTCGCTTGCCGCGGCTGGCTTTTCCCACAAGGTTTTTGTTCTATTTTTGTTCTATTCCTGTCACCTCCTCCTGTCAAGAAACGTCAACAAGAGGTAGGGTAAGCGCCTGAAATTGCGACCATGCCGGATCGAAAGGCGGTGGCGAATGAAGGTCATTGCGCATCTGGACCAGCCGCGAGAGCAGTGGCGGGCAGGCGTGGACACCCGAATGCAGGTCTCCGCCGACAACGGGGCAAGCCAGCTTTGCCTGTTCGAACAATGGGTTCAGCCCGGCGTCGGGGCTCCGACCCACCAGCACCCGGTGGAGGAAGTGCTGACCGTCATCGCCGGGACCGCTGAAATGTGGATCGATGAAGACCATCTGACGCTGACTGCCGGACAATCGCTCCTCATTCCTGCCCAACGAAAACACGGGTTTAGAAACGTTGGCGCCAAAACGCTTCACATCCAGGCCGTGCTGGCGTCACCGATCTTCGAGGCGGCGTTCGAGGGCTCTGCCGAGCCGGTGAGGCGCTGGCTTCCGGCGGCGCCATAAAACACCGCTTGCCAAATCAATAAGTATCGACTTATGCTTTTGCCATGATCGAAGCAGAGATTTTTCGCGCCCTGGCCGACCCGACGCGGCGCGCCGTCTATGAGCGGCTCGCCGGCGGCGAGATGAGCGTGTCGGAGCTGCGAAGCGGCATGAGCGTGTCGCAGCCGGCGGTGTCGCAGCACCTCGCCGTGCTGCGCGGCGCCGGCCTGGTCAGCGAAAGGCGCTCCGGCCGCAACGCGTACTACCGCGCCGATCCGCAAGGGCTCGAGCCGCTGCTCGGCTGGATCGAACGCTACCGCGCATTCTGGCCGGAACGCATGGAAAGACTGAAGGCCGTTTTGAAGGACATGGATCAATGACCGAGCATGCGAAAAATAAGGAAGACGCACTCGAATTTGAATGCGACCTCCCGGACGCACCGGAAAAGGTGTGGCGGGCGCTGACCGTGCCGGAGCTTTTGGCGGCCTGGATGATGCCAAACGACATCAAGCCGGAAACCGGCAGTCGCTTTGCCTTTGCCGGACCAGAGGCGCCGATCGAGTGCGAAGTGATCGATGCCGAACCTGGGCGTTTGCTGCGCTACTCCTGGCGCGAGCGGTCGCAGACCGGTGATGCCAATGGGCTGGACAGCATCGTCACCTTCACGCTTTCGCGCACCGTTTCCGGCGGCACGCATCTGCGCATCGTCCATGACGGGTTTGTCCAGGCAGCAATGCCCGCAGTTGCGATGGCGGGCGCCGGCTGCCGGCTTTCGCTGCGCGCAAACAAGCCCAGACTACCTATCGCCGCGAACGCGCCGCGCCTGCTGTTGCGCGCCGCTTGATCTAGAGAAAACCGAACGGAGACAATGAGATGAGCGGCTTTGCCAATCTGGTGCCGATGGTGATCGAACAATCGAGCCGCGGCGAACGCGCCTTCGACATTTTCTCGCGGCTGCTGCGCGAGCGCATCATCTTCGTCAATGGCGAGATCAATGACGGCATGTCGGCGCTGGTCTGCGCCCAGCTGCTGTCGCTGGAATCGGACAATCCCGACAAGGAGATCTCGCTCTACATCAACTCGCCGGGCGGAGTGGTGACCAGCGGTTTCGCCATCTATGACACGATGCAATATGTCAGTTGCCCAGTGTCGACGGTGTGCATGGGCTTTGCCGCCTCGATGGCCTC
Organism: Mesorhizobium sp. P2_C5_2; assembly: GCF_056404535.1. Lineage (NCBI taxonomy): Bacteria > Pseudomonadati > Pseudomonadota > Alphaproteobacteria > Hyphomicrobiales > Phyllobacteriaceae > Mesorhizobium > Mesorhizobium sp. P2_C5_2. The sequence goes on along the minus strand of NZ_JBFUDV010000004.1, from coordinate 525,064 downwards.
GTTCCTGCTGATGGCGGGAACGCCGGGACGGCGCATCGCACTGCCCAATGCCAGCATCGTGCTGCACCAGCCCCTGGGCGGCTTCCAGGGCCAGGCCTCGGACATCCAGCGCCATGCCGAAGGTATTTTGCGCACCAAGCGGCACATGACGGAGCTCTACGCGCACCATTGCGGTCGCACCTATGAAGAGGTCGAACGCACGCTCGACCGCGATTTCTTCATGACCGCGCGAGAAGCCAAGGATTGGGGCCTCGTCGACCACGTCTTCGATACCCGCAAGCAGGCGGCTGCCTGATCGCCGCATTGAAGGCTGGCCGGCGTCGCGTCAATTTGATGCCGCCGGTCTGGCCTCGCATTGAGCGCATCACTATAGTCTTGCGATGCGCTACCGCCTGAACAGACTGATGACCGCCATTGCGATCACCGCCGCGGCCGCCGGCGCGGCTTTTGCCGGGAACAGCCCATCGCAACCGCAGACGGGCGCCCTGCCCGGCGTAACCAGCGACTACCGCATCGCCAAACCCGCGCCGCAGCCGGAGCCGGACGACGCGCTGCCTACCGGCGAGAACGGCACATTCAAGATCGGCGACACCGATGTCACGATTTCCGGCAGCATCACTGTCGATGTCGGTACGGGTGGGATCAAGCCTTCGAACCGATAGGGTCGGATCAGGCTCCATTTCATAAGTCAGCGCCGCCCCTCATCTGGCTGCCGCCATCTTCTCCCCGTGTGAACGGGGAGAAGGACGCTGCCATCAAGGATTTCGCCAATCGCGCAGGCACAAACAGACAGCCCCGCCGTTGCTTCCGCAAACGGTCGGGGCTTTTTTTGGATTTAAAATCCAACTTGCCGGTAGTGTTATACCGACTTTTTTCTCGGATGCTTCGCGGCATTCAGCCGACGATCCGACTATCCGTCTCTGATTTTTGTGGGATTCGGCAGGTCACGGTTTGTCGGGTGGTTTGTTGGATTAAAGCGATGCGTTCGTTTGGACGCATACACTCTAATGCCTTGAAACTACCCTGGCACTTATGCCCGCCGCGGCTCCAACGAGATGTGGAGCCTCAAAGGACTATCCGGTGGCGTCATGCTCCGCTCCTATGTCCGTTGCGACTGTTGTCGTCCGAAGCACAAATCGCGAAACCTGCGGCGTCTCGCAGGCCACCTATGGGCGGCGAGGCCATCGAAAGACGGCCGGCTCCGGTGACTTCTGAAGACTGCGCCCCTGATTCCGCGACGTCAACCTTGAATAGCCGGTTACCGAAAAATGTGATCGCCGGGAGCTTACGTCAGGGTCAGTTTCTGAAACATCCTTGTCAGTTTCTGCACAGCTTTGTCAGGAGCGTGTTCGGCCTTTGTTCTTTCCGCTTGCCCCTTCGCGCGAAAGACGGTTAAACGACTTTGGTCGAGAAGTGTGGCGTCTCTCGACGTGGCGGCAAAAATACCTACATAGGGGATGGCCGGGAAAACCCCGCCGATCCCACTGATACCAGACTTGAGGCGGCGACCGGCGATGGCCGACCATAAATACCTTTCCATTCGCGGTGCACGCGAACACAATCTGAAGAATGTCGATCTCGACCTGCCGCGTGACAGCCTGATCGTCATGACCGGTCTGTCGGGCTCCGGCAAATCGTCGCTTGCCTTCGACACCATCTATGCCGAGGGCCAGCGTCGTTATGTCGAGAGTCTATCGGCCTATGCGCGGCAATTCCTCGAAATGATGCAGAAGCCGGACGTCGACCAGATCGACGGCCTCTCGCCTGCCATCTCGATCGAGCAGAAGACGACGTCGAAGAATCCGCGCTCGACGGTCGGCACCGTCACCGAGATTTACGACTACATGCGCTTGCTGTTCGCGCGTGTCGGCATTCCCTATTCGCCGGCCACCGGCCTGCCGATCGAGAGCCAGACGGTCAGCCAGATGGTCGACAGGGTGCTGGCAGTCGAAGAAGGCACGCGCCTGTTCCTGCTCGCCCCCATCGTGCGCGGCCGCAAGGGCGAATACCGCAAGGAACTGCTGGAGCTGCAGAAAAAGGGTTTTCAGCGCGTCAAGGTCGACGGCGTCTTCTATGAGATCGCCGATGTGCCGGCGCTGGACAAGAAGTACAAGCACGACATCGACGTCGTCGTCGATCGCATCGTCGTGCGTGGAGACTTGGCAACACGGCTTGCCGATTCCATCGAAACGGCGCTGAAGCTCGCCGAAGGGTTGGCCGTGGCAGAGTTCGCCGACAAGCCGCTCGACGCCAGCCAGACCGGCGAAGACTCCGTCAACAAATCGAAGAACGAGACGCATGAGCGCATCCTGTTCTCGGAAAAATTCGCCTGCCCGGTCTCCGGCTTCACCATTCCGGAGATCGAGCCCAGGCTGTTCTCGTTCAACAACCCGTTCGGCGCCTGCCCGACCTGCGACGGTCTCGGCAACCAGCGCGCCATCGACGCCAGCCTGATCGTACCGGATGAAAACGTCTCGCTGCGCGACGGCGCCGTCAGCCCGTGGGCGAAATCGACCTCGCCCTATTACGCGCAGACGCTGGAAGCGCTGGGCAAGGCGTACGGCTTCAAGCTCGGCGACAAGTTTAGGGATCTGACCGAAGAGGCCAAGGAAGCCGTCCTGCGCGGCACCGGCGAGCGCGAGGTCACCTTCCAGTACGATGACGGCTTGCGGTCCTACAAGACGACCAAGACGTTCGAAGGTGTCATCCCCAATCTCGAGCGGCGCTGGAAGGAAACCGAATCCGCCTGGATGCGCGAGGAGATCGAGCGCTTCATGTCGGCGACGCCTTGCCCGGTCTGCAAGGGCTACCGGCTGAAGCCGGAAGCGCTGGCGGTGAAGATCGCGGGAAAACATATCGGCGAGGTCACCGAGCAGTCGATCCGAAACGCCGACAAATGGTTTACCGACCTGCCGGCGCAACTCAACGACAAGCAGAATGAAATCGCCGTGCGGGTGCTCAAGGAGATCCGCGACCGGCTGCGCTTCCTCAACGATGTCGGTCTCGACTATCTTACGCTGTCGCGCAATTCCGGCACGCTGTCGGGCGGCGAGAGCCAGCGCATTCGCCTGGCCTCGCAGATCGGCTCGGGCCTCACCGGCGTGCTCTATGTGCTGGACGAGCCGTCGATCGGCCTGCACCAGCGCGACAATGCCCGCCTGCTCGACACGCTCAAGCATCTGCGCGACATCGGCAACACGGTGATCGTCGTCGAGCATGACGAGGACGCAATCCTGCATGCCGACTATGTCGTCGACATGGGCCCGGCCGCCGGCATCCATGGCGGCGAGATCATCGCCCAGGGCACGCCGCAGCAGGTGATGGCCAATCCGAATTCGATCACCGGCAAATATCTGTCGGGCGCGCTGGAAGTGGCCACACCAGGTGTCAGGCGCGAGGCGAAGAAGAACCGCCGGATCAAGGTCGTCGGCGCGCGCGGCAACAATCTGAAGAACGTCACCGCCGAAATTCCGCTCGGCACTTTTACCGCTGTCACCGGCGTGTCGGGTGGCGGCAAGTCGACCTTCCTGATCGAGACTTTGTTCAAGGCGGCCTCGCGCCGCATCATGGGCTCGCGCGAACATCCGGCCGATCACGACCGCATCGAGGGGCTCGAATTCCTCGACAAGGTCATCGACATCGACCAATCGCCGATCGGGCGCACACCGCGCTCCAATCCGGCCACCTATACCGGCGCTTTCACACCCATCCGTGACTGGTTTGCCGGACTGCCGGAAGCCAAGGCGCGCGGCTATCAGCCAGGCCGCTTCTCCTTCAACGTCAAGGGCGGCCGCTGCGAGGCCTGTCAGGGCGACGGCGTCATCAAGATCGAGATGCACTTCCTGCCCGACGTCTACGTCACCTGCGACGTCTGCCATGGCAAGCGCTACAACCGCGAGACGCTCGATGTTGTGTTCAAGGGCAAGTCGATCGCCGACGTGCTCGACATGACGGTCGAGGAAGGCGTCGACTTCTTCGCCGCCGTGCCCGGTGTGCGCGACAAGCTCGATACGCTGAAGCAGGTCGGCCTCGGCTACATCCATATCGGCCAGCAGGCGACGACACTGTCAGGCGGCGAGGCGCAGCGCATCAAGCTGGCCAAGGAACTTTCACGCAAGGCAACCGGCAAGACGCTCTACATCCTCGACGAGCCGACCACCGGCCTGCATTTCCACGACGTCGCCAAGCTTCTGGAAGTGCTGCACGAACTGGTCGACCAGGGCAACACGGTAGTGGTCATCGAGCATAATCTCGAAGTGATCAAGACCGCCGACTGGGTGCTCGACCTCGGCCCCGAAGGCGGCGACGGCGGCGGTGAACTGGTCGCCCAGGGCACGCCGGAAGCCATCGTGCGCGAAAAGCGCAGCTACACCGGCCATTTCCTCAAGGAATTGCTCGAGCGACGGCCCGGGGGCAAGCGCGAAGCGGCGGAGTGATAGACAGACCGGTCGAGCGCCTGGAGAGCTTTGAATGATGTTCCGACAGGCGCTTGCCGGTGATCTTGACGCAGTCGTCTCGCTGACGCGGGCCGCCTACGAGCATTACACGCCTCTGCTCGGCGCGCCGCCGATCCCGGTCACCGAGGATTATGCGCCGCGCATCGAACGCGGTGAGGTCTGGTTGCTGGAGAGTGGCTCGGATCTCGCCGGGCTGATCGTCATCGAGCGGCATTCCGATCATGTGATGATCTTCAGCGTCGCCGTCTCCCCCGCGTTCCAGGGCAGGAAACTCGGCACCGCGCTGCTCGACTTCGCCGAAGAGCAGGCGCGGTCGTGGGGCGTTCCGGAGGTGCGGCTCTACACCAATTCGCGCATGGAACGGAACATTGCGATCTACACTGCCTATGGTTTTCGCGAAACAGGGCGCCGGGCCAATCCCCACCGGCCGGGATGGACGGTCGTCGATATGGCAAAACCTGTCGGCGAGGCGGCCTGATTTTTCTGAACTCGGCCAGACTTCTGAACTCGGGAGGACGACTATGAGCACTTCAGGAACAATCCGCTCGGGCATGGGCGGCTGGACTTTCGAGCCCTGGGATACGTCCTTCTATCCAGACAAACTGTCGAAGGCCAAGCAGCTGAACTATGCCACCCGCCAGGTGCCAAGCATCGAGGTCAACGGCACCTACTATTCCAGCTTCAAGGAGCCAACCTTCATCAAATGGGCGAGCGAGGCGCCCGACGGTTTCGTCTATTCGCTGAAAGGCAACCGCTTCGTCACCAACCGGCGCGTGCTTGGCGAAGCCGGCGAATCCATGACGCGCTTCCTCAGCTCCGGCGTCGCCGCGCTCGGTGAGAAGCTCGGGCCGATCCTGTGGCAGTTCGCGCCGACGAAAAAGTTCGATGCGGACGATTTCGAAGCCTTTCTGAAGCTGCTGCCGGAAAAGCAGGACGGGGTGGCGCTGCGCCATGCGCTCGAGGTGCGCAACGACAGTTTCATCGTGCCGGAATTCGCCGCACTCGCGCGCAAATACAAGGCGGCGATCGTTTATGCCGACCATGTCAAATACCCTGATATCGCCGACATCACCGGCGATTTCATCTATGCGCGGCTGCAGACCGGGTCGGACGACAATCCCGACTGCTACACCCCGAAAGGCCTGGACGAATGGGCAGCGCGGGTAAAAACCTGGGCGGAAGGCAAGCAGCCGGCGGATCTGCGGCGCGCCGATCCGGCCTTCGACGCGCCAGTCAAGCCGCGCGACGTGTTCGCCTACTTCATCACCGAGGGCAAGGTGCGCGCGCCGTTCGGCGCCATGGCGCTGATGAAGCGGGTGAGCTAGCTGGGGCGGCGAACTTCCACACGGCGCTTTGGTTTTGTTGCGGAACCTGCCGGGCATCTTGATCGTTTTATCTTTGCAGGCGCTGAGGTCGCCGCGAGTCGCCAACCATCCCGCAAGGTCCTGCATCAGATGCAGGACGTGAAGGAGGCGAGACATGATTGTTATCCTCTTCGGTGCGTTGCTCACCGTCGCCGGCGTTGTGTATATGGCGGGCGCAGTTCTCAGGCGCGGGCGGCTCAGCGATCCGGCACCCTCTCCGGTTGTGCCGATTCACCCTGGGGGAAATTTCGTAAAGTCAGGTCCGACGCTGGAGCCGCGGCGGCGCGGGCTTGGCTTTCTCGGCCTGTCGCAGAATTGGCCAGGCCTCCTGATGATGGGCGTCGGCCTCATCCTGCTGCTATCGGTGGTCCTCTAAACGCAGCGAAATCACGGCATCTTCAGCGCCATCGTAACCTTATCGATACCTCCGTAACCTTATCGATACCTCCTTCCTGCATAAATCGGGGGTCGGTCCCGTCGTAGAGACAGGCTGCCGCGGGCAAGGACGAGGGCATGTCGCTCGACTACAATTCCCTTCTGCTGGCTGTCGGGTTTTCCGCCGCTTGCCTCGGTATGACTCTGTTTGGCATCTGGCTAACCGCGCGCTCGGAAAAATTCCTGCTGACATGGGCGGTCAGCGTGCTTCTGATCGTCTGCGACGTCTTCGCCTACCAGGCCTATATCGACACGCCCGGACGCCTGCTTGGCCTCGCCACCTTCACGTTCCTGCTGCTCGGCTTCGCGACCATGCTGGGCGCGGCCCACCAATTCACGACCGGCGCCTCGCCGCTGCCGCGCATCGGCATAGGCGCCGGCGTCTCGCTGGCGATCGCCTTGCCACCAATGGCGCTTGGCTATGACGGGCTGGGCTTCATGCTGGAAAATGCCTTTGCCGCGCTGCTCCTGTTTGCGACGGCCTATGAATACTGGAAGGGGCGAACCGAATTCCCGGCCCCCATCATCGGTATCGCCGGGCTTTACACAGCCACTGCCATATCCTTCGTGCTGTGCTCCGGGGTGCTCGTCTGGGATGGCAGGCTGGTGCTCGGCCATGCGCCGAGCAACTGGGCAGAGAATCTCAGCCTCATCGTTGTTATCGCCTGCATGACCGGCATCGGCGCGCTGTCGCTGGCGCTCAACCAGGGGCGCCTGGCACAGCATCACCGACGCGAAGCGCTGACCGATCCGCTGACCGGCCTACTCAACCGCCGCGCTCTGTTCGATCTGCATGGCAAAACACCGGTAGGGGTTTTCACCGCCGTGATCGTGTTCGATCTCGATGGCTTCAAGGCCATCAACGACGAGTTCGGCCATGCCACCGGCGACGAGGTGCTGAAACTGTTCGCCAAGGATTTGACCGCCAATCTCCAGCCGGGCGATGTCGCGGCGCGCATGGGCGGAGAGGAGTTCGCGCTGGTCCTCGATCGCATCTTGCCTGAGAAGGTGGAATTCATAGCCGAGCGCATCCGGGCCAGTTTTGCCTCGCGCCGGATCGATACAGAGACCCGCCTGCTGGCCTGCACGGTCAGCGCCGGCTACGCCTTCGGCAGCGAAGGCGGCACCAAGTTCGACAAGGTGCTCAGCGCCGCCGACAAGGCGCTTTACGGCGCCAAGCGCGGCGGCCGCAATCGGGTGCTGGCCTTCCGGCGCGCCGGTTAGGCTGTGCCGATATTCAGGTGATGCCGGCCTGCAAATGGCGGCTCTCTGCGCTTCCGGTGCTCACGTACTAAAGTACGCTCCGCTCCGGTTCTCGGCAGCCACCATTTTCGGCACGGCCTGACCTGAATCTCAACACATCCTCAGTCCGAAACAGTCACGCCGCCAGGACGATCTCGTTGTAGGTGTCGAGATCCACATAGAAAACCTTGGTGATTTCGCCGATCAGCTCATCAGGCTGGTAGCCCTGCGAGCGCAGAATGTTGATGGCGGTGATGATGTCGACGCGCTCTGTCAGTCGTCGTTTCTGGTGGTCCTCGACGAACCGTTCCATAGCCCTATTCTCCTGGCAAGATTATCTGGACGCATTGACCGACAATCAGAACTGCGAGGGAAAGCTAGGGTGGCTTGCTTGCGTGGAACTTGCAGGCTGAGCCAGCGCATTCCCTCGATCTGCTACAGACTGATACGGAAGCGGCCGACTCACCGAGGGCCTAGGAAAGACTAGCATGCAGTATTCGGCGTGCCAGTGTTGAGTATGGCGCCGCTGACGAAAGTCAGGCGCAGAGGCGCGGACCTTCGCGACTTCGTCATCCTTGGGCGTGGCTCCGCGAGGCGGGGCGAAGACCCAGGGATCCATGCCGTGACGAAGAAGCGTTACCAACGGTTCAGAAGGTCGAATGGCCAATGTGCCGTAGAAGCGGTTTTATTCTGCATCGCGGCGCTCGTTGGCGGATGTCGCGGCATGGATTCTAGGGTCTGCGCGCGTCGCTCCGCTCCTTGCTCCGCCCTAGAATGACGAAGTGGTTCTGGGCATTTCGGCCAATCTTCGACGTGAGCGATCCGTGCAGCCGTTCGACCTGCGTTATACCGTCAGAAACTTCCTGACATCCGCCCTATCCAGATCTTCCGCCGGGCCGGTGTGGACGATCTGGCCGCGATCCATGATGTTGACCTCGTCGGCGAGTTCGCGACAGAAATCGAGATATTGCTCGACCAGCAGCACGGCGATGCCGGCCTGGTCGCGCAGATAGCGGATGGCGCGGCCGATGTCCTTGATGATCGAGGGCTGGATGCCTTCCGTCGGCTCGTCCAGCACCAGCAGTTTCGGCCGCATCACCAGCGCGCGGCCGATGGCGAGTTGCTGCTGCTGGCCACCGGAGAGATCGCCGCCACGGCGGCCGAGCATCTGCTTCAGCACCGGGAACAGTTCGAAGACATGCGCCGGCACATTGCGGTCGCTTCGCTTCAACGGAGCAAAGCCGGACTCCAGGTTCTCGCGCACCGTCAGCAGGGGAAATATCTCCCTGCCCTGCGGTACGAATGCGATGCCCGACCGGGCGCGATCATACGCCGCGCTCCGGTCGAGCGCCTTCCCCTCGAAGGCAACACTTCCGCTCGTCAGCCGGTGGTGGCCGACGATCGATCTCATCAAACTGGTCTTGCCGACGCCGTTGCGGCCGAGCACGCAGGTGATCTTGCCGGCACCAGCGGTCAGCGACACGCCGCGCAGCGCCTGGGCGGCGCCGTAGTGGAGCGTGGCGTTGGAAACTTCCAGCATGTCAGCGCCTTCTCCAGAAGCGAAGGAAAGACAGATCGAAGCGATGGAATTGCACCCGCCACACCATGCTCATCTCCCGAGATAAACTTCGACGACACGTTCGTCGGCCGAGACAAAGTCGAGCGAGCCTTCCGACAGCACCGAGCCCTCATGCAGGCAGGTGACCTTGACGCCGAGCTCGCGCACGAAATGCATGTCGTGTTCGACAACGATGACCGAATGGTCGCGCGCGATATCCTTGAGCAGCCGCGCGGTCTCCTCGGTTTCGGCATCGGTCATGCCGGCGACCGGCTCGTCGACCAAAAGCAGTTTCGGGTCCTGCGCCAAAAGCATGCCGATCTCCAGCCATTGTTTCTGGCCGTGGCTGAGATTGGCTGCCAGATCGTGACGCTTGTCGCCGAGCCGGATGACGCCAAGGATGTCGTCGATCTGCCGCGCCTCGGCGGCCGAGCGGCGATGGAACAGCGCCGGGAAGATCGAGCGCGGCCCCTTCAGCGCCAGCATCAGATTGTCTTCAACGCTGTGGTTTTCGAAGACGGTCGGCTTCTGGAATTTGCGGCCGATGCCCATCATGGCGATCTCGGCCTCGTCGTGCCGGGTGAGGTCGACCTGGCCGTCGAAGAACACCTCGCCCTCGTCGGGCCGCGTCTTGCCGGTGACAATGTCCATCATTGTCGTCTTGCCGGCACCGTTGGGCCCGATGATGGCGCGCATCTCACCCTTGTCGAGCACAAGCGAGAGATTGTTGATGGCGCGAAACCCGTCGAAGGAGACCGAGACGCCGTCGAGATAGAGGATGGTGTTGGACTTCGACATCGCTCTACTCCGCCGGCTGCGGTTCGGGGCCGGACGCGGACCAGGCACCGGGCGTTGTCGCCGCGGAGCGAACGATCTTCGGGGGCGGCGGGACATCAGGGTCGGCGCCGGCTTCCTCGGCGATCGCGGCTGCCCGCATCGCCCGAGCGTTGCCGCGCCAACTGTCCCACATGCCGACGATGCCCTTGGGCAGGAACAGCGTGACGGCGACGAACAGGCCGCCGAGCGCAAACAGCCAGAATTCCGGCAGCAGCCCGGTGAACCAGGATTTGCCGGCATTGACGAGCAGCGCGCCGACGATCGGGCCGACAATGGTGCCGCGCCCACCGACGGCTGCCCAGATCACCACTTCGATCGAGTTGGACGGCTCGAACTCGCCGGGATTGATGATGCCGACCTGCGGCACATAGAGCGCGCCGGCAATGCCAGCCATCACGGCCGACACGGTGAAGGCGAACAGCTTCACATTCTCCGCCCGCCAGCCAAGGAAGCGGGTGCGGCTTTCGGCATCGCGCACAGCCATCAGCAGCTTGCCGTATTTGGAGCCAACGATGGCCCAGGTGATGAAGACGGCGAGCGCCAGCATCGCCGCACTGGCGGCGAACAGGGCCGAGCGGGTCGCGTCGGCCTGGACGTTGAAGCCCAAAATATCCTTGAAATCGGTCAGGCCGTTGTTGCCGCCGAAACCCATATCGTTGCGGAAGAAGGCAAGCAGCAGCGCATAGGTCATCGCCTGGGTGATGATCGAGAGATAGACGCCGGTGACGCGGCTGCGGAAGGCGAACCAGCCGAAGACGAAGGCGAGCAGGCCGGGCACGGCGAGCACCATGATGGCGGCGAACCAGAAATGGTCGAAGCCGGTCCAGAACCAGGGCAATTCCTTGTAATTCAGGAATACCATGAAGTCGGGCAGGATGGGATTGCCGTAGACACCGCGCGAGCCGATCTGGCGCATCAGATACATGCCCATCGCATAGCCGCCGAGCGCGAAGAAGGCGCCGTGGCCGAGCGAAAGGATGCCGCAATAGCCCCAGACGAGATCGAGCGCCAAGGCAAGCAGTGCGTAGCAGAGATATTTGCCGGTCAGCGCGACGATATAGGGCGGAATATAGAACGCGCTGGTCGGCGACACCGCGAGGTTGAGCAGCGGCACGATGATGGCGGCAGCCGACAGGATGAAAATGGTGATGGCGATGCGGCGGTCGGCGCCAGCGGCAAAGAAGTGTCCAGTGATCATGCTTCCACCGCCCTGCCCTTGAGCGCGAACAGGCCGCGCGGGCGCTTCTGGATGAACAGGATGATCAGCACCAGCACGACGATCTTCCCGAGCACCGCGCCGGCATAGGGTTCCAGAACCTTGTTGACGATGCCGAGCGAGAAGGCGCCAACCAGCGTGCCCCAGAGATTGCCGACGCCGCCGAAGACCACGACCATGAAACTGTCGATGATGTAGCCGCGGCCGAGATTGGGCGAGACATTGTCGATCTGGCTGAGCGCGACGCCGGCAATGCCGGCAATTCCCGATCCGAGAGCAAAGGTCAGCGCGTCGACCCAGGGCGTCCGGATGCCCATCGAGGCGGCCATGCGCCGGTTGGCGGTGACGGCGCGCATCTGCAGGCCCCAGGGCGTGCGCTTCATGACGTAGAGCAGCACCCCAAAGACAGTGAGCGCGAAGACCAGGATCCACAGCCGGTTCCAGGTGATGGCCAACTGGCCGACGTCGAACGAGCCCGACATCCAGGAGGGATTGCCGACCTCCTGGTTGGTCGGCCCGAAGATCGAACGCACCGCTTGTTGCAGCACCAGCGAGACGCCCCAGGTCGCGAGCAGCGTTTCCAGCGGCCGGCCGTAGAGAAAGCGGATGACGCCGCGCTCGATGATAAGGCCGACAGAAGCAGCAACCAGAAAAGCCAGCGGCAGCGCGATGACCAGCGACCAGTCGAACAGGCCGGGGAATGAGGTTCGGATCACCTGCTGGACGACAAAGGTGGTGTAGGCGCCGAGCATCACCATCTCGCCATGCGCCATGTTGATGACGCCCATGACGCCGAAGGTGATGGCAAGGCCGATGGCCGCGAGCAGCAGCACCGAGCCGAGCGAAATGCCGTACCAGATGTTCTGGCCGGCATCCCACAGCGCCAGGCTCGAATTGATGCTGGCGATTGCCGCGGTCGCCGCGTCCTTGACCGCGCCTTGCGCATTAGCCTCGACCGCGGTCAGCAGCGAGAGCGCGTCGCGATCGCCGCGCGCGCCGATCAGCGCGACTGCCGCGAGCTTGTCCGCTTCCGGCTTGTCGGAGACCAGCACCGATGCCGCGCGCGCCTGTTCAAAGAGTGCCTTGACCTTGGCATCGGTCTCGGCGGCGATTGCCGCGTCGAGCGGCTCGATGTTGGCGGCATCGGGCGTCTTGAACATGGTATCGGCCGCGGCGATGCGGACAGACGGATCCTTGGCGCGGAGCGTCAGCGTGCCCAGCGCGTCGCGGATGACACGGCGCAGCGTGTTGTTGACCTTGATCTTGGTGATATCGGTCTTGGCGGCATCGCCGGTCTTTTCGCCGCTCAGCGGATCGAGCAGCGAGACGCTGTCGCCGGCCTCATTGCCGACGAAAACCATGGAATCGGCTTTGCGGATGTAGAGATTGCCTTCGGCAAGAGCGGCAAGCGGCCGTTCAACCAGCGGATCGCCGGTAGCGGCAAGCTCGCGCACCACGGCCTCGATGGCGGAAAAGCCAGTGCCGGTGGCGAACTTGGCGATGATGGCGCGCAAATCGGCTTCGGCTGCGTTCGACGGCAACAGACTTGCCATCAGGAACACCAACATGAGGCCGAGAGCGCGCAACAGGATCATCCGTTCAGATACTTTTCCGGGAGGTGGAATTCGGCGTCCGGGCGGGCTGAAGCGCCCGGACGCCTTGCGGTCTCTGGCCTTGGAACCGGCCAGATGGCCATGGACCTGATGGTCCAGGCCGGGGAGGATCAGTTGGTCCCCTTGCCGCCGCACTTGCCGGTGGCGACGTTGAAGTTGCCGCAGGACAGAGGCGCGCGCCAATCCGAGATCAGGTCCTTGGAATCAGGCAGATAGTCGGACCATTCGTCGCCCATCACGAGGCCGGGCGTCTGCGACACGGTCTCGAACTGGCCGTCGGCCTGGATCTCGCCGATCAGCACCGGCTTGGTGATGTGATGGTTCGGCATCATCGTCGAATAGCCGCCGGTGAGGTTCGGCACGGACACGCCGACCATGGCGTCGATCACCTTGTCCGGATCGGTAGTGCCGGCCTTCTCGACCGCCTTCACCCACATGTTGAAGCCGATATAGTGGGCTTCCATCGGGTCGTTGGTGGTGCGCTTGTCATTCTTGATGAACTTGTGCCAGTCGGCGATGAACTTCTTGTTTTCCGGCGTGTCGACGCTCTCGAAATAGTTCCAGGCGGCGAGATGGCCGACCAGCGGCGCGGTGTCGAGACCGGCCAGTTCTTCCTCGCCGACCGAGAAGGCCATGACCGGGATATCCTCGGCCTTGATGCCCTGGTTGCCGAGTTCCTTGTAGAAGGGAACGTTGGCGTCACCGTTGACGGTCGAGACGACGGCGGTCTTCTTGCCGGCCGAGCCGAACTTCTTGATCGCCGACACCTCGGTCTGCCAGTCGGAGAAGCCGAACGGCGTGTAGTTGACCATGATGTCTTCGGCGGCGACGCCCTTGGCCTTCAGATAGGCCTCGAGGATCTTGTTGGTGGTGCGCGGATAGACATAGTCGGTGCCTTCCAGCACCCAGCGCTTCACCGAGCCGCCATCCTCGCTCATCAGGTAGTCGACAGCAGGGATGGCCTGCTGGTTGGGAGCCGCACCAGTGTAGAACACGTTGCGCTCGCTTTCCTCGCCCTCATACTGGACGGGATAGAACAGGATGTTGTCGAGCTCGGAGAATACCGGCAGAACGGATTTGCGCGACACCGAGGTCCAGCAGCCGAATACGGCCGCGACCTTGTCCTTGGAGATCAGCTCGCGCGCCTTTTCGGCGAAGAGCGGCCAGTTGGACGCCGGATCGACGACGACCGCTTCCAGCTTCTTGCCGAGCAGGCCACCCTTGGCGTTCTGCTCTTCGATGAGCATCAGCATGGCGTCTTTCAGCGTCGTTTCCGAAATCGCCATGGTCCCCGACAGCGAATGCAGAATGCCGACCTTGATCGTGTCTTCGGCGGCCTTGGCTGGAGACGACATCGACAGGCCGGCAGCGACCACGCCGGCCGAAAACATTTTTGTTATTGTAGCGAAATTACCCCTCATACCGAAGACTCCCAAGCTTGGTTGATTGCACCGCAACAATGCAATGCAACAGCCGTGCCAAATGCAAAGGCACCTCTCGGAAAGGGGAGATAGCCGAACGTTATCAGCCGGTTATTATATTAGCCTAAAGAAAACAAAGGCAGCCGGTTAAGAACTGATTGAGGGAAATTTGCGCAGCGCACAAGGCTTTTGCCTAATTTTCGCCCAAGTATGACAAGTGCCTAGATTTTGATCTCCGGCAGCGGCTTGCGGGCGAACAATATTGCAGCACGGCGCAAAAATGGGGCAAGCTCATTCCGCAAACGAGTAACCCGATGACATCCCGCATCTCATGCATTTCCGGCATCCTGCTGCTGATCGCAACGAGCGGCGCCGCGCGCGCCGACTTCAGCGATGGCAAGCTGCCGGACGGTACCTATCACTGCGAAGTCTATCTGCTGGGCGCCTTCCTGAACCTCGGCGACATTACCATCAAGGGCAATGTCTATAGCGGCCCGGTGACGTTCGGCACCGCGCCGCAAGGCTACAACTACCAGATGAACGCCAATGGCGAGATCACCTGGCTGGGCCCGCTGGGCGGCTACACCACCGGCGGCAACTCAGTCTCGATGACGCAAGCCACGCTGGACGGCGAGACCACCCCGTCGTTTGACATCATCCTGAAGCAGCCCGACGGCGCCTTCACTGCCTCGACCTGCACCAAGGGCTGAGCGAGCCCGATCCAGTCGTTCGCTTGCGGTTTCCTCTCCTGTCATGCGGATGTTGCCGAAGCAGACTACGGCAGCGGTGCGCCGTAACATCCACCCTGAGAGGCAGACACCATGGCCAATGCACCGTCTTCATCCTCCCCCGTCATCCGCGACGTCATTGCCGAGCGCGTCTCGCGCCGGTCTCTTTTGAAAGGCAGCCTTGCCTCCGGCGCGCTGATTGCCGGCGGCAGCTTTGTCGGCTCCCTGTTTGCCGGTGAAACGCATGCCGCGGCAGCGCAGTCGACGCTTGGCTTTCCCGAGTTGAAGCGCGTCTACGACAAGACCCATGCCGCCGCCGAAGGCTATGAGACGACCATCGTCGCGCGCTGGGGCGATCCGCTTGCCGCCGGTCTCGCCGAGTTCGACGGCAACAAGGTCGCCGCGGACGAACAGGAAAAGCGTTTTGGCTACAATTGCGACTACATCGCCTTCATGCCGCTGCCCAAAGGCACGGTCAATTCCGACCATGGCCTGCTCTGCGTCAACAATGAGTACATCTCGCCCAATGTGATGTTTCCGGGCACGACCGAGGACGATTCCGGCAAGACGATGACCAAGGAACAGGTCGATCTCGGCATGGCCGCGATGGGGCATTCGATCGTCGAAG
Source organism: Mesorhizobium sp. P2_C5_2 (assembly GCF_056404535.1). Taxonomy (NCBI): domain Bacteria; kingdom Pseudomonadati; phylum Pseudomonadota; class Alphaproteobacteria; order Hyphomicrobiales; family Phyllobacteriaceae; genus Mesorhizobium; species Mesorhizobium sp. P2_C5_2. The sequence continues at coordinate 509,565 of NZ_JBFUDV010000004.1, read as the reverse complement.
TGCAGTTGAAGGACGGCAAGTGGGAAACGGTTGCCGACAGCCCGCTCAACCGCCGCATCACCGCCAACACCGAAATGACCGTTTCCGGACCGGCCGCCGGCCATGCCCTGATGAAGACCTCAGCCGACGTCACCGGCACCAAGGTGCTCGGCACCAGTTACAACTGCAGCGGCGGCTTCACCCCCTGGGGCACGGTGCTGACCTGTGAGGAAGGTGTTTCCGATATTTTCGGCGGTGACCCGAAGAAGGCGCCGACCGCCGAGCTTCTCGACCGCTACGGCTTCGACGGCTCCGACATCTACGGCCGCGGCCGCTTCCATGACCGCTTCAACCTCGACAAGGAGCCGAACGAGGCAAACCGCTTCGACTGGGTGGTGGAGATCGATCCCTACGACCCGCAGTCCAAGCCGGTGAAGCGCACAGCGCTCGGCCGCATGTCGCATGAGGCCTCGACGGTGGTCCTCAACAAGGACGGTCGCGTCGTCGTCTATATGGGTGACGACGACTATTTCGAATACATGTATCGCTTCGTCTCGGCCAAGGCCTACGACAAGGCCAACTCGGCCTCCGGCGCCAATCTGCTCGACGATGGCGTGCTATCGGTCGCCCGCTTCGATGCCGATGGTTCGATGACATGGCTGCCTTTGGTGCACGGCCAAGGCAAGCTCACCGCCGAAAACGGTTTTGCCGACCAGGCCGAGGTGCTGTTGAAGACGCGGTTTGCCGCCGACGCGCTCGGCGCCACGCCGATGGACCGGCCCGAGGATATCGAGACCAATCCGGTGACCGGCCGTGTCTATGCGGTGATGACCAAGAACAAGAAGCGCGACCAGTCGAAGGTCAATCCGGCCAACACCCGGCCGGAAAACCTGTGGGGCCATATCGTCGAGCTGATCCCGCCCGGCGGCCGTGGCGCGGACGCCGACCATACGGCGGAAAAGTATGCCTGGGACCTGTTCGTGCTCTGCGGCAACCCGAAAGATGCCAAGGTCGGCGCCACGTTCCATCCGGATACGTCGGACAATGGCTGGTTCGTCTGCCCCGACAACATCACCTTCGACCCGGCCGGGCGGCTGTGGGTGGCGACGGACGGCGCCAATGATTTCGACCTGCCGGACGGCGTCTACGGCGTCGACACGGAAGGCGCGGCGCGCGGCCTGCCCAAACTGCTGTTCACCTGCCCGCATGGCGCGGAGGCGACCGGCCCATGCTTCACGCCGGATGGCACGACGCTGTTCCTGTCGGTGCAGCATCCTGCGGAAGACGCCGAGACGCTCGACAAGGTGCAGACGCTGTGGCCCGACTTCAAAAACGGCCAGTTGCCGCGGCCTTCCGTCGTCGCCATCCGCCGCAAGGACGGGCAGCCGGTCGGCGCTTAGCCAGACGAAAAAGGCGGAACGCGACTTGGCGCGTTCCGCCTTGAGGTCCGGGAGGACGGTTTTTGGTCGGCTTAGATCGTCTTGGCCGACATTTGCGAGGCGATGTATTCGGCCTGGCGGATCGCCAGCGACACGATCGTCAGCGTCGGGTTCTCCGCCGCCCCGGTGGTGAACTGGCTGCCGTCCGACACGAACAGGTTCTTGATGTCGTGCGCCTGGCCGTGTTTGTTGACGACGCCGTCTTCCGCCTTCTCGCTCATCCGGTTGGTGCCGAGATTGTGGGTCGAGGGATAGGGCGGCGTCGGGAAGGAGCGCGTTGCGCCGACCGCGTCGTAAAGTGCGGTGGCCTGCTTGTAGGCATGGTTGCGCATCACCGTGTCGTTGGGGTGATCATCGAAATGCACGTCGGCGATCGGCATGCCATGGGCATCCTTCTCGTCCTTGTGCAGGGTGATGCGGTTTTCCGCGCGCGGCATGTCCTCGCCGACGATCCACAGGCCGGCCATGTGATCATAGTGGTCGAGCGCCGTGGTGAAGGAACGGCCCCAGCCGCCCGGATTGAGGAAGGCGGCCATGAAAGGCAGGCCGAGCGACAGCGTCTCGAACTCGTAGCCGCCGACAAAGCCGCGTGAGGGATCGTGCCGCGCCTCGTCGCGGATGATGCCGGCCATGGTGGTGCCGCGATACATGTGCACCGGCTTGTCGAAGATGGCATAGACCGAGCCGGTGGTGTGGCGCATGTAGTTCTTGCCCACCTGCCCCGACGAATTGGCGAGGCCGTGCGGGAATTTGGACGACTCCGAATTGAGCAACAGGCGCGGGCTTTCGATCGAGTTGCCGGCGACGGCGACGATGCGGGCCTTCTGCTCCTGCAGCTTGCCGTCCTTGTCGGCATAGACGACGCCGGTCACCTTGCCTGAAGCATCGTGGTTGATCTTGATCGCCATGGCATTCGGCCGGACTTCGAGATGGCCGGTCGCCTCGCCCTTGGGGATTTCGGTGTAGAGCGTCGACCATTTGGCGCCCCATTTGCAGCCCTGGAAGCAGAAACCGGTCAGCTGGCAGGAATTGCGGTCGTCGCGCTCGACCGAGTTGATGGCCATGTTGCCGGTGTGGCATTCCTTGTAGCCGAGCTTGTCGGCGCCGGCCTTCAGCACCTTGAAATTGTTGTTGCCGGGCAGCCGCGGCCAGCCATTGGTGCCGGTGACACCCATCTTGGCTTCGGCCTTGGCGTAATAGGGCTCCATCTCGGCCAGCGTGACTGGCCAGTCCAGAAGGTTGGCGCCGTCAACCTTGCCGTAGTTCGTAAGTGCCTTGAACTCATGCTCCTGGAAACGCAGCGAGGCGCCCGCCCAGTGCGTGGTCGAACCGCCGACCGATTTGACGATCCAGGCCGGCAAATTCGGGAAATCCTTCGACACCCGCCAGTCGCCGGAGGTCGTGCGCTTGTCCGTCCAGGCGAGCTGGCTGAAGGAAGCCCACTCGTCGTTGATGAAATCCTCATATTCGTGGCGGGCGCCGGCCTCGAGGATGACGACATCGACGCCTTTCTGGGCGAGTTCGTTGCCGAGCGTGCCACCGCCGGCGCCGGAGCCGATGATGACGACCACGCCGTCGTTGTTGAGATCAAATGAAGCTGCCATGGTTTCCTCCCATGAATTCCTGTTTGCGAGTTTCAGAACGACGGAGGGCTCAAAGCCACTCGATGTCGTCGAAACCGCGCGCGATGTAGCCGCCCTTGGAGTAGGATTCGCCCTCGTAGCCGAAGATCGGCCACACCTCCTGCTGGTTGTAGAGGCTGACGACGAGGCCGCCGCGGATGGACTGGAAGAACGGCGTCGCCTCGATCTTCTGCAGCACGGCGACGCGCTGCTCCTCCCAGCCGAGGCCGCGATAGCCGCCCTCACCCGACTTCTTGTCGAGGTCGGCAATGCCGTCTTCGATCATCGTCTTGTAGGCGGCGTCCTTGCCGGCCTGCTCGTCATGGCCTTTCACGGCAATGGCGTAGTATTTGTCCGGGACCTGATCGTGCGGATAGATGTCGCGCGCCATCTGGATCAGCGTCGCCATGGTTTCGGGCTTGAGCGCCGATGTCTCGAGACCCCAGGCATTTTCGGGGCTGATGACCGCACTGCCGGAGATGACGAGCAGCGCGCCGATGCCGCCGCGCTTGAGAAGTTCACGACGTGAGAGCCCAGGCTTTCCGTCATAGATCGTGACCATTTTGTTCCTCCCTGCTTGCTATTTGCGCCCTTGAAGAGCGCCGTTGCTGGCGTCGCGCGGCTGAACGCGGCGGAATAATCCCCTACTGGAAGCGCCCTCCACGCTGCAGAACCTCGATCTTGTAGCCGTCGGGGTCCTCGATGAAGAAAAAGCGGGCGATCAGCGACCCATCGCGATTGAACTCGACGATTTTCTTGGGGTTGAGGCCGAGCGCGCCGATCCGGTCGTGCTCGCTGTCGAGATCGGCGACCGAGACCGCCAGGTGGCCGTAACCGTCGCCAAGCCCATAAGGCTCGGCGCGGCCCTTGTTCACGGTGAGTTCGAGTTCGAACCCGGTTTCGGCGTTGGCGAGGTAAATCAGCGTGAATGTCTCGAAATCCAGCCTGTCGGCGATATCGAGCCCGAAAGCGTTTCTGTAGAAATCGACGGATCGGGCCTCATCGAGGACCCGGATCATGGAATGGATCGCTTTCGCCAAATCAGTCTCCGTCGCTGCATGTTGGAGGCGATTATGGGCGGCGCTAATAAAAGGTGGTGGCAGCCGGTTACCACGGCTAAATTTGCAATCGCTGCTATGCCTGCGCCTAGCGACCAAAGTCCGATTGCCGTTTGCGGCTTTCGGGCCGAAAATGGCTGGACAAATATACGCTTGAAGGCGCGACTCACTGCGCCCAAAACCAACAATATCGGGAGGTAGGAATGTGCAGGGTTTTTGCCGGGCAGGATCCGGAAGGCTACCGACAGATCAACCGGTCGATCCGCATCGACGGCCATTCGACGAGCATCCAGCTTGAAGCGACATTCTGGGCGCTGCTTGACGAGATTGCCGACAGCCAGGGCCTGACGACGCCGAAATTCATCTCAAAACTCTATGACGAGGCGATCGAGATCAACGGCGCGATCCCGAACTTCGCCTCGATGCTGCGCACCACTTGCGCGCTTTATCTGCGCGGCCATCGTCCGGATATGGATGAGCTGACGCCGAAGCGCGAAGCCGCTTGAAGCTTATGCCTCGGCCGCAACGTCGAGCCCGAGCCGCGCCATGTCGGTGAATAGGGCCTGGCGCTCGGAATAGGTAGTCTGTTCGTCGGTCACGATGTTGTCGACCACAGTCAGCAACGACAGGGCGCGGGCGCCGAAATGCGCCGCGATGCGATAAAGGGCGCTGGTTTCCATGTCGACAGCAAGCGCGCCAAGCGCCTGTGCTTCAGCGAATCGATCGCGCCCTTCCGGGTGATAGAATACATCGCTGCAGATGGTCAGCCCTGCCTGATGGTCGATGCCGAGTTGAGCAGCGCAGGCCAACGCGTGGGCAAACAGGCCGGGATCAGGCCCGGCGGCGGCATCGTAGAGGCCGAAGACCTGGCCGCTTCGCTCGCTTTCGGCGCGCACCGACTGCGAGATCACGACCGAGCGCAGCGGCACGCCGGCGGTCAGGCCACCGCAGGTGCCGGTGCGGATCAGCGTTTTGACGCCGTGGAAATCCAGGAGCTCATGCACATAGATCAGGAAGGACGGGACACCGATGCCGGTGGCCTGGATGCTGATGGGCCGGCCGCGATAGAGGCCGGTAAAGCCCAGCGCGCCCCGGCGGCGGTTGACGCAGCGCGGCGCTTCAAGAAACGTCTTTGCCATCCACTCGGCGCGCTGCGGATCGCCCGGCAACAGCACGGTTGCGGCATAGTCACCCTTGGCTGCCTCGTTGTGCGGCGTCACGACATGCTCCCCAAAACCCGCCGCCCGTTTCGCCTGCAATCATGGCAGCGTCACGTCATTGCGCAAGCGGTGAATTAGGGGGGGCCTAAAGCGCGTCGCTAGCGACGCACTTTAGGCTTTTGTTTTATGCATGTCGTTTTCTCAAAACCGGGGCCACTTTTGAGCGACATGCATCAGGATTCAAGCACGTCCTTGACGACAGTGGCCAGTTGCTTGAGCGAGAACGGCTTCGGCAGGAAGCCGAATTGCGCATCGGGCGGCAGGTTCCGGGCGAAAGCGTCCTCGGCATAGCCCGAAACGAAGACGAACTTGATGTCGGGCTGGCGCTTGCGCAATTCGCCAAGCAGCGTCGGCCCGTCCATTTCCGGCATCACCACGTCGGACACGACGATATCGACCTTACCGCCGAGCGCTTCGAAGACTTCCAGCGCCTCAACGCCCGAGGACGCCTCGTGCACGGTGTAGCCGCGCGAGGTCAGCGCCCGCGAGCCGCCCATGCGCACGGCATCCTCGTCCTCGACCAGGAGCACCGTCGCGGAGCCCGACAGGTCCTTGGCGGTGTCGGCAGTTTTCACCGGGGCCGCCGGAGCTTCGCCGGCCGCGCCCGGCTTCTTCACTTCCGCGATATGGCGCGGCAGGAAGATACGGAAGGTCGAGCCCTTGCCGACTTCGGAATCACAGTAGATGAAGCCGCCGGTCTGCTTGATGATGCCGTAGACCATCGACAGGCCAAGGCCGGTGCCCTTGCCGACTTCCTTGGTGGTGAAGAAGGGTTCAAAAATCTTCTTCAGGACGTCCGGCGCGATGCCGGAGCCGCTGTCCTCGACCTCGACCACGACATAGTCGGCCGGCGTGAGTTCGCGGTAGGAGAAGCTCTTGCATTCCTCGGCCGTCACGTTCCGGGTGCGCACGGTGAGGTCGCCGCCGGTCGGCATGGCGTCGCGCGCGTTCACTGCCAGATTGACCACCACTTGCTCGAACTGGCCGATGTCGACCTTGACTGGCCACAGATCGCGGCCGTGGTCGACCTTCAGCTTGATGTCGTTGCCGACCAGGCGGGCAAGCAGCATCCTGAGATCGGCAAGCACGTCGGTGAGGTTCAGCACTTCCGGCCGCAACGTCTGCTTGCGCGAGAAGGCGAGCAGCTGCCGCACCAGCGAGGCCGCCCGGTTGGCATTCTGCTTGATGTTCATGATGTCGGGGAAGGACGGGTCCGACGGGCGGTGATTGGTCAGCAAAAGGTCCGACGCCATGATGATGGCGGTCAGCACATTGTTGAAGTCGTGGGCGATGCCGCCGGCGAGCTGGCCGACCGCCTGCATCTTCTGGCTTTGCGCCATCTGGCCCTCGAGCGCTTTCTGCTCCGTGGTGTCGACGGCATAGACGATGGCCGATTCTTCCGCCCCTTCGCCGCCGGTGCCGTCGGCGACCGCGTTGACGTAGAAGCGGATGTGGCGCTCCTCGTTGCCGGGCAGCAGCGTGTCGATCGGCTCGATGTCGGCCTGCCTCAGCCGCGCCTTCTCGAAGGCGGCGGCAAAGGCCGGACGGTCGCGCTCGTGGATGACCGTATCCAGCCGCACGCGGCGGTCGACGGCATCGCGATCGACGACGGAGGAAAACAGCGACAGGAACGGCGCGTTGGTGCGCAGGATGCGGCCGCTGGCGTCGACGCCGGCAATCGCCATCGGCGTCGAGTTGAAGAAGCGGGTGAACCGCACTTCCGACGCCCGAAGGTCGGCGGATGCGTCCTCCCCTTGCGTGCGGTTGAGCACGATCGTGCGGGTCGGACCGTTCGTCCCCTCGCGGCTGGCCGAGACGCGGTGCATGAAGCGCACCGGCAGCGCCTCGCCGGTCGTCGTCGTCAGATCGAGATCGATGACGGCGTTGCGGGTGGTGCCGGGATCAGCCTTGACCGAGCGCACCAGCGCCATGCCGTCGCCGGCGACGATTTCCTGCAGCGTGACCGCGCCAGGCGTGAAGCTCGCCAGATCAATGCCCAGCCATTCGGCGAGTGTGGCGTTGATGTAAGTGACGCGGCCCTCCTGGTCGGCCGAGAAGAAACCGGCCGGCGCGTGGTCGAGGTGATCGATGGCCTTCTGCAGGTCGAGGAAGAAACGCTCCTGCTCGGCCCGTTCCTGCGAGATATCGGCAAGTTGCCAGGCGAGCATGGGCAGACGCTGGCCGGGAACGCTGAAGGTGCGGGCCCGCGCCCGGTACCAGCGTGCGCCTGGTTCGGCGCCGGGCCGGATCGACTGCGCCAGCCGGAATTCGCCGTCGCCAGCCTGGCCGTCGCGCAGACCCGAGGCCAGCCGGTATATGGTCACCGAAGCTTCGGGAACATCGGAAAGCAGGCCTTCGACCGTCTTCAGATCGGTTGCCGACGCAGCACCGGTCATCTCGGCATAGGCGCGGTTGGCGTAGACAACGCGGCCCTTGGTGTCGGTGACGATCAGGCCCTGCGACATCGAATCGACGAAGGCCTTCGACAGTTCGTCGCCGGTCGAACGCGGCGCGATCTGCACGAAGCCGATGGCCGTGGCGAACAGGAAGCCGACGCCGATCATGGCAAGCACGCCCAGCATGCCGAGCAGGAAGGGATCGCCGAGCCGTTCGCGGAAAAGGCCGAAAACGACCGCGGCGCCGGTCAGGACGATGATGAAGACGATGAGCCGGGTAACCGCGCCCGGCCGCGTATTCTGGTCGACGATCGGTACCGGATAGAAATCGCCGCGCGTTTCCCTGGCCATATGCCCCCTGCTCGTGAATTCCTGATATCCGACACCTGCCCCTGGGCCGGTTGAATCACATTCTCCTAGTCCGGAAAAGGCCCCGACGGCAAATGTCCGATAAAAATGACGTGCTGGTGTTTCAAGCTGTTCATGAAGCGTGAAAGGCAACTTGCGGTCGCCGGTCGCAACGGTCTAGTGTCGCGTCCACTTCAAAAGCAGATTTGGGGGCACCGATGCAGTGGCTGGATAGCGTGGCGGGTCCTGGATATGCCGCGGCGCTGCTGTGGACGTTTGCCGCCCTTGTCCTGCTGGTCATCGTGCTCGTCATCATCAGGCTGGTCCGCAACCTGACCTTCGGCACCTTCGTTGCCGGCGGCAGGAACCGCAAGACACGGCTGGCGGTCATGGACGCCACGGCGGTCGACAGCCACCGCCGGCTGGTGCTCATCCGTCGCGACGATATTGAACACCTGATTTTGATCGGCGGCCCGACCGACGTTGTCGTCGAGCGCGACATCCGGCTGGCAGCGCCACGCCGTCCGGCATTGACCGGTGATGGCGGCGGTGGTGGCCAGCAGCAACAGGCGCCACGACCGCGCGCGGCGCAACCCGCGCCCGTCGCACCCGCAAGGCAGGCGCCACCACCGCAACCGGTAAGGGCTGCTCCGGCCTCCGTTGTGCCACGCCAGCCCGCGCCGGCGCCACAACCAGCCCAAATCTACCAGGCAAGCAATGTGACACCGCTGCCGGCCTATGGCTCCGCCGCCAATACCGCCAGGCAGGCCCCGCCGCCACCGAAGCGCGAGTCCATCGACGACACGCTGATGCGGGAGCTCGAGGTCTCTCTCGACGATTCGTATGCCAGCAAGCCGACGGCGAAACCGCCGCAGTCTCTCGACGACGAGATGACCAAGCTGCTCGGCGAACTCGCCAGCCAGAAACGATAGCGGGAATCGAAATGGCCGATGGCCTGGAACGTTTCACCGTTTCACTGAAACGACGAACTGTCCTGTCTCTTGATTTTGCACTGGCGAGATGATTTCGCGCCTGTTTGCTGGATCGGTATCCAATACAGAATCGAATTGACATTCCAATTTGACGTTCAGAGATGAGCGTTTGCCACGAGCCCAAAAACAAAAATGGCCAGGAAACCCGGCCATTTTCAGATTTCTGCTCTGCAGTTGCGGCTCAATCGTCGCGATAAACTTTCTCGCGGCGCTCGTGGCGCTCCTGCGCTTCGATCGACAGGGTCGCGATCGGGCGCGCGTCGAGACGCTTCAGCGCAATCGGCTCTCCGGTTTCTTCGCAATAGCCGTAAGTGCCTTCATCGATGCGCTGCAGCGCCGAATCGATCTTGGAAATGAGCTTGCGCTGGCGGTCGCGGGCGCGAAGTTCGATGGCGCGGTCGGTTTCCGAAGAAGCCCGATCGGCGAGATCGGGGTGGTTGGCGTTTTCCTGCTGCAGGATTTCGAGAGTTTCGCGCGCTTCGCGCAGTATGTCGTTCTTCCAAGTGACGAGCTTCAGGCGAAAGTAGGATTTCTGCCGTTCGTTCATGAACGGCTCGTCTTCGGAGGGTACGTAATCGGCGGTAGAGATATCGTTCATTCGACTCACCCAACAACCCCAAATTTCGCGCCTATATATTCGCGCAGAGAAGGCTGCACAAGCGTAATCGGCGCGCGCTTCACGCAATTGTTAATGCCGTGGGGGCAAAGCCTTCCACAGCAAGGGCGCGGGCGAATTCGCACATGATTCGTTGTGCTTGGGTGCCGCCGCCCATTGTGCGGCAGGCCTTTCTCGTGGCTAATCCAATCGTGTCATTTGATGGGCAGCACACCATGGGGGTCCGGTGAGCAGACTGTATCTGTTGCGGCATGCCAAGGCTGGATGGGCCCTGCCCGGCGTGCGCGACTTCGACCGCCCGCTCGACGCATCCGGCATTGCCGATGCCGAAATGATGGGGACGGCCATGCGTGCCCGCAACTACATTCCCGATATCACACTCTGTTCCAACGCCAAGCGGGCGCGCCAGACGCTGGAGGGCATCGCCGGCCACACCGATACCGGCCGGGTGCTGTTTTTCGACACGCTCTACAGTGAGGATGCCGCCGGCTACCTTGCCATCATCCGCGGCAATGGCGGGCCGGGCTCGCTGCTGGTCATCGGCCACAATCCGATGACGGAAGACCTTGCCATGGCGGTTTCGGGCGACGGCGACGAGGCGGCGCGGGCCATCATGAACCATGGTTTCCCGACCTCGGGCCTCGCTGTCGTGCGCTTCAGCGGCAATCTTGCCGAGGCCGCGCAAGGTGCGGGCTATCTCGAAGCCTTCCTGACGCCCGCCGATCTCTGAGCACAGCCGGCCATCCCCGGGCGCCATTTCAAATGGCTGATGCAAAGCCTATATCGGGGCGGACCGAGGCCCGAGAGAACAGATTTTGGCATCATCGCTGACCACATTCACCGACGAAGCGAGAATTGCCCTGGATACGCTGTCGGGGCGGGCAAGCGGTCTTTTCTCGCCGTCGCTGAGGCTCGGCGTCACCGGCCTGTCCCGCGCCGGCAAGACGGTGTTCATCTCGGCTCTCGTCCACAATCTGATCCATGGTGGACGCCTGCCGCTGTTCGAGGCGCAGAAATCTGGACGCATTGCGCGCGCCTTCCTCGAGGAACAGCCGGATGACGCGGTGCCGCGTTTTCAGTATGAGGATCACATCGCAGCCTTGGTAAACGACCGCATCTGGCCGGACTCGACGCGCGCCATCTCCGAACTCAGGCTCACCATCGAATACGAATCGGCCTCCGGCTGGAACCGGATGTTTTCCAGCGGCCGGTTGTCTGTCGACATCGTCGACTACCCCGGCGAATGGCTGCTCGACCTGCCGCTGCTCGGCAAATCCTTCGCCGATTTCTCGCGCGAAGCCTTCGAGATGGCGATGCTGCCGGTGAGGGTCGACCTGTCGCAGGACTGGCGGGCGCTGGCGGCGACGATCGACCCCAATGCCGACGCCGACGAGATGATGGCGCGCCGGCTGGCCGAGAGCTTTGCCGCCTATCTCAAGGCCTGCAAGCTCGACGAGCGAGCGCTGTCGACCTTGCCGCCCGGCCGTTTCCTGATGCCTGGCGACCTCGAGGGGTCGCCGGCGTTGACCTTTGCGCCCCTGCTGCTCAAAGGCGAGAGGCGGCCGCGCCCCGGCTCGTTGCAGGCGATGATGGAGCGGCGCTACGAGGCTTACAAGACGCATGTGGTGAAGCCGTTTTTTCGCGAACACATTACCCGCCTCGACCGTCAGATCGTGCTGATCGACGCCATGCAGGCGCTGAATGCCGGCCCCGGCGCGATGGCCGACCTCGAGCGCGCGGTGACCGAGATCCTGTCCTGTTTCCGTCCGGGTCGGGGCAATTTCCTCACCGACCTGTTTTCACGCCGCATCGACCGCATTCTGGTCGCCGCGACCAAGGCCGACCATCTGCATCACGAAAGCCATGACCGGCTGCAGGCGATCGTGCGGCGGCTTGCCGACCGGGCCGTGGCGCGGGCGAATTTCACTGGCGCCGATGTCGACGTGGTCGCCATGGCGGCTGTGCGCGCGACACGCGAAGGCACGGTCAAGCAGGGCCGTGAAACGCTGCCGGTGATCATCGGTACGCCGCTGAAGGGTGAGAAGATCAATGGCGAAACCTTCGATGGCAAAACCGAAACCGCTATATTTCCCGGAGACTTGCCGGAGAAAATTGATGCAGTGTTCGACGTGTCCGAAGCCGGCCACCGGCAAAGCAGCGACGATCCGGCGATCCGTTTCGTGCGCTTTCGTCCGCCAAAGCTCGAACGCACCGCCGAGGGCGTCACGCTGTCGCTGCCGCATATCAGGCTCGACCGCGCCTTGCAGTTCCTGATCGGAGACCATCTGGCATGACCGCGCCCCGCAGACCGGCAGCATTCCGCATCGAGCCGGAGGCCGAACCGAAGCAGGCGCGCAGCCATGCCGAGCCGCCGCCGACGCGCAAGCCGCGCGCCGTCGTCGTGCCGGCAGAGATCGACGTCTTCGACGAACCCGACATCATTGCTGCCGAACCGCCGCCGGCGACCGCGCCGCGCAAGCGCTCGCTGTTTGCCAGCCTGTTTTTCGGCGCGGTCGGCGTGCTGGTTTCGCTGGCCGTCGGCCTGTGGACCGACCAGCTCATTCGCGAACTTTTCGAGCGCGCAGAGTGGCTGGGCTGGCTGGCGGCCGGAATGGCTACAATCGCCGTGCTGGCGCTTGCGGTCGTGCTGGTGCGCGAATTCCTGGCTATTGCCCGGCTGGCCGAGGTCGAAAAACTGCAGAAGCGGGCTCTCGATGCCGTCGCGCGCGACGATCCGAAGGCTGCAAGGGCCGTCGTAGACGAGCTCTCGGCCTTTGTCGCGGCGAAGCCCGAAACCGCGGCAGGCAGGCGCTCGCTCAGCCAATTGCGCGGCGAAATCATCGATGGAGGCAATCTGGTGCGGCTGGCCGAAACCGAGATTCTCGGGCCGCTCGACGCCAGGGCAAAGGTGATGATCCTGGAAGCGGCCAAGCGCGTGTCGCTGGTGACAGCGGTCAGCCCGCGTGCGCTCGTAGATGTTGCCTATGTCGTGTTCGAGGCCGGACGTCTGATCCGCCGCCTGTCCGAGCTTTACGGCGGTCGGCCCGGCACGCTGGGCTTTTTCCGGCTGGCGCGCAGCGTTCTCGCCCATCTGGCGGTGACCGGCTCGATCGCCGTCGGCGACAGCTTTGTCCAGCAGATCGTCGGCCACGGCCTTGCCGCGCGGCTTTCGGCGAAACTCGGCGAAGGCGTTGTCAACGGCATGATGACGGCGCGCATCGGCATCGCTGCCATGGAGACGGCGCGGCCGCTGCCCTTCATCGCCGCCAGGCGGCCAGGCATGGGCGATTTCCTGTCGGCGCTGACTTCGTTTGCGACCAAAAAAGAGAGTGAAACACCCGCCTCGGCCAAGTGAACATCCTCTCGCGGTCACCAAGCATTAACCAATCTTCTTCATGGTCGTCCAACAACAGCCTCCTTGTTGCCGGGTGTCGTCTATGAAAAGCGTAATCTTGTCCTGCGTCCTGCCCTTGGTCGCGCTTGCAGCACCTTTGGGCCTGGCCGGGAAAGCCTCTTCAGCCGAACCCGACAAGCAGTTCTTCCGCACCGTCGAAGGCAAATGGGTCGGCCCGGGCGAGATCGTCGCCGGCAAGTACAAGGGTACGAAATTCACCTGCAGCTTCGACGGCTCGACGCCTGACAACAAGATGGGCATGTCGCTCGACGGCGACTGCCGGGTCGGTGTGTTCACGCAGAAAATGTCGGCGACCGTCGAGCGCAAGGGACGCGACTACAAGGGCAACTTCATGGGCGGCGCCGCAGGCTCCGGCCTCGACATCATCGGCGGCAATGTCGTGGATGCCCGCAAGGTGGTCTTCACCATCAACCGCAACCAGTTGCGCGGTGTCATGCAGGCCCGCATCCCCGACGACAATTCGATGACGGTTACCATTGCCGTGCGCGTCGACCAGCAGCTGGTGCCGGTCATCGGCATGAGCCTCAAGCGCGTCGATGCGGTCGAAGTCGGCTCCATCGCGAAGAACTGAAGACCGGTCCTAAACGTAAAAAAAGGCGGCAGCCAATGGCCACCGCCTCCTTTCAAAGCAACCAGATCAGCGCTTCGCTCAGCCCTTGATGGCGGCAAGCACGTCGTCGTAAGCCTTGCAGGCCTCGGCCGCCGTGGTGGCGCCGGAATATTTGGTGGTGACCGCCTGGACCTTGGCGGTGAGATCGGCCGCCTTGGACGGATCCTTGGTGATCGCCTCCTGCAGGGCGGTCGTCACATCCTGAGCCTTCTTGGTCAGCATTTCGGTCGTGCATTCTGGCGCCTTGGAACAGGCCGATGCGGCAAGCATGGCGACACCCACGCCAACAAGCAAAAACTTCTTCATGTCAGTCATCTCCTCAAAAAGGCAGAACTTGATCGTCGCTGCCTTCCAACGGCCGAAGCCGAGCGTCCCTTAGCCGCCGATTGCGGCAAAACGCAACGCGCGCACCGCATAAACTTGTGTAACGCGGCTGCAACATCGCGGCGGCCCGGAGTCAGGCCGCCGCGTCTGTTGAAGCAGGGTTCAACTGCGAGGCTGTAGCAGCGCCAGCACAGCTGTCGATGCGGCAAGGACGGCGGTCAGGGTCAAAGGTGCCGTGGCACCGTAGTTGTCCACGACATAGCCACCGACAACCGCGCCGATCGTGATGGCAATTTGGAAAGAGACGACCATCAGGCTGCCCGCCGCTTCCAGCGCATCAGGTGCCGCACGCGACAGATTGGTCGGCAGCACCACCGGCCCCATGCCGAAGGCGAGGCCCCAAAGCGTTACGAAGCCGAAGGCAGCGCCGATGTGCACGCCCCAAAGCACCAAAGCGAGCGCCGCAAACGCCATCAACGCGGCAGTCACCACGAGAGCCATGCGGATATTGGCGTCGGCCAAGCGGCCGCCGGCAATATTGCCGACCACAGCGGCGATGCCAAATCCGAGCAGAGCCAGGGCAATTGGCCCGGTTGCAAGGAGCGTCACGTGTTCGAGGAAGGGACGCACATAGACCGAGCCGGCGAAATGCCCGGTCATCAGCAAGACAATGGCAAGCATGCCGAGTTGAATGCCGCGCCGCCGTGTCAGCCGAAATACGTCGGCAAGGCTGTTGCTTGCTGCTGCAGGCAAGGTCGGCAGGCTAAGCAACTGCAGCAGCATGGCAATCACGGCCAGCCCCGCTGTCATAGCCATGGCGCTGCGCCACCCCAGCCAGTCGCTGATCAACGCACCCATCGACGGCGCGGCAATGGTGGCGAGCGAGACGCCGAGAGTGACGATAGCCATGCCTCGACCTGTCGCATTGGCGCCAACCAGCCTCGCCACGACGGCAACCGAAAGTGCCCAGAAAGCGCTGAGAGCGATCCCCAGCCCGGCCCTGCCTAGCAACAGCAGCCAGAAGTTGGGCGCCAGCGCTGCAAGAATATTGGAGGCGACCGCCAGGGCCATGAGGCCAACCAGCACCGCCTTGCGGTTCAATCGGCCGATGAGAACATTGCTCAACATGGCCGTCACGGCGCCGACCGAAGCGGTGGCGGTGACGACCTGTCCGGCCGTTCCCTCGCTGATGCCGAGATCGCGTGCCATTGGCGTCAACAGACCTGCCGGCAGGAATTCGGCTGACACCAGGGCAAAGCTGGTGGCCGCCAATGAAATGACCGCGAACCAGGTGGCTGCGCTCCACGCGGCTGGTCCATCCGCATCAAGGCCAATCGCGGCGTCTTCAAGCTCTAATGTTGTGTCAGTCACGGAAAGATCTCCAAAGTTTGGAGATCTTCATAGACGAGTCCTGCCGGATGATATGTACCTTAAAATCCGAAATTCATATCTATTCGTCCGGGAATTGTGCGACGCACAACGCCCGGCGAGACATTGGTGATGCGCTTAAACGCACGAGCGAAGGATGCCTCGGAATCATAGCCCAAACGGGTAGCGACTTCGGCAACCGACAAGCCGTTTTGCCCCAGCAACTCGCGGGCGAGCTGCATACGTAGACGGGCGAGATAGCGTGCAGCACCCTCGCCTAATACAGCGCTGAAGCGCTCGGCGAAAATCGAGCGCGATTGGCCTGCCACGCCGGCCAGGCTTCCCAGCGTCCAGTTATGGCCGGGATCCCGGTGCATGGCTGCCAGAGCGCGGCCAATATGGGGGTCGCGGATGGCTGCGAGCCAACCGGTGGTCGACGCCCCATTGCAATTGACCCAGCAGCGGATAAGCCGTGCAGTCAGCAAGTCCGCCATACGCGACAAGATGGTGGCGCTGCCCATCTGCGGTTGCGCGGCCTCCACCGTCATGGCCGCCAGCAAAGGACCGACGACGGGGTCATTGCCGGCCACGTCGCAACCCTTGATGATAGGCGGCATCAACGTGATCAATGGGTTGAGCGCACAGGAGCCCAAGGCCATCGAGCCGCAGAAAAGGGTGCTTGTCGCGCCCGTTCCCTGCCTTACCACTTCGCAGACGTTGCCCCCCAACTTGATCACCTGGCAACCCTCGAGCGAGTCGCCGGCAACATCCGGCGCACTCGCCAGCCGGTGGGCGGTGCCTTGCGGCAGCAGCACCAGATCGCCATCGCGCAACTCCTGCCAGCCTTGGGCTTCGGTATGAATCCAACATGGACCCTGGCCGACAAAGTGAAACCGAAGCAGCGGTTGTTGCGGAAAGTCTATGCTCCATGGATGTCGGAGCTCGCAGCGGCCATAGTTGACGCCACTCAAGCGAAAGTCTTGCAAAACTTCGCTGAGGGCATCCATCGGGATGTGTGGCGGTGAAGACGTCCGGGACGAATGGTCAGGCATTTGGCAGATATAGATGCCGAACGTCCGGTGGGCAAGCGCGGACCGTTGTTCCACCGAGGGAATCGCTGCCACGGCACCCTACCCGTCTTGGCAGGCTTCCCGCCCTTGCCTCCCGCTCCCAGTGCATGCAAGGAGTGCTGCGAGACAGAGGGACAAGAGGCATGGCAGCGGAAGCATCGGGCAGCGATCTCATTCAGGTGGTGGCGCTGCTTGCCGCAGGCGTCGTCGCCGTTCCGATCTTCAAACGCATGGGGCTGGGCTCGATCCTCGGCTATCTCGCCGCCGGCGTGGCTATCGGCCCGTTCGGCATACGCATCTTTTCCGAATCGGAAGCCATCCTGCATGTCGCCGAACTCGGCGTCGTCATGTTCCTGTTCATCATCGGGCTGGAAATGCAGCCGTCGCGGCTGTGGGGCCTGCGGCGCGAAATTTTTGGACTCGGCGCCCTGCAGGTCGGCGTTTGCGCGGTGCTTCTGACCCTCGTTGGATTAGCGGGCGGCTTTCCGATCGCGCAATCCTTCGTCGCCGGCGCCGGCTTCGTGCTGACCTCGACGGCGATCGTCATGCAATTGCTGGAAGAGCGCGGCGAGATGGCCAGCCCGAAGGGCCAGCGCATCGTGTCCATCCTGCTGCTCGAGGATCTGGCGATCGTGCCGCTTCTGGCGCTGGTCGCCTTCCTGGCGCCGGGCGGTGCCGAGATGACCCTGCAGCAAAGGCTGACGGAGGTCGGCATCGGCCTTGGCGCCATTGTCGGGCTGGTGGTCGCCGGCCGCTATCTGCTCAATCCGTTCTTCCGCATCCTGGCCGACGCCAAGGCGCGCGAAGTGATGACGGCGGCGGCGCTTCTGGTCGTGCTGGGGTCGGCGCTTGTCATGCAGCTGTCCGGCCTGTCGATGGCGATGGGCGCGTTCCTCGCCGGGGTGCTTCTGTCCGAATCGACCTTCCGCCACCAGCTGGAAGCCGACATCGAACCGTTCCGCGGCGTCCTGCTCGGCCTGTTCTTCCTCGCCGTCGGCATGTCGCTCGACCTGCATGTGGTGGTCGACAACTGGCGGCTCGTCGCCATCTATGTCGTCGCCTACATGGTGATGAAAGCGCTCGGCATCTACCTTGTCGCCCGCGTGCTGAAGAGCGGTCACCGCGAAGCGCTGGAGCGCGCCGTGTTCATGGCGCAGGGCGGCGAATTCGCCTTCGTGCTCTATTCGGCGGCAGCGGCAGTCGGCATCATCGACAGCCGGGCCAACGCCACGCTCACCGCAATCATCATCATCTCCATGGTGCTGACGCCGCTGGCGATCATTGCGCTCAAATATCTGACGCCGCGCGACGAGCAGTCGCTGGAAGGCGTCGACGTCGCCGAGGGGCTGACCGGCAGTGTTCTGGTCATCGGCTTCGGCCGCTTCGGCCAGATCGCCAGCCAGCCGCTTTTGTTGCGCGGGATCGACGTGTCGATCATCGACAATGATGTCGAAATGATCCAGGCGGCCGCCGATTTCGGCTTCAAGGTCTATTATGGCGACGGCACGCGGCTCGACATTTTGCGCGCCGCCGGTGCTGGCCGCGCGCGTGCCGTGCTGATTTGCGTCGACAAGGCGGACGCTGCCGTTCGCATTGCCGAACTGGTCAAGGCGGAGTTCCCGCTGCTGACCGTTCTGGCGCGCGCCTACGATCGCGGCACCGCGCTGTCGCTCATTCGCGTCGGCGTGGATTTCCAGCTGCGCGAAACCTTCGAATCGGCTCTCGTCTTCGGCGGCTCGGCGCTTGAAGCGCTTGGCGTCGAACCGGACGACGTCGCCGACGTCATCGAGGATGTTCGGCGCCGCGACAACGACCGCTTCGAGACGCAGCTGGCTGAAGGCATACGGGCTGGCCGGCGCTTCCTCAGGGGCAATATCGGCACGCCTATACCGACGCCGCTCGCCCCGCCGCGTCGACCCGGCCAAGCGCTGAATGAAGAAACCGCCGGTGTGTTGAACAAATCCGAACCCGCCCAGCCAGAGGAAGGCAGATGACCGCATTGGATGAGCGCGCACTCGCCGTCACAAAATTCTGGCGCGAGGCAGGCGAGGATGCGTGGTTCGAAAAGAACGACGCTTTCGACGCGGATTTTCGCAGCCGGTTCCTCGACCTGCATTATGCGGCCGCGCGGCGCGAGTGCGATGCCTGGTCGGAGCATGCCGAGGGTTCGCTGGCGCTGATGATCCTGCTCGACCAGTTTCCGCGCAACTGCTTTCGCGGCAGCGGCCACATGTACGCCACCGATCCGCTGGCAAGGCATTTTGCCGCCGGGGCGATCGCCGCCGGCCATGACCTGGCGCTGGAAGAGGACCTGCGCGTCTTCCTGTATTTGCCCTACGAACATTCGGAATCGCCCGCTGATCAGGACAGATCGGTCGAGCTCACCACCGCCAGCGCGCCGGAGTATATAAAATACGCGGTCGAGCACCGCGACATCATCGAGCGCTTCGGCCGCTTTCCGCATCGAAACAAGATGCTTGGCCGCGAGACGTCGGCGCACGAACAGGCCTTTCTCGACGGCGGCGGCTTCTCCGGTTAGCTCAGCCACCAGTCGCGGCCGGACGACAGCCGCTCAATCCCTGAAGTATCGACAGCGCTGAGCCGCTTGCTCACGCTGCGGCCGCCAACTGCCAGCTCCGGCGCGATCTCGGCCAGGGGCGCCAGGACGAAGGCGCGCTCCAGCATCCGGGGATGCGGCACTTCCAGTCCGGTTTCGTGGATGATGCGGTCGCCGAACACCAATATGTCGATGTCGATCAGGCGCGGCCCCCAGCGCTCCTCGCGCACCCGCTTCAGCTTGCGCTCGGCCTCGAGGCAGAGGTCGAGCAGCGCCCTTGGCGCCAGCGCGGTCGAGATTTCGGCCGCCGCGTTGAGAAAATCCGGCTGGTCGAGCTTGCCCCAGGGCTGCGTGCGGTAGAGCGAGGAGACGGCGATGACGCGCGTGCTCTCGTCGGCATCCAGCAAGCGCAGCGCCGTGGCCATCGAGGCCGCCGGATCGCCGAGATTCCCGCCAAGGCTGAGATAGACCGTGTTATTCGGGCCAGACAACGGTCACCTCGACATAATCGAGCACGCCGGGCACCGGCGCGTTCGGCTTGCGCACGGTGATCTCGGCCTTCCTGATCTGCGGAAACCGCGCCGTCAGCGCCTTCGCCACTTCGAGCGCCAGCGCCTCGATCAGGAAACGGCGATGTCCCGTGACGATCTTTTCAATCACCGTGAAGGCGATGCCGTAATTGACGGTGTCCTCGATGGAATCATCCTCCAGCGGACGGCTGGGCTCGACCGTCAACTCGGCATCGACATAGAAACGCTGGCCAAGCGCCTCCTCCTCGTCCAGCACGCCGTGCCGGGCAAAGAAGGCGCAGTTCTTCATACGGATGACATACATTTCTTAGCGTCCTGGCTTTTCGCGCGCCAGCATAGCATCGGCGACGGCCAGCGCGTCCACGTTGATTGCGACATCGTGGACGCGAAACAGATCGGCGCCCTTGAGCCTGAGGATAACGCTGGTGGCTGCCGTCCCTGCGCCGCGCTCAGCGGCGTCGCGGCCGGTTACGGTGCCGATGAAGCGTTTTCTGGAAGTACCGGCCATCAGTGGAAAGCCCAGCGCCTTCAATTCGGAAAACCGCGTCATCAGATCGAGGTTTTCCTCCGCGGTCTCCTTGGCGAAGCCGAAGCCGGCATCGAGCACGATCTGATCGTCCTTGACGCCGCTGCGCCTAGCAATCTCCAGCGATGTTTTAAGGAAGAAAAACTGGTCGTCGATGACATCGGGCAGCTTTTGCCGCTCGCGCCCGGTATGCATGATGACCAGCCCGGCGCTGGTCTCGGCGGCGACGCGGGCAATGCCCGGTTCGCGCTGCAGGCCCCAGACATCGTTGACGACATGCGCACCAGCAGCGACGGCCAGCCGCGCGGTTTGCTCGCGATAGGTGTCGACCGAAATCAGCGCTTCACCAGAGCCGGCGAGCGCGGCGATGACCGGCAATATGCGGTCCTGCTCTTCCACCGGGGTGACGGGAGAGGCACCGGGGCGCGTCGATTCCCCGCCGATGTCGATGACGGCAGCGCCCTCTTCCACCATTCGGCGCGCCTGCGCCACCGCCTGTTCAGCGGTGACAAACTGCCCGCCATCCGAAAAGCTGTCCGGCGTGACGTTGAGGATACCGACGACAATGGCCTTCTCGCCAAGGTCGAGATGGCGCCCATGCGCCAGTTGCCATCGCCTTGTCGTCATTGTCCTTCAACCATGTGGCTCATCGCGCGCTTGCAATCCATCAACGATGCGTGATCGGTGGAAGATCAATTCCGTTGCGCCGGCAAGGGCCGTAAAGCAAGGTGAGTGAAGAGGCAACATGATGAAGCGACCCCTGCTCTGCGCCCTGATGCTGGCTTTGACCGCTTTGCCGGCGGGCGCGGCCAATCTGGTAAAGACCTACAGCTATTTTGCCATCGGCGGCAGCACGCTCGATGACATCGAGACGCAGTTGTCGAAGCACGGACCCGAGGTGAAAAGCACCGGGATGCGGCATCCGGGCGCCACCCAGATGGCGTTCACCACCCGCATCAGCTACGCGCAAACCGCTGATTCCTGCCGGATCGCCAAGGCCGCCGTCACCGTCAAGGTCAAGGTCATCCTTCCGGAATGGCGCCGGCCGCGCAAGGCCGATTCCGATGTCAGGCTGTTCTGGGATACACTGTCGGCCGACATCAAGCGCCACGAGGAGCGCCATGTCGAGATTGCCAAGAACCACGGTCGTCAGCTTGAGGACGCGCTGAACGCCAGCTTCCCGCAAAAGACCTGCGCCGAAGCAAAGGCGAAGGCGGCGCAGATTACTGCAGCCGAGCTCGCCAGGCACGACCAGGACCAGTTGCGCTTCGACCGCGTCGAAGGCGTCAACTTCGAAAGCCGCATTCTGCGGCTGCTGCGCTACCGCATGCAGCGCGTCGAGAACGGCCAGCTTCCACCGGGCTGAAACACAGGACTGATACCAAGCCAATCCCGCCGAAACATGAGGCCAGCCCCGGAAATTTTTCGGGCAAGGGTCGAAATCGGCCTATACGGGACGACATATGTCAGGCTCGCAAGGCGCGAGCTTTGAAACGCGAGATCAAGATCAATTGAGCGGCGGATAGCGGAGCGGCCATTTGGTGCCGTGCAAGCGCTCGCAGGCATTTTGGATGAACTGATATGGACCAGGCTGTCGACAAGCCGGCTATGGTGGCGCCCGCCGCGCCGCTGACGGAAAGCGAGAAGAACGTCATCATCGCAGGCATCCTGCTGTCGATGCTCCTGGCGGCGCTCGACCAGACCATCGTCGCGCCGGCCATGCCGACCATCGGCCGTTCGCTCGGCCACGCCGACTATCTGCCGTGGATCGTGACCGGTTATCTCCTGACGGCGACCGCCATGGCGCCGCTCTACGGCAAGATCTCCGACGTCCATGGCCGCCGGCCGACGGTCTATGCGGCGATCCTGATCTTCCTCGCGGGATCGCTGGTCAGCGCCATGGCCCCCAACATGTTCGTGCTGGTCATCGGCCGGGCGATCCAGGGTGCGGGCGGCGGTGGCCTGTTCGCCTTGGCGCAGATCGTTATCGGCGACCTGGTGCCGCCGCGCGAGCGGGCGCGTTATGCCGCCTGGATTTCGGGCACATGGGCAGTCGCCAGCATCGCCGGACCGTTGCTCGGCGGCGGATTTGCCGAACATCTGCACTGGTCGCTGATCTTCTGGATCAACATCCCGCTTGGCCTGGTGGCCATGGCGATCATCAACAAGCCGCTGCGAAAGCTGCCGGTCGCCGCAAAGCGGCATCGCATCGACGCCCTGGGTGCGCTGCTTCTGGTGGTGGCGACGGCATTACTTCTTCTGGCGCTCAACTGGGGCGGCAGCGCCTATCCATGGGCCTCGCGCGAAATCCTCGGCCTGCTCGCCTGTTCGGCGGCCTTCTGGGGCGCCTTCGCGCTGCGGCTGATGCGTGCGGCCGAGCCGCTGATCTCGCTTGAAGTGCTGAGCAATCCGATCGTGCTTGCCGGCACGGCGTCAATGTTCCTGCTGCAGGCCGCCAATATCGGCCTGTCCGTGTACCTGCCGGTCTATCTGCAGTCGATCATCGGCCTCTCGGTCAGCCAGTCGGGTATCGCCATGCTCGGCCTGCTGCTCGGCACGGTGGCCGGCGCAACGTTCAGCGGCCGCACGATACCGCGCTTCTTCCACTACAAGCGCATCGCCATGGTCGGCGTTGTCTTCGCCATTATCTGTCTCGGCGTACTCAGCCTGGTCGCCGGCCGCGCCTCGCTGCTGGTGGTCGAGCTTTTGACCATCTGCATTGGGCTGGGAAGCGGCACCACCTTCCCGGTCGCCACCGTGTCGGTGCAGAACGCTGTCGACCGCGCGCATCTCGGCGTCGCCACCGGCGTGCTGACCTTCCTGCGTTCGCTGGGCAGCGCGCTCGGCGTCGCCATGCTTGGCGCCGTGGCGCTCGGCTATGGCCTGCCGCTTGCCGGCGAAGGCGCGCCGGCTGCCGGACAGATCGTCTCGGCGACACCGTTCATGATGATCTTCCTTGCAGCAGCCATCACGCTCGTCCTGTCGCTGATCACGCTGGCGCTGATGCCGGAGAAGTCGTTGCGTGGCCGCGACGAGACCGAGGCGGCAGTCCTTGTGGAGTGAACCTCGGCTCGGCAGAGGTTTACCTACGCCACCACGCCGAGCTTCTTCTGCAGGCTGGTTGAGGAGGTGGTGTACTGGAAGACGATGCGCTCGCCGGGGCTGATGATGCGCTTGGCCGCCTGCGCCATCAGCGCCACCTCGTGAAAACCCGACAGGATAAGCTTCAGCTTGCCGGGGTACCAGTTGATGTCGCCGACGGCGAAGATACCTGATACCGAGGTTTGGAATTTCTCGGTATCGACCGGAATCAGGTTCTCGTGAAGATTGAGCCCCCATTCGGCGATCGGGCCGAGCTTCATGGTCAGGCCGAAGAACGGCAGCATGCGGGTGCAGGGCACCTCGATGTCGCCGTCAGGCCCGCCCTTGATGGTCGCGGACGCCAGCTGGCCGTCAGCGCCGGTCAGGCCGCTCACCTGGCCGACGCGGAACTCCAGCTGCTTCATCTCCTGCATGGCGTACATCTTGTTGACGCTGTCGGGTGCCGCCCTGAATTCCGGCCGCCGGTGGACCAGCGTGACGCTTTTCGCCACCGGCTGCAGGTTCAGCGTCCAGTCGAGCGCGGAATCGCCGCCGCCGACGATGACGAGATCGTGGCCGCGGAACTCCTCCATGCGGCGCACAGAATAGAAGACGCTTTTGCCCTCATAGGCCTCGATGCCGGGAATGGGCGGCCGCTTGGGCTGGAACGAGCCGCCACCGGCGGCGATAACCACCACCTTGGTCTCGAACACCTCGTTCTCGTCGGTGGTGACCCGAAATGAGCCGTCGTCGAGCTTCTCCAGGCTGGAGACCATGCGGTTGAAACTGAAATCGGGCTTGAACGGATGGATCTGCTCAAGCAGCTTGTCGACCAGGCCTTGCGCCGAGATCGAGGGCCAGCCCGGAATGTCGTAGATCGGCTTTTCCGGATAGAGCTCGGCACATTGGCCGCCGGGCCGGTCGAGAATGTCGATCAGATGGCACTTCATGTCGAAGAGGCCAAGTTCGAACACGGCGAACAGGCCAACCGGCCCTGCTCCGACAATGAGTGCGTCGGTCTTGATTACATCGGTCATGCCAGGCGAGCCTCATTGCCAAAACTGGGGCGAGACTGCATGAGCATTGGCCCGCTGCCAAGCGGCGGCGGCAAAAATCCGAAAGAAGTTGGTTCAGCCCTGGCGGGCGGGCACGCGCACGACGAGGCCGTCAAGCGAGTCGCGCACCTTGATCTGGCAGGACAGCCGCGAGTTCGGCTGGACGTCATAGGCGAAGTCCAGCATATCCTCTTCCATCGCCTCCGGCTCGCCGACTTCGGCCGTCCAGGCTTCGTCGACATAGACATGGCAGGTTGCGCAGGCGCAGGCGCCGCCGCATTCGGCCTCGATGCCCGGCACCGCATTGCGGATCGCATTCTCCATAACGGTCGAGCCGTTTTCGGCCTCGACATCGAAAGGAGTGCCGTCATGGGCGATGAAGGTCAGCTTGGTCATTTGTCACCTGAAGGGAGTCTCAGCCGAGATAATCACTCCGCTGGACAAGTCAACTGCGGCGCGAAAGCGCCGCTTTGTGACGTTTTTTCGGAAAGCTGGCTAAAGCGCGCCCTGGCCCCGCCGATTCATCCCGGTGGCCGCTGCCGAGCGGTAGCCACTACCGGCTGATGGCGGCGATGAAATCGCGCACTTCCTCGATCAGGGCGCCGAGGCGCTTGAGAGTGCGTGTGTCTTCCGGCTGCTGTTCGATTGATGAGGCGCAGTCGGCGATGGCAAAGGCGCCGACCCCGCGCGCCGAACCTTTCAGCCCATGTGCCAGAAGCAGCCTTTCGCGGACATCGGCATCCAGGATCTTGTCGCGGACGGAAAGCGCCTGCTGCACGAACAGCGCCAGCACCTCTTGTTCGAGGGCGCGATCGCCCATTGTCTGACGGGCCAGATGGGCCAGATCCACCGGCCGCGAACGGGCCGGACCCGACGCATCGCCGCCCGGCATTGAGAAGGCAATGCCGCTTTCACCGCGTACCAATTTGAAACTCCTTGTCCCGATCGCCGTAAAAAAAATAGGCGATTTCCGTCGCCAACGCGTTAATGAATGGGCCGGAAAGTTGTTGCCGTAGAGGCGGCGAAATCACGTTCACGTTAACCTTATATTTAAAGTTTTACGTATCTCGCGGAATGCATGTTTTCTTTACCCCTGTGTGTCATTACGATACGAAGGTCCATTTTCAGCCTCCTGCATGGGATAAGACAAGCGAGAATCAGGCCAGAATCATTCAGGCCAAAATCATAAAGTCCCTCGGCAGCTAGTACAGGGTAGCGAAGGCATGGCGAAGAAACCAACGACGACCAGAACTCTCGACAGCGACGTAGCCAGGGAACTCGAAAAGGCACTAGACCTCGACCTTAGCGGAGACGGCAGCGGCGATCTCGATATAGCGGCGTCGATGGAAGATCTGGAAGCGCAGATATCGCAGGCCGCGGACGAACTGGCGCGCGAAGGTCGGACCCAGAAACCCGCCCCCACTCAAAGCGCACCCGTCCAACAAAATCAAAGCGCGACGCCGGCTGCCAAGCCTGCAGAGCTGCGCCCGGTTGAATCGCGCAACAGCTCGCAGCCGGCCGGTTTCAAGCCGGCAAACGACGACCGCCAGAAAGATTACAAGACGCTTCTGCACAGCCTCAATCGGCGTGCGTCGAGCACGATCTATTGGGTCGTAGCGTTCGTGTCGCTGGCCTGGATTGCCGGCGCCGGCGGTCTTGCCAATCTGCTGTTTGGCCCCAGCATCTGGAAAATTCGTACATTCGATCAACTCCTGGCCCGCCCCGAACTGATTGGCCTCGCAATCGCGGCAATCATACCGGTTGTCCTGTTTTGGGCCTTCGCGGCGATGATCCGCCGCGCGCAGGAAATGCGCATCGCCGCCCAGTCGATGACCGAAGTGGCTTTCCGCCTGGCGGAGCCGGAAAACCTCGCCCAGGACCGAGTCATGATGATCGGCCAGGCCGTTCGCCGTGAAGTGGCGGCCATGGGCGAAGGCATCGAGCGCACGCTGGCGCGCGCCGTCGAGCTCGAAACGCTGGTCCACAGCGAGGTCAACCAGATCGAACGCTCCTATTCCGAGAATGAGTCCCGTATCCGCTCGCTGGTCGACGGACTGGGCAGCGAACGCGAAGCCGTCGTCACCCATGCCGAGCGAGTGCGCGCCTCGATCACTGGCGCGCATGAGACGCTCAAGGACGAAATCGGCGCTGCCTCGGACATCATTCGCGACTCCATCCTCAACGCCTCGACCAAGCTGTCGATGACGATCACCAATTCCGGCGACACGCTGATCGACCGCATCAACGAAAGCTCGATGTCGATCTTCGATCAAGTGGAAGGCCGGCTCGATACGATCACCGACCGGCTGTCGACGTCAGGCGAAGCCTTTGCGTCGCTGCTCGATACCCGCATCGCCAAGCTGACGGACACCACGGACGGCTTGACCCGCTCGTTGACCGACCTGCTCGACGACCGCACCACCGGCATGGTGTCGCTGCTCGGCGGCGCCGCCCGAACCCTGAGCTCGGAATTCGAATCCAGCCTCAGCGGCATCGAGCGCACCTTGGCCGAGCGCGGCCAGGCGCTGATCAGCGAATTCCAGACCCGCGCCGAGGCGCTCGACACCGGCACGCAAAAACTCAACGCCGCACTCGAGGCGCGCGCCCGCCAGATCAATGAAACGCTGGTCGAGCGCGCCCGCGAGATCGCCCACACCTTCGCCGAGAGCAAGGATCATCTGTCGGCGATGATCGATCAGGGCAAGACCCAGATCGGCGCCGACATGGCCGACATCGTTTCGTCGACCTCGTCGATGCTCGAAGCCCGCGCCAGCGATTTCGCCGGTCGCATGGAAGCGGCCCGCCATGTCGTGTCGCGCTCCTTCGACACCGACATCCAGCGCCTCGCCGACGCCCGCGTCGGCATCGAGGACGCCGTCGAAAACCACAGCCGCAAGCTGTCCGAAAGCCGCGAACGCATGGCGACTGCCATGCAGGCGGACCTGGCGAAATTCGCCGAGGGCCGCGCCGGCATCGACGCAGCCGTAACCAATCAGGTGCAGAAGCTTGCCGAAGGCCGCAACCTGATTTCGCGCGCTTTGGAAGAGGATCTGCGCAAGGTCAATGAGTCGCGCGCCGCCATCGACGCGTCGCTCGGCAGCCACCTGGAGCGGCTCGAAGAGGGCCGCAACCGGCTCAACCAGGCCTTGCATGAAGACTCCGGAAAACTCGTTCAAGCCCGCACGATCATTGATGAAATGGTCGCCGGACATGTCGGAAAACTGGCAGAAGGCCGTAACATTCTGTCACGCGCCCTGGAAGCCGATCTCGGCAAGCTTGCCGACAGCCGCGCCTCGATTGACGGGCTGGTCGCCGGTCAGGTCGAAAAGATCGCCGAGGGCCGTGCCGTCCTGACCAAGGCGTTGGAAAACGACATTATCGGCATCAAGGGTGTGATTGAGAACCACTCGGCGAAACTGGCCGAGGACAGGACCGAACTCAGCAAGGCGCTCGAGAACGACCTGTCCGGCATCAGGGGCCTGCTCTCCGACCATTCGGACCGGCTCGCCGACGACCGTGGCCTGTTGTCACAGACGCTTGAGGCCGACCTTGCCAAACTGGCGGAAAGCCGGTCGAGCATCGACGGGCTGGTCGCCGGCCAGGTCGAGAAGCTGGCCGAGGGCCGCGACATCCTCAAGCGCGCGCTCGAAGCCGACATCAATACCATCAAGGGTGCCATCGTGGGTCATTCCGACCGGGTGGCGGAAGAGCGCAGCCAGCTTTCGAAGGCACTGGAAGCCGATCTGCAGAATGTGAACAGCCTGATCGCCGACCACACGGGCCGGCTTGTCCAGGATCGTTCGACGCTATCCCAGGCGCTTCAGGATGATTTGCACAATGTGAGCGGCATCATGGCCGATCATCAAAATAGGCTCGTCCAGGACCGTTCGGCCCTCTCAAAGGCACTGGAAGACGACATCGCCAAGCTGGCGGAGAGCCGCTCCAGCATCGATGGCCTGGTCGCCGGACAGGTCGAGAAGCTCGCCGAGGGCCGAGACATCCTCAAGCGGGCGCTCGAAGCCGATCTCAACACGATCAGGAGCGCCATTGTCGACCAGTCGCAGAAGCTGACTGAAAACCGTGGAGAGTTCGCACGGGTGCTGGAAGCCGATTTGGACAATGTCAACAGCCTGCTCCAGGGTCACAGCGACAAGCTCGTCCAGGATCGCGCGACGCTGTCGAAGGCTCTTGAGGACGACCTCGCCAAGCTGGCCGAGAGCCGGTCGAGCATCGACGGACTGGTCGCCGGCCAGGTCGAGAAGCTGGCCGAAGGCCGCGACATCCTCAAGCGCGCCCTGGAAGCCGACTTGCAGAAGCTGTCGGCAAGCCGCGGCGAGGTCGACGACATCATTGCCGGCCATGTCGGCAAGCTGGCCGAAGGCCGCAATATGCTGACCCAGGCGCTGGAAGGCGATCTGGCAAAGCTCGCCGACGCACGCAACGACGTCGACCGCTCGCTGTCGGGCCACATCGACCAGATCGCCGCCAGAAGCACCGATATTTCGGCGGCTATCGCAGCCGACGTCGAGAAGATCGAGCAAGCCTTCAGCAAGCAGACCGGCATCATCGAGGAGCGCGCCGGAACGATGGAGCGCGCGCTGTCGGTGGGTGTCGACAATGTCCGCAACGTGCTGGAAAAGAGCGCCGTCTTCGTCGCCGGCGCACTGCGCGAGAAGGTGATGGAGGTCACCAGCGCCCTGCACGAACAGGCGGGTGCCGCCTTCAGCGATGCCGATCGCAAGATCGCCGAGCGCGCCGAGCAGACCTCTTCTGCCCTGCTGGCCCGGGCCGAAGATATCGCCCGCACCTTCGAAGACGCGGATCGCCGCCTGCACGCACGCGCCGAGGACACGACGAGCGCGCTGCTTGCCCGGCACGACGAGACTTCGAACTCGCTGCTCGCCCGCGCCGAAGAGACGGCCGGAAGGCTGGCCGCCCGCGCCGGCGAAATTGCCGGCACGTTCGACGCCGCCGATCAGAAGCTGGTCGCCCGTGCAGTCGAGACGGCACAGTCGCTGGCCGACCGCGCCGGCGACATCCTGCGCAACTTCGAGGGTGCCGACCAGCGGCTGAGCATGCGCATCGGCGAATCCGCCGAGGCGTTGGCCGCCCGCGCCTCGGACCTCGGCCGCATCTTCGACGCCGCCGACCAGCAGTTGATCTCGCGCATTGCCGAGGGTTCCGACGCCCTGTCGGCGCGCGCCACCGAGATCAGCCGCATCTTCGACGAGGCGGACCACCGCCTGGTGTCGCGCATCGCCGACTCCACCTCGACGATCGGCGAGCATGCCGACAACATTGTCGGCGCCTTCGCCAGCACCGAGCAGCGGGTAGCCGAACGCGCACGCCAGACCGGCCAGGAACTTGCCGTCCACGCCCGCGAAATGGAGCAGGCTCTGGCCGGCGCCGACGA
Source organism: Mesorhizobium sp. P2_C5_2 (assembly GCF_056404535.1). Lineage (NCBI taxonomy): Bacteria > Pseudomonadati > Pseudomonadota > Alphaproteobacteria > Hyphomicrobiales > Phyllobacteriaceae > Mesorhizobium > Mesorhizobium sp. P2_C5_2. The sequence goes on along the minus strand of NZ_JBFUDV010000004.1, from coordinate 479,946 downwards.
GCGGCTGGCCGCGAGCGTTGCTGCCGCAACCACCCGCGTCGAGGAACAGGTCGCGAGTGTCGAAAACCGCCTCGCCTATACCACCGAGACGATGGGCCAGAAGCTCAACGAGCAAGTGTCGAGCGCCGAGGCTCAACTGATCTCGCGCGCCAACACGATTGCGGAGACCTTCACCGCGGTTGGCCAGCACATCGGCCAGAGCACCAACGACGCAGCCAAGACCATCGGCACCAACACCCGCGAACTCAACACCATGCTGGCGGCGCGTTCGGCCGAGATGTCGAAAATCCTCGACGAAACCGCGCGGCCGCTGGTCGAGCGCTTCGCCCAGGGCGGCTCGGAACTGCAAAAGAGCATGGAAGAGGTCACCGAACGCGCCACCGAGAAGCTGCGCAGCGAAAACGCCGCTCTCGTCAACGCGCTCGCCAGCCGCACGGCCGAAACGCTGTCGGCCGTCGAAGGCGCGCGCTCGTCGCTCGCCGACAGTGTCGCCGACCTCATCGGCCGTATGAGCGTCTCAAGCTCGCAGCTCGGAGAGCTGATCGAGCAGGCGGCGGTCAATCTCGGCCAGGTCGACGAACGTCTCAGCGGCAGCACGCAAAGCTTCGCGGCGACCACCGAAAAGGCGGCGCAGACCTTCGCCAGCTCGGCCCGCCTGGTCGATTCGAACACGACGCGGCTTACCGAACTGTCGTCTTCGACGCTGCGCGAAGTCGCCTCGATCGCCACCAAGTTCGACGAACACAGCCGACTGCTGTCCTCGGCTTCCGACCTGTTGAGCTCGGCACAGAGCAATCTGGAACACACGCTGGAGAGGCAGTCGTCGCTGGAAGATCTCGCCGTCGGCTTGGTCAAGAAGTCGGAAGACCTTGAGAAGGTGATGCGTTCGTTCGAGAGCCTTGTCGGCCAAACGATGCAGAATGCCGAAGGCAGGACGCTGGCATCCGCCGACAAGATCCGCATTGCCATTGCGGAAGTGGTCGATTCGGCAACCAACCGGTTTGCCGATGCGACCGAGGAGATGCGGCGCACCGCAAGCTCGATCAAGAGCGAGCTCGACCTCACACGCGCCGAGCTCAAGAAGGGCGTCATCGAGATGCCGGAAGAGGCCAAGGAATCGACTTCGGCGATCCGCCGTGCCGTTTCTGAGCAGATCAACGCGCTCAAGGAACTTTCGGATATCGTTGCGAAATCGGGCCGCGGCGGTGGCGACAATTCCGAGCCCCGTAATTTGCGCCCGGCTCCCCAGGCGCCGGTCCAGCGCCCGGCCGAGCCTGTACGCCGCCCGCCGCCGGCGCCCCAGCCGGAGCGCCCGGCACCGCAGGCGCCGCTCGGCGGCCTGCGTGGCACGCTCGATATCGAACGTCCTGCCGAAGCACCGCGCCAACGCGACGCCAATGCCCGCACGCCGCAAGGCGGCTGGGTGCGCGACCTCCTGACCGGGGCATCGCGCGAGGAGGAAGTCGCCAGGCCGGCGCCGGCAGCGCCCGCGGAAGCACCGCGCGCCACACCCGCCCAGCGTTCGCCTCTGCATGTCATGGAGTCGCTCAACTCGCTCTCCGTCGATATTGCGCGGGCGATCGACCATGACGCCTCGATCGAGCTGTGGAATCGCTACCGGCGCGGCGAACGTGACGTGTTCACGCGCCGCCTCTACACGCTGAAGGGCCAGCAGACCTTCGATGAAATCCGTCGCAAATATCAGGGAGAGGCGGAGTTCCGCGCCGCCGTCGATCGCTATTGCGACGATTTCGAGAAGCTGCTCAAGGATGTGTCGCGCAACGACCGCGACAACATCATGGCGCAGACCTACCTGACGTCGGACACCGGCAAGGTTTACACCATGCTGGCCCATGCGAGCGGCCGTTTGCACTGACGGCGACAGGAAGGTTCAAAAAGAAAAGGCGGGAACTTTCCCGCCTTTTTCTATTTCCGATCTATCGGGTAGCGGTTCTCAGATCACCGAGTCCGTCCAGCGCACGATGTCCTTCGCCGCCTCGCCGAAGGCACTGTCGAGCGCGCTGACATAGGCCGGATTGCCGCTGCCCGAGACGGGAGCGGATGCGGTGAAGCTTTTCGAGGCGCGCACCTCGCCATTGCGGTCGTTCAGGATGCGCACGAAGAGATTGACGTCGGCGTGCTCGCCGCCATCGACGCGCACCTCGAAGGAGCGGATTTCGACGATCACCTGATAGTCGATCGCCAGCCCCTCGCCCGGCTTGCCGACGCCGGCAAAGCTGCCGGAGCGCTGGAACGTTTCGGCGAGTCTTGCCTGCACGATCAGCGGCAGGCGGTCCGCCCATTGCGCGCCCTTGAGGTATTGGATCGAGCGATCGGATGGCTTGATGACGATGTTCTGGCTGTCCAGCGCCTTGAGGGCCGAAGGCTGGGCAATCAGGATCTGGCGGCGGCTGTGGCCATGCGCGTCAATCGACGGAGCGGACAGCTCGAATGTATCGAGCGGCGCTGGTTTGCCTCCCAATGCCGCGCAACCGGCAAGGGTCAAGCCAAGCAACACGACAGCAGATTTATGCCCACCCAACCTGAACGTCACGCGCGATCCCCGTTGTCCCCGGATCGTAAGACCAACCCGCATTCGCGGTTCAACTTCTTGCGGCGGGCGGCGGCTGAAGTCAACGCCGTGCCCTGCCATCGAACTGCCGGACCTCGCCGTCGCCGCCCGACAAGATGCGCTGCGGGTTGCGGCTGAGATCGGTCACCGCCTCTTCGATGCGGCTGATCGAACGCCGGCTGTCCTGGACCAGCGCCTCGACATTCGACAGGCCCTGGCCGGAGAACCGCGCCAGATTGTCGGTGATGGTGCCAAGCCGCGCGTTCAGGGTGTCTGCGACCTGCTTGAACGATTTCAGCGTGTCCCTGGCATCGGCCATGACGCCGTCGGCCTGACCCGAACCGAGCAGCGTGTCGACCCTTTTCAGGATGCCATCGACGCGCACCGAGGCATCGTTGAGGCGCTGCGCCAGTTGTTTGGCGTCCTTGATCGTCTGGTCGATATCGTCGGCCCGGTCGGCGAACTTGTCGGTCACCATGGCGATGTCGGCGGCGGCCTTGTTGGCGTTTTCGCTCGCCTTCTGGATGTTGGCGAGCGCGGTGTGCACCTGCGCCGGATCGATACCGTCGAGCACATTGTCGACCTTGGCCAGCGTGCCTTGCGTGCGCGTGGCGAAATCATTGACCGAGCCGACCGCCGTGTCGACATTCCTGATCACGCCATCGAGCTGTCCGCTGGTCTCCTTCAGATTGGCAGTGACGGTGTTCACATTGGCTACGATGCTCTTGATTTTGTCCTTGTCGACGGCATTGAGCAGGCCTTCGGCGGCCTTCAGCGTGCCGTCGAGCTTGCCGGAAACACCCTTCAACTCGTCCGACAGCGCGCTGACACTGGACAGGAACTTGTCGATGCCGTCGGCATTCTTGGCCAGCGCATCGGAGAATGTCTGGGCGTTCTTGACGGTTTGGGTCAGCGGCCCGCGCACATCCTTGGTGAAGCCTTCGAGATCGGAAAGCACCTTGTCGGCGCGGGTGAAGATGTTCTGCGCGGTCTGCAGCAGATTGTTGACGGCAGAGGGGTTGGCGACGATCTCGGCGGTCCGGCCTTCCTTTTCCGCCTCTTCAAGCAGGTTCGGTTCCTTGGGATTGGCGCCCTTCAGTTCGATGTTGACCTGACCGGCAAGGCTGGCGATGCCGATATCGGCCTGCGTCGATTTGGTAAGCGGCGTCGTCTTGTCGATCTCGGTCGTGGCAATGGCGGCATTCGGATCATTGCGGTCGAAGTAGACGCGCTTGACCACACCGACCTTGACGCCGTTGAACAGCACCAGACTGCCGGGGCCGAGGCCTGAGGCCGAACCCTGAATGCGCACGCGCAGCTGTGCCGTCTCGCCGCGATCGCCGATCTGCGCGGTCCAATAGACGAACGCGAAGGCCGCCAGGATCGCAGCCAGGGTGAAAATGCCGACAATTACGTAGTTGGCTCTGGTTTCCATTGCCCCACTTATGGCTATGCGCGCGCGGCAAGATCAAGTTGCCGGGCGCGTTTTCCGCGGAAATAGGATTTCACCCACGGTTCCTCGCTCTTCAGCATGTCGTCGATCGTGCCTTCGACCAGGATTTTCTTGTTGCCGAGCACCGCCACCCGATCACAGGCGGTAAACAGCGTGTCGAGATCGTGCGTCACCATGTAGACTGTCAGGTCCATCGTATCGCGCAGCTTGACCACCAATTCGTCGAACTCGGACGCGCTGATCGGGTCGAGACCGGATGTCGGCTCGTCGAGGAAGACGATGTCGGGATCGAGCGCCAGCGCCCGCGCCAGCGCGGCGCGCTTGATCATGCCGCCCGACAGCTCCGAGGGAAATTTTTGCGCAGCGTCCGGCGGCAGGCCGACCAGCTCGATCTTGAGCAAGGCCAGCTCATCCATCAGCTTCCTCGGCAAATCGAGATATTCACGCATCGGCACCTGCACGTTTTCCTGCACGGTGAGCGCCGAAAACAGCGCGCCATGCTGGAAAAGCACGCCAAGCCGCATGTCGACGCGCAACCGTTCGATATCGCTCGCCTTGTCGACATCGACGCCGAACAGCTTGATCGTGCCGGACTGCTTGTGAAGCAGGCCGAGAATGGTGCGTAGCAGCACCGATTTGCCGGCGCCCGAGGCGCCGACGAAACCGAGGATTTCACCGCGCCTGATGTCGAGCGCCAGTTTGTCGAGGATCAGCTTGTCGTCCAGCGAGACAGTAATGTCGCGCACGGAGAGCACGATATCGGTTTCGTCCGTTCCTTGCTCGGCCTTGATCCCGTTTGAGCTCTTACCCATCATGTCAGAACTCGATCGAGGCGTAGAAGATCGCGAAAAGGCCGTCGAGGATGATGACGACGAAGATCGACTTCACAACCGAGGCGGTGACGTGCAGGCCCAGCGATTCGGCGCTGCCGCCGACTTTCATGCCTTCAACGGAAGCAATGGTGCCGATGATCATGGCCATGAACGGTGCCTTGATCAGGCCGGCGAAGATGGTGCTGATATCGATCGCGCCGCGAAGCCGGTCGATGAAAGCGGACGGCGAAATGCCGGAGTAAAGCCAGGCAGCGACGATGCCGCCGCCGAGAGCGGCAAAATTGGCAATAATGGTGAGACAGGGCAGCGCTATCACCAGCGCCACCAGGCGCGGAAACACCAGCACGCCGATTGGGTTGAGGCCGATGACCTTCAGCGCGTCGACCTCCTCGCGCATCTTCATCGAGCCGATTTCGGCGGTGATGGCGCTGCCGGATCGGCCGGCGATCATAATCGCCGTCATCAGCACGCCAAGCTCGCGCAGGATCAGCACGCCGACCAGGTCGACAACGAAGATGTTGGCGCCGAAATAGTTGAGCTGGTAGGCGCCCTGCTGGGCAACGATGGCGCCGACGATGGCCGACATCAGCACCACCACCGGTATGGCGCCGACACCCATGCGATCGATCTGGTTGAAGATCGCAGCCGGGTTGATGGCATGGCCGCGCCCGAGCTTCATCTGCGCGCCGCCGATGGTGGCGCCGAGGATGTTCATCGAGGCGAGGAAATCGTCGCGCATCTCATAGACGCGGCGGCCGATCGCCTCGAGGGCACGAAGGATGATGTTGGGGCGCCGGAAACCACGCGATTCGGGCTCGCGCCGGACGGCTTCGCCGACAGCGCCGAGCAGGATCGAGGCAACATCGCTTTGCCCCTGCATCTTGATCTCGACGTCCTTCTTCTCGAAGGCGCAGACCAGGCGATCGATCAGCCAGGCCCCGGCCGTATCGATCTTCTCGATATGGGAAAGGTCGAGCGCCAGCGTCTGAAAGCCTTTGCGCTGCTCGATCTTGCGCATCTCGGCATCGACCAGCGCCACGGTCCGCGTGGTCCAGATTCCGGAGAAGGCGCAGCCGAGGACGCCGCCCTCCTCGCCGACCGCGACGCGGGGCTGGTGGTCGGCCTCCTTGGCGGCGTTGCCGCTTGCGTCGCGTTTGCCGATGGTCAACATGGCGTCCTGTTTAGCCTGACGGGTCGAACCTGTCGATTTGCCGACGACGCGTTGTCGCATAGCTGGAGCAGAAAAATATGGCGCGTGTCATTTCGGTTGAGGCCGAGCGTTTTCCCATCGCCGGCACCTTCACCATCTCGCGCGGATCGAAGACTGAAGCCGAAGTCATCACCTGCATGATCAGCGATCGCGGCCATCGCGGCTGGGGCGAATGCGTCCCCTACAAGCGCTATGGCGAGACCATGGACGGCGTGCGCGACGCCATCGAGGCGATGCGCCGGCAGATAGAAGGCGGCATCAACCGGAAGGACCTGCTCGATGCGATGCCGGCGGGGGCTGCCCGCAACGCCATAGATTGCGCCTTGTGGGATCTGGAGGCGAAGATGAGCGGCATAGCGGTGGCGGCCGCCATCCACGCCGTGCCCTTGTCGGCGCTGGAGACGGCCTACACGCTGTCGCTGGGCGAGCCGGAAGCGATGGCGGCGCAGGCCCGTGCCAATGCCGGGCGGCCACTGCTCAAGGTCAAGATTGGCAGCGACAACGACATGGCGCGCATCCGCGCCGTGACCGAGGCGGCGCCTAACAGCCGCATCATCCTCGACGCCAATGAAGGCTGGACCGATGCCAACATCGTCGAGAACCTCGCTTTTGCCGCCGAGCACGGCATCACCCTGATTGAACAGCCGCTTCCCGCCGGCCACGATGCCATCCTGCGCCACATTGCGCATCCCGTGCCGATCTGCGCCGATGAAAGCGTGCACGAGGCGAAGGACCTCGAAACGCTTGTCGGCCTCTATGACGCCGTCAACATCAAGCTCGACAAATCCGGTGGCCTGACGGCTGCGCTGACCCTTCGTGACCGCGCCCGCGAGCTGGGTTTTGACGTGATGGTCGGCTGCATGGTCGGCACTTCGCTGGCGATGGCGCCGGCGGTGCTGCTCGCGCAAGGCGCCGAGTTCGTCGATCTCGACGGTCCACTGCTTTTGGCGCGCGACCGCCAGCCCGGTCTTGTCTACGAGGGATCGCTGGTCTTACCGCCTGACAGGGTGCTGTGGGGCTGAACGCGCGGCGAGCCCGATCAGCGCCAGGCCAATGATGGCGATCGGGATCATTGCCAGGAAGCCGTCTACGCCGTAGCGCTCGTAAAGCGGACCGGATGCCAGCGTCACCGCTGCCATGAAGAAGCCGTTGAAGAAATAGGCAATGCCTTGCGCGGCGCCTGTGCGTTCTTCCGACACAGTCTCGCCGATCATCTTCTGCAAACCGATCAGCACCATCGCCACCGATACCGAATGCAAGGTCTGGACACCGAAGAAGCCGACAACGCCAAGCCCAAGCGGCCAGATCAGCGGAAAGGCGATCCAGCGCACGATGGAGCCGATGCCGGCGATCAGCATCACCTTGACGACCGAGACGGAGGCAAAAATACGGTTGAAAAACAAAAACATGCAGACCTCGGCTACGACGCCCCAGGCCCACAGCAGGCCGATGACGGAGCCGCTGATGCCGATCGACTTCCAGTAGATCGATACGAAGCCGTAGAGAAAGGCATGGCTGGCGGTGATGATGCCGACGCCGAGGGTGAAATAGAGGAAATACGGATTGAGCAGGCTGGGCGCCGAATGCTGGATATCGGTGGCCGAAAGCGGCGAGGCCCGGCGCGGACGGCCAAGCCGTGGCGCCGGCAGCCCGGCGACGAGTGCGGCCGCAAGCGACACGAAAATGATCACCGGCACGGCCTGCACACTTGTCCAGTACAGGATGAAGCCGCCCACGGCATTGGCGCAGAGATAGGAGATCGAGCCCCATTTGCGCATCGCGGTGTAGTTGGAGCCGAAGCGGCGTACGCCCGACAATGCCAGCGAATCGGCGATCGGCGAATGCGGTGTCCACACCACCGTCAGCGCCAGCGATACGGCTAGCACCATGGCGTAGGTGGGGGTGAGGAAATAGCCGGCGGAAAGCACCATGGTCGCGGCCACCAGCGCGATATAGACATCGGCCCTGTCCTTGGCGCGATCAGCCAGCGCCGTGAGCAGCGGCGTCGTCACCACGCGCAAAAACATCGGCGCCGCCAGGATGATGGCGATTTGCTCGGCGTGAAAGCCCTGAGCCTGCAGCCAGAGCGGGAAATAGGGCAGATGCGTTCCCAGCGACACGAACAGTGTCGCGAAGATCAGGCTCATGCGCAGCTCAAAATGGCGCGGCTTGACGAGTTGTTCAGGCGAGAGCGGCGGCAGCGACATGAATCGATCCAATTACGCTGCACAAGGGGCTGCAACGCAGATCGATCCCTTAACATGGGGGCGATTGAGTCGAAACTGCCTGGACTAATCGATTAACACGGGTTTACGCCGCTTCGACGACCCTGTCCTCGATCAGCATCGGGATGAAGGGCTCGTCCGGCGCCTCGGGCAGGATTTTCGCCCAGTTGATGATCTCCATCCGGCCGTCGAAATGCTCGACCACCGCCGTGCAGCTCTCCACCCAGTCGCCGGTGTTGATGTACTGCACGTCCCCGTAGTTCTCGATCGCGGCATGGTGGATATGGCCGCAGATGACGCCGTCGACATGCGAGCGGCGCGCTTCTTCGGTCAGCACGGTCTGGAACGAGCCGATGAAGTTGACCGCCTTCTTGACCTTGACCTTGGCCCAGGACGAGAACGACCAGTAAGGGAGGCCCAGCAGATGGCGGAGCTTCGTCACCACGCGGTTCACCATCATGGCGGCGTCATAGGCGTAGTCGCCGAGATAGGCCAACCAGCGCTGGTTGTGGACGACGGTGTCGAACTGGTCGCCATGGATGACCAGCAGACGCCTGCCGTCGGCGGTTTCGTGGATGGCGCGGTCGGCAACGACGATGCCGCCGAAATGCACGCCCTGGAACTGGCGCGCGAACTCGTCGTGATTGCCGGCGATGTAGGTGATCGAGGTGCCCTTGCGCGCCTTGCGCAGCAGTTTCTGGACGACGTCATTGTGGCTCTGCGGCCAATGCCAGCTGCGCCGCAGACGCCAGCCATCGACGATATCGCCGACGAGATAAATGATATCGGCGTCGTGATACCGCAGGAAATCGATCAGGAACTCGGCCTTGGCCGCCTTCGAGCCGAGATGCAGGTCGGAAATGAACATGCTGCGGAAAGTGCGGGTTTCTGTGCCAGACATCAGATCGTCACCGTTGCTTTCGCGCAGGCTATGCCCCGATTCATGCAACAACCGTATGACGGTTGCGATTGGGCCAGCCAAAGTACTAGCCTGCCGCGCCAATCAACGGAGAAATCGGCATGGATCTCGGTATCAGGGGCAAGAAGGCCATTGTCTGCGCTTCGAGCAAAGGGCTCGGCCGTGGCTGCGCCATGGCGCTGGCCGAGGCCGGCTGCGATCTCGTCGTCAACGGCCGCAATGCCGAACTGGTGGCCAAAACCGCCGCTGAACTGCGCGAACGCTACGGCGTGAAGGTGACGGAGATCGTCGGTGACGTCTCGAAGCAGGAGGTGCAGAAAGCGCTGCTGGCAGCCTGCCCCGACCCCGACATTCTGGTCAACAACAATGGCGGCCCGCCACTGCGCGATTTCCGCGAGCTCGATCGCACGAAAATCCTCGAAGGCGTGACGCAGAACATGGTGACGCCGATCGAACTGGTGCAGGCTGTCATCGACGGCATGGCGAAGCGCGGCTTCGGCCGCATCGTCAACATCACCTCGCTGTCGGTCTATGTGCCGATCCCCGGCCTCGACTTGTCGTCCGGTGCGCGCGCCGGGCTGACTTCGTTCCTGGCCGGCGTGGCGCGCACGGTGATCGACCGCAATGTCACCATCAACAGCCTGCTGCCGGGCAAGCTCGACACCGACCGGTTGCGCGGCCCGCATGAGGCCGGCACGACGGAAGATCCGGCAGCGGCCGTGGCACGCAAGACCCGCATCAGCGCCGACGTTCCGGCCAAGCGGCTTGGCACGCCGGAAGAGTTCGGCCAGATCTGCGCCTTCCTGTGCTCGGTCCATGCCGGCTATCTCACGGGCCAGAACATCCCGGTCGATGGCGGCCTCTATGTCAGTGCCTTTTGATAGACGCGCCTGCGAAGCAGCACGAGTCGTTCGCGATGAAATCGGCATAAGTATCTGATGCAACGCGACTTTCGACGCGCCGCAGCAGAAAGCTGACGACGCGTCATTTAGCGTCGCGACAAACCTTGGCCGCATGCTAAAAGGACTCGAGCACAGCAGGTTTGAGGGAGCGGCCGCATGGAAGGCGAGAACAAGAAAACGGCACGTTCGGACCTCGACGAAGCCGCTCTCTACTTCCACAAGCATCCACGACCGGGAAAGCTGGAGATCCAGGCAACCAAGCCGCTCGGCAACCAGCGCGACCTGGCGCTGGCCTATTCGCCCGGTGTCGCCGCCCCCTGCCTCGAGATTCGCGACAATCCGGCGACCGCGGCCGACTATACGGCGCGCGCCAATCTGGTCGGCGTCGTCTCCAACGGCTCGGCCGTGCTCGGCCTCGGCAATATCGGCCCGCTCGCCTCCAAGCCGGTGATGGAAGGCAAGGCGGTGCTGTTCAAGAAATTCGCCGGCATCGACGTCTTCGACATCGAGATCGATGCTCCTGGCATCGAGCGCATGGTCGAGACGATCTCGGCGCTCGAGCCAACCTTCGGCGGCATCAATCTCGAGGACATCAAGGCGCCGGAATGTTTTGAGGTCGAGGCGCAGCTGAAGGCCCGCATGGGCATACCGGTGTTCCACGACGACCAGCACGGCACCGCCATCATCGTCGCCGCCGCCGTGCTCAACGGGCTGGAATTCGCCGGCAAGACCATTGCGGACATTAAGATCGTCACCTCGGGCGCGGGTGCCGCCGCCCTCGCCTGCCTCAATTTGCTGGTCTCGCTCGGGGCCAAGGTCGAGAACATCTGGGTCACCGACCGCTTCGGCGTCGCCTACAAGGGCCGCACCGACGAGATGGACCGCTGGAAAGACCCCTATGTGAAGGACACCGAGGCGCGCACGCTGGCCGATGTGATCCCAGATGCCGACGTGTTCCTCGGCCTGTCGGCCGCCGGCGTGCTGAAGCCGGAATTGCTGCAGCACATGGCGCCGAAGCCGCTGATCCTGGCGCTGGCCAACCCCAATCCGGAGATCATGCCGGAGGCTGCAAGGGCTGCGCGGCCGGACGCAATGATCTGCACCGGCCGCTCCGATTTTCCCAATCAAGTCAACAACGTGCTCTGCTTTCCTTATATCTTCCGTGGCGCGCTGGACTGCGGCGCGAGCGCCATCAATGAGGAGATGAAGATGGCGGCGGTCAGGGCGATTGCAGCCCTTGCCCGTGAAGAGCCGTCCGATGTCGCTGCGCGCGCCTATTCCGGCGAGACGCCGATCTTCGGGCCCGATTTCCTGATCCCCTCGCCCTTCGATCCGCGCCTCATCCTGCGCATTGCACCGGCGGTGGCCAAGGCCGCTTGCGACACCGGCGTCGCGACCCGGCCGATCACCGACTTCGCTGCCTATATCGACCAGCTCAACCGCTTCGTCTTCCGCTCCGGCCTGGTGATGAAGCCGGTGTTTTCCTCTGCCAAGGCGTCGACCGCCAAGCGCGTCATCTATGCCGACGGCGAGGACGAACGCGTGCTGCGCGCAGCGCAAGTGGTGCTGGAGGAAGGTATCGCCGAGCCGATCCTGATCGGCCGCCCGCATGTCATCGAGGTCAGGCTGAAGCGCTACGGCCTGCGTATCAAGCCGGGCGTTGATTTCGGCCTGATCAACCCCGAGGACGATCCGCGCTATCGCCACTATGTCGATCTCCTGATCGAACTCGCCGGCCGGCGCGGCGTGACGACAGAGGCCGCGCGCACCATGGTGCGCACCGACAATACGGTGATCGCTGCATTGGCGTTGAAGCGCGGCGACGCCGACGCCATGATCTGCGGCCTCGAAGGCCGTTTCGAGCGGCATCTGCGCAATGTGACCCTGGTCATCGGCGCTCGCCCGGGCGTCAAGGACCGCGATCTGTCGACGCTGTCGATGCTGATCTCGCAGCGCGGCATCATCTTCCTCACCGACACCCATGTCTCGGTCGATCCGACGGCCGAGGAAATCGCCGAAATGACGATTTTGGCGGCGGAGGAAATCCAGCGCTTCGGCATCGAGCCCAAGGCGGCACTCTTGTCGCATTCGGATTTCGGCTCGCGCGATTCCCCCAGTGCCCTGAAGATGCGGCAAGCGGCGGCGATCCTGGCGCGGGTTGCGCCCGACCTGCAATGCGACGGCGAGATGCATGCCGACACCGCCTTGTCGGAGCATCTGCGCCAGCGCGTCTACCCGCATTCGCGGTTGAAGGGCGAAGCCAATCTGCTGGTGTTCCCGAACCTGGACTCCGCCAACATCACGCTCAGCGCGCTGAGGACGATGATGGATGCGCTGCATGTCGGACCGATCCTGCTTGGCACCGACAAGCCGGCGCATATTCTGACGCCGTCGGTGACCTCGCGTGGCGTCGTCAACATGACGGCGCTGGCGGTGGTCGAGGCGGCGCACAAGGCGCAGGCGGTGGTCGATTTCGGCTGAAGCTGTCAGGCAGGCGCGAAGCGGTAATGGCCGGTCTGCCTGAAGGTCAAAAGCGTATCCTCTTCGCGGGCACCCGCGCCGATATTGTGGATAACCAGTGCTCGTTCCGGCAACTCCGCCGAGCGATTGGATGAAACGATGACGATATGCGGCAGGTTGCCGGGCAGCATCTGGGTGACGAGATCGCCTGGCTGAAAGTCGGCAAGATCCTCGCTGACGGACAAGGAAACCCCCTTGCGCCCGAAAAAGGCGGCAAGGTTGCCGACCCGTCGGTGGTCGATGTTGCTGTCGGTCGCTTTCAGGCCCCAGATCTTGGGATAGGCCGCGAAATTGGCCGCCATATCCTCGTGCACCAGCTTCTGCAGGTCGAGCCCGAAGGCACGGCGATAGGCGCGCACGATGACGTCCGTGCACACGCCCCGATCCGGCGCGACATCGCCGCCGGGATAGCCGAGGCGGACATAGGTCGGATCATAGAGGGTGGTGACGCCGATCTGCTCACGCGCGGCTTCGACCAATTTGCTGCGCCAGTCCGGCGCGGCTGATGTCTCCTGCCCGAGGGCAGGCGCCGCCAGGCACAACAGACCGAACTGCAGTGCGGTTCGACGGGTAATCGCGGTCATGCCAGGTCCCCGGACATTGCTGGATCGAGGGATAATTCCGGGGCGATTGCGCCTTTTTCATGCAGCGGTGAGATCGTGCAGTTGCCGCTCTATCCGAACACCTCTTGCACCGCGTCTATGGGCTAAGACCATCTTTGGTTGTAGATTGAGGGAACGGTTAACCGCGAATCCGGTAGATAGGCAGGCAAGCGGGGTTTCGGGCAATGACGGGCGGAAGGTGGAGGCTGACGCATTTGGCTGCGCTGCTTGGCGCGCTTGTGCTTTCGGCCGTCGCCACCACTGAACCGCAGGCCGCTTCGCGCGTCTGCCGGCAGCTGGAAGCCGAGCTTGCTTCTTCATCCAATGGTGGCGGCAAGTCCGGCATGGTGCGGAAATATGACAACGCCATCGCCCGCCAGCTCGAACAGCTATCAAAGGTGCGCGGTCGTGCGAGCGATGCGAATTGCGGATTTTCGCTGTTTTCGCGCAACGTCAGCCAATGTGCTGCGCTAAACAGCAGCATAGATCGCATGAACGCCAATCTCGATGCTCTGCAAGCCAAACGCGCCCAGCTTGCCGGCGGCGGCTCGCGGCGCGACCGCAGCCGCATCCTGGCCGCGCTCGACGCCAATGGCTGCCGCGACGAGCCCGCGCCGCGCCAGCAGGAGCCGCTGCAGGAAGCCAGCCGCGAACCCGACGACGGCAATCTGTTCGACCAGCTTTTCGGCGGCAACCAGCAGATCGACACGCTCGATCAGCCCGACGATCCCGGCGAGGAGCGCAATGTGCGCCGCGTGCTCAACCAGCCCGGCGTGCCGGATTTCCCGACGGTCGGCGGTGAGTTCCATACGAGCTGCGTGCGCACCTGCGACGGCTATTTCTTCCCGATGTCGAATTCGGCCTCGCTCGGCGATTTCGAGCGTGACCAGAAGAATTGCGAATCGAGCTGCCCCGGCACCGAAATGCAGGTCTACTATTCGCGCGGAATGGATGACGATTCGGCCAACATGACCTCATCGGTGACCGGCAGGCCCTACAGCGAATTGCCGACCGCTTATCTCTACAAACAACCCAACATGTCGCGGCCACTGGCCTGTGGTTGCAATGCGCAGGTCGGAAATTTCGAGATCATCGGCGGTAACCCGCCACCGCCCGAACAATCGCAGCCCGATACCGACACGACGCCGTTCGTCCCCGTGCCGGCGGCAAAGCCCGATCCGGGCGCGGATCCGGAGACGCTCGCCAACATGCAAGGCGGGCTCGACAGCGCCGCCATCAAGCGCCTTGCCGTGAAACCGGTGGTGTCGCCAGTGTCGCTGATCCCGCCCGACCAGCGCAAGATCAGGGTCGTCGGGCCAGCGTTCCTTCCCGACCCAGCAGCGGCAATAGATCTGCAAGCTCCGGCCCGGAAGCAAGTCCGGTAAGCGCCAGCCTCAGAGGCATGAACAGCGCCTTGCCCTTGCGGCCGCTGGCTTCCCTGATCCTGGCCGTCCAGTCCTTCCAGACGGTGCCGGTCCATGGCTCTTCCGGCAATAGGTCGAAGGCCTGCTGCAGGAAGTCGCGATCCTCATCGGAAAATTCCGGCGCCGGTTGAGGTCCGTCGGCAAGGATACGCCACCAACCGACCGCGTCGCTCAGCAGGTCGATATTGCCGCGCACCGCCATCCAGAACGGCTCGGCCTTGTCGCCCGAGATGCCGAGCACGATCAGCCGATCCTGCGCCTCGGCGAACGGCATATGGTGCATGAGCGCGCGGTTGAGCACAAACAGCTCGTCCGGGTCGAATTTTGCGGCCGATTTCGACGTAGCAGCAGGGTCGAAGCGCTCGGCCAGTGCCGGCATGTCGTGCATGGCCGCGACATTTTCCGAGGTGCCGACAAGCACGGCCAGCGAAGCGACCGCCATCGGCTCGATGCCGTCCTCGCGCAGGCTCTCGATCGACAGCGCGCCGCTGCGCTTCGACAGACCCTCGCCCGAGGCCGTGGTCAAGAGATTGTGGTGGCCGAAGACCGGCGGCTCGGCGCCCAGCGCCTTGAACAGTGCGATCTGCACGCCGGTGTTGGTGACGTGATCGTCGCCGCGGATGACGTGGCTGACTCCCATCTCGATGTCGTCCACCACCGACGGCAGCGTGTAGAGATAGGTGCCGTCCTCGCGCCGCAGCACGGGATCGGACAGCGAGGCGAGATCGACAGTCTCCTCGCCGCGCACCAGGTCGTTCCAGTGCACTTCGGTGCGTTCCGGCTGCAACGGATCGCTGGTGAAGTTGGGCAGCAGAAAGCGCCAATGCGGCCGGCGGCCGTCGGACCGGTACTCGGCGATCTGCTGCTGCGAAAGCGTCAGCGCCTCGCGGCCATAGACCGGCGGTAGGCCACGCGTGCGGCGCACCTTGCGGCGCAGGTCGAGCTCTTCAGGGGTTTCGTAGCAGGGATAGAGCATGCCTGCCGCCTGCAGCCGTTCAACCACCTCGTCGTAAGCCTCGAAGCGCCGCGACTGGTATTCGGTGGCGTCGGGGAAAATCCCCAGCCAGTGCAGGTCGTAGAGGATGGCGTCGGAAAATTCCTGCTTCGAGCGGGCAATGTCGGTATCATCGAAGCGCTGGATGAAGCGACCCTTGTTGTTCATGGCAAACAGCCAGTTGAACAAGGCGGTGCGGGCATTGCCGATATGAATGCGGCCGGTTGGTGAGGGGGCAAAACGGACGGTAACTGTCATGGGCGGGGCGTAACGGATGCTCTTAGAATTGACAAGACGCGCCCCCGCGCGACGCCAAAGACATAATGCACGCCAGCTAAAATGAAAAGGCCGCAAAAGGACGGCCGCTAGCCCGTTCACCTGACGCCGACTGATCGCGCCGGCGCGGGCAGTCGGGAGGGGTTGCGTGATTAAGCAGGAACGTACGTCAACCTGACTGTATCCTCGCCAATTCGATCGCTGGCCAAAAGGCGAAGCGGTGGCCGTGGGCCGGCGAAGAATGGCTTGCCGCGGCCAAGCACGACGGGGTGGAGGTAGAGCCGATACTCATCAATGAGACCGAAGTCGGTCAGGGTTCGGGCCAGCTCTGGTCCGGAAATCGCAATCTCACCAACCAGTTGAGCCTTCAGCCCGCGGATCGTCCCCTCGATGTCATCTCTGACAAGCGTGGCGTTCGGTCCGACTGACGTCAACGAGCGCGACACGACCCACTTCGGTTGGCTGCGCCATGCCTCAGCGAACTCACGTTGCTCTTCGCTCCACTCAGGAAGGTCATCGTCCCAATATCGCATGATCTCATACATGCGGCGGCCGTACACGCTGCCGGTCAGGCTGCGCACATGCTCTATCCAGTGATGAAAGATTGCGACGGCGGACGGAATTTCCAGGTGGTCGACGTAGCCGTCCAGGGACTGGTTCATTCCAAAGACGAGCTTGGCCATGCTGCAAAGTCTCCATCCCGCGAGGGGTCAGCGTCTATCCGCCCGCAATCACCCCCTCGCCGCTACGCCAGCCGTAAGTGCATCCGCCTGTCGTGACGTCAAGTTTTTTTCAAAAAGATCCGGAATCGGGTTGCGCAGGCACGCCAGCGATCCGGCGTTGCCTGGGCTGGCTGACGATCGAGCGCGGAATTGGCCTGTCCGGCCGGCAAGCCGGGCGAAAGCCGGCTTTGGAATCGGGTCCAAGCGAATTCGGCGCAGACCGTTTTCTGTCCCCGTTATCCACATATGTGACACACAAGATGTTGGGGTCACAAAAGCTACGCAAACGAATCCTTGACGACGCAAACCGAGTCGCCTTTTATGTGCCATGTGCTCTTGTTGAGGGCGCGACCGGAGAGTTTCGAGCCCGGTCTTTTTTCCCGGATTTTGTGCGTTTTTGCCCAGATTTCCGCCTGTTTACGAGGCTGGCGGAAGCGTTGGGATCGTGGGGCTTGGGGTGACGAAAGGGAGAATTGTCGGACTGGAAAAAATCATCTGTTAACACTATATTTAGTGTTTGCAGGCAGTCTCGACGCTAGATAGTGTGAACCTCCCTCGTACGAGGGAATCGATCAAAGTTTCAGTTGAGGGACCCGCAAGGGTCGGTCTGCAGCCCGGGCAAACGCTTGGGAAGGCGTATTGCTGTCTGCATGCCGGCACGAGCGAAAAGGAGAGTGCCGGCGTTGCTCGCAATGCCGGCAAACGGCGGACTGCGTTTTTCAGCTTGTGGGGCAGAAATCCCTGGGGAAAAGCGCTATATATAGACAAAAGGGACCGGACCAATGCGCATCGAGCGTCGTTTCACCAAGCAAGGGCAATCGGCTTACGCGGAGATCGAATTCCGCAAGGCGCTTTCGGAGATCAAGAATCCGGATGGCTCGGTGGTGTTCCGTCTCGATAACATCGATGTGCCGGCGCAGTTCTCCCAGGTTGCCGCCGACATTCTGGCGCAGAAGTACTTTCGCAAGGCCGGTGTCCCCGCGCGCCTGAAGAAGGTCGAGGAGAACGACGTCCCCTCCTTCCTGTGGCGCTCCGTCGCCGACGAGGCCGAGCTGGCAAAACTGCCGGAAGCCGAGCGCTACGGTTCCGAGATCGACGCCCGCCAGGTCTTCGACCGGCTGGCCGGTACCTGGACCTACTGGGGCTACAAGGGCGGCTACTTCAAGTCGGAAGACGATGCCCTCGCCTTCCGCGACGAGCTCGCCTACATGCTGGCCACCCAGCGCGTCGCGCCGAATTCGCCGCAATGGTTCAACACCGGCCTGCACTGGGCCTATGGCATCGACGGTCCGAGCCAGGGCCACTTCTATGTCGACCCGTTCACCGGCAAGCTGACCAAGTCGAAGTCCTCCTACGAGCATCCGCAGCCGCATGCCTGCTTCATCCAGGGCGTGCAGGACGATCTCGTCAACGAGGGCGGCATCATGGACCTTTGGGTGCGTGAAGCGCGCCTGTTCAAATACGGATCGGGCACCGGCTCGAACTTCTCGCTGCTGCGCGGCGAAGGCGAAAAGCTGTCGGGCGGTGGTCGCTCGTCGGGCCTGATGAGCTTCCTCAAGATCGGCGACCGCGCAGCGGGCGCCATCAAGTCGGGCGGCACGACGCGCCGTGCGGCCAAGATGGTCATTGTCGACGCCGACCACCCCGATATCGAGGAATTCATCGACTGGAAGGTCAATGAAGAGCAGAAGGTCGCCTCGCTGGTGACCGGCTCCAAGATCGTCAAGAAGCATCTCGAAGCGATCATGAAGGCCTGCATCAATTGCGAAGGCCATGACGACGACTGCTTCGACCCGGCGCTCAATACGGCGCTGAAGCGCGAGATCAAGGCGGCCAAGAAGTCGGCGGTGCCGGAGAACTACATCTACCGCGTCATCCAGTTCGCCAAGCAGGGCTACACCTCGATGTCGTTCAAGACCTACGACACCGACTGGGATTCGGACGCCTACCTCACCGTTTCCGGCCAGAACTCCAACAATTCGGTGTCGCTGAAGGACAATTTCCTGCGCGCCGTCGAGGACGATGCCGACTGGCACCTGACCGCCCGCAAGGACGGCAAGGTGCTGAAGACGCTGAAGGCACGCGACCTCTGGGAAAAGATCGGCTACGCCGCCTGGGCGTCGGCAGATCCCGGCCTGCATTTCAACACGACGATGAACGACTGGCACACCTGCGCTTCGGCCGGTGCGATCCGGGCCTCCAACCCGTGCTCGGAATACATGTTCCTCGACGACACGGCTTGCAACCTGGCCTCGATCAACCTCCTGCCCTACCGCAATGCCGACGGCACGATCGATATCGCAGCCTACGAGCACACGGTGCGACTGTGGACAGTCGTTCTGGAAATCTCCGTCATGATGGCGCAATTTCCGTCGAAGGAGATCGCCAAGCAGTCCTACGAATACCGCACGCTCGGCCTCGGCTACGCCAACATTGGCGGCCTGCTGATGACGTCTGGCATCCCCTATGACTCCGACGAGGGCCGCGCCATCTGCGCCGCACTCACCGCGATCATGACCGGCGTCGCCTATGCCACCTCGGCCGAGATGGCGTCCGAACTCGGCGCCTTCGCCGATTACGACCGCAATGCGCAGAACATGCTGCGCGTCATGCGCAACCATCGTCGTGCTGCCTACGGTGAAAAGGGCGGCTATGAGAAGCTGGCCGTCAATCCGGTGCCGCTGGTCGCTTCCGACCTCAAGCAGCAGGCGCTTGTCGAGCACGCCAAGGCCGCCTGGGATCGCGCCATCGAGCTTGGCGAAGAGCATGGCTATCGCAATGCGCAGGCAACCGTGATTGCGCCGACCGGCACGATCGGCCTCGTCATGGATTGCGACACCACCGGCATCGAGCCCGACTTCGCCCTGGTGAAGTTCAAGAAGCTCGCCGGCGGCGGCTACTTCAAGATCATCAACCGCGCCGTGCCGGAAGCGCTGCGCACGCTGGGCTACTCCGAAAGCCAGCTCGCCGAGATCGAGGCCTATGCGGTCGGTCACGGCAACATGAACCAGGCGCCGGCGGTCAACCCCGGCTCGCTCAGGGCGAAGGGCTTTACCGATGAGAAGATCGCGGCGCTCAATGCCGCGCTGAAGTCGGCCTTCGACATCAAGTTCGTCTTCAACCAGTGGACGCTCGGCGCCGACTGGGTGAAGGAAACGTTCGGCTTCACCGACGAGCAGCTCAACGATTTCTCGTTCGAGATGCTGCCGGCGCTGGGCTTCTCCAAGAAGGACATCGAGGCCGCCAACATCCATGTCTGCGGTGCGATGACGCTGGAAGGCGCGCCTTTCCTCAAGCCCGAGCACCTCGCGGTGTTCGATTGCGCCAGCCCGTGCGGCAAGATCGGCAAGCGCTCGCTCTCGATCAACAGCCACATCCAGATGATGGCGGCGGCACAGCCCTTCATCTCGGGCGCCATCTCCAAGACCATCAACATGCCCAACGATGCGACGGTGGAAGACGCCAAGGGCGCCTACATGCTGTCGTGGAAGCTGGCGCTGAAGGCCAATGCGCTCTATCGCGACGGCTCGAAGCTGTCGCAGCCGCTCAATGCCTCGCTGCTCGCCGATGGCGAGGAGGACGAGGACGATGCGGTCGAGCAGCTGATCCAGGCCCCGGCGGCAGCGCGCGCGGCGCAGATCACCGAGCGGATCGTCGAGCGCATCATCGAGCGCGTGTCGCGCGAGCAGGAAAAGCTGCCGGGACGCCGCAAGGGTTATACGCAGAAGGCCAAGATCGGTGGCAACACCATCTTCCTGCGCACCGGCGAATATGACGATGGCCGTCTCGGCGAGATCTTCATCGACATGAACAAGGAAGGCGCAACCCTGCGCGGCCTGCTCAACAACTTCGCCATCGCCATCTCGCTCGGCTTGCAGTACGGCGTGCCGCTCGACGAATATGTGCACGCCTTCACCTTCACCAAGTTCGAGCCGGCCGGCATGGTGCAGGGCAACGACGCCATCAAGAGCGCGACCTCGATCCTCGACTACGTGTTCCGCGAACTCGCCATCTCCTATCTCGGCCGCAACGACCTCGCCCATGTCGATCAGTCGGATTTTTCCAACACGGCACTGGGACGCGGCATCAGCGAAGGCAAGACGGACGCGGTCTCCAAGGGCCTGACCCGCGGCGCCTCGCCGGTGAAGCTGGTGTCGCGAGTGACCGGCAGCGAGCCGAAGGGCTTTGCCGGCGCCGGCACACCTGCCCGCTCGGCGCCGACTGCCTTCTCCGGCTCCAACGTGCTGGCGCTGAAGCCGGCCAGCGACGAGGCTGTCGCCTACAAGCGCGACTATGAAGAGCGGGCCAAGGAATTGGCCGAGGACATCGCCTTCGAGGAGGTTGTGGAAGCGGCTTCCACCGATGCCACCGCAGCACTGTTCACCGACGCTGCGGCAAATGAAGCGGCCGAAGCCAAGAAACTCGCCGCCGACCGCCGCGCCAAGTCGCTGCTCCAGGGCTACACCGGCAATTCCTGCTCCGAGTGCCAGAACTTTACCATGGTGCGCAACGGGACCTGCGAGAAGTGCGATACGTGCGGTGCTACGAGCGGGTGCAGCTGAGAAAATTCGAACGCTAAAACGCAACATCATCGGCCCGGTCGCAAGATCGGGCCGAAATGGTAAAGGGAACAAAAAGGGTACAACGCATAAGGATGTCTTTATGTGACATCCTCCAAAAACACCAAAGGCCGCCCCTTTCGGGTCGGCCTTTGGTACCGCGAATAAGCCGAAGCTCACGCGGGGCGAAGAGACCTGACGACCTCTCCTGTAGCAAGGTTACCATATGGGGAGTCGGGACTTAGAGTCGAGGTAGCTAAGGCGCAATGCCATTGAAAGGAAACCGAAATGGCAAGTTCAGACCGAAAAACCATAGACATCGGGCGCGACTCCAAAACTGGTGAATTTATTCCAGTGAAGGAAGCCGAGCGACGGCCAAATACAACTACGGTCGAGCGCGTGCCCAAACCTGGACGTGGCGATACCAAAGGTGAACCGCCTCGCAGGAAATAACCTAGGAACTACCGGCCACTTCGCGTGGCCGGTAGTCCGCAATTCATTTTGTTTCGGAGATAGTACTAGTGGCACACCGCACGGCAATTGAGGCACTTGCTGACAACCAAGGTGTTCTCGGCACGAAATATGGTTTGGCATTTCATCACACATGCCAAGCGCTTTGGCGCGTTTCCTCATCATGGGATCGCTATCAAGCCTTGTTTTCAACTCAAGAACGAGTTGAGCTTTTGAATCGCAGCGGCGGTAATTTTTGGTGTGCGATACAAGATATGATGTTTGAAGATGTGTTACTCGGACTTTGTCGCCTGACGGATCCTGCCAAAATGGGGCAGAATGAGAATTTGAGCATTAACACGTTGGTTGAGCTAGATACATCAAAGCACAAATCTAGACTGCGACAGCGCGCGAAATTAGCCACAAAGAAAGCTAACTTCGCGCGCACATGGCGCGACAAACGAATTGCTCACAACGACTTTGAGCAAATTACTGAACTTGCGAACAAGCTAGCGCCTGCTACGGGCGTAAAGATCACAAATACGATCATCTCAATTCACGATGTACTTCGATGGATCAATGCAAGACATTTTGGCGGCGACATGGGTTTGTTGGACATGGGCGACCGAGATGCGATTGAGGTTATGGCTGTCATTGCCGATGGGTTGCGATATGACGAGTTGCGGGAAACTGACTACGAAGTCGGAAACATGCGTAGCATATACGATCGTAGGCTTGACTGGATGGCTGACGGCCCTGATCCCATGAAACGCTATGAAAAACGGGATCGATTGAAGCTTCCTAAGCCATTGAACACTTTAAGCCGCCAGTAGAACAAGCTGCGCCGCGACGAGCGCTACCCCGCCGGCAACACCCGCAGCGTCTGTTCGTCGAACAGCGGCTCATCCTGCCCGACGCGGACGAAAAGCGCCTTGCTCCCCTCACCCGCCGGCACCTCGAAATACTGGATGCCGTCGGGCATTTCGCCCCAGTCGCCGCAGGGCGGCTCGGGAACCTCGTCGTTGGCGAGCGCCTTCAGCTCTTTTGCGTAGGCGGCGTCGGGGCTGAATGTGTAGCGTTTGACGCCGGCGGGCACGGTGCCCTCGGTGTAAGGTGCCACTACGCAGCGGGCGCTGACGGCCTTGTCGGTCTTTTCCAGCAACAAGCGCAGCACTGCGGCCTCGGCGGTTTCGCCTGATTTGATGGCGAACACCTCGACCAGAGGATCGGCCGCGCCGCCATCGCTGTATTTGATGGCGAGTGCGTTGCCGGCGAATTCGAAATGGATCTGGCGGAAGCCGAAATCGCAGCGCTGCACCCAGGCGGCCAGCCCGACCGTCTTGTCGGCCAGTTTTTCCCAGACGCATTTGTCGATCGGCGGGCGTGATGGCGCCGGCTCGTCCGCGCGTGCCACGGCCGAAATCGTTATGGAGGCAAGCAGGGCGCAGCCCCAGACAATCGATCTCATGGCGCTATTCATCGCTGCATCCTGTCAAAGTGAAGGCGTCCCACGCCGAGCCCTCGGGATTGGCATTGGCGAAAATCGGCAAATTCGGTGAAAGCAGTGCCGAAATCGGGCAACAACAGACCTTTCGGCGCCGGGGTCGCTTCGCGAGAATTCAACTGCTCGGCGCCGCCTCCGGTCAAGGCATAGACTTGGCCCATCCATATCCGGCAGAGCCCGCTGCCATCCTCCAGGCCCGCTTCGCGGTCGTCGTCGGTGCAGGTGTGGCGGATGGTGCCGAGCGGAAACGAGTTCCTGCCGTTGGTCCAGGTGATGTCGGCCGGCAGGCGCGTGTCGGTGTTCGGCACGGTCAACGAAAACACTTCGGCTGTCAGTGCAGCCGGCTCATTGTCAAGCGGCCGGAATTGCATCACCGCACCCGAACGCGGCTCGCGATAGGTGGCGTGGCTCAGCAAACACTCTTTTGCGCTCGCCGCCTGCACGGCGCCGAGCAGACCCAGGGAAACGATGGCCAGCCTGCGGACGATCATTGGATGTCTCGCCATGAAAACGGGCGCCTCAGACCAGTCCGACCAACCAGGCCGCGGCGCCGATAAAGCCAGCCGAACAGACCCACAGCAGCCAGAGCCCACGTACCCTGCATTCGAGCACGGCTGAGCCTGGGTTGGCGGGGTCATAGTGCACGTCGACCTTGCTGCCCTCGGCATAGCTGCGCGCCTGGCCGCTGACGAGGCCGGGCAGCGAAGCCGTGACCGTGGCGCCGAAGGTGACGCGGTCGGAGGTGTAGCGCTGGCCGGCGACGCCGTAGGTGTAGACGATACGGGATTTGAAAACGGTGCTCCAGCGTCGATAGTTGCTGTAGTTTCGCAGCGCCTGCAGACCTGAGGAATCGATGCGGCCGGCGACGACCGGCCACTTTGCCGCCTGCTCGGCGAGCGACTTCTGGACGAAGGCCATGCGCAGGATCATCAGGCCCATGAACAGCAGCAGCGCTCCGGCGCCGAGGTTCTGCGGCTTGGGCAGATGCGGCCGGATCGCCTCCAGCACGCCGCCGAGCGAAAACACCAACACCACTGTGCCGATCACCAACCCGGCCGAGAGCTTGACCATGAACTTGAAGGCGCCGTCGGGCATGGTGCGCTCGATGACGGCCTTGCTCGGATCGGCCGGATTGTAGAAGACAGTCACCTCCGCGCCGCGCGGAAACTGGGCAAGGGTTTCGGTGACTTCGAAATTCCCCAGATTCTCCTTCACGCTGTAGCGCGAGCTCTGAAATTTCTTGCCGCCCACCTTGTATTCGAAGGTGATCGCCGGAAAATTGCGCATCTCGGTGGTGTCGCTGCTGTCCGAGCCAACGCCCGAGCTTCTGACTTCACGCGCCTCGACGCGGGACGAGATGATCTTTCCCGGCGTCGGCAGCCAGCGGCTGAGTGTTCGCACCTCGCGCCATTTCACGAAGGTGATTAACGACAGACCGCCCGCGATCGCGCAGGCAAATCCGACAAGCAGAAATTTGAGTTCTACGTCCACCGCGTCCCCAATCCCCCCAGGAGTGCAGGTATCAGCACATAGACAGCACGGCGACGGCAATGTCTTGTTTATTCGCAAAAGGAGGATAGTCGGCAACCGACAGATCGAGAGGTGCGCTCCGTCCCCGATTGACGCCTGTCCACACAGCACATTCCGAGGCGCCTCTTCCTCGGGTATCGAAGCCCCGCCAACTTTGTTAAGAGTCGCCCCAAACTGTTAGGAGCCACGAGACCAGGATGACAGCACTGCGCGTTCTTTCAGATGCCTTCATTCCGGAACTCCCGAACCACTACAAAGGCAAGGTCCGCGAGAATTACGATCTGCCGGATGGCCGCCGCATCATCATCGCCACCGATCGCCTGAGCGCCTTCGATGTCATCCTGACCGCTATCCCGCTCAAGGGCGAGCTGCTGACGCAGACGGCGCGCTACTGGTTCGAAGAGACGGCCGATATCTGCCCGAACCATGTGCTCGATTATCCCGACCCCAATGTCGTTGTCGGCACAAGGCTCGACATATTGCCGGTGGAAATCGTCGTTCGCGATTACCTCGCCGGCACCACCAGCACCTCGGTGCTGACGAAGTACAAAAACGGTGAGCGCGATATGTACGGCATCCGCCTGCCGGACGGACTGCGCGACAATGAGAAGCTGCCGCAGGCCATCATCACGCCGACCAGCAAGGCGCTCGATGGCGGTCATGACGAGCCCTTGACGCGCGACGACATCCTGACGCGCGGCCTGTTGTCGGAAGAGCAATGGGACACCGTCTCAAGCTATGCGCTGGCGCTGTTTGCGCGCGGCAAGGCGCTGGCCGCCAAACGCGGCCTGATCCTGGTCGACACGAAGTATGAGTTCGGCACGAACAAGGATGGCACCGTCATCCTTGCCGACGAAATCCACACGCCCGACTCCAGCCGCTACTGGCTGGCAGCAAGCTACGAGCAGCGCTTCAAGTCCGGCGAGCGGCCGCAGAGCTTCGACAAGGACTTTATTCGTGCCTGGGTCACGGCGCGCTGCGACCCCTACACGGACCGTATTCCGAAAATCCCGGCCGAGCTGATCGAGCAAACATCGCGGGTCTATACCCAGGCCTACGAAACCATCACCGGCAAGACCTTCACTGCCGACACCTCGGGAAAGACCGTGCTGGATCGCATTCGCGAGAATCTGAGGCCTTACTTCTGACAGCGATTGCCTTGCAGTCCGCGCCGGGTCATGACGGCCGCACAGTCAGGAAGGTGGTCCACTCCTCACGATCGCGGCCGACGTTGAATTCGTCCCCGACAAGGACCAGCCCAGCGCTTTCGAGACGGGCCGCGAAATCGTCCCGGCGCCAATAGACAGTATGATATTCGCCGCTCTTTTCGCCATCGCCAATGCGCATCGATACCAGGAAGGCGCCGCCCGGCCGCAGCGAGGCGGCAATCTTGGCAAGCACCTGGTCGATCTGCTCGCGCGGCACATGGATCAGGACGCACAAAGCGAGCACCGCGTCATAGGGGCCGCCGAGATCGTCGGTGATGAGATCGAGAAACTCACCGTGCTTGCCGCGTGCGGCCTGCAGCTCAAGAAACCGCTTTGTTGCGTCGGTGCGTCGAACCTGGACACCGAGCCCCTCGACGAAGTCCGCATCGTATCCGGGTCCCGACCCGACTTCCAGAATCCGGCCGCCTGTGCCGGCGATCTTCACAAGGCGCTTCAGCCATTTCTGTTCTCTTTGGTTCGGAACGTGCCGCACCAGTGCGTCGTAGCGTTCGGCATAATCTTCATAGGCGTTGATCGTTTGACGGCTCTTGGCCAAGTCCTCGGACAGCACAGTCATCTTTCCCTCCCTTGGTCAAAGAGCTTGCTTAGCGAATGGTGCCGGGAGGCACGCGTCCGTCAAGCATCCCGATATCCCTAAGGAAATGATCCGACACCGAACGGCGATCGAGCAGGCCGCGCTTGCGGGGTCTGAACGGAGCGGTGAAGAGGTCGAGCACCGGGCGGCGAAGCGTGTTGTAGAGAGCGATGGTGGTGGTCATTGCCGTATCCTCCAGGGTTTGATCTGATGAACACAGCATGCCGTTTTCCGGTCTTGGTTTCCAATCGAACGTCACGTAGTATGCATCAGGAGGATTGATGCGTCATGAGCTGGGAGCTACCGCCATTAGGGGCTATCAGGGTCTTTGAAGCCGCGGCGCGACTGGGCAGTTTCACCAAGGCGGCCGAAGAGCTCGGCATGACCCAGTCGGCGGCCAGCTATCAGATCAAGGTGCTGGAGGAACGCGCCGGGACGCCGCTTTTCATAAGAAAAACAAGGCAGATTGCGCTGACGGAGGCCGGACAACAGTTGGCGCCGCTCGCAACCGGCGCGTTCTCGGCCTTGGCGGATGCATGGCTCGCCACCAAGGGTGGAGCGAGCGGGGTGCTTTCCGTCACGACGATGGGAACATTTGCGTCGAACTGGCTGGCTGTATGGCTGGGAACATTCCAGCTGATGCATCCAGATCTTGCCGTGAAGGTGAATACATCGCATGGGCTGGTCGATTTCACGCGCGGCGACATGGATGTCGGCATTCGCACCGGCAGTGGAAAATGGCAGGGTCTCACGGCGCACTATCTGTTCAAGGCAGACTACACGCCGATGCTCAGCCCGAAACTCGCCGAGAGCGTCGGCGGCATCCATCGCCCCGAGGATCTTTACAAGGTGCCGCTATGCTGCGCCGACGATCCCTGGTGGGAAATCTGGTTCGAAGCGGCCGGCGTGCCGTTCGAGCCCGATCGCATCATCGCGGGCCCGAAGCTGGGTACGCAGGCCTATGATGCGATGGCGGCGCTGACCGATCGGGGCGCCGCGATCCTCACCAAGAACCTCTACAGCGCCCTTTTGGCAAAGGGCCAGTTGATACAGCCATTCGACGTGCTTGGATCCGATGGCGACGGCTATTGGCTGGTGCATCTGGAGAGCCGCCGCAACACACCCAAGATCAAGGTGTTTCGCGAGTGGGTGCTGGCGCAAACCGCAGAGATACGCGAACGCGAGAGGGACGACAGCTCGCAAGGCCCGGCGATAAAGCTCGCCAGCGCCTAGACCTCTAATCCTTGAAGATCAGCCCGTACTTGGCGACCTGCTCCTTCGGCATATCCGCAAGTGCCTGGCGGGTGGTGTAGCCGCCGTAGATCACCTTGCCGTTCTTGATCATCCAGTCCTCAACGTCGGCTTCGGCCACCGTCATCCTGTCGCCCATCTTGTACTTGTTGCCGTTGACCGGCACATCGGCGAGCAGTCCGATATAGGAGCCGTCGCTGTAGCCGACCAGCTGCAGCCAGATATGCTCGGTGGCGCCGTTCTGGGTCAGCGGGAATTTCACCGTGTAGGTGCCGGGCGTGCCGGCATCCATCAACTCGTGGAAGCGCTTGAGGGTCGAGCGGCCGCTGGTCTTGGCGGCCTGCATCGCCTTGTCCTCGGTGGAATAGGAAACGACGTTTTGCTTCGACTCCGCCAGCGTGTCGCCACTACCCGGCATATGCCCGAGTGAATTGAAAAAGCCGTAGCCGACAGCGGCGACAACAGCGATAGCCACAATTGGATTGCGCATGGACCCCTCCGAAACCCGATCACGGGCACGTTACCGGAGGGCTGTTGCGATACCGCTAAAAGACAGAGTGAGTGGATCGTTAGCGAGACGCTGAAAATTCAAGCCAAGGCATTGTCGCCAGCCCTGCAGGAAGCCCTCAGTCGGCGTCGGCGACGGTGGTCTGCCCGCCCGCCCATGCCCGCCAGGCGCGCTCGTCACCATGGAAGACGTTGAGGTCGATGCGGCCGGTCACGCCATGCGACAGGCCGGAGCCGGAATACTGCCAGAACAGCCATTTGCGGCCGGGATAGACCTTTGAGGGATGCCGCGCCACCGCGCGCAGCCAGAACGGGTAATCGAGAAAGGCGCCCTTGAGATTGTCGCGGTAGAAATCCGGGCTGGTGTAGATGATCGGCCGCTGGCCATAGTGGCGCTCGAGCTTATCCATGAACACCTGCATCTTCTCCAGCACCGTGGCGCGCGACGGCCGCCGCTTGCAGGAAGACTCGCCGTTCCATTCGACATCGATCACCGGCGGCAGCGCGCCATCCATCTTCGGTACGTTGCGGATGAACCAGTCGGCCTGCTCGCCAGCGGTGCGGCACCAGTAGAAGAAATGATAGGCGCCGCGCTTCAGTCCGGCGGCGTCGGCATTGCGCCAGTTCTTCATGAACATCGGGTCGAGATGGTCGCCGCCATCGGTCGCCTTGATGTAGGCGAAGTTGGCGCCCTGGGCGCGCAGCTTGCTCCAGTTGACATTGCCCTGCCAACGCGAGACGTCGACGCCATGCACGGCGAGATAGCGTGGCGAAGCCTTGCCAAAATTGATCGGTTTGGCGTCGCGAAAGCCGTAGCGGGTGACGGGCGAGGCCAGCATTGCGGGCGCAGCGCGCGTCAGCCGCTTCGGCGGCGACACCAACGCCACAGGCTCGACCTGTGGCTCGGCGCTCTCCTGAGGTGTGTCCGCGACGATGGCCTCTTCTTCCTCGACCATAGAGAAGGGCGGCGCATTGTCGGCCACAGCGTTGTCGGCCACCAGGTCGGACCGCATCGGCGCGAGGTCGGCGGTCTCCATCGGAGCCGCCGTGACCGGCGCGCTCGGCCGCATGACCGAACTGGTCGTCTCGTTCGATGGTTGCAAGGCATCGACGCCCGCTGTGGACGAGCAGCCGGCAAGGCACAGCGATGCCACCATAAAACTGACGACGCCTGAAATCCGCATCTGGACCTGTACGCAAAACACAACAGACCGAAGGCAAACAGACGCCGCCGGACAAACCGGCTTCGATTACTAACGATAAATTACCAATAAAGTTTGAATCAAGTTGTTAGGTATGTTTCTTCCTTCTCCCCTTGTGGGAGAAGGTGGATCGGCGCGATAGCGCCGAGACGGATGAGGGGTGTTCCAGCGGAGTGAGGCGTTGGCATTCCCTGGAACACCCCTCATCCGACCTCGCTTCGCGAGGCCACCTTCTCCCACAAGGGGAGAAGGGGAAGCGCCTACCTGCCGAGCCATTGCTGCATGCAGCTTTTGGCCACCACATGCGCTGGTGGCACGGCGTCAACAGCAGGGCGACGCGCTCGTTCGAGCAGCAGGCGAACCTGTTCGGGGCGCACGCGGTCGCGCTCCATCACGAGCAGGACCATCGGATCGCTCAAAAGCTCGTCCAGGGTGTTGATTCTGTCGCTCATCGGTCGTCTCCTCGAATACCAGGCCCGCAGCCGATAGATAGGCAGGCAATCATGGCCCGCCAATGACGCTTTGCCGGCTATGTCGTGGTTTCGAGCTTAATTTTTGGTAAGGCCGGCGTCAGGTCGGAGGCGGCGCACCTTCATAGTGCGGCAGGCCGTCATCAAGCCGCAGCCAGGGCTGCTTCGAGGCGGTCCACATATGCATTTCCGGCTTGAACAGCGAGGGATCGTCGAGCGAGCCGGTGGTGATGCCGACAATCCCGGCGGAGTCGCGCCGGGAAAACAGCGTCGTGCCGCAAGCGGCGCAAAAGCCGCGCTTGAGGTCCGGCGAGGTGTTGACCGTCGCCACCTGACCCTCGACCGTGACATCATCGATGCGAAACAGCAGGCGCGCGTTGAAGGCCGCGCCGATCACCTTCTGGCAGCGCCGGCAGTGGCAGACGCGCTGGTTGAGCGGCTCCGCTTCGGTGCCGTAGCGCACTGCCCCGCACAGGCACCCACCCTGATATTTCGCCATCATCTGAACCCCATCGCGCTGAAGGTCCTTGGAAGTAACGACAGGCAGCTCTCGGTCAATTGAAAAGCCCTGATGGCGCTATCGATTGCGCTGATACGACCGATGGGCTGCCACTGGCCCAACCCAGGCGGCGGCGAAGCATTGACAGCCAGCCGGCGGCCGCGCCTGTCTTGTGGCTAGGTCGGCCGGGAGGAAACCATGGCGCAGGATATCGAAACCATTGCCGTCGCGGATCTGTTCGGGCCGCCCTCGCCCGGCCGCGAGCGCACCGACGCGCGGATCCTGGCTGCCGCGTCCGGCATCGGCTTCATGGCAATCCGGGATTTTCCGGGTGATGAATGGCTGACGCGGGACAAGCGATTGCTGCTGCTCAACATCTTCGCCCTGCCCGACGCCGAGAAGGCAAAGCTGCTACGCTGGAATTTCGACCGCACGAAGAAGAACGTCTATCGCGGTTGGTTCCCGCTGCAGCCGACCGCGGTGTCCTACAAGGAAGGCATCGACATGGGGCCGGACATTGCGCATGCGCGAGGCGTCGGCAGCGACGATGCGGACGACCCGTTGCGCGAGGCAACGCCATTGCCGTCCGAAGCGATATCGCCCGACTGGCGCGCTTCTGCCGCAAGCTACTATTTGGCCATGGAAGCGCTCGGCAACGCGCTGATGCGCTCGATCGCGCGCGGCCTCGGCCTGTCGGAAACGATCTTCGATGCCGATTTCGACGGGGGCATCTCGACGCTGCGGCTGATCCGCTATCCCTTGCGCGACGCCAACAGCGGTGTCGACCTGAGCGGGCCGGAGTTTTCCGTGATCCATAAGGGCGAGACGCGCACCATCATCGGGCGTGAACATGCCGATTCCGGCTTCGTCACGCTGCTGGCGCAGGACGGTGTCGAGGGGCTGCAAGCCAAAAACCTTGCCGGCGACTGGATCGACGTGCCGCCCGCCGACGGCACGCTGGCGGTCAATTTCGGCCAGTTGCTCGAGCGCTGGACCGGCGGGCGGGTGCGGGCGACGCGGCACCGGGTGATCGCGCCGAAGACGGCGCGCTTTTCGATCCCGTTCTTCTACGAGCCACGCGTCGATGCCGAGATCGCGCCGCTGCCGCTCGCCGGCGCCGCCCCGTTCGAGCCGTTTCTCTATGGCGACTATCTCTGGGAGTCGGCGACGAATTTCGTCGAGATGAGCGGCATCAAGCATTTGCGCGAGCCGCGCCGCGCCAAGGCTTCGTAGTTTCGCAGGCACAAAAAACCGGCCGGTTCTTTCGAGACGGCCGGCCTGCATTTCAGACCAAACTATTTCGTTTCGCTGACGATCTCGTCCCAGGTCTTCACCTTGGTTTCGCCATTGAGGAAGGGAAGTGCCGCGGCCGTCAGCTCCGGCGCGAAGAAGACGTCGTAATGGGTGCGGTTGGGCAGGATGGCCAGCCGGTTCTGCGACAGGTTCTCACGCATCCAGCCGGCATCTTTCAGCCCGCCGCCGAGCATCTGGTAGAACTTGATCTCGTGCTCGGGCTTGTACATGTCGCTGTCGCCATAGGCCAACATGACCGGCATTTTCAGCTTGGCGACATCGGCTGAATAGTCGTAATCCTTGCGCATGAAGTTGCCGAGCGCGTCGAGCAGTTTCGGGAAATCGTCCGGGCGCGGCGCCACGGCAACGTAGGATTTGTACATCGGCGTGTCCTTCATGAAATCGGCGGCAGCCGCGCTGACCTGCGCCTGCTGCGGACGCATCTCATCATAGAAGCCATTGGCAGCGAAGCCGGTCGAAACCAGGACCAACCGGCGCACCGTTTCGGGATGCTGGACCGCCATGCGGAAGGCAACGCCGCCGCCCAGCGAATAGCCCATGACGTCGACCTTGTCGTAGCCAAGCGTCTTGACGATGGCGGCCATGTCGTCGCCCATCCCTTCCAGGCTGAAGGGCCGTTCGCCAAGCGCGGTGCGGCCATGGCCTTGCAGGTCGACGGCAATGATGGTGCGGTTCTCCGCCAGCTTCGGCAGCAGCGGTGCGAACATGTCGGATGTGCCGAGGCCGCCATGCAGCAGAAGCAGCGGTTCGCCCTTGCCATAGACGGCATAATAGTAGTTCAGGCCGTCGATCGGCAGCAGGCCGGACTTTTCAGGCTTCGGCATGGCTGTTGCTTCGGTGGTCATGGCGGGCTTGGTCTCCTCTGCATTGGCTGGGCCGGGCACTGCGAACAAGGCAGCGACCGAGGCAAGAATGGCGAAATAGATTGGTCTGGACATGTCAGTCTCCTCAGCTTCTGCCCCAAGGACGGGCAAGCACGCAGCATGCCGACACGGTCCGCGAAAAATCCGCGGAACGACGATCGGCCGGCTGTTGTTGATGGGTCGGAGACTGCGCCTCAATGGCGCTTGGCTTGCACCAGATAGGCGTCGATCTCGGTCTCGCCGAGCCATTTGGCGGCTTCCAGCCGGTGCAGGCCCTCGACTAGTATGTGGCGCTTGCCGTCATGGCGGACCTGTATCGGCGTCTTCATGCCGTTTTCCAGAATGTCTTCGGCCAGATGCCGGACCGTTTCGGGATGCAGCGTCTTCTTGCGCGCCGTCGGCACGTAGATGTCGTCGACCTTGACCTTCTGCACTCTCAGCATGCCGGCTCTCGAGACGGAAAATACCGCCTCGCCTGAGATAGTCGGTTTGGCGGGAGCGGCCAAGAGCGGCTAAGCAATTGCTGGCCCGATCGTTTCCATTTGACGCTTGGCCGGCAGATAGCCGAAATGGCGGCCTTCGATCCTTTCCGGTGTTCATGACCCAGCTGCCGACCGAATTCCCCGATTTCGGGCTGACGCCCGAGCAGCGCCGCGAGGCGGTGCGCGGCCATTATTACGAATGGCCGGGGATGGATGGCGAGCGCGGTGAGATCTGGTGTTATTCAGACCGCTTCTCCTATCGCGCGGGTGAGACCGTAACGTTGCATGTCAGTTCGACGGCGCCGCGCTTCGGCGTTGTCATTGTCCGCGACGGCGGCAGCGAGACAAAAGTCTTCGAGCAAACAGGTCTGTCGGCACGCTGGCAGGACACGCCTGACCAGTGCTCGGTCGAAGGCTGCGGCTGGGAGGCGTCGTTCGAATTCCGCATAGGGGACGATTGGCCTTCCGGAGCCTACCGGCTGACGCTCACGGCACATGGGCACGACGGCAAGCCGATCCTTTGCCACCACCTCATCATTGTCGCCCCACAAGCCGGCAGAAAACCCGGCCGCGTGCTGCAGGTGGCGGCGACCGGCACCTGGCTTTCCTACAACACATGGGGCGGCTCCAACGCCTATCAGGGCATCACCGGCCCGGGCCGTGACCAGTATGCGCGCATGGTGTCGACGCAGCGGCCGTGGTGCCGTGGCTTCGTCGTGCTGCCGAAGGATGCGCCGCGGGTGCCGCTGGAGGTCGCGGTGCCGCCAAAAACCGTGCCGCGCTATCCCCATATGGAATGGGCTTACGCCACGGGACATTCGAAGAAATACACCTCCTCCGGCTGGGCGAGCTATGACAGCCACTTCTTCCGCTTTGCCGAGCGCGCCGGCTACGGCGTCGATCTCGCCAGCCAGCACGATCTGCATTTTGCGCGCGAAATCCTCGACGGCTACGACTGCGTCGTCTTCGTCGGCCATGACGAATACTGGACCTGGGAAATGCGCGATGCGGTCGATGCCTATGTGGCGAATGGTGGCCATGCGGCGCGCTTTGCCGGCAATTTCATGTGGCAGACCAGGCTTGAGGACGAAGGCCGCCGGCAGGTCTGCTACAAATACCGGGCACGGGCCGAAGACCCGACTTACCGCGGCGGCGACGTCACCCGCGCCACCAATTCCTGGGAAGCACCGGAGATCGGCCGCCCCGGCGCAACGACCTTCGGCCTCAACGCCACACGCGGCGTCTATGCCGGATGGGGCGGCTGCGCGCCGCGCGGCGTGCGCGGCTTTCCGGTCTACCGTCCCGAGCACTGGGCCTTCGCCGGCACCGGCATCTACTATGGCGACCTGCTCGGCGCCGACAGCCATGTCTACGGCTATGAGGTCGACGGGCTTGATTTCGAAATCCGTGGCGGCCTGCCCTACCCGACACCGGAAAGCGGCGCGCCCGACGGGCTGCAGGTGCTGGCCGTCGGCATGGCCAGCCAGGTCGAGGAAAGCGCCGACATTCCGATCGAGGATCAGTTCCTGACCGACGAGGATGGCCGCTTCACCGCCGAGACGCTGTTCGGCGAAGCGACTGACGCCAATCTGGAAAAAGTCAAACGCGGCAATGGCATGATCGTCAATTTCCCGCGCGGCAGGGGCGAGGTTTTCCACGCTGGAAGCTGCGAATGGGTGGCAGGCCTGCTAAGGCAGGACCCGATGGTCGAGCGCGTGACCAAGAATGTAATCGACCGCTATCTCGGAAAGTCCTGACATGCAGAAACCTGCCGCACCCGAAGCCCGCCGCGCGTCGCATCTGTTCTACCTCTCCAGTCTGCGCCGGCCGCTGATCGACCGCGCCGAAGGCATCTATATGTGGACGCAGGACGGTCGCCGCTTCATCGACGGATCGAGCGGGCCGATGGTCGCCAATATCGGCCACTCCAACCGCAACGTACTCGACGCCATGAAGCGGCAGATGGACCGCGCCACCTTCGCCTACCGCCTGCATTTCGAGAACGAGCCGGCCGAGGAACTGGCGCGGGAACTCGCGGGCAAATTGCCCGAAGGCATGGACCGCATCTTCTTCGTGTCCGGCGGCTCGGAAGCGACTGAATCCTGCATCAAGCTGGCGCGGCAATGGGCGGTCGCGACAGGCCAGCCCAGCCGCTACAAGGTGATCACCCGCTTTCCCTCCTATCATGGCGGCACGCTGGGTTCGCTTTCCATCACCGGCGACGACGCGTTGGCCGAAACCTTCACGCCGATGATGCGGGTAATGCCGACCGTGCCGGCGCCGACCGCCTGGCGCGACCGCGACAATCTCTCGATGGAACAGCGCGGCATTCGCTATGCCGACATGCTGGAAGAGAAAATCCAGGCTGAAGGCTCGGACAGCGTGCTTGCCTTCATCATGGAGCCGATCGGCGGTGCTGCAACGTCCGCCCTCGTCGCACCGGACAGCTATTATCCGCGCATCCGCGAGATCTGCGACCGCTACGGCATCCTGCTCATCCATGACGAAGTGATGAGCGGTGCCGGCCGCACCGGCAAATTCCTCGGCGGCGACCATTGGAACTGCAAGCCCGACATCGTCGCGTTGTCGAAGGGGCTGGGCTCCGGCTATGCGCCGCTCGGCGCGCTGGCGGCCCCGATGCGGCTGGTTGAGCCGCTGCTGGCGTCGGGCGGCTTCCAGCATGGCCACACTTATGCCGGCAACCCGCTGGCCTGCGCTGCCGGGCTCGCCGTGCTCGGCGAGATGGACCGGCTCGACCTCGTCGCCAACGCCGCCGCCATGGGCGACGTGTTGATGGACGGTCTGAAAGGGCTGGCGAAGCGCTTTCCGTTCATTGCCGACGTGCGTGGCAAAGGCTTGCTCACCGGCGCCGAAATGGTCGCCGATCCCGAGACGCTGCGGCCGATCGATCAGGGCAAGAAAGCCACCCAGCGCCTGCTAGACCTCGCCTATGAACGCGGGTTGATCATCTATGGCCGCAGGGTCAAGGGCGGCGTCGACGGCGACAATTTCATGGTCGCGCCGCCGATGATCGTCACGGCTGAACAGGTCGGCGAGATCATTTCCATCATCGGAGATTCGCTGGAGGTTCTGGCCGCCGAACTCGACCTGCCGGTCGAAGGCTGAGGAACAAAAGATGGCGCCGAGGAAAGTCATCATCACCTGTGCGGTCACCGGCTCGGTGCACACGCCGTCCATGTCGCCCTATCTGCCGCTGACACCGGATCAGATTGCGACCGACGCCATTGCGGCAGCCGAAGCCGGCGCCTCGATCCTGCATCTGCATGCCCGCGATCCCAAGGACGGTCGGCCGACCGCCGACCCTGAGGTGTTCATGCAGTTTCTGCCGCGCATCAAGCAGGCGACGGACGCGGTGATCAACATCACCACCGGCGGCTCGTCGCTGATGACGCTGGACCAGCGGCTGGCCGCACCGCTCAGGGCAGAGCCGGAAATGTGCTCGCTCAACATGGGCTCGATGAATTTCGCGCTGTTCCCGATGCTCGACAAGCCAAGGGAATGGCAGCACGAGTGGGAACCAAAACTGCTCGAAGCCACCCGCGACACGATCTTCAAGAACACGTTTGCCGACATGGAAGGTGTGCTGGAAAAACTCGGCAAGGGCTGCGGCACGCGCTTCGAGTTCGAATGCTACGATGTCGGCCATCTCTATTCGCTGGCGCATTTTCGCGATCGCGGCCTGGTGTCCGGACCGCTGTTCATTCAATTCGTGCTCGGCATTCTGGGCGGCATCGGCGCCGATCCCGATAACCTCATCCACATGAAGCGCATCGCCGACAAGCTGTTCGGCGACAGCTACCAATTCTCGGTGCTCGCCGCCGGCCGCAACCAGATGCCGCTGATCTCGATTGCGGCGGCGATGGGCGGCAATGTCCGCGTCGGGCTGGAGGACAGCCTCTATGATGGCCGCCAGCTGGCGAAATCCAACGCCGACCAGGTGCGCCGCATCCGCGGCATTCTCGACGGGCTGTCGCTGGACGTCGCCACACCGGCGGAGGCGCGCGACATGCTGGCGCTGAAGGGCGGCGATCGGGTGGCCTTCTAGGGCTTGCACGGGATCGCGTGGTAAAAGGAGGCTGACATGGAAAGGATTCTGGTCTCAGCCTGCCTGCTTGGCAGCCACGTCCGCTACAACGGCTCCTACCGTCTCAACAACCATCCGGTGTTGACGCGGTGGCAGGCGGAAGGCCGGGTCGTGCAGATCTGCCCGGAAGTCGCCGCAGGCTTCTCCACGCCGCGTCCCCCCGCAGAAATTCGCGGCGCAGCCGGTGCTGTGCTGCACGGCCAAGGCCAGGTGGTCGAGCAGACCGGAAACGATGTGACTGCGCTCTATCTCGAAGCCGGGCAGCTTGCGCTTGAACTCGCCCAGGAAACGGGATGCCGCTATGCGGTTCTCACCGACGGCAGCCCGTCTTGCGGCTCAAGCTTCGTCTATGACGGCAGTTTTTCCGGCAAGCGCGTGGCCGGCCGCGGCACGACTACCGCGCTGCTGGAAGCCAACGGTATTCGCGTCTTTTCGGAAGACAATATCGGCGAACTTGACGATCTCCTGAACGGTTCAGCCGGAACCGCGGCCTGATTCATGCAGGACAAAATCCAGACCAGCGATACCGTTATCCGCCCTGGCACCATCGACGACGTCGACACCATCTACGCCGCGCTGCTCAAGCTCGGCACCCATATCGGCGAGCATCAGCAAATCACGTCCACCGCCGATGATCTCCGCCGCTACGGCTTTGGCGAAAAACCCGCCTTCTCCACCCTGATCGCCGAGGTTGGCGGCGAATTTGCCGGGCTCTGCCTGCATTTCCCGATCTTCTCGACCTGGATGGGCCGGCCCGGCGTCTATATCCAAGACCTTTATGTCGAGGACCGGTTTCGCGGCCGCAAGATCGGCGAAAAGCTGCTGCGCCGGGTCGCGCGCGACTGCCGCAGGGACGGCGGCGCCTATCTCCGGCTGTCGGTCGATACCGACAATGAGGGCGCCAAGGCCTTTTATGAAAAGCTCGGCATTGGCTGGGCGCATTACGAGCAGACGCAGAAGATCGTCGGCGATGCCTTTTTTGCCTTTGCCGATGCAGCGCAGGATGGGAACACGGAATGAAAGCCTTCTTTGCCGAGGAGCAGAAACGCCACGACCCGAAGGCTTTTTTGTCCAGCGGTGCGCCGCAACCCAACCCCGAACAGCCGGCGCGGACCGAGCGATTGTTAGCCGGCGCAAAATCTTCTGGATTGGCGATCGAACGACCCCGGGATCATGGGCTCGGGCCGGTAGCGGCCGTGCATACGCCGGAGTATCTGGCCTTCCTCGAACACATTTTTGCCCGCTGGCAGCGCATCGAAGGCGCATCGGCGGAAGTCATCCCCAACATCCATCCCCTCGCCCGCGACGGCGCCTATCCGGCTTCCGCTGTCGGCCAGGCCGGCTACCACATGGCCGATACGGCCTGCCCGATCTCGGCCGAGACCTGGCAGAGCGCGCTATGGAGTGCCTGGAGCGCGGTCGAGGCGGCAGAAGCGGTGATGGCAGGCGCGCCTGCCGCCTATGCGCTCTGCCGGCCGCCCGGCCATCATGCCTTTGCCGATGTCGCCGGCGGCTTCTGCTTCATCAACAATTCGGCGGTCGCCGCACAAGTGCTGCGCAAGCAGGCAGCGCGCGTGGCGATCCTCGATGTCGACCTGCATCACGGCAACGGCACGCAAGGCATCTTCTATGCCCGGCCCGACGTGCTGACGGTGTCGCTGCATGCCGATCCGGTGCGCTTCTATCCGTTCTTCTGGGGCCATGCCGACGAGCGTGGCGAAGGGCCGGGCCTCGGCTATAATTTCAACCTGCCACTGCCGCACAAATCCGCCGACGCAGCGTTTCTCGAAGCACTCGCCGTGGCGTTCCAGCGTATCCGCGCCTTCTCGCCGGATGCGCTGGTCGTGGCACTCGGTCTCGATGCGTTCGAAGGCGATCCGTTCGGCGGGCTTTCGGTGACCACACCTGGCTTTTCACGCATCGGTGAGGCGATTGCGAAGCTCGGGCTGCCGACGGTAATCGTCCAGGAAGGCGGCTATCTCTGCGACGCGCTCGGCGACAACCTCACCGCTTTCCTCACCGGCTTCGGTGGCAAACAGCGATAGAAGCGGATCAGCGCCGCTGTTGCCTCAGCATGGCGATAATCCGGTGCACGCTTTCCAGCGTCTCATCGATTTCGGCTGCCGTGTTGTAATGCGCAATGCCTATGCGCACGACGCCCTGCTCGGCCGGAATGCCGAGCTGGTGGACGATCTCCCAGGCGTAGTTGTGGCCCGACCACAGGAAGATGTTTTCGGCGTTCATCTGCCGCACGATCGTCTCCGGCACGATGCCGTCGACGGTGAAGGAAACCGTCGGCACGCGCTCGCTGACGCGCTTCGGATCGGTGATGCCGCGGATGGTCAGACCTTCAATGTCCGAGAGGCCAGCGATCAGCCTCAGCGCCAGCCGGTTTTCGTAGGCGATCGAGACCTCGAATGCCCTGGCGATTTTGCGTCTGCGCGAGCCGCCCTCGCCCGCCGCAGCTCCCAGTTCAGCAAAATAATCGACCGCCGCCGTCAATCCGGCCATCAGTTCGATCTGTGGCGTGCCGAGTTCAAAACGCTCCGGCAGGCCGTTGGACGAGCAGCGGCATTTGTAGGGTTGCAACGCGTCGATGACATCGCGACGCCCCCAAAGGATGCCCATATGCGGGCCGAAGAATTTGTAGGCGGAGCAGACCAGAAAATCGCAACCGAGCTCCTGCACATCGATCAGGCCATGCGGGGCGAACTGCACGGCATCGACATAGACCAGTGCGCCGGCCTGTTTGGCGATTGCCGTCAGCGCCTTGACCCGGTTGATCGAGCCGGTGAGGTTCGAGGCATAGTTCAG
Source organism: Mesorhizobium sp. P2_C5_2 (assembly GCF_056404535.1). Lineage (NCBI taxonomy): Bacteria > Pseudomonadati > Pseudomonadota > Alphaproteobacteria > Hyphomicrobiales > Phyllobacteriaceae > Mesorhizobium > Mesorhizobium sp. P2_C5_2. The sequence goes on along the minus strand of NZ_JBFUDV010000004.1, from coordinate 439,941 downwards.
CGCAACGAGCCTGGTCTTGTCGGTGAGCAGGCCGCTCAGCGTCGCCTCTTCGACCTGCCAGCTGTTCTCGTCGAAGGGCAGGAAGCGAACGACGAGGCCAAGGTCTTCTGCCAGTTGCAGCCAGGGCGAGACATTGCCCTCGTGATCCATGCGGGTGACGATGATCTCGTCGCCCGGCTTGAAGCCGCGGCCGAGCGTGCGCGACATGTGATAGGTCAGCGTCGTCATGTTGGCGCCGATGATGATTTCCTCAGCGCTCGCCGCACCCAGGAAATCGGCCATCGCCGCATGGGCGTCGTCGACCACCTTCTGCGCGGCCAGCGTGGTCTCGAAATAGCCGCCGAGATTGGCGTTGGTGGTCAAGAGGCAGCGCGCTACCGCGTCGGCAACCGCGTGTGGCACCTGCGTGCCGGCCGGATTGTCGAGATAGATGCGCCGGCGGCCTTTGTCGGTCAGGTCCAGCGCCGGAAATTTCCCCCTGACGGTCTCGATCGGAAAATCCATTGCTGTCCCCTTCCCCTTGTCTTTGCTCGGCAATTCTGCCTCGGTGACCTGCCTACGGGCACGGATTGCCGACGCGCTGGTGGATCGCATCCACGCCCCTCTGCATCTCCTCCGTCCAGGTCACGTCGGCTGAGGACAGCGCCATCTCAAGCTGGGCAATCGTCGTCGCGCCGATGATGCTGGAGGTAACAAAAGACCGGCTGGCGACATAGGCGTTGGCGAACAGCGCCGGCTCGAGGCCGAAGGAGCGCGCCAGTTCGTTGTATTCGAGCTGCGCCTCCGCCGCATTCGGCGTCTCGTAACGCTGGCCGCGGTTGAACAGCTGCGAACGCGAGCCTTGCGGGCGGGCGCCGTGGTCGTATTTGCCGGTGAGATAGCCTTGCGCCAGCGGCGAATAGGCAAGAAAGCCAACCTCTTCGCGGTCGCAGACTTCGGCCAGGTTCACCTCAAAGGTGCGGTTGACGAGATTGTAGGCGTTCTGCAGCGAAACGACGCGCGGACCGACGCCCTTGTCGGCCTCGGCGATGAAGCGCATGACGCCCCAGGAGTTTTCGTTCGACAGGCCGAGATGGCGGATTTTTCCCGCCTTCACCAGTTCGTCGAAGACGGCGAGCGTCTCTGCAATCGGCGTCTCGCCTGCCGGCGCGCCGACGGCATCGGCGCGGCGCGGCGTGGCGCCGACGCGGGTCGGATTGGCGCCCCACGGAATGTCGCGCTCCGGCCAGTGGATCTGGTAGAGATCGAGATAGTCGGTGCCGAGCTTGGCCAGCGATTTGTCGATGGCGTCAAAGATGTCGGCGCGCACCAGTTTCGATGGACGGTCGCCACGAAACCAGCTGTTGGCGGTGCGGCCGACCACTTTCGAGGCCAGGATGACCTTGTCGCGATTGCCATTGGCCTTCATCCAGCTGCCGATGATCTTTTCCGTTCGCCCCTGTGTCTCAGCCTTGGGCGGAATCGGGTAAAGCTCGGCGGTGTCGATGAAATTGACGCCACGCTCAAAAGCCAGATCCATCTGCGCATGGCCATCGGCCTCGGTGTTCTGCTGGCCCCAGGTCATCGACCCCAGGCAGATCTGGGTAACAAGAAGATCGGTCCGACCGAGACGGCGCTTGTGCATGGAATTTCTGCTCCGGAGGGAATGCTGGCGCGACTGCGCGGGAAGGAAGTCGCTTTTATAGGGAAAGCAGCGGCGCTCTCCAAGCCTCAGTTGACCGACTTTTGCTTGAAACGTTAGCGCCTTGCACCGGCGACAGCGCGCCGCTTGGCTTCGTCGATCAGCATGTTGGCGACCTGCATGCGGATCATGGCGCGCTGGCGCAGATGCGGCGCGACGCGGTCGGGATGGTTGGCGAAAGCAAAGCTGCGACGCATGCGGCCAAGGTCAGCGCTCTTGACGGGATGGTCGAGGCCGAGTTCGACGGCTATCGCCTCCGGATCGATCGGCGGCAGTTTTTCCTCAGGCTTTGTTTCTTCGCCGGCGAGCGCCAGTTTGGCATGATCGAGAAGGGCTGCAAATTCGGCGGCGAGATCAGCTCCCGCTTCGCGATACTCGGCGGCAAAGGTCTCGCCGGAGACCTTGATGCGGCCGGAGTGAAGTTCGTCGGCCACCGAGAGATAGTCGAACGGGATCGACGGCCGCGCGCCGGTCTCCTCGCCGTCCTTGTCGGAGGCGACGAACAGATCGTCGAGCAAGGAAGCGAAATCCCGCTTGGCGCCGATGTCAGCCTCCCCCTCGTTTTGCGTATGCGAACAGAGCCGGTCGCAGCATAGAACCGGCTCGTTAAAAATGAATGCCACTGATCTTAACCAGTTTAGGCGTTCGCCAGGCTTGCGCGGACCGGTTGATGGTGGGGAAGCTCAACAAAAAGCCGGACTGCACTTTCATGCAGTCCGGAAAATTCGCCAGGAGTGGCGAGGAAAAGCCGGCCATGTGCCAGCGTCTATGCGTACGGTCGGCACCAGCCAAAAGTTTCAGCGCATGAGCCAATTGTGCCGAAAAAAATTAACTCGGCATGGCTGCCATGCAAATGCTGCACTGCACAATCTTCACAATTTTCCTATATTCAGCGTCGTGGAGGATCAACTAGGGGCCGAATCATGGGGTTCTTCACTGAAATGTTTGCTCGTCCGCGTCCGCAGGAGCATCAGCGTTACCGCTCGGCACTGGCATTGCTGCATTCGATGAGCAATGCCGACCGCGCCGACATCGGCATCAAGCCGGCCGATTTTCCGCGCATAGCGCGCGAAATGTCCGTGCGCTGAACCAGCGCGAGATGAGGTCTCCCGGCAGCGACCGGGAAACCTCGGAACGCCGAATTCTTCAACGATTACCGAGATAGGCACCCTTGGTCAGCGGCACGCCATTGTGGCGCAGAATGTCGTAGGCCGTGGTCACGTGGAAATAGAAGTTGGGCATGGCGACCTGCAGCAGATATTGCATGCCGGGCATCGAGACCTCGCGCTGGCCAAACTTCAGTTCGACCACCCTGTCATCCGAACCATCGAATTCGGCAGCCGAGAATGAAGCCAGCAGGTCGAGCGTTTTGGTGAGGCGTGCCTGAAGCTCGGCGAAGGTCGCTTCATTGTCTTCGTATTTCGGTACCTCGCGGCGGGCCAGCCGAGACGGCGCGCCCTTGGCGTGGTCGGTGGCGACCTGCACCTGCCGCACCAGCGCGTACATGTCCGGCGCCAGCCTTGCGGTCAAAAACACCTGCGGGTCGATTTTACGTTCAGTTGCATTCTGTTCGGCCGCCGTCAGCACGCCGGACAGCGCCTTCAGCCTGGCCGAAAACACCGGCACCGAGGCTTCATACATCGATAGTGTCACGTTCAAATCTCCATTGCGGCTGAAGCGCCGACGGCGGGACGTAGCGCCTTCCCCGGCGATTTTTCAAGCGTCACCACGTCGCCGCAATCTCTATGATAGAATCTTGCCGTGGTGGAGATTCTCCGATGAGACGCATCTTTCTGGTGGCGGCCGCCTTTTTTTCCCTTGCTGTATCCGGCCAAGCTGTGTTCGCCGACGATGAACCGGCAGCCGATGACCAGGCGCCTTATGTCGACGACAGGTCGGACGCCGCCGCTGTCATCCGCTCGCTCTACAGCGCCATCAACCGGCACGAATTCGCCCGCGCCTGGGGCTATTACGGCGATACCAAGCCGGCAAAGGATTTCGATACTTTCGTCAATGGCTATGACGGCACCGACAAGGTCGATGTCGAAACCGGTGCGATTTCCGACGAAGGTGCGGCCGGTAGCATCTATTACAGCGTCCCCGTCGCCATCCGTGCCACCGACAAGGACGGCAATGAAGCGGTGTTCGCCGGCTGCTACACACTGCGCCAGGTCAGCGCTCAGATCCAGGCTCCGCCATTCCGCCCGATCTTCATCGACAAGGGCGCGCTGAAGCCGTCCAAGGCCGATTTCGAGGAGGCGCTGCCGGCAAGCTGCGGCGACGGCCCGCCGCCGCCGAAGAAGGACACAGCGCTCGAACAGGCCAAGAAGGCTTTCCTGCCCACCTATGGCGACCAGTGCGACAAACAATTCCTGGCCGATGCACCAACCGTTTTTTCGATCAAATACAAGGACAAGGACGCACAGCCCGGCGATCCCGAAAAAGAGACGCGGCTGTTTCATTTCTCGTGCTCGGCGGCGGCCTACAATGAAGCCTCCATCTACTACATGACCGACGAGGTGTCTGGCGTCCTGCAGTTGCAGTTCACCGAGCCGGAACTGGATATCCGTTACGAGAACAATGACAGCGACGGCAAATTGCTGGGCGTGACCGTCATCGGTTTCCACACTTCGGGCTGGGCGACCAACTCCGATTATGACGAGGAGACCAGGACGATCAGCACGTTCAACAAATGGCGTGGCGTTGGCGATGCCTCGGATGCCGGCACGTATCTGTTTCGCAACGGCAATTTCTCGCTGGTCCAGTACGATGTGGACGCCTCTTATGACGGCGAGGAAAATCCGCAAGCGGTGGTCGACTACAACACCGCACCTTGAGCGATTGCCGTCGGTTCAAGGCGCCTTGGACAGCATCCAGTTCAGCGTTTCGCGCCAGTCGACCATGCGGATCGGCGTGCCATGGGTGCCGGTCTCGAAACGGACGAAACGGGTCGGGTACGGATAGGCTTTCGAGTTCGCAATGATGGAGCGGAAGAAAGCTTCCTGCTTCTCAACGGGAAAAACCGGGTCCTTGCTGCCCTGGCCGAAGAACACCGGCACATGGCGCCTGTAGGCCGGGCTCGACAGGAAACTGTCATCCCATAGCGAGCCGAGCAGCAGCAGCCCGTTTATGCGCCGCCCCGTGTCGTTGCGGCCGGCCAGCTTCCAGCACAGCGTACCGCCCATCGAGCCACAGGCGACGAAGATTTTCGCGTCCGGCGAGGCCTCGGCATAATGGCCGATCAGTGCTGCGACCTGGGCTGCGCCCTTGTCGCCAAAATCGGTGAAATCGGGTGAGAGATAGAGGCCGCCATTCCCGGCCATCAGGTTCTTGATGCGGTTGAAATTGCCGCCGAAGGTGAAGTCGTCGACGCCTTGCTTGCGGCTGCCGCCCTGCCCATGCAGGTAAAGCACGATGATGCCGGCGCCCTCGGTCTTGCCGACGGCCACGTGCCTGACATCGCCGGCATCGGTTTTCAGCATCAAATCCTGCTGCACCTTGCGCACGCCGGTGTCGGTATACTGCGCATGCACGCGCTTTTCCGGCACTTCGTCGCGGGCGTTGATATCGCGCATCTCGCGGTAGTCGATGACGGTGTAAGCGCCCTTGTCCGTGGACGAGAGTGTCGCCGGATAGGCGAAGAGATCGTCCTTGTAGGGTTTTAGCTCGAGCGCGTCGGCGTGGACGCCGGAAAACAGGAAAAGCAGCGCAATCAGAAGGGCATAGAGTGCGGCCACCCCCCTCTGGCCTGCCGGCCATCTCCCCCTCAAGGGGGGAGATTGGACACGCGTTCGGCCTTCGCCAATCTCCAAAGTTACAAGGTGGACGCCGCCATCGAAACTGCCTATCTCCCCCCTTGAGGGGGAGATGGCCGGCAGGCCAGAGGGGGGTAGAAGCGCAGAGGCAAGTGAAGAGAGAACCATCCTTCAGCCATGCGTTTTTCAGCCGGGCTTTGTCAATCCTGCAGCACGCCGCCGGCGCCTTCTAGCGCTTCGCGGGTGTCGACGTCGATCGACGCGCCATCACCGATCTCGACATCGATGACGTCAAGCCCTTCGGCCTCGACCAGATGGCGGGCGCCGGTGTCGCCTTCCAGATGGGCAATGGCTGGAAACAGCGCGCGCGGTAAAAGCACCGGATTGCCGCGGCGGCCGTCATGCGCCGCGCGCACCACCGAATGGCCGCCGGCCTTGCGGAAGGCATCGATCAGCCTGTCGAGGTCGGCTGCGGAGATGCCCGGCATGTCGCCGAGAACGATCATGGCGCCGGCTGCGTCGGCCCCAACCCGGGCAATGCCGGCTTTGAGCGACGAGGACAGGCCGTCGGCGAAATCCGGATTGTCGGCGAAGGTCACGTCAAGGCCCGATAAGGCGTGATGCACCCGCTCACGCTGATGGCCGGTGACGACTACGGTGGCCGAGGCCTTCGAGCCGAGCGCCCGTTCGGCGGTGCGGCGCACCAGCGGCTTGCCGTCGAACAGGGCCAATAACTTGTTCGGCCCGCCCATGCGGCTGGAGCGCCCGGCCGCCAGAAGCACGATGTCGACCTTCAACCCGGCTCTGGCCGGCAGCGGCTCGCGCGGTTGCGGGCGGGTCGGAATTTCCATCAAGAGCCCGCCGACGCCCATGCCGGCAATATCCTTCGCTGTCACCTCGAGGCCGGCGATCAGCCGGTCGAGCACCCAGTCGAAGCCGTTCTCCTTGGGGCTGCGCGCACAGCCCGGCGCGCCGATGACGCGCTTGCCGTCGAGCGTACCGAGCACGAGCAGGTTGCCGGGATCGACCGGCATGCCCGCGCGGATGACTGTACCGCCCGCCCTCTCGATCGCGGCGGGAACGACATCGCTGAAATCGCTCATCGCCGAGGCACCGAAGATCACCACCATGTCGTTGTCACGCGCCAACGCGGCGGCCGCCTCGGCGACGGGCGCAATTTCGTGCGGCGTGCGCCGCTCCGTGGTCAACCGGCCGCCGGAGCGTGCCAGCCGCGCCTCGGTGACGCGCAGCGTCTTGTCGAGCACGCTGGCCTTGATGCCTGGCAGCACGGTCTGGATGACGCCGATGCGCACCGGCCGGTAGGCGTTGACGGCGAAGATTTCGCCGCCGGCGCAGATTTTCGCCACCTCATCGACCAGGGCCGAGGCAACGGCGAACGGGATGATCTTGACCGTCGCCACCATCTGGCCCTGCTCGACCGGCGCGTGCTTCGCCAGCGTGGCGATGGTGATGGTGGGGTCGACGGCGTTGATGGCGTCGATCATGGCCGCGTCGACAGTGAAGACGCCGGCCGCCTTGGCATGGAGGTTGACTCGGCCAGTTGCAGCAGGTTTCGCCTCGATGTTGCGGTGAGCCATGCTGGCAGCAATCTTTTCAGCCGCCGCATCCTCGCTCAGATCATCGGTAGCAAGCACCGCCGCAACGATGTCGGCAATGCCGGCCGCCTTCAACGCCACCACGTCTTCGGCACTCAGCCGGTGTGCCTTGCGAAAGCGTCGCTCGCCGGCCGTGGTGGCATGCGCCAACACCGCGCCTTCAGCCTGATCGATCGGAACTGGCCCGAATTTCACGCCGCAGCGCCTTTCGCTTCCAGCCCGCGCGAGCGGAAGGCATGGATGGTCTGCGCCAGAATGGCGACAGCGATTTCGGCGGGGCTGGCCGCGCCGATGTCGAGGCCGATCGGCGCGTGGATACGGGCGATCTGATCGGCACTGGCGCCCAGCGCCAGCAGGCGCTCGACGCGCTTGGCGTGGGTTTTGCGGCTGCCGAGTGCGCCGACATAGAAGCAATTGGCGTCGAGTGCCGCCTTCAGCGCGAAATCGTCGATCTTCGGGTCATGGGTGACGGCGGCGAGCGCGGTGTAGCTGTCGAGCGGCTGGCGCTCCAGCACATCTTCAGGCCACTCAGCATGCAGCGCGACGTCCGGAAAACGGTCCGGCGTGGCGAAAGCGGTGCGTGGATCGACGATTTCCAGGGGATAGCCGGCGATCTTCGCCATCGGCGCCAGCGCCTGGCTGATATGGACGGCGCCGATCACCACCAGGCGCGGCTGCGGCAGATGCGCGTTGAGAAAGAAGGTGCGCCCCTCAGCCTCGACCGAACCGGAACTGCCTGAACGAAACGCCTTGGCGATCGCTTGCCCGAGTTCGCCGGCGACAGAATCGGCCTCGCGCACGATGCGGTCGCGGCCGTCGCCGAGATCGGTGACCAGGATTGCCGCGCGGCGGGCGCGGCGTTCGGCATTCAGTGTTTTGAGCGCGTACGGATCCATGCTTAACCGAGCCGCTCCACATAGACCTTAATGCGGCCGCCGCAGGACAGGCCGACCTGCCAGGCGGTTTCGTCGGCGACGCCGAATTCCAGCATCTTGGCTTTGCCGGAATCGATGACGTCGATCGCCTCGCTCACCACGGCACCCTCGACACAACCGCCCGAGACCGAACCGTGGAAATTGCCGTCGGCGTCGATGACAAGATGGCTGCCGGCCGGCCGTGGCGCCGAACCCCAGGTCTCGACCACGGTGGCAATGGCGACATCCTTGCCGTCCTTCATCCAGCCTTCCGCGATGATCAGCGGGTCGCGGGCCTCATCGAGATAGATGCTGTTGTCCATGATCGCTTGCCTCAAAGTCTGTTTTTCCGATGGGATAACATATGGCTATGCCGCGCGCCTGACACCAGCGTCCAGCCAGCGGCGAGGATCGACCGAAGCGGCGGACTTCTTGTCCAGCGAGGCGCAGAGGTCGGCCAGCGCGTCGAGATTGTGCACCGAGCGGAACTCATCGACATGCGGCAGCATCGCCTTGACGCCGCGGGCGCGGGCCTCGAAGCCGTCGAAGCGCAGCAAGGGATTGAGCCAGATCAGCCGCCGGCAGGATTTGTGCAGGCGCTCCATCTCTTCCGACAGGCCGGTGACATCGTCGCGCTCCAGCCCGTCGGTGATCAAAAGCACTACCGCGCCCTGCCCGAGCACGCGGCGCGACCACTGCTTGTTGAACTCGGCCAGCGTGTCACCGATACGCGTGCCGCCCGACCAGTCCTTCACCGCCGCCGAACAGTCGGCAAGGGCGGCATCGGGGTCGCGGTGGCGCATCTGCCGGGTCAGATTGGTCAGCCGCGTGCCGAAGACGAAGGTGTGCACGCGCCGGCGTTTTTCGGTCAGCGCATGCAGGAAATGCAGGAAGATGCGCGTGTATTGGCTCATCGAGCCTGAGATATCGGCGAGCACGACCAGCGGTGGGTGAACCTGGCGGGCCGAGCGGAATTTCGGCAAGATCAGCTCGCCGCCGGTGCGCGCGGCCGAGCGCATCATGGCGCGCGGATCGATGCGGCGGCCATGTGCGTCGGCCTTGAAACGCCGCGTCCTGACCATGTCGAAGGGCAGCCGCAGCTGGGCAATCGCCTTCTTGGCATCGGCCATCTCGGCGGCGTTCATCTGGGCAAAGTCCTTGCCGCGCAGTACCTCGTTGCCGGAGAAGGTAAGGCGAGCGTCGACCTCGATCTCGGGGATTTCCCTGACCGGCTGGTTTCTCTCGTGGCCCTCGAACATCGCCTGGCTGACGCGGTTTTCGGCCGCGCGCGGCTTTTGCTTCTCTCTGGTGTCAGGCGCCACCGGCGAGAACATCGCCAGCAGTTTCTCGATCAGTTCGCGCGATTTCCAGAACAGCCGGAAGGCTTCGTCGAAGGTCGGGTGATCTTCGTGCCTGGAAACCAGCACGGCGTGCAGCGTCCAGTAGAAATCGTCGCGCGAGCCGATGCCGGCGGCGAGCACCGCTTCAATGGCATCCTTGACCGAAGCCGGTCCGACCCGCATTCCGGCCTTGCGCAAGGTGCGGGCGAAATAGACGATGTTGTCGGCGATGCGTCCGTCTTCCGTCGCCTCTCTGAGGTCGGCCTCTTTGGGGTAGGCACCCGGCGCGTTCACTGCCCTACTCCGCCGCCGCAAGCTCGGCCTTGACCTCGTCGAGGATGCGCCGGCCCTCGCCCGCGCCGATGCGGGCAATGTCGTCCTGGTATTTCAAAAGCACGCCGATGGTGTCGGAGATGGTTTCGGGATCGAGCGCCACCTTGTCGAGCTCGGTCAGCGCGCCGGCCCAGTCGATAGTTTCGGCAACGCCCGGCGCCTTGAACAGCTCGACCCGGCGCAGCTTCTGGATGAAGGAAACCACCTCCGCCGACAGCCTTTGATTGGCCTGGGGCACCTTACGGCGAACGATCTCCAGCTCGCGCTCGGCATTGGGATAGTCGACCCAGTGGTAGAGGCAGCGCCGCTTCAGCGCGTCGTGGATCTCGCGGGTGCGGTTGGTGGTGATGATGACGATCGGCGGCTCTTCCGCCCTGATCGTGCCGAGTTCGGGCACCGTCACCTGGAAGTCGGACAGGATTTCGAGCAGGAATGCTTCGAAGGCTTCGTCGGTGCGGTCGAGCTCATCGATCAAAAACACCGGGGCGGCACCTGCCTTGCCGGTCAGCGCATCGAGCACCGGTCGGCGGATCAGGTATTTTTCGGAGAAGACATTGCGCTCCATGTCGGAGCGATCGACCTTGCCGGCCGCCTCCTCCATGCGGATTTCGATCATCTGCGCGGCATAGTTCCACTCGTAGACGGCAGACGAAACGTCGAGGCCTTCATAGCATTGCAGGCGGATCAGCCTGCGGCCGAGCGCCTGCGCCAGCACTTTTGCGATCTCGGTCTTGCCGACGCCGGCCTCGCCTTCGAGGAACAGCGGCCGCTGCATGCGCAGCGACAGAAACAGCACCGTTGCCAGCGAGCGGTCCGCGACATAGTCCGCGCCGGTCAGGAGATCGAGCGTTTCGTCGATCGTCCGCGGCGCGGGGCGCGGTTTCAGCTCGGTCATTCTTTCTCCGTTGACGCCTCTGCTCCGCTTTCCAGCACGTGGTAGTCGCGGGCGTGGTAGATCAGCGGCCGCAAATTATCGCCCATGCGCAGGCCTGTCACCTTGCCAAAAAGCACACGATGGGTGGCCAGATCCTTGGTGTCGATCAATTCGCAGTCGAAAACGGCGAGAGCGCCCTTCAAGGTCGGAGCGCCTGTCGATATGACGTCCCACTCGCCGAGCGCGAAACGCTCATCGGACGACAGGTTGGTCAGGCCTGAAAACGCCACCGATAGCGGCTGCTGGTGCGAAGCCAACGTGTTCAGCGCAAACCGGCCGTTTTGCACGAACAGCTCGTTCCTGGAATTCTCGCGGTTGAGACAGACGAGCACGGTCGGCGGCGTGTCCGATACCGAACAGGCGGCGATCACCGTGGTGCCGCGTTTGCCGGCGGGGCCGTCCGTGGTCACCACATGGACGTGGCCGGCAAAATGCGCCATCGCGTCGCGATAGGCCTGCGGCCCTATGTCGTTCAACTTCAACACTGATGATTTTCCATAAGCAGGAACCCAAGCGTTATATATGGCGGCACACAATAGGCCACAAGCGAAGTGCTTGACGCCAATCCGCAAATTCCCGTGTTGCGCCTGGGGCGGGCAGCCTTTAGGTCTTGGCGGAAGTGGCGCTGGAAGCATGCGACCGGCACGGAGGAATTCTTCGTCAGAATGCGACCCCTAACAGTTGCAATAGCGGCACTGCTCTGGCTGCTGCCGGCAAGCGCCGGCGCTCAGACGCTGCTAGTCGGCGTCGCCGCCCCCCTGTCCGGCCCGTCGGCGATCCTCGGCAAACAGATCGAGGCAGGCGCTGGCTTGGCGGCGGAAGCCAATGGCCTGGAGATCAAGACGATCGACGATGCCTGCACCGCCGATGGCGGGGCGGCGGCTGCCAGGGAATTCGCGGCCGCGAAGGTCAATATCGTTGTCGGCTTCCTCTGCACCGAGGCAATCCAGGCGGCGTTGCCGATCCTGAAGGACGCCAACATACCGGTCATTACCGTCGGCGTGCGCACCGAAAGCCTGACCGATCGCCGCGCCAAGACCGGCTGGCCGGTCTATCGGCTGGGTCCGCGCGGCGACGACGAGCGCAATGCGGTGGCCGCCATCCTCACTCGGCTGTGGCAGAGCGAACTGTTCGCCATCGTCGATGACGGCACTATCTATGGCCGCGAAATCGCCGAGACGCTCAGGGCCGCAGCCGAACAGGCGGCGCTGAAGCCGGTCTTCACAGATACGTTCCGGCCGCAGCTCGACAACCAGATCGGGCTGATCGGTCGGCTGAAGAAATCAGGCGCAACGCATGTCTTTGCCGGCGGCGACGGCGACGACATCGCCGTTATGGGCCGCGACGCCGGCCAACTCGAGGCGGGCATTGTTTTTGCGGGGGGCGAGAACATGCGTGCGCCAACCGGCGACGTGCCTTACGCCGTGGGTACGCTGATGATCGCGCCGCCGGAATGGGCCGATGTCGCCGATCCCAAGGTGCTGGCCGCCTTTGCCGCCAAAAACATTGCGCCGGATGGCTACACGCTACCGGCCTATGCGGCGGTGGAGATCGCCAAGGCTGCCTCGGCAGCGTCCGAAACGTCAGGCAAGGGGCTGGCCGACGCGCTCACCGCGCATGATTTCACCACGGCGATCGGGCCGCTGCGGTTCGACGACAAAGGCGATCTGAGCCAGAGCCTCTATCGCGCCTTCCGTTTCGACGGAACGCGTTTTGTACCGGCGGAGACCAACTGATGTTCCGCACCGGGCCGCGCAATCTGATCACCGATGTCACCGGCTTGCGCGTCGGCAACGCCAGCGATGCCCGGTTGAAATCCGGGGTGACGGCGGTGCTGTGCGACGAACCGGCGGTGGGCGGCGTGCAGATCCTCGGCGGCGCGCCGGGCACGCGCGAAACCGACCTGCTCGAACCGCACAATTCCATCGAAGCGGTTCATGCCGTCGTGCTTTCGGGCGGCTCGGCCTTCGGTCTCGACGCCGCCTCCGGCGTACAGGCAGCGTTGCGCGAAAAAGGCATCGGCGTCGACGTCGGCGGCTTTCGCGTGCCGATCGTGCCGGCGGCGATCCTGTTTGACCTGCGCAATGGCGGCGACAAGGATTGGGGTCGTTATCCCCCCTACCGCGACCTCGGCTACGAAGCCGCCCAGACCGCTGCGATCGACTTTCCGCTCGGCACCGTCGGCGCCGGTACCGGAGCGCTTAGTTCCGGGCTGAAGGGCGGTCTCGGCTCGGCCTCGACCGTGCTCGACAGCGGCATCACCATCGGCGCGCTCGCCGCCGCCAACCCGACCGGCTCGGTGACCATTGCCCGAACGCCCTATTTCTGGGCAGCACCGTTCGAAATCGGCGATGAGTTCGGCGGCCTCGGCTATCCCTCACCGATGCCCGACGATGCCAGGCGGATCCTTTTGAAATATCGCGACAAGCGTGTCGGCGGAAATGGCGAGGCCGGCGGCAACACCACCATCGCCGTCATCGCCACCGACGCCGTGCTGACCAAGGCGGCTGCCAAGCGTCTGGCCATCTCAGCGCATGACGGTTTCGTGCACGCCATCTGGCCGGTGCACACCCCGGCTGACGGCGACCTGGTGTTCGCACTGGCGACTGGCAAGAGCGGCATCGAGCTCACCGCCGACGCGGCGGTCGACTTCTTTGCCGCGGCGGGCGCCACCATGGCGCGCGCCATCAGCCGCGGCGTCCATTCCGCGACGCCGGCCGATGGCGATCTGTTTCCGGTCTGGTCGTCGCGCTGAATTGCCGATCAGGTCGGGTCGGATTTTTCTTCCTCGAAGCTGACCGCCACATCAGAATTCGCCGACAGCCAGACTTTCTGGCCATCGACCTCGGCCAGCAGGCTCAAGGGAATGTAGTGGTGATGGCCTTTGTGCACACCCATGCCGCTGTCGGCCTTGGTCAGCTTGATCCGGTCGCCATCGACCCTGTCGACGGTGCCGATGTGAACGCCGTCTGCGCCAACCACTTCCATATGTTCGCGAATCTTGCTGGCCTCGGTCATGGGGTATTCTCCTTTTTGAAAGCGATCGACGATAACAAGCAGAGGTGCAATTGGATGCATCGCCTTTTGGATAGCACGATGTTTTGACTGTCTCATGATAGGGAACGATCGAACCATGGCAGCCGGAGCGGGAATCCCGATGCGAAATCTTGTCCTGATTGGCGTTTGCCTGCTGGTGCAGCTGGCATCTGGCATCGCCGCCCGGGCGGGCGATGTCGCCGAGCTCGAAATTCTCGGCTTTACGAGAGATGGTGTCGTCTTCGCCTTTGAGGAATACGGCGTCGCGGATGGTTCGGGCTTTCCCTATGCCAACCGCTACTACATCGACACCGCCGACGACACGTTCCTGAAGGGCACGCCGATTCGTGTCCGGCTGGAGGACGAGACCGCCTCGCTCGATACGGCCCGCCAGCAAGCCAGGCAGAAGGGCGAAGCGATCATTGCCCAGGCTGAGCTTACCGCCAATCACGGCATCACCGCCGGCTTCAATCCGGTGACCGAACTGTCGGCCGACCCGTTCCGCATAGTGGTCAACCCGCGGCCGATCTTTTCACCGGTCGACCCGCCGCTGGAATTCAGACTCGACGAGATCGGCATGAACAATACGGCAGGCTGTGAGAGCCAAGGCGAGATCAACGGCTTTCGCCTGTTGCGCGTCGAGGCCCGGGATGGCGGCCAGACGCACCTGTTGCACGAGGACAAATCGATCCCGAAAAGCCGCGGCTGCCCGAACGGCTACCGGATGGGCGCGGTGCAGACCTTCTCGATGGACAGTATCAGCGCCTATGCGGTGCTGATCGCGGTGCGCCGGTACGGCTTCGAAGGGCCGGATTTTCGCTGGATCGCCGTGACCGGCCGCCTGTGACATCGTTCGATCAATCCAGCTGGCGCAAGCGCGCCGGCAATCGTGTCAGCCGCGCCGTGCCATCGACGGGCTCGGCGCTTGTCGGCGCCTTGCTGTGGGCGATGGCCATGGGCGCCAGTGCGCTCACCGGCCTTTGGCTCGACAATTGGGAGACGCCTGAAAAGATCCGCTTCGTGGTCTTGCTCTATGCCATGGGTGCAGCAATCGCCTTCCCCATCGGCCTGTTCGCGGCGCGGCTGGTCTCGCTCGACCGGCACTGGGAAGTGGCGCTGGCCGCCGCCTTCGTCTGCCTGCTTGCCGCGACACTTGCCTTCACCGGCGGCCTTTTCGCCCTGCAATACCGCTCCTACTACGCCGAATGGCACGCGGAGGCCTTCACCGTCCGTTGGGCGTTCGAACTGGTGTTCACTTCGCTGACGGCGCTCTACCAATTCGTGGTGCTGGGCGTGCGGCTATACTTTCCACTTGGATTCATCGCGCTTGCCTGCGCCAGCGTGTGGTTTGCGCGCCAGCAGCGTTGAGCATTCGGTCCGGCTCTGATAGGAGGCGCACTTACTCACCGACACATCAGGACTGACGGATGATCCCTCGCTATTCCCGGCCGGAAATGGTCGCCATCTGGTCGCCGGAAACCCGCTTCCGCATCTGGTTCGAAATCGAGGCGCATGCCTGCGATGCGCTGGCCGAGCTCGGTGTCATCCCCAGGGAAGCCGCCAAAACCATCTGGGAAAAGGGCAACGCGGCGAAATTCGATGTCGGCAAGATCGACGAGATCGAGGCCGTCACCAAGCATGACGTCATCGCCTTCCTGACCCATCTCGCCGAATTCGTCGGGCCGGATGCGCGTTTCATCCACCAGGGCATGACCTCGTCGGACGTGCTCGACACCTGCCTTGCGGTGCAGCTCAGCCGCGCCAGCGACATATTGCTGGCCGACCTCGACGGTCTGCTGGCCGCACTGAAGCGCCGTGCCTTCGAGCACAAGGACACCGTCACCATCGGCCGCAGCCACGGCATCCATGCCGAACCGACCACCTTCGGCGTCAAGCTGGCGCAGGCCTATGCCGAATTCTCGCGCTGCCGCGAGCGGCTGGTGCATGCGCGCGAAGACATCGCCACCTGCGCCATATCGGGGGCAATCGGCACCTTCGCCAACATCGACCCCTATGTCGAAGAGCATGTGGCGAAGAAGCTCGGGCTGAAGCCGGAACCGGTGTCGACGCAGGTGATCCCGCGCGACCGCCACGCCATGTTCTTCGCCACGCTCGGCGTCATCGCCTCGTCGGTCGAGCGGCTGGCGACCGAAATCCGCCATCTGCAGCGCACCGAAGTGCTGGAAGCGGAGGAGTATTTTTCGCCGGGGCAAAAGGGCTCGTCGGCGATGCCGCACAAACGCAACCCGGTGCTGACCGAAAATCTCACCGGTCTTGCCCGTATGGTGCGGTCGATGGCGCTGCCGGCAATGGAGAATGTAGCGCTTTGGCACGAGCGCGACATTTCGCATTCCTCCGTCGAGCGCATGATCGGGCCGGACGCCACGGTGACGCTGGATTTCGCGCTGTCGCGGCTGACCGGCGTCGTCGACAAATTGCTGGTCTACCCCGACAACATGCTGAAGAACATGAACAAGTTCCGCGGTCTTGTGCATTCGCAGCGCGTGCTGCTGGCGCTGACGCAGGCCGGCATATCACGTGAGGACGCCTACCGGCTGGTGCAGCGCAACGCCATGAAGGTTTGGGAACACGGCGCTGATTTCCTTGAGGAATTGTTGGCCGACCAGGAGGTCACTGCAGCGCTGCCCGAAGCCGAGATCCGCGAGAAATTCGACCTTGGCTATCACACCAAGCATGTCGACACGATCTTCAAGCGGGTTTTTGGGGAAGCTTAGCTTCCTTCTCCCCGTCACTATACGGGGAGAAGGTGCCGGCAGGCGGATGAGGGGCGGCGCCGACTTCGGCGATGATCGAACCCACTCACGCTTTGATAATCTCAGGATATTGGCGCTGCCCCTCATTGCCCTGCCGGGCATTTCTCCCCGTATAGTGACGGGGAGAAAAACTCTGTCGCCGGCGGTTTCGCCAATCGCCGGCGTTGTCCAATTACGCCTTGCCCGGCACGGTCCTAATCACCGTGCCCCACGGATCCTCACGGCTCGTTTCCTTGGTCACATTGTCCGACCGCATCTCGACCCAGGCCAGACCCGAGCGGGACGGATCGCGACGGCCGGCACCGGCGCTGTGCCACGAATTGCCACCGATATGGTGGTGGTAGCCGCCGGACGACAGGAACACCGCCTGGCCGCCATATTTGGCCACCGTGTCGAAGCCGAACTCCTGGTGCCACCAGGCCTCGGCGTCTTCCGGCCGGCCGACGCGCAGATGGACATGGCCGACGATGCTGTTTTCCGGCGCGCCCTGCCAGCCGGCGTCACCGGCCGGCACGCTGGCAGCCACGGCGGCCAGATTCAGCCGCTCGGTTGCCATGGCGATCTTGTCGCCGTTCCACTTCCACTCCTCCGGCAGGCGGTCTCTATAGATTTCAATGCCATTGCCTTCGGGATCGGTCAGATAGAGCGCTTCGCTGACCAGATGATCGGAGGCGCCCTCGATGCGGATCTTGTTGGCGGCGGCATGGTTGATCCAGCGGCCGAGATCGGCGCGGCTGGGCAGCAGGAAAGCGGTGTGGAACAGGCCGGCGCTGCGCGGATCGTCGGGCTTGGCTGCCGTATCCGCCTCGATGACCAGCAAGGGGCGCTCGGCGGCGCCCAGCGTGATCGCGCCATCGGCGCGGCTCAGTTCCTGGAAGCCGACGACAGCCCGGTAATACGCTGCAAGGCTCTCGGCATCGCGAGCCTTCAGGCCAACACGTGACACACTGACGGGGGTGGTCGCGGCAAAAGGCAGTTCGCTCATCAAAATCTCCGTTTGGGCAGCGTTCGACGAGGTTTTCCAAGCCAGAAGCCCGGCGCCGCAACAACTGCAACGCCGCTTCAACCAAGAAAACCCTGGTTTTCGCAGCCATTCTTTCCCATCGACAGATCGTCTATCCTGATCGTTCACACAAGATGGAAAGAATCGAACACGTTGTTCACAATTGTGATGCATTGCGCGCGCATCAGCATGGTTGCACGAGACAGAGCTGCTCGCTATCTCAGCGCAATGAAAGTCAAAGACGCAGATATCTTGATCGTGCCGGGCTACACCAATTCAGGCCCAGAACACTGGCAGACACGCTGGCAGTCGAAACTGTCGACGGCACGTCGGGTCGAGCAGGCCGAGTGGTCGAAGCCGGTGCGCGAGGATTGGACAGCGAGCGTGGCGAACGCCGTCAACGAAGCTGAGCGGCCGGTGGTGATCGTTGCCCATTCGCTGGGCGTGGCAGCCGCGGTGCAGGCCATTCCGCAATTTCGGAAGCCGGTCGCCGGCGCCTTCTTTGTCGCGCCGCCAGATGTCGCCAATCCGGAGATAAGGCCGAGGCACCTGATGACCTTCGGCCCCTATTCGCGCGAGCCGCTGCCCTTTCCATCCATTGTGATTGCCAGCCGCAACGATCCGTTCTGCGCCTTCGAGGTTGCCGAGGACATTGCCGGCGCGTGGGGTTCGCTGTTCATCGATGCCGGCGAAACCGGTCACCTCAACGAGGACGCCGGCTTCGGCCCGTGGCCGGAGGGATCGATGACCTTCGCCAAGTTCCTGACCGACCTCAAGGCCTGACCGGGGCAAGGCACCACGCCTCAGCCCTTGATCGAATCGTTCATGCTCTTGATGAGGGTCTTTGCGCCTAGCGAAATCAGCGCGTGGTCCGAGCCCATGGCCAGCAGCCGGTACCCCATCGCCACGACGCGGCCGGCAATGGCCGGCTCGATAACGTAGATAGCCGCATGCTTGCCCGCCTTGCGCGTGCGCTCGGCGATGGAAGCGACGGTTTCCATCATGCTTTCCAGCGTCGAATTGACGGTGGCGCCGTTCGACCAGGCGATCGAGAAATCCGATGGACCGAGGAAGATGCCGTCAATGCCGGGCGTGTCGAGAATGCCGTCCAGCGCATCGAGCGCGGCACGCGTTTCGACCATGGCAAAGGCCATGGTGCGGGCATTGGTGTCGCGCAGCCACTCGGCCTGGTCGCCCTTGCCGTGGCGCGGAAAGGCATAGGTCGGGCCCCAGGAACGCTCGCCGAGCGGCGGATACTTCATGGCGGCGGCAAACAGTTTTGCATCGGCCACCGAATTCACCATCGGCGCAATCACCGCCTCGGCGCCGAAATCGAGGGCGCGGCTGGCCATATCGAAGCGGCCGACCGGAATGCGCACCAGCGCCGGCTTGTTGGCCGCCAGCACCGGCACGAGACCGCGCAAGACCGAGTCTTCGTGGTGTCCGCCATGCTGCATGTCGAGCGTGACGGCGTCAAAACCTTGCCTGGCGATGATTTCGACCGTCAGAGCGTCCGGAACCCCGGACCAGGCGGTGAACAGCGTTTCATCCGCCGCCAGGCGTGATTTCAGGGACATCGGCGCTTTTCCTTGTTGGCTAGGACCTTTTCTAGCAGGCCCACGCACAGTTTCAGCCGGAAAAGGCTGAAAAGGCAAAGAAAAACCGCCCGGTTGGGCCGGGCGGTCGATTGGTCCAGTCATTCCTTGTTTGTCGCAGGTTCTGTCGCAAAACCGCGGGACACTTTTGCGGAACCTGCTTCGGAAGGATCAGGTGTTCTTGATCTGCTCGATCGCCTGCGCCATCAGCTCGTCCATGGTGCGGCGGATCTGATGGTCCGACTGGTCGACGCCAGCGGCGTCGAAATCTCCACGGATCTTGCGAAACACGTCGTGGTCGCCAGCTTCCTCGATGTCGGAGACAACCACTTCCTTGGCATAGGCGTCGGCATCAGTGCCGGACTTGCCCAGTTTTTCGGCGGCCCACAGGCCGAGCGCCTTGTTGCGGCGTGCCGAGGCCTTGAAGCGAAGTTCTTCGTCGAAAGCGAATTTGCGCTCAAAACCCTCTTCGCGGTCTTTCATGCTGCTCATGGCTTCCCTCCGGTGAAATCGATTCGCGTTGGCGGTGGATATGTGTGTTGCCGCAGCACAAACCAAAAGGGCGCGGGTCGGTCAATATGCTACATCACTTGCTGCGCTGCGGCATTTCATTCCTGAAAGCGGTAGATGGAAAGGATTTGCCGATTGAGCAAACGGTGTGATTGGGATAGACCCGGCATTGAACCCCACCCGTCGCCGCACTAATTTAGGCAGACGGACAGGAACTGGTCGCTTGCCGCCTGCCCGCAAATCCAGAGAAAAATCAGATGAAAAATCGCCGCCGCATTTATGAAGGCAAGGCCAAGATCCTCTATGAGGGACCCGAACCCGGCACGCTGATCCAGTTCTTCAAGGATGATGCGACCGCGTTCAACAAGAAGAAGCACGAGGTCATCGACGGCAAGGGCGTGCTCAACAACCGCATTTCCGAGTACATCTTCAATCATCTGAACCGCATGGGCATTCCGACCCACTTCATCCGCCGGCTCAACATGCGCGAGCAGCTGATCAAGGAAGTCGAGATCATTCCGCTCGAAGTGGTGGTGCGCAATGTCGCCGCCGGTTCGCTGTCGAAGCGCCTCGGCATCGAGGAAGGCACCGTTCTGCCGCGCTCGATCATCGAATTCTATTACAAGGCCGATGCACTCGACGACCCGATGGTGTCGGAAGAGCATATCACCGCTTTCGGCTGGGCGAGCCCGCAGGAGATCGACGACGTCATGGCGCTCGCCATCCGCGTCAACGACTTCCTCTCCGGCCTGTTCATGGGTGTCGGCATCCAGCTCGTCGACTTCAAGATCGAATGCGGCCGCCTGTTCGAGGGCGACATGATGCGCATCGTCGTCGCCGACGAGATCTCGCCCGACTCCTGCCGGCTGTGGGACGTGGCGACGCAGGACAAGCTCGACAAGGACCGTTTCCGCCGCGACATGGGCGGCCTCGTCGAAGCCTATCAGGAAGTCGCCCGCCGCCTCGGCATCATGAACGAGAACGAGCCGCCGCGCCCGACCGGCCCGGTGCTCGTCGCCTCGACAGACGGCCTCAAAGGCAAGCCGCACTAGAACTGTTCATCGTTTCGAGGAAACGCTGAACAGTTCTAGCTCTTTGTTTTGACGCAATTCCGGACGGAAAACCGCTTCACACTTTTCCTGGAATTGCTAAGACCAAACTCGAACAGGAACCTGTCCAGCATGATCAAGGCCCGCATCACCGTCACCCTCAAGAACGGCGTGCTCGACCCCCAGGGAAAAGCCATAGAGCACGCCCTGTCGGGACTGGGGTTCGGCGGTGTCGGCCAGGTGCGGCAAGGCAAGGTCTTCGACCTTGAGCTTTTGGAGACCGACAAGGCCAAGGCCGAAGCCGATCTGAAAGCCATGTGCGACAAGCTGCTGGCGAACACCGTGATTGAGAATTACGCGGTGGAGATCGCCTGATATGAAATCCGCCGTTGTCCTTCTGCCCGGCCTTAACCGTGACCGCGACATGATCGCCGCGCTGACCAAGATTTCCGGACAGGCGCCGGCGACCGTGTGGCAGACCGACACCGAAATCCCCGATGTCGACCTTATCGCCATTCCCGGCGGCTTTTCCTTCGGTGACTATCTGCGCTGCGGCGCCATTGCCGCGCGCATGCCGGTGATGCGGGCGGTCGCTGAAAAGGCGGCCAAGGGTGTCATGGTCATCGGCGTCTGCAACGGGTTCCAGATACTGGTCGAGGCCGGCCTGTTGCCCGGCGCGCTGATGCGCAATGCCTCGCTGAAATTCGTCTGCCGGCAGGTCAAGCTCGAGATCGCCAACGCCAACACCATGTTCACCCGCCGCTATCAGCCGGGCCAGATCATACGCACGCCGGTGGCGCATCATGACGGCAATTACTTTGCCAATGCGGACACGCTTGCCCGCCTCGAAGGCGAAGGACAGGTAGTGTTTCGTTATGCCGAGGGCACCAATCCCAATGGCTCGATCAACGACATTGCCGGTATCATCAGCGAAAAAGGCAATGTGCTCGGCCTGATGCCGCATCCGGAAAACCTGATCGAGGCCGCGCATGGCGGCAGCGACGGCCGGGCGCTGTTCGAAGGCGCACTCGGTATTGCCGCCTGATATCTTTTTTTCGAAATTCCTTTCAAAGCGCGGGGGCGGCTGACCATGAGACTGACGATTGCCCGGATGGCTCTCCTGACTGCCGCCGGGTTGGCGCTGGCGTCCTGCCAGTCGAGCCCGAAGAGCGCGCCGGCGCCGATGGGCAAGAGCGCTTCGCTGCTGGCCATGGAACAGGTGGCGATATCAGCCCACAAATGCTGGGTCGCCAGCAAGGATCCCGCC
Source organism: Mesorhizobium sp. P2_C5_2 (assembly GCF_056404535.1). Taxonomy (NCBI): domain Bacteria; kingdom Pseudomonadati; phylum Pseudomonadota; class Alphaproteobacteria; order Hyphomicrobiales; family Phyllobacteriaceae; genus Mesorhizobium; species Mesorhizobium sp. P2_C5_2. The sequence continues at coordinate 418,134 of NZ_JBFUDV010000004.1, read as the reverse complement.
TTCAAATCGTATCAGATGGCCAATGAGCTGAATTCGTTCAGCGGCACGCCGCGCTTTCTGCTGGTGCCAGCCAAGCATTATGGCGGCAAGCCGCTGCTGGTCGTGCAGGCGCAAGGCAATTCCAGCCGCATCGACGTGTTCGGCCCGCTGATGGACGATCCGCTCGGCGCGCGCATCGGCTCCGATATTGCGCGCTGGCAGACGGGCAACCCCTCCTGCAACGCGGCCGCCTGACGCCATGGGCCGCTTCCTGCAGATTGCGGGATTGATCGTCGGTCTGGCCGGGCTTGTCCTGCAAGCCTGCATCACCATCCCGGCGTCGATGGAAGCCGGCCGCAGTTTTCTCGGCTCCATCGTCTTTCTGTTCAGCTTCTTCACCATCTTGACCAACATCGGTGCGGTGCTGGTCCACACCTCGCTGCTGTCGCCTTCGGGCTATGCCTGGCTGCCGGCCTTCGCCGGACCACGGATGCGAGCGGGCGTCGCGGTTTCAATCGCGCTGGTCTTCATCGTCTATGCGACGGTTCTGGCGCAGCTCTGGCAGCCGCAGGGCCTATTCCTGCTCTGCGACGTGCTGCTGCACTATGTGACCCCGGTGCTGTTCGTGCTGTGGTGGCTGGTGGCGGGCGCCGACGGCAGGACTCGCTGGAGCGACATTTCCTGGTGGATGGCCTATCCGATCGCTTATCTCGCCTATGCGCTGGCGCGCGCGCCAATCGCAGGTGAAGTGCCCTACCCCTTCCTCGACGTTGCGAAAAACGGTGCGGCCAGCGTCGCGTTTGCGGCGCTGGCCGTCACCGGAGTTTTTCTGGTGCTGTGCATCCTCGCCGTGCTTGCCGACAAGGGCGTCTCGCGCCTAAGGACATCCGGCGCGCGCCGCTGACCCGGTTCAGGGTCAGTCCCAGAAGCGCCGGATCCCCTCGCGGTGAGCGTCGCCACGCGACACACCGATATCCCTAAGCTGCTCGTCGGTCATTTCCAGCAGAGCCAGGCGGCCGCGGCGGCGCTCGATGAGCGCGTCGATCTGCTGCGCCAGTGATCTGACCACATGCACGATGCGGCTGACAAAGCCTCGCCGTCCAGACGGGCGCGGCCCGACCAGTTCAATGCCCGTATAGCGGATTGTCTCGATTGTGCTCATTGTCTTTCTGCCAAGATTGCAAATTGTACCCATTTCGGTACGACGCTGATATGTATTGACTCCTATTTCGGTGCAATATACAAAATTGTCACCATGACAAATTGGCTTCCCGACCTCTCCATTGGTTCTGGCCCGCTTTATCAGCGCCTCGCCGACAGCATCGAGTCCGATATCGACAAGGGCGTCATCGATGCCGGGGCAAAACTCCCGCCGCAGCGCGATCTCGCCTATGACATCGGCACGACGGTCGGCACGATCGGCCGGGCCTATCAGCTGTTGCGCGAGCGCGGCCTGGTGAGCGGCGAGGTCGGCCGCGGAACCTATGTGCTGGCGCAGCAATCGGAAGCGGCGTCACCAGAATTCGTCGAGCCCACCGTGCAAGGCACGCGTTATGTCGATGCGCCGCCGGGCAAGCTGCGCTTCGACAGCACGGCCGCGCCCGACATCGGCCAAGGCGCCATTGTCGCCGACATGCTCTCGCGCACGGTGCAGGATCATCCGCACCAAATTTCAAGCTATGTCACGGATTTTCCGGAGCGCTGGTTCGAAGCCGGCGCGCGCTGGCTGTCACGCAATTCGTTCCGCCCGGCCGCGGAGACCATCGTTCCCACGATGGGCACCCATGCCGCTGTCATGGCGGCAATCGCGGCGCTGACCACGCCCGGCGACTATGTCGCTTTCGAGCACCTCACCTATTCGCAGATCGCCCGCAGCGTCGGGCTGATCGGGCGGCGCACGGCGCTGGTGGCATCGGACGACGAAGGCCTCGATCCCGAGGACTTCGAGCGCGTCTGCGCGCAAAAGCACCCGAAGATGATCTTCCTGATGCCGACGGTGCAGAACCCGACGCTGGCGATCCTGTCGGTTTCGCGCCGCCAGGCGATCGCCCGCGTCGCGCGGGAATACAATGTCATCCTCATAGAGGACGATCTCTATGGCGGCTTGACCGACGATCCGACGCCGCTGCTGGCCGAATATGCGCCCGAGCGCACCATTGTCGCCGGCGGCCTGTCGAAATCGGTCGCGGCCGGTGTTCGCGGTGGCTGGCTCTCCTGCCCGCCCGCCTATCGCCATCGCATCCGCGTCGCCCACAAGATGATGACCGGCGGCATGCCGTTCCTGCTGGCGGAGGTGAATGCCCGGCTGGTTCTGTCAGGGCAGGCTGGCGATATCCGTCGGCGCAGCATCGCCGAAATCGGCGCTCGCATCGCCATCGTGCGCCAGACTTTGGCCGGCTTCGCCTTCAGGTCACACGACAGCGTGCCCTTCGTCTGGCTGACCCTGCCCGATCCCTGGCTGTCCGGCACCTTCAGGAGCGCCTGTCTCGAAAATGGCGTGCTCCTCGACGACGAGGACGAATTCAAGGCCGGGCGCTCCGAGCAGGTTTTCCACGGCGTGCGTTTCGGCGTCTCGCAACCAAGGCGGCGTGAGGAGATCGCCGGTGGCGTCGCGGTGATCCGTCGGCTGCTGGAAGAAGGCCGCGCCGGCTACGACAGGTCTTCCTGACCCGTTAGCGCTGAACCTGGTCTCCCGGACCTAGTCTCAGGTCAGCCCTCGGCCTTGAAGTTCCTGGCTTCCTTCGCGGCCTTGTCCTTGCCGTGCTTCTCGGCCAGGTCCTTGGCCTGCTTGGGCGAAACGTCGGTGGTCTCGGCAATATGCATGGCCTCCTTGTCCGAGAGGCGATTGTCTTTCTTGCCTTGCTTCGTGGCCATGGCGAAATCTCCTGATTGGTTGGAGACGTAACGGCCGGGGTGCCACAGCGTTCCCGAGCGCTCCCCGCTGCCATCGTCACCTTGTGGCTTTCCGGCGTTTTTCGTCAGCGGATGGGGTGTATCGCGCCAAAGCTTGCGATAAGAGGGGACTCAGAAATCCCCCTCTCCCACGGATACAAATCGCTGCCCATGACCATTTCCAATTCCGTGCCGATCACCCCGGAACTCATTGCCGCGCACGGGCTGAAGCCCGACGAATACCAGCGCATCCTCGATCTGGTCGGGCGCGAGCCGAGCTTTACCGAACTCGGCATCTTCTCGGCGATGTGGAACGAGCATTGTTCCTACAAATCCTCGAAGAAATGGCTGCGCACGCTGCCCACGACCGGGCCGCAGGTGATCCAGGGCCCGGGCGAGAATGCCGGTGTGGTCGACATTGGCGACGGCGACTGCGTCGTCTTCAAGATGGAGAGCCACAACCACCCTTCCTACATCGAGCCCTACCAAGGGGCTGCGACCGGCGTCGGCGGCATTCTGCGCGACGTCTTCACCATGGGCGCGAGGCCGATCGCGGCGATGAATGCGCTGCGCTTCGGCGCACCGGACCATCCCAAGACCAGGCATCTGGTCAGCGGCGTGGTTTCCGGCGTCGGCGGCTATGGCAACGCATTTGGCGTGCCGACCGTCGGCGGCGAGGTCAATTTCGACGCCCGCTACAATGGCAACATTTTGGTCAACGCCTTTGCCGCCGGCCTTGCCAAGACCGATGCGATCTTCCTGTCGGAAGCCAAGGGCGTCGGCCTGCCCGTCGTCTATCTCGGCGCCAAGACCGGCCGCGACGGCGTCGGTGGCGCCACAATGGCTTCGGCCGAATTCGACGACAAGATCGACGAGAAGCGCCCGACCGTGCAGGTCGGCGACCCCTTTACTGAAAAATGCCTGCTGGAAGCCTGCCTCGAACTGATGGCGTCTGGCGCGGTCATCGCCATCCAGGATATGGGTGCGGCCGGCCTCACCTGTTCGGCGGTCGAGATGGGCGCCAAGGGCGACCTCGGCATCGAGCTTCAGCTCGACCAGGTGCCGGTGCGTGAAGAGCGTATGAGCGCCTATGAGATGATGCTCTCGGAAAGCCAGGAGCGCATGCTGATGGTGCTGCGCCCCGAAAAGGAAAAGGAAGCCGAGGCGATCTTCCATAAGTGGGGTCTCGACTTCGCCATTGTCGGCAAGACCACCGACGATCTGCGTTTTCGCGTCATCCATCAGGGCGACGAGGTCGCCAATCTGCCGATCAAGGACCTTGGCGACAAGGCGCCGGAATATGACCGCCCCTGGGTCGAGCCGAAGAAGCCGGTTGCGTTGGCGGCTGGCGATGCACCGGAGGCCGATGTCGCCGACGCGCTGCTGAAGCTGCTCGGCGGGCCGGATTTGTCCTCGCGCCGCTGGGTGTGGGAACAATACGACACGCTGATCCAGGGCAATTCGCTGCAGCTGCCGGGCGGCGATGCCGGCGTTGTGCGCGTCGAAGGCCATCCGACCAAGGCGCTCGCCTTCTCCTCCGACGTCACGCCGCGCTATTGCGAGGCCGACCCCTATGAGGGCGGCAAGCAGGCGGTGGCCGAATGCTGGCGCAATCTCACCGCCACCGGCGCGCTGCCGCTGGCAGCGACCGACAACCTCAATTTCGGCAATCCGGAGCGGCCCGAGATCATGGGCCAGCTGGTCGGCGCGGTAAAAGGCATTGGCGATGCCTGCCGCGCGCTCGGCTTCCCGATCGTGTCGGGCAACGTCTCGCTCTACAACGAAACCAACGGCCAGGGCATCTTGCCGACGCCGACCATTGGCGGTGTCGGGCTGATCGCCGACTGGTCGAAGATGGCGCGGATCGGCTTTGCCGCCGAGGGTCAGATGATCCTGCTGGCCGGCGCGCCGGCGACGTGGGGCAGCCATCTCGGCCAGTCAGCCTATTTCAGAGACGTTCATGGCCGCACCGACGGCCCGCCGCCGCCAGTCGACCTCGCGCATGAAAAGCGCGTCGGCGACCATGTGCGCGCGCTGATCGCGTCGGGCGTCGTGACAGCGGCGCACGACCTTTCCGACGGCGGTCTTGCCGTGGCGTTGGCCGAAATGGCGATGGCGTCCGGCATCGGCGCCACCATTCCGGGCCTTGCCGGCACCGACCCGATCCCGGTCTGGTTCGGCGAAGACCAGGGCCGCTACCTTCTGACGCTGTTGGTCGATCCGCAAAGTAAGGAATGGGACGCCATCCGCGAGGAGCAGAGCAAGCTCGGCATTTTTGCGCCATGGATCGGCTCGACCGGCGGGCGGGAGCTGAAACTCGGCGATGCCAGGGCGATACCGGTCAGTGAATTGACCGCCGCCCACGAAGGCTGGTTCCCTGGCTTTATGGACAAGGCCAGTTGACCAGCCTGGCTGCCCGGACGCTGATCGCAGTCGTCTTCTGGCCGTCGCTGTTCTTCTTCTGGTTCCTCGGGCCGTTCGTCTTTTTCCTGCTGTCGACGACCTCGAGCGAGGTTTGCCCGCTGCTGGAAAGGCGTGAGCAGTTCCTTGAGGCGGCCAACGGCACGCTGCCGATGCTGGTCCTTCAGAACCTGATCTATGCGGTTCCGGTCATCTGCCTTGTGCTTTGGATCCGGCTTTTGCCGGACCCGGCGCGAGCAAGGCATGTCGTCACCTGCATCAAGCTTTTTATTGCTGCTGCGATCATAGGAGCGCTGTGGGAGTACGGCTCATCGCTGGCCTGCGACGGCTACGGCCAGGCGTTTTTCTTGCCGCTGTGGCAGATGACCAGCTATCTCCCCATCGTCATTCTGGTGATCAACATTCCGCTCTATGTCCTGGTCTTCAGCCTTGGTCGGGGGTTCTCGACCCGCGATGACATCACCGAGGATGGTGTGGTCCACCCGCGGCAGGATGGCCCCTAGACACTGCGTCATCGACAGGACGTCTTCAACCCGAGCCAGAAAGGCTTTAGGCTTGCGCCCGAGTCACTTCGCAATAGCTGCCTAGCCCGCCAGAACAGGATTTTGCCATGGCAATGGATGCCCACGACATCGAAAAACTGATCAAGGACGGCATTCCGGACGCCAAGGTGACGATCCGCGACCTCGCCGGCGACGGCGATCACTATGCGGCCGAAGTGGTGGCCGAGAGCTTTCGCGGCAAAAGCCGCGTCCAGCAGCACCAGATGGTCTATGACGCGCTGAAGGGCAATATGGGCGGCGTGCTGCACGCGCTGGCGCTGCAGACCAGCGTGCCCGACTGACGCCAGACTGGTCTACTGCGTCAGCGGCTGCTTTGCCAAAACGGCAATGATTGGACCGGCCGGGTATTTTCCGCCAACGATCATCCTGTCGCCATCCGATAGCGCCGAAACCGCTCCGTCGAGGAACAGCGCGTTGCGGCATTGAAGTGGATCGCGAAACAGTCGCGCGAAACTGCCGAAGCTCACTTCCGAGCGCGAGATCGCCAGCACCACGGTTTTTTCATCGCGCACGCCGACGCCGTTCCTGATGTAGCGGGAAGTGCCGTTCGGCTCGAAGCGCGGGTGAATCTGGCCGTCGATCACCAGCATCGGGCCGGACTGCGTGGCGAAAGCGACGTCAGGCTTGGCAGCGGCATAGGCGCTGCTTTCCATGACCGCGGCCTTGCCGTCCTTGCCGACCAGGAAGACGCCGTTCGGCTTCAGGAAGAAATTGCCTTCGCCGTCGGCACTGGTGAGCGGCGACTTTTCAACGCCGTTCTCGACCAGCAGGCCGACCGGCGACAAATCCTCGTGATACATGCCGCCGTTCATGGCGAGCAGCACCGACCTGCCCTCGCCTGCCATTGCCTTGTCGAAGGCTTCCAGCGAGCCGAAGGGCTTGCCGTCGGCGCCGACATGGAAAACACCGATGCTGTCGGCTCGAAGATCGATCTCGCAGACGACATAGGTCACGGCCTCGAAGGCGACATTCCGGCAAGGCGCGGGCAGTTCGCCACCGATGACCAGCGGCGGCGGCGCGGGACGTTTTGGCCACCAGACAACAGCAATCGCCGCAAGCAGGATGGCGATCAGAAGGGCGGCGCCATATCGTCTTTTCATCATGTCCCGGAGGCCGCAATCGGCTCGGATGCTTGGCCCAAGACAGGCGATCCTTTGCGCCATTTCCGCGGCAGCGGCGCAAACATCTTGTTTCGGCCCATCTATGGGTTTATTTGATGGCTATGCTTCGAGCCTGACTCCCACAGGCGTGAAAGGATATTCCATGAGCGGCATCAACGACTACATCGACAGCGAAGTGAAGGGCAACGACGTCGTCCTTTTCATGAAAGGCACGCCGGGTTTTCCGCAGTGCGGATTTTCCGGCCAGGTGGTGCAGATCCTCGATTACATCGGCGCCGACTATAAGGGCGTCGACGTGCTGACCTCGGCTGAACTGCGCCAGGGCATCAAGGAATATTCGAACTGGCCGACGATCCCGCAGCTCTACGTCAAGGGCGAATTCGTCGGCGGCTGCGACATCATCCGCGAAATGTTCCAGGCGGGCGAGTTGCAGACGTTCCTCGTCGAAAAGGGCGTCAGCGTCAAAGCGACAGCCTGATTTTGGTTTGATACGGGGCAGCCCCGCCCCGACAAAATGCTGCCTCCCCTATTGGGGTGAGGACGAACCGATGCGCCGGCATGCCGGCGCATATTCGTTTTGAAGATCGGACCCGCCGTGGACCAGCAGTCAGGAGCGCCGCAACAGGCAAGCAAATTGCCTATTCCGCGCTGGGAATTCATCGCGCTGTGCGCGGCGCTGATGGCGTTGAACTCGCTGGCCATCGACATCATGCTGCCGGCGCTGCAGCAGATCGGCGCCACGCTCGGCGTCGAAAATGAAAACCACCGCCAGTATGTGATCACCGCCTATATTTTGGGCTTCGGCGGCGGACAGCTTTTCTTCGGACCGATCTCGGACCGGTTCGGGCGCCGCGCACCTCTGGTCGTCGGGCTGGCGATCTACGTCGTGGCGGCGGCGGCTGCCGCCATCGCCCCGTCATTCGCCATCCTTCTCCTGTGCCGGCTGGTGCAAGGCATCGGTGCGGCCGCCACCCGCGTCATCGCGGTGTCGATCGTACGCGACACATTCGACGGCCGGCGCATGGCCGAGGTGATGTCACTGATCTTCATGGTGTTCATGGCCATCCCGGTCATCGCTCCGGGCATCGGCCAGTTCATCATGCTGTTCGCAAGCTGGCACTGGATCTTCGTCACCATGGCAGTCGGGGCGCTGATCGTGTCGGCCTGGTCGCTGCTGCGGCTGCCGGAGACGCTGCATCCGGAATACCGCCGGCCGCTGACGGTCTCATCCGTCGTTGGCGGTTTCCGCATAGTGCTCACCAACCGCATCGCGCTCTGCTATGCCTTCGCCAGCACCTTCATCTTCGCCGCCATGTTCGGCTTCATCGCCTCGGCACAGCAGATCTATGTCGACATTTTTCATGTCGGCGAGATGTTTCCGGTCATCTTCGCGGGTGTCGCGGCCGTTCTTGCTTTTTCAAACTACCTCAACTCGCGCCTGGTCGGCCGCATCGGCATGCGCCGGCTGTCGCAGAGTGCGCTGCTGTTGTTCCTGGTGATCAGCCTTGCCTGGCTTACTGTGTCACTGGAGATGACAATGCCGCTGTGGCTGTTCATCACCTTTTTTGCCAGCGCGATGCTGCCATTCGGCGCGCTGGGCGCCAATTTCAACGCGCTGGCCATGGAGCCGCTCGGTCAACTGGCCGGCACTGCGTCGTCAATCCTGGGCTTCATGCAGACCTTTCTTGGCGGCATTCTCGGCACACTGATCGGTCAGGCCTTCAACGGCACAGTGACGCCGCTGGCGGCCGGCTTCTGCAGCGTCTCGGTCGCCGCGCTGCTGATGATCCTCATCGCTGAGCGGGGCAAGATGTTCCAGCCGCACAACCCACCCGTTTCAGGGCATGTCACCGATCTGCATTGATTTTGGCCTGCATTAATTTTGGTCTGGAGGCCGGAAGCCTGGCGACTTAAGCGCCAGAGCAGGAATTGATCCTACTCAGCCCAGAGTTCCCGGCGCAACTCCTGCCAGCTTTCCTTGTCGGGAGCGACGAGGATGCCGCCATCGACATGCGAGGGCAGATAGGCGCTGCCGTCGATACGCGCGGTGTGGCCGCCGGCCTCGGCGTGGATCAAAACGCCGACCAGATGGTCCCACGGCATCAGCTTGTTGTAGACGACGAAATGCGCGTGGCCGCTGGCCAGCAGCCGGTATTCATGCGCGGCGCAGCGGTAGCCGAACTGCGACAGCGTCTTGGTCTGGTTGCGGGCCAGAAGCGAGCGTTGCGGCTCGGCCAGATATTGCCAGGAAACCGAACCGGTCATCTGCGAAACCTGCACGGCATCGGCGACACGCACCTTCTCCAGCGCGCCATGCGCATGGCGGATGTGGCTGCCGGCGCCTTTGGCGCCGATCAGCCAGTCCTTGCCGACGGGATCATGGACGATGCCGGCGACAGTCTCGCCCTTGACCACGACGCTCAGCATGACGCCGAACAGCGGCACGCCGGAGGCGAAGTTGAAGGTGCCGTCGACCGGGTCGACGACGAAGGCGAGATCGGCATCGCCGAGCCCCTGGAGCAGCGCCGGATTGTCGGAACAGGCTTCCTCGCCGACGATCATCGCTCGGGGATAACGCTCGCGCAGCCGCGCCGTGATCAGCCGCTCGGCATTGACGTCGGCCTCGGTCACCAGATCGGCGGCCGAGGTCTTTTGGCGGACATCGCCCTCGCCTAGCCGACGAAAGCGCGGCATGATCTCGGCTCTGGCTGCATCGGCGAGAAGCTCGGCCAGCCAGTCGATCGCACGGTCGTCAAAAATCATCGGAAATGTCTTGTCCTGCGGTGAGACTGTCGTTGAGGGCGGCAAAGTCGAACAGTTTGCGGTCGAGCAAATGCGAGGGCCTGGTGTTAGATAGCGCGCGCAGCATCGTGTCCTTGCGGCCGGGCATGCGCTTTTCCATATCGTCGAGCATCGCCTTCGTGGCGTTGCGCTGCAGGCCTTCCTGGCTGCCGCAGAGATCGCAGGGAATGATCGGGAATTTCATCGCGCCGGCGAATTTTTCCAGATCCGCCTCGGCGCAGTAGCTCAGCGGCCTCAGCACCATGACGTCGCCATCGTCGTTGAGCAGCTTTGGCGGCATGGCGGCAAGACGGCCGCCATGGAACAGGTTCATGAAGAAGGTTTCGAGGATGTCCTCGCGGTGGTGGCCGAGCACCAGCGCCGAACAGCCCTCTTCGCGCGCGACGCGGTAGAGATGGCCGCGCCGCAGCCGCGAGCACAACGAGCAATAGGTGCTGCCCTGAGGCAGCTTGTCGGTGACCACAGAATAGGTGTCCTGGTACTCGATGCGATGGGCAATGCCGTGCGCATTGAGGTAGTCGGGCAGAATCTGCTTCGGAAAGTTCGGCTGGCCCTGGTCGAGATTGCAGGCGAGCAGTTCGACCGGCAAAAGCCCGCGCCATTTGAGGTCGAGCAGCACGGCGAGCAGGCCGTAGGAATCCTTGCCGCCCGACAGCGCCACCAGCCAGCGGTCGCCGGGCCTGACCATGGCGAAATCCTCGATCGCTTGGCGAGTCTGCCGCAACAGCCGCTTGCGCAGTTTGTTGAACTCGACCGAGGACGGCACGTCGGCGAACAGCGGATGGAAGCCGCCTTCGGCATCGGGCTCAAGCAAATCGGCGTTTGGCAACATGTTCATGGCGCGTCGGCCCAAATCCCTGTTGCGCCCGGATTAGCGCATTGGCCGCAAAATCGAAATCGGTTTTTGGTCCATGCTTCGCAAAGCGCGATGCACAAAGAAAAAGGCCGCCCTGAAAGGCGGCCTTTGATGTCTGCGGCAAAAAAGGCCGATCAGCGCGAATAGAATTCGACGACCAGGTTCGGTTCCATCTGCACGGCGAACGGAACGTCGGCCAGGCCCGGGATGCGCGAGAAGGTCGCGACCATCTTGTTGTGATCGGCTTCGATGTAGTCCGGCACGTCGCGTTCGGCGAGGCCGACCGATTCCAAAACGATCACCAGCTGCTTCGACTTTTCGCGCACTTCAACGACGTCGCCCGGCTTGCAACGGTACGAGCCGATGTTGACGCGCTTGCCGTTGACGTTGACGTGGCCGTGGTTGACGAACTGGCGGGCGGCGAAAATGGTCGGCACGAACTTGGAGCGGTAGACGACCGCATCCAGACGCGACTCGAGCAGGCCGATCAGGTTCTCCGAGGTGTCGCCCTTGCGGCGGTCAGCCTCTTCATAGACCTTGCGGAACTGCTTTTCCGAAACGTCGCCATAGTGACCCTTCAGCTTCTGCTTGGCGCGCAGCTGCAGGCCGAAATCGGAAAGCTTGCCCTTGCGGCGCTGGCCATGCTGGCCGGGGCCGTATTCACGCTTGTTGACCGGGGACTTCGGGCGGCCCCAGATGTTTTCGCCGAGACGGCGGTCGATCTTGTATTTCGCGGATTCGCGCTTGCTCATCGCATTCCCTTTCAAAACAAACCACCCGGAACCTCATGGTCCGGGTGAAGGAAACGCGCCCTCCTCTGGCCTCCGTTTTCGAGACCTGACAGGGTTTTCCACGCAATGCGATGGAAAACCCACGGGACACGTCATTTCAAACAAGACCAAGGAAACGAAAAACCTGTTTTCCCTGATGTCTTGCCATGCAAAAGAAACCACCGAGCATTGCGGCCCGGTGTTGGTGGGCTCGTTAAACGGAGATTTAACCGGAGTCAAGCTCGCCGCTGGCACCGCCTGCGGCAACCATATAGCATTTCTGATGTTAAGTGCCGGACGTGGCGGGGTCGTTGCCGACGGCATTAGGAAGGGACTGGAGCTAGAGGAGCCTGAAGTCGCATGAAGAAGTTCTTCCTTTCGTTGGTAAGTGCAGCCGTCTTGGCGGGATCGATGTCGATTGCCGTTCCCGAGCCGGCGATGGCCAGGCATTGGCACGGTCACCGACATTATCAGGTCTGCCGGATCGTGGTCACGAAGAAGGTCGTCTGGCGGCACGGCCACAAGAAGGTCATCCGCTACAAGGTGAAGCGCTGCTGGTGGCGCTGGTAGTTTCGGCTTCGGTTTGAAATGAAGAGCCCGCGGTCTCGGCCGCGGGCTTTTTGTTTGGACTGGTTCGGGACTCAGTCCACCGATTTCTTCTGGGGAAGCCCTTTACGCTTGGTCTCGGCGAACTCCTCAAGCTGATTTTCGCTCATCGATTCATACATTTCGCGTGCAGCGCCTATGAGTTCGCTTTTCTTGGTTTCGCCGCGTTTGGCCGAAAGCGCGGCGCCGGCGGCCTTTTGCTGGGCTTGTGATTTTGCAGGCATATCGGTTCCTCCTTTGCTGCCAGAAGAAGAAACGTTGCGCTTCGATGACGGTTCCAGCGCTGGCGGTCAACTCCGGGTCCGCGCTCGTGTCTGCCCATGGCCGGCCCGCCTGTCAGCAATCGGCCTTCCCGTGTCCGAAACGCCAGTGTAGGACGGCGCCATGAAATCGTTGAACGATCCCTCGCAAGCACTCGCTAACGGCCTCGCCAAAATCCGCACCGAGTTCCATGTGCCGGAGGGATTTCCGCCCAACGTGCTGGCCCTTGCACAGACGGCGGCCAAGCGCGTGCCCAATCAGCATGCCGACCGCACGGCGATGCCTTTCGTGACACTCGATCCGGCGACTTCCACCGATCTTGATCAGGCGTTTTCGATCGAGGCGAGTGGCAGCGACCTTCTGTTGCACTATGCCATTGCCGACGTGGCCTGGTTCGTCGAGGACGGCGACGCCGTGGACCTCGAAGCCTGGACGCGGGGCGAGACCTTGTATTTGCCCGACGGCAAGGCTGGGCTCTATCCCCCGGTGATTGCCGAGGGTGCCGCGAGCTTGCTGCCCAGCGGACCGCGCCCGGCTGTTATCTTCACGGTTCGGATCGCTGCGGACGGAGCGGTAAAGCTGGACGGCGCGGAGCGGGCAATCATTCAGAGCCGCGCCAAGCTCGCCTACGACAGCGTGCGAGCCACCGACGTTCCCACAGGCTTCGCCGAAATTGCGCGGCGCATGGCGGCAGCGGAAGAACGTCGTGGCGCTTCCCGCGTCGACCCGCCCGAGCAGGAGGTGGAACAGCTTGCCGATGGCACCTTCCAGCTTGCGTTCAGGCCGCTGCTGCAATCCGAGAAAGACAACGCCGCGCTTTCGCTGGCCGCCAACATGGCGATTGCCGACGCCATGCTGGCACACCGGACCGGGCTGTTCCGGGTGATGGCGCCGCCGGATGCTTCCAAGGTGCAAAGGCTGCGCAACGCGGCACAGGCTCTCGGCCTGTCGTGGCCGGCCTCGACCAGCTTGCGCGACTATCAGCGAACCCTCGATCCGGGCAACAAGCAACAGGCAGCGCTGATGCTGGAAATCCGCCGTGCCGGTTCCGGTGCGTCCTACCAACCCTATGCGGAAGGCGTTGTCCCGTGGCACGAGGCGATGGCCGCGACCTATGCCCACGCCACCGCGCCGCTGAGGCGGCTGGCAGACCGCTATGTCGTGCGCTGCACGCTGGCAATCGCCAACGGACAGCCGGTGCCGCAGGCCGTTACCGATGCGTTCGCCAGACTGCCCAGGGTTATGGGGCGCGCGGATGCCCGCGCCTCCCAGATCAACCACGCGGCCATCGACCTTGCAGAGGCAGTCATGCTGAAGGGACGTGAGGGTGAGATGTTCAAGGCCGTCGTCACCGACGTCGCCGACCAGCGTATGCGCGTTCAGCTCTCGGACATGCCTGTCGTTGCCAATGTGAAGGCCTCCGGGTCCAGACAAGGCGATCGTCTGGCGTTAAGGCTGGTTTCGGCCGATCCGGATCAACGCAGCGTCGTCTTCGAACCTGCCTAGTTCTTTTTTGACGCAATTCCTCAAGGGAAAGCGCTACGCGCTTTTCCCGGGAAAACCGCTTCACACTTTTCCTGGAATTGCTCTAGCGCGCGCTCAATCCAAAACCCTGCATCAGCCGGCTGATGGCGAAATCCGCCTTTCCCGAGGTAAAGACAGCGATGTCGGGCTGGCTTTGCGGCAACGGCCCGTCGACTGCGGGAAGCAGCGACAAGGCGCGGCGGGCAATCGCCTCGGCCGGGTCGATCCAGTCGACCGGCCAGGGCGCGGTCTTGCGCATGCGGTTGGCCAGGAACGGGTAGTGCGTGCAGGCGAGCACGACAATATCGGTGCGCAAATCGTCATGCTGGACGAAGCACGGCGCGATCTCGGCGCGCACCGCCTCCTCGTCGACAAAGCCCTCGCGCATGTAGACTTCGGCCAATCCGGCCAGATTGTTGCTGCCGACCAGGCGGACATGGCATTTCTGCGCCCATTTGCTGATCAGGTCGCGCGTGTACTGGCGCTTCACCGTGCCTGGCGTCGCCAGCACAGAGACCAGCCCGGAGCGGGTACGCTCGGCCGCCGGCTTGATCGCCGGCACCGTGCCGACAAAAGGATGGCCGGGGAATCTGTCGCGCAACGCATCGATCACCAGTGTCGAAGCGGTATTGCAGGCGATGACCGAGATCGCCGGCTGAAACCGGTCGAGCAGCCTTGCGAAGAGCTCGAGTATATGCGCCTGCAGTGCGGGCTCTTCCCAGGCGCCGTAGGGAAAGGCACTGTCATCGGCGACGTAAACAAAGCGCCGGTCGGGCATCAGCACCCGCGCTTCGCGCAGCACGGTCAGTCCGCCAACGCCGGAATCGAACATCAGGATCGGACGGTGACTCATTGATGTCGGACCATGGAAAGAGGGTGGAGATCAGAGGGGCTGGCCCGTGATGTGGCCGATGCCGTTCTATCCGCAACGATCATGGTCTTGAAGTGGCGAATTCAGCCAAGTTTTGCGCAGAGCCCGCGAAGATCGCTTTCCTATTGCTCAGAGCCCGCGCTTGCCGAAACCCGCGGGCTTTGGCCGGCCCATCGGTTGGACCGATGGAACCGAGCGTGTGGCCGGTGCGGCGGCGCGCGCAGTGGATGGCGCAGAGCTGTTGGCCATCCGGCCGCTGCCCGATTGTGCCGGAACGGCTCCCTCGAAATCGAAACCCGATGTCAGCTCATCGATATTGATGCCCGCCACCGGCTTTGCCACCAGGATCGTGCACCAAAGGCCAAAGATCGACAGCGCAAGCAGGTTGAGACCGCTGGACGTGTTTTCCGGATTGTTGAAATCCATGACCAGCAATGTGCCTGCCTGCAGAAAAGCGTAGATGGCGCAGAACACGATGTAGGACCACAGGATCCAGGCCTTGCCGTTGGCGTCGCGGCTGCGACGCCACGCGAAGTTGCCGCGCATGACCACAGCCAGCAGGGAGACGATGAGGACCGCGCCGGCCATCCCTTGCCGCGATGGACCAGGCGCGGAGTTCATGAAGCCCTCCAAGCCCATCGTGCCGACAATGCACACCAGAGCAGCCATAGCCTCGAGGAAAGCTACCCCGAGGGAATAGAGGAAGAAGCGCATGCGGCCGATATTGGAGGTGAACATGAGCAACCACCGTTTTCACAACAATGGATCACAACCGAATAATATTCGGTTACGCCGGACGTTCGAAGCTTACTAATCTTAACCTTCTTGGTCTGTCTTCCGGCTTTTTGCGGCGGCCGGAAGCCGTCTTGGATCGTCTCCCGGCGAGCCGTCTCCGCGCGGCATTGCCGGTGAGAACCGGTCGAGCGACGAGATGATGCCGCGCAGCACCTTGAGTTCCGGCTCGGCGAAACCGGCGCGCGTCAGGACGGCACGCAGATTGTCGACCATCTTGGGTTTCTTCGGCGCCGGGCGGAAATAGCCGCGCGCTTCGAGCGCGCCTTCGAGATAGGCAAACAGGCCGTGCAACTCTTCCTTGCTCGCCGGCATCATTTCGGGACTGGAGAAATTGGTCGCCGTCTCGTCCTCCAGGCTCGACTTCATCCATTCATAGGACATCAAAAGCACGGCCTGGGCGATGTTCAACGACGAAAAGCTGGGATCGACCGGGAAGGTGACGATCTCGTCGGCTAGGCCGACCTCGTCATTGTAGAGGCCGAAGCGTTCACGCCCGAACAGGATGCCGGTGCGCTGGCCACTTGCCTGACGCGCCCTGAGCGCCCTGCCCGCCTCGACCGGCCCGCGCACGGCCTTGAAGCCGTCGCGCTCGCGCGCCGTGGTGGCGAAGACGAAATTGAGGTCGGCGACCGCCGACGCCAGATCGCCAAACACTGTGACGGCGTCGATGACATGGTCGGCGCGGCTGGCGGCGGCGCGCGCCTTCTCGCTTGGCCAGCCATCGCGGGGATTGACGAGCCTCAGTTCGGCAAGGCCAAAATTGGCCATGGCGCGCGCAACCATGCCGATATTCTCGCCGAGCTGCGGCTCGACGAGGATAATCGCCGGGCCGGCGGCGGAGGCGTTTTCAGGAGGTTGCACGGCGGACATGATCTCGATGAACTGCTGTTTGCTGCATTTTCAGCGTTCCCTGCCACATCCGGCCGCCAAAATGAAGCTTTTGCAAAACACCGGGTCGCCGCACGGACGATCCGTTCCGCGCCGATCGGCGTTTGCGTGGCCAAATAGGCTTTGATATACGCTCCGCATCCCCGGCCGAAAGCCATGCGGGCAAGGCCGTTTTGTTCCCCAAAAGCGAGGCATTCTTTCCATGGCGAAGATCAAGGTGGCGAACCCGGTCGTCGAACTCGACGGCGACGAGATGACCCGCATCATCTGGCAGTTCATCAAGGACAAGCTGATCCACCCTTATCTCGACCTGAAGCTTGAATATTACGACCTTGGCGTCGAACACCGTGACGCCACCAACGACCAGGTGACGATCGATTCGGCCAACGCCATCAAGAAATGGGGCGTCGGCGTGAAATGCGCGACGATCACGCCCGATGAGCAGCGCGTCGAGGAATTCAAGCTGAAGAAGATGTGGAAGTCGCCGAACGGCACCATCCGCAACATCCTCGGCGGCACCATCTTCCGCGAGCCGATCATCATGAAGAATGTGCCGCGGCTGGTGCCCGGCTGGACCAAGCCGATCATCGTCGGTCGCCATGCCTTCGGCGACCAGTACCGCGCCACCGATTTCCGCTTCCCCGGCAAGGGCAAGCTGACCATCAAGTTCGTCGGCGAGGACGGCAAGGTGATCGAGCACGACGTGTACGACGCGCCCGGCGCCGGTGTCGCCATGGCCATGTACAATCTCGACGATTCGATCCGCGAATTTGCGCGCGCCTCGCTGAATTACGGCTTGCTGCGCAATTATCCTGTCTATCTCTCGACCAAGAACACCATCCTCAAAGCCTATGACGGCCGCTTCAAGGACATTTTCCAGGAAGTCTACGAGGCCGAATTCGAGGCCGAGTTCAAGTCGAAGAAGCTGTGGTACGAGCACCGTCTGATCGACGACATGGTGGCCTCCGCCCTGAAATGGTCCGGCGGCTATGTCTGGGCCTGCAAGAACTATGACGGCGACGTCCAGTCCGACACGGTTGCGCAAGGCTTTGGTTCGCTCGGCCTGATGACCTCTGTGCTGATGACGCCGGACGGCAAAACGGTGGAAGCCGAAGCCGCGCACGGCACCGTCACCCGCCACTATCGCCAGCACCAGAAGGGCGAGGAAACCTCGACCAACTCGATCGCCTCGATCTTCGCCTGGACGCGTGGCCTGGCGCACCGCGCCAAGCTCGACGACAATGCCGAATTGAAGCGGTTTGCCGACACGCTGGAGAAGGTCTGTATCCAGACTGTCGAGAGCGGCTTCATGACCAAGGATCTGTCGCTTTTGATCGGTCCCGACCAGCCCTGGCTTTCGACCACCGGCTTCCTCGACAAGATCGACGAGAATCTGCAGAAGGCGATGGCGTAAGCCGACAACGAAGGCTCCGAGAGGAGCCTTCGTTTTTTGGGCGAGCAATGCGAGCAGGAGCGAGGGCTGATCGATGACCAAGCCGATCCTCTACGGCGCTGATTACAGCGTCTATGTCCGCATTGCGCGGATGGCGCTTGCGGAAAAAGGCGTCGACTATGAGTTGGTGCCTCTCGACATCTTCGCGGCCGAGGGCATTCCGGCCTGGTATCTGGAGCATCACCCGTTCGGCCGCATTCCGGCTTTCGAGCATGACGGCTTTCGACTGTTCGAGACCAGTGCGATCGCGCGCTATGTCGATGAAGCGTTCGACGGCCCGGCGCTGCAGCCAAAAGACGCCCGCACCCGCGCAACCATGAACCAGATCATCGGCATGCTCGACGCCTATGGCTATCGCGCCATGGTCTGGGACGTCGCCGTCGAGCGGCTGGAGAAGGAAGCGCCTGAAGAGGCGCTGATCGCCAACGGACTGCGCCAGGCCGAAACGGTGCTCACGGTGCTCACCGCCCTCAAAGCGCCCGGGCCGTGGCTGCTCGGCGATCAGCTGACGCTGGCCGACCTGCATGCAGCATCCATCATTGGCTATTTCCTCAAGGTCCCCGAGGGACAAAAGCAGCTCGCCGCGTTCGCTGACATCCAGGGCTGGTGGGACCGCATCGCCGCCCGGCAGGCCTTTGCCATGACCGAAAAGGCCGATTGAGCAGCCCGCGGATGGCGGCGGGCTAAAACCCTATTTCGGGCCGGGTGACCATCAGCCACAGAATCGCAAGCACTCCTGCAAAGGCCGGAAAGCCGCAAACAAACCAGATGCGAAACAGGCGCTTTTCCTCAGGCGGCAGCGGCGCGTTTTCGCTGGCCGCCTGCCGCGCCAGGTTGCGGATGCGTATCTGGATCCAGACCACCGGCAGCCAGAACAGGCCGGTCACGACATAGAGCAGCAGGGACAGCACAATCCAGCCTTCCGACAGCGGCCAGCCCACGGCCTGCGCCAGCAACACGCCGGTGGTCGGCTGCACGACGACGGCGGTCGCGGTGAAAATGGTGTCGGCGATGACAACGGTGCCGGCGACATGGGCGACGAGTTCGGCGCGCCCGGTGCGCTGCGCCATCAGCATGAAGAAAGCGATGCCGGCACCAGTGCCGAACAACACCGTGGCGCCGATGATGTGCAGCCAGCGCAGAGTATCCGCCCAGAGGTTCATCGCTCGTCCAAGATCGCCAGGGCCACCAGGGTAAGGCAAAGCGCGGGCACCGCCTTGACCATTGCCCCCAGAGGGTCGAGCCACAGATCGGGCGCAAGTACGGTTGCTGCGCTGAGATAGACCAAGGTGATGGCGATCATGCCCATCAACGCAAGACGCGCGAAGGACCGCACGAGAACAACGGCGCCGACAAGGATGTCGGCAACGCTTCCCGCAATGACCATTCCGAGCGCGAGCGCTGGCGACAGACCATGCGAGACCAGAACGCCGGCTGCCGCATCGTGCCTGATAAAGCCGACAATGCCGGACACCAGCCAGAACAGCGATAGCACGCCGAACACGAGCGGTTTCAGCAGCCAAAGGCGCGCGAACCAGCGCTCCTGGACATGCGCCGGCATGGCGGCCAAGGTTGCCTCCAGCGGCTGCAGCTTGTGATCGGAAAGCTCGCTCCAGGACGCGGCGTTGCCGGTCATGCCGCGCGCCAGCGCGGCAAGGGCTGCGCTGCGCAAAGGCGAACGCCAGCCAAGCAGGCCGAGGCCATCGGCTACAACGGCCGCGATCCGGCCGAGAAGGGCCGGCATCGGCACAATGCGGGCCGGCGGCAGGCCAAGCCAGGCACGGAAGGCAACCAGCACGTCGGCAAGCGAGCGAGCCCCGGCTTCGACGAGATCGACGGACAGACGCGGCGGCAGGGATCCGGCAATCACGCGCGACACCGCCTCAGTGAGGTCCGTGACAGCCACGGTCTGGATCGGCTGGCGCGCCATGACCGCAGGGACAAAACCCGGAAATGCCGCAAGTGCGCGCAGAAGTGCCGTGCCGCCATAGGCGGCGGGCGCGATCACCAGAACCGGACGCAGGATGGTCCACTCCAGCGAGGAGTTTGCGATAGCTTTGTCGCCTTCACCCTTGGTGCTGAAAAAAGCGTCCGGCGAGGCGGGATCGGCGCCGATCGCGGAGATCTGCACAAAGCGGCTGATACCAGCCTGTTCGCAAGCGGCAACCAGCGCCACCACCGCGCCGCGGTGGATGGCGTCGAGCTGGTCGCGCGGGCCGTCCTGCAAGGCACCCGCAGCATTGATGACCGCATCCATGCCCGCGACCATCGGCAGCCAGTCTTCAGCGGCAGGCAGCTGCGCCATGTCGGCCGCGATCCAACGTACCGCCGGCCAGCGCCGCGCGGCATCTCTGATATCGCGGCCAAGGCCGGTCACTTGATGCCCGTCGCCAAGCAGGCGGCCGACGACAGCTTCGCCGATCAGTCCGTAGCCGCCGAGGACAAGCACCTTCTTGCCGGGACTATCGGGCATAGGATGGCTTTCAGGCTGCCTCCAGCGCCGCCTTGACGGCTGCGATCGCATCATTGGCCTTCGAGGCATCCGGGCCACCGGCTTGCGCCATGTCGGGCCGTCCGCCGCCGCCCTGCCCGCCCAAAGCGGCCGAGGCGACGCGCACCAGATCGACGGCGCTGAAGCGGCTGACGAGATCGTCGGTGACGGCGACCACGACACTTGCCTTGTTGTCCTCACCGGCGCCGACAAAGACCACCACGCCGGAGCCGAGCGAAGTCTTGCCGGCATCGGCCAGCGGCTTCAAATCCCTAGGCGAGACGCCGGAGACGGCCTTGCCGAGGAAGCCGACACCGGCGACGGTCTCGTTCTCAGCCGGCGCGCCGGCAGCGGCGCCGCCGCCCAGCGCCAGTTTCTTGCGCGCTTCGCTCAGTTCCTTCTCGAGCTTCTTGCGTTCCTCGAGCAACGTCTCGACACGCGCCGGCACGTCGGCCGGCGAGATCTTCAGCACGGCGGCTGTCGCCTTCAGGCGCCTGTCCTGCTCATCGAGATGTTTGCGCGCGGCTTCGCCGGTCAGCGCCTCGATGCGGCGCACGCCGGCGGCGACCGCGCTGTCGGAGACGACGCGGACCAGGCCGATATCGCCAGTCGCCCGCACATGGGTGCCACCGCAGAGCTCAACCGAATAGGGCCGGTTGGCCTTGGCGCCATGCACGCCGGTGCCCATCGACACGACGCGCACCTCGTCACCATACTTTTCGCCGAACAGCGCCATGGCGCCCTCGGCAATGGCGTCGTCGACCGACATCAGGCGCGTCGTCACCGGGCTGTTCTGGACGACGATTTCGTTGGCCATGCGCTCGACCTCTTCGAGGTCTTCGGCGGAAATCGGCTTGTTGTGCGAGATGTCGAAGCGCAGCCGCTCCGGCGCCACCAGCGAGCCCTTCTGCGCGACATGGGTGCCCAGCACCTCGCGCAGCGCCTCGTGGATCAGATGGGTCGCGGAATGGTTGGCGCGCAGCCGGGTGCGCCGTGCATGGTCGACCTTCAGCTCGACGGCGGCGCCCGTTTTGACCGTACCGCTCGCCACCTTGCCGAGATGCACGAACAGGCCGTCGGCCTTCTTCTGGGTATCGGTGATCTCGATCGAAAAACCTTCGCCAGAGATAATACCGGTGTCACCCATCTGGCCGCCGGATTCGCCATAGAACGGCGTCTGGTTGACGACCACGGCCACCGCATCGCCCTTGCCGGCGCTGTCGACGGTCTTGCCGTCCTTGACCAGCGCCTGGATGAGGCCTTCCGCAGCTTCAGTCTCGTAGCCGAGGAACTCGGTGGCGCCAGCCTTTTCGCGCACCGAAAACCAGATGGTCTCGGTGGCCGCGTCGCCGGAGCCAGCCCAATGCTTGCGCGCCTCGGCCTTCTGCAGCTCCATTGCATGGGTGAAGCCGGCAAGATCGACCGAGATGCTGCGCTGGCGCAGCGCGTCCTGCGTCAAATCGAGCGGGAAGCCGTAAGTGTCGTAGAGCTTGAAGGCGGTCTCACCGTCCAGCATGTCGCCGGCATGAAGCGTTTCGGTCGCTTCGGAGAGCAGGCCGAGGCCGCGCACCAGCGTCTTGCGGAACCTCGTCTCCTCAAGCTTCAGCGTCTCGGTGATCAGCTGTTCGCCGCGCAGCAGTTCGGGATAGGCCTGGCCCATCTCGCGCACCAGCGCCGGCACCAGCTTCCACATCAACGGTTCCTTGGCGCCGAGCAGCTGCGCATGGCGCATGGCGCGGCGCATAATGCGACGCAGCACATAGCCGCGGCCCTCATTGGACGGCAGCACGCCATCCGCCACCAGGAAGGAGGACGAGCGCAGATGGTCGGCAATGACGCGGAAGGACGCGACCGTCTCCTTGTCTGGTCCCTGCCCGAGCGCGGACGAGGCCGCATCGATCAGGTGGCGGAACAGATCGGTCTCGAAGACGCTCTCCACCCCTTGCAGGATGGAGGCCATGCGCTCCAGGCCCATGCCGGTGTCGATCGACGGCCGCGGCAGGTCGATACGCTCTTCCTTGGTGACCTGCTCATACTGCATGAACACCAGGTTCCAGAATTCGAGGAAGCGATCGCCGTCCTCTTCCGGGCTGCCGGGAGGGCCGCCCCAGATGTGCTCGCCGCGGTCGATGAAGATTTCCGAGCACGGGCCGCACGGTCCGGTGTCGCCCATCGCCCAGAAATTGTCCGAGGTCGGGATGCGGATGATGCGGTCGTCGGAGAAACCGGCGATCTTCTTCCAGAAGCCGGCCGCCTCGTCATCGGTGTGATAGACCGTGACCAGCAGCTTGTCCTTGTTCAGCCCGAACTCCTTGGTGATCAGGTTCCAGGCAAGCTCGATTGCGCGCTCCTTGAAATAGTCGCCGAAGGAGAAATTGCCGAGCATCTCGAAGAAGGTCAGGTGGCGCGCGGTGTAGCCGACATTGTCGAGGTCGTTGTGCTTGCCGCCGGCGCGCACGCTTTTCTGCGCGGTCGTGGCACGCGAATAGGGCCGCTTCTCCAGACCGGTGAAGACATTCTTGAACTGTACCATGCCGGCATTGGTGAACATCAGCGTCGGGTCGTTGCGCGGCACAAGCGGGCTCGAGGCCACGACCTCGTGGCCCTCCTTGCGGAAATAGTCGAGAAATGTCGACCGGATCTCGTTCACGCCACTCATGACTGCTGCCTTTTCGCGAAAACCGCCGGCGCGGCCGGCGGCAAATGGACGTTGCCCATTGGAAGATGGACTTGGCCTTTTAGCGGTCGCACCGCACCCTGTCCAGAAACACGGAATTGGGCCAATCCGTGCGTTCGCCGGACTTCCAAAAACGAAAACCGCCGGCGCGAAGGCCGGCGGTTTGGAACGCGATACAAAGAACTCTGTTACTTAAGCATCAGATGATATGCCTGATTTATGGCCGAACTCTGGCGAGTGCCTTACATGGCGCCGGATTCTTCCTCAAAGCCGTCGTCTTCGCCGCGCTCAGGGCCACCATTTTCGAGGAATTTCTCGGCGATCAGCCCGGCATTCTGCCGCAGCGCCAGTTCAATCTCACGCGCCGTGTCGGGATTGTCGCGCAAGAACAGCTTTGCGTTCTCTCGGCCCTGGCCGAGGCGCTGCGAATTGTAGGAGAACCAGGCGCCTGACTTTTCGACCACGCCGGCCTTGACGCCGAGGTCGACCAGTTCGCCGGTCTTCGACACGCCCTCGCCATACATGATGTCGAACTCGACTACCTTGAAGGGCGGCGCCAGCTTGTTCTTGACCACCTTGACGCGGGTCTGGTTGCCGACGACCTCGTCGCGGTCCTTGACCGAGCCGATGCGGCGGATGTCGAGGCGGACCGAAGCATAGAATTTCAGCGCGTTGCCGCCGGTCGTGGTTTCCGGCGAACCGAACATGACGCCGATCTTCATGCGGATCTGGTTGATGAAGATGACCATGGTGTTGGAGCGCGAGATCGAGGCGGTCAGCTTGCGCAGCGCCTGGCTCATCAAACGCGCCTGCAGACCGGGCAGCGAATCGCCCATCTCGCCTTCGATTTCGGCGCGTGGCGTCAGTGCTGCGACCGAATCGACCACCAGCACGTCGATGGCGCCGGAACGCACCAGGGTATCGCAGATCTCCAGCGCCTGCTCGCCGGTGTCGGGCTGCGAGATCAGTAGGTTTTCGAGGTCAACGCCGAGCTTGCGGGCATAGACCGGATCGAGCGCGTGCTCGGCATCGACGAAGGCGCAGATGCCGCCCTTCTTCTGGGCTTCGGCAACCGTGTGCAGCGCCAGCGTCGTCTTGCCCGAGCTTTCCGGCCCGTAAATCTCGACGATGCGGCCGCGCGGCAGGCCGCCGACGCCAAGCGCGATGTCAAGGCCGAGCGATCCGGTCGGCACGGTTTCGATCTCGACGACCTGCTCATTGGCACCCAGCCGCATGATCGAGCCCTTGCCGAATGCGCGCTCGATTTGCGACAGCGCCGCGTCCAGAGCCTTTGATTTGTCCACCGCTTTGTCCTCTACAAGCCGCAAAGAATTCTGAGCCATGATACATCACCCCTTGGTCGTCAATGAAGGCCGGACAATCCGTAATCCCTGCCCCAGTTTGTACCTTTTTTGTTCTCGTTTGGCAAGGGGGATCAAATAACTGAAAAACAATCAGTATCCGGATTTGTTCTTTTTTTGTCTCAGGGCTCTGTTTCCGGATGCATCCGACATTGGGCCAGCCGGTCCGGCTGTTTCGATCAACCCGAATCGCTGGCTTGCCTGCGAAGCTCCGCCGCACAGCCTAGCGCTTGTGCGGCAGGAATAACAAAGGTCATATCGCCGGCATGGTGAAATCTGCAAAAATCCTCGCCGTGGGCGGCGCCCATATCGACCGGCGCGGCCAGGTGTCCGGCGCTTACGTGCCGGCTGCCTCCAATCCCGGCACGATGCGCGAGGATGTCGGCGGCGGCGTCTTCAACGCGCTGCGCAGCCTCGTGCGACGCGGCGTCTCGGCCTCGCTGCTATCGGTACGCGGCGGCGATGCCTCGGCCGACACGGTGTCGCGCGCCATCGCTGAAGCCGGCATTGCCGATCTGTCGGCTGTGTTCCTCGACCGCACGACGCCGAGTTACACAGCGCTGATCGACAGCGACGGCGAACTGATCACCGGCTTTGCCGACATGGCGCTCTACGATCTGGCGTTCCCCAAGCAGATCCGCCGCTCCAAGGTGCGCGAGGTGGTTGCGGAGGCCGACGCGGTGCTGTGCGACGCCAATCTGCCGTCCTCCGCGCTGGAACGGCTGGTGGGGTTGGCTGCCGGCAAGCCGGTCTACGCCATTGCCATTTCGCCGGCCAAGGTGGTGCGGCTGATACCGGTGCTGAAGGAGCTCGCGCAGATCTTCATGAACCGGCGCGAGGCCATGGTGCTGGCCGGCGTCAGCACCAATGCCACCGAGCGCGAGACCGTCGACGGCTTGCGCTGCAGCGGCCTCAGGAGTGGCGTGGTGACGGCGGGCGATGGCCCAGTGCTGGGTTTCGATGAAGCCGGCGCCTTCTCCATCCTGCCGCCGGCGCCCAGAAAAATTGCCGACGTCACCGGCGCCGGCGACGCGCTGGCGGGTGCTACCATCGCTGCCCTGCTGCGCGGCCTGCCTCTGCGCCGGGCCCTGCGCGAGGGCGTGGCCGCGGCAACGCTTGCCATCGAAAGCGCGGACGCGGTCCCCGCTTTTACGGCCGAGACCTTCGCCGAGGCGCTGGCCCTTGTGCCCGACGCGCAGGAAATGGCATGAGGGCGGCGAATTGCCATTGTCAGAGCACGGCGTCCAAGGGGACGTGCGGCGCACCGGATCGGAGACCATCATGACCCCGCAAAGCGCCCGCCCCTTCATCGACATCCACAAGCCGGTGGCCGAGGCGCTTGCCGCCGGCCGGCCGGTGGTGGCGCTGGAGAGCACCATCATCACCCATGGCATGCCCTACCCCGACAATGGCGCCATGGCGGCCAATGTCGAGAAGATCATTTTGGACAATGGCGCGGTGCCGGCGACGATCGCCGTGGTCGCCGGCCGCATCAAGATCGGCCTGTCAGACGGCGAGCGCGAGTCGCTGGCAATGACCGGCGACGCGATGAAACTGTCGCGCGCCGATCTCGGCTTTGCGGTGGCGCAAGGCCGCACCGGCGGCACCACGGTCGCCGCCACCATGATCGCGGCCGACATGGTCGGGATAAAGGTCTTCGCCACTGGCGGCATCGGCGGCGTGCACAAGGGTGCCGAAAAAAGCTTCGACATTTCGGCCGATCTCGACGAGCTGGCGCGCACGCCGGTCATCGTCGTCTCGGCCGGCGCCAAGGCGATCCTCGACATTGAAAAGACGCTGGAAGTGCTGGAAACGCGCGGCGTGCCGGTCATCGGCCATGGCTGCGAAACCATGCCGGCCTTCTGGTCGCGGCAATCGCGGTTTCGCGCCCCGCTGACCCTGCACACTCCGGAAGAGATCGCACATTTCTACAAGACCAGGGCTGCGCTGGGCCTCGGTGGAGGCATGCTGATCGCCAACCCGGTGCCGCAGGGTGACGAAATCCCGGCCGACGAGATGGCCGGTTACATCGAGGCCGCGCAGAAGGCGGCGGAAGTGCAGAACGTGACGGGCAAGGCAGTGACGCCGTTCCTGCTGGGAAAGATCCTCGAACTCACCGGCGGCCGAAGCCTCAAGACCAACATCGCGCTGGTGGAGAACAATGCGCGGCTGGCGGCCAAGATCGCGAAGGCGCTGTAGGTTCACTTGGTTCACGGTCTCAGCAGGATCGAGCCGACGGTCGCACCCATCTCGAGCTGCGCTTGGGCCTTGGCCGCTTCGACGAGCGGGAACTCGATGCCGATCTTGATCTTCAGCCCTCGTCCAAGCTCCTCGAATAGGCCCGTCGTGGCGAGAGCGTAGGATTTAGGGTCGTTGGCATAGGCAAACGAACTGGGCCGTGCAATCGACACCGACCGTCGGGGTCCCAACTCGCCAAGTGCGATCGCGGGCAGCGTTCCGCTGGCCTGGCCGACGCTCGCGATCATTCCGAAAGGCTTCATGGCATCGAGCGTGCGTGTCAGCGTTTCGCCGCCCACGCCATCGTAGGCCACATCGACGCCGGCGCCATCGGTCAGACGCCGCACCTGGGCGACGAAATCGGTTTCGCGATAAAGGAGCGCGTGATCGAGACCATGGCTCACCGCGAGTTCGGCCTTTTCGTGCGAGCCGACCGTGCCGATCACTGTTGCGCCGAGACGCTTTGCCCATTGAGTCAGAATTAATCCCAATCCACCTGCGGCGGCATGCACCAGCACCACCATACCCGACCGCACCGGGCAAACGCGATAGAGCAACATGTGTGCGGTCACGCCGCGCAACATGGCCGCCGCCGCGATATGGTCGTCGATGCCGTCGGGAATGCGCACCAGCCTGTTCGCTGGCAAGTTGCGGGCCTCCGCATAGCCGCCCAGCGGCAGGCCTGCATAAGCGACACGATCTCCCCCGCGAAGCATCTTCACATCGGTCCCGACGGCTTCCACAACGCCGGCGCCCTCCACGCCGAGAACGACGGGCATGGCAGGCACGGGGTAGAGGCCCATGCGCTGGTAGATGTCGACGAAGTTAACGCCGATCGCGGTCTGGCGCAGCCGAACCTCGCCCGCAGATGGTGGCGGAAGATCCGCGCGTAGCGGCTTGAGAACCTCGACGCCGCCGATGGCGGTCATGGCAATGCTGAGGGTCATGATTGATCTCCTGTAAGGTGACCCATTAGGCGCGCAGTCTCTCCGCCCGAAAATTCCTTATCCGTGCGCAGATTCTGTGCAAAAATTCGCATATGGGCAAAAATTCGCATATGGATTGGGACGACCTTCGCTTCTTTGCCGAGCTGGTGCGCCAAGGCAATCTTTCGGCGACCGCCCGCCGGCTTCGCATCGACCACTCGACAGTTGCAAGGCGGATCGACAGCCTTGAGCGGGCGCTCAACATGAAGCTGTTCGATCGCCTGCCACGCGGTTATGTGCTCACCGCGGAAGGCGAGCGCATTGCCGAGCGCGTGGGTGTGCTCGAAGAGGCCGTTTTCTCAATTCAGCGCCTTCAAGGTGGCGAAGCAGCGATCGAAGGTCGGGTGAGGATCAGTGCACCGCCTGCCTTCGCGAGCCTCTGGCTGGTCCCGCGGCTTGCCACCCTGATGAGGGATCATCCAGGTCTTGTCCTCGACGTGATCGGTGCCACCGCCGCCGCAAGCCTGGCGCGGCGTGAGGCCGACATCGCGTTGCGGCTCTCACGGCCAACGAACGGAGCCTTGAAGGCACGAAAATTGGGACGTCTGCGTTATGGAATCTATGGTGCGTGCACCTATCTGGACGAGGTCGCTGAGGAGGATCGGGGCTTCCTCGCCTATGATGAAGCGCTTGAAGCCTCGCCGCAGCAGCGCTGGCTGCGCAAAATCACGCAAGGGCGACCGGTTGGAATGCTAACCAACGATCTGGTGTCGTTGATTTCGGCCACCCGGGCCGGGATGGGGCTGGCGGCGCTGCCCCATCTGCTGGTTGAGGAGGCAAAAGATCTGCGTTGCGTAGCCGAGAGCGAGGAGGCCACACGCGAAATGTGGCTCATCTATCATCCCGACATCGGCCGTTCCGCCCGCATTCGTGTCGTCATTGACCATCTCATAGCCATCACCCAGTGTCTGCGGTGATTTGGCAGACTTCGCAGGCGGCTCGCGAGTTTCCGGTTGGCTAGCTAGTTTCCGTCCAAAAACGTCTCTTTTTGCAAGTAGTTGCAAGCACTTGTCGAACGTCGAGAGAGGCCGGTAAGGGACGAAGGGGATGTAGAACGCTGGTATCGGCGGAAAGGCGTTGTTGACACGCTAGTCTGGGCCCTACTTGCCAGCCCGCCTTCCCGCCTCGTAGGCCCGCCGTGCCCAGACCGCCATCTCGTCGGGATCGTCGAAAGCGCTGTCCGGAATGCTCCAGTAGGGCATGGCGACCAGCTTGCCGTGTCGCGAACCGGTATAGGTCCATTGCTGGCAGCCGGCGGCTTCGAAATCGGGCGCGCTTTCTCCATCGGCCTTCAGCTTCAACTCGCCACGCAGCACGATGGCGACGATGACGCCGTCGCAATAGATGCCCTTGCCACCGAACAGTTTTCGGATGCTGACCGGGCCCAGGCTTTCGAAAAGTTCTTCTATGCGTTCATTATCCATGCCGCGATCATGTCACCGGGATTCGGCCTTGTCATCGCCGCAACCAAGACCATGCTGACAGGTTGAGAACGAAATTCGTCGGAGTGCTTTCATGCCGCTTCTCCTCAAAGGATCCTGCCGCTGCGATGCCGTCCGCTTCGAGGTGGAAAGCCACACGCCGGTGCCGTTCATGCTGTGCTACTGCTCGATATGCCGCAAGCAGCAGGGCGGCGGCGGTTTCGCCATCAATCTCGGCGCCGACTACAAGACGCTGAAGATCAAGGGAAAGCGCAGCCTCGGCGTCTACCAGGCCGAGATCGAGGACGACGAACACCCACTGTGCGAGATCTCGTCGGGCGAGCGCAATTTCTGCAAGAAATGCGGCTCGGCGCTGTGGCTCTACGACCCGACATGGCCGGATCTGGTGCACCCCTTCGCCTCGGCGATCGACAGCGAGCTGCCGACGCCGCCGGAAAAGGTGCATCTGATGCTGAAATACAAGGCGAGCTGGGTCGAGCCAGTGATCGGCAGACAAGATAAGGTCTTCGACGTCTATCCCGAGGAATCGATCGCCGACTGGCACAAGCGGACGGGGATGTGGGTGAAGTAGCCTTCTTCTCCCCGTGAACGGGGCGAAGGAAGAGGCCTCAAGCCGACTCGCGTGCCTCGGCCAAAGCCTTCAAATCCGCCGGCTTCAGCTCGACCGATTCGCCGCAGCCGCAGGCCGAACTCTGGTTCGGGTTGTGGAAAGTGAAGCCGGTGCGCAGCGTCGTCTGCTCGAAATCCATCTGCGTGCCAAACAGGAAAAGGGCAGCCTCAGGCGCCACATAGACATGGGCGCCGTCGCGCTCGATATGGTCGTCCTTGGTGTTCGGCTCGGTCACCAGATCGACCGTGTATTCCATGCCGGCGCAGCCGCCCTTCTTGATGCCGAGGCGAATGCCATGCGCGTTGTCGCGGGTGGCAACGATCTCGCGCACCCGGTCGGCGGCCTTTTCGGTCATCGTGATGACGGCGAAGCGTCCCATTCTTTTTCCTCTTCCATTCCATGCAGGTTCAAGGCCTGCCGAATGATTCCTCACCTAAAATGGTGAAGTTTTACCACTGGCGCAAGTACGCCAGCCTCTACCAGCCTAGTACCAACCCACAGCCACCTGCGCCTCTTCCGACATGCGGTCGGGGGACCAGGGCGGGTCGAAGGTCATGTTGACCTCGACGCCGGACACGCCTTCGACGGCGCCGACAGCGTTTTCCACCCAGCCCGGCATTTCGCCGGCAACCGGGCAGCCGGGCGCGGTCAGCGTCATGTCAATCTTGACCGAGCGGTCGTCTTCGATGTCGATCTTGTAGATCAGGCCGAGCTCGTAAATGTCGGCCGGGATTTCCGGGTCGTAGACCGTCTTCAGCGCCGAGACGATGTCGTCGGTCAGCCGTGCCAGTTCGTCAGCGGGAATGGCCGAGGCGGACACCAACGGATTGATGGCTGCTTCCGGCGCGGTGGTGTGGCTCGCATCATCCATGGTCATCATCCAAAGAACTTGCGCGCTTTCTCAAGCGCTTCGGCCAAAGCGTCGACTTCGGCCCTGGTATTATACATGCCGAACGATGCCCTGCATGTGGAGGTTACGCCAAAGCGTTTCAACAGCGGCTGGGCACAATGGGTGCCGGCGCGCACCGCGACGCCTTGCCTGTCTATCACCATCGACACGTCATGGGCGTGAATACCCTGCAATTCGAACGAGATGATGGCGCCCTTGCCTGGTGCGTCGCCGAATATGCGCAGCGAGTTTATGGCGCGCAGCCGCTCATGCGCATAGGTCTTGAGATCGGCCTCGTGGGCGGCGATGCGCTCGCGGCCGATTTTTTCCATGTATTCAAGTGCCGCACCCAGGCCGATCGCCTGGACGATCGGCGGCGTGCCGGCCTCGAAACGGTGCGGCGGCTCGTTGTAGGTGACGATATCTTCCGTCACCTCCTCGATCATCTCGCCGCCGCCCATGAAGGGGCGCATGCCCGAGAGAATGTCCTTCTTGCCGTAGAGCACGCCAATGCCGGAGGGCCCGTAGACCTTGTGGCCGGTGAAGACGAAGAAGTCGCAGTCAAGGTCCTGAACGTCGATCGGCATGTGCACGGCGCTCTGGCTGCCATCGACAAGCACCGGGATGCCGCGGGCATGGGCGATGCGCACGATCTCCTTGATCGGCGTCACCGTGCCCAGCGCATTCGACATCTGGGTGATGGCGACCAGCTTGGTGCGGTCCGTCAGCCGCTTTTCGAATTCCTCGATGTGGAAGACGCCGAGATCGTCGACCGGCACCCAGACCAGCTTGGCGCCCTGCCGCTCGCGGATGAAATGCCAGGGCACGATGTTGGAGTGGTGCTCCATGATCGACAGCACGATCTCATCGCCCTGACCGATATTGGGCATGCCATAGCCGTAGGCGACGGTGTTGATTGCCGCAGTCGTGTTCGAGGTGAAGACGATGTTGTCGGTGCTCGGCGCGTTGAGGAAGCGGCGCACCGTTTCACGCGCTTTCTCATAGGCGTCGGTTGCGGCATTGGAGAGGAAATGCAGGCCGCGATGGACGTTGGCGTATTCCTGGGAATAGGCGTGCTGGATCGTATCCAGCACCACCTGCGGCTTCTGTGCCGAGGCGCCATTGTCGAGATAGACGAGCGGTTTGCCGTAGACTTCGCGCGACAGAATCGGGAAGTCGCGGCGGATCGCCTCGACGTCATAGGGGGTGTTTTCGACTTTCTGGTCCATTACAAGCTCTCTTGAGGCACCGCCTCACTTCGTCACGCACCCCTCATCCGTCTCGGCGCTGCGCGCCGATCCACCTTCTCCCACAAGGGGAGAAGGGAAAGAGGCGCTTACCCGTGCGCAACAAACCAATCATCGAGCCGTGTCTCCAGGGCTTCGACGATTGCTTCGTCGTCCAGTTCCTCGATCACTTCGGCTACGAACGCCTTGACCAGCAGGCCGCGGGCGCTCTTCTCGTCGATGCCGCGTGCCATCAGATAGAACAGATGGTTGTGGTCGATCTCGGTAACGGTCGCGCCGTGGCCGCAGATGACGTCGTCGGCAAAGATTTCCAGCTCCGGCTTGGTCGAGAACTCGCCATCATCGGACAGAAGCAGCGTGTTGCAGGCCATCTTGGCGTTGGTCTTCTGCGCGTATTGATGGACGTTGATGCGGCCCTGGAAGACACCGCGCGCCTTGCCGGTCACGACATTGCGGATCACTTCCGTCGAGGTCGTGTGCGGCACGGCGTGGTCGAGCACCATGGTCACATCGGTATGGGTGTCGCCGGCCAGAAGATTGATGCCGCGCAATTTGAAGTCGGCGCCTTCGCCTGTGGTCCTGACCACGATCTCCTGGCGTACAAGCTTGCCGCCGGCATTCATGAAGAACACGGTCAGCTTCGAATTCTTGCCGAGATGCGCCTTGAACTGCGCCAGATGGGTGGCTGTTTCCGGCTGTTCCTGCACGATCAGCCAGGTCACATCAGCACCCTCGCCCAGCACCAACTGGCTGACCGAACTGCCAAGTGCCGCGCCCTCGCCTGCCTGACGCTCGACGATAGCGGCTTTGGCACCAGCGCCGACGCGCACGGGAAAGCGCACATGCGCCTGGCCGCCGGCCTGCAGGTTCTGCAATTCGATCGGCTTTTCCAGAGCGGCGCCGTCGGCGATGTCGACGAAATAGCCGTCGGCGACAAAGGCGGTGTTCAGCGCGCCGATGGCGTCATCGCTGCCATAGGGGTCGAGGCCGGGCGCCAGGCTGCCGTCGGTCAGCTTTTCCGACAAGCGTTGGACGGACACGCCCTCGATCGCAGGGAATTTCGCGCTCGAAACGCCGTTCAGAACGGCCAGGACAGCGGAGCCTTCGACGATGGGCGCGAGTGCCTTGGTGGCGGCCGTGGAATCGAATGCCGGCACCAACGTCAGCAGGCGGCGCAGATCCGTATAGTGCCAGGATTCGATGCGCCGGGTCGGCAGACCGTGCTTGATCGCCTCGATGGCGTCGTCGCGCTTCAGCATCACCGCGCCGTCGCCGGGCAGCAGCGACAGCCGCTCGCCAAAGGCGTCGATCAACGCCGTTTCGGCCTGCGTGCGCTGGGGTGTCGAGTGCATGTT
Source organism: Mesorhizobium sp. P2_C5_2 (assembly GCF_056404535.1). Taxonomy (NCBI): domain Bacteria; kingdom Pseudomonadati; phylum Pseudomonadota; class Alphaproteobacteria; order Hyphomicrobiales; family Phyllobacteriaceae; genus Mesorhizobium; species Mesorhizobium sp. P2_C5_2. Next base: position 385,036 of record NZ_JBFUDV010000004.1, on the reverse strand, counting down.
CATCAGCTTGGCCCTGTCTTTTGGTACAAAATGACCTGGCATCTCACGCGGCTTCGCCGATCACGCCGGCATAGCCATTGGCTTCGAGATCGAGCGCCAGCGACTTGTCGCCGGACTTGATCACCTGGCCCTTGTAGAGCACGTGCACGCTGTCGGGCACGATGTGCTCGAGCAGGCGCTGGTAGTGGGTGATGACGATGATGGCGCGGTCGGGCGAGCGCAGCGCGTTGACGCCGTCCGAGACAATCTTCAGCGCGTCGATGTCGAGGCCGGAATCGGTCTCGTCGAGCACGCAGAGTTTCGGCTCCAAGAGCTTCATCTGCAGAATCTCGGCGCGCTTCTTCTCGCCGCCGGAAAAGCCGACATTGAGCGGCCGCTTCAGCATCGCCATGTCCATGTTGAGCGAGGCTGCCGCCTCCTTCACCCGCTTCAGGAATTCGGGGATCTTCAGCGGCTCCTCGCCGCGCGCCTTGCGCTGCTCGTTCATCGCCACTTTGAGGAATTCCATGGTCGCGACGCCCGGTATTTCCATCGGATACTGGAAGGCGAGGAAAATGCCGGCTGTGGCGCGTTCGGCCGGATCCATTTCGAGGATCGACTGGCCGTTATAGAGGATGTCGCCTTCGGTGACCTCGTAATCCTCGCGACCGGCGAGGATGTAGGACAGCGTCGACTTGCCCGAGCCGTTCGGGCCCATGATGGCGGCAACCTCGCCGGCTTTCACCGTCAGGTTCAGGCCGCGGATAATCTCTGTGCCGTCATCGACGATGCGGGCATGCAGGTTTCTGATTTCGAGCATTTCTTGTTCTTTCACCTAGTCATTGCTTCCAGCAGAAACCGGATGTCGATCCCGTCAACGGACCGACATCCACGATCTGCTTACGTACCAAACATGCCGCGCAGAAACGGCAGCACAATTGCCGAAACCAGCCCGGTCACGGCGCCCGCCGCCATCCGGCGCGGCGTCGACTGAATAGAGGGCGCGACCGCGCAAAGCGCGCCGCACACCAAAGCGTAAAAAACGATCGGAACCGTATCCATCACTTCAACTTCCTTTCAAACGTCCAGTTTCATTCCGTGCTTTGCGCACGATCCTGAACGCTTGAGGGGTCGCTATCCTTCCTGTGTCCATCGTATTGACTGTCCGAACGGCTACGCCCGGTAATTCAACAACTGCATTAGGGCTTCCCAAAGCCCCTGCCAAAATCCATCCGGCGAATAGGCCGCGACTAGCAGCGCAATGCCCACAGCACATAACAAAAACACAAGCTCTGGACCGTCAGACCATCTGTCCATCCGATCCCGCAGATAGACGTGCTCTCCTCCAGAGTTGCGTTTGCGCGCCTTTGTCACCCCACGCTGCCCTCAAGGCTGATACCGATCAGCTTCTGCGCTTCGACCGCGAACTCCATCGGCAGCTGCTGAATGACATCCTTGACGAAGCCGTTGACGATCAGTGCGATCGCTTCCTCTTCAGGAATGCCGCGCTGCATGACGTAGAATTTCTGGTCTTCTGAAATCTTCGACGTCGTCGCTTCATGCTCGAACTGCGCCGTCGAGTTCTTGGCTTCCATGTAGGGCACGGTGTGCGCGCCGCACTGGTCGCCGATCAGGAGCGAGTCGCAATTGGTGAAGTTGCGGGCGTTGGTCGCCTTGCGGTGCGCCGAAACCTGGCCGCGATAGGTGTTCTGCGAGAAGCCGGCGGCGATACCCTTGGAGATGATGCGGCTCGACGTGTTCTTGCCGAGATGGATCATCTTGGTGCCGCTATCGACCTGCTGATAGCCGTTCGACACAGCGATCGAATAGAATTCGCCCGAGGAATCGTCGCCGCGCAGGATGCAGCTCGGATACTTCCAGGTGATGGCCGAGCCGGTCTCGACCTGCGTCCACGAGATTTTCGAACGGTCGCCACGGCAGTCGCCGCGCTTGGTGACGAAATTGTAGATGCCGCCCTTGCCCTCGGCGTCGCCGGGGTACCAGTTCTGCACGGTCGAATACTTGATCTCGGCATCGTCGAGCGCCACCAGTTCGACGACAGCGGCATGCAGCTGGTTCTCGTCGCGCTGCGGCGCCGTGCAGCCTTCGAGATAGGAGACGTAAGCCCCCTCCTCGGCGATGATCAGCGTGCGCTCGAACTGGCCGGTGTTCTTCTCGTTCATGCGGAAATAGGTCGACAGCTCCATCGGGCAGCGCACGCCCTTGGGCACGAAAACGAAGGAACCGTCGGTGAACACGGCCGAATTCAGCGTGGCGTAGAAATTGTCGGAGGTCGGCACGACCGAGCCGAGATACTTTTGCACCAATTCCGGGTGCTCGCGGATGGCTTCCGAGATCGAGCAGAAGATCACGCCGGCCTGCGCCAGCTCTTTCTTGAAGGTGGTGACGACGGAGACGGAATCGAACACCGCGTCGACCGCGACACGGCCCGACTTGTAGACATTGTCGCTGGGCTCCTCGAGCTCGGACGCGTCTGTCTTCTGCACGCCGGCCAGGATTTCCTGTTCCCTGAGCGGAATGCCGAGCTTCTCGTAGACCTTCAGCAGCTCTGGATCGACGTCGCTCAGCGACGTCGGGCCGGGCGTGCTCTTGGGCGCCGCATAGTAATAGAGGTCCTGAAAATCGATCTTGGGGTAGTGGACGCGCGCCCAGGTCGGCTCTTCCAGCGTCAGCCAACGCCGATAGGCTTCCAGACGCCATTCCAGCATCCAGGACGGCTCATCCTTCTTGGCCGAGATGAAGCGAATAATGTCTTCGCTCAGCCCCTTGGGGGCCTTGTCCATCGCGATCTCTGTCTGGAATCCGTATTTGTACTGGTCGACGTCGATCTTTCGGACCCGATCGATCGTGTCCTGCACAGCAGGCATAAGCGTTCTCCATCCACGCCGGGGTCAAGGCCCGACAGTTTTCAAACTATGGCATCGCCGAGGGCTGCCCATTGGGCGCCGAAGGCGGCGTAAGTTCCATATAGTGCGTCTCGGCCGGGAATTCACCCGGCCACTTGCAAACGCACGGCTCTACCAGGCCGCAAGGCCTGAATTTCTTTTCGCCGCCTCAGGCGGCTTGTTCCCTGCCCGCCCGGCGCTGGGCGATACCCGCCAGCGCAGTACGAAACAGGTCGATATCAGCAGCACTCGTCGCGTGGCCGATGGACACGCGCAAAGCGCCGAGGCTGTCACCATAACCCATGGCCTTCAGCACATGGCTCGGCCCGACCTTGCCCGACGAACAGGCCGATCCCGCCGACAGCGCGACGCCGGCCAGATCGAAAGCGATCTGCGCCGTCTCGGCCTTGATGCCGGGAATAGCGAAGAATGTCGTATTGGCAAGCCTTGGCGCGCCGGTTCCGAAGATTTCTGCGTCCGGCACCAGGGTTTTGATGATGGTTTCGACTTCACCGCGGCGATGGGCGAGCGCATCGACATGATTCAATGCAACTAGAGCCTGCCGCGCAGCTGCGCCAAAACCGGCGATGGCCGCCAGGTTTTCGGTGCCGCCGCGATGGCCCTTTTCCTGGCCGCCGCCATTGATCAGCGGCTTCGGCATCATCAGATCGGCTGCCGCAATGATGGCGCCGACGCCCTTGGGGCCGCCGATCTTGTGCGAAGACAGAATCAAATAGTCGGCGCAAGGCGCTGACATATCGATGGAAACACGGCCTGCAGCCTGCACCGCATCGACAACCAGAATGCCGCCCGCCGCCTTGACGATTGCAGCGATGCGATCAATCGGCTGGATGACGCCGGTCTCGTTGTTGGCGGCATGGATGGCGACCAGCGGCAGGCCCTCGGCCTTGTCATGCGCGGCCAGAGCCGCCATCAGTTGAGCGAGATCGGCGATGCCGTTGGCATCGACACCGATCCGCGAAACCTGAGACGCAGGAAAACGGCCGCCATTGAGCAGGCAAGGATGATCGGCTTCGCAGACATAGAGCCGGCTCATGCGCACAGTGCCACGGCCCATCTGCCAATCCGGCGTCAAAAGCGTCGAGGCGGCCTCGGTCGCGCCGGAGGTGAACACCACATGTTCGGCCTTGGCGCCAACCAACGCGGCCACGTCGCGCCGGGCAGCATCGATTAGCCTGCGCGCCGTGCGTCCCTCGGCATGCACTGATGAAGGATTGGCGACAAGATCGAGCGCGGCAATCGTCGCCTCACGTGCCTCTGCGGTGAGCGGCGCGCTGGCATTGTAGTCGAGATAGGCGCGTGCTGCGGCCATTTTCACTCAATCGATCCCGTCAAAACCCATTCCGCAGGGATAGCGCGTTATTTCCTTGAAATTGCAAGGCAAGACGTCCTATTTACGCGGCTTGCGGCGGGGATAGCCGAGCCGTCACGGCTGGCTATCCAGTTTTGAACAATTCTAAACTAGCTTCTAAGAAGACGCTCGCCCTGCGTCAAGGCCAGAGGAAAGAGTTGTTCCGGGCGCCGCGCATTCGTATGCCACGTGGAGTATTTTATGCCTGAGGTCATTTTCACCGGTCCGGCCGGCCGCCTGGAGGGTCGCTACCAGCCTTCCAAGGAAAAGAGCGCGCCGATTGCCATCGTGTTGCACCCGCATCCGCAGTTCGGCGGCACGATGAACAACAAGATCGTCTATGACCTCTTCTACATGTTCCAGAAGCGCGATTTCACCACGCTGCGCTTCAATTTCCGCGGCATCGGCCGCAGCCAGGGCGAATTCGACCACGGCACCGGCGAATTGTCGGATGCGGCCGCGGCGTTGGACTGGGTGCAGTCGCTGCATCCGGATTCCAAGAGCTGCTGGGTCGCCGGCTATTCCTTCGGCTCATGGATCGGCATGCAGCTTCTGATGCGCCGCCCCGAGATCGAAGGCTTCATCTCGATCGCGCCGCAGCCCAACACCTATGATTTCTCGTTCCTGGCGCCCTGCCCGTCATCGGGCCTGATCATCCATGGCGACGCCGACAAGGTGGCGCCGCCCAAGGACGTGCAAGGCCTGGTCGACAAGCTGCACACGCAAAAGGGCATCACCATCACCCAGAAGACCTTGCCCGGCGCCAACCATTTCTTCGCCAACGATTCCGAGCTGCTGCTCGAGGAATGCGCCGACTATCTCGACCGCCGGCTAGCCGGCGAATTGTCCGACCCGAGGCCGAAGCGGCTGCGCTAGGAGCAATTCCAGGAAAAGTGTAAAACGGTTTTCCGTCCGGAATTGCGTCAAAACAGAGAACTCCGGATCCGGCATCGCGCATTCGTGCCCGTGACGGGCGCGAATGCCGTCCCGCTGATCCATATGATCTGGCACGCCTGACATGTGGCGCAGCCTGGCTGGACGGTGCAGAATGCCGGGTTCTGGAAGCCGAAGAAGGCGTGACCGATCATGTACCAACCTCCTCATTTCATAGAGACGCGCCAGGACGTCCTGCACGGCCTTATCCGCTCGCACCCGCTTGGCCTGCTGATTTCAAACGGACAGGACGGCCCCATCGCCAACGCCATTCCGTTCTTGCTCGACGCCGACGCGGGGCCGAACGGCAAGCTGCGCGCGCACCTGGCCAAGGCCAACCCTCAATGGCGCCTGCTGGCCGACAATCCGGCATCGCCCGTGCTGGTCGTGTTCCAGGGCGCCGACGCCTATGTGACGCCGTCCTGGTATGAGACCAAGCGCGAGACCGGCAAGGTCGTGCCGACCTGGAACTATGCCATCGTCCAGGTGCGCGGGATGGTCAGAGTGATCGACGATGCGGAGTGGATAGCGCAGCAGATTTCCGATCTGACGCTGTCGCAGGAAGGCGCCCGTGAGACACCCTGGGCGGTGACCGATGCGCCGCCAACCTACATCCAGTCGCAGATCAAGGGCATTATTGGGCTAGAGATCGAGATCGCCGAGATCAGCGGCAAGTGGAAGGTCAGCCAGAACCGGCCTGTCGCCGATCGTGTCGGTGTCGCGGAAGGGCTGGAAAGCGAAGTGCCGAGCGCAAGCGCGCCGGACATGGCCGGGCTGGTTCGATCCTATGGCGGGCTTGAGCCTCAGTAGTTTGCTGGCCGGTCCGCAGCGATGCGGCTTTGAACCGGTCGGCCGTTCGGTGGACCGCCTGCCAACCGAAAGGTCGTCTTGCGCATAGGCAGGCCGGCCGATGTCCGGCGGAAGATGAAGCCGAGCCGCGCAAGGATAAGCCCGCACAGGATCGCGACGGCGCAGCCGAGGCCGAAACCGGCGACCGCGTCGCTTGGGTAATGCGCGCCGACGAACACCCGGGTGGAGGCGATGCAGGCGGTGATCGCCAGTGCGACGTACCAGCGCTTTGGAAACAGCAGCAGAGCGATGCCGAACACGGCGCCCATAGTGGTAGCGTGGCCGGATGGAAAAGCGGCAAAGCGGGCATTCATGGCGAATGGATGCAGGGACAGCACGCCGAAATTGTCAAAATAGAGCGGCCGCGCCCGGCCGATGCCGTATTTCAGCACATTGACCGCAAGGCCCGACAGGCCAACCCCGCCAAGCACAAGGAAGGCAAAGCAGGTCCAGTTGTAGACCAGCATCCGCGTTCGTCTGGAAAGGTTTCTCCAATCCGTCAGATTGGCGGCGACGAGACAGGCAGCCGCTGGGATCAGATACCAGCCGCCGAGGCCAAAAACGGTGAAAAACTCAGTAAACCTGGCAAGACGAGGCGGCCATTCTCCCCAGAGGACGCCTGCCGCCCGGTCGAGGTGAACGAAGGCGGCAGCTGCAAGCAGGATCCAGGCCACGACCCAGACCGGCCAGGCAATGTGGGGATAGTAGGCTTTGCGCGCGGCAAAGCGCCTGCCGACGATGCGCATCGTATCAAGGAAATTGTCGCGCGACCGGCGGAACACCACGGACGGCGTCACGCGCGTTTTCACCTGGCCACCCGGTAGAGGCCAAGCGATAGTCTGTCGCCCGAGGAATAATTGAGGCCGTCGATCTCGGCGAGACGGCTCGCCGTCTTGCCTTGCGCGGCCAGCGTGTCGTTCAGCTTCTTCTCGTCGGCGACAGGCGCCAGCCCGAGCGCGCAGGCCGGATCGCCGAGCAGGTGTACGGCGACGCCGTCAACATCGGTCAGGATTGTCTTGGTCCCGACCAGAAAGACAAGGCTCGGTTCGTGATACGGCGCCGAGGCAAGCACGGTCGTGTCGCAGGGACGGTTCGCGTCGACCGCGGCCTTGATCGCCGGGCTCAGCCAGATCGGCTTCAGCGACGGGGCAATTATCCCGAACAGCAAGCCAAGGGTGATGCCGGCGCCGGCCGCGATCGCGCCGATGCGGGGGAGCGGCACCTGCAAACGGCGGGGGAAGGCGAGATAGCCGGTGACAAGTGCTGCAAGTGCGGCCGGAATGCTCCACCAGGAGAATACCTTGGCGAGATAGATCGGCGCGCCAACCGAGACAACGGCCAGGCCGATGCTGACCAGGCCGAGACCGAAGGCGGTCGACCACCAAAGCCATGACTGCCAGCGCTTGAGCGGCGCATTCGCGTCCTCCGGCTGCAGGGTCAGAAGCCAGCCGACCAGCAACGCCATGCCGGGATAGGCCGGCAGCACATAATGCGGCAGCTTGGTCGGGATCAGCTCGAACACCAGCCAGAACGGGATATACCAGGCAAGGCAAAAGCGCAGGCGCGGATCGTCACGCAAGCGGTTGAGCGCCTGCAGCCCGGCGCCGACGGCGATCAGCCCGAACGGCCACATGAACAGCGAATAGGTCAGCACATAGAAGCCGGGTGGAATGCCGTGCGATTCCTCCCCTGAGGCCACCTTGCCCAGCATGTCCTTGCCGACCGCTTGCTGCAGGAAGGCGCCATGGCTCTTCCAGGTGATCAGCGCGAGCCAGGGCAGCGCGATCAACAGCACAATCAGAAGGCCGCGGCCGAACTTCAGGTTTTTCAGCCAGCGCCCATCGCGCTCGAAGGCAAACAGCGCGGCAACCGTCAGCACCGACAACAGAGGCGCGATCGGTCCCTTGATCAGGATCGCAATGCCTTGCGCCACCCAGAATATCCACCAGAAATGGCCGGCAATCGGTTCGTTGCGGCGCGACGCCGTGTAGATCCGCGCCAGGGCGCCTTGCGCCGCAACGCAGCAGGCCAGAAGCATGGCGTCGGTCTTGGCGTCGCGGCCTTCGAAGGCGGTGGCGAAGATCGCTGCCATGATCAGTCCGGCCGCGAGGCCGGCATTGGCGCCGAAAAGACTGGTGCCTGTCCAGGCAATCGCCACGACGGCAATAGCGATGCCCAGCGCCGAGACCAGGCGATAGACCCAGATCGGCGCCCCGGCCCCCTCGCCGCTCAGCGCCACGGCCGCCGATTGCAGCCAATAGATGCCGACCGGCTTCTGGTAGCGTGACATGTCCTGGAAGCGGATGTCGACATAATCGCCGGTTTCGACCATCTGCTTGGTGGCCTGGACGAAACGCGATTCATCGCGGTCGATCGGCGGCAGCGAAGCCAGCCCGCTGGCAGTCAGCAGCAGGCTGAACAGGAAAAGCAGGACATAATTCCTGTTCATTGCGACCACCGGATCCTGCCTTCGAGACTTCCTAGTCGACCTTGGTCATCGCCGCCGCCTTGCGCTCATTGGCGATGAGCCAGAGGTTCCTGATATAGATCAGCATGCCCATGGCCTGGCCGGCGATGAACACCGGATCCTGACGCACGATCGCATAGATCAGCAGCAGGCCGCCGCCGAACAGGGAAAAGAACCAGAAGGCGACCGGCACGACGCTGCGCTTAGCTTTTTCCGAGGCAAGCCACTGCACGACGAAGCGCATGGTGAAGAAGAACTGGGCGACGAAGCCGAGCAGGATCCAGGCGTCGAACTGCTTGATGAAAACCTGATGCAGCCAGGTCGCCAGTTCCTGGAACACGTTAGCCATGCGTGATTTCCTCTACCTTTGGCATTCTGCGGCGCCTGCGCCGAAGCCACCAGACGCCGGCAAGATCGAGTGCGCCTTGCAGGCCGCGGTCGAAGATGCCGTAATTCGACTTGCCGTGGCGGCGTGAGCGGTCGACGACGTCGCAGTGCACGACGCGGTAGCCTTCCTGGATGACCAGCGCCGGGACAAAACGATGCGTGCCGTCGAAGAACGGCAGTTTGCGCAGGATATCGGTGTGGATCGCCTTCAGGCCGCAACCGGTGTCGCGGGTGTCGTCATGCAGGATCGCGCCACGCAGCCAGTTGGCGAAGCGTGACGCCAATTGCTTGATCTTGCTGTCGCGGCGCTTCAGCCGCTGCCCTTGCGCGGCGCCGAAATCAGGCCCTGCTTGACGCAGCGCATCGACCAGCACGGGGATATATTGCGGATCGTTCTGGCCGTCGCCATCGATGGTGGCGACGATGGCGCCCCGCGCCGCCCATGCGCCGGAGCGCACCGAAAGCGACTGGCCGGCGGATTTCTCATGGCGCAGGTGACGAAGCGGAAACGGGCGTTTGGCCGCCTCGGCGGCAAGCACCGAAGCCGTGTCGTCGGTCGAACCGTCATTGACGATGATGATTTCGAAGTCGCGGCCGGTCATCGCGGCCTCGATCTCGTCGATCAGAAGCGGCAGGTTCGCCGCCTCGTTGCGGCAGGGAATGACGATGGATATCAATGCGTCCGGCATATGTCGCGTCGGGCTCTGTCACAGGATATGGCATTTTGGTGGATGCCGTGCGGTGCCGTTCCAGCGGATCGAAGGCTGCAAGAACCCGTTGGCGCGGCGCCTCATTACGCCAGCCGGCACGATGAAGCAAGCTCGCGCGGCAGTGCAGCATACGCAGTCCGTGCGGACGCAAAACCGGAAACCACTTTTGCTGATCGCGACTTTTGATTTTGGCGCGCGATCGAACGCAAAACCGGAAACCACTTTTGCTGATCGCGCTTGGATGCTAAACGCCCGCGTTCATATCACGTCGGGCGGTTCGGGCCCGGCGCTTTCAGGAAGAGAAAATGTCCGCCTTCAAATCCGATTTCCTGCGCGTCATGAGCGAGCGCGGCTTCATCCACCAGATCTCAGATGAGACCGGCCTCGATCAACTTTTCGCGAAGGAAACCGTAACCGCCTATGTCGGCTACGACGCCACGGCGACCAGCCTGCATATCGGCAATCTGATATCGGCGACCATGCTCTACTGGATGCAGGAGACCGGCCATCGGCCGATCGCGCTGATGGGTGGCGGCACCTCGATGATCGGCGACCCGTCCTTCCGCGACGATCAGCGCAGCCTTTTGACGCCCGAGGCGATCGCCACCAACATCGAAGGCATCAAGCGCATTTTCGGCCGCATCCTGCGCTTCGGCGACACTGGCAACGACGCGATCATGGTCAACAATGCCGACTGGCTGATGAAGCTCAATTATGTCGAGTTCTTGCGCGATGTCGGCCGACATTTCTCGGTCAACCGCATGCTCACCTTCGACAGCGTGAAGCTCAGGCTCGATCGCGAGCAGTCGCTGTCGTTCCTCGAATTCAACTACATGATCCTGCAGGGCTATGATTTCGTAGAGCTCAGCCGCCGCCATGACTGCCGGCTGCAGATGGGCGGTTCGGACCAGTGGGGCAACATCATCAACGGCGTCGATCTCGGCCACCGCATGGGCACGCCGCAGCTCTATGCACTGACCACACCGCTTCTGACGACATCGTCGGGCGCCAAGATGGGCAAGTCGGCCAAGGGCGCGGTGTGGCTGAACGGCGACCTCTTCTCGCCGTACGATTTCTGGCAGTACTGGCGCAACACCGAAGACGCCGACGTCGAGCGCTTCCTGAAGATCTTCACCCGCCTGCCGTTGTCGGAGATAGCAAAGCTGGCAGCTCTTGGCGGCTCGGAGATCAACGAGGCCAAGAAGGTGCTGGCGACGGAAACCACGGCCATCGTGCACGGCCGCGAGGCCGCCCAACAGGCCGAAGAAACCGCGCGCAAGACGTTCGAGGAAGGCGTGACCGCTGAAACCCTGCCGACCGTCGAGGTGGAAGGCGCGGCGCTGGAGGCCGGCATCGGCATCCTGTCGCTGCTGGTCACTGCAGGCCTTGCCGGGTCCAACGGCGAAGCGCGGCGTCACATCCAGGGCGGCGCCGTGCGCCTCAACGACCAGCCTGTGGCGGACGACCGCCGGATGGTGACACCTCAGGATTTGAGTCCGGAAAACGTCGCGAAGCTCTCAGTGGGCAAGAAAAAACACGTGCTTGTGCGGCCGGCCTGAGCCGTCTTCTGACGGATCTTCAGCGGTATTCGAAGATCGACCGGAAAATGCCTGGCGCGATCACCGATAGCGGGTTGATGTCGAGCACCGGCTTGTTGGCGTTGCCTTTGAGCCGGTAGGTGACACCGATCAGGCCGCGGTCCCGGCCATTGCCAAGCAGCGCGCCAACCAGCGGCAATTCGCCGAAGATGCGGTTGAGGCCATAGGCCGGCATGAACGTTCCGGTCATGTCCATATTGTTGTCCTGGTCGTAGAGCGTGCCCTGGAAGGTGGTGCCGATGCGCGGGCCACGCAGGACGCCATTGGCCAGCTTCAGGTAACCGCTTCCCTTGTCAATCTCGGTATAGCCGCGCTCGAACTTTACCCGCGAGGTGTCGATCTTGCCTTTGACTGCTTCGTTCAGGCTGCGGCTGTCGCCCACCGGCGTGGTCGATACGATCGAAGCGAGCTTCGGTTCGTCAACGATAAAAAAGTTGCTCGAGTCGACCTGGCCCCGCATCGGCCCGTCGTCTGAGCCGGCAAGCGCCAGCGTGATCGAGCCGCCTTCCATGTGCTCGTAGATGTTGAGGAAGCGCAATATGGCGCCGGCGTCGGCCGACGTCATGTTGAGTGCGCGCGCCCCGTTGCCTGCGGTGTTGCTGATGGTGATGGCGGCGCCTGAACTTGCCGTGGCGCTGACCTTCAGCCCGTTTACCTTGGAACCGGCGGCGCTGTAGTCGAGCTTCAGATTGGACAGCACTTCGTCGTGGAAACCGGTGAGCGAATTGACATCGGCGCTGACCGAAACCGCATCCGTGCCCGTGGTCTTGGTGGCGGTATCGACGTCGGAGGTGAACTGCTTGATCAGCGAGCGGGCGTCGAGCGCATTACCGCTGACGTCGACCGCAAAGCCCTTGCCCGACCGCTTCACCGTCACCGCGACGTCGTCGCCACGGTTCAAGGCGACCTTGCTGAAGCGCGCCGACGACAAAGCGCCCTTGACCAGGACGACATCGCCTTCGACCGAAAAGCTCTTTCCGTCGAGGTCGAAATCGGACAGCGTCGTGGTGTCGCCGGACTTGGCCATGGTGAAGGTGGCATTGGCGGGAATGCCCGGCCCCTTGCTCCAGCCGGCCCAGGGAATGTCCAGCCTGGCGCTGGTCAGGTCGACCGCAACGTTCTGATTGCCGCCTTCGCCGCTCTTGTCGATCGCCACCTTTATGGTGCCGGAAATCAGCGGCGAAAGGCCAGGCATGGCTATGGCGCGCGTCTTGTCGTCGAGCACAAGCGCCACCTTGCGGCTGCGCGGCGGTCCGTCATCCCTGAGCGGCTCGACCAGGTCGAGCTCGGCCGGAATGCCGTTCAGCTTCGCGTCGGCCGAGATCACCGCCTTGTCGGGTCCGACCTCGATCGAACCGTCGGCATCGGTCACCGTCTGATCTTCGAACGGCTTGGCGAGCGACAGGTCCTTGTAGTCGAGAGACACCAGCCAATCGAGCTTCGAGGTGTCGACACCGGACTGCAGCGGAATGTCGGCCTTGACGTGACCGGTCACCGTGCCGGACAGGTCGTCCGGCGCTATGCCGACATGGCGCATGGCGTTGATCGGTTCATAGGAGGCGAGCTCGGCGATGGCCGGCGCCTCGCCGGCGACGTCGATTTCGAGCGCGCCGATCACCGGCGGGTGGTTCGCCGCTTTCACCGCAAGCGTGCCATTGCTTGCCGCCACGGTGCGGCCGCTCGGCATATAGACGCTGCCCGAGGACAGCGCGATGTCGACATCGTTGCCGTGGAAGGAAACCACGCCAATGGCATCGCGGATCGGCGGGATGCGGCCGGCCGTGTCAAAGCGCGAGCCCTCGACCTGGAACCTGCCGAAAACCTCATCGGCGGAAAGCGGCACCCCGTTGCCGAGACGTCCCGGCACGACCTGGAATTGCAGGCTGGCATCGGTGACACGACCGCCGAACAGGTTCTTCAGCACCCACAGCCGGGCATTCTTGGCGGAGAACCAGGGCCACAATTGCTTGACATGCGAGACCGGCATGTCGTGGACATTCAGGGACAAGGAAATGCCCGGCGGCCCATTGTCGATGAAGGAAACCGAACCCGTACCCAGAACCTCGCTGCCCGATCCCGACCTGACGCCGATCTGCTCGGCGACGAGCTTGCGGCTTTTGATCTGATAGACGCCGGCGATGCGGGCGAAGAAATTCAGCGCCGGCTCGGGCGATTCCGCCGGCGCCAGCGTCGAGCCGTCGCTGGTCAGGTCGTAACGATAGGAAGGCTCCTCGCCCGCCGCGCCGGTCGGTGGCTTTGGCCCGATCGAACCGGCGAAATTGAAAGTCGAGCGCCCGGTCTTCAAAACCAGCCTGCCGACATCGATCTTGTTGGAGCCGGAGACAAGGTTGGCGTCGACATCGACATCGGCCGGCAACAGCCCGCGTGTGCCGAGATCGAGCACCGAGCCGGTTAGCGACAGTGAGGCCGTCAGCCGAGAATCGCTCTCGCCCGAACCTTCAGCGCCCGTCAGCTTCAAAGCGATCGCGCCGGTTTTTCCACCGGCCGCCGGCGTGGTCTCTGGAACATCCGCCATGTCGATGGCGGCGTTCAATGCAGTGACGCGCAGGGAGGTCGTATCGCGGGTGGCGGTGGCGGTGACCGTAAGCGCCCGGCCGTCGACATCCGCCTCGGACGAAAACTCCATGCTGCCGGGGCCCGACTGCAGCACCGTGGCATTGGCAATGTTGACCAGCTTGACCGTTCCCGCCTCGGGTAATTCGAACGCGACATTTTTGAGGTCGATGCGGCGCATCGAATCCTCGCGCACGGCATCAAGCGCGTGGTTGACGTTGCCGAAGACAGCGGCGACCAGTTTTTCCGGATCGATGAGGCCGTCTTGATTGCGCAGCCCGGCTGTCCAGTCGCCGCCCGACGGCATGGCCGCGGTGACGATATGGGCGTCGGAAATCCTGGCGCTGGTCAGCCGTACCTCGCCCGAAAACAGCGGGATCAGACGGATGCCGAAACGGACGCGCCCGGCATCGGCCATCGGCCTGCCGTCGGCGGTCTTGACGCTGACGTCGTTGACCTGCAGCGCAATGAAGCTTGAGCCGTCGAGTGTCAGGCGGGCTGGACCGACGGCGACATTGACGTCGAAACCGGCGAGTTTCTCGATCGCCGTTTCGGCTTCCGCCCGCAGCCGCTCGCTGCCTATGCCGGTGGCGCCAATGACATAGACGGCAACGGCCGCCAGCAGCACCAGCGCCGCAACGCCGGCAAACAGGCGGGCAAGGATGCGAAAGCCACGGCCGATGCGTGCCTTGCCGAGCGGCGGCACACTGCAAGCAGACGGGAAAGTCCCCAGGTCGGTGATCTCGTCACGCCTGAACCGGATCTTCTCGTGCTGCGGTTCTTCCTGATCCACGCAATTTTCCGTTGAACGAATTCGATCGTGGACGAATCCCCGCTCGACACTATAACGATGCAGCCTGGCGCGTAACCTCAAACAAGGGCATCGATATGGCTGATCTCGACATTGGCGACGCCGCCCCCCAATTCGACCTTCCGCGCGATGGCGGCGGCTCGCTCAGCCTTGCCGCGTTGCGGGGAAAACCCCTCGTACTTTACTTCTATCCGCAGGACGACACCACAAGTTGCACCAATGAGGCGATCAGCTTTTCGCAACTGAAGCCGGAGTTCGAAAAGGCCGGCGCCGTTGTGATCGGCCTGTCGCCGGACAGCGTCAAGAAACACGACAAGTTCAAAACCAAATACGATCTCACCGTCGACCTGGTTGCCGACGAAGAGCGCAAAGTGATCGAGGCCTACAATCTGTGGGTCGAAAAGACGATGTATGGCCGCAACTATATGGGCGTCGAACGGGCGACGTTCCTGATCGGCAAGGACGGCCGGATCGCCGGTATCTGGCGCAAGGTTCGCGTGAAGGGCCATGCCGAAGCGGTGCTGGAGGCGGTGCGCGCGCTCTGACGCGCCATCGATCTCGCCACCCTCCTACAACCTGCCGCTCGTTTCGCGCGCAATCCTTGCCAGACAGCACCCACGGCAAAACTTTGTTAACCCTAATAATGTGTAATCAGGCTTCGTTGGTGTCGTAACGAAAGCTTGGTCCCGTGAACCCAACCGGTCAGTCAACGGTCTTCGGCAGGCGCAGGGAGCCCCATACGGTCATCATTGCGCGGGGCAATGAAATACGGCATTTCACCATCCGACCGTGGCTCGTCGCCTTTCTTGGTTCGGCACTTGCGGCAATCGCCATCGGCTATCTGCTCGCAACCTCCTACCTGGTGCTGCGCGACGATCTGATCGGCGCCACCACGGCCAGGCAGGCGCGCATGCAGCAGGCCTATGAGGATCGCATCTCGGCATTGCGCGCGCAGGTTGACCGCATCACCAGCCGCCAGCTTCTCGACCAGAAACTGATGGAAACCAAGGTCAGCGAACTGCTCGAGCGGCAGAGCCAGCTCAGCCAGCGTCATGGCCGCCTTGGCCCGATTCTCGAACGGGCGGAAAACGAAGTCGGAACGCCGGCCGCCGCGGATACGGCGACCAAGCCCGATGAACATGCCGAACTGACCGGCAGCGAGCCCCTGGCCTATTCGGTCGCCAGCCTCGGTTCGGCCGACACCAGGCCGTTCTCGCTGTGGTCGACCCGCTCCGATCCGCTGCCCAGCGAAACGGCGGCGGACCGTGCCGACAAGCTGTTCGTCTCGATCAACGATTCGCTGAAGGCCATCGAAAGCCAGCAGCTCACCCGTATCGCCACGCTTGCCGACAATGCCTACAAGAACGCCGATGCCATCACGCAGGCGCTCGAGGCGGCCGGCCTGCCTGTCGACAGCGATTTCGGCAAAAACGAAAGCGATGTCGGCGGGCCGCTGATCCCGCTCGACTCCTCGATGATGTTCGACAGCAAGGTCAAGGAACTCGACGAGGCGCTGGATACGCTCGACCAGTTGAAGAAAGAGGCGCGGCGGCTGCCGCTTGCCAACCCGGCCCCCGGCCACTCCGTCACCAGCCCGTTCGGCGTGCGCACCGACCCGATCCTTGGCACCGCAGCCCTGCATTCTGGTATGGATTTCCGCGCGCCGATCGGCATGGCGGCCAAGGTCACCGCTGCCGGTGTCGTCACCAAGGCCGGCTGGAACGGCGGCTATGGCCGCATGGTCGAGGTCGACCATGGCAATGGCTTTGCCACCCGCTATGGCCATTTGAGCGAAATCGACGTGGAAGTCGGGCAGAAGCTCGCCGCCGGCGATATCGTCGGCAAGACCGGCAGCAGCGGCCGCTCGACCGGCCCGCATCTGCACTACGAAGTCCGCCACAATGGCGAAGCCATCGACCCGCTGCGCTTCCTGACCGTCGGCAAGAAAGTCGAGCAGTACTTGTAGGATCAACGCGACCGGTTGGTACCAGCGCCTCGCCCGGCACCCTGACCCACTGATTTCCGCGCCCGGACGTCGCGCTATTCCTGGCGGCATAGCAGTCAGCCACGCCGCTCGGCGTGACGCATCCGCGCCGCAGACAGCCGCTCAAACACGCAAGCCATTGCGATTTGTCCACCGTTCGCGGCACAGACTCGTTGACTCGATATCAGTTGTAGGATGATATGTATCACCCTATAGCCCAACATCATTTCACGGCCGCTGATGACCATGCATGCTCTTTCGCCAGACGCTCTCAGCGCCCTGCAGGACGCTATCGGGCCAAACGGCGTGACCGTCGATGCCGTCGGCATGGCGAAATATCTCGGCGACTGGTCGGGCGATCATCATGGCGCAGCCCTGGCCGTGCTGCGGCCGGCTTCGGTGGCCGAGGTCCAGGCGGTGGTGCGGCTGTGCGGCGCGCTGGGTCTCGGCATCATCCCGCAAGGCGGCAATACCGGGCTGGTGGCGGGTGCGATCGACATCGAGACGCAAAACTCCGTGGTCATCAGCCTCGAGCGGCTGAACGCCATTCGCCGCGTCGATGCCGACAATTTCGTGCTGCAGGCCGATGCCGGCTGCGTCTTGCAGACGACAAAAGACGCCGCCGACGCGCAGGACTGCCTGTTTCCGCTGGCGCTCGGCGCCCAGGGCAGCTGCCAGATCGGCGGCAATGCGGCGAGCAACGCCGGCGGCATCAACGTGCTGCGCTACGGCATGGCGCGCGATCTCATTCTCGGCCTCGAAGTGGTGCTGCCGGACGGCGAGTTGTGGGACGGCTTTTCCGGCCTGCGCAAGAACAACACCGGCTATGATCTGAAGCAGCTTTTCATCGGTTCGGAAGGCACGCTCGGCATCATCACCGGCGTCGAGCTGAAGCTGTTCCCAAAACCCGTCCGGACCGAGACTGCCTATCTCGGCCTTGCCTCGTTCGAAGCGGCGATTGCGCTGTTCCGGCAGGCGCGCCGTGCCTCGGCCGATCTGATGTCGGCCTTCGAGATCATCGGCTCGGAATGCATGGCATTAGCCCGCCTGATCGACGCCAAAACGGTGTCGCCGGTCGAGGCTCCGGTGCATGTGCTGATCGAACTGTCGGCCAGTGCTGCGATCGACCTGCGCACGCTGCTGGTCGATTTCCTTGGCGAAGCGATGGAGAGCGGCCTAGTCATCGACGCCGTGCTTGCCGAAAGCAGCGCTCAGGCAAAATCGTTCTGGGCAATCCGCGAAGGGCTGGTCGAGGGCCAGGCCAAGCGCGGCTATCATGTGCGCACCGATCTTTCGGTAAGAATCTCGGATGTCCCTGCCCTCATCGATCAGGCGCGCCGCTTCGTGGCGCAGGATCATCGGGGATGGCTGCCGTTGGCGTACGGCCATGCGGGCGACGGCAACATCCATTTCAACGTGCTGCCGCCGGAAGGCCTTGCCGAGCGCGAGGCCCGCGCCCGGGGCGCCGACATCACCGCCGGGCTCTACCGGATCGTCCATGCGCTCGGCGGCTCGATCAGCGCCGAACATGGCATCGGCCGCACCCGCCACCGCACCTTCATGGCCGGTCTGGCGCCTGCCCATCGCCGGCTCATCGGTACGCTGAAGAATGCACTCGACCCGCAAGGGCTGATGAACCCCGGCTGTCTTCTGCCGGCAACGGAGACCACTCCATGAAGCAAAGACTGGCCGCCATCGGCACTGTTGAAACGCTGCCGCACCGTGTCGCGACCTTCCTCGGCCGCGAGATAGAATCGGGCGACCTCAGCCCCGGCACGCGGCTGCCGACGGAACAGGAGCTGTCGGAAAAATTCGGTGTCAGCCGCAATGTGGTGCGCGAGGCGATCGCGCAGCTCAGGGCCGACGGCATGATCGAGGCGCGGCAAGGCATCGGCGCCTTCGTGCTGGCGCCGGAGCAGCGGGCGTCGATCCGCATCGATGGCGAGGCGCTCAGGGAAGGCCAGAATATGGAGCGGCTGTTCGAGCTGCGCTGCATTCTGGAGGCCGAATCCGCCGCGCTTGCTGCCGAACGGCGTGGCCAGGAGCATCTCGATGCGATCAAGGCGGCACTCGACCGGATGAGCGGCGAGGAGCGCTGGGAAGAAGGCAGCATCGACGCTGACCTTCTGTTCCATCGCGAGATCGCGCGCGCCACGGGCAATAGCTACATCCACACCTTCATTTCCTTCGTCTGCGAGCAGATCCGCCGCTCGATCTATTACGCGCGGCAGACCAACCCCTTGCACGATCTGGTCGAGGTCAATGTCGGCGAGCATGTGCGCATCTACGAGGCGCTGGTCGCCGGCGATCCCGCAGCCGCCGAGGCAGCGATGCGCGCCCACATCATCGGCGCGGCTGAGCGCGTCGGCGTCAAGCTGCCGGCGGCGCGGCGCCTACCGACCAGCAAGGGGATTTAGCCATGCCGCTCGGGGGCGCCTACGCGATTTCGGATGTCTGCCTGCTGGTCGAGGACATCGGGCGCACGGTCGACTTCTACGTCGAGAAACTCGGCTTCCGGCTGCGCCGGCGCGCCGAAGGCTTTGCCGATTTCCATGGCGAGGGCGTGACGCTGGCGGCATGGGAGATCGACCACATCAGTCAGCACACCGGCGTGTCGAAGCTCAAATCGCCGCGCCATGCCCACAAGGTCTGCGTGGCGGTCAGGCTCGATAGGCCAGCCGACATCGACCGTCTGCATGGCGAGCTCAGCGCCAAGGGCGTGCCCTTCTACGGCCCGCCGCAAAACTATGTCTGGAACGCGCGCTGCGCCTACTTCGCCGACCCGGACGACACGCTCTGGGAATTATACGCCTGGCTCGACGGCGGCCCCGGCGACTACCACGACGAACAGCCGTAGACGACAGTGCGCCGTGGGAGCGGTGCGCAATGAACAGAGCAACGCTTGCAACAGGAGCGAAAAATGAGTGGGAACAAGCATTTCGATATGAACCGCCGCAGCTTCGTGACATCCGGCATCGCCGCCGTGGCAGCCGCATCCGCCGGCATGCAGCTGGTGCTGACGCCGGGCGCCAGGGCCGCCGGCAGGGTCGTCATCCAGTATGACTGGCTGGTGTCGAACGGACAGATCGGCGACATCGCCGCCGTCGCCAACGGCTACTTCAAGGCCGCCGGCCTCGACGTGGAATTCAGCCCCGGCGGACCGAATTCCGCCACCGTGCCGCCGGTCGTCTCGGGTTCGGCCCAGCTCGGCCAGTTCTCAGAGACGCCGCAGCTGTTTGCAGCGCGCGCCAGCGGCGTGCCGGTCAAGATCATCGCCTGTGGTTTCCGCACCGGCCCCTATGCCTTGACCTCCAAGCCAGCCAAGCCGATCCGCGGCGTCGCCGACCTCAAGGGCAAGAAGATCGGCATCCAGCCGACGGCACGCTTTGTCATCGACGAGATCCTGGCCAAGAACGGCATCGACCCGGCAGACGTCACCGTCGTCAATGTCGGCTTCGACAAGGGCCCGCTCGTGCGCGGCGACGTCGACGCGATCGGCGGCTGGATCACCAACACGCAGGCGCTGAGCGTCGTCGGTGACGACCGCATCGACCTTCTGGTGCGCGATCTCGGGCTGAACTCCTACGCCGATGTCTACTTCGCCACCGACTCGGCCATCGAGAAGGATCCGGAGACGCTGGCCAAGTTCATCGGCGCCGTCGGCAAAGGCTGGGGCTGGGTGCACGCCAACCCACAGGAAGCGGTGAAGAAGATGGTCGCCGCCTATCCGGAAATGGATCTCGGCTGGGAGGAAAAGACCGTCAATCTGGTGCTGAAACTGTCCTTCGACGGCACGACTGCCAAGGACGGCTGGGGAACGTTCGACCCTTCCTCGATCGAGGAGCAGCTGGCGCTGCTGGACAAGGTCGGACAATACCCGAACGGACGCCCGGCCGCGGCTGACGTCTACACCACCAAGATCCTCGAACTCTCGGCCGCCGACCGGCCCAAACTCGACGCACCCGCTGCCTAGAGCATGATCCCAAAAAGTGGGAACCGGTTTTTGGAAAAGATCATGCTCCAGCAAAGAGTTAGATCAACATGACGATCAAACTTCATGCTGATCTAACGCCGAACGCGATCGAGGCTCAGAGGCTGGATGTCGGCTATGGCGGCCGGCATTCGGCCGTCAAAGTGCTCTCCGGCCTCGACTTGACCGTCGCGGCCGGCTCGTTCCTGTCGATCCTTGGGCCATCGGGCTGCGGCAAGTCGACCTTGCTGCGGGTCGTTGCCGACCTGCTCGATCCGCTCGGTGGCATGATCAGCGTGCTTGGCGACACGCCGCATGCGGTGCGCTCGCGCCGGGATGTCGGCTTCGTCTTCCAGGATTCGACGCTGCTGCCCTGGCGCACAGTGCGCGACAATGTGCGTTTGCCGCTCGGTGTCGGGCAAGGCAGCCTGACGCGCCAGATTGAGGACCGCTCAGAGGAATTGCTGGAGCTGATGGGCCTTGGTGGCTTTGGCGAGCGCCTGCCGCACCACCTTTCCGGCGGCCAGCGGCAGCGCGTGGCGATCGCCCGTGCATTGCTCGGACAGCCGAAGCTGCTCCTGATGGACGAGCCGTTCGGCGCGCTCGACGAAATCACCCGCGACCGCCTCAATGACGAGTTGCTGGCGCTGTGGCGGCGCACCGGCACGACCATCCTGTTCGTCACCCATTCGATCGCCGAAGCGGCCTATCTCGGCGAACGCGTCATCGTGCTTGCCGCCAATCCCGGACGGCTGGTCAAGGATCTGGACATGCGGCCGTTCAAGCAGGACGGCAATCGCTGCTCGCGCGAAGACCCGGCCATCGTTTCCGCCATGGCGGAGCTGCGCGAAGCCTTGGAACTGGCCTCATGAGACAGGAGCCTTTGCCGCCAACGCTGGCGATCGGGCTGCCCGTTCTCGGCGCCGCTTCCATCCTTCTCACCTGGCAGTTCCTGCTGCCTTGGCTTGGCGTGCCGACCTATATCGTGCCGACGCCGACCGCGATCCTAGGTGTCTTCCAGAAGAGCTTTTCCCTGCTGCTCGGCAATCTCTGGCCGACGCTCATCGAGGCGCTGGCGGGCTTTGCCATCGGCAATCTCGCCGGCGTGCTGCTGGCGGTGCTGTTCGTGCACAATCGTGTGCTGCAGGCGGCCTATTTCCCGATCGTGCTGTTCTTCAACACCATTCCCATCCTGGCGCTGTCGCCGATCATCATGCTGATCTTCGGGCTGGGCATGACGCCGAAGATCGTCATTGCGGCGGTGATCTGTTTCTTCCCGACGCTGGTCAACATGATCCGCGGGCTGGATTCGGCCAGCAGCAACGAGCATGAGCTGTTCCGCGTGCTGTCGGCGACACGCTGGGAGGTGTTCTGGAGCCTGCGCCTGCCGCGCGCTTTACCGATGCTGTTCTCATCGCTCAGGATCGCCTCGGCCACGGCCGTGATCGGCGCCATTGTCGGCGAATGGATCGGCTCGGACAAAGGGCTTGGCGCGTTGATCATCCAGGCGTCCTTCAACTATCAGTCGGACCGCCTCTACGCGGCGATCGTGCTGTCATCGGGCCTGTCGATTGTCCTGTTCTGCCTCGTGGTCCTGATCGAGCGGCGGGCGATCAAATACTGAGCCGATCGCCGTTCAGGCGGCATCATCCGGCCGTGTCGACAAGAACAGCGTCGCCGCCGAGACCATCGTGGCGACGCCGGCTTTCAGCGCGGCCTCGTCGACGCGAAACCTGGCATGGTGCAGCGGATAGACCGAGCCGACTTCTTCGTTGCGAATGCCGAGCCGGAAATAGACCGACGGGCGTTTTTCGCTGTAATAGGCAAAGTCGTCGGCAATGCTCCATCCCGGCATGTTGAGGACATTGTCGGCGCCGATGCTGGCTCTCGCGCCGGTAAGGACCAGCTCGGTCATCTCGGCATCGTTGACGACACCGGGTTCGCCCTTGTGGATGTCGACCTGCACGGTGGCGCCATGGCTTGCCGCGATGCCCTCGAGTATCTCGCGAAGCCGGCGCCGGGCGCGTTCGCGGGTGGTGTCGCTGCCGCTGCGGATGGTGCCCTTCAGCGTGACCTTGCCGGCGGTCACGTTGTAGGCGTTGCCGCCATTGATTGATGTCACCGAAATCACCAGCGGATTGTAAGGATCGGTTTCGCGCGAGACGATCTTCTGCAGTTCGCTCACCATCGAGCAGGCGACAGTCAGCGCATCGACACCCTCGTAGGGTTTTGCCGCGTGCGCCGCCGAGCCGGTGACAACAATATCGAACGTATCGCAGGCCAGCGTGTAGGGACCGGAGCCGACGGCAACCTTGCCGGATGGCGTGTAGGGATCGACGTGAATGCAGATCGCGGCATCGACATCGTCGAGCAGCCCCTCTTCCACCACCCGCTTGCCGCCCGACGGTTCGTCCTCCTCGGCCGGCTGGAAGATGAGACGGACGGTGCCGCCGAAACTGTCGCGCGACTGGTGAAGATGCGCGGCCACCGCAAAGCCCATCGAGGCATGGGCGTCATGGCCGCAGGCATGCATAACGCCGGGATTTTCCGACGCGAAGTCGACGCCGGACTCCTCCTCGATCGGCAAGGCATCGATATCTACCCTGATCGCCACCTTGCGATTTGACGGCTTGCCGGTGCCGACAATATCGACCGCAAGCCCGAACCCGGCGACGTCGCGGATATCCTCGATCCCCTGCCCGGCCAGCATCTGCCGGAGATAGGCTTGCGTGCCTGCCTCGTGGTTCGATAGCTCGGGATGGCGGTGCAGATGGCGGCGGATCTCGATCATCCGGTCGAGAAGTCCGGCATCGATGTCGGGCGCCGCACCGCCCGGCGCTGCCGGCTGGTCAGGATTTGACATGGATGTCTCGCGGGAATTTCGTTAGTGTCTCAAGGCCTGTCTCGGTCACCAGAATCGTCTCACTGACCTCGATGCCCCAACCATCCATCCACATGCCGAGAATTGAGTGCACGACATTGCCGGGCTGAAGCACTGTCTTGTCGCCGGGCCGCAGGCTGATCGTGTGCTCACCCCAATCCGGCGGATAGGCGACGCCGATGGAATAGCCGATGCGCGATTCCTTCTTCAGGCCGTAGCGTTGGATGACCTTGCGCCAGGCGGCTTCGACCGCTTCGGCCGATGTGCCCGGCCTGACCGCATCGAGCACCGCATCCATGCCTTCGATGACAGCCTTTGCCGTATCGGCGACACGCGTCGGCGTCTTGCCGAGCTGCATCGTCCTGGCGAGCCCGGCGGCATAGCGGCGGCAGACGCCGGCGAGTTCGAGCGCGATCGTCTCGTCCTTGCCAAACCGCCGGTCGCTCCACATGATGTGCGGGGCGGAGGCATTCTCGCCACCAAGAATGGTCGGCGGCAGTGCCGTGATGTCACCAGCAAAGTCCGGGCTGCCGGCGATCTGCGCCGCCTGGATGGCGGCAATGGCGTCGCATTCGCGCACGCCGGGCGCGATGACTTCGAAGGCTCGCGAAACTGCTGCTTCGGCCAGCGTCGATGCCCTGCGCAGATAGGCGATTTCGGGCGCGGATTTGACGGCGCGGATCCAGTTCACCAGGAGATCGGCGTCCTGCCATTTCGCATTGGGCAGGCCGGCAACCAGCCGCGCATGCGCCTTTGGCGAGAAATAGTACGCTTCGAGCTCGATGCCGATATGTCTGGCGCCCCAGCCCTTGGCCGCGATCCAGGCCGCGATCCAGTCCATCGGATGACGGTCGGCGCGCTGGACATGGTCTTCCGGGAAGCCGACCACATTCTCCGGCTTCATCCACGCAGTCAGCAGACCGCCGGCCGCATCCATGGCGCGGCCGATCCAGACCGGCTCGGCCTCCTCTTCGACCGGAACAAGCACCACCTGGGGCGTATAGAACGACCAGCCGTCATAGCCGGTGATGTAATGCTGGTTGGCGACGTCGTTGACGACCAGCAGTTCCATCCCACGCTTCGCCATCTCGGCGCGGATCTTCTTGAGCCGCTGCTGATACTCGTCGCGCGCAAAAGGCAATTCGATCATCGTTTTTCCCTGCTGGATCTGTGGTCGTGCGAGCCCCGCGCTCGCCTAATGTCATGCACCATTGCGGTGCTTTCAACTCAGCTACAATCGGCCAGCGCAGCGCATGGCACAGGTCCTGAACCTCGGTCGGACTGTCACGAATTATTTTTGAATTCCATTTGACTGAATAAATTGCGTGTGCAAGTCTCGCCTCTCCCACGGGAGAGGGACATGGCACTGCGGGGAACCAACCAGGAGTTCGGACGGCCTTACAACCGGCGCATCGTGCTGGAGTCCATCCGCCTTCACGGTCCCATCGCCCGCGGTGACATTGCCAGCCGCGTCGGCCTCACCGTCCAGACCGTATCGACCATCGTTCGCGAGCTCGAAGAGCACGGCTATCTGCTGTCGCTGCGCGAAGAGCCGCGCGGGCGCGGACTGCCGCCGGCGACGCTCAGGATCAATCCGGAAGGCGGCTATGCCGTCGGCGTCCACCTCACCCCGATGGGCATCGACGCGGCGCTGATCAATCTCAGCGGCGATGTCATCGAGAGCACGCATCGCGAGGCGCCGCATCCAACGCCCGACCATGCCTTCGAGCTGATCGGCGCGATGGTGCCGGAATTGACGGCGCTGCGGCCCGGCGGCCGCGTGCTCGGCATCGGCATGGCGCTGCCCGGCCCGTTCGGTGTTGAATCGATGAGCTTCGTCGGTCCGACAACGATGGCCGGCTGGAAGGATGTGGCGCTGCCGGATCGGCTGACGGCATCGACCGGGCTGCCGGCTTTTTTCGAAACCGACATGGCGGCGGCCGCCATGGGCGAGCGCCTCTACGGCCTCGGCGCCGGCTTTTCCGAATATTACTACCTCTATTTCGGCGTCGGCCTCGGCGGCGTCATCGTCCATGACGGGGCGGTGATGCGCGGCGCCTGGGGCAATGCCGGCGAGATCGGCCACATCCCCGCCATTCCCGGCGGCGAACTCTGTCCCTGCGGCAATCATGGCTGCCTCGAACGCTACCTTTCGCTGGAGGCGCTGCGCCGCCGCAACATCGGCGAAGCCGCCTGGGTGGCCGAAGTCGCACCGATCTTCCGCAACGCCATCACCACCATCGAGAATTTGTTCGATCCGGAAACCGTCATCCTCGGCGGGCTCGCCCACACCGATCTCCTGGAAAAACTGGTCGGCGCGGCGGCCCAACTTCCCAATTCGATCTCGGCGCGGCGCGACCGCAAGACGCCGCGCGTGATGGTCGCCACCGGCGGCCAGCATTCGGTGCTGCGCGGCGCCGCTGCCCTGGCCGTGTCCGGTGTGCTCTCGCCGCGTTTCGGCCAGATGTTCATCGCCGAGCGCGAGCGCCGGTCCGACCTCATGCACAGCAAGGGAGTGGCGGCATGACCGAACCGCTGCTGGTACTCGAAAACGTCACCAAGAATTACGGCGCCATCCATGCGCTGCGGGGCATCAGCTTCTCGATCGGCAAGGGCGAGGTCGTGGCGCTGCTCGGCGACAACGGCGCCGGCAAGTCGACGCTGGTCAAGATCATCGCCGGCGGCCTCGAGCCGAGCTCCGGCCGCATGCTGTTCGAGGGCAAGGAATTTCTGGCGAAATCGCCGGCCGAGGCCAAGGCGGCCGGCATCGAAACCGTCTACCAGGACCTGTCGCTCTGCACCAATGTGGACGTCGTCGCCAATTTCTTCATGGGTCGTGAAATCACCCGCAAGGTTCTCGGTATCCCGGTCCTCGACGAGCGCGCCATGGAGGCCGTCGTCGGCAAGGCGCTGGCCAGTGCGGGCACCCGCATCCCGTCGCTGCGCACCAATGTCGAGCACCTCTCAGGCGGCCAGCGCCAGGCGATCGAGCTCAACCGCTTCGTGCACTGGGGCGGCAAGCTGGTGCTGCTCGACGAGCCGTTCGCGGCCCTTGGTGTCGAGCAGACGCGGCGTGGCCTCGAGATGATCCGCCAGGTCGCCAACCAGGGCATCGGCGTCGTCATCATCACTCATATCATGCAGCAGGCTTTCCAGGTCGCCGACCGGATCGTGGTGATCCGGCAAGGCGTCGTGGCCGGCGATGTCGCACGCAACAAAACAAGTCCCGATGCGGTGATCAACATGATCACCGGTGAGACGCTTGCCGGTGCCGGACCGGCGGGTTGAGGGACAAAAGAGGGGTCCGGTATAAAAGAGGAGCGAACGACATGAAGCGAATATTAGTTCTTGTCTTCGGTATCCTGGCACTGGCTCTTGCCTCGCTCACGCCGGCAATGTCCCAGACCAAGGGCACCGTCTACTATATGGTTCCGACCCTGCTCGATGAATTCCAGACCGGCTCGGTGAGCGCGCTGGAGCTGTTCCTCAAGCAGGTCGGCTATGAGGTGAAGACACTCAACGCCGACAACAAGACCGACGCGCAGCAATCGCAGATGAACGACGTCATTGCGCTGAAGCCGGCGGCGATCATTCTCGCCGCCGTCGATTTCAACGCGCTGAAGCCGTCCATCGAAGCCGCGCGTGCCGCCGGCATTCCGGTGGTCGAGTTCGACCGTCAGATCACCTCGACCCCATCCGACTTCACTTCGGTGGCGGGCACGGTCGAGATCGGCTACGTCGCCGCCGACCAGGCGCAAAAGCTCCTGACCGCCAAGAACGGTTCGGTGAAGGGCAAGATCCTGCAGGTGCTGGGCGATCCCGGCGATCCCTACACGCTCGACATCCAGAAGGGTTTTGAGGAAAAGATGAAGGCGTTCCCGGACGTCAAGATCATCTCGCTGCCCGCCATGCAGTGGGAAGCCAGCAATGCCGGCACCATCGTTGCCGACCAGATGTTGGCCAACCCCGACATCGACCTGATCTTCAGCCATGCCGCGCATCTGTCGGTCGCTGCCGTCGCCTCGCTCGAGGCCGCCGGCAAGAAGCCGGGCGACGTCATGCTGATGAGCTCGAACGGCGCTCCGGTCGGTCTCGACCTGATCCGCAAGGGCTGGCTGAACGTCGAAGTCGAGCAACCGCTCTACGCGCAGGCCGCTGCCGTCGCCATGTTCATGGACAAGATCGCCGGCAAGCAGGAAATCAAGCCCGGCGAGTATGACGTGCTTGGCCTGAAGTCGACCGTGACCAAGGAAGCCTGGGGCCCCAACATCAAGATCCCGGGCGCCGCCATCACCAAGGAAAACGTCGACAACCCGGCCTTCTGGGGCAACCAGAAGCCGCCGACGGACACGATCAAGCCGGTCGAATAGTCACGTGCCAAGCGCTCCGGGCCGCCCAGGCCCGGAGCCTGCCCTTTCACAACGCCGCGTCCCAAGGACACCGTGGCGAACTTGAATCCGCGCCTGATCCCGACGAAATCAGCCTGATTTCGCGGGGGCGCCAACCGGATCAGCCCATGAACCCGCGCACCCGCAAAGCCCTGGAGTTCGTCCTCGACAACCTCGTCTGGTTCATGCTGGTCTTTGTGTTGATCGTCTTTTCCATCTTCGTCCCCAACTATTTCCAGCTCGGCATCTTTGCCAACATCATCGAGGCCTCGAGCGTGCTCGGCGTGATGTCGATCGGCCTGTCGCTGGTCATCATTGCCGGCCATATGGACTTGTCGGTGGAATCGGTGGCAGCGCTCAGCGCCATGACGGTCGGCATCCTGTTCTGCTCGTCAGGCATCGGCATGGGCATACAGCTCAATCCGCAATGGCTGATGGTTCCGGTTTCGCTGCTCATCGCGCTGGCCGTCGGCGGCCTTGTCGGCGCCTTCAACGGCTATCTCGTGGTCAAGGTGAAGATGAGCGCCTTCATCATCACGCTGGCGTCCTACATCTGGGTGCGCGGCCTGGTGCTGGTCATTTCCGGCGGCCGTTCGGCGCAGGATCTGGCGCCGGCCATACGCTGGTTCGGCATCCAGCGCCTGGCCGGCCTGCCGCTGACCGCCTGGATCGCCGTCGCCTGTTTCGTCCTGTTCTCGCTGATCATGGCAAAGACGCCGTTCGGCCGCCACTTGATCATGATCGGCGGCAATGAGACCGCGACCTTCCGCGCTGGCATCCGCGTCAACCGCAATTTGATCATCGCCTTCGTGCTTGCCGGCGCCATTGCCGGCCTCGCCGGCTGGCTGCTCGCCATCCGCACCTCCGGCGCCACCGCCAATCTCGGCGTCGGGCTGCTGTTCAACGCCTTTGCCGCCGTCGTCATCGGCGGCGTCAGCCTGAAGGGCGGCGTCGGCACCTTGCCCGGCGTCTACGCCGGCGTGCTTTTGCTCTCGTCCATCAACACGGCCATCAATCTGATGGGCCTGCCAGCCAATTTCACCCAGGTGATCCACGGCCTGCTGGTGCTCGCCGCCGTGCTGCTCGACGCCTTCAAGCAAACCATTCGCCAGAGACTCGCATGACAGGACACCTCGCATGACCAGACGGCTGCAAGGCAAGGTCGCGCTGATCATCGGCAGCGCGCGCGGCATCGGCAAAGGCATTGCGCAGCGCTTTGCCGAGGAAGGCGCAAGGCTGGTCCTGGCCGACAGCGAGGCCGGGGCCGGCCAAGCCACCGCGGACGAGTTCGGCTCCGCCTTCATCCGCACCGACATCTCGCAAATGACCGACGCCGAGGCCGCGGTGGCGCTGGCGCTGAGCCGCCACGGTCGCCTCGACATCGTCGTGCAGAATGCCGGTATCTATCCCTGGCAGCTGATCGAAAACACCAGCCCGGACGACTGGGACCGGGTGATGGCGGTCAATCTGCGCGGCACCTTCAACGCCACGCTGGCGGCACTAGCGCCGATGAAGGCGCAGCATTACGGGCGTATGCTCTACACCTCGTCGATCACCGGCCCGCACGTCACCAGCCCCGGCCACGGCCACTACAGCGCCAGCAAGGCCGGCATCAACGGCTTCATCCGCTCGGCGGCGCTGGAATTTTCGGGCTACGGCATCACCGTCAACGGCGTCGAGCCCGGCAACATCCTGACCGAAGCGATCGAGCTGCATCGCGGCGCCGCCTATATCAAGAACATGGAAGATTCCATCCCGCTCGGCCGCCTCGGCAGCCCGCGCGATGTCGCCAACGCCTTCCTGTTCCTGGCCTCCGACGATGCCAGCTACATCACCGGCACGACCATCATCGTCGACGGCGGCCAGTTGCTGCCCGAAGGCAAGGATTTCCGTCTGCTGCCGCCATGATCTTTGCATTGATCGGCAACGAACCGGGTTGCGCCTCCTGACGACGAGAGGTCATTCCAGCGAAAGACACTGTTTCCCCGCGTCGGCGACCTGATTTCCCTTATAAGTTGTATGGAACTCGAGTACTTCTCGAAAGTTGTTCATCAAGTGCCGATTAAGGAGGGTACTTGTGAATGGCAGACAAATTCAGAACCAGCCATATCTACCAGCGGGCTCATGCTTTGGCTGAGGGTGGGTTCCACCAGTCACCGGCCGAGATTGTTGCAGCGTTGCTGGCCGAGGGCTTTCCGGAAGCCGCCGAGCTGCTGAACTCCGAAAACATCCGTGCCGACCTTCGCCGGGTTTGTGGTGCAGCGACCGCCAATGGCCGGCAAGTCGCCACCAACCTGGGACTTCGTTATTGACGCGCATAAAGGCAACATCGGCGGGTTTCGACCCGGCGCATGTGCCCTACGGCTGCTCCCGCCTTGATCAACCAGGTTTCTTGTAAAGCAGCAATTCGGGCCGGTACTCGAAATGCATGGTGTCATAGTGATACCAGCGCCCGCCCCAGATGAAGCCGTTTTTCTCAAACAATTCCGCGATTTCCAGCGGGATCCGGTTCTTGAACGGAATGTGGGCCTTCGGGTTGGTTTTGTTTCGGTTGTTGTACCAGTAGTCGGAGAAACCGACATTGATATCGAAGGCTGCACCGAAGGAGTGGACGCTCAACCGGTTCGTGCCAGCGATGGGCCGCCAGACAAAGCCGCCGCCGGGCTTGAGCCCGTAACGGCTCAGCTCCGCCGGCATGGCTTCAAGCACATCGGAGATCTTGCCCAGCCGGTCGTTGATCCCAAACACCTTGGTGACCTGCACGGTTTTCTTGCCGAGTTTCGGCAGCCATTTCACGTTGGCGATGTGCTTGCCCACTTCCGCGGCACTTTTGCCGTAGAGCTTCTCGAAGAAGGCTTCGTTGCGGATACGGCCGGGATCGAAATCCTCGGCCGGCACCAGCGCACCCTCCGCTGCCGTCGGGTAGACATAGCGAAACATGTCTTCGATGTCGGGGCTCTCAAGCAGCGCGTCGGCGTCGCGGGCCTTGCCGTCGTCCCACACCATCGTGGCGCCGTCGGTCCAGGTCAGGACGTTGCCCGAGATGGTGAAAAGTCCGGGATAGGCCTTGAGCAAGGCAGCTTTGGCAGCCGCCTGATCGACGCCATCGCCGGCATCTGTCGCGTAGGCAAGGCGCCCGGTGCCACAGATTGCCAATACGATCATCAGCTGCAGCAGCAGGCGCCTGGGATGGTCGATCATTGTCCTGCCTCTCCAGAGAGCCAATCGATTGCTGGCCAAGACCCTTATCAAATCCGGATCGATGACGGCAGCTCACTGGCCACAAAGCGGGAATTCAGCTCATCCCGGCTGTTGGCAATGGCTTTCGTTCATCTTGCATTTGGCAAGGCTGCTGTAAGATGGGGCGTGAATCAATAAGGGAGACAAATCGTGTCAAAAACCTCCAGCGCCCTGATCCGGATGGCGTTCACATTCATTTTCCTGGTCGGCCTTGTCTCGGCCGCTTCTGTTCTTTTCCCGGCCACGGCCTCGGCCCAGCGCATGCAGCGATGTGCTGACGAGGGTGGCACCTGCCGCCTGCCCTACCCCGCGGAAGTGGTCTATGGCGCGCGCGGACAGACCACCTCGCGCTTTTTCGACCGTCCTGCCGTGTCCTGCTCAAATCGGGTATTCGGCGACCCGGCGCCCGGCCGCGACAAGGCCTGCTACATCGTCAGGCGCGGCGGCGGTAACGATTACGGCGACAACAACAATGACGACGACAATTACGGTGACAACGACTACGGCCAGGGCCGCGGCAGGTGGGTGGCCTGCGCCAGGGAGAATCAGTACTGCGATTTCCGTGGCCGCAAACTGGTGAGATACGGAGCGCGCGGTCAGTTCACGCAAGGCGTTTTCAGGAACGGCGTGCGCTGCGGCAACGATGCCTTCGACGAGGATCCCGCGCCCCGCGCGAAGAAGACCTGCTTCATCAGGCAGTAGCCGGTACGCCGGCAGAAAGGCGGGCGCGGCCGGTTGTGGCCGCGCCCGACATTCGGGATATTGGTGGGCGATGACGGGCTCGAACCGCCGACATCTTCGGTGTAAACAACGGTTAAAACCGCCGAAACCCCGTATTTCCGGGCTTTTTCACGCCGTTTGCGCCAGCTCATATCTGCTGAGATTGGCGCTTCCGGCTCGTAGCTCGGCGCTTTCTGGGGGCAGGGATTGTCGCTAAAGGTGCTTGATTCCGATCCTGTTCTCCGACGCTGCACAGCAACTGCCTGGTGCCGGTGGTGCCGTCCGAGATGCCGCGCGCCGTGACCAGAAGTTCACTATAGGCACCGAGGTTGGTGAAATCGACCTGAGCAACATCGGTGCGAGAAATCCCAGCTGCCGGCCAAGTTCCATGCCGCGCCGAGAGCCGGTGCCGATTGTAGCATCATTCGGTTGGAACCTTCATTGATCTGCTGTCTGCTTGCATTTCACTCGACTTCAGCAATATTGGCGCGTCATGGGGGGACGGCTTTACGGACTGGACGCACTGCGCGGGGTCGCGGCGATCGCTGTCGCTCTGCACCATCTTGCGCGCGTCAATCATCTTCCGTTGCCGCCGCTCAACCCTTCGACTGCGGTCGATCTGTTCTTCATCCTGTCTGGTTTCGTCATGACTAGGACCTATGAGGATCACCTGCGGAACGAGCTGACCGCCGTCGGCTTCATCGGCTTGCGATACCGCCGGCTGTTTCTGCCGTTGGCCATCGGATCGACCATCGGATTGACGCTGATGATCGCATTCCATGGTATTTCTGCTCCGCTCCTGGCGGCCTATGCCCTGATCCTGCTTTTTCTTCCCGTGGTCGGACGGCCCGCATTTCCGCTCAACGGTCCGGCCTGGTCTCTCTTCGTGGAGATCGTCTGCAATGCCCTGCACGGAGCGATCATCTCGAAAATATCGAACCTGCAAGTGCTGGTCCTGGCGGTGGCTGCGGCATTGGTTTTCATCGCCAGCTTCGCGACAGGACTGTCTCTGTGGAGCCCGGCCTTTACATCGGTCCTTTGGCTGATCCCGCGAGAACTAACCTGCTACCTGGTCGGCATCTGGATCTTCCGCACCTATGGCGATGTCCCTCTTGGCCGAAGCCCGGTATTGGCCGTCGTTGTGTTTGCGATCGCGCTTGTCCTCGCCTCGTTCAATCCGGCTTTCGAGATCAGCGCGATGGTCGCATGTCCCTTCGTCGTACGCGCTTCGCTTGGGCTGCCTCGCATAGGCTGGGTAATCTGGGCTGGCGCGCTCTCCTACCCGCTCTACGCGACCCATGTACCGGTGCTTCAGGCCGCGCGTGCCATGGGCTTGCAGCCTGTCTTCAGCGTCCTGCTGATGGCCGCTGTTGCCGTCTTCGTCACGGTAGCCTTTGAAACCCGCCGGGGCGGTTTCAGACCACGCATCGGCGCTCACCACACCAGTACCTGATCGGCGACGCGCACGAAGATCATGTTGGAGCCGGCCCAGGAATGCAGCGGCGGATGCGCGCCGACTGGCCTGCGATGCAGCGACGCGTGCCTATCTGGGATGCCGCGGGCTCGCTCGGCATGACGGTAAAGCAGATGGAATCGACCTACGGCCACCACCATCCCGACTTCCAGCAGGACGCAGCCGATGCCTACCAAGGCGCCCGCAAACCGTCGTTTCTGGGCGCATAACCGAGCGCAAGTCTGCGCCGCAGCCGAACGAAGGCCGGCAGGCGCCGTTGAATTTATTAAAGGAAAGTGGTGGGCGATGACGGGCTCGAACCGCCGACATCTTCGGTGTAAACGAAGCGCTCTACCAACTGAGCTAATCGCCCGCTCCGGGCCGGACCTTTAAGCGGTCAGGACTGGCTTCGCAAGGCCAAATGAACAAGCGCGAGCTTAGCCGCATAGCGGTTTTCCCGGGCAAAGTGCTGCCTGTCAAAAAACCTTCTCCTGTTTGCTGTTATGCTGTCGAGGTGCGCTTGACACCCGGTGGCGAACCCCTTATCCACCGCCCCAACGACGAACACGGCTGACACGTGTTCGTCCAATGCGCGGGTGTAGCTCAGTTGGTTAGAGTGCCGGCCTGTCACGCCGGAGGTCGCGGGTTCGAGCCCCGTCACTCGCGCCACTTCTCAATCAGTTCGCTGATTTGAAGTGGCCGGAAGTCTGAATGCCAGGGCTGGCATTCACGGTTTCAAAAATAGCGCGCAACTCCAAAATCGGAACCATTCCAGCACTGTCTCGTTCAGCCTTGGGGCTGAAAATACGGGAGAGACAGATGGCTGTGACATGTCGCATTTCGATTGACGGAACCAGGGAAGGCGATGAGCTGGCCTTCCAGGAATTGCCGCGGGTCGGCGAAAGCATCTCAATGCCGATCGAAGGATCAAACAGGGATTTGCGCGTTCTGCGCGTTGTCCACATGCCCGGCGGCAGCCACCGTGCGCAGACCATGTTGGAACTGACCAGCAAGATTCTTTAGCGGGGCGCGCTACGTCACGCCGACGGTCGGGGGTTCGAGCCCCGTCACTCGAGCCACTTTCAGTCAGTTCGCTGATTTGAAGTGGCCGGAAGTCTGAATGCCAAACCGGCAGTTCAGACTTTTATGTTCTTCCCCCTACCGAGACGTGCTCGATTCCCGCGCTGGCGAAATGTCTCCAACTCGCCACCAAGTGGTGGCGTGGAATTTACCGGTGCCTCGATGCCTTTCGATGGCCGTTTGTAGATCAAGCGCACGACCAGAGCCATGTATCCAAGCTGAAGAACAACCGCTGCAAGGATGGCCCAACCGATCGCCTGCCAGATGGAACCAGTTTCCATGCGCGCCCAGATCGCCACGATGAACGACGTCGCGAACATGCCCAGCAGAAATTGCGGAAAATACATAATAGCGGAACCCAGCATCTTGGCGATTCATCTCAGCCGCATAAGAACCCGCCGCTCCATTTGCGAAGCGGCGGGGCCCCAAATTTGCCCCCCGGCTACCAGGACGACGATTTGTCTCGGCAATGCTGACAGTGCAATTGCGGTGCCAGGCCTATTGACCCATTACGGGCCACCTGTGTCGATGACGCAAGACAGGCTTGCCGAATTACATTAACTGTTGCTAATGTACCACCTTGGTCGGAAGGGACCAAAGTGGAGAGGTTGTTGGCAGGCATGTTGGCCGCGATGCTGGTAGCGTCGGCAGGGCGATGCTGGTCCGAGGACAGCCATAAGACGATCTCCGAAGAAGCGTTGAGAACGGTCAGCGCCGAGATGTATTCCGACATTTTAGCCCAGGAATGCCTGCATGGACGACGCTACTCGCAAAGCCGGATCGAGAACGGCTTCAAAAGGCACTTCGAGGAAATGAAGCAGCAGCTGGTCGCGAGTGGATATACCATCGTGCCCAATTCGAACGAGAACAGCGCACTCTGGACACGTTCGCAGATGGCGTTTGACACGAAGCGGCGGCTTGGCCTTCGGCGCCAACTCGGCTGCCTTGGCGCATACTGGCTCGACGACAATCGGGACTGGTGAGGCAGTGCAAGAACGCTGTGGCCTCAAATCCGCGCCAGCAGCGCCTCGACCTCCTGCAGCGTCGGCATGGACGGCGCCGTTCCCGGCCTTGTCACCGAAATGCCGGCGACGGCGCAGGCGAAGCGGACCGCTTGCAGCGGCTCCACGCCTTTGGCGAGGGCCGCGGCCAGCCCGCCATTGAAGGCATCGCCCGCACCGGTGGTTTCGACCACCGGACCGGCACTGACCACGGGGACATGGTCGGAACGGTTCGCTGTGTGTAGCAGCGCGCCTTTTTCGCCGAGCGTGATGATGACGGAGCCAACGCCCTTTGCGAGCAGGCTGTCAGCGGCGCGGCGGGCGTCGTCGATAGAAGCAACCTTGACGCCGGTCAGCTCCTCGGCCTCGGTTTCGTTGGGCGTAACATAGTCGCAAAGCGTGTAGATGCGGTCCGGCAGTTTTGCCGCCGGCGCCGGGTTGAGGATGGTGGTCACCCCTGCCCCGCGCGCAATCTCGAGTGCGCGCAGCGCTGCGTCGATCGGCTGTTCGAGCTGGGTGACGAAGACGCCGGCATCGCTGATCAGGCCGGCATTGGCCTCGATATCTTCAGGCGAGATCAACATGGCCGCACCCGGGCTGACGATGATGGCGTTGTTGCCGGTGGTCTCCTCGATGAAGATGTAGGCGGCACCGGTATAGCTTTGCGGCGTGTCGATGACGGCGGATTTCACGCCTGCCTGCGCCCATGTCTGCCTGGCCATCTCGGCGAAGGGGTCGACGCCGAGCCGGGTCAGGAAGGTGATGTCGGCGCCAAGCTTGCCGGCCGCCACCGCCTGGTTGGAGCCCTTGCCGCCCGGCCCGAGCTTGAAGGAATTGCCGAGAATGGTCTCGCCCATGCGCGGCTGGCGATCGGCGCGATAGGCGGTGTCGGCGACAAAGACGCCCAGTATGACGACAGGCTTGCCGGACGCCATCGGGCTACTCCGCATCCGGCGGCACGACGCCCTTGCGGAAGGCGAAGCAGCCATAGAAGCGGCGCTCGCCGGTCTGGATGACGCAATAGGCTTTTTTGGCGCGTTCGTAGAAAGTGTAGCGCTCGACCGAAATCATCGGCCAGGCCTTACCCTCGGCCTTGTCGATCTGTTTTTGCACCTCTTTTTGCACCGGAGGGATCTCGTTGGGCTTGCCGACGATCTCCATGCGCGCGGCAGAGTCGTCCACAAAGGTGTCCAGCGGATAGAGCGACAGCACCGCCTTGACCACGTCGGCGGCCGGCGCATCGATGCGCAGCAGCCTGCCGAGCACGGTCTGGCGCGCCACCGAATCGGCGGGGAAATTGGTGTCGGCGATGATCAGATCGTCGCCGTGGCCCATGGCCCTGAGCGCCTGGAGCACATCGGCGTTCAGCAACGGGTTGATCCCTTTGAGCATGGCAGTCCTCGTCAAGCAGGTTTCGTCAAAAATCGGTTGGAAAATCAGAGCCGGTTGCCGGTCTCGGCGTCAAAGAGATGGACCTGGTCGAGGCGCGGCTTGAGATTGAGCATGCCGCCCGGCTTGAAGTCGTGGCGCTCGCGAAACAGCGCCACCATCTCGCCGTCGCCGAAGCGCACGAAGACCAGCGTTTCGGAGCCGGTCGGCTCGACCACCGAGATTTTCGCCGGCACGCCGTCGGCGTGGATTTCGAGATGTTCGGGCCGCACGCCGTAGACCACGGCCTGGCCCTCCTTGGCGGCGCTGCCGGCAGCAATCGGGAACAGCGTGCCCGCTATCTCGACCTTGTCGCCCTTCCTGACCACGCCCTTGAGCAGGTTCATCGAGGGCGAGCCGATGAAGCCGGCGACAAACAGATTGGCCGGCCGGTCGAACAATTCCAGCGGCGCGCCGACCTGCTCGATGTGGCCGTCGCGCATGACGACGATCTTGTCGGCCATGGTCATGGCCTCGATCTGGTCGTGAGTGACGTAGATGGTGGTGGTCTTCAGCCGCTGGTGCAGTTCCTTGATCTCGGTGCGCATCTGCACGCGCAGCTTCGCATCGAGATTGGACAGCGGCTCGTCGAACAGGAACACCTGCGGATTGCGCACGATGGCGCGGCCCATGGCGACGCGCTGGCGCTGGCCGCCGGAGAGCTGGCGCGGATAGCGCTTCAGGTAAGGATTGAGGTCGAGAATGTCGGCAGCGCGCTTGACCCGCTCGGCGACCACGGCCGGGTCGGTGCCGCGCAGCTTCAGCGCGAAGGCCATGTTCTGCTCCACCGTCTTGTGCGGATAGAGCGCATAGTTCTGGAACACCATGGCGATGTCGCGCTTGGCCGGCGGCAGATTGTTGACGATGCGCTCACCGATGGCGATGGTGCCGCCCGAAACGGTTTCCAGCCCCGCCACCATTCTGAGCAGCGTGGACTTGCCGCAGCCTGATGGCCCGACCAGAACCACAAACTGGCCATCGGCGATATCGACGCTGACATCGTGCAGGACCTTGACGGTTCCGAACGCCTTGGCCACATTGGTGATCGCGACTTGAGCCATCGTCCCCCCTTTCCTCGCGGTGAAGCTAGCCATTGCCAACGGCAAGGGCAAGTCGGTATCTTATAGATAAAAAGTCATTCGTGTTGACAAGGTAATCGATTACGCGAATAGTGGCGAGTGCCAATCCGACAGTCGGATTTTTTCCCGAAAATCGGAGCTTCAGGCGACGCAGGGTGGGGTCCCACGTCCCCGTATGATAAAAGGAGAACCGCCGACGTTTCGGCGTCCGAGAGATTGGCATTTCAATTCACGACTGTGTTCTGGGAGGAATAGATGAGAGTCGGTCTGTACGAAAGATTCGTCCGCGCGGGTGCGACCCGGCGTGACATTCTCAAAGGCGCGGCCAGCATGGCCGCGCTCTCGGCGGCATCGGGTGCCGGTCTCGGCGCATTGACGCGTCCGGCTTTTGCCGCCGATGATCTGCGCGCGCAGTTGCTGCAGGTCCCCGGCGTCGGCAAGGGTCAACCGACCGACGCCGACTTTCAGAAGGTCGGTGAGATGTGTCTTGGCGCCACCAAGGCCAGTATCAAGCAAGGCGAGTTTGCCGGTGTCGAACTCACCTTCATGGGTCTCAACAACCTGAACCTGCACAATGTGCTGTATCGCGGCTTCCTGAAGGCGTGGGAAGATTATACCGGAGCCAAGTTCACCTGGATCGACCTGGCGCAGGCCGATTACAGCGCCCGCCTGCAACAGTCGATCGCCACCGGCACCGTCGACTTCGACGTCATCGAGATGGGTGCGCCCTTCGAAGGCGACGTCTGTGGCAAGGGGCTGGCCTCCGAGATGCCGGACTGGGTCAAGACCCAAATCGATATGGACGACCTGGTCAACTATCTCAAGCCGCCTGTCGGCACCTGGGATGGCAAGCAGTACCGCGTGACCGTCGACGGCGACGCGCACAATTTCAACTATCGCACCGATGTCTTCGCCGACAAGGGTCTCGCCGATGAGTGGAAAGCCGCTGGCAACACAACGCCCTGGGGCGTGCCGACCACCTGGCAGCAAGTGCAGGCCGTAACCAAGTTCCTCAAGGGCAAGAAATTCAACGGCCAGGACGTTTACGGTTACCTCGACGCGCCCAAAGGGTGGGGTGGCTTCGGCTTCTACTTCCTCGGCAGCCGCGCCACTGCCTATGCCAAGCATCCGGACGACAAGGCATGGCTGTTCGACGCCGACACGATGAAGCCGCGCATTAACAATCCGGCCTGGGTGCGGGCCATTCAGGACGTGATCGATGCGCTGCCGTCGGAACCGGCCGACCAGATCAATGCCGATCCGAACACCACCGCCTTCCAGCAATTCTTGGCCGGCACCGGTTCGATGGTCACCTGGTGGGGCGACGTCGGCTCCAACGTCAAGACCAACGATACTTCGGTAGTCGGCGACGTCACCGGATTTTCGATCCTGCCCGGCTCCGACGATGTCTACAATTCCAAGACAGGCAAGTGGGACAAGCTCGCCAGCGGCCCGAACTTTTCGCCGAACTGCGCCTATATCGGTTGGGGCGTCTATGTCATGGCCCGCGTCGACAGCGACGAAAAGAAGAAGAAGGCGGCCTGGTCGGCAGCTGCACATCTCGGCGGCAAGGACCTGTCGCTTTGGTGCGCGGCGTATCCGTCGGGCTTCCAGCCCTACCGCAAAAGCCATTTCAACATTCCGGAATGGGTGGCGGCCGGCTACGACGAGGCGTTCATCACCTCGTATCTCAAGTCGGAAGCCGACAGCTACAACCATCCGAACGCCGCCATCGAGCCGCGCATCCCCGGCATCTTCCAGTATTACAGCACCGCCGAGGATATCCTGGCCAACACCTTTGCCGGCAAGATGAAGGCGCAGGAAGGCGCCGACGCGATTGCCGCCGCCTGGGAGAAGCTGACCGACCAGATCGGCCGCGAAAACCAGGTCAAGCTCTACAAAGCCTCGCTTGGCATGTAGGCTTATCCTATCGTGATAACGGTCCGGCGGCGCAAGCCGCCGGATCTGACCGGCTCGGGCCGGTCGCAGGTTTAGTTTTTAGACGGACGGGGACGCGTGGCTGACCAGACCACCAATGCATGGCCGGCAAACGCCGGTCCAGCCGATCTGATCTCGCCAGGCCGCAAGCGGGCGGGTTTTGCCCTGATGGCCGCCGCCACGCTTGGCCTGCTGGCGGTGATCGCGCTGGAGATCCTCTACAAGAGTGAAGTCACCACGCTCGGTTTCGAGACCTGGCGCCCCATCGTCTACGCCTATGTGCTGTGGGGCGTGGCGCTCGGCGTCGGCCAGGTGCTGACGCGCGGCGAGGACGGCCAGCGCGCCCTGTTCCTGCTTCCGGCGCTGCTGTTCACCATCGCCATGGTGATCTTCCCGACGCTGTTCGGCTTCTACATCGCGCTGACCGACTGGAACCTGTCGTCCTTTTCCGGCCGCAAGTTCAACGGGCTCGACAATTTCTGGCAGATGCTGGCCGACCCGTACTACCGCAACGCGCTGTTCAACATGGTGCTCTACGTGCTCGCGGTGCTGGTCGAATATGCGATCGCCTTTGGCCTGGCGCTGCTGCTCAACGCGCAGATCCGGGCGCGCAAATTCTTCCGTGTCGTCTTCCTGATGCCGCTGATGCTGTCGCCTGTCGCGGTGTCGTGGATGATCGGCAAATCGCTGATGGAATACCGCTTTGGGCCGGCGGCGACGCTGGCGCGCCATCTCGGCTGGGAGAACCCCGCCTTCTTCTCCAACCCGATCACCGCTCGCATCTCGATCATGGTGCTCGATGCCTGGACCTTCATCCCGTTCATGATGATCATGCTGCTTGCCGGCCTGCAGGCGATGTCGCGCGACGTGCTGGAGGCGGCGCGCGTCGACGGCGCCACGACCTGGCAGACCTTCTGGCAGGTCACCTTCCCGCTGATGCTGCCGGTGTCGGTCACGGCGGTGATCCTGCGCATCATCTTCAAGCTGAAGCTTGCCGACATCATCATCACCGTCACCTCAGGCGGCCCCGGCGGCGCCACGGATTCGGTGTCGAGCTTCATCTACCGCGAATATCGCGACCGATCGAATGTCGGCTACGGCACCATGCTGGCGATGGCCTATCTCGTCATCATCGTCGTCTTCGTGACCTGGCTGTTGAAATTCGCCAACCGCTTCGTGCGCAATGTGAACTGACGGGGGAGCATGAGCGTCCAGACCACCGACTATGTCGCTTCGGAAATCCGCTCGCCGGTGGGCTTTTTGGCCAACCGCGTCTTCATCTATGGCGCGCTGGCGTTCTGGGCCTTCATCTGCCTGTTCCCGATCTACTGGACGATCTCGACCTCATTCAAAACGGCCGTGGACGTTACCCAGGGCCACCTCATCCCGTTCGTCGACTTCCAGCCGGACTGGAAGGGCTGGCGCTCGCTCGGCCTGTCGCCGGATTCGATCTTCCAGACGTCGACGGTGCGCGAGGAATTCTTCAAGCGCTTCATGAATTCGGTCATCACCTCGGTCGGCGCGTCGAGCCTGGCTATCGTCATCGGCAGCCTTGCCGCCTATGGGCTGACCCGGTACCGTTATCAATTCGCCTGGTTCAAGAACGAGGACATCTCGTTCTTCTTCCTGTCGCAGCTGATCCTGCCGCCGGTGGTGCTGGCCCTGCCCTTCCTGGTGCTCTACCGCGAAGTCGGCCTGCTCGACACGCGCATCGGCCTGATCCTGCTCTATACGCTGATGGTGCTGCCGATCGTCATCTGGATCATGCGCGACCAGTTCAACTCGATACCCGTCGAGCTCGAGGAAGCAGCCCTGGTCGACGGCCTGTCGATCTGGGGCGCCTTCCTGCGCATCGTCATGCCGATCGCGCTGCCGGGCATGGTCGCGGCCTTCATCCTGGCGATGGTGCTATGCTGGAACGAGTACTTCTTCGCCGCGCTGCTGACCTCGACCGATGCCAAGACCATTCCGGTGATGGTGGCGAGCCAGACCGGCTCACAGGGTATCAACTGGTGGTCGATGGCAGCGCTTGCCACCGCCGCGATCGCACCGCTTGCGGTCATCGGGATTGCGCTTGAACGCTATCTGATCATGGGCATGACGGCGGGTGCGGTGAAGTAGGGCGAGCGGCGGCCCCCATCGCTTCGTCATCCTAGGGCGAAGCAAGGAGCGAAGCGACGCGGCGCAGACCCTAGGATCCATGCCGTGACATCGACGCGCCGCCACGGTGAAGAAACTTTTGACGCCAGGAAGGCCGCTGCGAACCGCTTCTATCCTGCACCGCAGCGTTCTTTGGCCGCGGTCACGGCATGGATCCTAGGGTCTCCGCGACGTCGCTTCGCTCCTGCTTCGCCCTAGGATGACGAAATACCAAAGCCGTCCGACGATCTCGTAGCTAGCGCCTGAGGATCTCTCGCAGATGATCCATGATCATCGCGACGCCCTTCTGCCCCAGCTCCGCCGATGCGTCCTTGGCACTCGCCGTATACCAACTGGTATTCTCGCCAAAACGGCTGGCATCGACTGCTTCCGGGCACAGCGCCAGCATCAGTGACGTCTCGCCGATGCCTGCATGGTCGAACGGATACTTGCCGTTCATGGCGGCCGACATCAGCGGATGCACCTGCACCCAGTTGAAGAAGTTTTCACCGGCGGCGTGACCGGCATAATAGTCGGCCATCTCGTTTGAGCCCCACCAGCCCTCGCCGCGCTGCTTCTCCAGGAAGCGGAAGATCGCCTGGCGGCCGGCGGCCTTGAAGGCGAGATCGGTCGGCATGCCGGCCACAAAGTTCTCGGTCTGGTGGTGGATGATGGCGTGAATGTTGCGGAAGCCGATGCGCATCAGGCTGTAGAACAGCTCTTCACCAAACGGCGCCAGCTGATTGCCGCCGACCTGCACCGAGCCGCTGCCTTCAGGTGCCGCCACCGCATAGCTCGCCGCGCCGTAATAGAAAGCCGGCAGGATGACGATGTCGGCCTCCTTTTCGTAGAGCTCCAGCGTCTTGATGACGGCCAGCGTGTCCATGCCGACGGCCATGTGTTCGCCGTGATATTCGAGCACGCCGAGCGGGAGGACAACCGGCCAGTTCTCGGCGATCGCCTTGCGGATCTGGTGCGGCAGCATCAATGCGTAGCGCATCGCGCCTACTCCATGTTGGTGTGGCGCGCGCGCATGGCCTCGGACGATTGGCCGGTCAGCCCCTTCAGCTTGAGCACCATCACCTCGAACAGCAGGAACAGCGCGCCTTCGAAGACCGAGCCCATCGGCAACAGCGACGTCCTTTGTGGCCCCTGGTCACGGGCCATGGTCTGTGCCGGGATGAGCAAGGTGAAGTCGGCGAGTGCGGTCGCACTGCCCGCAGCCTCGGCTGTGAGCAGCAGCACCGTCGCGCCGGCCT
Organism: Mesorhizobium sp. P2_C5_2; assembly: GCF_056404535.1. NCBI lineage: Bacteria > Pseudomonadati > Pseudomonadota > Alphaproteobacteria > Hyphomicrobiales > Phyllobacteriaceae > Mesorhizobium > Mesorhizobium sp. P2_C5_2. Next base: position 341,890 of record NZ_JBFUDV010000004.1, on the reverse strand, counting down.
GGCGGGCGACTTGCATCAAGGTGAGCACCGTCGTGGTCTCGCCCGGGCCGGAACTGACCAGGAAGACGTCACCGGGGCCAAGGGGTGGCGTGTTCATGTCGCCGACCACCGACACGTCAAGCCCGAGGTGATAGAGCCGCATGGCGAGGCCCTTGAGCTGCAAGGCCTCGCGGCCGCAGCCATAGACGACGATCTTCTGCGCGCGGGCCAGCGTTTCGCAAGCGGTGTCGATGCCGGCTTCGTCGACGCTCGCCAGCACGGCGCCCAGCTCTTGCAGGGCAGTCGCGAACATATCCGAGCCGGCATTCGTCATCAGAGTCCGCCAGGGTTGTGGCCGGGATTTCCGGTTGCGCATTTGCGGGGAAAGGCTTGTTTTTGTTCATGCTATCACCGCGAAAATGCGTGTCCAACAGCCGCTGCGGCTTTTGCTGTGCCAGCGGCGTGATAGTGTCATGTCAGACAAATCAATCCAGGAAATCTTAAGCGACATGAAGACACGGCATTTCGACCGCATCGGCAATGGCGGCATCGACTTCACCGAGCTTGGCTTCGGCAGTGCGCCGCTCGGCAATCTCTACCGCGCCGTCCCCGACGAGGATGCCAGTGCGACGCTGGAGGCTGCGTGGGCGACCGGCTGCCGCTACTACGACACCGCGCCGCTCTATGGGCTGGGCCTGGCGGAAACACGCCTCAATGCCTTCCTGCGCGGCAGGAAGCGCGATGACTATGTGCTGTCGAGCAAGGTCGGCCGCCTGCTGCGCGCCTGTCCGCCGGAGGAGCGAACCGGCATCGGCAAGTTCTTCGACACACCCACGCGCAAGGAAGTCTACGATTACAGCTATGATGGCGTCATGCGCTCGTTCGAGGCCTCGCTGGAGCGGCTCGGCGTCGACCGCATCGACATCCTCTTCGTCCACGACCTCGACATCTTCACCCACGGTAGCAAGGAAGCGTCCGACCAGCGCATCGAGGACTTCATGGCCTCGGGCTATAACGGACTGCTTGCCCTGCGCGACCAGGGCGTGATCAAGGCGTTCGGCGGCGGCATCAACGAATGGGAAGTTTGCCAGACACTGGCCGAACGTGGCGATTTCGACCTGTTCCTGCTGGCCGGGCGCTACACGCTGCTGGAGCAGGAGGCGCTTCAATCCTTCCTGCCGCTCTGTGAGCAGCGCGGCATCGGCATCGTGCTCGGCGGTCCCTACAATTCCGGCATCCTGGCGACCGGGCCGAAGCCAGGCGCCTATTACAATTACTCCGAGGCGCCGCAGGACATCATGGATCGCGTCGGGCGCATCGAGGCGGTCTGCAAGCGCCATGGCATCAGGCTGATCGAGGCGGCGCTGCAATTCCCGCTGCTGCACCCTTCCGTTGTGTCGGTGATCCCCGGTGGCCAGCGGCCGAGCGAAGTCGAAAGCAACCGCGCCCTGCTCGACGCCAGGCTGCCGGCAGCGCTGTGGGCCGAGCTAAAGCAGGAAGGCCTGATGCGCGCCGATGCACCGGTAGGCTAACGACCCGCCTCAGCGACAAGGCAAAAGAAAAGCCGGGCAAGCCCGGCTTTTCGACATTCTCAGAAAAAGAAAAAATGGTCTTAGTTGACCGCGTCCTTGAGGCCTTTGCCGGCCGAGAACTTCGGCACGGTGCGCGCCGGAATCTTCACTTCCGCGCCAGTCTGCGGGTTGCGGCCAGTCGAAGCCGCGCGCTTGGAGACGGTGAAATTTCCGAAGCCGACGAGCCGTACATCGCCGCCCTTCTTCAGTTCGCCAGTGATGACGGAGAACACCGCATCGACCGCCGACTGTGCGTCACCCTTCGAAATGCTCGCGGATTCGGCGACAGCGGAAACCAGTTCGTTCTTGTTCATAAAAATTCCCTTCCATGAGAAAAACCGGAAATCTTCGACTCATCCGGCAGGAAACGGACTTTAGAAAGAAGCGCTCCCGCAACCAAGTCGAAAAGCGGGAAAAAAGTTGGAAAAAGCCCGGAAAAGGTGGGTTTTTCACATGAAAAAGCCGGGCGCAAGGCCCGGCTCTCTCTTTGTGCACTGCAACTTTAGCTAAAACTAACGCATGGCCCCGAAAACCGCAGTCGGTTTTCGGAAAGGACCATGCGCCAGTCTAGAGTGCCAGAGCGTCCTTTGCGCGTCCAAGTGGACGCGCGGCGCTCTAGTGTGCAAGCGACTTTCCAGCATCGTCAACGGTATCGGTCGTGGCCGGTGGATTGACCGGCTCGACCCACTCGATCGGCTCCGGCATACGCACCAGCGCATGTCTCAGAACCTCGCCGACGCGTGAGACCGGAATGATCTCCATGCCGTTCTTCACATTGTCCGGAATCTCCGCCAGATCCTTGGCGTTGTCTTCCGGGATCAGCACCTTCTTGATGCCGCCGCGCAGTGCGGCGAGCAGCTTTTCCTTGAGGCCGCCGATCGGCAAGATGCGGCCGCGAAGCGTTATCTCGCCAGTCATCGCCACATCGGCCCGGACCGGAATACCTGTCATGACAGACACGATGGCTGTCGCCATGGCAGCACCGGCAGACGGACCGTCCTTCGGCGTGGCGCCTTCCGGCAGGTGAACGTGGATGTCACGCTTGTCGAACAGCGGCGGCTCGATGCCGAAATCGATGGCCCGCGAGCGGACATAGGAGGCCGCCGCCGAGATCGATTCCTTCATCACGTCGCGCAGATTGCCGGTCACCGTCATGCGGCCCTTGCCGGGCATCATGACGCCTTCGACCGTCAGCAGCTCGCCGCCGACTTCCGTCCACGCAAGACCGGTGACGACACCGACCTGATCGTCAGCCTCGACCTGACCGAAGCGGAAGCGCTGGACACCGAGGTAATCGGCGAGGTTCGCCGCCGTGATGTTCACCGTCTTCTTCTTCGTCTTCAGGATCTCGGTCACCGCCTTGCGCCCGAGCTTCATCAGCTCGCGCTCCAGGCTTCTGACGCCCGCTTCACGGGTGTAGGTCTGGACGATGCCGCGGATCGCGTCCTCGCCGACGGAGAACTCCTTCGGCTGCAGCGCGTGATCGCGGATCACCTTGGGCATCAAGTGCCGCTTGGCGATCTCGATCTTCTCGTCCTCGGTGTAACCGGCGATACGGATGATCTCCATGCGGTCCATCAAGGGCGCAGGGATGTTCAGCGTGTTCGCCGTCGTCACGAACATCACGCTCGACAGATCGTATTCGACCTCGAGGTAATGGTCCATGAACGTCGAGTTCTGTTCCGGATCGAGCACCTCGAGCAAGGCCGAAGACGGATCACCGCGGAAGTCCTGGCCCATCTTGTCGATCTCATCGAGCAGGAAGAGCGGGTTGGACTTCTTGGCCTTCTTCATCGACTGGATGACCTTGCCGGGCATCGAGCCGATATAGGTGCGGCGGTGACCACGGATCTCGGCCTCGTCACGCACGCCGCCCAGCGCCATGCGGATGAACTCGCGTCCAGTCGCCTTGGCGATCGACTTGCCGAGCGAGGTCTTGCCGACGCCGGGAGGGCCGACGAGGCACAGGATCGGCCCCTTCAGCTTCTTCTGGCGGCTTTGCACGGCGAGATACTCGACGATGCGTTCCTTGACCTTGTCGAGACCGAAATGATCGGTATCGAGCACGTTCTGCGCAAACGCCAGGTCCTGCTTGACCTTGGAGTTCTTGCCCCACGGGATCGACAGGATCCAGTCGAGATAGTTGCGCACGACGGTCGATTCAGCCGACATCGGCGACATCGTCCTGAGCTTCTTCAACTCGGCTTCCGCCTTTTCGCGGGCCTCCTTGGAGAGCTTGGTCTTCTTGATGCGCGCCTCGATCTCGGCGGCCTCGTCGCGGCCGTCTTCGCCTTCGCCGAGCTCCTTCTGGATCGCCTTCATCTGCTCGTTGAGGTAGTATTCGCGCTGCGTCTTCTCCATCTGGCGCTTGACGCGCGAGCGGATGCGCTTCTCCACCTGCAGGACGGAGATTTCGGCTTCCATGAAGCCCATCGCCTTTTCCAGCCGCTCCTTGACGGACAGCGTGGCCAGCATTTCCTGCTTCTCGGGGATCTTGATGGCGAGGTGCGAGGCAACCGTATCGGCGAGCTTGGAATAGTCGTCGATTTGGCTGGCAGCGCCCACCACTTCGGGCGAGATCTTCTTGTTCAGCTTGACGTAGTTTTCGAAGTCGGTGACGACCGAACGGGCGAGCGCCTCGACCTCAACCTCTTCCTCTTCCGGCTCGACCAGCGCCGCGGCGCGGGCTTCGTGGAAGTCCGGACGGTCGGTGAACGAGACGATTTTGGCACGCGAAGCGCCTTCGACCAGCACCTTGACGGTGCCGTCGGGCAGCTTCAGCAATTGCAGCACATTGGCGAGCGTGCCGATGTCGAAGATCGCATCGGGCTCGGGATCGTCATCGGCGGCATTCATCTGGGTGGCAAGCAGGATCTGCTTTTCCTGACCCATAACCTCTTCCAGCGCCTTGATCGACTTTTCACGCCCGACAAAGAGCGGAACGATCATGTGCGGGAACACCACGATGTCGCGCAGTGGGAGGACTGCGAAGACGCCGTCGCTGGGAGCCTTGGATACTTTGGCCATTGTCCAACCTTTCATGTCGCGGCCGCTAATTGAGCCAACCGCGAATCTCATATTAACGACCGTGGGTCGTTCCGCCTACCACCGTTTGTGACGGGAGTTTTACAGCACAGAATATGCCACCACGGCCTTCTGTTGTTAGTTGGATGCACGAGGGGCAAAGATCAAGGGTCAGCACGGTCCGTTCATCCACTCCGTCACAAGGCTTGGTACCTCACCACAGCAAAACGGCGCCCAACGGGCGCCGTTCCATAAAAAGGTCGGGCCAGATGCCATATCAGGCACTGACGTTGCCCTTCTTTTCCTTCTGCTCGGAATAGATGTAGAGCGGCCGGGCGCTGCCGGTCACCACTTCTTCCGAAATCACCACTTCGCGCACGCCTTCCAGCGCCGGCAGTTCGAACATGGTGTCGAGCAGGATCGCTTCCATGATCGAGCGCAGGCCACGGGCGCCGGTCTTGCGGTCGATGGCGCGCTTGGCGATCGCCGACAGTGCATTCTCGTGGAAGGTCAGGTCGACGCTCTCCATCTCGAACAGCCGCTGATACTGCTTGACCAGCGCGTTCTTCGGCTCGGTCAGGATCTGGATCAGCGCCGGCTCGTCGAGGTCTTCCAGCGTCGCCAGAACCGGCAGACGGCCGACAAACTCGGGGATGAGGCCGAACTTCAAGAGATCCTCGGGCTCGACCAGGCGGAACACGTCGCCGGTGCGGCGATCCTCAGGCGAAGCGACGATGGCGCCGAAGCCGATCGAAGTCTTCCGGCCGCGATCCGAGATGATCTTGTCCAGCCCGGCGAAGGCGCCGCCGCAGATGAACAGGATGTTGGCGGTATCGACCTGCAGGAATTCCTGCTGCGGATGCTTCCTGCCGCCCTGCGGCGGCACGGAGGCGACCGTGCCTTCCATGATCTTCAGCAGCGCCTGCTGCACGCCCTCGCCCGACACGTCGCGGGTGATCGAGGGGTTGTCGGACTTGCGCGAAATCTTGTCGATTTCGTCGATGTAGACGATGCCGCGCTGGGCGCGCTCGACATTGTAGTCGGCCGACTGCAGGAGCTTCAGGATGATGTTTTCGACGTCCTCACCGACATAACCGGCTTCGGTCAGGGTCGTGGCGTCGGCCATGGTGAAGGGCACATCGATGATGCGGGCGAGCGTCTGGGCGAGCAGCGTCTTGCCGCAGCCGGTCGGGCCGATCAGCAGGATGTTGGACTTCGCCAGTTCGACGTCGTTGTTCTTGCCGGCGTGCGCCAGGCGCTTGTAGTGGTTGTGAACGGCCACCGACAGCACGCGCTTGGCGTAGGGCTGGCCGATGACATAGTCGTCGAGAACCTTCAGGATCTCCTGCGGGGTCGGCACGCCCTCGCGTGACTTCACCATCGAGGTCTTGTTCTCCTCGCGGATGATGTCCATGCACAGCTCGACGCATTCGTCGCAGATGAAGACCGTCGGGCCGGCGATCAGCTTGCGCACTTCGTGCTGGCTTTTGCCGCAAAACGAGCAATAAAGCGTGTTCTTGGAATCACCGCTGTTGTTGCCGACCTTGCTCATTTCCCTGTCCTTTCATCGCCGCCCGCCGATGGTCTGGCTGAAAAGGGCGGATATTCTATCTATCGCGGGAATTCGCCGCCGCCAGTGCCCGGCTCCCGCAACGCATTCCGTACGAAACACAAATCAGAAAACGTGGCAATGATTCGCGGCAACCCCGCACAAAGCTAAGCCGTCGAAAATCAACATAGCATTAACGTAGGCAATCCCATCCGCCGAGGGAACAGCCAATTGTGGCCGAAATGCCGCAAATCCCAGCAAAAGCGCGTTATCCCGCCATCCAACTGCCATGCAGCCTTATGCGGCAGCGCCTTCCGCCGGCTCGCGCGACGAAATGACCTTGTCGATGAGGCCGAAATCCTTGGCTTCGTCGGCGGTCATGAAATGGTCGCGGTCGAGGGTCCGTTCGATCTCCTCGTAGCTCTTGCCGGTGTGCTTGACATAGACCTCGTTGAGGCGGCGCTTCAGCTTGACGATGTCCATGGCGTGGCGCTCGATGTCGGAGGCCTGGCCCTGGAAGCCGCCGGAAGGCTGGTGAACCATGATGCGGGCGTTCGGCGTGGCAAAACGCATATCCTTGTGGCCGGCGGTCAGAAGCAGCGAGCCCATCGACGCCGCCTGGCCGATGCACAGCGTCGACACCGCCGGCTTGATGAACTGCATGGTGTCGTAGATCGCCATGCCCGAGGTCACCACCCCGCCGGGCGAGTTGATGTAGAGGTTGATCTCTTTCTTCGGGTTCTCGGCCTCGAGGAACAAAAGCTGTGCACAAACCAGCGTCGCCATGCCGTCTTCGACCGGGCCGGTGATGAAAATGATGCGCTCCTTCAGGAGGCGCGAGAAAATGTCGTAAGCCCGCTCGCCGCGATTGGTCTGCTCGACCACCATCGGAACGAGGTTCATGTAGGTTTCGACGGGGTTCTTCATGGACTATCCCTTTTTGGAGATGGGGATTCCGGCGCCGGGAACATTAGCAATCGGGCAGAATCGGTTCTGGACGGTTAGGATGTAAATAGGATGCCGGCTCACCCTAGCGCAAGGCCGCCTTCTCCTAGCCATCTGGTTAAGTCGAATCAAGGTTTCCGCGCAAGGGGAAGCCCGAACGCGGCCGGCCGTGTTTTCGGGTGTAGCAATTCCTTAACCGCATCGCTTAACGAAATGCGGTGAAACCGCTTTCCCCAGGAGAACCATACCCTACAATTCAACGTTGAACCTGCGTTTTCGCGTTCAAACAGGGGGAGTGCCATGATCAGGAAAACAGCTTCCTTGGCCATTGCCAGCCTTGCCGGTCTCGGCATGGTGTCCGAAGCAGTTGCCGGCGGCAGGGCAGTCGAATGCTATGAGCCGGTGCATAGGCCCGCGCTCTACGACACCGTCTATGAAGACGTCATGGTCAGCCCGGGCGGGCAGTTGGTCGATTACGACCCGCCGATCTATGGCACGCTCGAGCGCGTCGAGCAGATCGCGCCGCCCCGCGTCACCTATGAGGTCGTGCCAGCCATCACCCGCACTGTTTACCGCACGGTCCAGGTCGACAATGGCGGCTATGCCTGGGAGTGGCGCGTCATCCACGGCCGCCGGGTGCTGTGCAAGGTCTGGCGCAAGGCTCGCTATGCGCGTGTCGCCGAAACGGTCGTCGTTGAACCGGAGCGCACCCGTCGGGTTGTGCTGCCAGCCGAATATGAGAGCGTTGCCCATGAAGTGCTGGTGCGGCCGGAGCGGCGGCAGGTCACCGAGATCGCGCCATCATACCAGAGGGTGGCGCGCCGGGTGGTGGTGCAGGAAGGCTCGACCAGCTGGCGCCGCGTGCATATCGCGAGGCACTGCCAGGATTAGAGCGAGGCGCTTCGTCGAGGGCTATTGAGGAGCCGACTTCGCGTTGGCCGCCATGACAACGTTGTTCCAGAACCGCACATACTCAAAATGCTGGTCGCGCGTCAGCCAGACCCTATTGGCCGGATCGACCGTATCTCCGCCGAGCAAGACCGGCTTGAGCTCCGCAAGTTGCATTCCCGAGAGGGAACTGTTGGCCTGCTCGGGCTTCAGGGTTCTAGTCCAATCACCAAAATCCTTTGCGACGGCAATTGCAAATTCCCAACTCATGCCGACGAATGGAACGAGAACCACGGACATGGCCGGTGAGCGCATGTCAAATCCATAGGCCTCCGCGCTGCCGTCGGAGCCAAACAAAAGCAGCCCAGGCGCGAGGGTGTGAACGCGGTATCCGCTGTTGAACGGTACCAACTGCTCCGCGCTCCAGGTAACGACGAGATCGTCACCGCAAACCCATTCGCCCCCGTCATGCTGATTAAGAAAATCAACGTAAGACGACGGAAGCGACCGTTTTAGCCCAGCCAGTATGGTCTCTGCTGAAATGTCCGGCATGGTACCTGTCAGGTTGGCTCAGTTTTTTGGGGCAGCCGAGGCCAACATACGGTCTGGCGCCGGGCTGGCAAGCCGCGCTAGTGATCGGCCATGACCGATTTTACGCCACCACCTTACCTAGCCTTTGATCCAGCCTCGCGCCGCCTGAGGCTTGATCCGCACGAGCCGGCGTTTTTCCAAGATCCTTATGAGGCCTATGCCTTCCTGCACGGGCGATCGAACGCTTTCTTCTGGGAGGAATTCGGCTTCTGGTGCTTTGGCGGCTTTGACGACGTCAACCGGCTGCTGCGCGACCGCCGCTTCGGCCGACAGAACCCGGCTGGCATCCCCGACAGCCGCGGCATCGACGAGGATCGCACGCATTTGATCGCCTTCGACGGCATCGAGACCAATTCGATACTGGAGCTGGAACCGCCGGTGCACACCAGGCTGCGGACGCTGGTCAACCGCGCCTTCGTCTCGCGCCAGGTCGAGCGGCTGCGGCCGCGCGTGGAAGCGCTGGCCAACGAGCTGATCGACCGGTTCCAACCGAGTGGAGTGGACCTGTTGCCTGCTTTCGCCGCGCCGTTGCCGATCACCATCATCGCCGAAATGCTTGGCGTGCCAGTGGAGATGGGGCCGCAACTGCTCGACTGGTCGCACCAGATGGTGGCCATGTACATGCATGGCCGCACCCGCGAAACCGAGGAGACGGCCAATCGCGCCGCGCGCGATTTCTCCGACTTTTTGCGCGGCTATGTCACCGAGCGGCGCAAGCAGCCGGGCGACGATTTGTTGTCGCTGCTGATTGCGGCGCAGGAGGACGGCCAGAAACTGTCCGAGGACGAACTGGTCTCGTCCGCCATCCTGCTGCTCAATGCCGGCCACGAAGCGACGGTGCACCAGACCGGCAACGCCGTGCGCACGCTGCTGGCGCAAGGTGGCGACCCCGCCCGCTTCTTCACCTCGCCGGAGGCGACCGCGGCCACCGTCGAGGAGTGCCTGCGCCTCGACGCGCCACTGCACATGTTCACCCGCTATGCCCATCAGGAGATCGAGGTAATTCCGGGCGTTGTCGTACAACCGGGCGAGACGATCGGCCTGCTGCTCGGCATGGCCAACCATGACCCCGTCGCCTTTGCCGAACCAGGCGCCTTCCGGCCCGGCCGGCCGGACCAGAAAAATGTCTCGTTCGGCGCCGGTATTCATTTCTGCATCGGCGCGCCGCTGGCGCGGCTTGAATTGCAGGTGTCGCTGAAAACGCTGTTCGAGCGGCAGCCGCGACTCCATCTTGCGGAGCAGCCGCGCTTCCGCGACACTTACCACTTCCATGGGCTGGAAAGGCTCGCCGTCGGGTTCTGACGCGAGGCTGGGGTGGCGCAATGAGGCTGTTTTCGACAAGGGCGATGGCGTTCGCCCTGGTACTGTCTTGCGCAGGCATCGCCACCGCATGGGCGCAGCGGCAGCCGGAGAACATCCCGCAGGAAAACAGCGACGCCATCGCCCGTGCCCTGGCAGGGCCTCTGCTCCAACGCCAGATCGGTGCCGCGGTGCCCGCGGACAAATTCTCGGCCTATGAGGTCGATTTCAATCTCGACGGATTCTCTGAAATCTACGTCTACGTCCCGGATCCAGCCTGCGACGGAGTGAAGTGCGGACTGTTCCTGTTCGTGCTGGAAGACGACAGCTATCGCGAGGTTCTCGGCGACATTCCGGGCGCAAGGCTGACGCGCGCGGACAGGGTGGCGCTCGGCGCCTTCAAACGCAACGGCTTCATCGACCTGCAGCTCGACGAGAAGCTGTTTGGCTGGGCGGGCGACCGCTATGCTGACGTTTCGACCTTCCCAGCCACCTCGCTCGACGGTGCCGCCTTCATTGCTGCCTGCCAGAAAAGCAGATCAAACGAACAGCCCGAAGAAGGCGAGGCCGAAAGGGTCGCGGGAGAATGCCAATGCCAGTTCAACCGCTTTCAGGCGATCGGCTTCGCACAGACCGACCTCGATCAATATGCCGCCTCGCTCGGCGAGAAATTCGACTATCCCAGTGGTGACAAGGAGAAGGCCTGGCAGGCCATCGCCACCAACGCAAGCGACACCGCAACTGGCTGCGATATCATCGGCGGCAAGAGCCAGTGGCAGCCGGCCTATTTCAACCATGGCGACCAGACGCAAGAGAAACTCGAATTCAATGCGTTCATCAGCGCCTGCCCTACGCAGGATTTCATCCTGACCAACCGCAAGATCGGCTCGCCGGACCGGGCACTTGGGCTCTGCGGCTGCCTGGCACGCGAAATGCCGACGCAAGGGGTGAAGCAGGAAGGGCTCGACCTGCTGACGCAATATTATCGCGATGAGATATCCGATAGTGATGTCGATGCCGGAAACGCCGACCTTTTGGCCGAGCACGACAAGGCCTCCGACGCATGCCTCGGCCAGTTTCCGGCGAAATAGCCGACCGCCAGCGACAAACCGTAGCGCCGGAATGATAGGGTCGAGCCGATGAGATTCGCGTTCCTGCAAGAACCTCCCTTCTGCTTTACCGACCCCTCCGGGGCACTGCACGGTTGCGACGCCAGGCTGGCCGAGAAAGTCTGCGCATTGCTGGCGGAGCCATTTTCATCGGTCAAGACTGAGTTTGCCGAACTGCTCCCCGGGCTGGTCGATGGTCGATGGGACATGACTACGGGCCTGTTCGTGTCGGCAGAGCGCAGGATGCTCGTCGACTTCACCCGGCCGATCTGGATGCTGGCTGACGGGCTTCTGGTCGCCAAGGGCAACCCGCGTGCCTTCGACGGCTACCGGTCCGTTGCCGAGGATCAGGCAGCCTTGATCGGCATCATATCAGGCCAGATCCAACACCAGACAGCCCTGCAAAACGGTGTTCCGCCCGAGCGCATCAAGGTCTTCGCCACGCAGGCTGAAGCGGCTGACGCTGTCGCTGCTGGTGCGGTGCATGCCTATGCCAGCGTCGCCATGGCGCATCGCGGCTATCTCGGCAGGCACCCCGATGCGACGCTCACCGTCATCGACGTTCCCGCGGCGGAAAAACAGCCGGCCGCCGGTGCCTTTGCGCTGGCCAAGGGCAATGCGGCGTTGCGCCGGCGCATCGATTCCTGCCTCGACGATGTGCTGGGCAGTTCCTGGCACCGCGAGATGATGAGCGAGTACGGATTTTCCGGCGCCGACATCGATCACCTTCTGTGAATCCGGGGCTAGAGCTTGATCACATACTCCTTGCGGGTCGTTTCAAGCACTTCCCAGCTGCCTCTAAAGCCGGGCCTGAGCACGAAGCTGTCGCCGGCGCGCACCGTGCGCGCCTCGCCGCCGTCCTCGGCAACCACCGAGACGCCGGACAGGATGTGGCAGAACTCCCATTCGTCATAGACGATGCGCCATTTGCCCGGCGTCGCTTCCCAGATCCCGGCATAGAGGCCGCCGTCACGCTCCTCGACGTTCCATGTGCGGAATTTCGGATCGCCCGCTATCAGGCGGTCCGGCGCCGGCGCGCCATGTTCGGCGTCGACGCTGTCGACGCCGACGGACAGGAATTTCGGCTCGGCCATGATCAAACCTTGGCCAGGGCCTGTTCCAGATCGGCGACGATGTCGTTGACATCCTCGATGCCGATGGAAAGCCGGACGGTGTCCGGCCCAGCACCGGCCTTGACCTTCTGCTCGTCGGAAAGCTGGCGGTGCGTGGTCGAGGCCGGATGGATGACCAGCGACTTGGTGTCGCCGACATTGGCGAGGTGCGAGAACAGTTCGAGCGCCTCGACGAACTTGACACCGGCCTGGTAGCCGCCCTTCAGGCCGAAGGTGAAGACAGCGCCGGCGCCGAGCGGCGAGTACTTCTTCTGCAGCGCGTTGTTCTTGTCGCTTGGCAGGCCGGGATAGGACACCCAGGCGACCTTGGGATGATTGGATAGCCAGCCGGCGACGGTGACCGCATTGTCGCAGTGGCGCTGCATCCTGAGCGGCAAGGTTTCCAGGCCGGTCAGGATCAGGAAGGCATTGAAGGGCGATATCGCCGGGCCGATATCGCGCAGGCCAAGCACGCGCGCGCCGATGGCAAAGGCGAAGTTGCCAAAAGTTTCGTGCAGGACGATGCCGCCATATTCCGGGCGCGGCTCCGACAGCATCGGATATTTGCCCGATTTCGACCAGTCGAAAGTGCCACCGTCGACAATGGCGCCGCCGATCGAATTGCCGTGACCGCCGATGAACTTGGTCAGCGAGTGAACGACGATGTCGGCGCCGTGCTCGATCGGCCGCACCAGATAGGGCGAGGCCAGCGTGTTGTCGACGATCAGCGGCAGGCCGTGCTTGCGGGCAATGTCGCCGATCTTCTCAATGTCGACGAAGGTGCCGCCCGGATTGGCCAGGCTTTCGATGAAGATCGCCTTGGTCTTGTCGTCGATCTGACTCTCGAAGGTCGAGATGTCGTTGGTGTCGGCCCAGCGTACCTGCCAGTCGAAATTCTTGAAGGCGTGGCCGAACTGGTTGATCGAGCCGCCGTAAAGCCTTGTCGCGGCGACGAAATTGTCGCCGGGGCGCATGAGGTTGTGGAACACCAGCACCTGCGCGGCATGGCCCGAGGCGACGGCAAGTGCTGCCGTGCCGCCTTCAAGGGCGGCGATACGTTCTTCCAGCACCGCCTGGGTCGGGTTCATGATGCGGGTGTAGATGTTGCCGAACGCCTTCAGCCCGAACAGCGAGGCGGCATGATCGGCATCGTCGAAGACGAAGGAGGTCGTCTGATAGATCGGCGTGGCGCGCGCACCCGTCGCCGGGTCTGGCTTGGCGCCGGCATGGACGGCGAGCGTGCTGAAACCGGGCGTACGGGTCATCGAAACCTCCCTCTCCTGAACCTTCTGAAAATCGCCGGGCATTCTTGGCGAAGCCCGGACGCGAATGCAAAGAAGAAAATACCTTTCGGCGGATCATCTGCGATGAACGCGCAGGAAAATCCACTTCTTCCCGGAATAATATTCTGCCTGGGCGGCAATGCGTCCGCCGGCGTTCCCGCACATCACTTCTGGCGCACGCCAAAGCTCTGGAATCCGGACCGCATCAAGGGCTTCTTCGACGACAGTACGCCCGAGTTGACGCCGGTCCAGCCGATCTCGCCGGACAGCTTGCCGTATTCGATCTTCGGGCAGCGGTTCATCACCACCTTGATGCCGGCCGCCTCGGCGCGCGCTGCCGCTTCGTCATTGCGCACCCCAAGCTGCATCCATAGCACTTTTGGCAAAGGGTCCAGCTTCAGCACCGCATCGACAATGCCAGGCACTGCTGCGGAGGCGCGAAAAATGTCGACCATGTCGACCGGCTCGGGCAGATCGGCAAGGCTGGCATACGTCATGCGGCCGAGGATTTCCTTGCCGGCCTGCCCGGGATTGATCGGGAACACCAAAAAGCCCTTGGCCAGCAAATATTTCAGCACGAAAAAGCTCGGCCTGACGTCATTGGCCGACGCGCCGACCATGGCGATGGTCTTCACCGAATTGAGGATGCCGCCGATATAGGCATTGTCGTAGGCGTCGTGGTTCATCCGGCAATCGCCTTCCTGCGGTAGTGATATCGGTAGAGTTCACGGCTGAACCCAAGCGAGGCATAGAGCGCGCGACCCGGCGCATTGTCGGCGACGACCTGCAGGCAGGCCGCCGAGGCCCCTGCCCCCCGCGCCCAGCCGATGAGACTGCCAACCGTCTTGCGGCCGAGGCCTTGCTGCCGAAACCTGCTGTCGGTTTCAACCGACTCCACCACAAGCAGGCGATCGCGGATGACGCCATAGGCCAGGGCGGCAATTTCGCTGTCGCGCCCGCAAGACACGAACGCCTTGTCGCCGACGATCAGCCCAGGCATTTCGCGAAAAACGCGGCGATCCGTGTCGTCATAAGCGCCCATGCGGAATCGCGCCGCGAACCAGTCCTCATCAGGCGTAGGCGAAACGGTGACGTGCTCGTCGCTGACATCAGCCAGCTCGTCGATCGCACCATAGAGATGAATGGTTCCGCCTTCGAGGTCGTAGCCTTGGCAGTCGAGGAGCGCGTCCATCTCGGCAGCGATGTCGGCAACCCGAAACAGTGGCGTCTGGCCATGGCCGGCATAGAATGCCTCGGCCGCCTCAAGCACCTTGTCAGGCGCACCGCGCTTGCCGCGCAAGGGATTGACCGAGTTGCTGCGCCGGATCCGGCCACCGGAGCGCCTGAGCAGCCAGCCGTCAACGACCGTTTCAACCGCTGCCGGCCAGGCTTCACGGCAAGCCTGTTCGCTCTGCCAGTTGAGATCGTCGTCGCTCATCGTCACTTTTCGTCTTCCCGCAGCGCCTCTTCCATAAACGCCTGCGGGTCGATGCAGAAGTCGCGCATCATGCGAAAATGATCGGTGTCGCTGAAATCGGTCGGATCAAGGCCGAAGCGGCTGATGCGAAACAGCCGCGCGCCCGGACAAGCCATCAGCAGCGGCGAATGCGTCGCCATGATTACCTGCGCAGTGCCCGACTGGTCCATGCGACGCAGCATTTTGAGCAATTCGATCTGGCGCGATGGCGACAGCGCGCTTTCAGGTTCGTCGAGGATGTAGATGCCTTGCCGGCGGCAGCGCTCCTCGAAGAAGCGGATGAACCCTTCGCCGTGCGACCACGACAAAAAGTCCGGCGGCGTCCCGCCGGACTCCCTGGCCGCCTCGTCGAGGTAACGGGCAACGGAATAGAAGGATTCAGCGCGGAAGAACCAACCGGCGGTAACCTTCGGCAGCCAGTGGCAACGAAAACTGTTGGCCAGCCCGGCACCGCTGTTGTCGATGGCACGAGAATGGTCGACGGGCCTATAGCCCTTGCCGCCGCCGGCTTCGTCGTAACCGGCCAGAGCGCCGATGGCTTCCAGCAGCGTCGATTTGCCGGTGCCGTTTTCGCCGACAATGATGGTGATCGGTGTGGTGAATTCGAGTTTGAATTCGTGGCCGCGAAACAGCGGCAGGTTCCAGGGGTATTTTTCCCAGTCAGCCACCCGCTCAGGATCGAGCAGGATGCGCTTGAGGTAAGGCGCCTTCAGCCGCGTCAGTTGCTTGCGGTACGCCATCCCCGGCGGTCAGTCCGGCAGCGAGATGGTGCCGTCTTCCGCGATCGGAAAGGCCGGATTGTGCGCGACTTCCCAGACATGGCCGTCGGCATCGGCGAAATAACCGTACCACCCGCCCCAGAAAGCGCGGCCAGCCGGCTTGACGATCCTGCCACCGGCCTTCTCGGCCGACGCCAGCACTTCGTCGACCTCGGCGTCGGAGCGGGTGTTGTAGGCGAGGTAGACGGCCGACGGCGCCTTGGCGAAGGTGATGCCTGAATCTTCTTCGGCGCTTGGGCGCGGAAACAGGCCGAGAATGACGCCGCCCATCTGGAAGAAAGCGACGCCGTCAGTGATACCGGCATGACGCTTCAGACCCATTGCCTCGTAGAAGCGCACGGCGCGCTCAAGATCGTCGGTGGCGATGGTGATGATCGAGATGCGCGGTTCCATGGGTCGAAAAACCTATTCCTCCGTCCATTGCGGCTTGCGCTTGCCGATGAAGGCGCCGATCCCTTCTTCTGCATCGCGCGCCAGCATATTCTCGACCATGGTGCGGCCGGTAAAGGCATAGGCGTCGGCCAACCCCATCTCGGCCTGCGCGTAAAAGGCCTCCTTGCCGGTCTTGATCACCAGAGATGATTTGGAAGCAATGGTTTGCGCGTATTTGGTGACGATCTGATTCAAATATTCTCGCGGCACGACGCGGTTGACCAGGCCGAACTCCTTGGCCGTTGCCGCATCGATGGTCTCGCCGGTCAGAAGCATCTCCATAGCGTGCTTGCGCGACACGTTGCGCGACAGCGCCACCATCGGCGTCGAGCAGAACAGGCCGATATTGACGCCCGGCGTGCAGAAAGTGGCCTCATGCGAGGCAATGGCGAGGTCGCAGCTGGCGACCAGCTGGAGCCCGGCGGCGGTGGCGAGGCCATCCACTTCGGCGATCACCGGGAGTGGATGGCGTACAATCTGCTGCATCAGGGCCGCGCAGGCCGAAAATGTCTGCTCGAAGAACGCCTTGCCCTTGTCGGCGTCGGCGCGACGCGCGGTCAGTTCCTTGAGGTCATGGCCGGCACAGAAAACCTTTCCGGCCGCCGCCAGGACGATGACGCGGACGGATCTATTGGCGTTTGCATGGTCGAGTTCGGCACTCAGCGCTGCCATGACGGCAAGCGACAAGGCATTGGCGGGCGGGTTGGCGAGCGTCAGGCGCAGCACGCCCTTGTCCAGCCGGGCGATGACCGGCCCATCTATGGCAGCAGGTTTGATGGCAAGGATTTCGGCCATGATAAGGTCTCCGCGATTCCGCTGGGCGCCGCCAGACTATCTAATATCGAATCGGGTTTCATCAACACCCATCGCTTGCGCCAGAAGGGTGAAGGTGTTGCCAGAAACGCGCCATTGCGTTCATACAGGCCCGGCACAGAACGAGAGACCGACATGCCCGCCCAGGACAATCTCAAGCCGGTGCTGACGGCGACCGAAGTCAATGCGCTGATGGCCAGCGTCTACCCGCAGCTCAACGACGAATTCACTTCATACGAAGCGCTCAAAGTGTTTCCTGGCGGCTGCACGGTTCGGCTCAACGCAAACGAGCGGCATTTGCGGCCCGGCGGCACCGTCTCAGGGCCGTCGCTGTTCACGCTGGCCGACATTGGCGGCTATGTCTGCGTGCTCAGTCATGCCGGGCCGGACGCGCTGTCGGTGACCACCAACCTCAACATCAATTTCATGCGCAAGGCCGAGGCCGGGCCGATCGACGGCCATTGCCGCATTCTGAAGCTGGGCAAGAGCCTGATGGTGTTCGACATCGACATCGTTGCGGGACCGGAGGGACACACGGTGGCGCATGCCACGGGCACCTATTCGATCCCGCCGAAGCGATAGCCGAATTCCTGCCGCCAATTATTTGTCAGCCAGCGGTCCCAAGATTTGCAGAACCGTCTCAAGAATGAGGCGACGCAAGTTTGCAGGCCTATCGAGGTGACTGGCGATGAGCAGCCCATCGCTGGCAACGGTGAGGATATCGGCGGTGGTTTCGGAATCCGAACTGCCGTCGGCCACAAGCAGGCCGCGCAGCAGGTCGCGCTTCCAACGCCTATGCTCATCGATCGCCTGCCGTACCGGATGGCTCGGGTCGGGATATTCGGCGGCAGCGTTCAGAAACGGGCAGCCGCGGTAGCCAGGCTGGGCGGCGGCGTCCGCAACAAGATCAAAGATAGCCAGGATCGAATCCCGCGCCGATCGCTCGCTGATCTTGTCGATCATCGCCCTTCCTTGCCGGCTTTGATTCTGAATGTACGCGCGGACGAGTTCATCCTTGGCCGGAAAATACTTGTAGAAAGTGGCCTTGGCCACACCTGCCTCGGCGATGATCCGGTCGATGCCGACCGCGTGCACGCCCTCGGCATAGAACAGGTTCGTGGCTGTATCGAGTATGCGGCTGCGCGCAGCACTCTCCCGGCCGATGTCAGTAGCGTGGTCCACCATATCGAATACCCTTTGACGTCGACCCTTTTCCGTCATACAGACAGACTTGTCTAGTAGACAAACTTGTCTGCCCTTAAACGAGAGGTGCAAAAATGGGATCAGTTATCAGGGAAATGATAGTCGACGCATCGCCTGAGAAGGTCTGGCAGACCGTCGGCAACTTCGCCGAAGGGCCGCGACTGACAACGCCAGATATTTTCGTGGATTGCCGGTTGATCGAGCCCGACTTGCGGCAAATGACCTTCGCCGACGGCAACGTCGTGCGGGAGAGGCTTATAGCCCGCGACGAACAGGCACGCCGCATCGTCTGGGCGTGGGAAGGAGAAGAGGTTTCGCACGACAACACCTCCATGCAGGTCTTTGCAGAGAACAATGGACGCAGCCGGTTGGTGTGGATTCATGACACCTCGCCGGACGAGCTCTGCGGCTGGCTTGCCGCCGCGATGGACCAAATTGCGCCGGAGATCCGTCGCTCGCTCGAAAGAGCCAACTGAAGACCGGACCGGTCAAAGAACGTTCCGGCCATGCTCCCGGAGCGTTCTTTTCTCTTGGTATTATAATACCACATCGATAACCCATTGTTTTTGCATAACCTTTTAGGAATACTCCAGAAACTTCAGCCTTGACGCGCCCCCTCGCCCTCGCCTATAAGCCCTCACGAAGCAGCGGCCCGCAAAGGCCGCCGTTTTGTTATTGGCGGCGGGCAAGTGCCTTGTCACCAATCCAAGCAACAAGAAACGCCTTCTCCATCATTTGGGGTAGGTCCAAACCGAAAGCAGAAATCCATGGCAACCTTTTCGCAGAAGCCTGCGGATGTGGTGAAGAAGTGGGTGCTGATCGACGCCGAGGGTCTCGTCGTCGGCCGTCTCGCCACTGTCATCGCCAATCATCTTCGCGGCAAGCACAAGCCGACCTTCACCCCGCATGTCGACGACGGCGACAACGTCATCGTCATCAATGCCGACAAGGTGGTGTTCACCGGCAAGAAGTTCACCGACAAGGTCTATTACTGGCACACCGGCCACCCAGGCGGCATCAAGGAGCGCACCGCGCGCCAGCTGCTCGAAGGCCGTTTTCCCGAGCGTGTCGTCGAGAAGGCCGTTGAGCGCATGGTCCCGCGTGGCCCGCTCGGCCGTCGCCAGATGAAGAACCTGCGCGTCTACGCAGGTGCCGAGCATCCGCATGTCGCCCAGCAGCCCGTCGTGCTCGACGTGGCCAAGCTGAACGCCAAGAACAAGAAGGTCGCATAAGATGGCTGAGCTTTCCTCGCTCGCAGAACTGGGCGCCGCCACCGGCAATACCAATACCCAGCCGGCGGCCCCCGTCCACGTCCAGAAGCTCGATAAGTCGGGCCGCGCCTATGCCACCGGCAAGCGCAAGAACGCCATTGCGCGCGTCTGGGTCAAGCCGGGTTCCGGCAAGATCGTCGTCAACGACAAGGAATTCGCGACCTATTTCGCGCGTCCGGTCCTGCAGATGATCCTCAACCAGCCGATCATCGCCTCCAACCGCGCCGGCCAGTACGACATCGTCGCCACTGTCATCGGCGGCGGCCTGTCCGGCCAGGCCGGTGCAGTTCGTCACGGCATCTCCAAAGCGCTGACCTATTACGAGCCGGCACTGCGCGCCGTGCTCAAGAAGGGCGGCTTCCTGACCCGCGACAGCCGCGTCGTCGAGCGCAAGAAGTATGGCAAGGCGAAGGCTCGCCGCAGCTTCCAGTTCTCGAAGCGCTAAGCGCTACGAAACGTCCATATCGAAAGGCCGCCTCCGGGCGGCCTTTTCTTTTGAGTCTCGGCAGTCACCCCACCCGCGCCTTCGGCGCGACCTCCCCATCGAGGGGAGGTAGGGGGTCACGGCAGTTTCGCCGCCCGAACAATCCACAATGGTCCAGCTGATACCAAGCCAATCGCCCGACTGAAGGGCGCGGCACCCTACCTCCCCTCGATGGGGAGGTCGGCGCGCAGCGCCGGGTGGGGTGATGGCGCCGGCCTCGGTTCAAGTCTCAATACTTGCCGGCTTTGACGAAATCGATAAACGCCCGTAGCGGCGCTGGCACCAGGCGCCGGCCAGGATAATAGAGGAACGGCCCGGGAAAACTCTGCCACCACGGTTCGAGCACCGGCTCAAGGGCGCCGCTCTCGAAATGAGGGCGAAGCCAGCCTTCGAAGAGAGCGATGATGCCGCTGCCGGCGATGGCCGCATGAACGGCAAGATCGCTCGCGCCGCCGATCCGCACGATCAACGGCCCCGTCGTGTCGACCCGCACCACCTCGCCGTCGCGCTCAAACTCCCACGGCAGCATTGCTCCGCTGGCAAAGCGGCCGCGCAGGCAAGCATGGCCAAGCAGGTCACTCGGATGCTGCGGCCGGCCATGGCGGTCGAGATAGGCAGGGCTGGCGGCTGTGGCGAAATGCTGGACGCGCGGGCCGATCGGCACCGCAATCATGTCCTGTTCCAGCCGCTCGTCGTAGCGAATGCCGGCATCACACCCGGCCGCTAGCACATCGACAAAATTCTCGTCGGCGATCACCTCCAGCCGAATACCGGGGTAGGCGGCGAGGAACCCCGGGACGATGTCGGGCAGGATCAGCCGCGCGGCGCTGACCGGCACGTTGAGACGCAACGAGCCCGCCGGCCGGTCGCGAAAGCCATTCACCACGTCGAGGGCCGCCTCCACCTCCGACAGCGCTGGGCCAAGCCGTCCGAGCAGGCTGAGGCCTGCTTCGGTCGGAACAACGCTGCGCGTCGTGCGGTTGAACAGCCTGACGCCGAGCTGCGTCTCCAGGCGGCGCACCGCCTCGCTCAAGCCCGACGCGCTGCCGCCGCTGGCGCGCGCCCCTTCGCGAAAACCGCCGGCACGCGCCACCGCCACGAAGGCGTTCAGATCGCCAAGGTCCATCATTGTTCGCCATTCCGCACAAGCTGTGCGGAATGTAGCTGATTATCCCAAGGTTGAGCAGCGCCTATCTTCGCCTGCTCAAAGGAGATCGACCATGTCCACCATCCAAAAGTCCGGCACGTTCACCCTCGGCAGCCACACCGTGAAACGGCTCGGCTATGGCGCCATGCAACTTGCCGGCCCCCACGTTTTCGGTCCGCCGAAGGACCATGACGCGGTCATAGCGGTGCTGCGCGAAGCGGTGGCGTCGGGGGTCAACCACATCGACACCAGCGACTATTACGGCCCGCATGTCACCAACCAGCTGATCCGCGAAGCGCTGGCGCCCTATCCGCAAGACCTCGTCATCGTCACCAAGATCGGCGCACGGCGCGGCAGCGATGGCTCATGGCTGCCTGCCTATTCGGCCAAGGAATTGGAGCAAGCCGTGCACGACAATCTCAGGAATCTCGGGCTTGAGGTGCTGGATGTCGTCAATTTGCGCATCATGTTCGGGATAGGCCCGACCGAGGGCTCGATCGAAGCGCAGCTGACCGCACTCGCTGAACTGCAACGCAAGGGGCTGGTGCGCCATATCGGCCTGAGCAACGTCACCCGCGCGCAGGTCGAGGAAGGCCGTGGGATCGCCGAGATCGTCTGTGTGCAAAACCAGTACAATCTGGCGCACCGGGATGACGACGCACTGATCGATGAGCTGGCGCGCGACGGTATCGCCTACACGCCCTTCTTCCCGCTCGGCGGCTTCAGCCCGCTGCAGTCGTCGACCTTGTCGGATGTGGCGGCGCGGCTTGGCGCCACGCCGTTGCAGGTTGCGCTCGCCTGGCTGCTCAAGCGCTCGCCGAACATCCTGCTGATCCCGGGGACGTCGTCTGTCGGGCATTTGAGGGAGAACCTGGCGGCGGCGGAGCTGGAGCTCTCGGAGGATGTGTTGAGGGAGCTGGATGGCGTGGCGAAGGCAGCTTGAGATTAGCCAATCTCCCCCCAAGTGGGGGGAGATTGCCGGCAGGCCAGAGGGGGGCGCGAAGGATCCCCAGCCTCTCGTCAAACCCATGTCAGAAATTGACGCCAAAGCAATTTCAATTTAGCAAAAAATTGACTGATAGTCCGGCGGGACAGCGCCCCCCTCTGCCCTGCCGGGCATCTCCCCCACAAGGGGGGAGATCAGCAGCTTCCCCGCTCTAATTGATACTCGCCGTATTCGCCGGCACGGCCGGCTTTGCCTCATCGGCATAAGGCACGCGAAACCCATTTGCCGCCAGCCAGCCAATCGCCGCCTTCGGTTCGTCGGTCTGGATGATGGTGGCGCCGCGTTCGGCCCAAAAGCCGTAGGTCTCGGCCGGCAGGCTGGCCTGCACGGCAAGCTCGTCGCCGCGGCCGCCGGAGAGGAAGCCGCCCGGCTTGTTGACGATGGCGTAGGTGTCGGCCCAGATGTGCCAGCCGCCCCGCACCGACATCGCCCGCATGCGCGTGCTGAACAGTGGTCCGCCGGTCTGCGTCAGCGTCTGCGCCCTCGCCCGCCAGTTGATCAGCTCGATCGCGCCGGGCGCAAAAGCCTTACCGACCTTTTCGGCAAAGGCAGCGTCATGCACCGCGTCATCAGCGATGATAGGCATGAACTGGAAGCCGCCGCCGATGGCGTCCAGCGTCGCCTTGACGGTGTCGATCCGCTGCTGGTTCCAGAGGTTTTCCTTGACGATCACCTGTTCGGCCATGCCGAGGTCGCGGGCGATAGCGATCATGCCAGGCAGCGCCTGGACATCGAGCTTGTTGTCGAGATTGATCAGGATGCGATCCCTGGTCGCCAGCAGCATTTCGCGCAGCGTGGAAACCGCCTCGTCGGTGACGGCACCGGTGCCTTCGACCACCAGCCTGCAGCGCTTGAGTTCGGCCAGCGTGTAGTTGACCACCTCGCCCTTGCAAGTCGTGGTGCGGTCGAGCCAGCTGTCGTGCATGACGACGAATTCGCCGTCCTTCGATCGCCTGATATCGACCTCGACGATCTCGGCGCCCATAGCGATCGCGCCTTCGACGGCGGCAAGCGAATTCTCGGCATAGAGCGTCTTGCCGGCCTGCATGCTGCCGGCACGGTGCGCGGCGACCATGACATGGTCGCGCCACTGGTTGGCATGTTCGAAGCGGTCGAGAATCTGCCGGGCGCGGGTTTCGCTCGCCGAGGCCTGGCCGGTGAAGGCGCCAAGGGCTGCGCAAAGCAGAAGGCATATGGTCCGCATCGAGAATCGCTCCTTGCTGGATCGACCCGGGGATAGGCGACGTCAGTGACAGGCCGGTGAACGAAGCCGGCTAGTGGATTGTCGCGCCGCTGCAACAAAGTCGTGCTGAAACCATGTCGGCAGCGCGCCGGAGCGGAGTTGGGAAGGCAGCCTGTAGAGCGCTGCGGCGTTTCGCCAAGCTGTGACTGGCATCTTGCGTGCCGGTTCTGTAGTTGTGGCAGCCCGATGAACAAAGAGGACCCATAATGGCGAACCAGAACATCGACAACGCCTTCACCGCCCGCTCCAAGACGGGGGCATCCTTCGAGCCTACCTATGCCGGCGCGCTGTCGTTCATGCGGCGCAAATACACCAAGGATGTGAGGGGCGCGGACGCAGTCGTGTGGGGCATTCCCTTTGATGCCGCCGTCACCAACCGGCCGGGCGCGCGCTTTGGGCCGCAGGCGATCCGCCGCGCCTCGGCGATCCTCGACAACGACCCGCAATATCCGTTCTCGCGCGACCTGTTCGAGCATCTGGCTGTCGTCGACTATGGCGATTGCCTGCTCGATTCGGGCAACCACCAGAAGACGCCGGGCACGATCGAACGCGAAGCGGCAAAAATCCTGAAGTCGGGCGCTTTCCTGTTGTCGCTCGGCGGCGACCATTTCGTCACCTGGCCACTGCTGAAGGCGCATGCCGCCATCCATGGGCCGCTGGCGCTGGTGCAGTTCGATGCGCATCAGGACACCTGGCCGGATGACGGCAAGCGCATCGACCACGGCTCCTTCGTCGGCCGCGCCGTCAATGAAGGCATTATCGATCCCGACCGCTCGATCCAGATCGGCATCCGCACCCATGCCCCCGATACGTTCGGCATCAAGATCCTCTACGGTCACGAGATCGAGGAGATGCGGGCGTCCGACATCGCCTATGCCATCGTCGACCGCACCGGCGGCAGGAAAACCTACCTGACCTTCGACATCGACTGCCTCGACCCGGCCTTTGCGCCCGGCACCGGCACGCCGGTTGCAGGCGGACCGTCCTCGGCGAAAATCCTGTCGACGCTGCGCCAGCTCGGCCAGGTCGATATTGTCGGCGCCGACGTCGTCGAGGTTGCGCCGGCCTATGATCACGCCGATATAACGGCGATCGCCGGTTCGATGGTGGCCATGCATTATCTCGGACTGGTCGCCGAGCGAAAAGCACGGGCGGAAGACTTAAACAACGGCAACCATGGCGCGGCGAACCACGGCCAAGGCATATAGGTTTGAGTTAGCAGGGAATTGACGGGCACATGAAACCGAAAATCTTCATCGACGGCGAACACGGCACCACCGGCCTGCAGATCAGGGCGCTGCTGGCCGAGCGCGGCGACCTCGAGATCATCTCGATCCCGACCGAGCGCCGCAAGGAAACGGCGGCGCGCGCCGAATTCCTCAATGCCGCCGATGTCGCCATCCTGTGCCTGCCGGATGCGGCCGCCAAGGAAAGCGTTTCGCTGATTGCCAACGACACCACCAAGGTGATCGACGCCTCGACGGCGCATCGCGTCGCCGAGGGCTGGGAATATGGCTTTGCCGAACTGGACAAGGGACAGGCGAAAATCATCGCAAATGCGAAGCGCGTCGCCAATCCCGGCTGCTGGCCGCAAGGGCCGATCGCGACGCTGCGGCCGCTGGTGGCGGCAGGCCTGCTGCCGCCGGATTTCCCGATCACGGTCAACGGCATTTCGGGCTATTCGGGCGGCGGCCGGCCGATGATCGAGGAGTATGTCGCTCAGGGCGAGGATGCCTCCGAATTCCTGCCCTACGGGCTGACCCTGCAGCATAAGCACGTGCCGGAACTGCGCACCTATGCGAAGCTGTCGCATGATCCGATCATGCAGCCGGCGGTCGGCAATTTCGCGCAAGGCATGATCACCGTGGTGCCGCTGCAGCTCGGCGGCCTCGATTATGTGCCGGCCGGTGCTGACCTGCACGCCGCGATCGCCGACCATTTTGCCGCAATAGAAGGCGGCGTGGTCGAGGTGGCGCCTTACGCGCATATGGAGCGGATGCCGGAGATCAATCCGGAGGTCTATAACGGCACCAACCGCATGAAGGTCTATGTCTTCGCCAACGACGACAGGGCGCAGGCGCTGCTGATTGCCGTCTATGACAATCTCGGCAAGGGCGCATCGGGTGCGGCCGTGCAGAACATGGACCTGATGCTCGGTCTTTAATTCAGTTGGAGAGAGCATGATGTTGCCCGAAAACCGCTTAACACTTTTCGGCATCATGCTCTGAATGGAAGCGCCGGCATTTCCAAACCGCTGGAAGGTCAGCGCGCCCGAACTTATTGATGAGACTTTTTCAAGCCGCATCTGGAAGGTGCGGCTTGAGGACGGCTCGCCGGCCATCGTCAAGGCGCTAAAACCGTTTGACGATGTCGAGGACGAGTTGCGCGGCGAGCACTATCTCGCCTGGCGGCGCGGCGAAGGTGCGGTGCGGCTGCTTGGCCGTGACGGCCACCGCATGCTGCTCGAATATGCCGGTGACACCTTGCTGTCCGAGGTTCTGAACAAAGAGGGCGACAACGCTGCCACGGCAATCGCGGCCGAATTGATGGCGCGGCTGTTTTCGCCCTCAAAGCACCCTGTCCCGTCGGACCTGCAGCCGCTGCGGGCGCGGTTTGCCAGCCTGTTCAAAAAGGCCAAGACCGATCGCAACGCCGGAGAGCGGAGCCTCTATGTCGAGGCCGCCGAAATCGCGGACCGGCTGCTCGATGCCCCGCACACGGTCGCGCCGCTGCATGGCGATTTGCATCACGACAACATCCTGCATGGTACGCGTGGCTGGCTGGCGATCGACCCGAAGGGCGTGCTCGGCGATCCCGGCTTCGACGCCGCCAACATGTTCTACAACCCGCTCGAACGCGACGACCTCTGCCTCGATCCGGAGCGGATCGCGCATATGGCGGAAGTCTTTGCCAAGACGCTCGGCCAGACACCGGCCGCCATCCTCGACCACGCCATCGCCTATGGTTGCCTGTCGGCCGCGTGGCACCATGAGGACGAGAATGAGGTCGACGAGAACCGTGAACTATCGGTCGCTGAAGTGATCCGGAAGGTGCGGCTCAGCTTCTGACCCCGGCGCGATCACATCATACTAGATGTAACGAGGCAGGTCGTTTGCAATATAGATTATTGCTACGATCAAGACGCCGTAGACGATGTATCTGCGTTTCATGGGCGGCCGCGTCGGCAGCGGATAGGCGCCCTTGGTGCCGCGCCAGTGTGCTGCGGCAAACCCTAAAAGGACCAGCGCGAAGGCCTGATGCGTCAGCGCCATGTGCAGCGGTACCTGCATCAACAGCGTGCCGATGCCGATCGATGCCTGCACCACAACGAGCAGGAACAGCAGCGTCGCGCGCCGCGCATGCGTCGTGCCGGGCAGGCGCCGGCGTGTCGCGATCATATGCCAGAGCGCCACGGCGAAGACTGTGTAAGCGCCGATCCGGTGGATGAACTGGACCGTCTTCGGATTCTCGAAAAAATTGCGCCAGGCCGGTTCGAGCAACAGCAGGTCGGACGGGATCACCTTGCCGTCCATCAGCGGCCAGGTGTTGTAGCTCAGGCCGGCATCGAGCCCGGCGACCAGGCCGCCGAGATAGATCTGGACGAGCGCCAGCAGCACGATGAAACCGGCCAGCCTTTGCGTCGACCGGTCGGCGGCGGGTTCCGAATGCGGCGCCAGTCCGCGCGCGACCACCATGGTGGCGGTGAAGATCAGCGCGGCAAGGGTCAGGTGTGTCGCCAGCCGGTACTGGCTGACGGAGACCCGGTCGATCAGGCCGGAGGCCACCATCCACCAGCCGATGGCGCCTTGCAGGCCGCCGAGCAGCAGAATGCCGAGCAGTTTTGGCCCAAGGCCACGTTCGATGCGCCGTGTTGCCCAGAAGATCAGAAGCGGCAGGCCGAAGACGAGGCCGACACTGCGCGCCAGAATGCGGTGCACCCATTCCCACCAGAAGATCGACTTGAAGGCGTCCAGGCTCATGCCCTTGTTGAGCTCGGCATATTGCGGGATTTTTTGGTAGAGCTGGAATTCTTCCTGCCACTCGGCGTCGTTGAGCGGCGGTATCACACCGTGGATGGGCTTCCACTCGGTGATCGACAGGCCGGAATTGGTGAGCCTGGTGGCGCCGCCTACCAGCACCAGCGCAAACAGCACAAGAAGCACGACATAGAGCCAGCCGCGCACCAGCGCCCGATTGTACAGGGCGCGGTCGCGATCGATGTAGGGCGCGGCAGCTGATATCGCAGCCATGGATCTGTCCCGGCAGGTTGACGTGGCGAAGTGGTGAACCATCGCAACCCGGCTGACAAGACCGGGCGGCGCGGCACGCCGTCGCGCCGCAAGTCACAGGTTGCACAGGCGCCCGGTTGGGCCTAAGCGAAGGCGATCAACGAGAACGCCTCATGCCCATCCGCCTGAAAAAGCTGATCGGAACCTTCCTGCTGGTGGCGCTGGTCATCATCTATGCGCTGGTCGCGTCGATCATAGCGGTGGCGCAGCTGTCGGAATCCGGCCCGCTGGTGCATTTTCTGTTCTTCCTGTTCAGCGGCCTGTTCTGGGTGCTGCCGGCGATGGGCATCATCAAATGGCTGATCCTGGAGCCGCGGCCGAAAGGCTGAAAGCGGGCCATTTGCAGGCCGGCTGAATATCAACACAGCCTAGATCGTCACCACCATTTTGCCGGCATTGGCCAGCGGCGTCGTTACGCCCGACAACATGGTGCGGATGTGGGCGACGCTCTGGTAGCGGCCATTCACCGAAATGCGCGGCAGCGCGTGCAGGAAGCCGGCGTGCTCGGCATGCAGCACGCCGTGGCGGGTGGTAACCGCCGAGGCATAGCCGGCATCGCGGGCAAAGCCCACTTCGCGGCAGCCGACAGCGCTGGCGTAGCCATAGGGGTAAGCGAGATGGCGCGGCTCTTCGCCCAGCTGTGCCTGCAGCTGGCGCCTGACGTCACCGATCTCATGGCGCGCATCGGCTTCGTCAAGCCGCTTCAGATTGCGATGGTTGACCGTGTGCGCGCCGATCGTCACCAGCCTGTGCCCGGCCATGGCGCGTATGTCGTCCCAGGTCATCAGCGTGCTTGAGCGCAAGCCGTCGAGTTCGATGCCGTTCGAGCGCGCGAGATCGCGAAGCACGGCGCGCTGATCCTCCTCGCGCACCTCGAGCGTGAGATAGGCGTGCAGGCGCGCATTGGCCTGGAGTTTTTTGCCGTGGCTCGAACAGTCGATCGTCGCCGGCCCCTTCGGCGTCGCCAGCGTCAGCCGGTCGCGTGCGTTGACGATGTCCTCGACGACGTCCCACCACAAATCGGCAGTGCCGTCGATCAGCCCCGGCGCGACATAGATGGTGATCGGCGCGTCGTGCTTTTCCAGCACCGGCAGCGCCTCCGTCATGTTGTCGCGATAGGCGTCGTCGGCGGTGATGGTGGCGAACTGGCCGTCCTTGCCACCGGCCTTGATGCGCTCGATCGCCTCGTCGAGCGTGACGAAGGCATAACCCCTCGCCTTCATGTCGGCGACCACAGCATCGAGGAATCGCGGGGCGATGTTGAGATGGCGGTTGACGCCGTCGGGCTTCTCCGGCGTGGCGGTGACCCGGTGCAACATGAGGATGGCGCCAATGCCGCCGACAAAGGGCTTGGCCAGCGGTGCAAGGCCGGTAAAGCGGGCGATGTTAAGCGCCAGTTTCCGAACTGCCTCCCCGCCGTCGATCATTCATTCACCTTTTGCGCCTAGGCTCAATCCAAGCACGGAACGCGCCGACGCGAACTCCCTGATCGCGACGAATACGCCTTAAGGATTGAGGTATGGTTGACGCAACCGCGTCTTTTGACGGCAATCGACTCGCCGCAAGCAAGGCGTCTGCGCGCGCAACGGCTGCCGACCAGACGAGCATGTCGGTGTCGATCGCCGACGCTGCCGCACTCGCTTCCTACGGCGAATTCTGCCATTCGGCACTGTTTGCGCCGGCGCAGAGCGCAGCCTGGGTCAGCGCCTGGACTTCGCAGGCCAATCCCGATGCCGTCGTCGCCACGCTGAAAATCGAGGACAGGCCGGTCTTTGCACTGGCACTAGAAATCACACGAACTGGTCCATTCCGTGTCGCCCGTTTCATGGGCGGACGTCATGCCAACGGCAATTTCGCCGCCGCCGATCCGAGTTGGCTGGCGAAGGCCGATGCCGGGGCGATCCGTAGGCTGGTGACGGCGATCGGCAAGGCGCGTCCCGATATCGACCTCGTTGCGCTGGAAAGGCTGCTGCCCGACCTCGACGGCGTTGCCAATCCGCTCGCGACATTCTCCAATTTTGCCAGCCCCAATTTGTCGCTTGCGGTCAACCTCGATGGCGGTTTCGATGCGCTGCTGTCGCGTGCAAGCGGCAAGCGCAAGCGCAAGAAGCACCGTTCGCAGACGCGCAAGTTCGAGGCTGTCGGCAGCCATCGCCGCATCGAAGCGCGGACCCCGGAAGACGTGAACAGGCTGCTCGACGGTTTCTTCGAGATGAAGGAATTCCGCTTCCGTAAAATGGGCATCGCCAATGTCTTCGGCGAGCCGGAGGTGCGTGCCTTCTTCCGCACCCTGTTCACCGACGCGCTCACCGAAGAAAAGCCGTCCTTCGTGCTGCATGGGCTCGAAGTCGCCGGCAAGCTGCGCGCCATCACCGGCTCGAGCCGCTCGGGCAAACGGCT
The DNA here is from genome assembly GCF_056404535.1 of Mesorhizobium sp. P2_C5_2. NCBI lineage: Bacteria > Pseudomonadati > Pseudomonadota > Alphaproteobacteria > Hyphomicrobiales > Phyllobacteriaceae > Mesorhizobium > Mesorhizobium sp. P2_C5_2. The sequence continues at coordinate 311,996 of NZ_JBFUDV010000004.1, read as the reverse complement.
GATCTGCGAATTCGGAGCCATCGCCGAGGACGATCTCGGCCACACCAGCCCCGGCGATTTCCTGTTCTTCGACAACATCCAGGAAGCCTGCGAGACAGGTTTTGAAGTCTATGATTTCTCGGTCGGCGACGAGCCCTACAAGCGGCTCTGGTGCGATATCGAGAGCCAGCATTTCGAGGTGCTGGTGCCCCTGACGCTGAAGGGACACGCCCTTGCGTCGGCGCTGCGGCAAGGCGCGCGGGCGAAAGCCTTCATCAAGAATAACCCGACGGTCTGGAAGCTGACCAAGATGCTGCGCCGCAAGGCTGCCGGACAGGCAGCGCCCGCGGCCACGGAAGACGAAAGCTAGCCGTCAAAAATTCAGAGCCTCGCGGAGCGCTGGACCGGCCCTGACTCGCAGATCGAGATCTGCTTCTATGTGGTCGATATGGTGCAGCATCAGCCGGCTTGCCAAGCCGGAGTCGCCGCTCTCCAGCGCGCCGACAATTTCCGTGTGCTCGCTGTGCCCACAGGCCGACACGCCAGACCGTCCGTAAAGGGCAATCACCAACGACGAACGCGCCACCAGTTCCTCCATGAAGCGTTGCAGGATGGCGTTGCCGGCGACGGAGGCGAGCAGCAGGTGGAAATCGCCTGATGCCTTGATTTCTGAGCGCCGCGCGGTCGGGCCGCGCTCGGCGATGAAGCGACCTTCCTCGTCGAGTTGTGCCCTGAACGCAGTAAGGTTGGCCGCGGTCACGCGCCCGCAGGCAGCGATCGCGATGCCCGGCTCGATCAGCCGGCGGGAGGCGAACACCTGGCGCGCTTCCTCGGGCGACGGGTTGGCAACGAAGGCGCCACGGTTTCGCTCGGTACGCACCAACCCCTCGAACGACAGCATCTGCAGCGCCGCGCGCGCGACGGTGCGCGAGACGTCAAACAGCGTGCCGACCTCGCCTTCCGACAGCTTAGTGCCTGGCGCCAGCCGGCGGTCGACGATGGCGTCGCGCAGATTATCGCGGATCGCCTGGGCGCGATCCTGATTGGCGCTATCGGCTGCGGAATAGATCTGATCGGCAATGTTCATGGCGATGATGTTCCCGGCCCCTTCTAGCGCGACTCGTCCCCGCCGCACGAGAGACAAAGTGAACACGAAGGCAAAAAAGATTGCATACGATTCTTGTGCAGATCGCGCACAATCGCCCATAATTTGTGCAATGCACAAGGCAGCCAGCCAGATAGGCAGCAATCCGGAAACCTGATTTTTCAGACAATTCAATCGCTTGGCCGCTCGCCCCCGAACTGGCACGCATGATGCTTTGGTTAATGCGACCAAACGGGGAAGCCTGAATGTCAAAAGCCGCCGAGATCGACATCGTGTCCGTTTCGAAAGTTTACGGAATGACGACCGCCGTCGAGGCCATCAGCCTAAAAATACCGGCAGGCACCTATTGCTGCCTGCTGGGTCCCTCCGGCTGCGGCAAGACCTCAACACTGCGCATGATCGCCGGGCATGAAAGCATTTCATCGGGCGATGTCCGCCTCGGCAACACCGTCGTCACCGACCTGCCGCCGGCCAAGCGTGGCACGGCGATGATGTTCCAGTCCTATGCGCTGTTTCCGCATCTCGACCTCATCGACAATGTCGCCTTCAGCCTGAAGATGAAGGGCGTCGACAAGGAACAGCGCCGCGCCAAGGCGCTCGACATGCTCAAGCTGATGCAGATGGAAGCCTATGCGACGCGCCGGCCAGCGCAGCTTTCCGGCGGCCAGCAGCAGCGCGTGGCGTTGGCGCGGGCGCTGATCACCGATCCCGAGGCGCTGCTGCTCGACGAGCCGCTGTCAGCGCTCGACCCGTTCCTGAAGATACGCATGCGCGCCGAACTGAAGAAATTGCAGACCTCGCTCGGCATAACCTTTGTCCACGTCACCCACAGCCAGGAAGAGGCCATGGCCTTGGCGGACCTGATCGTGGTGATGAATGACGGCCGCATCGAACAGGCCGCGCCCCCGCGCGAGGTGTTCGAGCGGCCGGCCACCGCCTTCGTCGCGCGCTTCATGGGCGACCACAATGTCATATCCGGCCGGGTCACCGGCGAGCGTGACGGCATGGTCGTATTCGACGTCAATGGCGGCGGCTCGCTCGCTGCCTGCGGACGAGGCCAGGAAGCGGGAGCCTCGATCGACATCGCGATCCGCACCGACCATGTGCGCATCGGCGAGCCACCCTCGCCCGGCCTCGGCTTCACCGGCATCGTCTCCAACATCGAATATCGCGGCGCCACGGTGAAGCTGTCGATCACCGGCGCCGGTATCGACGATTTCACCGTCATCATCGACGACTCCGACTTCTTCGCCCGACCCGTCGCTCTTGGCGACGCCGTACCGCTCGCGTGGGATTCCGAGGACGCCATCGTCCTCGGGCGCCTTCACTCATGAATTCAACGAAGCAAAACAAAACAGGGGAATAAGCATGACAAACACTATAGAAACCAAGACTGGCATTTCGCGCCGCTCGCTGCTCAAGACGGGTGCCGCCGCCGTCGGCCTCGCCGCAGGCTCGGGCGTCATCACAGGCTTCCCGACCATCTGGGCGCAGTCCAACATCACGCTGCGCCAGTTCGGCACCGGCGTGTCGAACCTCAATGCCATTGCCGACAAGTGCAAGGCCGACCTCGGCATCACGCTGGAAATGACGGCGACCGATTCCGATGCCGCGGCCCAGCGCGCCGTGACCCAGCCCGACAGCTACGACATCGCCGACATCGAATATTGGATCTGCAAGAAGGTGTTCCCGAGCGGCGTGCTTCAGCCGATGGATGTCAGCAAGTTGAAATATTACAACGAGCTGGTGCCGCTGTTCAAAACCGGCAAGCTGACTCCGGATAGCGTCATCGCCCAGGGCACCGCGCCGCACACCGTCGGCTATGTCGAGGCGCAGGACTCAAAGACCTTCGCCAAGGCGCCGACCAACTGGTTCACCATGGTGCCGACCATCTACAACGCCGATACGTTGGGCATCCGGCCCGACCTCGTCGGCCGCGACATCACCACCTGGGCCGACATCATGGACCCGGCCTTCAAGGGCAAGACAGCTATCCTCAACATTCCGTCCATCGGCATCATGGATGCGGCCATGATCATGGAGGCCACCGGCAACATCAAATATGCCGACAAGGGCAACATGACCAAGGAAGAGATCGACAAGACGATCGACTTCCTGATCAAAGCCAAGCAGGCCGGCCAGTTCCGTGCCTTCTGGAAGTCGTTCGACGAGAGTGTCAACCTGATGGCATCGGGCGAAGTGGTCATCCAGTCGATGTGGTCACCGGCCGTCGCCGCCGTGCGCTCCAAGGGCATCGCCTGCCGCTTCCAGCCGCTCAAGGAGGGCTACCGCTCGTGGGGCGGTGGCCTGGGCCTCGCCGCCCACCTCAAGGGCGCCGAGCTCGACGCCGCCTATGAATACATCAACTGGTATACGTCGGGCTGGGTCGGCGGCTATCTCAACCGCCAGGGCTACTATTCCGCCAATATGGTCTCGGCCAAGAAGTTCATGTCCGAGGACGAATGGGGCTACTGGATCGAGGGCAAGCCCGCCAAGGGCGAGATCAAGGCACCGGATGGCACCGTCATGGAAAAGGCCGGCGCCGTACGCGACGGCGGCTCGTTCGAAGAACGCATGGGCAAGGTCGCCTGCTGGAACTCGGTCATGGACGAGGACCGCTACATGGTGAAGCGCTGGAACGAGTTTATCGCGGCGTAAGGGAACAAGCAGCGTCCCTCCTCTACCCCTTCTCCCGCTTCTGGGAGAAGGGAACGCGGCTCAGGCCGCATCGCCAAACCCGAGAGCATTGATGACAGTCGCGCTCGAACGCCCCGCCATCGCCGCCGCCAATCCCAGCAAGCGCCGCCGCTTCACGCTCGGTGCCGTCACGCCTTATTTGCAGTCAGCGCCGCTGGCGCTCATCCTCGGTGCGTTCCTGCTGCTGCCTATCATCATGATCGCCGTCGTGTCTTTTTGGGATTACGACTTCGCCGCCATGTATCCGGATTTCCTGACGACGAACTATTCCGACGTGCTTGGCTCCTGGGTGACGTGGAAGACCTATCTCAACACAATCAAATTCGCGGCCATCGTCTGGGCGCTGACCTTGTTCATCGGCTTCTGGGTCGCCTATTTCCTGGCCTTCCACATCCGCACCACGGCCATGCAGATGGTGCTGTTCCTGGTCTGCACCGTGCCGTTCCTGACCTCCAACATCATCCGCATGATCTCGTGGATCCCGGTTCTTGGCCGCAACGGGCTGATCAACTCGACGCTGGTGCAGCTAGGCCTGGTGCCAAAACCCATCGAATGGCTGCTCTATTCGGAATTCGCCGTGGTGCTGGCCATGGTGCATCTCTACACGCTGTTCATGGTAACGCCGATCTTCAACACGTTGATGCGCATCGACCGCTCGCTGGTCGAGGCCGCACGCGATGCCGGCGCGTCCGGCTGGCAGGTGCTATGGAACGTCATCATCCCGCTGGCCAAGCCCGGCATGGCGATCGGCACCATCTTCGTCGTCACGCTGGTGATGGCCGATTTCTCCACCGTGCAGGTGATGTCGGGCGGCCAGAGCGCGTCGGTCGCACTGATGATGAAGAACCAGATGTCATTGCTGCAATATCCCGCAGCCGCTGCCAATGCCGTGGTGTTGCTGGTGTTGGTGCTGTTGATGGTCGCCGGCATCCTGCGCATCGTCGACATCCGCAAGGAGCTTTGAGGTGAGCCACGAAAAACGCACCCTCGAATTCTATGTGCTTGCGGCCTTCTTCACTCTCTTCGTCCTGTTCCTCTACGGCCCGCTATCGGCAATCCTGATCCTTTCTTTCCAAGGCGAGACCGGCGGCCTCACCTTCCCGCTCAATGGCGTGTCGCTGCACTGGTTCGCCAATCTGTTCGAGCGCCAGGCGGTCGGCGATTTCGGCGGCAGCTTCAAGCGCTCGCTCGTGCTCGGCCTGATGGTGATGATCGTCACCGTCGTCGTGTCGCTGCTCGCAGGGCTCGCTTTCCGGCAAAAATTTCGTGGCGCTACCGCGCTGTTCTACCTGGCGGTCGCCAGCCTCGTCGTACCCTCGATCATCATTTCGTTGGGCATCGGTGTCGTCTTCCAGCAGGTCGGCTTCCGCCCGGCCTGGTACACCTCAGCCTTCGGCGCGCACCTGACCTGGACCTTGCCTTTTGGGGTGCTGATCATGTTTGCCGTCTTCAACCGCTTCTCGCCCGCCTATGAGGAAGCCGCGCGTGACCTGGGCGCCAACTCCTGGCAGACCTTCGCCCATGTCGTGCTGCCGATGATCGCGCCGAGCCTGATCGGCGTCGGCCTGTTCGGCTTCACGCTCTCCTATGACGAGTTCGCCCGCACGCTGATGACGTCGGGCACCTTCAACACGCTGCCGCTCGAGATCTACGGCATGACCACCAATGTCACGACGCCGGTGCTCTACGCACTGGGCACGGTGACCACCGTGTTCTCCTTTCTGGTGATCCTGGCCACACTGGGCGCCATCCTCTATGTCGGCCGCAGGCGGGCCAGGGTTTGATTGTGCAGATACTGGTGGTGAACCCCAACACGACGGCGAGCATGACTGAGACGATCGCGGCGGCGGCGCGCGGCGTTGCCGGCGCCTGGACCGAGGTGATCGCGGTCACCTCCTCGATGGGTCCGGCCTCGATCGAGGGCTATTATGACGAGGCATTGGCCGTGCCCGGTCTTTTGATGGAGATCGCCGCCGGCGAGCGTGCCGGGGCGCAGGCCGCCATCATCGCCTGCTTCGACGATACCGGCCTGGATGCGGCACGCGCCATGGCCTCCATTCCGGTCATCGGCATCTGTGAGGCCGCGCTCAGTGTCGCCTCGTACATTGCCCAGCGCTTCACAGTCGTAACGACCACCGAACGCTCGCGTGTCCCTGTCGAGGGGCTGGTGCAGCGCTACGGCATGGCCGGGCGCGCCCGCGTGCGCGCCGCCGACATTGCGGTCCTTGCACTTGAAGATCCGGCGTCGGGCGCCGTCGAGAAACTGCGCGGCGAGATTGCCCGTGCCATTGAGGAGGACCGCGCGGAGGCCATCGTGCTCGGCTGCGCCGGCATGGCCGACCTCGCCCACCAATTGCAAGAGGAGTTCGACCTGCCGGTCATCGACGGCGTCGGCGCGGCGGTCAAGCAGGCCGAGGCGCTGATCGCCTTGGGGCTGTCGACCTCGAAGCGCGGTGCCTATGCCAGCCCGCTGGCCAAGTCCTACCGCGGCGTGCTGAAATCCTTCTCGCCCGGGACTATCGCCGCGGAGTGAGCCATGAAGCCGACCATCCGTGCGCTATCGCTGCAAGAACTGGCCGTTCTAATCGACTGGGCGGCCGCCGAAGGCTGGAACCCTGGCCTTGACGATGCCGCCGCGTTTCAGCCAACCGACCCTGAAGGCTTCATCGGCGCCTTTGTCGGCAACGAGTTGGTCGCAGCCATATCGGCTGTCGCCTATGGCGGCAATTTCGGTTTCATCGGTCTCTACATCTGCCGACCAGATATGCGCGGCCAAGGCCATGGCAAAGCGGTCTGGAGCGTCGGCATGGCCAGGCTGGCCGGCCGAACGGTCGGCCTCGACGGCGTCGCGGCGCAGTTGGCTAACTACCGGCGTAAGGGATTCAGGCCGGCTTACGAAACCATCCGCTTCAGTGGCCGTACCGCGATCCCACCCGTCCGAAGCGAAGGGGTGCGCATGATAACCACGCAACTCGTGCCCGACATCATCGCCTATGACGCCCGCTGTTTCCCCGCACCTCGGCGAGCCTTCCTGCACCGTTGGGCGCAGCCACCGCATTGCGGGTTCGCCGCGATCAGTTCACTTGGTACTATAGGTTACGCCGTGGCTCGTCCCTGCCGTTCGGGTTACAAGATCGGCCCGCTGTTTGCCGACGACACCGAGACCGCGATGCAACTCTTGGGCGGTCTGGCTGGTGCATGCGAAGGCGGCGAGATGCATATCGACGTTCCAGCCGACAATATCGATTTCACGACCGCGCTTGCAGCGATTGGTTTCAGGCCGACCTTCACCACCACCCGCATGTACAAAGGCCCGCCTCCGAAGGTCGACTCGCGCCGAATATTTGGCGTGACGACCCTGGAGTTAGGGTAGATCCCGGCGCAGCCTGACAGGCTTGGCCAGGCGCTTGCGTTTCTTCACGCCGCGCAGCTGACAGCTTTGGTTTTTGGGAGCCCGCGCGCAATGGACGATCGACTCTGCAAGAAACTGGTGGGCGCCGCCTAAGTAGAAGTGTCTGATGGCTCAGGCGGCGCTACGTCGTCCCGGCACGGGGTTTCCCGGCGTCTCATGGCCTACCGGCGTCACCAGAGTGAGGTCGGGATAGCCGCTTTCGATCAACTTGACGGCGGCCTGCGCCACCTCATCGTCCGCTTGCAGCATGGAGAGGAAGACCTCGGTGCTGTCGCCGACCAGTCGGCTGATACCGTTCGCGTCGGCCGGTCCGCATTCGACAATGACCAGATCATAGGCGGTGGTCAGCGACTGCATGATGATCGGCAGCCGATCGGCGGCGCGCATGGCGCGAACCGGGTCGGCGGTGCCGACGGGAACGACATGGCAGTCCGAATAAAGGTCGGCGTGGATGACATCGCTGAACTGCGCTTCCGAGGCCAGCAGATTGGTGATGCCGGCGAAAAGTCCGCTGTCCAGCATCGGCCGCGAGGCGGCGCCCGATGCAGTCAGGTCGAGCAGCAGCACGCGCAGGCCAGCGTCGGAGACTTCGCGCGCCACCAGCACTGCCGAGGCCGCGGCCTCATCGCCCTCAGGCGACACGAAGATGGCACGCGCCGCGCCGCTGGCGATCAGCTTTTCGGCGGCCTTCTCGACATCGATCTCGCCAAGGCTGGAGCGCACCGGTTCGGGTTCGGCGTCCACAACCGCTGCTTCTTCCAGCGCTGCGGGAGCCGGCTCGGGCTCAGGCTTGAGCTCCAGCTCGGATTCCATGTCCGTCGGCCGATCTTCCGCCTCCTCGGTCGCTGCCGCCGGTTCCGGCTCGACGACCGGCGCCGACATGGCCGGCATCGCAACCTGTTCGATGCGCTCGAAGCGAGCGCCGGGGGCCGGACGCATGGCGCGGCCCGAAAACAGCTCCTGCAAAAGCGTGATGACCGACATCAGCAACAGCGAGCCGACGAAAGCAGCGCCGACGATCGGGACAAGTTTGGGGAAATAGGGCTCCGAAGGCACGCGCGCCGCGGAAAACACACTGGCATCGACCGGAAGATAATTCTTGCGCGAGGACACTTCGCGAAAACTTGTCATATAGGATTCAAGCTGCTGGCGCCGGACGTTCGCCTCACGCTGCAGCGCATCCAGCTGGACCTGCTCCTCGCCGGCGCGCGACGATGCCGCCTTCAGCTTGTTGACGTCCGAGATGAGCTGGTTTTCGCGCGCCTGGGCGGTCTGCGCCTGCGTCAGCAACCCGCGCATGACCTTTTGCGCTTCGTTGCGGATCTGGCCGTCGAGATCGGCTAGCTGGGACCTCAGCGCCCGCAGACGCGGGTGGTTGTCGAGCAAGGTTGTGGAAAGATCGGCGATGTTGGTCCTGAGCTCGATCTGACGCTCACGCAGCCGCTGAATCAGGTCGGAAGACAGAACTTCCGGTACAGCGTCCAGCGAGCCGCCATTCTGCAAGGCCTGGCGCACCCTTTCGGCAGTCGCCTCGGCCGAGGCGCGGTTGGCGCGCACACGCGACAGTTCGGTCGACAGTTCGGACAATTGCTGTGTCGCCAGCACCGAATTGTTGCCGCCCATCAACAGGTCCGACTGGGCGGACCGGAAGGCCGCGACCTTGGCCTCGGCATCCCTGACCTGCTTCTGCAACTCGTCGATCTGCGGCCCCAGGAAGGCGGTCGCGGCGGCGTTCGACTTGGTTTTGGCATCCGCCTGATAGGCCATGTAGGCCTTGGCGATGGCATTCGGAATGTCGGCGGCAAGCCCGCGATCTTCCGAGGAAAATTCGACGGCGATGGCGCGCGTCTTTTCCACGCCATAGACATTGAGCTTGTCGCGCATCTTCGTCAGCACGCGCTCTTCGAGAGGAATCTCGTCCGGGTCACTCTTTAGCCCGGCAATGACCAGAAGCCGACTCACCGGCGACATGCCGAGCGCATCGTTGAATTCGGGCTTGTTGTCCAGATGCAGATCGCCAGCCACCTTATTGAGAATGTCGGATGAGGAAATGACCTGGACTTCGGTTGCAACGCCTTCCGGGTCGAGCACAGGTTTGTCGTCTTCATTGGTGCCGGCAGGCCGCGTATAGGCCGATTCGCTCGGCTGGATTTTCAGCTGCGTCGTCGCCTTGTAATGCGGCGTGGCAAGCCAGGCGAAGGCGAAGGCGAGACCGGTGACGATGAGCGTGACCACAAGGATGCGCAGCCAGTTCCTCGCCAGACTGGCGAAGAGCTGTCTCAGGTCGACATCGACATCTGCGGCCGCGGACTGAACGGACATGCATTCCTGCTCCGGAACATGAGTCTAGATGTTACCGTAAACAACTATGGTAACTCAGCCGTTAAGATCGCGGTAAGCACCCGTTAGGGTTTGCTGACACCAGGTAAACAAAGGCCGCGAAACTACTCGGCTTTTTGTCGATTGCCGCCAAATCGGCCGCATCCCTTTACCGGCCATTAACCCTAACAGGATGATAACAAACCCAGATCCTTAAGATTTGCCGCCGCGCCATGGCGGCCACAGCGACGAAGGTGTGTGTCCGATCATGAAAAGCGCTGCTGGTCTGTTTCGCGCTCTGCTGGCCGTGTCGATGCTCGCCGGCTGCTCCAGCTACCGGCCGACGCCGGCGGCTTTCCATGAGGTACTCGACCAGCCCTACCGGCTCGGCGCCGGCGACCGTGTCCGCGTCACCGTGTTCGAGCAGGACGGGCTGACCAATACCTACAGCGTCGACCAGTCCGGCTACATGTCCTTCCCGCTGGTCGGTGCTGTGCCGGCACGTGGCCACACGGCCCAGCAGCTGGAAAAAGAGCTCGCCGACAAACTGCGCCAGGGCTATCTGCGCGACCCCGACGTGTCGGTCGAGATCGACCGTTACCGGCCGATCTTCGTCATGGGCGAAGTGGGCGCCGCCGGCCAGTATTCCTACGTGCCGGGCCTGACCGTGCAGAAGGCGATTGCGATTGCCGGCGGCTTCTCGCCGCGCGCCAACCAGGAAAGCGTCGACATCACCCGCGACATCAACGGCAAGGTGATGACCGGGCGGGTGGTTACCTCCGATCCACTGCTGCCCGGCGATACCGTCTACGTTCGCGAACGCCTGTTCTGACATCAACGTGGCGGACCAGCTCAGGATCGTCCACTGCTTTCGCTCACCCGTCGGCGGGATCTTCCGGCATGTGCGCGATCTGACGGAGGCGCAGCTCGCCGCCGGGCACGTCGTCGGCATCGTCTGCGATTCGACCACGGGCGGCGAATACGAGGAACGCCTGTTCGATCAGATGAAGGACAGCCTGGCGCTGGGTATCCATCGCACACCAATGCAGCGCCATGTCGGACCGGGCGACCTCGCCTCGGCATGGCGTACCTATCGAATCATCAAGGAATTGCGGCCGGACGTGTTGCATGGGCACGGCGCCAAAGGTGGCGCCTATGCCCGTCTGTTCGGCTCATTGTTGCGGGTATCAAGGTCTCGCGTAGCCCGCCTTTATTCGCCGCATGGTGGCTCCCTCCACTATGACGAAACGACGACCACGGGAAAGCTGTTCTTCGCTCTGGAGCGCTTCATGGCGCGCTTCACCGACTGCCTGCTGTTCGTCTCCGACTATGAGCGGCGCACATATCGCAGGAAGGTCGGCGAGCCGCCGATCCCGAACACGCTGGTCTATAACGGCCTGCGCGCCGCCGAGTTCGAGCCGGTGATCACACTGCCCGACGCAGCCGACCTGCTCTACATCGGCATGATGCGTGACCTCAAAGGCCCGGACATCTTCATCGACGCGCTGGCGCTGGCCGGCACGCAGCTCGAGCGTCGCTTGACCGCTGTCATGGTCGGCGACGGCGACGACCTGCCACGCTACCACACGCAGGTGAAACGGCTGGGGCTCGAAAAACAGGTTCGCTTCCTGCCGCCAATGCCAGCCAGGGACGCCTTTGCGCTAGCCGACCTCGTGGTCGTGCCGTCGCGCGCGGAAGCCATGCCCTATATCGTGCTGGAGACGCTGGCCGCCGGCAGGCCGATGATCGCCACCGCCGTCGGCGGCATACCCGAAATCTTCGGTGAGGGCTCCCCTGCCCTGATCCGTCCCGATCCGCGCCAACTCGGCGACAAGATGGGCGAGGCGCTGCGCGATCTCGACGCCTATCGGCGCGCCATGCCCGACATCGCCAGCCTCAAGGCGCGATTCGGCGCCGATGTGATGGCAGCCGAAATCGAAAAGGCCTATTTCGCCGCGCTCAGCAAATAGACGACCTCCCAAAACCACAAGTTGTCTCAAGGTTTTTTTAGCTCTCTTCTGCTATGGTCACGGCGGAAGCTTGTGGGAAACCCGATGAACGAGACCGACCCCACGCGCCGCTTCTCGGCCGATGCGGTGCGCAAATTCGACGGTCCTGCCGAGAGCCCCACGCCCGGCGGCATGAACAGTGTTGCCCGCCAGGTCGCCTCGCAATACCGCCGCGATACGATGTCGCCGGTCATGGTCAGCGGCGTGCTGCGCATCGTCGAATTCGGTTTGCTGTTCCTGTCGGGGCTCGCGCTCTACTTCCATTTTGTCGGCTTCTTCAACTACCTCGCCTGGCAATATCCGCTGACCATTGCCGCGGCGTCGTTCCTGGCCGTGGTGCTGCTCGACGTCAGCGATTGCTACCAAATCTCCGCCTTGATGCGGCCGATCTCCAACCTCGGCCGCGTGCTGGCGGTCTGGGCCGGCACCTTCGCGCTGATGGCGCTGACGGCCTTCATCATGAAGATGTCGGAGGATTATTCGCGCCTGCTGTTTGGCACATGGTTCGTTGTCGGCCTGCTTCTGCTGTTTGGCCTCAGGCTGGTGATGTCGAAGCTGATCCGACGCTGGGCGCGCGATGGACGCATGGAACGCCGCGCCGTCATCGTCGGCGGCGGCAAGGCGGCCGAGATGCTGATTCGCTCGGTCGAAAAGCAACCCTACAACGACATCCGCATCTGCGGCATCTTCGATGACCGCGGCGACAAGCGCTCACCACCGATCGTGGCCGGCTATCCCAAGCTCGGCACCATTTCGGAGCTGATGGAATTCGCCCGCATCGCGCGCATCGACATGCTGATCGTGTCGCTGCCGCTGACTGCCGAAACGCGCGTGCTGCAGTTGCTGAAGAAGCTCTGGGTACTGCCGGTCGACATCCGGCTCTCGGCGCATTCGAACGCGCTGCAGTTTCGCCCGCGCGCCTACTCCTATATCGGCTCGGTGCCGATGCTCGACATCTTCGACAGGCCGATCAACGACTGGGATTCGGTCGCCAAGCGCGCCTTCGATATCGTCTTTTCGCTGATCGGCATCATCCTGTTTTCACCGGTGATGCTGGTGACGGCCCTCGCCATCAAGCTCGACAGCAAGGGGCCGGTGCTGTTCAAACAGAAGCGGCATGGCTTCAACAACGAGATCGTCGAGGTCTATAAATTCCGTTCCATGTACACCGACCGCTCTGACCCGAGCGCCAAGCAGACGGTGACCAAGAACGATCCGCGCGTCACCCGCGTCGGCCGCTTCATCCGCAAGAGCTCGATCGACGAACTGCCGCAGTTCTTCAACTCGCTGTTCGGCTCGCTGTCGCTGGTCGGTCCGCGCCCGCATGCGATCGCCGCGCAGTCGCACAACCTGCTCTACAATGAGGTGGTCGACGGCTATTTCGCCCGCCACAAGGTCAAGCCCGGCGTCACCGGCTGGGCGCAGATCAATGGCTGGCGCGGCGAGATGGATACCAATGAAAAGATCCGCATGCGCACGGAGTACGACCTCTATTACATCGAGAACTGGTCGATGCTGTTCGACTTGCGCATCCTGTTCATGACGCCGCTGCGGCTGCTCAACACGGAAAACGCCTATTGAGCGCGATTTCCCATGATTTGCCGCAGGCCGCGGTCAACACGTTGCCGCCCTCGGCGGTCAACACGTTGCCGCCCTCGGCGGTCAACGCCAAACTGATCGCACTGATATCCTCGGGCGCGGTGTTTTTTGGCGTCTTCCTCTCTGGCTTCGTCATCGATGAGCCGGCGCCTTACGATCTCTTCATGGTCGGGCTGATCGGGGTGTGGGGGCTGTTTGGCCTGCGCATATCGCGCGCGGCCGTGCCGCTGTTGGTGCTGCTGATCACGATGAACATCGGCGGCATGATTGCCATGACGCAGATGGCCGATCTCGCCAACACACCGCTCTATCTCGCCGTCTCGCTGTTCCTCGCCTTCACCGCGGTGTTCTTCGCCTCGGTGACGGCGGTGCAGCCGAACCTCTACCGGCTGATCTTCATCGCCTATGTCTTCGCGGCTGTGGCGACGTCGCTGCTTGGCATTGCCGGCTATTTCCACGCCTTCCCCGGCGCCGACATCTTCACCAGATACGACCGTGCCCAGGGCGCCTTCCAGGATCCGAACGTGTTCGGGCCGTTTCTGGTGCTGCCCGGCATCTATCTGCTCTATCTGCTCCTGACCGGATCGATCGCGCGCATGCCGCTTCTGGCGGTGCCGCTGCTGATCATCACCGCCGGCATCTTCTTCTCATTCTCGCGCGGCGCCTGGGGCATGTTCGCCGTTTCGGCGATCCTGCTCACCGGCGCCCTGTTCCTGCAGAGCAACAGCGGCAAGTTCCGGCTGCGCGTCGTCATCATGACCATCGCCGCCATCGCGCTGCTGGTGGTGGCCATGATCGTCATCCTGCAACTGCCCGGCGTCAGCGAGATGTTCTCCAGCCGCGCCCAGCTGGAACAGAGCTATGACACGGCGCGGCTTGGCCGTTTCGCCCGCTACACGATCGGCTTCCAGATGGCGCTCGAGCATCCGCTCGGCATCGGCCCGCTGGTCTTCGGCACCATCTTCGGCGAGGACACGCACGACATCTGGCTTAAGACGCTGATGGACTATGGCTGGCTCGGCTTCGTCTCGTTCCTGTCGCTGACGCTGTGGACGATAGGGGCCGGCTTCCGCATCCTTTTGCGCGATCGCCCGTGGCAGCCCTATCTCTTGTGCGCCTACGTCGCCTTCATCGGCAATATCGGGCTCGGCACCTTCATCGACATCGACCACTGGCGCCACCTTTATCTGCTGCTCGGCCTGATCTGGGGCGCGATCGCGCTGGAATACCGGCATCAGCGCGGGTTGAGGGCGCCGGCAATCCGAACCAATGGGAAAGCCGCCGAATTCGGATGACTCCGCCCTGCTGACGGATTGCAGAGATTTCACTTATCTCGCGATGCCGGCAACCCTCTCGGGGTATTGCACGGCAAGCATCGAATTGTCGGCGTGGCTGGCAAAGACGGCGCTGACCTTTTCCGCGTCAAACCTCGCCCTGCGTTTGCGCTTCTCGTCGTTCAGCAAAATGCCGCTGATGGCGTCGAACTTGCGTCCGAGGTTCTTCATGATGCCACGCTTGATCGGCCAGCTGCGGCTGAAGCGGCTGGCCCAGGGCGTGCCTTTCGCCAGATCGCGATAGATCGCCATGGCTTCAAGTTCGACACCGATCGGTGGATGATCCCAAGGCTTGCCCCAGGCGAAGTGGCGGGCGTAGCACCGGCTGAAAGGGATTTGACTGGTGTAGTTGGTCATCACGTTCCAGAACGGATGCATCGTCTGCCACCGACCCTCGAAGGCCACGTTCAACGCGCCTTGATCCATTCCGTAGATATGCTCGGACGCCAACTGCCGCGTACGCTCCAGCAGCCCTTCCTGCTTGATCAGCGGCATGTTGAAGAGAAGAACGCCTGCATTGAATTTCGGCGCTCCAGGCTGCACCGGCAGATGTTGCCTGTACTTCGCATCGAAATAGGTCTGCTCGTCGTGTGAGGCCAGCAGTGGAGCGCTGAGCGGGACGTTGCAGAGGTCGGTTATCGATCGGTTGAAAAGCACGTCGGCGTCGGAATAGGCAATGCGGTCGTACGGCTCGAACTCAGGCAATTGGTCTGCGAACAGCCTGATGTAGGTCGCAAGGGTGGGATGCGTTCCACGGTTGAAGTTCGTCGCCTCCATGAACTTCGTTACGTCGATGATGCCGATCCTCCCGCCGAGCAAACGCTCGCCGGCAGACCGGTCTTCACTGGGAATGGTGCCGGTGTGCAAAATAAAGCCGTCGACGGGGGCTGAGACATCCAGCACGCGGCGCGCCGCCAAACAGGCAAAGGGGAAGAATTTCTGGTCGGCGGCAAAAAAGAAACACGATTTCTGCGACATATCACACCACCCGCTGCCTGCGTCTCTAGCCGTCAATGCTCGTTGTAGTTCTCAGTCGAATCCGCCGAGTCTTTCTGGAAACTGCACAGCCATCGCATCCGCATCAGCATGCTCGGCATATATCTTGTGGACCTTGGTGCCGTCATACCGTGCTCGCCGCCGATACCGATCCCTGTTCGGCAGCATCCCCATGATGCCGTCGAACCTGCGGGCGAACCGCCTCATGACGCCCCGCTCAAAGGGAATGCGCTGCCGGAAGGGCTGAAGCCAGGGCGTATCCTTTGCGAGATCGCGCCAGACGGCAAGCGCCTCGGGCTCCACGTCGACCTGGCTCCCCCACGGCTTGCCGCCGGCGAAATGCCGCGCATAGGCTTGGGCGAACCGAAATTCCCTGGTGTCGTTAGACATCAGATTCCAGTTCGGGTGCATGGTCTGCCACTTGCCCTCGAAGACGATGTTCAGCGCGTTCTGATCGTTCATCTGCCCGGCAACGGCCACATCCCTGGCGCGATGCAAAAGTCCCTGTTCACGCACCGGCGGCATATTGAAGACGATGATACCGGCATTGAAATAAGGCGCTCCCGGCTGCATCGACAACTTCTGCCGGTAGCCCGGGCGGAAGTACATATAATCGTCGTGAGCGGCCAACAACGGAGCATGGAGTGTCTGGCCCACCAGGTCGCCGATATCTCGATTGAAGAGAACATCACAATCGACGTGGGCGATGCGGTCATAGTCCGCGAACTGAGGCAGTTGGTCGGCGAAGAGCCGAACAAAAGTGCCGACATTGCTTGGCCGGAAAGTATGGCCAGCCTCCGCAAACAGCGCCGAAACGTCCATTATGCGAAGACGATTCTTCAGCAGGCGTTCAGCAACACGCATATCGGTATCGCGTGCGCCGACATGCAGGATGAAGCCTGGCGTTGCGTCTCCCGAAACGTCCAGAATTCTGCGCGCCGCCAAGCATGCATACGGAAAATAGTTGGCGTCAGCCGCTAGAAAAAAACAGGAACTTGCCACGCGCAACCCTTCTTATCGATATTGGGCGAGCCATACCGTCTTGGCGTTGTGCCGACAAGGCCGGATGCCTGGCGACTTTCCGGCCCAACGCGCCGTTTTAGCGCTTGCACCATAACCCTTGAAAATATATGGCTTTGCGCGGTCCGGAGTGTAGCGCAGCCCGGTAGCGCACTTGACTGGGGGTCAAGGGGTCGTCGGTTCGAATCCGGCCACTCCGACCATTTTTTAACAGGACTTGCCCCCAAAAGTCCCTTCTTCTCAAATCCCCCCTCAACGATCTCTACTGGCACACATCGACCCATTCGGCGCCGACGATTTCGGCCATGCGCTGCGGGCTGAGCCGTACGGCGGCGTTGGTGGCGCCGGCGGCGGGGACGACTTCATCGAAGGCACGCAGCGAGACGTCGCAATAGACCGGCAGCGGCGCCGGCAGGCCGAACGGACAGACGCCGCCGACAGGATGACTTGTGGCGGCGACAACCTCATCCGCGTCAAGCATGCGCGGCTTGCCGCCGAAGCGGTCCTTGAATTTGCGGTTGTCGAGCCTCGATAGGCCGCCGGCCACGATCAGCATGGTCTGCTCGCCGACACGCAGGCAGATGGTCTTGGCGATCTGCGCCGGCTCCACGCCATGCGCCGCCGCCGCCAGCGCTACTGTCGCAGAACTCGCTTCCGTCACCAGGACTTCGACATCGGGCGCATGGACAGCCAGGAAGGCGCGCACGGATTCAAGGCTCATCTCGGCATCGTCCCATTCGAAAATGCGGTTAGCGTTCACACTGGATAGCTTCACGCTCGGTTGCCGGCAACCTCCCCACCCCTCGACGGCTCCAGCGATGCCAAGCCTGGCGGGTCGCGCCGCATGTCAGCAACGGAAGGCGCATCCCCCGTGCGGGAGATGTGTTCGGGCTGCTGCCTTGGTAGGTCGCAATGGATCAGGGCCGGCGCTGATGCTGAGCTCCTACGATCCACTGGAGAGATCATCATGCTCAAACTCGCCTCGGCTCTGGCGCTGCTGCTTATCGGAACGACGGCGGTGCTTGCCGACGATATGCCGATAAACGCGGGCGATATCAAATGGGGTCCCGCTCCCGCTGTCCTTCCTGCTGGCGCGGACCTGGCTGTCATCGCCGGAGATCCTTCAAAGAATGGCATTTACGTACTGCGGCTGAAGCTGCCGGCCGGCTACAAGATTGCCGCGCACAATCATCCCACCTCGGAATATGTGACGGTGATTTCCGGCAATTTTCATATCGGAATGGGTGACAAACTCGACGAGACCAAAGGCATCGAACTGACCTCCGGCGGCTTCGGCGTTGCCCCGCAGGGAATGAACCATTACGCTTGGACGACAAGGGATACGATTGTCCAGGTTCATGGCGAGGGGCCGTTCGCGATCACCTACGTCAACCCGGCGGACGATCCGAGCAAAAAGTGACATTTTGTCGTGCATAAAAAAGCTCGCCAGGGCAAACCATGGCGAGCTTGTCGAGAGACGCCTTGGCGTCGTTGTTATGAAACGGACCGATTCTCCACAGGCGTCGTCGGCGCCGGGGTATCGATCAGGGCCGTTTCCGGCAATTGCAATGCTGCGGCGATCCGGCGAAGTTTCGACGGATCGGTGTCCTTGCCGCTCTCTATGTCGGCAATCTCGCTGGTCGACAGACCGCAGGTCAGGGAAAGCTCTTCAATACTGTATCCCTTTGTTTCCCGGATGGCTTTAAGGCCGGGGTGCTCAAGCGCAACATCGGCCGCCAGCCTGGAGAAGGGTTCGTGTTTTGCATTTTGGGGCATTGGCAACTCCATGGGCTAAAGAGTTTTGGATCAAATGATAGGGTGTTGCCTGAGAGCCGGGACAATGCCCGCTCAAGGGCGATTTGCCAAGACCCAAACCGACCGTCACGGCATCGTGAACCGGCGTCAAAAACCGCCTGCATCGGGCACGTCGCGATCAAGTTCTTTTGAAGGACCGCACGCCGAAGTGTTCAGCGGTTTCGGGCCGCTCGCACGTTAGCCTGATGTCGCTGGCAACCGCATTAGGCCAGCTTTCCCCAAGAGGATCAGACCCATGACATTGAAGACATCAGCCATCGTGCTCGCAACGATCTCAGGCCTCGCCGGCGCCAGCCTGGTCGCGGCGCAAGCCGCCGACGCCGTGCGCATTCGCGGCACCGTGACCGCCTTTGCCGGATCGACGCTGACGGTGAAGACCCGCGAAGGCGCCACCGACGCCATCGCGCTGGGTCAGGGGTGGAAGATTTCCGGCGTCGCCAAGGCGGACGCCGGGGATATCAAGCAAGGCGATTTCCTCGGCATTGCCTCGGTTTCGAAGGCCGATGGCGGCAGCGGTGCGCTGGAGGTGGTGATCTTCCCGGCGGCGCTCAAAGGCGCCGGCGAAGGCGACCGCCCGTGGGATCTCGAGCCCAACAGCCGGATGACCAACGGCACGGTTGCCGATGTCACCGAGATTGCGGGCCGTACGGTGACGCTGACCTACGACAATGGCCAGAAAAAGCAGATCGCGATCCCGCAGACGACACCGGTGGTAACCTTCGCGCCGGCGACGCCGGCCGACCTCCGGCCTGGTGCTGTGGTGTTCGTCAACGCCGAGCGTGGCAGCGACAGCACGCTGACCGCCGACCGGGTCGTGGTCGGCAACAACGGCGTCGTTCCGCCGATGTGAGCGGTTGCTGCGCCTGCAAAGACGCCAGACACAATCCAGAAACAAAATTCTACAGTCGGGAAAAACTGTCGAAAAATTCGGAGGCGATAGTCATGGCTGCGGGGTTCACGTCACCGATCTTGCTCGGTGGCGGTCAAATTCAGCCCGCGCAGAAAAGGAAACGAAGTCATGAAGAAGTCCCTCCTGTCGGCTCTCGGGCTGGCTTTCGCCCTTGCTGTCTCGCTGCCGATCATCGGCGCCAGCAGCGCGGACGCAGCTCCGATGGCGAAGAAGCATCACCACCATCATCATCATCACCACAAGCACCACAAGAAGCATCACCGCCATCACCACCACCATCACCACAAGAAGGTGGAAGCCAAGAAGGCCTGAGCCGGCTGACTTGCCCGACGGGAAGGCTGGCTTTGGAGTCCTCGCCAGGGCCGCCTTCCCGTTGGTTTTTGCCAGGCGAGACGTGGTGAGATGAAGACAGAATTCGATGGCGCCCATGCGCCAGAAGGCGAGCAACCAACGAACGTATCAGGCGCAAGGCCGAGGCAGCACAGCGGTTGCGAGGCATGCTGCAGGACACCGCGAGTGTCTCAGTGTGTTGCCGAAAACCCGCTAGGATGGCGCCGCGAACGCGAGCACTATCGCGATCAGAATCAACAGCGGTCCCATCCATTTGAAATGCTTCGCGACCTGCAACAACCACGGCTGCTGACCTGACCGAGCCTGAAAAGGACTTTGGAGCAGCCCAAAGCCAACGCCTGTCACCCACAGCCCGACGCAGAACATGATGAACTCGTCGATGTAATTTGCGACCACGCCCCGCCTCCTCCGCCGGTATCTTTGGATTGGCGTTATAGCCGCAGCCGGGCGGGGCAGAAAGCGCGGTGCCAAGATGGTGACAATGACTGCTGCCGCCACCTGACATGAGCCGGGCGGACTCGGTCTTGGCCGGCCATTTTCGGCATGACTTGCCCGACGGGAAGGCTGGTCTTGGAGTCCTCGCCAAGGCCGCCTTCCCGTTGGTTTTTTGTGCCATGCTCGCCTCACAAATGCGGGCGTGATACCGCCTGGATGATTATGCTATGGGGATAGTTGCGGGTCGATCGGCCCGCTTGCCGGCCTGACAGGGATTTCCCTAGAGGTATCCCTCATGAAGGCCAACATCGCGGCCAGACACCGTCTCGTTCTGGCTGTGGCGCGTCTGCTGCTCACGCTTCGCCACCCGGCCCTGGTCGTTCGATTCGTCATGAAACTGGGCTATCTGCCCAATCCGGCCGCGCCCGAGAGCTATCACGAGCTGGTGCTCTGGCGAAAAATCTTCGACCGCAATCCGCTGTTCGTAACGCTTACCGACAAGCTCGCTGCCAAGGCTCACATAAGCAGCGCCTGCCCCGAACTTGCCTTGCCACGGACGCTCTGGTCGGGGCGCGATCCTCTAGACATTCCCCTCGACTTGCTGGCCGGCGATGTCGTCGTCAAGACGAACCACGGCTGTGCGATGAACATATTCGTCGCCGGTGGCGACCCCAACCGCGGCTTCATCGTCGCCAAGGCGAGGCACTGGCTGAGAAAGCGCTATGGCCGCCGCGATGGCGAATGGGCCTATTGGCCGATTGTCCGAACCGTGTTCGTGGAAGAGCGGCTGGCGCTCGCCGGCGCAAGCATCGCAACCGACATCAAGGTGCATGTCTGCGGTGGCGTGGTCACGCATGCCTGGGTCGAGGATAAGGCGGCGCGGCGCTCGCTGCTTCTCGACCGGGAATCCAATCCATTACCCGGGCGCGATCCGGACTATCCCCGCGAGGATCAGGCGGTGCCGGTCAATGCGCCGCTTCTCGACTATGTCCGTCAGGCGGTATCGATCGCCCCTGTCATCGCCGGCGACCTCGACTACATCCGCGTCGACTTCCTGGTTACCGATCATCGTCTCTACGCCGGCGAGATCGTCGTCTATCCCGGCGCCGGCTATGGCACCACCACCAACCCGGCGTTCGCCGGCGAAATCGAGCGCGGCTGTGGCGGCTCGATCGGTCGCATTATCTGCAGCGGCGGCGCAGCGGCCTGGCGCGCGTCTATGCCAGCGCGCTTCACGCCAAATGCATGATCGATGCCGGCAATTCTCGCCCAGCAGGGACTGTTGGCGAAGGCTAAAAATCGACGCCGCGAAAAATGCGAAGAAATTCGAACCACGCATGAACCTTTGTTCTGGGGGCCGCACTAACCCGGCATGGACGCCAAGAAGGCGATCCCAACCCAGAAGGACGCCATGACGGCGATCCCATCCAGAGAAGGAAATGCTCAAATGACCAACTTCAAGCGCATCACGCTCGCCGCGGCCTTCGTCGTCTCGGCTTTCGGTTCAGCCTCGGTTTCGACCTCGGCTTTCGCCAACGGCACGCATCCCACAGGCGACGGCGGCGCGGTTTGCAAGGGCGCCGGCCATTGCCTGGTGCTGTCGATCGAGTGCAAGGGCACCTATACCGACGCCACTGACAAGAATGGCACGGTCTATGGCAAGTGCAGCCAGACCGCGCAGGTTTCGCCGCAGGGCAAGATCAAGCTCGCCAAGTAATCGGCCCCTTATCAAGGAAATGGCGGCCGTCCACGGGGCGGCCGCCATTTTCTTTATTCCCTAGAATTGTTTTAGCGCCGGCTGAGCAACAGGCTGGCGACGAGACCAACCACGACCAGGCCCACCGCAGCCGCCGTCGCCGGATGGTCGCGCGCCGTCTTTTCGATCGCCTTGCCCTGCTTCCTGATTGCGGGCATGGCATCACTGATGCGGTCGGCAAGCTGCGCATAATAGTCGGAAGCAGCATCGCGCCCGTCCTCGTAGTAAGCGCCGCCGCGTTTGGCCACAGCTTTCCTCAAAGCAGCCAGTTCCTTGGAAAGGGTCGCGACCTGCTTTTCAAGATCGAGATCGGAGAGGGTCGAAAGCATGATTGTTTTCCTTCTTTTCAGAGAAGGCCAAACGCACGGCCGCAGAACCGGTTCCGATTTTGCTTGCCTCTGGCATTGCCTAGAGATCTAGCGCACCTGGTCGAGCAGGCGCTTGCATTCCAAAAGGTCGAACAGCGCCTCCTGCAGCAAGGCGCGGTTGTCGCGCGACAGTTTCGACGCGCCGGGCTGGACTGGACCTTCCTCCTCGGTCTTGCCCAGGCCGAAAAAGCGGCGGCTGGGTTTCACCTTGGGCTGGCCGACAAGCATCTCGTCGTCCATGCCGCGCGGTTGCGCCGCCGGCGTCAGAGGCACCTGATCGGCCTGCTTGCGCTGCGAGATCGCTTCGACGGCCGCCATGTCGCCATTGCCGATGGCAACCAGGAAATGGTTGCCGTTCTCGCGCAGCAGCTTCTGCACGCCCTTGATCGTGTAACCCTGGTCATAGAGCATGTGGCGGATGCCCTTGATCAGTTCGACATCCTGCGGCCGGTAATAGCGGCGGCCGCCGCCGCGTTTCATCGGCTTGATCTGGTTGAAACGGGTTTCCCAGAAGCGCAGCACGTGCTGCGGCAGATCGAGATCCTCCGCAACCTCGCTGATGGTGCGGAAAGCGTCGGGGCTCTTGTCCATGGGCGAAATCCTCACGCTGGACGGCGATCCGGCCTAGTCTGCCGAATCGAGTATTATTTCAGCGGTTTATGAAACAACATTCAAGCCCGGCGTCAAACCGGCGGCCGTTTTCAACCGAAGCTTTCGGCAGAAGACTTATTTGCCGCCCTTGGCCTTGCTGTTCTGGTGTGAGCGCAGGATACGGCTTTTCAGCACGTTCGACGACTTGAAGGTCATCACCCGGCGCGGCAGGATCGGCACTTCCTCGCCGGTCTTGGGATTGCGGCCGATGCGCTCGTTCTTGGAACGGACATGGAAGGTGGCAAAGGATGACAGCTTCACCGTCTCGCCGCGTACGATGGCTTCGCAGATTTCGTCCAGCACCGCTTCGACGAGTTCTGCCGATTCAGTGCGCGACAGGCCGACCTTACGGTAAACAGCTTCGGCAAGGTCGGCGCGCGTAAGTGTCTTTCCCCCCATGCGACCGTCCCATCAGCTCTAAAAACATAAATCGATACAGGTAAAGGCAGAGCCTAAGTAATTGATCCGTCAAGGTCAAGGACCGAAACCGGACCGTTCGGCACTTACCAGCGAACGAGAACCGCGCCCCAGGTGAAGCCGCCGCCCATCGCTTCCAGGAGCACGAGGTCGCCCTTCTTGATACGGCCGTCGGCGACGGCCACCGAAAGCGCCAGCGGCACGGAAGCAGCCGAGGTGTTACCGTGCAAATCGACGGTGACCACCACCTTTTGTTCGGCAATCCCGAGCTTCTTGGCCGAAGCGTCAATAATCCGTTTATTGGCCTGATGCGGCACGAACCAGTCGAGGTCGTCGGCGGTGATACCGGCCTGCGAGAACGTCGCCTCGATGACGTCGGTGATCATACCGACGGCGTGCTTGAACACTTCGCGGCCTTCCATCCTGAGATGGCCGACCGTGCCGGTGGTCGAGGGGCCGCCGTCGACGAAAAGCTTGTCCTTGTGGGCGCCGTCGGAGCGCAGGCTCATCGCCAGCACGCCACGGTCGGCAATGCCGCCGGCGCCCTCGTCCGCTTCCAGCACCAAGGCGCCGGCGCCGTCGCCGAACAAAACGCAGGTCGAGCGATCACTCCAGTCGAGGATGCGCGAAAAGGTTTCCGCGCCGATCACCAGCACGCGTTTGGCCAGGCCGCCTCTGATGTAGAGGTCGGCCGTGGTCACCGCATAGACGAAGCCCGAGCACACCGCCTGCATGTCGAAGGCAAAGCCGTGATGCATGCCGAGCCGGTTCTGAATCTCGACGGCGGTCGCCGGAAAGGTGTTATTGGGCGTCGAGGTCGCCAGCACGATGATGTCGATGTCGGCGGGCGTCAGGCCGGCGCTGTCGAGTGCCGCGCGCGCGGCCGCCTCGCCGAGCGACGCCGTCGTCTCGTCATCGGCGGCGATATGGCGCTGGCGAATGCCGGTGCGCTGGGCGATCCACTCATCGGAGGTCTCGACCATGCCTTCGAAATCGGCATTCTTCATGATGCGGCGGGGCAGCGCGGCACCGGTGCCGCGCACGACTGATCTGATCAAGGTTCTTTCCCTATTCCTTTGCGTCGACGGCGGCGTCGGCTTTCCTGTTTGCCTGGGCGTGCGGATTGCGCGCATGGAACAGATCCAGATCGGCCTCGATGCGGTCGATCAGATTGTTGCGCACCATATCGTAGCCAAGCTCGATCGCTGCCGCAAAACCATCCGAATCGGCGCCGCCATGGCTCTTTACCACGATGCCGTTCAGACCCAGGAAGACACCGCCATTGGAGCGGCCCGGATCGAGCTTTTCGCGCAGACGGTCAAAGGCGCCCTTGGCGAAGACATAGCCGATCCTGGCCATCAGCGTGCGGCTCATCGCGGCACGCAGATAGCCTGAGATCTGGCGTACCGTGCCTTCCGCCGTCTTGAGCGCGATGTTGCCGGCAAATCCTTCGGTGACGACCACATCGACCGTGCCCTTGCCGATGTCGTCACCCTCGACGAAGCCGTGATAATTCATCGAAGCCATATTGGCCTCGCGCAGCATGCGTCCGGCTTCCTTGACCTCTTCCTGGCCCTTGATCTCCTCGACGCCGACATTGAGCAGGCCGACTTTCGGCCGGTCGATGCCGAACACCGAACGCGCCATGCCGGTGCCGAGAATGGCGAAATCGATCAGCTGATGCGCATCGGCGCCGATCGTGGCGCCGACGTCGAGCACAACGCTCTCGCCGCGCATCGTCGGCCAGATCGCCGCGATCGCCGGGCGATCGATGGTCGCCATGGTGCGCAGGCAGAATTTCGACATCGCCATCAGCGCGCCGGTATTGCCGGCCGAAATGCAGGCTTGCGCCGTGCCTGATTTGACCGCTTCGACCGCCTTCCACATCGACGACTTCCAGCGGCCATGGCGCAGCGCCTGGCTCGGCTTGTCGTCCATCCTGACCGCGATCTCGCAATGGTGGAACTCGCTGACCTCGGCCAATTTGGGGAATTTGGCGAGCTCGGGGCGCACCATCTCCTCGCGGCCATAGATGATGAAGCGGATGTCGGGACGCCTGACAGCGACCGTCATGAGTGCCGGGATGACCACGTTTGGCCCGTGATCGCCACCCATGGCATCGATGGAAATCCTGATCACGCGGTCTTTATCTCACTAGCTTGGGCCAGGGCTCGTGGCCCGCGAAATACGAACTCGCGAAATTCGGGGGCTCGCGAAGGTTCGGCGAAAATAGCGGTTTTGGGCTGCCGCACAACCGACTTTTCTCCGATCGCGTCGTGTTTTAGGATTTTCTAAGCAAGGATCGCAGCTTTTGCTGGAATTCGTTCTCGACCGGCTCGTCCGGGCCAGCCGGCTCGAGCGAGGCGCCTGCCTTGCGTGGATAGGGATCGATCGCCAGCCCGAAGAACTGTTCGGCGAGCGCGCCGACATCGATCGTGTCGCCGGAGAATGTTTCAGGGCTGTCCGGCCCTTCGGCGTCGATCAGGATTTCGCCACCGCCTTCGAAACCTTGCCGTCCGAGCTTGGATTGCTCCGGCAGGAACAGCGCCTCGACCTCCTCGTCGATATGGGCCGAGACAGGCTCAAGGGTGACGATGCAGGCCTGCGTGATATCGGCCTCGACGCGGCCGCTGACCTTGACGCCGTTGCGCTTCCACGGCGCCACCAGCAACTCGGCGCGGTAGTTTTCGACCGAGAGCAGCTCGTGCTCTGCGGCAAGGGCGGCGCGCTGCGCTGGGTCGGCATCGATCACCACCGGGAGGCCTTTTTGCGGCAGGCGACCGACATTGGCCTTGAATGACACCGGGCTCGGCGTGTCCGCATGTTTCATCTCAGCCTCCCTCTTGATTTCCCTCATTGCGCCTTGCCGTCATTGTATCTTGGCGACGGGAAACGCCACCGTGCCGGAGAGGATCGATTCGAACGGCTGTGCCTCAAGCTGCCTTGCGGCATCGATCACATAGGACGCCAGCGGCAGGGCCTGCGGCCAGGCGCCGGCGTCGGGCCTAACATTGCGCGCCAGGGCGGCAGCAAGCGCATCGCCATCACGGCGTTCCAGCGCGTCGTCATAGGCGGCGGTACGGCCGTAGAACATTTTCGCCAGCCTCTTCATGCGCTTCGGCACGCCGACATCGCCGACGCCCAGTTCCCGCAGCGAATGCTCGACATCGAGAAAGAACTCGTCGATCAGCACCTGCGCGACCTCTTGCGCGACGCCCTCTTCGCCGCGCAGCCTGTGCTGAAACAGGAACATGTGAAGCGACAGCATCTCGAAACGGCCGAGCGGCGTGTCCGGCACATTCCAGTCGGAATAAAACACAGGCTGCCGCGCCGCTGCCACGATTTGTGCGTAAAGCGCCTCGGTGATAGCGCGGTTGGCGTTGCGTTCGCGGCCAAAAAGGCGCTGGAACATTGAGGGTGGTCTCCTGGGGACCTTTTGTTTGAATTGGCCTTGTTGCATCGGCAAGCAAGCTGGTTTACCGGTTTTGCCGCCCAGCGCAAGTTGCGGTCAGCTAATGGAGTTGTTGTTGCGCGCGCTGAAATTCAAGTCGACTTTGCTGCCCGGGGCTACCGCGGCGGTTTCGCTGGTGTTGGTGGCTTCCGCGCTGTCAGGCTGCAATTCGTCCAAAATGTTCGGCGACCTTACCCCGGGCGAGACGCTGACGCAGGGCTATGTCATTGACCAGCAGGCGGTCGACTCGGTGCCGGTAGGCTCCAGCCGCGAACAGGTGCTTCTGGCGCTCGGCACGCCGTCGACGACGGCAACTTTCGACAATGAAGCCTTCTATTACATCTCGCAGACGCGCAAGCGCTATGTCGCCTTCGACAAGCCGCACCTGGTCGACCAGAAAGTGCTGGCGGTCTATTTCGGCGAAGACGGGCGCGTCACCCAGATCGCCAATTACGGCCTGAAGGACGGCAAGATCTTCGACTTCGTGTCGCGCACCACGCCAACCGGCGGCAAGGACCAGAACTTCCTCAGCCAGATCATCAACGGCGCCAGCAAGCTCGCACCCAGCATCCCCGGCGGCGGCGCCTAAGAAGCGGCCGCTTACTCTAGATTTTCTCGCTTTTTGCTTCCCTCGAAGCAACATCATCTCAGGCGACCAAAAGCCCGCGGGAGCGATCCTGCGGGCTTTTGTTTTGAGGTCATGCCGCCGCCTCGCCCGTCGCGCTTCGCCGCGCTTCCGATGGTGTCATGCCGAAATGCCTGCGAAAAGCATGGTTGAAGGTCGACAGATCGCCGAACCCTACATCGAAGGCGATGGCGCCGATGGTGCGATGGGCAAGGCGGGGGTCGGCCAGCTTCCGGCAAACCAGGGCTAGCCGGCGGCCAAGCACGAATTGCGAAAGCGATGTGCCCTCACCCTCGAACAGCTTTCTGATATAGCGCGGGCTGACGCGGTGGCGCCCGGCCAGCGCGTCGGAGCCGACGTCGCCGGAAGCCAGATTGCTTTCGATGTCGGCTTTGATGGTGCGCAGCCGCGCGGCACGTATACCGCGCCCCGCGGCGACCTCGGTGGCTTCCTGCGTTGCCCCGATGGTGACCGCAACGAGGTCCTGTATGTGATTGGCGGCAAGCCAGCACAGTTCGGATGCGGCAAGGTCCGGCTCCTGCATCAGCAGGCGCACATAGCTGGCCAGCAACCCGAACTTCTCACCCACGCACGACATCGGCGTCATCAGGACGGCATCCGCGTTCGCAGCCATGGGCCCGAGGGCCGCCTTCGGAATGGTGATGAAGAGATGACGCGACATTGCCCTCTCGATCACATGCGGGTCGGAAGAGGGCAGAAGGATGGCCTGGCCGGCCTCGATGCTGGCCTCGCGGCCGAGATGCGAGAAACTGGCCGCACCCTCGAGACACATGAAGAAAATGTAATCATCCGTCCCCTTGGCCATTGCCCGGGAACGGGTGGTGCGGAAGGCTGTGGTCCTGGAATCGGCGACGCCGACCCCCGGCAGCCGCAGGATGGTCGCGTCGACGGAGAGTTTTTCCTCGGTGACGTTGAAATCCATGTCGGTCACCATCCGACGCAACAGGTCGCAATAGACACCACGCCATTCAGTTCGCGGCCACATGGCCGTTGAAAAGCGCGCATGAGCAAACTCAGGTGGTCGAATGGTCATGGGTACTCCCAAGCGATTGTCATCGTTTCACAGTCGTTCGTGGTCGAGGCTCGTTCCGTGAACGGGCCTCTCATTCCGACGGCGGCAATCGGGGGGCAGTGGATGGCTACAGTGATTTGCGCATCTGGACAAAAGACTATTTACGACGCTATGAATGAGGAATGCTCATCCATGCCAATGGAGTGGATGGACGGATCGGTAGCGCCAAATGACGAAACGACTTCCACAGCTGGAATCCATTCGGGCTTTCGAGGTCATCGCCCGGCTGGGCAGCTTCAAACGCGCCAGCGAGGAGTTGAATGTCACGGCGAGTGCGCTCAGCCATCGGATTGCCGACCTTGAGGCCGATCTCGGCGTGCTCCTGTTCACCCGCCATGTCCGCCGCGTCGAGTTGACGCTTGAAGGCGAAAGACTGGCGGCGGGGGTGCGGCGGGCTCTGCTCGAGATCCAGAGCACGATCGCCAGTGTGGCGCGCAGTGAACGCACGAGGCTGAGGGTCACCGCCATTCCTTCGCATGCTGTGCGCTGGCTGGCGCCGCGGCTGGCCGGATTTCGCAAGAAACATCCGGAAACCGAAATCGACATTACCGCCGACCTGGCGCTCGCCGACCTCGCGCAGCGAACCGTCGACATCGCTCTGCGCTTCGGCGGCGGCCACTATCCGTCCGTCGAGGCCGAGTGGCTGATGGCTGATACGATCTTTCCCGTCGCCAGCCCGGATTATCTTGCCGCCAACGGTCCGGTCAGGGACCCGTACGATGTGTTGAGGCTGTTTCGCATCCTCGACACCACGGCCGAGAACGACGAAAGCGGCGCCAACTGGCGGCACTGGTTCGAGATGAACAAGCTGCCGCTGGACACGATCGGCGACGGCATGAACCTGAACGGCGCCCTGCTGGCGCTCGAGGCGGCGGCAAGCGGGCTTGGCGTTGCCATTGCCAGGAAATCGCTGGTCGAAAACGAATTGCGCACCGGCCGGCTGGTTCGGCTGGTGGCAATGGATGTGCCGACGAACTGGAACCACTATGTGCTCATCCACCCGTCCATCTCGGCCTGGGAACCTGCCCGATCGTTCATCAACTGGCTGAAGGCGGAAGCCGGCGATAGCACCGGCGCCGGGTAACCGCAGCGGCCGTTGAGAACTGCCCTCCCGAGGTCATCAGAAGGCGTCTCCAGTGCTCACGGGCTCATAGCATCGGCCAGATGCTCATCCTTGCAGCCCCGCTGGGTCGCGGCTTTGGCGGCAAGAGCTGCCGCCATCTGGCTCTCCAGCTCGCGCAGCTTGATGTTGAGTGTCGCCATGCCGCCCCAGCCGAATGTCGCGCGGTAGAGCGGTGCGATCTCGGGCGTCAGGAATTCGACGAGGGTTTCGTCCTCGATCCAGACCTTGAGCACCTTGAACAGGCGCGCATCGATCAGTTCACTGTGCCAACCCGTGCGGGCGGCAATGCCCTGGATGGTTTCGGTCGAATTGGGCGTGCTGAGCAGCACATGCGAGCCGGAGCGCAGGCGCATGTTGGGATCAAAGTCGATGCCGAGCGGCGCCTTCTGGTCCAGAACCGTGCCACAAGGCAGGATTTCGATCAGCGAGCCGAAATCATCGCCAAGGCAGACGAACCATGCGCCCTGCGGGAATGGTGGCGACGGCGCGCGAACCGCTGTGGCGACAAGCATTTCGGCAAGAACGGTGGCGACGGCCTGCGGATCGCGGGCGTTGAATGAAGCGTGGTGCAGCATGGCAATAGTCCTGTCTTTCAATACGGCCCGTCACAGCCACCTTGTCAGTGAGGTGTTTTCTGGACCCGGGATGTAACCATCGCGTGGCGCCGCGGCGGAACTGCCAGGTTACCTGGCGGTCTCAGCAACTCGATCAGGCGGTAGCTGTTGATCGGCAGCAGGATCAATTCCATGACCATTATCGGCCCGGAAGAAGTCAGAACGGCATAGACAAGAAGCGCGACGCTGCTCAGTACCGCGGCCACGCGCAGGGCCTGACCAGATTGTGCAGTTGGTGGAACGAAATCTTCGGCCTGATGCCTTTGGGCAGGTTCGGTGCGACATAGGCGGAGAAGAAAAGGGTCGCGGCCTCCTTCGACTGCCAGATCTCGACCACGCGCCAGCCCTGCTCGGTGGGGTGGGAGGCGTGCAGGACAAAACCATGCGACTGCCTGACGGCATCGCCGACCTTGACCAGCACGCTCTCGTAACCGGCCTGGGTCTGTCCTTCGATCTCGGTAACCAGCAGAACCGGCATCGTCTGTTTCTCCTTCAAAAGCGGGCACGAGCGGCCAGCGCCGGCCCATGCCGCAGCGTTTCGCAAAAACGGAATCACCGGCTCAGGGTCAGGATGACCGCGGCAAACAGGCAGGCGTACTCAGCCAGCCCGAGCACAAGGCGCAGATTGTGGTTGGCCGCCCAGCGGTCGCGCGTTTGCGCCCAATCATCGGGAATGGTCACCGGCGTCCAGCTCTGGACCTGTTTGTTGAGCGGCACCTGTCGGCTGACGGTAAAGCCAATGTCGATCACCACCAGCGCCGCGGCGACGATGGTCAGGATGCGCGGCAGACCGGCGTCGACCGCAAACATCGCCATCGCCGCGATCAGCACCAGCGTCGTCAGCCTGACGACCGGCATCACCCGGGTAAACGTCCTGTCACGCATCTGATGCATGGCCATGTACTGGCCGGCGGTGAGATCATCGATGCGAAAGTCGTGGATTACGCCCGAGACGTAGATGCCGGCAATAATCCCGGCCAGCGCAAGCGAAGCCGTCATCAGAAAAATATCCATGTCTTTTCCCTGCCCGAAATGTCTTTTCCCTGCCCGAAATCGCCGCGTGGGCGAGCCGGACGCCGCGTCAATCGCAACGCCCTGGCCAGTGGCTGGGTATTAAAAGAGGCGGATGACCCGGGCTTGGGCAGGACGGAACGATGTTTTGGGCAATGCGGCCCTTCGGTCCTGTCGGAAGCATCAAGTGCAGTAAGGTTGAAACCCATCAGCAGACGTTGAGGCATACTTGCCAGCGACCGGTCGAATTCGTATCAGACCGTGCTGGGCCAATGGCGGCATCGCGCTGAATTGGGAGGCACCCGTGCAGGACAAAAACCAGACAAAACCGACCGGCTGGATGGCGACCGGAACGGCTGACGGCCAGGTGGTGACGCCTGACTGGATGCCGATCGAGCCGGTGGCGATCGATGGCGTGAGGGTCAAGGAGATCAGGCCGGTCGCAACCTCCACCGGCTATCTGACCGAGATTTTTCGCGAGGAGTGGGAGCTCGATTCCGAGCCGGTCGGCCAGGTCTTCCAGCGCACCTTGTATCCCGGCGCGGTGACAGGTTGGCATGCCCATGCTGTGGCAACCGATCGGCTGTTCTGCTGCGTCGGCAGCGTTCGCATTTCGCTGTTTGACGGACGCAAGGCCTCACCGACCTTCGGCGCCGTCTGGCACAAGATTATCGGCCCGTTGCGCCCGGCGGTCATCATCATTCCACCCGGCATATGGCACGGCGTTGTCTCGCTTGGAGCGGAGACGGCGGTGCTCCTCAATCTCGTCGACAAGGCCTATGCCTACGATCAGCCCGATCACTGGCGCCTGCCGCCGGATACCGACCACATCCCCTACAAACTGGTGTAGCGTGGAAGTATCCGGGCAGCGCGATCAGGTCGGCGGCGAACCGCTGGTCTCGGTCGTGATCGCAACGCACAACCGGCCGGCAGCACTGCGGCAGGCGCTGACCAGCCTGATGCGCCAGTCACTGCAGGATTGGGAAGCCCTGGTCATCGGCGATGATTGCAGGCCGGATACGGCGGCCGTCGTCGCTGAATTTAACGATGCCCGCATCGTCTATATCGATCTTCCCGTCAATTTCGGCGAACAGTCCGGCCCCAACAATATCGGCTTTGCCAGGGCGCGTGGCCGCTTCGTCGCCTTGCTCAACCACGACGATTTGTGGTTTCCCGACCATTTGGCGGCGATGACCGGCTGGATCGACGCGACGGGGGCCGACGTGGTGCTGGCACGCGGCGCCGTCATTCGGCCGCCGCCGGCGGCCGGCGATCCCATCAATTCGATCTTCGGGTTCGGCAAGGACGGCTTCTATGACCCGGTCACGACGGAAGGATTTGGCTCGGCCCAATTGTTCCGCCGCGCTTCGTTCAGCCTACTCGGTCCCTGGCGGCCGGCCAGCCAGTGCTTTTGCGAAAGTTCGCAGGATTGGTTGTTTCGGGCATGGCGAAAGGGCGCGGTGATCGCGACGATGCCGCACCTTACGGTGATCAAACTGCACTCCGGCATCCGCAAAGGTTCCTATCTCGACGACAACGTGCAGGAACAGAAGGATTTTCTGGACGCCATGCAGGCGCCGGACGCCTTGCGCGTGAAAATCCTTGCCCATGCGAGCGAACCCGTCCGCCTTGCGCCGTCGAGCTACCTCAGGCGCAGGCTGATGGCGGCTCTCGGCATCCATCCCCGCGCCCGCGCCTTCCGCCGCAAGCACAAGCGAGGCGCCTTCGTCACCAGGCTGCGCCAGCTGCGTGGCCTGGCGCCGATGCCTGAGCGCGAGCCTGGCGTAAGCGAATTGCTCGATCGCTACAGCAAGCGTGGCGATGCCGGCACCGAGCCGGGTGAGGTCTGACTCGCCTCCAGCGTATATCTCAAACAAAAACCCGCGGGATCGCTCCCGCGGGTTTTTTCCTGAAGCGGTGGCTTTGCCTTAGCCGTGCGCGAGCACGGCCAGCAGCAGGAGCGCGACGATGTTGGTGATCTTGATCGCGGGGTTGACCGCAGGACCGGCGGTGTCCTTGTAGGGATCGCCGACCGTGTCGCCGGTGACCGAGGCCTTGTGCGCCTCGGAACCCTTCAGGTGCTTGACGCCGTCCTTGTCGACAAAACCATCCTCGAACGACTTCTTGGCGTTGTCCCAGGCACCGCCGCCCGAGGTCATCGAGATGGCGACGAACAGGCCGTTGACGATGACGCCGAGCAACGAAGCGCCGAGGGCTGCAAAGGCGGATGCCTTCGAACCCGAAATCAACAGCACGCCGAAATAGACGACGAGCGGTGCCAGCACCGGCAGCAGCGAGGGGATGATCATTTCCCGGATCGCCGCCTTGGTAAGCAGGTCGACGGCGCGCGCATAGTTCGGCTTGGAGGTGCCGGCCATGATGCCCGGATCCTCGCGGAACTGCTTGCGCACCTCCTCGACGATGGCGCCTGCCGCACGGCCGACAGCCGTCATGGCGATGCCACCAAACAGGTAAGGGATCAGGCCGCCAAAGATCAGGCCGGCGACGACGTAAGGGTTGGAGAGGTCGAAGGAAACATCGCCCATGCCCTGGAAGTAGGGATATTTGTCGCCATTGGCGGCAAAGAACTTCAAATCGTTCGAATAGGCAGCAAACAGCACCAGCGCGCCGAGCCCGGCCGAACCGATGGCATAGCCCTTGGTCACCGCCTTGGTGGTGTTGCCGACCGCGTCGAGCGCGTCGGTGGAGTGGCGCACTTCCTTGGGCAGGCCGGCCATTTCGGCAATACCGCCGGCATTGTCGGTGACCGGGCCAAAGGCGTCGAGGGCGACGATCATGCCGGCAAGGCCGAGCATGGTGGTGACTGCGATCGCCGTCCCGAACAGGCCGGCGAGCTGGTAGGTCGAGATGATGCCGCCGACGATGACGATTGCCGGCAGTGCGGTCGATTCCAGCGACACCGCAAGGCCCTGGATGACGTTGGTTCCGTGACCGGTCACCGAAGCCTGGGCGATGGAGTTCACCGGGCGCTTGCCGGTGCCGGTATAATATTCGGTGATCACCACGATGAGACCCGTCACCACGAGGCCGATCAGGCCGCAGATGAACAGGTTCTTGCCGATGATGGTCATGCCGGCAACGGTGCCGACCTCGCCCCAGCCGACGGTTGCCGAGGTAGCGACACCGAGGCCGACGATCGACAACAGGCCAGTGACGATCAGACCTTTATAGAGGGCGCCCATGATCGAGCCGTTGGAACCGAGCTTGACGAAGAAGGTGCCGACGATCGAGGTCAGGATGCAGGCGCCGCAGATGGCGAGCGGATAGAGCATCGCCGCACCCAGAGCGGCGGTGCCGCCGAAGAAGATGGCGGCCAGAACCATGGTGGCGACGACGGTCACCGCATAGGTTTCGAACAGGTCGGCGGCCATGCCGGCGCAGTCGCCGACATTGTCGCCGACATTGTCGGCGATGGTGGCCGGGTTGCGCGGATCATCTTCGGGAATACCAGCTTCGACCTTGCCGACGAGATCGCCGCCGACGTCAGCACCCTTGGTGAAGATACCGCCGCCGAGACGGGCGAAGATCGAGATCAGCGAAGCGCCGAAGCCGAGCGAGACCAGCGAGTCGATCACGATGCGGTCATTGGGCTGCAGGCCCATCGGGCCGGTCAGGATGTAGTAGTAGATCGAGACGCCGAGCAGCGCGAGGCCAGCCACCAGCATGCCGGTGATAGCGCCCGACTTGAAGGCGATGTCGAGGCCGGCGGCAAGGCTGTTCGATGCCGCCTGCGCGGTGCGCACATTGGCGCGCACGGAGACGTGCATGCCGATGAAGCCGGCAGCACCCGAAAGCACGGCGCCGATCAGGAAGCCGACCGCGGCGGTGATCGAGAGCAGCCACCAGGCGAGAATGAGCACGACGACGCCGACGATGGCGATGGTGGTGTACTGGCGCGCCAGATAGGCCTGCGCGCCTTCGCGGATGGCGGCGGAGATTTCCTGCATGCGTGCATTGCCCTGATCGGCTGCAAGAACCGATCGTGTCGCCCAGATGGCGTAGAGGATTGAAAGCAAGCCGCAGGCGATGACGGCGAAAATGATGGTCATTGCCGAATTTTCCTCGATTGATGGCCCAAAAGAACCCCTCCCTGGGCCGTTGAGACGGGGAGCGGATGCCGGCAGGCGGAATCCGTCCTTCGCAGCGGTGTATGCGAAACAGGGCTTGGAACGTCAAGATATTGTTCGGTTTTTGCCCGGCTTTCAGCCAAAAGGTTTAGGCCAGAACATTCCTGTCGCCGATGCCTTGCTATTAGATCGATTGAAATGACGCAGCGGCATCCGGGCTGTTGGTTTGCCACTTGGTCGGTTATCGTTAGGGTCAAACCGGATTTAGCTCATGAAGTTCGCAGCGATCATTCACGAGGCCGAGGAAGGTGGCTACTGGGCAGAGGTGCCGGAAATCCCCGGCTGCGCGACCCAGGGCGAAACCTTGGAGGAACTGGTTGAGAATTTGCGTGAAGCTATCGAAGGCTGCGTCTCAGTAGACATCTGAAATCAGCGCTCGGTCTCCTGCCCCATGCGGCGCGCCGTGTAGCGCTCGATTGCCGACAGGCCGTCATAGATCAGCACGGCAAGGGCGGCGACGATCAGGCCGCCTTGCAGGACGAAAGCGAGATTGTTCGACAGCAGGCCAGCGATGATCACCTCGCCCAGC
This sequence comes from Mesorhizobium sp. P2_C5_2, assembly GCF_056404535.1. NCBI lineage: Bacteria > Pseudomonadati > Pseudomonadota > Alphaproteobacteria > Hyphomicrobiales > Phyllobacteriaceae > Mesorhizobium > Mesorhizobium sp. P2_C5_2. The sequence continues at coordinate 276,229 of NZ_JBFUDV010000004.1, read as the reverse complement.
GTCTTGGCGGCAACCGTCGAGCCGATCGTGGCGGTCGCAAGGCTGATCACCACTGACAGCCTTATACCGCCCAGAATGATCGGGGCGCTGAGCGGCAATTCAACCTTGATCAGCCTTTGCCAGCCGGTCATTCCGGCACCGCGCGCGGCCTCCATGATATTGCCGGGCAGCGTCGTCAGCCCGGTCAGCGCGTTCTCGAAGATCGGCAGCAGGCCATAGAGGAACAGTGCAATCAGCGTCGGTTTCTCGCCGAAACCGACGGCGGGCACCGCCAGCGCCAGCACCGCCACCGGCGGGAAGGTCTGGCCGATATTGACCAGGCTGCGCGACAGCGGCAGGAACTCGGCGCCCGCCGGCCGGGTGACGAGGATGGCAAGTGCGACCGCCACGATGGTGGCGGCGACGGTGGCGATCAGCACGGTCCTGAGATGCAGCAGCGTCAGCGTCAGCAGGCTGCCCTGATTGTAGATCGCCGGCGCGTTGTTTTCGGTCAGCGGCTTCAACAGCGGCTCGAACCAGCTGGGATTGGTGACAAAGGCGACGAGCAGCACCACCAGGGCCAGCCTGAGCAGCGAAGGCAGCCAGGCTTTCATGCCGGCCTCGCCGCGCGCTTCACCAGGCCATCGACAGTGACGCGGCCGAGCGGCTTGCCGTCTTCGCCCTTTACCGGCAGCGCCGGCCGGCCCGACCACAGGAGTTCGGCGAGCGCATCGCGCTGGCTGGCGTCGCCGGGAATCGCCTCTCCTTCGGCGGTTCCCTTCTCCACGGCATCGCGCACCCGGCCGAGCGACAAAAGCCGGAACGGCTTTTCGCTGGCGCCGACCAGGGTCTCGACGAAGGCGCTCGCCGGCCGCGCCAGGATCTCTTCCGGCTTGGCATATTGCACCAGCTTGCCGGCATCCATGACGGCGATCTTGTCGCCCATATGGACCGCCTCTTCCATGTCGTGGGTGACGAGGATGATGGTGGTGCCGAAGCGCTTCTGGATCGCCAGCAGGTCCTCTTGCGCCTTGGTGCGGATGATCGGGTCGAGCGCGCCGAACGGCTCGTCCATGAGAAGCACATTGGGCTCGGCGGCGAGCGCACGGGCAACACCGACGCGTTGCTGCTGGCCGCCGGACAGTTCGTGCGGATAGCGCGGACCATAGGCCTCGGGGTCGAGCTGATAGAGCGTCATCAGTTCGGCGACGCGGGATTTGATACGGGCGCTGTCCCAGCCGAGCAGCACCGGCACGGTGGCGATGTTCTGCGCCACGGTGCGGTGCGGGAACAGGCCGTGACCCTGGATGGCATAGCCGATGCTGCGGCGCAGCTCGTAGCCGGGCAACGAGCGGTTATCGTTGCCGTCGAGCTTGATCACGCCCGCGGTCGGCTCGACCAGCCGATTGATCATTCGCAGCAGCGTCGTCTTGCCGGAACCGGAGGTGCCGACGATGACGCAGACCGTGCGCGGCTCGATGACCATCGACACGTCGTCGACCACGGTCGTTGCGTCATACCGCTTGGTAATGCCTTCGATCTCGATCATGCCGTTTCAACCCTGCGCTTGGTGGCGGTCATTTCGATCACAGCGTCGAGGGCGATGGCTGCGGCAAAGGCCAGCGCCACCGTCGGCACGGCGCCGAGCAGCACTAGGTCCATCGCCGTCTGCCCGACACCCTGGAACACGAACACGCCAAAGCCGCCACCGCCGATGAGCGCTGCGATTGTGGCTAGGCCAATATTCTGCACCAGAACGATGCGGATGCCGGTGAGGATGACCGGAAAGGCCAGCGGAAACTCGACGCCGAACAGGCGCTGGCGATCGGTCATACCCATGCCGCGAGCGGCATCGTTGGCCGCGCGGGGTACACCGGCAAGTCCGACCACCGTGTTGGCCACCACCGGCAGCAGCGAATAGAGGAACAAAGCGACGAAGGCCGGTGCGGTGCCGATGCCTCTGATACCGAGCGCCGCAGCACCTGGAACATGCGCGGCGACCCAGCCGAGCGGCGCGATCAGCAGGCCGAACAGCGCGATCGAGGGTATGGTCTGGACGATGTTGAGCACATTGAGCACGCCGGCCCGCAACCGTTCGACGCGATGGCACAGAATGCCGAGCGGCAGGCCGACGATCACCGCCGCCGCCAGCGATCCCAGCGCCAGCGTGATGTGCTTGGAGCCTTCGGCCCAGAAACTGTCGGCGCGGTTGGCATATTCCTTGAGGATCGACAGACTGTCCCACTGCCCCGATATCAGCAGCAAGCCGATGGCGAGCGCCGCAATGACGAGCACGCCGACGCGGGCCAGTGGCGACAGGTTGAGCCTGGTCAGCACATCGGCCAAAAGCAACATGAAGGCAAAGATCAGCAGCCAGAAGCCGGAAGCCGGCGAGATGCGGGCGAAGGTGTTGCCCGCCGGCGTCAGGAAGGTGCCGGCAACGCCGATCAGCATGGCAAGGGCTGCAAGCGCCGCCACGCTTGCCGCAAGGCGCAGGACCAGCGGGGTCTTCAGCAACGCAATAATTGCGGCCACGACGACGATTGCCAGCAGAAGCGGCCCGACAGTGGCGGGCAACGCCTCGAGTATCGAACGCGCCTCCCCGGGCACGATGCGGTTGGCGCGGAAGGTGGCGAACGAGGCGAAGAACGCCGCATAGGCAACGATCGCCGCAATGACCACACCGAGCTTGTCGAAACGGAGGGTCATGGATGCCTCTCATGAGAGGCGATTGGCGAAAGCCCGCGCGACATCCGATCTCCCCCCTTGCGGGGGAGATGGCCGGCAGGCCAGAGGGGGGTGTGAAGGATCGCCAGCTTTCGAGCGTCGGCTTGTTCAGAAGCAACCCTGTCCGAGCATGCGGCGGTGACGGGCCGGAAGGTCGGCGGGGCAGCACCCCCCTCTGTCCTGCCGGACATCTCCCCCGCAAGGGGGGAGATCAGCAGCTTCCAGAAGGGAGCGCCTCGCACCGATGTCACGATCAGCTGGCTGCGCTGACTACTTCAAAAACCCGTTCTTCTTCAGGAAGTCCTCGGCGACGCCCTTGACCGGCTCGCCGCCGACCTGGACGCGGCCGTTGAGTTCCTGCAGCGTGACGAGGTCGAGCTTGGCGAAGACCGGCTTCAGCAATGTCTCGATCTCGGGATGCTCCTTCAGCACGGCTTCGCGGATGATCGGCGCCGGCTGGTAGACCGGCTGCACGCCCTTGTCGTCATCGAGCACGACCAGGCCGGACGGCGCGATGCCGCCGTCGGTGCCGTAGACCATGGCGGCGTTGGCGCCGTTGGTCTGGTTGGCGGCCGCGCCGATGGTCGCCGCAGTGTCGCCGCCCGAGAGCGTGATCAGCTGGTCCGGCTTCAGCGTGAAGCCGTAAGTGGTCTGGAAGGCCGGAAGTGCCGCCGCCGAATTGACGAACTCGGCCGAGGCCGCCAAAACCACTGTGCCGCCGCCGGCGACGTATTTGCCGAAGTCGGACAGCGTCGCCAGCTTGCTGGTCTCGGCAACCTCCTTGCGCAGCGCGATCGCCCAGGTGTTGTTGGCCGGCGACGGCGACAGCCAGACAATCTTGTTGGCGTCATAGTCGAGCTTCTTGGCCGTCTCATAAGCCTTGGCGGCATCCTTCCAAATCGGATCGTCGGCCTTCTCGAAGAAGAAAGCGGCGTTGCCGGTGTATTCGGGATAGATGTCGATCTCACCGGCGGTGATCGCCTTGCGCACCACCGGCGTGCCGCCGAGCTGGATGCGGTCGGTGGTCTTGATGTTGTTGGCGTTCAGCACAAGCTGGATGATGTTGCCGAGCACGCCACCCTCGGTGTCGATCTTCGAGGAGACGACGACCTGGGCATTGGCGGAAGCCGCGGTGATGCCAAGCGCCAATGCCGCGCTGGCCAGAACCTTGACTGAAAACATTATGAAAACCTCTTGCTTTGAACCGGAATGCGGCGGCCGCATATGAGCATGGCTTCAACGCCCCGTCGGGGCACACGGTTTCATAACAATAGGTACAGGCGCAATAATTTTGTGCCGCCGCCGCGATTTCGGCCGGCGCCATGCTGACAGGCCGTGTCAGCGATCAGGCGCGGGCTTTGCGCAATCCCGTCAACTTGAGCGCGCCCAGCGCGACGAAGCACAGAGCGACGACCGGGAAGACCAGCCAGTTCAGCATCTCCCAGCCCCAGGCATTGTAGATGGCACCCGACATCAGCGAGGCGAAGGCGACGGAGCCGAACAGGACGAAGTCGTGGAAGCCCTGCACCTTGCTCTTTTCGGACGGATGGTAGCTGTCCGCAACCATGGCGGTGGCACCGATGAAGGCGAAATTCCAGCCGAGGCCAAGCAGGATCAGCGCCGTCCAGAACTGCCACAGATGCAGGCCCGACAACGCCACCGTGCCGCAGCCAACGAGCAGGACCAGGCCGGTGGCAACGATGCGTTCGGCGCCGAAGCGATGGATCAGCGAACCGGTGAAGAAGCTCGGCGCAAACATCGCCATCACATGCCAGGAAATGCCAAGCGTGGCGTCGTCGGTCGACAGGCCGCAGCCGACCATGGCCAGCGGCGCGCCGGTCATGACGAAGCTCATCAGCGCATAGCTGCCGACGGCGCAAAACAGTGCCGCGACGAAACGCGGCCGGGTGACGATCTCGGACAGCGGCCGGGCGTCTCTGGACGCCACTTCCGTATGGCCGGTGGCCTTGGCCGGGATGCGCAGCATCCAGAGAATGGCTGCGCCAACTGCCGCCAGCACGGGAATGGCCGCGAACGAGCCGGCAAACATGACCGGCGCCAGCAATTCGCGGGTGAAGATGACGATCTGCGGCCCGAGGATGGCGGTGATGATGCCGCCGGCAAGCACGAAGGAAATGGCGCGCGCCTTGAATTCGGGCGGCGCGTTGTCGGCGGCGGCGAAGCGGAACTGCTGGACGAAGGCGCCACCGACGCCGATCACCAGCAGGGCGAAAGCAAACAGCCAGAAGCTCGCCTGGAACAGCGCCAGCGTGGAGATAACGCCGCCAAGCGCGGTGACGATGGTGCCGGTCATGAAGCCGCCGCGTTGGCCGAGCCAGCGGATGATGGCCGCGGCCGGCAATGCGCCGAGCGCCACGCCGATGTTGAAGCCGGTGATCGGCGCTGTCGCCAGCGACTTGTCGGGACCGAGCAGATATTGCCCGGCCAGTCCGCCCATGGAGATGGCTATCGGCGCCGCCGAACCGATGATCGCCTGCGAGGCCGCCAGGATAATTGCCGTGCGGCGCGCTTCCCTTGCTGCGCCGGCGACCGCGTCGATCACGACGCGTCCTTGCCGCGGCCCTCACCGCGCACCCGGCGCGACACGCGATCCAGCACGGCATTGGTCAGCTTCGGCTCGTCTTCCTCGTAGAAGGCCTTCGCGATGTCGACATATTCCGAAACGATGACGGCCACTGGCACGTCGTCGCGCTTCATCAGTTCGTAGACGCCGGCACGCAGGATGGCGCGCAGTGTCGAATCGAGCCTGGACAGCGGCCAGTCCTCGGTGAGCGCCTGGCGGATGATCGGATCGATGGTCTTCTGGTTCTCGACGACGCCGGTCAGGATGGCCCGGAACCATTGCGCGTCGGCCTCGCGGTAAAGCGCGCCGTCGACTTCCTTGCCGAGCCGGAAGGCCTCGTATTCGGCGGTGATCTCGAAGACGCCGCTGCCGGCCAAGTCCATCTGGTAAAGCGCCTGCACGGCGGCCAGACGGGCAGCGCCACGTTTGTTGGCGTGGCGCGGACCGGGCGAAGCGGGTTCGCTCACGATTGCGCTCCCAGTTTCTCTTTGAGCGCGATCATGGTGAGTGCTGCGCGCGCGGCAAAGCCGCCCTTGTCGCCTTCCGAGCGCTTGGCGCGCGTCCAGGCCTGCGCGTCGTTTTCGGTGGTCAGGATGCCGTTGCCGATCGCAATCGCCTCCTGCACGGACAGGTCCATCAGCGCGCGGCTCGATTCATTGGCAACGATATCGAAATGATAGGTGTCGCCGCGGATGATGGTGCCGAGCGCGACAAAACCATCATAGTCCTTGCCGCCCTCGCCCATGCCGTCGAGCGCAAACGTGATCACGGCGGGAATTTCCAGCGAACCGGGAACGGTGACGACGTCATAGGTCGCGCCGGCTTCGTCGAGTGCGTTTGTCGCCCCGTCGAGAAGCGCATCGGCAAGATCGTCATGGAAACGCGCCTCGATGATCAGAAGGTGGGCCTTCTTCTTCGGGCGGATGAACGCTTTGCCGTGTTGGGATGTGCCAGCCATAAATGTCTCCGGGGGTCGCCGGTGACTTAGGCCGAAGCGGCCGCATTCGCAAGCTTTGTCCGAAGGGCCAGGCCAATTTCCGTGCTACCTCGACCCCGGGAGCGGGCATTCGCGAACTGCGCCCGGCAATGAAATAGTTCAAGACCGATGTCGACTTTTGCGAGCCTTATTCGTCTTAACGATAGGACACCGAAGAATTTCGCCCAGGCAGGGAAACAGATACGATGACAATCACCATCACCGCCTTTGAACGATCGCCCGATGGCGGCAAGGGACTGGCACGCGATACGCGCATTCGCTGGGCGCTCGAAGAAGTGGGACAGCCCTATGAGGTTCGTCTTGTGTCCTTCGCAGGGATGAAGGCGCCTGACCATCTGGCCATCCATCCCTTCGGCCAGATCCCCACCTATGAGGAAGGTTCCCTCTGTCTGTTCGAGACCGGCTCGATCGTCTTTCATCTTGCCGAGCAGCATGCGGGCCTGCTGCCTGGGGATCGCGATGCGCGGGCGCGCGCCATCACGTGGATGTTTGCCGCCCTCAACACCGTCGAGCCACCGATCCTCGAACTGACGACGGCAAGAATATTCGAAGCCGACAAGCCCTGGGGCGAGGCACGCTTGCCGTTGGTAAAGGACCGTGTTCGCGCCCGGCTGCACAAGCTCTCGGCTCATCTGGGCGCGGCCGACTGGCTCGATGGTGCGTTCAGCGCGGGCGATCTGCTGATGGTATCGGTGCTGCTGCGGCTGAGAATGTCAGGCATTCTGGACGAATATCAAAACCTGGCTGCCTATGTCGCACGCGGGGAAGCGCGGCCTGCTTATATCAGGGGTTTCATGGCGCAACTTGCGGTCAACGCCCCAGCCGCGAGTTGAAGGCAGCAGCTTTCAAGACGACGATCAATTTGGCGCCTTTGGGCGGAATATCGACTGTCGCTACAGACCCTCTTTCGCCGCCTCGACCAAGCGCGCGGCGTAGCGGGCCATGGTGTCGATCTCGAGGTTGACGCGGTCGCCGACCTTGCGCTCGCCCCAGGTGGTCACGGTCAGCGAATGATGGATCAACAGCACGTCGAAGCGAGTGCCTTCGACCTTGTTCACCGTAAGCGAGGTGCCGTCGAGCGCGACGGAGCCTTTTGGCGCAATGAATTTCGCCAGCTCGCGCGGCGCCTCCAGGGTGAAGCGCACGGCATCGCCCTCGTCCTTGCGCTCGACGATCTCGGCCATCCCGTCGACATGGCCGGAGACAATGTGGCCGCCGAGTTCGTCGCCGATTTTCAGCGCCCGCTCGAGATTGACCTTGGTGCCTGATTTCCAGCCCGACGCCGTGGTCAGCCTGAGTGCCTCTTCCCAGGCCTCAACCTCGAACCAGCGTGCGTTGGACCCGCCGTCTGGCAGCGCCGTCACCGTCAGGCACACCCCACCGCAGGAGATCGAGGCGCCGATGGCGATGGTCGCAGGGTCATAAGCGGTATCGATGCGCAGGCCGACGCCTTCGCTCAGCGGCTTGACGGCCGCGACAGTACCGACATCCGTGACAATTCCAGTGAACATTTCAGATATCTCTCACCCATTCGGCGTACCCGTCTTCGCCAAAGCGCATCTCCCGCAGCTTGCGGAAGCCTGCCGGGATATGGTTGGCGTCGATGGGCGATGCAATGCCGCCCTCGCCGATCGCATCCGGCCCCTGGAACAGCACGATGCGGTCGACCAGTCCGTCGGCGAGGAAGGCGCTGGCCACTTTGGCGCCGCCTTCAACCAGAACGCTGGCCATGCCGAGCGCGCCGAGATCCTCGAGCAGTTCCGGCAAGGCCACCCCGCCTTCGTGGGTTTCGGTGCCGATGAAGCGCACGCCGGTGCGCTCAAGCATCGACCGCCGCAGCGGGTCGGCCTCCAGGCAGGCGGCGACGTAGAGCGGCACCCTGTCGATGCCGGAGACCAGTTTCGAGGCTTCCGGCAACCTGATCTGGCGGTCGAGCACGATGCGCGCCGGCGAGCGGTTTTCCAGCCCAGGCAGCCGCACGGTGAGCGCCGGATCATCCTCCAGCGCCGTGCCGATGCCGACCAAAATCCCGTCGGCCTCGGCCCGCATCAGATAGACTTCGCGGCGGGCGATATCGCCGGTGATCGTGACCTGGCCGGCGCCATGCCTGCCGATCTTGCCGTCGCTGGAAAGCGCAAGCTTCAGAATCACTTCCGGGCGCTTTTTCAGCGATCGAATCAGATAGCCGGCCATCTGCTCGGCGGCCTCGGAAGCCAGCACTTTCTCGACCACCTCGACGCCGGCGGCGCGCAGAATGGCGTAGCCCTTGCCGGAAACGCGCGGATCGGGGTCGCTGGCGGCACCAACGACGCGCACCACGCCGGCATTGACCAGCGCATTGGCGCAAGGCGGCGTGCGGCCATGATGAGCGCAAGGTTCAAGCGTGACGTAAGCGGTGGCGCCGCGTGCCAACTCGCCCGCTTCAGCCAGCGCCTCGGTCTCGGCATGCGGCCGGCCGCCGACGGCGGTGACGCCGGTGCCGACGATCATCGGGCCAGCGCCCTCATCGCGCACAATGATCGTGCCGACGGAAGGGTTGGTGGAGGTGCGGCCGGCATTTCTGCGCGACAGCCGCAGCGCGGCAGCCATGAAACGGCGGTCGAGAACTTCCTGCTCAGCTTTGCCAGGCGCTGCCATGCTCAGCCGGCGTCCTCTTCGCTCTTCAGCTCGTCGCCCTTGAGCTCGTCACCCTTGAGTTCTCCCAGCACGTCATGGAAATCCTTGGCCTCGCGGAAATTGCGATAGACCGAGGCGAAGCGGACATAGGCGACGTCGTCGAGCGATTTCAGCGCCTCCATGACCAGACGGCCGACCTCGCCCGAGGCGATTTCCGTCTCGCCGGAGCTTTCGAGCTGGCGCACGATGCCGGTGACGGCGCGGTCGATGCGCTCGGGATCGACATTGCGTTTGCGCACCGCGATCTCAACGGAACGCAAGAGCTTGTCACGGTCGAACGGCACTTTGCGGCCGGACTTCTTCACCACAACGAGGTCGCGCAGCTGGACGCGCTCGAAGGTGGTGAAGCGGCCACCACAATCGGGGCAGACGCGCCGCCGGCGGATCGCCGCGCCATCCTCGGCGGGGCGCGAATCCTTCACCTGCGTATCTTCGGACTGGCAATAGGGACAGCGCATGGAGAGCCTTCGGGTTGGCGAATCTGGCGGAACGAGAGGCTTAGAGGTTTTTGCCGGGACGGCAAAGGTTCGGTAACGGCCGCTCGTGCCCTCAGAGATAGCGAGGCGCGAGGAAAATTGCCAGCACCGCCAGATACCTCAGGGCGCGACGTCCTTGGTCGGGAAGCCGCAGGACGTTCCGAGGTTGCGGTAGGCCTTGGTGAAGCCATCCATCGGAATGCTGGCGACGGTTTGCTTGCCGAACGTCACATCGAGCGAGATGACCTGGCGCATGGCACGCAGCAGCGCCAGACTGGTCTTGGCCTGATTGTCGACCGTCCAGCTCGGGCGGCCGGCGGCATCGTTCGAATAGACCGTTGCGGAAACCTTGACGCCGGGGTCGCCGAAGGTCGCCGCCACCTTCTTGCCGGTCGGCAGGTCCTTGTTGGCAACCGTGATCATGATGGCCGGATAGGCATCGGGCGGCAGGGCGTCGCCGGTCGAGATCGAAAGCGTCAGCGTGCCGGCATTGCCGCTGCCATCGAGAAAGGCCGTCGAGGCGGCACAGGTCTTGTGTGAATCCTGGCCGGTGTCGAGCGCATCGATGATGGTGGTCCACCTGCCAAAGGTGTTGGTGGCCGGCATATCCGTGCTCGTTTGCGTCTGCTCCTGGGCAACCGCGCCTGACACGGCGAAGGTGGCAAGCGAGCCGAAGAGCGCCAGAGTGGCAAGACGGAACATTCGCATCATCAAATCTCCAGTAGACCGCGCCGCCGAACAGGAGCGGCGCAGAGCGCGGGATAAAAGACGAAGCGCCGCTGGCGGTCAACCGAGATAGGGATAGAGCGGGAAACGATCGGTCAGCGCCACGACCTTGGCCTTCACCGCTGCCTCGACTGCGGCATTGCCTTCGTCGGAATTGGCGACCTTCAACCCGTCCAGAACTTCGGCGATCAGCTTGCCGATCTCGCGGAACTCGGCCTGGCCGAAGCCACGCGTGGTGCCGGCCGGCGTGCCGAGACGAACGCCCGAGGTGACGAAAGGCTTTTCCGGATCGAAAGGAATGCCGTTCTTGTTGCAAGTGATGTTGGCGCGGCCAAGCGCTGCCTCGGCGCGCTTGCCGGTGGCGTTCTTGGGCCTGAGATCGACCAGCATCAGATGGTTGTCGGTGCCGCCGGAGACGATGTCGAGGCCGGTCTCCTTGAGGCTCGAAGCCAGCGCCTTGGCGTTGGCGGCGACGCTCTCGGCATAGAGCTTGAAGCTCGGCTTCAACGCCTCGCCGAAGGCTACCGCCTTGGCGGCGATGACATGCATCAGCGGACCGCCCTGCAAGCCAGGGAAAACCGCCGAGTTCATCTTCTTGGCGATGTCCTCGTCATTGCAGAGAATCATGCCGCCGCGCGGGCCGCGCAGCGACTTGTGCGTGGTTGTCGTGACGACATGGGCATGCGGCAATGGCGAGGGATGCACACCGCCGGCGACGAGGCCGGCAATATGGGCCATGTCGACCATCAGATAGGCGCCGACCGCATCGGCGATCTCGCGAAAACGCTTCCAGTCCCAGATGCGCGAATAGGCGGTGCCGCCGGCCAGGATTAGCTTCGGCTTGGTCTCGTGCGCGGTCTTCTCGATGGCGTCCATGTCGAGCAGATGGTCTTCCTTGCGCACGCCGTAGGAGACGACCTTGAACCACTTGCCGCTCATGTTGACGGGCGAGCCGTGGGTCAAATGGCCGCCGGAATTCAGGTCGAGGCCCATGAAGGTGTCGCCGGGTTGCAGCAGCGCCAGGAAGACCGCCTGGTTCATCTGGCTGCCGGAATTCGGCTGGACGTTGGCGAAGTTGCAGCCAAACAGCTTTTTGGCGCGCTCGATGGCGAGTTCTTCTGCCACGTCGACGAACTGGCAGCCGCCATAGTAGCGCTTGCCCGGATAGCCCTCGGCATATTTGTTGGTCATGATCGAGCCCTGCGCCTCGAGCACGGCGCGCGAAACGATGTTTTCCGAGGCGATCAGCTCGATCTCATGGCGCTGGCGGCCGAGTTCGTTGCGGATGGAGCCGAAGATTTCCGGATCGGCATCTTCCAGCGTGGTTTCGAAGAAGGATTCGAATTTGTTCGACGCTGCCGCTGCTGTTGCCATGGCCTGAAATCCTCCGGTTTGGGGTAATTTATCTATGCATATCGCTACCGCAAAACCGTTGCGCAGTTCCGGGCGACATGCATTGCCGCGCCATTAACACAGTTGTTTTGGCCTCGCCACGTTTGCGGCGCGAAATTTGCTGGTCGGTTTGCGGCAGAGCGGCCCTGAACCTGCTATTTCCGCTCCTGCCGCCCTTGCAGCAAGGCTTCCGTGAGCGTGATCTCGGTAAACAGCGCCCGCGCCGTGTGGTCGTTGATCGCGCCGCTGCGGACCATGTCGCGCACGGCGGTGCGTTCGGCCTCGATGCCGGCGAGCCGCATTTCGAGCTCGAGCCGCCCGGCTTCGCGGGCCTCTGCCCGGGCGTCATCGGCCTCGTCGGAGGTGGCGATGCGGCGCCGATAGCCGGCGACGATGTTTTCGGCTGCGGCAAGCCGGGCGCCGGGCACCTCGCCCTGGTCGTCGTCGCTGGCGCCCACCATGCTCTCGATGCGGGCGATCGCCGCCTTGGCGGCGCCCACACGGGCCAGACGCTCCTCGATGGCGCCCTCATCCTCACCCGGTTCCACCAGCCCGCGCGCTATCTTTGGCAGCGCCACGCTGGCGATCGCCAGCGAGCAGATAATGACGCCGGCGGCGAGGAAAATTGCGAGATCACGCGCCGGAAAGGGTGAGCCATCCGGCATGGCAAGCGGCAGCGACAGGATGCCGGCCAGCGTGATCGCGCCGCGGACGCCGGCCACCGAGCCGGCAAGCCGCACGCGCATGCCGAAAGGCTCGGCCTTGCGCTTACCCAGCCGCGCCTTGATGCCCGCCGCGATATCGCCGACCCAGATCCAGAGGAAGCGCAGCGCAATCAGGCAGAGCGTCAGCGCTATCACCGTCGCGATCGGCTGGAGGATCGGGTAGTGGCCGGCAAGCTCGGGCGGCACGCGGCGAATGATGTCGGGAAGCTGCAGGCCGAGCACGATGAACAGCGCGCCGTTGTAGGTGAAGGACAAAGTGCTCCACAGCGATATCGTCTGTATACGGGCCGAAACGCCAAGGAAGCGAAACACGCCGGAGCCGCCGGTCAAAAGCCCGGCGGTGACCGCCGCCAGAATGCCCGAGGCATGCACATGCTCGGCGATGAGATAGGCAATGAAGGGCAGCAGCACCATAACCAGAACCTGTACCTCGGCCGGCACGCCGCCGATGCGGTTCAACAGCTGCAGCAGCCGGGCGGCGATAAACAAGGCAGCCACCCCGGCCAGGATGCCGATGGCGACGGCATAGACGAAAGACAGCGATGCACCGGCGAAGGAGAAGCTGCCAGTCACTGCGGCCGCCACGGCGAAACGGAACATGACCAGGCCCGATGCATCGTTGAGCAGCGCCTCGCCTTCCAGAATATGCATCAGCCGCGCCGGCACCAGGCTCCTGTCGACGATCGAGGACACGGCCACCGCATCGGTTGGCGACAGCACAGCGGCAAGTGCAAAGGCGACGACCAGGGGGATGCTCGGCACCAGCCAGTGCAAGGCATAGCCGAAGCCGACAATGGTGAAGAAGACCAGCCCGATGGCGAGGTCGAGGATCGGTCCATGCAGCGCGATCAGCTCGCGCTTGGGCGCGCCGTAGGCGTCGCCGAACAACAGCGGCGGGATGAACACCAGCAGGAACAGTTCGGGATCGATCTCGACATGAATGCCCTTCACCGGCCAGGCAAGCGCGGCGCCGATGGCAATCTGCAGCACCGGCAGCGGCACCCGCACCAGCCGCACCAGCGCGCCGGAAAGCGCGACGAAGACGAGCACGGTGAGGATGAAGACGGCGACCTGCATGCGCGATTCCGGCTGTTTTCCGGACCATGCGAAATTGCTGTCGATCCGTCCAGCCGCGGGCGGCGATCAGGCGCCCGGGCGGTGGCGAGGCTGGTGAACCAGCGGCTCATATAGACCGAGACCAGTCAGGACGGCGCAACAAAAAAGGCCGCCTTTCCGGCGGCCTTTCGTTAATTTAATCAAGTACTTATAGCGAAGATGTGATCTGCAATTCGCTGGCGCCGTCGAGTGCGTAAACATCGTCGCGGAACTGCACGACGCCCGGACCCGTCGACCATGCAGACAGATAGAGGAAGTGGACCGGCACCGGGTTGACGACCTGCACAGGCGTGTTCTCACCGGTCTTGATGGTCGCCTCGAAATGCTGGCGGTCCCAACCGGGGGTGTCGCGCAGGATCCAGGTGACGAGATCGCGCACGTTCTGGACGCGCACGCAGCCCGAGGAATCGAAGCGCATCATCTTGCCGAACAGGCTCTGCTGCGGCGTGTCGTGCATGTAGACGCCGTCCGGGCTCGGGAAATTGATCTTGACCGAGGCCATGGCATTGCCGGAGCCCGGATCCTGGCGGAAGCGGTACTTTTCGGCATCGTCCGTCGACCAGTCCACATTCATCGGGTCGACTTCGCTGCCATCCGGCGCAAACAGGCGGATATGGCTGTCCTTGAGATAGTCGGGGTTCTTCCGCATCAGCGGAATAATGTCCTTGCGCACGATCGAGACCGGCGCGTTCCAGTATGGATTGACGATGATCTCGTTGATCTTGGAATTGACCACCGGCGTCTGGCGGTCGATCTTGCCGACGATTGCGGTGTGGCGCAGCACGACGCGGTCGTTCTCGACCGCCTCGATCTGAGCCGCCGGGATGTCGACCAGCACATAGCGACTGCCTAGCGTGCCGGCCTTTTCGCGCAGACGCTGGAGATTGGTCTCCAACTGGCCAAGCCGTATCTGCGCCGAAACGTTCATCGCCGCGTAGGTGTATTTGCCCATGGCGCCGTCGGCCGGCAGGCCGTGGCGGGTCTGGAAACGCTTGACCGCGGCGTCGACATAGGAATCGAACGACGTCGAAATGCCGGCGCTCTGCGCCAGGTCGCCCGCAATCATCAGCCGCTTGCGCAGCGGCACGACATCTGGATCGTCGACGCCAAGCTGCAGCTTCTTGGTTGCCGGAACCTCTTGCCAACCGCCTTGGGCGACAATGTTCTGATACTGCGCCACTGCCTGCTCGGTAAAGGCGACCGTCTGCAGGCTGAAGATCGGAAGCGTCGAGGCGACCTTGCCGCCTTCCGAGGCGCGGGCGTCGAACTGGTCGTCCCAATTGCCGCGGGCCGAGGATTTCAGGATATCGTCGATGACGTCCTGCGCGCTGGCGGCATTGGCAACCATAGCGACGGCGAGCGCAGAGGCTCCGGAAAGGAAAAAGCGGCGGCTGGTTCTCATCGACGTTCCAGACATTCTTCTAGCACTTGGCTTGTAGCGTTTGGCGCGTAGCGTTCGGCTACTTGCACGATCATTGGGCGATATCGCCCGCACTCTAAAGTTGGCACTGTTAACAATTAGCCAACCATGACCTGCATCACTTAGCCGTGAAAAGCGAACCGCGATGCGACATGACAGGCGCGCCGATGGCTTTCGCCGCCGCATCACCCGCATCCTCGCTTCCACCGCGAATATGGCGGCAACGTGGCTTTGCGTCGAATTTGGGCGCACCGGCGATCTGAAATGGAATGACCGGTGCTTTTCGGCACCGTTCCCTGACTGTTCCCTCGAAGCCGCGCCTTTCTGGTGCTGCGGCTCAGTTCCTGGCGTTGCCTTCCAGTTCCGAACAGCGTTGCAACACCTGGTTTTCCGGGTATCGCAGCAGCTTGTTGTCATCGAGCTTGAGCAACAACGTTCGTCTTTTGTCGACGCTCTGCTCATCGTCGGAGCACGTCATGTCGAGAATAATGGCGTCCAGGCCTTTCAGCTTCTGGACTTTTTGGACGGCACAGCCGACTTCCCACATATCGGCTGATTTGTCCGTGAACGTCACGACGGAATCATTGCTGTCGCACGGGCTTGAGCCTTCGCTGGCGAAGGCGCCTTGCCACCACTCCTCAGCCAACGCCATTTGCGGCACAGCCAAGAGCATCATTGCGACCGGATAGATTTTGAAACGGCCAGCCAGACCCATATCGCCCCCCTTTTTTAGGGGACATTAGGCATTGCAGAGGCGAAAGCCTAGCGCGACCCAGGTGCGAGACGGTCAATGGTGGTCACAGCCATGATCGTAAAAAAGGACCGACGCCCCCCCGGCGCCGGTCCTTCATTTGCTTTCCCCCGGGCCGCGCTTCTTCTGGCGCGGCTCGCGATCTGATGTCCGGATTACATCCGGTAGGCGATGGTGTCGTTCCAGAAGCGATCCAGGCGCTGCAGCGCGCGGTTCATCTGCTTGAACTCTTCGCTGTTGATGCCGCCGACCTGTTCGATCGAACCGACATGGCGCTCATAGAGACCGGCGACGACGTCGGCCACTTCATTGCCCTTCGGCGTCAGCGAGACGCGGACCGACCGGCGGTCGATGCGCGAGCGCTGGTGGTTGATGAAGCCGAGATCAACCAGCTTCTTCAGATTGTAGGAGACGTTCGAGCCGAGATAGTAGCCCCGCGAGCGCAGTTCGCCGGCGGTCAGCTCGGAATTGCCGATGTTGAACAGAAGCAGCGCCTGGATGGCATTGATGTCGGAACGGCCGTTGCGGTCGAACTCGTCCTTGATCACGTCAAGCAGGCGGCGATGCAGCCGCTCCACCAGCTGCAGCGATTCCATGTAAAGCGAACGGATAGCCTCGCGGCGATCGTCGGATACGTTGGCGGTCTTCGCCGCCGGACGCGAATTGATCATTGTCTTTGCCTCTCGTTTGTCGCCTGGTGATTTTTTGTTTTTCACCTTGATCGCGACACTATCGAATACTCATAAAATTCGACTTAAACGCTAGGGCTAACAAGAGCTTACCGGTAATAGGTTTCGGAAGACGCTTAACGAACGGTCACCCGAGCAAGGATAATTAACCTAAAGATTTAGCCAACGGCGGCGGGGCGGCGTTTCAGGCGCGCGCGGGGCGCTTCTGCATCCAGATCACGACGCGAAAGACGATGTAAAGCAGCGCCACGGCGGCATGCGAAAACAGGATCAGCGGCCGGTGGCCGAACAGATCGGGAAAGCCGGCATACATGATGGTCTCGGTGACAGCGCAGATGAACCAGATCACCGGACCCCAGGACGCCAGCATCCACAGGCCGGCTGCGGCGAAGGGAAAGAACACGGCCAGCATCACCGCCGCGACCTGCCAGTGCACCGGCATCAGGTCAAAGCGCCACAGCGCGCCGGGATAAAAGCCGATCAGCCGGATCCAGTACAGGATGCCGAACAAGAGGCAGTAGCCCGCTATGACGCGCTGGAACCAGGCGAAGATAATTTCGACGCCCGAAGGCTGTAGCACGATCCGCCGCGACGTGACCTCGCTCACAGCTCGAGCTCCCGTTCGAGCGGCGCGAAATAGGCATCCACGGAAGCGACATCGACCTCTGCCAGATCGGCCGGCCGCCATTGCGGCTTGGAACCCTTGTCGACGATGACGGCGCGGATGCCTTCATAGAAGTCGTGGCCGGCCAGCATGCGGTTGAGGATGCGGAACTCCATCTTCATGCAGGCTTCCATCGACAAAGTCAGACCGGCGCTGATCTGGCGCCAGGCGACATTGAGGCTGGTGGGCGAGCGGGAGCGGATGGTGGCCAGCGTCTTGGCGGCAAATTCGTCGGCGCCGGCCGCCCGCTCCAGGCTGGCAATGATATCGGCAAGCGAGGATTGGGCGAAATGATGGGCTATGGCTTCCAGCACCGACTGGCCGGTCTCGCGCTTGGCCGGCACGAAGAAGCCGCGCAGCACCGATTCCGGATCGCCATTGGCACACAGCCGGTCGAGGAAGGCTGCCTGGTCAGCTGCCTTGATGGTGTGGGTGGCTAGGCCCGACCACAGCGCATCGCCGTAACGGATACGGTTGCCGGTGAGCGCCAGATACATGCCAAAACTGCCGCCGAGGTCCGGCAGAAGATGGCTGCCGCCGACATCGGGGAAAAAGCCGATGCCGACTTCGGGCATGGCGAACTGGGCGTTCTCGGTCAGCACACGCTGCGAGCCGTGGAACGAGATGCCGACGCCACCGCCCATAACGATGCCGTCGATCAGCGCGACATAGGGTTTTTTGTAACTGTTGATGCGGGCGTTGAGCCGGTATTCGTCGGCGAAGAAGTCGACCGGCGGCTTTCCGGCCCGCGCCTCGTAGACGTGCATGATGTCGCCGCCGGCGGAAAACGCCCTGCCCTCGGCCTTGACGACGACGACATCGATGCCGGCATCGCGCTCAAAGGCCTCGAGCGCCTGGTCCAGCGCCTTGATCATGCGATGGGTCAGCGCATTGAGCGCCTGCGGCCGCGTCAGCGTGACAACGCCTGCCTTGCCCAACCGTTCGAAGCGGATCTCGTCGCCGCCGCCAAAATCCATCGTCAGAGATTCCCTCCCCGCGCCTGCGGGACTGAAGTGCTAAAGGTGGCGCATGGGTGCGTCAACCGGCGGAGGTGGTTTGGATTTTCGCAGGGGAACGTGACCGTGCTTTGCCCCAGGCAAAAATGCGGGCAAAATTCCCGGCGAAACACCATCTCAGCACCCAGTCGGTGTTGTGATCCAGGGACAAACGCATGACGCTTGAAACCGCAGCGCCGGGCTATGGCTGGGAGACGCCGCAAAAGTTCGACCCGGACGATGTGCTCCGCCGCCCGCTGATGGCCAATCTGGCGACCTTGACCGAAGATGGTGCGCCGCGCAACGCGCCGATGTGGTTCATCTGGGAGGATAATGCGATCTGGCTGCTCGGCTCGACCGAGGCCAGCGCGGTCAAACACCTCGAACGCGACCCACGCTGCGCGGTGGAGATTGTGCATTTCGATAGTGAGGCCGGCATTCTCTTGCATCTCGGCCTGCGCGGCGCCGCCACCATCGAGCCGATGGACCCGGAACGTTTCAAACGGCTGCTGCATAAATATCTCGGCCCGGAGCCGAACTGGAACCGCTGGTTCGTCGACACAGTGGCCGACATCGACCATCCGAACGGGCGCCTGATCCGGCTCGCACCGGAGAGCATTTTCACCAACAACGTGTCATTCTTCAAAACCGGCCCCGAGCTGGCCTGGCCGCCGAAGGCGTAGACGGCGCTGGCACAATCGTGTCGCATTGGTCAGCGGCAGAAGCTCGTGGTAAAAGCCGCCTCAAATGGCGGCGGGGCTCGTGGTAAAAGCCGCGCGATCCGGAGTTATGGCGATGAACAAATTCACCCCCGCAAAGCCCGCCGGCGCGCGCAGCGTCGACGAGATCACCGGCAGCCGCCGCTTGCGGCGCATGCGCAAGGCCGACTGGTCGCGCCGCCTGGTGCAGGAGAACCGGCTGTCGGTCGACGATTTGATCTGGCCAATCTTCATCATCGACGGCAAGAACACGCGCGAGCCGATCGCCGCCATGCCCGGCGTCTTTCGCCTCTCGCTAGACCTCGCCGTCAAGGAGGCCGAGCGCGCTGCCAAGCTCGGCATTCCGGCGATCGCCACCTTTCCCAATGTCGAGCTTGCGCTGCGCGACCAGACGGGATCGCACATCCTCGACCCCGAAAACATCATCAACCGCGCAACGCGCGCCATCAAGGATGCGGTGCCGGAGATCGGCATCATCACTGATGCCGCGCTCGACCCGTTCACCTCGCACGGCCATGACGGCATCTTGCGCGACGGCATCATCGTCAATGACGAAACAGTGGAACAGGTGACCGCCGCGGCCGTCATCCAGGCGGCGGCCGGCGCCGACATCATCGCACCGTCCGACATGATGGACGGCCGCATCGGCGCCATCCGCGACGCGCTGGACGCCAATGGATTCTCGGATGTGGCGATCATGTCCTATGCGACGAAATTCGCCTCGGCCTTCTACGGCCCCTATCGCGAGGCGGTCGGCACCGCCGGCCTGCTCAAGGGCGACAAGAAGACCTACTATCTCGACCACGCCAATTCCGACGAAGCGGTGCGCGAGGCTGAGCAGGACATCGCCGAGGGCGCCGACATGCTGATGGTCAAGCCCGGCCTGCCCTATCTCGACATCATCCGCAGGCTGAAGGACGAGCTTCAGATGCCGACCTTCGCCTACCAGGTGTCGGGCGAATATTCGATGATCAAGGCGGCGGCCGCCAATGGCTGGATCGACGGCGAGAAGGCGATGCTGGAATCGTTGCTCGCCTTCAAGCGCGCCGGCTGCGACGGCATTCTGACTTACTTCGCGCCAGAAGTGGCGCAGCTGCTGAAGGGATAATTGGTTCGACCAATGCCCGGCCGGTGTCGCACCAGCCGTCTCCGACTGCGCTTAGAATTCGACGTCCAGTTCGATGATATCCTCGGGTTCATTCAATGCGTCCTGCGTCCATTCCTGCATCAAGGACCAGGCAAAGACGGTTTCACAATAGGCGGCAAGTGGCGCTTCGAGCTCGACGGCATAGGTACGGAAACGGGTGCAGACCGGCGCGTACATCGCATCGGCCACGGTTGGCGACGCACCGAACAGCCAGGGACCGCCATAGGTCTTCAGGCATTCGGACCAGATTGCCTTGATCCGCTCGACATCCGGCCGCGCGCCCGAAAAAATCTTGAAGCTCTTGTGCCTGGCCTTCAGGCTCATTGGCAGCGCCGAGCGTAAATTGTGAAATCCCGAATGCATCTCGCCAGACACCGCTCGGCAGTGTGCGCGCGCGACCCGGTCTGCGGGCAACAGTCCCGCACCTGCCATGGTTTCGGCCAGATATTCGGCGATCGCCAGCGTGTCCCACACCGTCACCTCGTTATGGGTTAGCCGAGGCACCAACACAGATGGCGACAAAAGGAGCAACTCCTGCCTTTGCTCCGGGTCATCGATATCTATGCGCTTTTCCTCGAACTCCAGTCCGGCCATGCGGCAAAGCAACCAGCCACGCAGGGACCAAGAGGAGTAATTCTTCGACGAGATCGTCAACGTTGCCTTGTTGGTCAGGGCCTTTTTGGTCAGGGCCTTGTTGGTCAGGGCCTTGAGGCCTGCTTTCGTCGCGGCGGCCTTACTCATGCGTCCTCGTCATGCCGTCGACCCTCCTTGCCCTTTGCCGGCAACAATCCTCTCGCAATGCACAAGAATTTGCACTAGTTATTTTGCACTGCCACATGGCCGCCTCGGAACGGGACGCATTCGATGCTGTACCAGGCCTATCAGCTTCAGGACGACCTGATCACGCCGACGCGCTTTTTCGCCGACCTGATCCGTTCGACGATCGGCGGCATGCTTTCCGGTGACAGCGTGAAACAGCGCCTGGCCGCCGGCCTGGAAATGATTGGTCGTTTCAAGCTCACCCATGCGCGGCCGGATTTCGATATCGGTACCGTCAAAGTGGGCAATCGTGACGTTCCGGTCAGCGTCGAAACGGCGCTTGACCTGCCCTTCGGCAAGCTTCTGCGCTTCGCCAAAGACATGGATACGCGCCAGCCACGGGTGATGGTGATTGCCCCGCTGTCGGGCCATTTCTCGACACTGCTGCGCGGTACGGTGGAGACGCTCCTGGCAGACCACGAAGTTTACATCACAGATTGGGCCAATGCCCGCGACGTGCCGCTCGCCGCAGGCTGCTTCGGCGTCGACGACTACGTCGACTACATCATCCGCTTCCTGGAGGCGATCGGCCCGGGCGCGCATATACTGGCGGTCTGCCAACCCTGCGTCCAGGCGCTCGCCGCGGTCGCCATCATGTCCGAGGACAGGCACCCAGCAACACCGCGCTCGATGACGCTGATGGCTGGGCCGATTGATCCTCGCGAGAGCCCGACCAAGGTCAACGAATTTGCCGTCAGCAAGTCGTTGTCCTGGTTTCAGAGTTCCGTTATTTCCCGCGTGCCGTGGCGCCACGCCGGCGGCGGGCGCCGTGTCTATCCGGGCTTTCTGCAGCTTGCCGCATTCATGGCAATGAACATGGACCGCCACACCAAGGCTCACCGCAAGCTCCATGACCATCTGGCGGCTGGAGAGATAGCCGAGGCCGAGAAAATAAAGACCTTCTACGACGAGTATCTGGCGGTGCTCGACCTCACCGAAGAATTCTATCTCGAAACCATCGACCGCGTGTTCCACAAAGCGGAAATGGCTACCGGTACTTTCACGTTCCGTAGCAGCCGGGTCGATCCCGGCGAGATCCGCAACACGGCGCTGCTCACCGTGGAAGGAGGGCGTGACGATATCTGCGCACTTGGCCAGACGTCTGCCGCTCATGAGTTATGCCGGTCGCTGCGTCCGCATCTCAAGCGCCATCACCTGCAGGCCAATGTAGGCCACTACGGCGTCTTCAACGGCAAGCGCTGGGAGCGCGAAATCTATCCCGTCGTGCGCAACCTCATCCTGTCTATGGAATAGTCTTGCCCGGCCGGGACAGGGTTTGCCGAAGGACAGCCGGAACCCGGGCATGCCGGGTTCCGGCTTTTCCTCACGCCTTGGGCAAATAAGGGATCGTTCCGGCCAGATCGGTATCGTCGATCAGCTGGAAGCGGCTGTCGCTGCCCTTCCGACGCTCCGTCACAAACGGAGCGTATTGCGGATCGTTGGTGAAGGCTTCGGCTGCCTTTGCCGACGGAAACGCCATGATGGCGATCAGGCTGGTGTCGAGCGGCTTGCCTTCGAGCGTCTTCACGTTGCCGCTGCGGGCCAGGTACTTGCCACCGTGCTTGTGCACGAGGTCGTGCACCGAAGCGGCGTAAGCCGGCACCCATTTGTCGTCCTTCACCTTGATGTCTGCGATCACGTAAGCGGTCATTGTCTAACTCCTCATGGATCGGCGCCGGACTGCCCGGCGACGTGACCGCTGCCTCGCATGACGGCGCCGCACCGCTCCAGTCACCAAACTGTACCGGGCGGCCCAGTACAGCTTCTGTACTGGCTGATCTCAGGTTTTCTGAATAAGGTCCGGCAACATCTTTTGGAGATCACCACATGACACAAGCCGGATACAAGCAGTTCTGCCCGCTCTCCATGGCGGCGGAGCTGTTGTGCACACGCTGGACCATGGTGCTGCTGCGCGAACTGGTGGCGGGCTCGACCCGCTTCAACGACCTGCGCCGCGGCGTACCGAAAATGTCGCCAACCCTTCTGTCGCAACGGCTGAAGGACCTTGAAGCCGGCGGTATCGTCGAGCGCACCGAGATCGAATCCGAAAAGGGCGTGTTCGAATACCGGCTGACTGAGGCTGGCCGGGATTTACGCCCGGTGGTCGAGGCGATGGGCTTCTGGGGTCAGAAATGGGTCGAGGCCAGGCTGTCGCTCAAGAACCTCGATCCGTCCCTGCTGATGTGGGATATGCGGCGCAATCTGAACCCCAGTCCACTGCCCGACGGACGCACCGTGATACAGTTTCTGTATCATGACCTGCCGGCGTCGAAACGCTCGTGGTGGCTGATCGTCGAGAAGCACGGCGATGTCGATCTGTGCTGGTACGATCCGGGCTTTGACGTCGATCTCTATGTCTCGACGGACCTCTGCACCATGACCTCGATCTGGATGGGGCTGACGACGGTTCACAAGGAACGCGACAAGATCAGCCTGACCGGAGATCTTGACGTCGCCGGCAAGATGCAGACCTGGCTTGGCCTCAGCCCGTTTGCGGTGATGCCGAAGCGCGCCGCGGCTTGAGGCCAGATTCTCGTCAAAGGCGCCGCAAATTTGCTGACCTATCCCCCCAGCGCCCTATACTCGTAGGTGCTGGGGCGACGCCGCGTCGGGACCTTGTCTGTCAGGTCAACCACGCGGATCCATTTACAGGCGTCGCCTCGCAAGGTGACCTTGCGGCCGACCACCTTTTCGGCTGCTCCAAACGGTGTACTGGCCTGCGTTTCCTGACTCTCCTGGACGATTTCTCCGTCCATCCTGTCGACGCGATACGCCTTCATCTCGTGCGCTCCCCGACTCAGGGCTTCAGTGGAAGGTAACGTAGCTTTCGCCGTCAAGTATTAGCATATTCTAATTTTCTTTGGCCTCCAAAAAACCACTTGCATTCCGCAATCGGTTTGTTACAAAGAAACCACTTGCAAATCACAACCGGTTACCTCGGAGGCTTTCATGTCCAAGCTGCGCGTCAATGCATTCACCCTGTCGCTCGACGGTTTCGGCGCAGGTCCTGACCAGACCCTGCAAAATCCGCTCGGCGTTGGTGGCGAAGATCTGCACAAATGGATGACCAGCACCCGCAGCTTCCACAAGATGGTCGGCAAGGATGGCGGCACCACCGATGTGGACGATCGGTTCACCGTCAGCAGTTTCGACAATCTCGGCGCCTGGATCCTCGGCCGCAACATGTTCGGACCGATCCGCGGCGAGTGGCCGGACGAGAACTGGAAAGGCTGGTGGGGCGACAACCCACCCTACCATGTGCCGGTCTTCGTGCTGACGCACTACAAGCGCGACCCGATCGAAATGGAAGGCGGCACCACTTTCCACTTCGTCACCGGGGGCATCCATGATGCGCTCGACCAGGCAAGAGCCGCGGCCGGCGGCAAGGACGTCCGCGTCGGCGGTGGCGTCTCCACCATCCGGCAATATCTCCAGGAGAAGCTCATCGATGAACTGCATCTGGCGGTGTCGCCGCTGCTGCTCGGCAAGGGCGAGAACCTGTTTGCCGGGCTGGATATGCTGAAGCTCGGCTATCAATGCACCGAGCAGGTGGCGACGGCGCTGGCGACGCATGTGACGATCAAGCGGGGGTAGGTGGCGAAACCTTCGGCGCAAGCCTATTTCTCCCCGTTTACGGGGAGAAATGCCCGGCAGGGCAATGAGGGGCGGCGCAGCCGGTCGAAAGATGCGTCGGCGTATGCTGGGCCATTCAAACTGTTGAGGTTGGCGCCGAGTGCTAATACTTCTCCGGCACGTAAAGTTCGCGCGGCAGAACCTGGCGTTCGTACTCCGGATTGAACACCCGCTCGGGCAGCGTGATTTCTTCGTGCGGCACCTCCTCGTAGGGCAACTGCTTGAGGAGGTGATCCATGCAGTTCAGCCGCGCCCGCTTCTTGTCGTTGCCCTCGACGATGTACCACGGTGCCTCGGGAATGTTGGTGCGGGCGAACGTCTCTTCCTTGGCCTTGGTGTACTGTTCCCAGCGCACGCGCGACTGCAGATCCATCGGCGACAGTTTCCACTGTTTCATCGGATCGTGGATGCGCATCATGAAGCGCATCTGCTGTTCCTCGTCGGTGATCGAGAACCAGTATTTGACCAAAGTGACGCCGGAGCGGACCAGCATGCGCTCGAACTCCGGCACGTCGTGGAAGAATTCCTCGACCTGATCGGGTCCGGCAAAGCCCATCACCCGCTCGACGCCAGAGCGGTTGTACCAGGAGCGGTCGAACAACACGATCTCACCGCCGGCCGGCAGATGCGGCACGTAGCGCTGGAAATACCATTGCGATTTCTCGCGCTCGGTCGGCGCCGGCAGCGCCACAACGCGGCAGATGCGCGGATTGAGGCGCTGCGTGATGCGCTTGATGACGCCGCCCTTGCCGGCGGAGTCGCGGCCCTCGAAAATCACCACCAGCTTTTTCTTGTGATAGGCGACCCAGGACTGCAGCTTGATCAGTTCCGACTGCAAGCCGATCAGGTCGCGGAAATACTGCATGCGATCAATCGATGGCGGATGCGCGTTCTTGTAGATCTTGGCGATCTCCAGCGACAGCGCCGGCTCCGACATTTCCAGCTCATAGTCCTCGTCGAGCGTGTCGGCGAGTTCGGCTTCAAGCCAATCCCTGGCCGGAGAATTCTGCTTTAACTCGGTCATTCTGCTGCTCCGCTTGCCGGCTGACATGAAACCCTGAGCCGACTTGATATAGGCCGGCAATGACGGTTTTATTGCAAGCGGCCGGCCAGCCGATCATCCCTGCAAAAACGGCGAGGCATGGCCGATCCGTCACCGTGGCATGGCGACAAGCTGCTCAAATTGTCCTACAAATGGCGGACCGTTCGGGCCTCCCCGCCCTCCCCCACCAAAATTACGAGGATCTGACATGGAATACCGCACGCTTGGCCGTTCAGGCTTGAAAGTTTCGACGCTGACGCTGGGCACCATGACCTTCGGCGGCAGCGGGCCGTTCGCCGCCGTCGGCAATTCCGACCTCGCGGAGGCCTCGCGCATCATCGACACCTGCATCGATGCCGGCATCAATCTCATCGACACCGCCAACGTCTATTCGAACGGCCTGTCGGAAGAGATCATCGGCGAGGCGCTCGGCGGCAAGCGCAAGAATGACGTGCTGATCGCCTCAAAGGCGCGCATGCGGATCGGTAAAGGTCCCAATGACGAAGGCCTGTCGCGCCATCATCTGATCCGCGAATGCGAGAAGAGCCTGAAGCGCCTCAGGACCGATCTGATCGACATCTATTTCCTGCACGAATGGGACGGTGTGACGCCGCTCGAGGAAACAATGGCGGCACTCGACACGCTGGTTGGCCAGGGCAAGATCCGCTATGTCGGCTGCTCCAATTATTCCGGCTGGCAGGTGATGAAGGCGCTCGGCATCAGCGACAGCCATCACCAGCCGCGCTTCATCACCCAGCAGATCCACTACACGCTGGAAGCGCGCGAGGCCGAATATGAACTCTTGCCGATCTCGGTCGACCAGGGCCTTGGCGTGCTGGTGTGGAGCCCGCTTGCCGGCGGCCTGCTGTCGGGCAAATACCGCCGCGACAGTCCGACCGCGCGCCAGCTTGCCGGCTGGTCGGAACCGCCGATCCGCGACGAGGACCGGCTGTGGCGGATCGTCGATGTTGTCGTCGACATCGGTGCGGCGCGCGGCGTCTCGGCGGCGCAGGTCGCGCTAGCCTGGCTGCTTGGCCGGCCTGCCGTCAGCTCGCTGGTGATCGGCGCGCGCAACGAGACGCAGCTTAGGGATAACCTCGCCGCCGCGGCACTCACCCTCACCGTTGAGGAACGCGATCGTCTCGATGCCGTCAGCCGGCCGCCGGTGCTGTACCCCTACTGGCACCAGCAGTTCACGGCGAAGGACCGGTTCGGTCCGGCCGATCTGGTTCTCGACCGAAGCGTCATCTGAGGCCGACAGTTAGCCCGCGATAAACCGCCAGACCTCCGGATCGGGCTCGATCTGGCCGCTGAGCACGAAATATTTGTAGAGCACGAGCAGGCAGATCGCCTGCTCGGCCCGCTCGTCGGCGAATTTGCGGCAATAGGCGTTGGCCGCCGCGACGATCCGCTGGGCTTCGGCCGGGTGCTTCTCGAGATGATGCACGCGCTCGGCCAGATCGCTGAAGTCGGGCGCCAGCGGCACATAATGGACATCGGGCTCGAGTTGACCCTCGGCGAACCAGGTCTCATAGGTCGGCGGCGGCATCAGGCAGAGCGAATTCGAGCTCATGATCCATTTCAGGTTGGTCGCGACATCGTTGCCTTCGAGGGAAATGATGTAGCGGTAGCGCCGCTGCTGATCGATGGTGAGATAGGGCTTGCGGTATTCCGCCGGTGCTGTCGCCCTTGGCGTGCCGACATCGCAGAAGGGCAGGTCGCGGACGGCCTCCAGCAGCAAGGTGCGGATCGGATTGTTGAGCTCGCCGCGCCAGACGACGAGCGGATGCTTGTCGGCGAAGGCGACATCGTCGGCCGGCATGTGGAAATGGCGGAACTTGTTCAGCTTGAACAGGACGCCGTTGCCGTTGTCGCCGATGATCGGCCGGTCCTTGACGATCGACGGCATCTTCGGCACTTCGATGACGTCGCCGAATTCCAGGTCGATCTTCAGACCCGGATCGAAATAGCGGGTGAACTCCTTCAGATCGTAATAGTACATGCTGCGGTCCGACGGCAGCCGATTGACCGGCACAGCCTCGGGGCTGGGTGTAAAAGGCTCCCGCAGCGTGTTGTAGTAGTTGAGCCGCTCGCGGACCGATGCGTCGGAAAGCCTGGCCTGATCGAGCAGACGGCCGAGCCGGCGCCGGAAAAGGACCGGCGGCGCGATGTCGCGCATTGCGTTGCGCGCATAATAGATCAGCTTCTGTGCGTTTCTTTGAAGCGTGGCCATCGGTCGTTTTGATTCGAAATCGGTCGGCGGCGGCTCCAGTGACTGTCCCGCAGCCTTTTCTAAACCATTGTGTTAGCCATCACGCAAGTCCCGAACCGCTGGCATCTGCCGTCCCGGCGCTGTTGTGTTTGCCGGCCAATGCTTCTAGGCAGGGTCAGGTACAGCGAAAGGAAACGATATGGCGCGACCACCGAACTACGGTCAGGAACGCAAGGAGCGCGACCGGCAGAAGGCCGCCAAGAAGGCGGAGAAGCTGGCCGCCAAGGTCGCGGCCAAGGAGCGCTCCGAGCCTGAGAATGAGGCCGGTTCCGAAACCGAGACCGAGACGGCAAAATAGGCAAGACAGGATTGCACGATGTCCGGCCCGCAAAGCGGGCCGGATTCCGGCGATGCTGCCGCGATCAGGCCGTCGCTTTGTCGCTGACGAAGACGTTGACTTCGCGCGCCGCGGCAATGAAGGCGCGCCTTGCGATCATTGCCGGCTTGTCGCCGGCCAGCGCATCATGACAGGCCTGCAGCGCTTCGCGATGCTTGGGACTGCGCTTGCCGGGCCAGCTGTTGAGCAGGTAATCGGAGGCCTCGCGGGCCGTGCGCAGGAGCTGGTTGGCTCCCCCCGCGGCTGCCTTGACGGTCACGGGTGTTTCAAATCGGTTGTTTTCCATGGCCGCTCCTTACGCCATCGGCGTCCATGAAGCGAGGCCGAAAGCGGATGGCGCCTGACATCTGTCACTTTCGTGACCGATATCAAGCGGCGACGACGGCAAATCCCCTCGCGCGAAGTCCGCGCCGGTCATTGTGCAACGACGTCACCAGGCGGTCGCGGCTGCCAACGATATGGGCGGAAAGCCGCGCCGCCGCCGCGTCGGCGTCACCGGCCCGCACCGCCGCCAGGATAGCGTGATGTTCGCTCCAGGCACGGCCGAGCGCGGCCTCGTCGCGGACCTCCAGCCAACGCGCCCGCGACAAGCGCGTCATGGCATCGCGCACCGCCCTGAACAGGAACTCGTTGCCGGAGAGCCGCGCCAGCTCGATGTGGAAATCCATGCCGACGCGGTGCCATTCCTCGCGCGGTGTGGCGGCGTCACAGGAGTCCAGCATCGCCTCGATGACATCGACGGCGCTCCTGTCGGCCAGCGCCGCGGTCAAGCGGACCGCCGCAACCTCGACCGCCTCGCGATAGACAGCGATCTGTTGCAGTTCGGCAAGGTTGATCGGCGATACCGTCCAGCCGCGCCCGTCGCGGCAGATCAGCCCTTCCGTCTCGAGCCGCAGCAGCGCCGCCCTCACCGGCGTGCGCGAGGCCCCGAAGCGGCTCTCGATCCAGCGCTCCGTCAGCCGCTCGCCGGGACCGACCTCAAGGCCGAGGATCATCTCGCGAAGCGCTTTCTCGACGGTCTGCATCTGCGACATCTTTGGTTCCGTTGCTGGCGATCGGCCTCGCATTTGAGGTCTGGCCGATCACGTTTGAGAGTGCCGGATTGACACCAGCCGGACTTTGCGTCCATGAGGATACCGACCTGGTATCCCAAAATGGTATCCGCAGCAAGCGGACAGGACACGACATGCCGCAGGACAGTGCAGCGCAGGCCGCCGAACAGCCCTCCACCTACAATGTGCATTGGCGGCGCAACCTGTTCGTGTGCTTTGCCGGATCGTTCAGCACGCTTGTGGCGATGACGCTGCTGCTCCCCTTCCTGCCGCTCTATGTCGAGCAGTTGGGCGCTGTCGGCCACGCCGCGATCGTGCAATGGTCCGGCATCGCCTTCGGCGCCACCTTCTTTGCCGCGGCCCTCGTCGCGCCGCTGTGGGGACGGCTGGGCGACCGCTACGGCCGCAAGCTGATGCTGGTGCGCGCCAGTTTCGGCATGGCGATCTGCATGTCGCTGACCGGCATGGTGCAGACCGTCTGGCAATTGGTGCTGCTGCGCCTGCTGATCGGTTTTGCCGGAGGTTATTCCTCGGGCTCGACCATTTTGGTCGCCATGCAGACGCCGAAGGACCGCTCCGGCTGGGCGCTCGGCGTGCTGTCGGCCGGCATCACCGCAGGCTCCCTGGTCGGGCCGCTGCTCGGCGGCGCGCTGCCGCCGCTGATCGGCATCCGCGCCACCTTCCTCATCGCCGGCGGCGTCATTTTCCTGGCGGCATTGGCGACGACGTTCCTGATCAAGGAGATGCCTCGCCCGCCAGCACTGGCAAAACCCAAGGAGAGGCCGAAGGGCGGCTGGGCGCAGATCCCCGACAAGCGCCCTGTCGTCGCGATGCTGGCGACCGGCATGCTGTTCACCTTCGCCAACATGTCGATCGAGCCGATCATCACTGTCTATGTCCAGCAGCTGGTCGCGGACGCAAGTCGGGTGACGCTGGTCTCCGGCGTCGTCATGTCGGCGGCCGCACTCGGCGCCATCCTTTCGGCGTCACGGCTGGGCAAGCTCGCCGACCGCATCGGCCACTGGAACGTCATCGTCGCATCGCTGGCCGTCTCGGCGCTGCTGTTGATACCGCAGGCCTTCGTCACCGAGAGCTGGCAACTTGTCGGCTTGCGTTTCCTCATGGGTCTGGTGCTGGGCGGACTGTTGCCCTGCATCACCAGCGTCATCCGCCACAATGTTCCCGATGGCGTCGGCGGCAATGTGCTTGGCCTTGCGATCTCGGCGCAATATGTCGGCCAGGTCGCGGGCCCGCTGCTTGGCGGCTTCGTCGGCGGCCATTTCGGCATGCGTGCAGTGTTTCTCGGAACCTCCGTGCTGATGGCCGGCGGTGCCGTGTACAATTGGCTGGTCCAGTCGCGCCGTACGCGCGACATGCTGGCGGTATCAGGCAAATCCTGACAGGTTGCGCCGCCTATCACCAATCACAGGAGCCCGAGACATGAGCATCGCCGACCATCCGGCAGAAGGCAGCGCCCGCATCCTGGTCTTCGCCGGCGGCCTATGCGGCGCAGCCGGCGTGGCGTTGTCGGCGGCGGCGGCGCATCTGGGCGGCGCCTTCGTCGGCACCGCCGCATCTTTCCTGATCATGCATGCGCCGATGTTTCTGGCTGTCGGCTTCGCCGGCGCAAACCGGATCTTGCGGATCGGCAGCCTGGTGCTGCTCGTCGGGCTTGTGCTCTTCTGCGGCGATCTGCTGGCGCGGGATTTCGTGGGATCGCGGCTATTCCCGATGTCGGCGCCGATCGGCGGCACCTTGCTGATTGCAGGCTGGTTGGCGATCGCGGCCTCGGCGCTGGTGCGTCAACGTTCCTGATGGGGCAAGAACCCTGCCCCATCAGATATTTCTCACACGAGGCTTAATCCTGCCGGCGTTCGGGCAGCAGGTCGCGGCTGCGCTTCGCAAGCTTGGTCAGGCGCTGCCGTTCGGGTCGCTCCACCGTCGGCGAGATGCCCCAGTAATTGCGGTAAATGTCTTCGAACAGATGCTTCATGGGATGCATGGTTCATCTCCTTCTCGAGAATTGAATCGATCCAATCGGCCGGCACGAAAATGCGAACCGATCAGCTCCGCTTGCGTTCCACGAGGAAATGCAGGTCGCGCTTCCACGGGCCGGTCTTGCCGCGGCGCTTGCGGGTGGCGGCATCGGAGGCGATGCCCCAGTCATTGCCGTAGATGTCTTCGAACAAATAATTCATGGGATGCATGGCACCCTCCTCTTGAACCGATCCAATGGATAGCTAGTAAATTTCCTTGGATCGATTCAAATATAGACCCTCCCCGCCCTCCGATCAAGGGAAAATTTGAACCGATCCAACGAAAGTGCTAGATGGAGGCTGGTTCAGGAGACGAAGATGACGGCATTGACCTCCGGGAAGACGAGACCAGTGCGGCTGGCCGACATTGCCAAGGCGGCGGGCGTCTCGCACGGCACCGCCTCCAATGTCTTCGCTCGGCCCGAGATCGTGCGCGAAGAGGTGCGAGACCGGGTCAAGGCAGCAGCCGAGGCAATGGGCTATGCCGGGCCGGATCCCAAGGGCCGGCTGCTGCGCGCCGGCAAGGTCAACGCCATCGGTGTGGCGACCGGCGAACCCCTCTCCTATTTCTTCGACGATCCCTTCGCCCGCGTCATGATGGCCAGCATCTCGCAAGCCTGCGACGCGACCGGCGCCGGGATTTCGCTGGTCTCCGCCGCCAACAACGAACAGCTCGCCTGGAACATCCAGAGCGCGCTGGTCGACGGTTTCATCGTGTTCTGCATCGAGGGCAGTTCGCGGCTGGTCGAACTGGCGCGCGAACGCAAACTGCCTTTCGTGGCGCTCGACCTCGATTCGGAGAATGAGTCGGTCGCGGCGATCGGCATCGACAACGTCGCTGGCGCCAGCCTTGCCGCGCGCCATCTGGCCGAGCTTGGCCATCGTCGCTTTGCCGTGCTGGCCCTGGAATTTGCCGACGCCGGCTTTGGTCCGGTCACGCAAGAGCAGGTCGAGACGTCGGCCCTCTATTCCGGCACGCGCGACCGTCTGCGTGGCTACTTGGGCGAGCTCTCCCGCTTCGGCATCGACGTCTCGCAAGTGCCGATCTACGAGACCCTGAACGACGAGGAGAGCGTGCGGGCCGGCCTCGAGCATATTTTCGCGCTGCCGCAGCGGCCGACGGCAATCCTGGCCATGTCGGACAGGATGGCGTTGCATGCGCTCGACTGGCTGCGCGAACACGACATCGCTGTGCCGGGCGACGTGTCGATCGTCGGCTTCGACGGCGTGCCGGAAGGCGCGATGTCCGAGCCGCCGCTGACCACCGTTGCGCAGCCGATCGCCGAGATGGGCCGCCTTGCCGTCAAGGCGATCCTCGACAATGACGGCTCGCAGCACCGGCAATTGCTGCCAGTCGATCTTGTGATCAGAGCCTCGTCAGGCCCCTCTCCTGCCTAAAGGTCTGCGCCTTCACCGGCTCAGCCTTGCCACCACCGGCGACATGCCGAAAGGCTGGCGAGCGGCCGGCCCTTCGATGCGAACCGGTTTCTTGCCAGACCAGCCGATGCCCGACAGCCATTCGAGATAGAAGGCGAGCGCGAACTGCATGGCGATGCCGGCCGATATCAGCAGCGCATCATAGGCAAAGCCGCCCGGATTGATCAGCTTCATCACCTGCGCCACCATGGCGATCACCGTGCCGGCCAGGAACACCGGTAGCGAGCGCTTGCCGAGCAGGGCAAGCGGATGGTCCGGGCTGAAACGGAACAGGTTCGAGAAAGCTGGCAGGGCGACGATCAGAT
Organism: Mesorhizobium sp. P2_C5_2; assembly: GCF_056404535.1. NCBI lineage: Bacteria > Pseudomonadati > Pseudomonadota > Alphaproteobacteria > Hyphomicrobiales > Phyllobacteriaceae > Mesorhizobium > Mesorhizobium sp. P2_C5_2. Next base: position 243,513 of record NZ_JBFUDV010000004.1, on the reverse strand, counting down.
AGCTCACCGACAATATGTGCAGCAGCCGGGGCAGCGACAGGAAGGTCTTGTCAAAGCCGCCGATCACCACGGGCAGGTCGAACCACGTGATCTGGCCCCAGAGCGGGCTGTGTACCCAGACCGCTGCTGCCGCGACATAGGTTGCCGCGGCGCCCACCAGCCAGCGATTGACGGGAATTGTGCCGCCACGCCTGACATGCAGCATGCCGGCGAGACCAATGTTGAACAGGAACTGCCAAGACAACGGGTTGAGGAACCAGAAGCCGGGCTCCGGATAGTTCGGCGGCGCGATCTGCCAGATGCCGGCGACGAGCCACAGAGCGCCGGAAAAGATCAGCGCCGGCAGCGGCCTGTAGCTGACGAAGAGCAGGAAGAGCGGCGCCATCAACAGTAGCGCCGCATAGACCGGCAGGATATTGTTATAGCCAAGCTGGTGGCCGAGCGTGACGATGCCGACAATCACCTCCGGCGTGTTCTTCATCAGCGGTTCGATGTTGATGAGTTTCAGCAGTTCAGGCCGGTGGGCGAACACCGCCGCTGCACAAAACATCGCCATGACCACGATCGTCGTGACGATATGGGCGGTATAAAGGACGCCCGCGCGCCGCCACATCTTCAACGTCGCCAGCAGCCGGCTGCCCGGCTGGAATTTGTTGCCATAGGCGAGCGCGACCGACATGCCCGAAATCAGCACGAAAGCTTCCGCCGCGTCCGAGAATCCGAAATTCTTGTAGGTCAGCGTTTCGAAGACGGTGCCCGGCACATGGTCGATATAGATGGTCAGGAGGGCGAGCGCGCGGAACACGTCAATACGGGTGTCGCGTTCGGCGCGATCCGGCGGGAGTTGCGTAGTCATCGACAAAAGGCCTCAAAGCGAGAGCAAGTGTGCTCGTGTTGTTCATGCCGGGATGCGACCATCGGCGCACACCGCTTCGATTCCTCCCGCAGGGAGCATATCGGCGCAGAAACGGTCTGAAATGAGCCTGGTTCAATCACATTTCGCGGAGCATGAAAATATTCCGTTTTGAAGCCGGCAAATGACCAATATATCCGCGAAATCAAAGAGATATGAGCGTGTCTGAATATAGCGAAAAGAACGCCGGCCTGCACCGGGATCTGGCCTTTCCCTACCGCCTCCTCAAGTCGGAAAACGCTGACGGGGAGTGCCTGTTTTTGCTGCACGGATCAGGTGTCGACGAAACCACGATGCTGCCGATTGCAAGGCAGATCGCCTCCAACGCCACGCTGGTTGCGGTACGGGGTCGCATCCCGCAGGAAGACGGCTTCCGCTGGTTCGAGCGGATCACCCCGACCAGTTTCGAACAGGCAAGCATCCGTGCCGAAACATCAGCCTTTGCCGCCTTCGCAAGCGAGGCCGCAAAACGCCATGGGCTCGACCTCGCCCGCACGACGTTCCTCGGCTATTCCAACGGCGCCAATCTGGTCTCCAGCCTGATGCTGCTCAACCCCGGCCTGGTACGAAAAGCGGCGCTGCTGAGAGCTATGCCGGTGCTTGACGACGCGCCGGCAACCGACCTCACGGGGACGCGGGTTCTGATTATTGCCGGCGCCGCCGACCAGACCTACGGGCCGTTTGCGGCGGCATTGATGACGCTGCTCCACGGACGCGGCGCCGAGGTCGACGCGCGCATCGTGCCTTCAGGCCATGAAATCGGCGCCCCTGACGCGGCAATCGTCCGGCAGTGGCTGGCGGCGCCGGTTGCTACATAGCAAATCGTCACTTGCCGCGTCGTGCCGGCAATCGCGGCCATCCGTCCGAAAGTGTCAGGATAGAGAGCGCTGTCGACGTTCGCGACCGCGCCACGATCTCGGCTAAGGAAGCCGAGAACCCACTGGCCGCTGCCCGCCGGAGCGCGCTATAGCCCGGCCGTCTGCACTGGCGCGACCAAGACCCGTATCGAAGGCAATCCCGATCCTTTGCATGTCAGCACGTCGCACATCGAGCGCGCCAACCTCACCATGCGTATGGCAAACCGCCGCTTCACGCGTCTTGCCGATGCGTTCTCAAAGAAGTTCGAAAACCATGTCCACATGGCCGCCATTTACACAGTCTGGTACAACTTCATTAAGATGCACAAGACGCTGAAAATGACGCCGGCAATGGCCGCTGGCGTATCGCAAACTCTCTGGTCGATGGACGACCTTTGCGAGAAGATGGACGCAGTTGCGCCGAAGTCGGGGAAGCGCGGTTCCTATAAGAAGAAGATCGCCTAGGGCTATCTGCCCTTCACGCCGTCCTTGCCGACTATCGATAGCTTCGGAGCGTAGGCATCTCGGATGATCTGGGCGGCTTCGGCTGTGGTGATGCCGCACTTACGGGCATAGTAGGCGGCTTCCGCTTCAAGCTTGCCGTCTATTGGTTCTGCGATCGCCTGTTTGGCTTTCTGCTTCGCCTTCTTCCCCATGTGTCGAATCATAGCACATTGCGGGACTTAGCTGAATGACCGCTTCGGACAAGGTTAAAATTTCAAACTATGATTCGTGTCGTGGGCAAGAAGGCAAAGCAGAGAATCGAACCGTAGGCAGATCGCGAAATGGCGATCGAAGCCGCCTATTTTGCCCGCAAGTTCGGCCTCACCAAACAGGAAGCGCTCAAACCCTCAGAGAGGCCAGCGCCGTGAAACATCGCCCGTATTCAGATTTCGGCGCCCGCTCCCGTCAGCCGCCAAGGCGCGTAACAAAATAAGTGAGGGCCGAAATGGCGGCCGTCGCCGGCAAGGTGATGATCCAGGCAATGACGATGTTGCCGGCAATGCCCCAGCGCACGGCCGAGACGCGGCGGGCAGCGCCGACGCCGATGATCGCCCCGGTGATCGTGTGGGTGGTCGACACGGGAATGCCAAGCCAGGTGGCCGCGAACAAAGTGATCGCGCCACCTGTCTCGGCGCAGAAACCCTGCATCGGGTTAAGCCGTGTGATTTTCGAGCCCATTGTGTGAACGATGCGCCAGCCACCGAACAGTGTGCCCAGCGCCAGCGCCGACTGACAGGTGAGGACGACCCATAGCGGCACGTAGAAATTGGCGCCGAGCATGCCTTGCGAATAGAGCAGTACGGCGATGATGCCCATGGTTTTCTGGGCGTCGTTGCCGCCGTGCCCGAGCGAATAGAGCGAGGCCGAAAAGAACTGCATGACGCGAAAGGTGCTATCGACGGCGAACGGTGTCTGGCGCACGAACAGCCAGGAAACGGCCAGAATCAGGACCAGCGCCAGAACAAACCCGGTCGCCGGCGACACGACGATTGCGGCGACCGTCTTGCCAAGCCCCGTCCAGACGATGGCGCCGACGCCGGCCTTTGCAATACCCGCGCCAACCAACCCGCCGATCAGCGCATGCGAGCTGCTCGATGGGATACCGGCAATCCAAGTGACAATGTTCCAGACAATGGCACCGACAAGCGCCGAAAAGATCACCGCCGGCGTGACAATGGTGACATCGACTATGCCTTTTCCCACGGTCTCGGCAACATGAAGACCAAAGAACATGAACGCAATGAAATTGAAGAAGGCCGCCCACAACACCGCATATTGCGGCCTCAGCACGCGGGTGGAGACGATGGTGGCGATGGAGTTCGCCGCATCGTGCAGGCCGTTGAGAAAGTCGAAAAACAGCGCGACGGCGACAAGGCCGGCCAGCACGGGAAAGGCGATGGTGGCTTCCATTGCCTAGACGTTCTCGATGACGATGCCGCTGATCTCGTTGGCGACGTCCTCGAAGCGGTCGACCACTTTCTCCAACTGGCCATAGATCTCGCTGCCGATCAGGTAGGCCATCGGATCGCTGCGGCCATGCCGCTTGAACAGGTCCTTCAATCCTTGCTCATGCAGATCGTCGGCGCGGCTTTCGACGCGCATGACTTCTTCCGCGATGGCGTTGAGGCGCACCGTGTGCGTGCCGACTTTGCTGAGTAGCGGGATTGCTTCGGCAACCAGCCTGGAGGCGGCAACGATGACGCCACCCATTTCCTGCATCAGCGGGTCGAATTCCTTCTTTTCAAACAGCTTCACCGTCTTGACGGTCTTGTGCATCATGTCGATGGCATCATCCATCGACTGGATCAGGTCCTTGATGTCGCCGCGATCGAAGGGCGTGATGAAGGAGCGCCGCACAGCCAGCAGGACTTCGGCCGTGATATGATCGGCCTCGTCCTCGAGATCGATGATTTTCTGGCACCAGCGCTCGATGTCCTTGCCCAGCAGAAGCTGCTCCAGCGCCTCGGCGCCACCGACTACGGTACGGGAATGCCGTTCAAACAGATCGAAGAAGCGATCTTCGCGCGGCAGCAGCTTGCGGAACCAGCCCAGCATGTCGACCTCCCGTCGCGCCTCCACGACCCGTCCATTCACATAACGCCCCAGCGAGCCACTGGAAACAGTAAGCCGGCTGAAAGATGTGGATGCGGACGATCGCAGATGCGGCTAGACGGCGAGAGGCGTTGACCAGCCCGAAGCTGCAGGAACTCGCCTGGTCGAAGCACGGCTTCCGCGGACCGTTGGGCACCGTCGCCGCCGGCGCTGACGCGATCGCCGGCGTGCGGCCGGCGGAAATCGAAGCGGTGCTACCGATGCCCTCGGCCGATGTGATGCTGTCGCTGCTCGCCCAGATGGAAGGCTGAGCAGATACCGCCTGCCTACCCCTGCCCCATCCGGTTCCAGGCATCGAGCCCGGCGATCTTGTAGGCTTCGGCCAGCGTCGGATAGTTGAAGGTGTTGTTGACGAAGAAGTCGACCGTGCCGCCAAGATTGATCACCGCCTGGCCGATATGGATCAGCTCGGTGGCGCCTTCGCCGACGATGTGGGCGCCGAGCAGGCGGCGGGTTTCGACCGAGAATAGCAGCTTCAGGAAGCCGGTGTTGACGCCCATGATGTGGCCACGCGAGGTTTCGCGGAACCGCGCCAGGCCAACCTCATAGGCAGCACCGCTTTCGCGCACCTGTTCCTCCGACTGGCCGACGGTGGAGATTTCCGGCACGGCGTAGATGCCATAGGGAAAGGTTTCCGGCGGCGGTGGCAACTGCACGCCGAAGGCATGGCAGGCGGCCACCCTGCCCTGCTCCATCGAGGTCGAGGCAAGGCTGGGGAAACCGATGACATCGCCGGTGGCATAGATGTTGGGCACGCTGGTCTGGAAGGTTTGCGGATCGACCTTGATGCGGCCTCTGGAGTCGGCCTCGATGCCGACCACGTCGAGGCCGAGGCTGCCGAGATTGCCGCTGCGGCCGGCGGCATAAAGCACGATCTCGGAGCGGATGGTGCGGCCATCTGCGAGCGTCACTTCCGCATAGTCGGGCTTGGAGACAATTTCCTTGACCGTGCTGCCGAGACGAATGGTCATGCCGCGGTCGCGCATCTGGTGGATGAAGTCGTCGACGATCTCACGGTCGACGAAATCGAGGATGGTGTTGCGCGGCTCGACCAGCGTCACCGGCACGTCGAGGGCCGAAAAGATGGTGGCATATTCGACGCCGATGACGCCGGCGCCAATCACCGTCAGCGTGCGCGGCAGATGGTCGAGCTCCAGCATCTCGTCACTGTCGAAGACGCGGATCTTGTCGAAAGGCACGTCGCGCGGCCGGTGCGGCCTGGTGCCGACCGCGATCAGCGCATTGGCGAAACCGACCTCCGAATAGTCGCCATTGTCGGCCGTCAGGCTGACCTTGTTGGGGCCAACGAATTTCGCCATGGCGCGCACGCTCTTGACCGCGTTGCGCATGAACTGGTGCTGCAGCACCTCGACCTCGTGGTCGAGCGTCTTGTGCAAGCGCTCAACCAGATCAGCGATGGAGATGTCCTGCTTGACCCGGTAGCCGCGGCCGTAAAAGCCGCGCTCGCGCCAGCCGGAGAGGTTGAGCACCGTTTCGCGCAGCGTCTTGGACGGGATGGTGCCGGTGTGCACGGAGACGCCGCCGAGGCGCCGACCCCTATCGACCACCAGCACCGATTTGCCGAGCTTGGCCGATTGCACGGCGGCGCGGCGGCCGGAAGGGCCGCTGCCGATGACCAGCATGTCGTAATCCATATTTCCCCGTCCCCTCGGCGTCTTGTTGCGCCGCAGCAAGCTAAACTGGGAAGAGTGTCATGTTCAACTGCCCAGACGGCAAACTCGTGCGGTTCGGCCCAACTGTGATGAATCTTCCGGCGTAATGTGAGAAGTGCGCGAGAAAGCTTAACCCGACGGCAACGCTTGCGTGCAATGGTCGCTCTCGAGGGGACCACCAGGTGACTGATTTGACCATTTTCAAGAGTGAGCCGCTGTCTGGCGCGGAAACGGGTCTCTGGTCCAGCCTGCGCAGCCGCGATATCCTCATCGATCTGCGAGAGGGACTGTTCCGTTTCATAGCCCTGGCTGTCGCCGCACTCTTTGTCTATCGGGGCGTGCAGCATCTGTTCGTCGATCCAGCCCGTCTCAACCTGTTGCTGCTGATGATCTCCGACTCGTTGACTTTCATCTGGTTGCTGACGGCGCGGCGACCCTTGGTGCGCGACTGGAACCCCTTAACCGTCTTCATCGCTCTGGCAGCCGGTTTCGGCGCCGGCTTTGTCTCGATGGAGGCCGGCGTTTCCATCATACCGCTCTATATCGCGGCGCCGATCCAGTTCATCGGGCTTTGGATTGTCATCTGGGGCAAGGTTTCGCTTGGCCGCTCCTTCGCCATCCTGCCTGCCAATCGCGGCGTCGTGACCGGCGGCGCCTACCGGTTCGTGCGGCATCCGATCTATGCCGGCTATTTGATCGGACACATTCTATTCCTGCTGTCGAGCTTCTCGATCTACAATTTCACCGTCTATGCCATCATCACGCTTTTCCAGATCCACCGCATCCTGCGGGAGGAAGCTATCCTGGCAAGGACGCAGGAATACCGCGAGTATATGGACAGGGTCCGCTACCGTCTTTTCCGCGGCATCTTCTAGGACTTCAGCCGGACGCCGGAGTGCCCGTTTCTTGAATTCGCCATCGCCCTCACCATTTGAAAGGGCGACGGGCATTCCCATTGGATGCCGTCGCGAGGACATGACATGAACGCGCGCGTACTTGACGGCGAAATCATCACCAGCAGGCTCGACGACGTCAGGGCCTATGACGGTGTGCGCACGCGGCGCATCCTCGCCTTCATCATCGACTATTGCATCGTGGCGCTGCTCACCATTCCGTTCGCGATCCTGGTGGCCGTGCTTGGCCTTCTGACATTCGGTCTTGGCTGGGCGCTGTATTCCATCCTCGTGCCGGCGGTCGCCATTCTCTACATCTGGAACACGCTGGGCGGTCGCAACCAGGCCACTTCAGGCATGAGGATGATGGGCATCCGGCTCGATCGCCTCGACGGCACGCGCATCGACGGACTGACCGCTGTCGTCCATTCGGTACTGTTTTGGGCCAGCACCGTCATCCTGACGCCGCTCATCCTCCTGGTGACGCTGTTTTCCGATCGCAAGCGCACGCTGCACGACCTGCTGCTTGGCACGGTTGTCAGCCGCAGCGACCGTTGAACCGGTGTTCAACCGACCTCAACAGGCATTTGTGCGCAAATGTGAAGGCGTCCATTCAACCCCACCTTCACAATCCTGTTGAATTTTTCGCCAGCCAAGCCAAAGGTAGAGCGATTCGCAGGAGTGTTCCCAAGGTTCGATGACGCAGCATCCAACCCAGTCGCCGCAGTTCTTCCTGACCGCGCCATCGCCGTGCCCGTATCTTGAGGGCCAGTTCGAGCGCAAGGTGTTTACGCATCTGGTCGGCGACAAGGCGCCGGAGATGAACGACCTGTTGACGCAAGGCGGCTTCCGGCGATCGCAGAACATCGCCTACCGGCCTGCCTGCGAGACCTGCCGCGCCTGCGTCTCGGTGCGCATCCTGGCGCAGGAATTCACCGCCAGCCGCAACATGAAGCGGGTGATCCAGCGCAATTCCGATCTCATCGGCGCCATGCACGACGCGCAGCCGTCAACCGAGCAGTATTCGCTGTTCCGCGGCTATCTCGACGCCCGCCACCGCCGCGGCGGCATGTCCGACATGACGGTGCTCGACTACGCCATGATGGTCGAGGACACCCATGTCGACACCAAGGTCATCGAATATCGGCGCCGCGGCCCGGATACTTTCATCACCGGCAAGGGCCAGGGCGAGCTGATCGCGGTGGCGCTGACCGACAAGATGGCCGACGGCCTGTCGATGGTCTATTCCTACTTCAATCCCGAGTTCGAGGACCGTTCGCTCGGCACCTTCATGATCCTCGACCATATCGCTCGCGCCAGGGCCATGGGCCTGCCCCATGTCTATCTCGGCTACTGGGTCAATGGCTCGCGCAAGATGAACTATAAGATGCGCTTCATGCCGCAGGAGCATCTCGGCCCAAAGGGTTGGGAACGCTACGACCACGAAGCGGTCACGCGCTGATTTTTCTTCTTTCCCCAATCCGGGCCTAAACATTTTCAACCGAGACGATGCTGGTCTTTCCGCTGTTGGCGGAGAGTGTGCGATTGCGCCGGCCGGTCATCCTGCCTCTCGTCCATTGCGAAAGCCATTGCATGTCATCTCACAACGCTCACACCAAAGGACTGCTGCTCACCGCGCTTGGCGGCCTGACGCTGACCGTAGACATTCCGCTGATCCGCCTCGCTCATGGCGAAGCCTGGACGATCCTTCTGCTGCGTACCGGCTGCACCTTCGTGGCGGGATTGATCGTATGGGCCGTCTGGCGCTCGTTCAGCAAGAATGCCCCGCAGCTCATACCCGGCTGGTCGGGGCTCGTCGTCGCCACCCTCTACGGGCTCGGCGCCATCGCCTTCATCACCGCCGTCTACAACACCTCGACCGCCAATCTGGTTTTCATCCTGGCCTTCTCCACCATGTTTTCGGCGCTGCTGTCGTGGCTGTTCCTGAAAGAGCGGCCGCGGCCGCTGACGCTTGCGGCCATGGCGCTGATGATCGTCGGCATCGCCATCATCGTCGGCGATTCCGTCGGCACCGGGTATCTGTTCGGCGACGTGATGGCGCTGTGTTCGGCCTTGGCGATCGCCTGCGCCATCACCGTCTCGCGCGCCAGTGGCAAGGATATGGGGTTCACCGCGCTGACCGGCGTCCTGCTGCCTTTCGGGCTGGCGGCGATCATGGTCTCCAAGACCGGTTTTCAGGTGGAGGCGCCATGGTGGATCATTTTCAACGGCGCCGTCATCATGCCGTTCGCCTTCTTCTGCCTCGCCAACGGGCCGAAATACATTTCAGGCCCGGAAGTGGCGATGTTCTATCTCCTGGAAACGGTGCTGGCGCCGGTCTGGGTGTGGATGATCTTTGCCGAGACGCCGTCGCGCAACAGCCTGATCGGCGGCGTGATCCTGATCGTCACGCTGGTGGCGCATTCGCTATGGCAGTTGCAGGAGGGGCGCAAACGGCGGGCAGCGCTTGCCGTCGCCTACCCGGCCTGACTTTTCTTCGCTGGGCCGGCGACAATCTCGATCTGTGGCGGCCCGCCTTCGATCTCGGCGACGGCATCGGGAACGGGGTCTTCGGCCAGTTCCACCTCGCGCAGCCATTCGCGCCAGATCGCCACCAAGAGCGCCATCAGCACGGGGCCGATGAACAGGCCGAGAAAGCCCATCGTCTTGACGCCGCCGATCAGGCCGAAAAAGGTCGGCAGGAAAGGCAGCTTGATCGGTCCACCGACCAGTTTCGGGCGCAAGGTTTTGTCGACGATGAACAGTTCCACCGCGCCCCAGATGAACAGCGCCAGCCCCGCCATCGGCGAACCGCTGGCGGCGAGGTAGATCGACACCAGCGTGAACGACAGCGGCGCGCCGCCGGGGATCAGCGCCATCACGCCGGTGAGCGCGCCAAGCGTCACCGGTGACGGTACGCCGGCCAGCCAGTAGGCGATGCCCAGCACCAGCCCCTCGCCGATGGCGATCACGGTCATGCCGGTGACGGTCGAGGAAATGGTTGCCGGCACGACGCGCGAAATCCGCTCCCAGCGTGTCGGCAGGATGCGTTCGCCGAGGCGGTCGATCTGGCCGGCAAAATGTTCGCCGTCGCGGTAGGCGAAGAACAGCGCGATCATCATGAACAGCAGCGTCAGCAACAGGCCGAAGGCGCTGCCGCCGGCCGCCAGTACACCGCGATAGATGCTGCCGATATTGGCGCCGCTGACCAGCTGGATCAGTTCGCCAATGCCGCCGGGATGGCCGAAATTGTCCGCCCACTGTTCGTTCAACCACTCGCCGACGACAGGCAGCGTCGTGATCCACTGCGGTGTGACCGCGCCGTGCCGGTTAGTCTCGATCGCCCAGCCGACCCATTCGCGGACTTCGTTGATGGCATAGGTGCCGGCGAGCGCGATCGGCACCACCAGGAAGGTGAGGATGAACAGGATGGCGAGCGTCGCGGCGATGGTGCGATTGCCGCCGACGCCGGCAAGCAGCCGGCGGTAGAGCGGCCAGCTGGCAAAGGCGATGACGAGCGCTGCCAGCACCGGAAACAGGAAACCGTGGAAGAAATAGACACCGGCGGCAACGATCAGCACCAGGAGCCAGCGCGCCGCCGACAGCGGCGGAATGACGGCGGCTCTCAGCGGCGTCGACAGGCCGAACAGGCGCTGCTGACGTTCCGGCTTCTGAATCTTAGCTTCCTTCAAACGCCCATCTCTCCCCGGCCTACCCAGCGTTTATGCACTGTTATAGTGCCGCAATCGTGACGATAGTCCAAATGGTGATGGAGCGCCTTCCCTTCTCCCCTTGTGGGAGAAGGTGGATCGGCGCGCAGCGCCGAGACGGATGAGGGGTGCTGGAAGAAATGAGACGTTGGTAGTGTGTCAGTTTGAATTGCGGCGGTCGCCGACCCGTGGCAAGTTTATTGGATGTATATCGAAACCGCCTATGCGCGACGAGAGGCTCTATCCGACGTGGACCTAGAGCGACTTCACGCGGCCCTCGTTGACGAAACAGAGCGGTATCGCTTCGCAATCAGAAACTATCCTGCTGATCGTATGGAGAAACACGGCACCCCGTTCCTCGCGAAGCTAGAGGCGCGTGTCGCTGACGTCGAGCAGCTATTGAAACAGCGCCGAAGCTCTTAGGGGCGCTTCTTGTAAGGCTTGCGCTTGCCTGGCTTTGGTGCAACGGCGTCCATCCTCTCGCAAACTGAGCACTACTGAGGCGTTGGTTTGGTGTCCCGGGTGCGCCAAGCTGGAACACCCTCATCCGACCGAGCTTCGCTCGGCCACCTTCTCCCACAAGGGGAGAAGGAAGAGGCGCTACCCAAATTTCCCCGTCCGCGGGAATCCCTTCGGCACCATCCGCCCGGCCGAGGCCCTGGCGCCGATCCACTCTGCCAGTTCCTCGCGCGACCTAGTGAAGGTACGGTCGGCCGAATCCTGCCAGGACAGCCCGCTCGCCAGCGTGAAGGGTTTCAGGTCGAGCAGACCGCCATCCTTGTATTTCTGCAGGCGAACACCCTTGCCGCGGCCCATTTCGGGGATTTCGGACAGCCCAAACACCAGCATCTTGCGGTTCTCGCCGACAATGGCGACGTGATCGCCTGAAAGCGGCACGCAGGTCTTGGCCTCATCGGGCGCCTTGACGTTCATCACCTGCTTGCCCTTGCGGGTGTTGGCGACGACCTCCTCCTCCGGCACGATGAAGCCGTTGGCGTCGTAGGAAACCAGTAGCAGCTTGCGTTTCGGGTCATGAACGAAAGCAGTGACGATGTCCTGGTCGTTGTCCATGTCGACAATGATGCGGATCGGTTCGCCATGGCCACGGCCGCCCGGCAGCCGGTCGGCGCCGATGGTGTAGAACTTGCCGCCGGTGGTGAAGACCAGAATCTTGTCGGTGGTCTGGGCATGGAAGGCAAGCTTGAGGCTGTCGCCTTCCTTGAAGGTCAGCGTGGAATGGTCGGCCAGATGGCCTTTCATGGCCCGCAGCCAGCCCTTTTCCGAGACCACCACGGTGACCGGCTCGCGCTCGATCATGGCGTGGGCAATGTCGGTCAAATCATGCTCGGGTGCGTCGGCGAACTGGGTGCGGCGCTTGCCGAGTTCGGTCTCCGGCCCGAACTTGTCGCGGATGCTGGCGACTTCCGACTTGATCGTCGACCATTGCTTGGCATTCGACGCCAGCAGCGCCTCGATCTGCTTCTTCTCGGTGGTGAGGCCGTCGAATTCCTTGCGGATCTCGAACTCTTCCAGCTTGCGCAGAGCGCGCAGCCGCATGTTGAGGATGGCTTCGGCCTGGGTGTCGGTGAGCGACCAGCGGGCCATCATCACCTGCTTGGGCTCGTCCTCCTCACGGATGATCCTGATAACCTCGTCGATGTTGAGATAGGCGATCAGGTAGCCGGCGAGGATCTCGAGGCGCCTTTCGATCTCGCCCAGGCGATGCTTCGAGCGGCGGATCAGCACGTCGCGCCGATGCTCCAGCCATTCCTGCAGCACGCCTTTCAGCGACAGGACGTTTGGCACCTTGCCGCGCGACAGCACGTTCATGTTGAGCGGGAATCGGCTTTCGAGCTCGGTCAGCTTGAACAGCGATTCCATCAGGATGCCGGGATCGACCGAACGGCTCTTCGGCACCAGTACGACGCGGATGTCCTCGGCGCTTTCGTCCCTGATATCTTCGAGCAACGGCAGTTTGCGCGCGATCAAAAGCTCAGCGATCTTCTCGATCAACCGCGCCTTCTGCACGCCGTACGGGATTTCGGTGACGACGATGCTCCAGGTGCCCCTGCCCTGGTCTTCCTGGCCCCATTTGGCTCGGACGCGGAAACCGCCGCGGCCCGTCTCGTAAGCTTCGAGGATCGAGGCGCGGCTGTCGACGATGATGCCGCCGGTCGGGAAATCCGGCCCCTGGACGAAGTCCATCAGCTTCGCCACCGGCGCGCTTGGATCCTCGATCAGGTGAAGCGCTGCGTCACAAAGCTCGGCGGCATTGTGCGGCGGGATCGAGGTCGCCATGCCGACCGCAATGCCGGACGAGCCGTTGGCAAGCAGGTTCGGGAAGGCGCCGGGCAGCACGACCGGCTCCTCGTCTTCCTCATTGTAGGTCGGACGATAGTCGACCGCGTCCTCGGTGATGCCGGAAAGCAGTTCCGTCGCCACATCGGTCATGCGCGCTTCGGTGTAGCGCATGGCGGCGGCGTTATCGCCGTCGATATTGCCGAAGTTGCCCTGCCCGTCGACCAGGGGGTAGCGCATGGAAAAGTCCTGCGCCAGGCGCACCAGCGCGTCATAGATCGACTGGTCGCCATGCGGGTGGAATTTGCCCATCACCTCGCCGACGATACGGGCGCATTTGGCAAAGCCCTGGTCGGGGTTGAGCCGAAGCAGCCGCATGGCATGCATGATGCGGCGATGCACGGGCTTCAGCCCGTCGCGCACATCCGGCAGCGCCCGGTGCATGATGGTCGACAGCGCGTATGCCAGATAGCGCTCTTCGAGCGCCTTCTTCAGATCGACCGGTTCGATGTGGTCACCGCCGCCATCTTCAGGCGGCAAAAGCCTTTTTCCCATGCGGGTGGACTAGCCGAGCGGGTGATTCGCGGCAAGGCGGGGCTGCGGAAATCCGCAATTTGCAGCCTCTGGGCTGCGAAGGCGGCTCAAGATCCGACGATGGATGTGATGGACTTCATGTTCCAACGTGCCGTCCCTGTGCAACAGCACCGGTAGCAGTGCTGTTGCCAACCAACATCAATCTGTTACACGCCCTCTCTAAGGCAGGAGACGGTACGCAGGGAGCCCGACCTTCATGACATATTCACCGCATCGAGCGAAGGCTCCCGCTCCGATTTGCCTTTCGCCGTGATTTTCGACAAATCTGGGGGAAAGTGCCTTTTTCCCGTCCAGTTCGTCACGGAATGGTGACGGCGTAGAATTCAGAAAACAGTTTTTCAGGACTCTCTCAGGGAACTCGCGATGACAATCCAACGCTCGACACTCAAGACACTCGCTTTCTCGACCTTTTTGCTGACGCTGCCGCTGAATGCCGCCTTTGCACAGGACACTGCGGTTGCCGACCGGCTGAAGGCCGCACTTGCCGCCCAGGGCGTCGATATCACCTGGACCGGGGTTACCGGCGACAATTCCAGCATGGTGCTGCAAGGCGTGTCGGTTAAGCCGGCGGCCGAAAAGGAAGCGCTGCCGATCGGCGACATCAAGCTTGAAGGCGTGACCGAAGCCAATGGCGGCTTTGATGTCGCGACCATCACGACTTCGGCCTTCGAGCACAGCAAAGACGGTGTCACGCTCAACCTCACCCCCTTCGTCATTCATGACGCCAACATCCCGGCCGAGGGCGCTACGGGCCCGCTCGGCTCGATGATGATGTACAAGTCGGCCGAACTCGAAAACCTGACGGTCAAGGTTGCCGACAAGACCGCCTTCTCGGTGGATGGCGTTGCTGTCCAGATCACGCCTCCGGCCGACGGCAAGGCGATGGAATTTTCCGCCACCACGGAAAAGTTCAACGCCGACCTGACCCTGGTCGACGATGCGAAGTCGAAGGAAGCCATCGAGGCCCTCGGCTATCAGAACATCTCGGGCAATATCGATATCGGCGGCACCTGGCAGCCGAGCGATGGCAAGATGGACCTGTCGAAATACGACATCTCGGTCGAGAATGCCGGCACGCTCGGCATGACCTTCGGCCTCGGCGGCTACACGGTCGACTTCGTCAAGTCGATGCAAGAGATGCAGAAGAAGATGGCGGCGCAGCCCGAAGGCGCCGACAATTCGGCGCAAGGCATGGCCTTGCTCGGCCTGTTGCAGCAGCTTTCCTTCAACAGCGCCTCGGTCCGCTTCGACGACGATTCGCTGACCGGCAAGGTGCTTGAGTATGTCGGCAAGCAGCAGGGCATGTCGGGCAAGGACATCGCCAACCAGGCCAAGGCGATCGTGCCGTTCGGCATGGCGCAGCTCAACAATCCTGAACTGACGGCCGAAGTGACGGCCGCGGTGAGCAAGTACCTCGACGACCCGAAGAGCCTCGAAATTTCGGCGGAGCCGCCGGCAGCAGTGCCGTTCGCGCTGATCATGGCGGGTGCGATGTCCAACCCGCTCGACCTGCCGAAGACGCTCGGCGTCCACGTCAGGGCCAACGAAGACTGATCGAGCGAAACGCTCAAAAGCAAAAAGCCCGGCAGAGATGCCGGGCTTTTTTTGTTGAATTATCGAATCAAAAGAATCGGTTCGGGCGGTTTGTTAAAGGACCGTCCGAACGTCGCGGTCAGGCGTCCTTCTTGACCGCCGCGACGCGCAGCGACAGCTCGCGCAGCTGCTGCGGACTGGCTTCCGAAGGCGCACTCATCAGCAGGTCATAAGCCTGCTGGTTCATCGGGAACATGGTGATTTCGCGCAGGTTCTTGGCCCCGACCAGAAGCATCACGACACGGTCGACACCGGCAGCCATGCCGCCATGCGGCGGCGCGCCATACTGGAAGGCGCGGTAGAGGCCGCCAAAGCGCTCCTCGACAGTGGCGCGATCCAGCCCGACCGTCTCGAACGCCTTGACCATGGTCTCGGGCAGATGGTTGCGGATACCGCCCGAGGCGATCTCGAAGCCGTTGCAGACCATGTCGTACTGGAAGGCCTTGATGCCGAGCAGGTCGTCGCCACCGAGCGCCTCGATCCCGCCCTGCGGCATCGAGAACGGGTTGTGGGCGAAATCGATCTTCTTCTCCTCCTCGTTCCATTCGAAGAACGGGAAGTCGACGATCCAGCACAGTTCAAAGCGCTCGCGGTCGACAAGGTTCAGCTCCTCGCCGGCGCGGGTGCGTGCGGCACCCGCGAAGGTGACGAATTTCTTGGGGTCGCCGGCGACGAAGAAGGCGGCGTCGCCATCGGCAAGGCCGAGCTGCTGGCGGATCGCCTCGGTACGCTCCTCGCCAATGTTCTTGGCCAGAGGACCGGCGCCTTCGAGCTTGTCGCCTTCCTTGCGCCAGAAGATGTAGCCCAGCCCCGGCTGGCCCTCGCCCTGCGCCCAGGAGTTCATGCGGTCGCAGAAAGCGCGGCTGCCGCCGGTCTTTGCCGGAATGCCCCACACTTCGGCCTTCGGATCGTTGGCCAGTATGTTGGCGAAGACCTTGAAGCCGGAATCGCGGAAGTGATCCGAAACGGCCTGCATCTCGATCGGATTGCGCAGGTCCGGCTTGTCGGAACCGTATTTGCGCATCGCGACATCATAAGGAATGCGCTGGAATTTCTGCGTCACCGGCTTGCCGTTGGCGAAGGTCTCGAAGACGCCCCGCATCACCGGTTCCATGGTCGACAGCACGTCGTCCTGCTCGACGAAGCTCATTTCGAGGTCGAGCTGGTAGAATTCGCCGGGCAGACGGTCGGCGCGCGGATCCTCGTCGCGGAAACAGGGCGCGATCTGGAAATAGCGGTCGAAGCCAGAGACCATGATCAGCTGCTTGTACTGCTGCGGCGCCTGCGGCAGCGCGTAGAAGGTGCCGGGATGGATGCGCGACGGCACCAGGAAGTCGCGCGCGCCTTCCGGCGACGAAGCCGTCAGGATCGGCGTCGAGAATTCGGTGAAGCCGACATCGGTCATGCGCTTGCGCATCTCGGCGATGATTTTCGTCCGCGCCACGATGTTCCTGTGCAGCGTCTCACGGCGCAGGTCGAGGAAGCGGTACTTCAGGCGGATGTCCTCGGGATAGTCCGGCTCGCCGAACACCGGCAGCGGCAATTCCTTGGCCGCCGACAGCACCTCGATCTCGCGGGCAAAGATCTCGATCTCGCCGGTCGGCAGGTTGGCATTTGTGGTGTCCGGCAGGCGCGCCTTGACCTCGCCGTCGACGCGGATCACCCATTCGCCACGCAGCGTCTCGGCGACCTTGAAGGCCGGCGAATCCGGATCGGCGACGATCTGGGTCAAGCCGTAATGGTCGCGCAGATCGATGAACAGCAGGCCGCCATGGTCGCGCACGCGATGCACCCAGCCCGACAGGCGAACCGAAGAGCCGACATCGCTCTTTCTCAACTGGGCACAGGTGTGGCTGCGGTAACGATGCATTGTCATGTCAAAAGTCCGGGGTGCTGGGTTGTGGGCCGAGCATCAAAGCCCGGTCCAAAATTTGCGCGAAAAGCGCATGGGAGGCCGGGTTTGTCAAGGCGAGCCAGGTGATCGGGCGCTGGCTCGTTGTTCAAGCAAAGTGGATTTCGGCGCCCTGACGTTCGAAGTCGGCGAGGATCGCGGCCGGCGCGGTCTTTTCGACCACAAGGTGGCGGATCGCCTCGGGCCTGGCGACCCGGTAGGGTGCGGCGGTGGCCAGCTTGTCATTGGTGACGGCAATGACGATGCCTGCGCTGTTCTTGGCCATCGCCCGCTTCACCTCGGCCTCCGCCGAATCGAAGGCCGTCACGCCGCGCGAGGCGTCGAGGCCGCAGGAACCGAGAACAAACAGGTCCGCGCCAAGCTGCGCGACGGCGGCAAGCGTGTCGGCGCCGACGCAGGCGCCGAGGTGGCGGTCGAACCGGCCCCCCAGCACAATCAGCTCGACCAGGGCGTGGTCCGACAGCGCCGAGGCAATTTCGAGCGAGTTGGTGGCGACGGTCAGGTCGAGGTCGCGCGGGATGGCCCTGGCAATCGCGGCATTGGTCGAGCCGCTGTCGATGAACAGGGTCTGTCCGCGTGAGAGCAATGGCACGGTGGCGCGGGCCAGCCGCGTCTTTTCTTCGACCGCATGGCCGGCGCGCAGGCCGACCGGCGTGGCAGCGAAGGGTGCGGCCGCGACCGCGCCGCCATAGACACGGCGGCATTGCCCAGCCTTGGCGAGTTCCCTGAGGTCGCGGCGAACCGTGTCTTCCGAAACGCCGAAGCGGCTTGCCAGCTCGCCGGCCAGCACCCTTCCCTCGACGGCCAGGCGATCGCGGATGATTTGATGCCGCTCATCGGTCAGCATTGCATGATCCTGTTTTCTTAATGCACGTTCTTGCACGATTTGCATGTTTGTGCAAGATACAGGGCATGCCAAGCGGCGACAAGCGCCGGTTCTCTTCCTTGAAAGCATCGCCATGACGTTCGGCCTCAGCCTCGCTCCGCAACACCGGGTCTATGCCGGATTTGCAATCTATTCGTTCGGCATGGGCAACATCTTTCCGCGGCTGCCCGACATCAAGCATGCCATGGGCATCGAGGACGGCACGCTCGGCCTCAGCCTGATCGGGACGCCGATCGGCACCTTGACCGCGCTGACGCTGGCGGCGCCGATCCTGGAACGCGTCGGCTTCCGCCGCGCATTGCTCGGGCTGGTTCCGCTTTTGTCGATTGCCTATGCCATCGCCGTGCACGCGCCTGGGCCGCTCGCGCTGTTCCTGATGCTGATCCCGGTCGGCCTGATGATCGGCAGCGTCGAGATCATCCTCAATGTCGAGGCCGACAGGACCGAATTCCTGCTCAAGCGCCGGATCATGAACCGCGCGCATTCATTCTGGAGCATCGGCTTTTTCGGCGCCGGCCTGTTTGGCGCCGCCCTTGCGCATCTCGGCATATCGCCGCAACTGCACCTGGCCATGGTTGTACCGATGGTGGCGATAGGAATAGCGCTGTTTCTCGGCGGTTACCAACCGGCGCCGAGCCGCTTCGCCGGCAATGACGAGACGGCGCCAAGGCTGGCGCGGCCGACGCTGCCGATCCTCGTCCTCGTCGCGGTGACACTGTCTGCGATGCTGATGGAAGGCGCCAGCATCGACTGGTCGGCGATCTACATGCGCACCGTGTTCGATGCAGGCCCGTTCGTCGCCGGCTTCACGGTGGCGCTGTTTGCATTCTCGCAAGCAAGCACGCGCTTCTTCGCCGACTCCTTTGTCGACCGCCACTCGCCGACCGGCGTGGCGCGGGTGCTGCTGGCGACGATGGCGGCAGGCGTGCTGCTCGTCTTCTTCTCACCCGCCCCGCTTGTGTCGATGCTGGGCTTTGCCCTGCTGGGCATCGGCAGCAGTGCGATCTTTCCGCTGGCGATCTCGGCGGCGGCCCAGCGGACGGACCGCTCCGCGGCAATCAATGTCGCGGCGCTGTCGCAGATCTCCTTCGTCGCCTTCCTGCTCGGTCCGCCGCTGCTCGGCTTCGTCTCGGATCATTGGGGCATCCGCTCGGCCTTCGGCATCGGCATCCCGTTTATCATCCTCAGCCTGCTGACCGCCGGCTCGCTTGGCCGACGGCCATCCTCGGATAAGCCGGCAAAGCCGTCGAGCGAGGTGCTGGCAAGACCCGGCGAGGCATGAAGGGCTCTCCCATCGTCGAATCAGTCACCATGGAAGCCTGCTTGGAACAAGTCCACTATCAACCGCTCATGGCGGTCAGCGGGTGAAGCGTGCACTGTCGCTGGGCGTGGCAGCCCCACACACGACAGTGGGATCTGGACGAAGTCCGCACGATTCCACCATTCGTCGAGACGGTATGTTCGATGCTGAGACGAGCTCATAAATATGCGTCGCATGTAGATCGCGAAACACACTGAGGATCATGCGAGCGTTGATGTAGTTGCCGAGTCCTCGTTGCCTCTGCGATTCCGCGACTGCAGCCAATCCACCCCATGCATATCGGTGATAGGCGCTGTAGGAATTATGCGCCAGGTAGCCATGCGCGGTTGCTGCGACAGTTCCCGTCTCGTCGCCCACCACGACCGTCGTCGCCGGTCCCAGGGTTCCGGCCAGCAGCGACCCTGAAAATGGGACTACGCCCGATACCGCCATAAGCGCCTGGATGCGGGCCGTATACGCACCATCCGGCTCGGCCGGCTTGTCTTGATCGATAAGCCCGTCGGGCAATCCGCGGCGGACAATTGCCTCCGATGCCGCCAAAGCATCTACCCGGTCGGCCACAAACACGTCCCAGGTATCGAGGCGGAAGCCGCCCTTGGCCAATCGCGACTTGAACTCGACCACTTTACTTGCTGGTATCATGCGAAAGCCGCAGATGCCGTCGCGATTGAGGATCTTGTCGATCAGCTCCCACCCAAACCGATCGGGATCATCGCACCCCATCGAGCGCCCGGTCTGACACGCGCCTGGGGTCGTTCTGATGAAGTCGACACTCGCCTCAGCCTGAGCTTGCAGGCGCCGCTGAAGCTCCGTGCCGAAATAGCCTGACATGGAAAGTCCCACCCTGTGTGACGAGCCCCATGGAGTGTAGCAAGCACCACGGAATACAGCCAAACTGTTTTCTGTTGGAAACAGCCGGGCTGCCTTGTTGGCTTAACGCCGCGGGAATTGCCGCTGGCATTGGCAAAGGCGATGGTTCAAGAAGGAGCAACGACAGGCTTTCCTTCATGTCCTCCATCCGCCCGCTGATCCCTCTCCTCATCGCCGCCGGCATCCTGCTTGGCGGCAATGGCCTACAGGGCACACTGATCGCGCTGCGCGGCGCGCAGGAAGGGTTTTCGGCCTCCGACATCGGCCTGATGGGCACGTTCTATTTCGCCGGCTTCCTGCTCGGATGCCTCGCCGTCACCCGCATCCTGAAGGCGGTCGGCCATGTCAGGACGTTTTCGGCGCTCGCCGCCACCGCCTCGGCCGGCACGCTGCTTCTGGTGCTGGTGATCGACCCGGTGATGTGGTGCGCGGTGCGCTTTGCCGGCGGCTTCTGCTTTGCCGGCCTGTTCACCGTCATGGAAGCTTGGCTGAATTCCGGCGTCGAAAACAAGGATCGCGCGCGGGTGCTGGCCATCTACCGCATGGTCGATATCGGCTCGGTGACCGGCGCGCAGTTCCTGATCCCGATCTTCGGCCCCGGCGGCTTTGCCATCTTCGCCATCATGTCGATGATGATCACGCTGTCGTTGGTGCCAGTGTCGCTTGGCGACCGCTCCAACCCGACGCCGCCGGAAGACGTCAAGCTCGATCTCGCGCGCGTCTGGCGGATCTCGCCGCTCGGCTGCTTCGGCTGCATCTGCGTCGGCGTCACCAACAGCGCCTTCCGTACGCTGTCGCCGGTTTATGCCGAACAGATCGGCATGTCGGTGGCCGATGTCGTCACCTTCGTCAGCGTCGGTATTTTCGGCGGCGCCCTCATCCAGTATCCGGTGGGCTATCTCTCCGATCGCTGGGACCGGCGCGCGGTGCTTTTGGCAACGACATGCGGCGCCCTGCTGGCGGCGCTGGCGCTGGCTTTCATCGCCGGCGCCAATCCGACCCTCAACCTGATCATCGTCTTCATCTTCGGCAGCTTCGCCATGCCGCTTTATTCGCTGTCGGCGGCACACTCCAACGACCGCGCCGACAAGGGCGAGTTCGTGCTGATCAACGCTGCCCTGATGCTGTTCTATTCCTTTGGCGCCATCGGCGGCCCCTTCGCGGCGTCGACGGTGATGCAATATTTCGGACCGGGCGCCCTGTTTGTCTTCAGTGCTGTGGTCTACGCCATCCTCATCGCTGTCATTCTCTACCGCATGCAGGTGCGCGGCAGCGTGCCGGCAGGCAAGCGCAGCCGCTTCACGGCGCTGCTACGCACATCGACGGTGTTCGCGCGGCTGGCGCGCAGGAATGGCGATTCCGATGGATCGACGGATACTTGACCGAAGGGCGGCTTGACGAAAGCGCTCACGGCTGAAATTGAAAGAGAACCTTACCCGTTTGCTAAAAAGCGATTTGATGCACGTCATCACCACCCAAAATGAGCTCGAGTCCGTTCTCGCCGCTTTCGAAAAGTCGGATTTCGTCACCGTCGACACCGAATTCATCCGCGAAACGACGTTCTGGCCGATCCTGTGCCTGATCCAGATGGCGGCGCCCGGCGTCACCGCGCTGATTGATCCGCTGGCGCCCGACATCAACCTCGCCCCGTTCTTCAAGCTGATGGCCAATGAAGCGGTGGTCAAAGTCTTCCACGCCGCGCGCCAGGACATCGAAATCATCGTCCATCTCGGCGATCTGGTGCCGCATCCCGTCTTCGACACCCAGGTCGCGGCTATGGTCTGCGGCTTCGGCGACAGCGTCTCCTACGACCAGCTGGTGCAGCGCATCACCGGCGCCCGGCTCGACAAATCATCGCGTTTCACCGACTGGCGCCACCGGCCGCTGTCCGACAAGCAGCTCGACTATGCGTTGGCCGACGTCACCCATCTGATCGATGTTTACAAGCACCTCAGCGCCGAACTGGAGCGGGAAAACCGCGCCCATTGGCTGAACGAGGAGATGGAGGTGCTGACCTCGCGCGAGACCTACGATCCGCACCCCGAAGATGCCTGGAAGCGGCTGAAGATGCGGCTGCGCAAGCCGCAGGAGCTGGCGATCGTGCAGACGGTGGCGGCATGGCGCGAGCGCGAGGCCAGGGAGCGCGACGTGCCGCGCGGCAGGGTGCTGAAAGACGACGCAATATATGAGGTCGCCCAGCAGGCGCCACGCGATGCGGCCGCGTTGGGCAAGCTGCGCACGACGCCGAAAGGCTGGGAACGGTCATCGACAGCAACCGCATTGCTTGGCGCGGTCAACACCGCGCTCGCTTTGCCCCGGGAAGAGATGCCGAAGCTGCCCAAGAGCTTTCAGCCGCCCGAGGGTTCGAGCGCGGCTGCCGAGCTGCTGAAAGTGCTGTTGCGGATCGTCGCCGAGAAGGAAGGCGTCGCCTCGAAAGTGTTGGCGTCCAGCGACGACATCGACCGTATCGCCGCCGAAGGCGAAGCCGCCGACGTGCCCGCGCTGCAGGGCTGGCGGCGCGCCGTGTTCGGCGAGGCCGCGTTGAAACTGGTGCGCGGCGAAATCGGCATCAAGTTCGACAAGCGCAAGATCGCGGTATTCGATTTGTAGTGAGACTTCCTGGTCTGCTCAAACCAGGCCGAGCAGGTGCAGCGCGAACCAGATCCATGCCAGCAAGAGAATGATCGCGCCCAGGTAGAAGGCGCGGCTGCGAAACCGCAGATTGTTGCTGGTGAGGTGGACCCAGGCGTGGGCATAGCGGGAAATCACGAAAATCCACACCAAAGCCAAGGTCAGATAATTGACGCCACCGGTCGCGTGCAGCACCAGGCACAGCACGTAGAAAAGCACCGGCAGTTCGAACTGGTTGATGAGATTGTTGGCGACCGTGACGCTCGACGCAGGTTCGGTCGTGCGCATCCTGTATTGGCCAACCTTGGCCTCGCCTGATTTGACCGCACCGTAGCGGCGCCGGCCCATCACCACATAGACGATATAAACCAGCAGCACCTGCGCCAGCATTGGCCAGAAGATCGCCGTCTGGCTCATGGCGTCGCCCCTGTTTTGTTGTTCATGCCTGCGGACGCCGCTGGGCGGCGAGGATTAAAACCGCGATGACAGCAACAGGTATCGCCAGCATCGCGAATTTGATGACGATCAGCGACGAGGCGAAGGATAGCGAATCCGGATTGGCCGACAGGAAATCGGACAAAAGCCGCGCCACCGCAATGTTCTGGGCATAGTCGGCGCAGGTGTAGGGCAGCACCAAGACCAGGGCGAACAGCGATTGAAGCTGCACCGGCATGGCGCGAAAATTCTTCAACCGCCGCCCGGTGGCCAGGATCAGGCTGACCATGGTCAGTGACAGCAGCGCCGGGAACAGAAGGTCGAAGGTCAGATAGTGCCAGACAAGGATGATCTCGCTGCCGCGCCGGCCGAGCGCCGTCAGCCAGGCCATGCCCTCATCCGGCGTAAACCCTTCAAAGCGCACATCGAGCGACGACAGGCCGCCGCTCAACTGGCGGAAATAGAAGAATTCCAGCAGCGTCATGGCGATGAAAACCGCCGCGGAGGCAAAACACAGCGCGCCCGCATGGCGGGCCAGCCGCAGCACGATCGTCGCCTGATTGCGCCACAGCACGTTCCGGTCTGGCTGCGGGTCAGGCTCCGCCAGGATAATTCGGGCTTTCGCGGGTAATCGTGACGTCATGGGCGTGGCTTTCACGAAGTCCGGCGTTGGATATGCGCACAAAGGTGGCACGCTCGCGGAAATCGGCAAGATCGCGGCCACCGACATAACCCATAGCGGCTTTTAGCCCGCCTGCAAGCTGGTGCAGCACGCCAGACACAGGTCCTTTGTAAGGGACCTGCCCTTCAATGCCTTCCGGGACCAGTTTCAGCGTGTCGCGCACCTCGGCCTGAAAGTAGCGATCGGCCGAGCCACGCGCCATCGCGCCGACCGAACCCATGCCACGATAGGCTTTGAAGGAGCGACCCTGGTGCAGATAGACCTCGCCCGGGCTTTCATCGGTGCCGGCCAGCAGCGAGCCGATCATCGCCGCGCTGGCGCCGGCGGCGAGCGCCTTGGCCAGGTCGCCCGAATATTTGATGCCGCCGTCAGCGATGACCGACACGCCGGATTTGTGCGCCGTCTCGACCGCAGACATGATCGCCGACAGCTGCGGCACGCCGACGCCGGCGACGATGCGCGTGGTGCAGATCGAACCCGGGCCGATGCCGACCTTGACGGCGTCGGCCCCGGCATCGATCAGCGCCTGCGTGCCCTCGGCGGTGGCAACATTGCCGGCCAGGATGCGCACGGAGTTCGAAAGCTTCTTGGCCCGCGTCACCGCATCGAGCACGCGCTGCGAATGGCCATGCGCGGTGTCGATGACCAAGAGGTCGACGCCGGCATCGATCAGCCGCTCGGCGCGCTCAAAGCCGTCATCGCCGACGCTGGTGGCGGCGGCGGCGCGCAGCCGCCCCTGCGCATCCTTCGTGGCGTGCGGGTTGAGCTGCGACTTCTCGATGTCCTTGACGGTGATCAGGCCGACGCAATTGCCTTGCTTGTCGACGACGACGAGCTTCTCGATGCGGTGCTGATGCAGCAACCGCTTGGCCTCGTCCTGGTCGACATTCTCCTTGACCGTGATCAGGTTCTCACGGGTCATCAATTCGTAGACTTTTTGCCCCGGGTCCGAGGCGAAGCGCACGTCGCGGTTGGTCAGGATGCCGACCAGGCGGCCGATCTTCTGGCCGCCGGTGCCGCCATTTTCGACCACCGGAATGCCCGAGATGGAATAGGTGCGCATCAGCGCCAGCGCATCGGCCAGCGTGGCGTCGGGGCCGATGGTGACCGGATTGATGACCATGCCGGATTCGAATTTCTTGACCTGGCGCACCTGCTCGGCCTGTTCGGCCGGCGAGAAATTGCGGTGGATGACGCCGATGCCGCCAGCCTGGGCCATGGCGATGGCAAGCCTCGCCTCGGTGACTGTGTCCATGGCGGCCGACAGGATCGGCACGTTGAGGTCGATGTCGGTGGCGATGCGGGTGCGGATGTCGGTCTCACCGGGCATGACCTCGGAATGACCGGGCTGCAACAGCACGTCGTCAAAGGTCAGCGCCAAAGCGCCGGTGGACGTTTCGATGATTTTTGCCATGGCCAGTCCCTCGAATACAAACGCGCTGGGGGGAATACAAAAAAGCGCTGGACCGCAATGGACAGCGCCGACTCGTTTCTTCCCTTTCAGGATTGGCGCTGGCTGGTAACACGTCGCGGCGTCGATGAAAAGCGGGTGATTGCGTGTCACCGCAAAGTGTTGGGGCTGCCCTGATAGCCACCACCAAGAGTTGCGGTCGCACAAAAGTGACAGCAAATTAATGCGACATACGGGTAAAGGCGTGATAACCGCCCTTTCGTGTCGGCTTGCCTCGGTCGGCACGCAAATTTTGACCAATTCGGACGCGTTCGTTGAACCGCATCATTCCGCTGATACTGGCGGTCGCTCTTTTCATGGAAAACATGGATTCGACCGTCATTGCGACATCGCTGCCGGCGATCGCCGTCGACATCCACACCAGCCCGATCGCGCTCAAGCTGGCGCTGACCGCCTATCTGGTGTCGCTGGCGATCTTCATTCCGATCAGCGGCTGGATGGCCGATCGGTTCGGCGCCAAGAACGTGTTTCGCGCAGCGATCGGCGTCTTCATCGTCGGCTCGGTCGCCTGCGCCATTTCCAATTCTCTGCCGGCCTTTGTCGTGTCGCGCTTCCTGCAAGGCATAGGCGGCGCCATGATGACGCCGGTCGGCCGCCTGGTGCTGGTGCGCGCGACGCCGAAGAGCGAGCTGGTCGCCGCCATGTCGTGGCTGACGGTGCCGGCGCTGGTCGGACCGCTGGTCGGCCCGCCGATCGGCGGCTTCATCACCACGTATTTCACCTGGCACTGGATTTTTCTGATCAACGTGCCGATCGGCCTGATCGGCATCTGGCTGGCGACGCGCTTCCTGCCGAAGACGGACTCGATGGAGACGCCGCCGCTCGATTTCATCGGTTTCGTGCTGAGTGGGCTGGCTGCCTCTGGCGTTGTCTTCGGCCTGTCGGTGGTCAGCCTGCCCTATCTGCCGCCGGCGATCGGCTTCATTACCGTGGCAGTCGGCCTGCTTTCCGGCGTGCTCTATCTCCTGCACGCCCGCCGAGCCAAGAATCCCCTGCTGGCGCTGGAACTGTTCCGCAACCAGGTGTTCCGCTCCTCCGTGCTCGGCGGGTCGCTGTTTCGCATCGGCATCGGCGCGGTGCCGTTCCTGCTGCCGCTGATGTTCCAGATCGGTTTCGGGCTGACGCCGTTCCAGTCCGGCATGATTACCTTCGTCTCGGCCATCGGCGCCATCGGCATGAAGTTCGTGACAGCGCTGATCTTCCGGCTCGCCGGCTTCCGGCGGGTGCTGATCTGGGGCTCGCTGATCGCCGCAGCATCGATCGCCACCTACGGCCTGTTCACGCCGGAAACGCCTTACGCGCTGATGCTGGCCATATTGCTGGTCGGCGGCTTCATCCGCTCGATGTTCTTCACCGGCGTGAATGCGCTTTCCTACGCCGAGGTGTCGGCCGAAGACACCAGCAAGGCAACGCCGATCACGGCGGTGTTCCAGCAGCTGTCGATCGCGCTCGGCGTGGCGCTGGCCGGCGGCATTCTGGAAGTCTCGACCTCGATCCATGGCGGACTGCTGACACTCGGCGATTTCCACATCGCGTTCTTCGTTGTGGCTGCGGTCTCGGCGGCGGCCTCAGTATCGTTCATGCGGCTGGCACCGGATGCTGGCAATGCGGTGTCGGGACATGGCCGGCTGACGACGCCAAAGACGCTGGAGCCAGTGGGTACGGCTGGGAAGTAGGCTCAGCTGCAGGACTTTTTATGCCGGCGGGACAGCGCCCCCCTCTGTCCCACCGGACATCTCCCCCACACGGGGGGAGATCAGCCGGCGCCTCGGCTTTCGCCAATCTTCAACGTTGCAGGATTACGCGGGCGGCAGAAGCCCCAATCTCCCCCCTCGTGGGGGAGATGTCCGGTAGGACAGAGGGGGCGCGAAGGATCGCTACGAAGCGACTTTCAAGTTGTGCCGTCTCTGCCTTTAAAATCCTTCGCCAGCAAATACAGCTCCACCGATTCGTCCCGCGACGCCGGCGGCTTCACGTGGTGGACCGAACGGAAATTCTTCTTCAGCATCGACAGCAGCTCGTTTTCGGCGCCGCCTTGAAAGGTCTTGGCCAGGAAATGGCCGCCCGGCTTCAGCACGGACAGCGCGAAATCGGCCGCCACTTCACACAGATGCATGGTGCGGATGTGGTCGGTTCGCTTGTGGCCGGTGGTCGGTGCCGCCATATCGGAGAGCACGACATCGGGATCACCGCCCAGCGCCTCGGCGAGCTTTTGCGGCGCATCGGGGTCGAGGAAATCCATCAGCAGCACCGGCGCGCCGGGCACGGCGTCCATTTCGAGATAGTCGATGCCGATGACATGTGGGTTGTCGGCCGTCGACTTCGTTCGCGCCGCCGCCACCTGGCACCAGCCGCCAGGAGCCGCGCCGAGGTCGATGACCTTCATGCCGGGTTTCAGAAGATGATGCTTGTCGTCGATCTCGATCAGCTTGTAGGCCGCGCGCGAGCGGTAGCCGTCAGCCTTGGAGCGCTGGACGTACGGGTCGTTGATGTGGCGCTGCAGCCAGCGGCGCGACGATTCCTTCAGGCCGCTCTTCTTCTTGATCCGCGTCTTCAGCACCCGAATGCTGGCAGAACCTGGTTTTTCCGGTTTCTTGGTCATGACTTTGTTTCTTGTTTGAGCATGATCTTTTCCGAAAACCGGTTTCCACTTTTCAGGATCATGCTCGGCCACGCCCACTGTTGCGCCAAACGCCGTCATCGGCCATCAGCTCGCTCAGAATGCCTTCGCGCAGGCCGCGGTCGGCGACGCGCAGCCGCTCCGACGGCCACACTGCGCGGATCGCTTCGAGGATAGCACAGCCGGCCAGCACCAGATCGGCGCGGTCGGCGCCGATGCAGGGGTTGGCGCAGCGCTGCTGGAAATCCCAGCCGACCAGCTTTTCGACCATGCGGTCGACGCTGTCGCGGTCCATCCACAGCCCGTCGACACGGCGGCGGTCGTAGCGCTCGAGGTCGAGATGGACGCCGGCCAGCGTCGTCACCGTGCCGGACGTGCCCAGCAGATGGAATTTCGGGCTGGCCAGCACATGGCTCAGCCGGTCGCGGCCGTCGAATGACTTCAGCCGCACCGCGACATCGTCGACCATGGCGGCAAAAATCTCGCGCGTCACCGTGCGGCCGCCAAAGCGCTCGGCCAGCGAGACGACGCCGACCGGCAGCGACGTCCACGACACGATGTGGTTGGCCAGCCGCGGCGAGCGATGGCCGGTGAGGTCGATCAGCGCGATTTCGGACGAGCCGCCACCAATGTCGAACAGCACCACGCCTTGCGTGTCGCGCTCGACCAGCGAGCCGCAACCGGACACCGCCAAGCGGGCCTCGGTCTGGCGGTCGATGATCTCCAGCTTCAGGCCGGCCTCGCGTTCGACCCGCTGCAGGAATTCGACGCCGTTGTCGGCGGTGCGGCATGCTTCGGTGGCGATCAGCCGGGCCTTCTTGATCTTGCGGTTGCGCAATTTGTCGCCGCAGATTTTCAGCGCCTCGACGGCGCGGTCCATCGCTGCCTGGCTCAGGTGCCCATTGGCGGTCAGCCCCTCGCCCAGCCTGACGATGCGCGAAAAGGCGTCGATGACACGGAACTGGCCGTGGCGCTGCGGCACCGCGACCAAAAGCCGGCAATTGTTGGTGCCGAGATCGAGCGCGGCAAACACCGGCAGTTCCTGCATCGGCGGACGCTGCATGGGCTGTTCCGGCCTGGGCTGCGGGGGCGGAGGCGCGGGCACGGGATTTGGCGCGATGTTGACGGCAGGCGGGCCGGCCGCAACGAGATGGGCTGATACCGCCAGCTCATCGCGTGCAAAAACCTTGCGTCCGCGCCGGCGCTTGCGCCGCTTTCTCGCCTTGCCTCGCTGATGCTGGGCGTCGCCGGCCTGTCCGTTGCCGGACTGAGGCCCCGCCTGGCGGGGCCGCCCGGCGGATGGGCTTGCCTGGCCTGACGGCGGCGAAGCCCTGGACACGCCCACTTCCGGCGCGCCTGCGCCGGTGTCGTGGTCTTCCACTTCGGGTCCTTCCGGCGCCGCGCGAACCGGGAAACCGGACGCAGCAGGCACCTAAATGCTTTAAGTTGCCGCCAGAGTAGCAGTGCCGGACCCGATCACCAAGAGCAGTGGGGCAAATTTTGCCGGCATCATGCAGCGGCAATGCTTGCGGCGTTGAATAGCGGGGCTTGTCCGGTTGAATAGCCGGCTTCAATGAGGCATTTCTGAAATGAGGGGGAATATTGGTGAATCGCGGACGTTTTCACGCCCGCTTGGGCGATGGGCAGCAACGCATGACGAGAACTCCATGAGTTGGAGGCGCTATCTGTGGCCGGTCATCGGCATCGCGGCGGTCATCGGGTCGCTGCTTTTGCTGTGGCATGAGCTGCGCGGCATTTCGATCGACGATGTCTGGGACGGCATCGTCGCCATCCCGACGCGCGGCTGGGTGCTGGCGGCGCTGAGTTCGGTCGTCGCCTACGCCTCGCTTGCCGGCTACGACCATATTGCTCTTCTGCATATCGGCAAAAAGGTGTCGTGGCTCTTCGTAACCTTCTGCTCCTTTACCACCTATGCGCTGTCGCACAACATTGGCGGCTCGGTGCTTTCGGGCGCCGTGATCCGCTACCGCGCCTATGGCACCAGGGGGCTGACCGGCCAGGATGTCGGCATATTGGTGGCGATCTGCTGGATCACCTTCGTGCTCTCCAGCCTGCTGGTCGGCGGCCTGGTGCTGGTGTTCGAGCCTGCAATCATCGATCGCTTCGTAGGCGCCCCCCACCACGGGCTGGCGATCGCCGCCGGCAGCGCTTTGCTCATTCTGGTCGGTGCCTACATCTTCGGCAGCTGGCTGCACCTGAATCCGCTGAAAATCGCCGGCTTCCAGCTGCACTATCCGGCGCTGCCGATCGTGGCGCGGCAATTGCTGATCGGCCCGATAGAATTGCTGGCGGCGGCGGCGATCATCTTCTTTGCCCTGCCCGTGGCCGGCAATCCCGGCTATTTCGTCATCCTCGGCGTGTTCCTGGTGTCGTTCTCGGTGGCGCAGATCTCGCATGCACCGGGCGGGCTCGGCGTGTTCGAGGTCGTGTTCCTGGCCGGACTGTCACAGATGGATCCGGTCGGCGTGCTGGCGGCTCTCCTGGTGTTCCGGCTGTTCTACCTGATCATCCCGCTGCTGATCGCGCTTGGCGTGGTGCTGTTCTTCGAGCATTCGCAATACAGCCGAGGCGAGACGTAGCGCCCTGCCCGCGCGCATCAACGGAACAAACCAAAAGCCCATGATTGAAACGCAACGCAGGCTTGACTATTTTCCGGCGGCGGCTACAAGGCACGCGCGGCTGCTTCGGCGGCCCACCAGCGCGACAGCGCCTGCTGGGGAATAGGTTAACGGTAGACCCACGGACTCTGACTCCGTTAGTCCTGGTTCGAATCCAGGTTCCCCAGCCAAAAATTTTCTTCGCCGCCCAATAGTGTGCACACAGCAAGAAGGCGGCGTTCATCCTGTGGAACACCACCGGGCCGGTTTGGCCGCCTGCCGCTGATTATCAGGACAGAGCGAGCGCGTTAACTGCTTTGCCGGTTTCGGCTTGGGCCGGACCAAAGTCCGGCTTGTGACTGGACTCAAGCAAGCGCAATATCGCTGAAGAACCCGACGGCTGAGGGCCTGGATCGCTATAGATAGGCGGCCCAGGCTCTTGGTTTTTCGGGGGCGATGTTTGAGGGAGCAGCGCATTGTTCGTCGATTACTACGAGCTCTTGGAGATCAGCCCCAACGCCAACTCGGAGACGCTTGAGCGAATATTTCGCTATTTTGCGATGCGCTATCATCCCGACAATCAGCAAACCGGAAATGAAGCCCGCTTCAGTGAAATAGTAGAAGCACACAACGTCCTGAAAGATCCGGTCAAGCGCGCCCAATACGACATTTCCTATCGAGAGCATGCCGGTATGCACCTTCAATTGGTGGAGGAAGCAAGCGACGCCAAGGGCGTTCAGAAGGATGCCGTGGTCCAGGCCAAACTGCTTTCTCTGCTCTATGTGAAGCGCCGCCAGGATGTCAGCAACCCCGGCATTGGCGACGTCGAAATCGAACGCTTGTTAGGCTGTCCGCGAGAACATCTCGAATTCCATCTCTGGTACATGAAGGCGAAGGGGTGGATCGCAAGAATTGAGAACGGGACAATCGCAATCACGGTTGAAGGCGTCGACCGCGCCGATTCCGAATTGCGTCGCGATACCAGCATTCGGCTCCTGGAACACTGAACCGTTGACCCAGGCTATTTGCAGGTCCGGCGGGACGCAGCGAGCCTGCGTTCAAACAGGGATTCACATCGACACCGGTTCGATCTAGAATCTGGTCATGGAAGCGCTATTCGATGGCCGCTCGAACGCCATCAGCGAGCCCTGCACACAAGGCGATACCTGAGCGGTTCCTGCACAAGGCCACGTCATGCCCACCGATAGCCAGTACATTCTCGAACGCATCAGCCAAGGCTGCGCGACGCTTGCCGATGACGAGTTCGTCATCGACAGGCTGGTGAAGTATGTCGGCAATGGCAGGATCCGGTGGCACGTCGAATTGCGCGGGCATCGCATCGAGCTGACGACCGGCCAGATCAAGAAGCAGCCGACCTTCCGCAGGAAGATCCTCGAACAGGCCGGTGTGCTGCCGCCCCAGCGTGCCGGCGCCGACTACAAGCGATGGGCACTTGATCTCCGGAGGAACGCCGTCGAGCTTCCGTGGCGCGACAGGCCTGTCGATGCCGGTTTTGCCATCGACAGGCTCACCAGCCACGGCGATGGGCGCTGGACGGTCGAATACCAGGGCAAGGCCATCAAGTTCACGACGACCAAGCTGCGCAGGCAAATCAGTTTCCGCAAGCGTATGCTGGCCAAGGCCAAGGTGCTGCCGCCCGAATTGACCCCGGCTGCCTATCGCAAGTGGATGGACTGGCTCATTCAAAACGCCACAGAGGCCGCACCGCAGGCCGGAGAAGCCTCGCTGACGGAGAAGAGCTGGCTTGATGAGTTGCCAGAGCTGGCCGGGTGGCGAAATGAAGCGCCGCCCCAGAGGACCGACTAGGGCGGCAACAGCCAATAAAGATTTATCCGCATTTTAACTAATGTAGGCCATGCTCACAGATGGTGTTCTCCCGACTGGCGGGCAGAGTGACATGACTGACCTTGTGGATGAGGATGAGCTTCCGGTACCCAGCCGATCCGGCCGCTGGCGCGCAATAGCGTTGGCGACACTCCAGATCGTCCCGCCGGTCATTTCGGTGGGATGCGCCATCATGGCCGGCTATTTCACCTATGTGGTTTCGAATTCGAACAACAAGCCGCCCGCGGATATGGCAGCACTAGCTGTGTCGATCATGAAATCCGGCGATGCTTCTCCGGAACTGCGCGATTGGGCAGCGGACGTTCTGGGAATACAGACCGATATCGGAATGCCTGCCAAAACCGCCCAGCGATAACCACCTACCAGGCCTGATGTTCCTGCGGCAGGAACTTGGTCGCCGCCTAAGCCGGCGGCCGGCGCCGCTCATCCAAGAGATTGCCCGAGTAGGCGCCGGCCAGGCGGGCATTGGGGTACCCGCCGTCGCTACATTAGCATTGGCGCATGGGCCTGAAATGGCGCGAACGCGGAAGGCCGGCAGCCGCGGCATTACAGCAATTTTTCCCAAGACCCGGAACCCGCAACGCCGCAATGGTTGTGGCCCCCAGCGTCTTGGCGCGGCTTGCCCTGGAGACAATCATGACGACGTTTCTCACCGCTCTCGCATCTGAGGGTCCCGCAGCCGATCAGGCGAAAGACATGGATCTGTATGGATGGCTGATTGGCAGCTGGGACATGGAGACGGTCCACCACCGCGACGACGGCACAATTCAGAAATGGGATGGTGAGTGTCACTTCGGCTGGGTGCTCGAAGGCCGCGCCATCCAGGACATCTGGATCAGGCCCAGGCGCCCTGCCCCGTCCACCATGTATGGCACGACCTTGCGCGTCTTCGACCCCGGGATCGGCGGCTGGCACATCATCTGGAGCGATCCGCTCAACCAGGATTATTCGCGCCAGATCGGGCGGGCCGAGGGCAAGGACATTGTCCAGATCGGCGACGACTCGCGCGGTCTGCAGGCCCGGTGGCGGTTCACCGAGATCACCGCCGACAGCTTTCATTGGATCGGCGAAGAGAGACGCGCGGAGAGCGACCCGTGGCGCGTGACGTACGAACATTTCGCGCGGCGGACGGGTTCCTAGCCCTGCATGCGCGTTCGCTGCCAGCTTCCGCTGCCAGCCGGGCCATGCAGGTTGGCTAAGGTCGGCGAGCTGCGAACATAGATTAGCGCGAGCTTAACTAACACCAAACCAGTATCTCAAAATGCACCGAGACAAGAGTGCCCAATAATCTCATGTGTACCGAGCGCGAGTGGAGGGTAGACAAGCGAAGATTCCAATAGCATTGTTGGCACTGGGACGGGGCTCGACCGGAAAGCGCAAACGATGCTTGCCGGTGGTTGGCACAAGCTAAACCGTACAGCCGTAATTGCCACGGTTGTGAGACAAGGAGTCCCAAGGATGCCGAACCCAAGCCAGACCAGCGACCAATGGTGGGTCAACGACCAGACGCCGGACAACCCGTACGGCAAAAGCGAAGATTACGAGGCCTACCTCACCTACCTTGGAGCGCTGGACCGGTCGCTGACGCCGGCGATCGCGGCGGGAACGCTAAGGATCAATGTCGCCGAGCTCAATGATCACCCCGAGTACAAGGCCGCCGCGATCGGCGCCTTGCAGATGTGGGCCCTTGTCACTCCTTTGAAGTTCGAAATCGTCGACGATGCGCCATACAACAGCGCAACCGACTGGATGCAGGTTGTCAGCCCCGAACTGGGCGAGGAGGACGACGGCAGCGCCTATTCCAACGACCGCTATGTCAGCATAGGTCAACGTTTCCACGACACGGAGAACAACAAGACCGATATTGGCGGCTATGTGTTCGATTCCTTCATCCATGAATTCGGTCATGAGTTCGGCCTGAACCACCCCGGCCTCTACAATTACAGCGGTCCCGGCGGCGTTCAGATCAACTATCTGAACAATGCGACCTGGACCTACGACCGTCAGCAATACAGCGTCATGTCCTATTTCGACGGGATCGATGTCGGCGAAACCACCCGCTGGTCGGCTTCAACGCCGATGATGGCCGACATAGAAGCCGTTATCCGCCGCTTTTTCGCGACCGTCGACGAGAATGGGGTGTTCACCTATCAGCATATCGACCTCAACACGGGCGACAATGTCTACGGCTTCGGCAGTACCGTGGATGGCTACCGGCTCAGCGCCTCGGGCATGCAGCACGACATCGGTTTTGTGATCCATGACACCGGCGGAAACGACACGATCGACTTCTCCGGCTCCACGGCGGGCACGATCCTTGACTTGCGCGCCGGGCAGTTCTCCAGCGTTAACGGCCACAGCAACAATGTGTCGATCTTTGCCGGGCACAACGCCGATGGGACCGACTATTACATCGAGAACGGCATCGGCAGCAGCTATGACGACGTCCTGATCGGCAATGACGGAGACAACGTCCTGGATGGCCGCGGCGGCGGCGACCGCATGGCCGGCAATGGCGGCGACGACACCTACTTCGTCGACTCCCTCGACGACATCGTGCGCGAAGAAGCCAATGGCGGGAACGACACGGTTATCCTGTTGTCCAGGAGCCTGAAGATCGGGAAAATCGCCAACGTCGAACACATTATCTACGCCGATGAGTCGACGCCCCAACCGGGAGATGGCGGCGGCGAAACGCCTCCCATCATCGGCGACAACACGATGACCAGCGTCATCTTCGGCGACAACGGGAACAACACGCTCGACGGCGGCGCCGGCAACGACACGATCTTCGGTCAGGGTGGCGATGACCTCATCATCGGTGGCCGCGACTCGCTCGCCAGCCGCGACATCAACAACACCATCGATGTCGCCGACCTCGAAGACCAGACCGAGAGCGACGACGGCAATGACACGCTCTATGGCGGCGGCGGCAACGATACGATCCTCGGTGGCCAGGGCAACGATATCCTCGACGGCGGCGCCGGCGACGATACGCTGAGCGGTCAGGATGGCGTCGATATTTTCAGGGGCGGCGCGGGCGTCGACACGGTCGACTACAGCAAGGAAAGCCCCTTCCAACTGCTCGTAAACCTCGAGACGAACGTTGCCAATGGCGGCACCGGCACGGGCGACACCTTCTCCAGCATCGAGAACCTGATCGGGTCCGATGACCGCATCGACCGTTTCATAGGCACGTCGGCGGCAAATCATTTCTGGGGCCGGGGCGGCGGCGACTATTTCAACGGCGGCGGCGGCAACGACATACTGGATGGCGGCAATGACGGCGACATCCTCTACGGTGAAGCCGGCAACGACACCATCATCGGCGGCGCCGGCCAGGACTATCTGGATGGCGGCGCCGGTATCGATACGGTCGTCTACGAAGGCAGCTCCTCGGGTGTGACGATCGACCTCGCCAATGGCACGGCCAATGGCGGCGACGCCGATGGCCCGGTGCAGATCGTCGGGCGCGGCACCGTTATCCGGCACGACATCCTCGTTGGCTTCGAAAACGCCGTCGGTTCGTTCTTCGATGACCATCTCATCGGCAACGCCCAGGCCAACAAACTTTCCGGCGGCGCGGGCAACGACACGCTGACCGGCGGGGGCGGCGCCGACACATTGAATGGCGGCGCCGGCAGCGACACGGCGGACTATGCCGACGCGACCAGCGGGCTCAGCCTCAAACTGGGTGGCGGCAAATCCGGCGGCGACACCTATATCTCGATCGAAAATCTGGCCGGTTCGGGCTTCAACGATCACCTGACGGGCGATGGCTCGGCCAATGTGCTGACCGGCCAGGGCGGCGCGGACAAGATCGACGGCGGCGGCGGCGATGACACCCTGCTCGGCGATTTCGCCTATCCGGGCGATGCTCCGCCACGCCCGGGCATGGGCACCGGCTACGCCACGCTTGGACCAGAGGCGACGAACAATACGATCTCAACCGCCTTCGACATCTCGAACAACTTCTCGCTGGCCGCCGACCCCGATATCTTCGATTCGACGACCACGCTTCACACCACCGTCAACGCCACTGGGAACGGCCTGGGCGGATATTACAGCGTCAACCTGGCGGCCGGCACGATCATCACCATCGATATCGATGGAATTGCCGACCCCAATGTCCATGACAGCATCGTCAGGCTGCTGGACAGCGATGGCAATGTCGTCGCCCAGAACGACGATGGCGGCGACGACCCCGGCTCCACAAACGGCCGGGATTCGAGCACCAGCTTCATCGTCGAGAAAACCGGAACCTACTATATTCTGGAAGGCCAATGGTCGGACTCCGCTCCGGGCGATGGCTGGGTGGAATCCGTGCCGGAGGGCTCGACATACAAGCTGAACGTATCGGTCGACTTCCCGCCAGCGCCGGCTCAGCCGGGCGTTGCGGGCGCCGATACGCTCAACGGCGGCGGCGGCAGCGACCTTTTGGATGGCGGGCTGGCTGCCGATACGCTGACCGGCGGCGCGGGCGACGACTATTTCCGCTTCTCGACAGAACTCGGGAACGGCAATATCGACTGGATCAAGGACTTCAAGGTCGCCGACGATACGATCCTGCTGGACAACCTCATCTTTGCCAGCGTTGGCGGCGACGGCGCCCTCGCCCTGGGCTCATTCTACAAGAGCGGAGCCGGTGTTGCTCATGATGCCGACGACCGCATCGTCTACGACACCGACAATGGAATATTGTCTTACGACGCCGATGGTTCCGGACAGGGAGCAGCCATTCAGTTTGCGCACCTGAACACAAATCTGGATCTTTCGGCCGCAGACTTCATTGTCATCTAACGTGTTACCAGGAGGGGTGCCTTTGGGCTCCCCTCCTGAAGCGCGTGGTGTACCGCAGCGAAAAAGGGAGGGTACGCGATGACCGACCGCCGCACAGTATTGATGGCCGCCGGAGCTGTGGCTGTCGCCGCGGCCACCGGGGCAGCGGCTGCGCAATCGACAGATATTCGCGGCTCAGTCACGTTCGTGGGCGGCAAGGCTATCCCGGAAGGTCATCTCGAGATCTATCTCGAGGACCCCGCCATTCAGGACAGTGGGCGACGTCGCGCCGCGAAAACGAGCCTCAAAAGCGAGGGCGGCTCAAAGACCATAGAATTTTCCTTGCCCCTGCCCGCGAGCTCGACTGCCTCACCAACGCTGCAGATCGTTGCGCGCCTGGAGCGTGCGGACGGCTGGCTGGTGGCGCGCGGCAGCGCACAGTTCGAGGCGGGCTTGCCCGTCCATGTCACACTCAAGGCAGTTATCTATTGAGGGGCGAGATGCCATATCCCGATTGCGAGCTTGCATGCAGCTGACGCCATCGCCGCCGCTTACGCTGGTCGGAATTCTGTCGTCCTTTCGACGTGCTTTTTCGGGCATTGTCCTGATGAGCGGGGTCGTCAACGTGCTGACCCTGACCGGCTCGTTCTTCATGCTGCAGGTCTATGACCGGGTCGTTCCGGGTCGCAGCGTGCCGACGCTGGTCGGCCTGGCGGTGCTTGCGGGAACACTGTTCGTGTTTCAGGGGGTGCTGGAGCTGATCCGCTCTCGCCTCATGGTACGGCTTGGTCAGGGGTTGGACGCAAAGCTGAGCCCGTCGGTCTATTCGGCGCTGATGCGCCTGCCGCTGCGCGCCAAGCCTTCCGGTGACGGACTGCAGCCCTTGCGGGATCTGGATCAGGTTCGCGCCTTTATCGGCAGTCCTGGACCGACCGCGCTGTTCGACCTGCCATGGATGCCGCTCTATATCGGCATCTGTTTCATTTTTCATTTCTGGATCGGCGTTACCGCGCTTGCCGGCGCCGTTGTCCTGTTTGCACTGACGCTTCTGGCCGAATTCCGCACCCGTGGCCCGACAAGGATCGCCGGACAGCATGCAGCCGTCCGCAGCACGTTGGCCGAGGCGACAAGGCGCAATGCCGAAGCCATGCAGGCCATGGGTTTTGGCGGGCGTATCGCCGAGCGCTGGCATGGCGTCAATGCCGAGTACCTGAACGCCCATGCGGCAGCCAGCGATGTCCAGGGAACGCTCGGCACGATTTCCAAGATCCTGCGCTTGATGCTGCAATCGGCCATGCTGGCGATCGGCGCTTATCTGGTCATCCAGCAAGAGGCGACCGGCGGCATCATGATCGCAAGCTCGATCATGATGGGCAGGGCACTGGCTCCGATCGAACTGGCGATAGCGCATTGGAAGGGTTTCATTTCGGCGCGGCAAAGCTGGGCGCGCCTGAAACAGCTGTTGGCTGCGCTGCCGGAAGGCGCAGCCGGCGTAACCCTGCCTGCGCCTGTCAGCGCGTTGGCGGTCGAGAATGTCAGTGTCGCGCCGCCTGGCGAACGGACGCCGGTGGTGTGGGATGCAAGTTTTTCACTGGCCAGGGGATCGGGCCTGGGGGTCATCGGCCCGAGCGCTTCCGGTAAATCGTCGCTGGTGCGTGCGCTTGCGGGTGTCTGGCTGCCGGCGCGGGGCGCCGTGCGGCTGGACGGCGCGACGCTTGACCAGTGGCCGACCGACGAGCTGGGCAAACATATCGGCTATCTGCCGCAGGATGTGCAGTTGTTTGACGGAACGATTGCGCAAAACATCGCCCGCTTCGACCCGGATGCGTCATCAGACATGGTGCTTGCGGCGGCCAAGGCCGCCGGCGTGCATGACCTCGTCGTGCATCTGGCCGACGGCTACGACACGAGGGTTGGCGAAGCCGGCGCCTCACTGTCGGCGGGGCAACGGCAGCGTATCGCCCTTGCGCGCTCTCTCTATGGCGATCCGTTCATCGTCATTCTGGACGAGCCAAATTCCAATCTCGATGCAGAGGGTGAAGTGGCCTTGTCCGCCGCCATCCAGGGCATCAGGGACCGCGGCGGCATCGTTATCGTCGTCGCGCACCGATCCAGTGTGCTGGCCAATGTCGATACCGTGCTGGTGATGGCCAATGGGCATGTGCAGGCCTTCGGCCCGAAGGATGAAGTGCTGAACAAGGTGTTCCGATCGGCAGCACCGCTCAAAGTCGTTGCCGCCACGGAGAGAGGCGTTCCGGCATGAGCGAGGACAGGAGCGCTTTGCATCACAAGCAGGTCCATCGCTATCTCGTGGCCGGGGTTGCTACCTGTCTGCTGCTTGTCGGAGGTGTTGGCGGCCTGGCGGCAGTGACCAAAATGTCGGGTGCGGTGATCGCAGCTGGCCGGCTGGTGGTCGATTCCAATGTAAAGAAGGTTCAGCATCCGACGGGCGGCGTGGTCGGCGAGATCAGGGTGCGTGAAGGCGACCGGGTCAAAGCGGGCGATATTCTGGTGCGCCTGGATGAGACGACAACGCGCGCCAACCTGGCGATCGTCTCAAAAGGTCTGGATGAGTTCTATGCACGGTTGGCGCGCCTGGAGGCAGAGCGTGACGGCAAGGACACGATCAGCTTTCCGGAGGTTTTGACATCGCGGCGCGACGAAGCCGGTGTCGCCGCATCGATGGCCGGAGAACAATCGCTGTTCGATTTCCGGCACCAGGCGCGATCTGGCCAGCGATCGCAATTGCGCGAACGGATCGCCCAGTTGGCGCAGGAGAGTGCCGGTCTGACCGAGCAGCTGCAGGCGAAACGCCGCGAGATCGAGCTGATCCAGATCGAGCTGGAAGGCGTGCGGTCCCTGTGGCATCGCAAGCTGATAGGGATCGACCGCATGACGTCGCTGGAACGGGACGCGGTGCGGCTCGAAGGCGAGCATGGGCAGTTGACGGCGGGAATAGCCCAGGTGAAAGGCAAGGCGGCCGAGATCGAACTGCAGATCATCCAGATCGACCAGGATCTTCGCAGCGAGGTCGCGAACGATTTACGCGAAACGCAAGGAAAGATCTCCGAGTTCGTCGAACGCAAGGTAGCGGCCGAGGACCAGTTGAAGCGCATCGATCTGCGCAGCCCGCAGGATGGCGTGGTGCTGCAATTGGCCGTGCATACAATCGGCGGGGTCATCACGCCCGGCGAACAGGTGATGCAGATCGTACCGGTGACGGACGACCTGACCGTTGAAGCGCATATTGCACCGCAGGATATCGACCAGGTGACGATGGGCCAGAACGCGATTTTGCGCCTGTCGGCCTTCAATCGGCAAACCACGCCGGAACTGACCGGGACGCTGTCGCGGATCTCGGCGGATCTCACCACCGAAGAGCGCACCGGAGCAGCCTTCTATGTTGCGCGGGTGACGCTGCCGAAAACCGAGGTCGCCAAGCTGCGCGGGCTGGCGCTGGCGCCAGGCATGCCGGCCGAAGTGTTCTTCCCGACCGGCGATCGGACGATGCTTTCCTATCTGGTGAAGCCGCTGTCGGATCAGATCCAGAAAGCTTTCCGGGAAGAATGAAGCCGCACCTTTGAGAGCCGAAGCACCGGGACCGGCTGGTTGCCGATCCCGAAGGGGTAGCCACTACTCGGCCGCCTCGTAGCCGGCGATGCCCTTGATCTCGAGGAAATCCTCAAGCCCGTATTCGGCGTATTCGCGGCCGTTGCCGGATTGCTTGTAGCCGCCGAAGGGCAGGCCGGCGTCCCACTGGGGATAGTTGATGTAGACATTGCCGGTGCGCATGCGGGCGGCGACTTCGCGGGCCTTCTGGATGTCCTTCGCCTGGATGTAGGAGGCCAGGCCATAGACGGTGTCGTTGGCGGTGCCGATCGCCTCTTCCACGGTGTCATAAGGCATGATCGCCAGCACCGGCCCAAAAATTTCTTCCCTGGCGATGCGCATGTCCGGCGTGACGTCGGCGAACACGGTCGGACGGATGTAATAGCCGCGATTGAGTTCGGCCGGACGGCCGGGGCCACCGGCCACCAGCGTGGCGCCCTCGTCGATGCCGGCCTGGATCAGGTCCTGGATCTTGTCGAACTGGATCTGGCTGACCACAGGCCCAAGCTTGGTGCCGGCCGCGTCGGCCGGGCCAACGGTGAACTTTTCCGCTGCCGTTTTGGCATAGCCGGTGGCCTCGTCGTGGCGGTCGCGCGGCACGAACATGCGGGTGGGCGCATTGCAGGACTGACCGCTGTTGCTGAAGCAGCCGGCAACACCCTTGCTGACAGCCTTTTCGAGGTCGACATCGGGGAACAGGATGTTGGCCGATTTGCCGCCGAGCTCCTGATGCACGCGCTTGACCGTGTCGGCCGCGGCCTTCGCAACCAGGATGCCGGCGCGGGTCGAACCGGTGAACGACATCATGTCGATGTCGGGGTGGCTGGACAGCGCCTGGCCGACGCCCGGGCCATCGCCATTGACGAGGTTGAAGACGCCCTTGGGCACGCCGGCCTCGTCGATGATTTCGGCGAAGATGATGGCGTCGAGCGGCGCGATTTCCGAGGGCTTCAGCACCATGGTGCAGCCGGCGGCGAGCGCGGGACCGACCTTGCAGGTGATCTGGTTCAGCGGCCAGTTCCACGGCGTGATAAGGCCGACGACGCCGATCGGTTCCTTGACGATCAGCGACGAGCCCTTGACGTGGCGGAATTCGAACGACTTCAGCACTTGCGCCATCTTCTGCAGATGCGCCAGGCCGACGCCGACCTGGCTGTCGAGCGCCATCTGGCGCGGCGCGCCCATTTCGCGCGACACCGCGAGCGCCAGATCGGCGCTGCGCTTCTTGTAGATCTCGATGACGCGGTTGAGTATATCGAGCCGCTCCTCGGCCGAGGTGAAGCCGAATGTCTCGAAGGCGCGCTTGGCGGCGGCCACCGCCTTGTCGACATCGGCCTTGGCCCCGAGCGAAATCTGCGCGAAAGCGTCTTCGTTGGACGGGTCGATGACGTCGAAGCTGTTGGGCACAACCGGATCGACCCAGGCGCCATCGATATAGAATTGCAGATTGTGGGACATGGGTTTCTCCTCGGGGGATTTCTGATCTGATCGGGGAGCGATCGTCCGATCGTCGTATCGGTTCAGAGATAACGATGCGGCAAGAGCGATGTCAAACGCAAGGACGGGCGATTGAGCAAGACGGCTATTGTCCTCCGGCAATGTGATCAGTGAGGCTTCGAGCCGCGATCCTGTGGCACCTCGAAACCCGCATTGGCAAGCCTCTGGCGAAAGCTGCGAACCCACTCATTTTCTTCGTCCCGAAGCATATCCCAAAGCGGCCATTCGGGAGCCGCTTCGACCGCATGCAAAATAGACCAGTTGAGGCCGTAGGCTGTGTCGCCATCGGCTGGCAGCAGCGATATCAGGGCGCCGATGTCATCAGCGGACAATGGGGGAACCAGGGATTCGATGCGCGTTTGCGCTGCGTTAATTTGCTCGGCGTCGAGCTTCTCCGTCAATTTGGAGGCAATCCTGCAGAGGTCACGAACGGCTTCCTGCATCACGTCAGCCTCTTGCTCATAGCCATCCCAATTGAAGAACGACAAATCGACATAGAACTTATACCTCGATAGCCTATAGCAGCGTGTGTCCCGCCGCGATTAGAAGACGTCTGGCAGCGGCTTCATCTGCGGCTTTGACCAGCAGGTGGTCGCCATCGAAAGTGGACACCACGAAGATGCCCAACCCGTTCTCCGACAATGGTTTTATCACCGACAGCACGATGCCGGTCTCGTCGAAGGCAAAGGGCCCCTCGAATTTGAAGGCGACCCAGTCGCCGTCCCGCTTGACGCCGGCCGGCACGCTATCCTGCAGGCAGACGATCGAAAGCTCGTCGTCGGTCCTGGTGATGCTGACGAAGCCCGGCCCGTCCGCCCAGCCGGGAATGCTGTCGGCTGCTTCAAGGCGCGAAATCGCATGCCGCCCCGAGAGCTGCTTGAGCCTGATCCTGGCAGCCATTGTCGAACTCCGCCCTTCGATGGTCGGTGCCAGCCGCTTGCTCATATAGACCGTCATGCCACCCATGAACGGCTCTTCGCGATTGATCGTATAGCCATGCTTCTTGTAGAGCGACACGTTGGCCTCGAAGGCTCCGTTGGTCAGAAGGCGCAGTTCGAAGCGGCCAGCCTCACGTGCCTTCTGCTCGGCCCGCTCCAGCAACAGCCGGCCAATGCCCCTGCCCTGCGCCTGCGGCGTGACGCAGACATTCTCGATCCAGAGGTGATCGTCCGCCAGCATGGTTTCGAGCATGCCAACGATGCTGTCACCCTCGACGGCGAGGTCGAACGGATGTTCGGCAATGGCTTGGTCATAGTCGGCGCGCATCGGCAGCGGCTCGCGGCCGATCACCGGCACCCATTTGGCATAGGCGGCGCGCACAATGTCCCTGATCGCGGCGGCGTCAGCGCGTTCGGCCGGCCGAAACCGGATGGAAGAAATACTGGTCATTCACAGGCTCCAAATGCAAAAAAACCCGCCGATCCTGGTGGATGGGCGGGACTGGTGACGAAAAGTCCGGATTTTTGACTAGTCGGCCATTGTCTTCGCGCAATCAGCTTGCCGCTCCTGCAAGGTGCGGCGTCGCTTCGCGCGTACGGGACAGGTGATCATCGCGGCAAGCTGAAGCGGAAACCGCGGAGCGTCAAGCCGCTCGCCGTAGCCAGATAAAACCGATCGCATGGCCCAGATCGATAGACGACAATTGATCTTTAAAATC
Source organism: Mesorhizobium sp. P2_C5_2 (assembly GCF_056404535.1). Classification (NCBI taxonomy): domain Bacteria; kingdom Pseudomonadati; phylum Pseudomonadota; class Alphaproteobacteria; order Hyphomicrobiales; family Phyllobacteriaceae; genus Mesorhizobium; species Mesorhizobium sp. P2_C5_2. Next base: position 199,512 of record NZ_JBFUDV010000004.1, on the reverse strand, counting down.
GATCATTTCAACCAAAACAATTCGTTGGAAAGATTGGTTCTGGAATGGCATTCTCCCGGGGTACTTGCCTGGAGAATTGCATTGTCTTCCGCCACCCACATCGCGAACGATATTCCGAAAAGCACAATTTCCGCCGATCTGGCCGCGGGCCGCAAGCGGCTCGATTCGGAGTGGAATGGTGTTATCCCCGGTATCGTGCTGGTGGCGATGATCACGGCTGTGGCCTTCTCGGCCCATAATGTCTCCGGCTTTGCCCTGTTCAGCCCGATGATCCTCGCCGTCGTCGCCGGCATGATCTATTCCAATGTGCTCGGCACCCCCGCCCACGCCAAGGCCGGTATCGCCTTTTCGCAAAAGCGCCTGCTGCGCTTTGCTATCGTGCTGCTCGGCTTCCAGCTGACGCTCGGCCAGGTCGTCTCCATCGGCGCCGGCGGCGTCGGCATCGTGGCGCTGACACTTGGCGCCACCTTCGTCTTCACCATCACGCTCGGCCGGCTGATCGGCGTCGACCGCAAGCTGGCGCAGCTTATTGCCGCCGGCACCTCGATTTGCGGCGCCTCGGCGATCGTTGCCACCAACATCGTCACCGATGCGCGCGACGAGGACGTCACCTATGCCGTCGCCTCGATCACGCTGTTCGGCACCGTCGCCATGCTCGGCTTCCCGCTGTTGGCGCCCGTGCTCGGCCTCGACCAGCATGCGTTCGGCCTGTGGGCCGGCGCCTCGATCCATGAGGTGGCGCAGGTCATCGGCGCCGGCTTCCAGAACGGTGCCCAATCCGGCGAGATCGCCACCGTCGCCAAGCTCACCCGCGTCGCCATGCTGGCGCCAATGGTCATCGCGCTCGGCCTGATGGCGCGCCGCAAGACCAGCATCGACCGGGCAAGCGATCAATCGGCGGCGCGGCCGCCCATGCCGTGGTTCGTCGCCGCTTTCATCGCCGTCGTGGCGCTGAACAGCCTGGTCACCGTACCAGCCGAAGTGAAGTCGGCGATGGCGCTCGGCACCACAATGATGCTGACCATGGGGCTCGCTGCCATGGGCCTGCAGGCCAACATTTCGCAGCTGCGCTCGCGCGGCCTGCGGCCGCTGGCGCTCGCCTTCTCGGCCTTCCTGTTCATCGGCTGCTTCAGCCTGATGCTGGTGAAGTTCGCTTAAGCCGCTCAGTCCTCGAACGAGCTTGCCGCGACATAGATCGCGGCCAGCGCCTCGATGCCGGCCTGATCCTCCTTGTCGAAACGGCCGGGCGTCGGGCTGTCGAGGTCGATCAGGCCGAAGACGCCGTCATTGTCCCTCAGCAGCACGACCAGCTCCGAGCGCGAGGCGGCGTCGCAGGCGATGTGGCCGGCAAAGTCATGCACATCCTTGACCAGCATCGACATTTCGAGGTCGATCGCGGTGCCGCATACGCCTTTACCGACGGCGATGCGCACGCAGGCGGGTTTGCCCTGGAACGGTCCGAGCACCAGTTCCTCGTCCGACGCCAGGAAATAGAAGCCGGCCCAGTTGAGGTCGGGCACCATCTGGAAGATCAGCGCCGATGTGTTGGCGGCATTGGCGACCGAGTCGCTCTCACCTTCCAGCAGCGCCTTCAACTGGGTGGCCAGTTCGCGGTAGAACGCTGGCTTGTCGGTGCTGTCGATGGTCTGAGCCGCAAACATGATTCGTCTCCGTTGCCGGCGAGCCAAAAAGCCCGCTACATTTCCTGTCTGCCACCAATGACGCGCCTGGGAAATACACAATTGTGAATACCACCCGTGCCAGCCAGATACATGACCGCGTGCAACCGGCAGCGGATCAAGGCCCCCTCACCTTCGCCGTGCTGGTGTTTCCCGGCTTTCCGATGATGGCGTTCAGTTCGGTGATCGAGCCGCTGCGCGCCGCCAATGTGCTGGCCAAACGGGATTGTTATCGCTGGGTGATCGTCGGTGCCGATGAGGGTACGGTCGAGGCGTCCAATGGGGTTGTCATACAACCGGGATTCTCAGCTTCTGGCGCGCCCAAGGTCGACCGCATCGTCGTCTGCTCCGGCGGCAATGCGGACTTGCTTGTCGCCGACGACGCGGTTGCCTGGATGCGCAAGGGCCTGCGGGGTGGTGCCCATATCGGCGCGGTGGCCGACGCCGCCTTCTTCCTCGCCAGAGCCGGCCTGCTCGACGGCCATGCCTGCACCTTGCACTGGACCAGCCAGGCCGCCTTCACCGAAGCTTTTCCGGACATCGAGCTTCGGCGCGACCTCTATGTCATCGACCGCAAGCGCTTTACTTCGGCTGGCGGCGTCGGCAGCCTCGACATGATGCTGGAGATCATCACCAACGACTATGGCGGCGAGCTCGCGGCGGGCGTCGCCGAATGGTTCGTGCACAGCCCTTTGCGCTCGAGCGTCGACCGCAAACTGATGCCACTGCGCCTGCGCACCGGCGTCCAGAACGAGCTGGTGCTGTCGGCCATCGCCATCATGGAGGATGCGGTCGAGGAGCGGCTCGGCATGACGGAACTGGCGGCAAGGCTCGGCGTCTCCTCCGACAAGCTGGAGCGGAATTTCCGCACCGAACTCAGCATTTCGCCCAACGGCTACTACCGGCGGCTCAGGCTGCGGCGCGCCGCCGATCTTCTGGCGCATTCGACGCTGATGGTGCGCGACGTGGCGCTGGCCTGCGGCTTTGCCTCGATGTCGAGTTTTGCCCGGGCTTTCCGCGAGGAGCATGGGCATGCGCCGAAGGCGATGCGGCGGCATTAATTTTGCGAGATGCTGGCGGGACAGCGCCCCCCTCTGTCCTGCCGGACATCTCCCCCACTTGGGGGGAGATCAGATGTCGCCTCGGCTTTCGCCAATCACAGACGTTGCAGGGGTGGGCGAGGCATAGAAGCTGCTAATCTCCCTCCTTGTGGGGGAGATGTCCGGCAGGACAGAGGGGGGCGCGAAGGAACGCTGCCCTGCGGCTTTCAATTGAAGCAGCCTGCGGCATTGCGCACGACATCTGCGGAATCCCGCACAGACTTTGCCTAGCACCGAACTATGTTCAGGCCTTCAGGAGGCGCACCCATGAGCATCGTCGTATTCGACCCCGACAGCACCGAAGATGTGGACTTCAAGGATCGCATGCGCCATCCGGCTGCGGCTGACTCGGCCGGCGGCATGTGGCTGTCGGACACCGAGCCGTCCTTCATCGATGCCGACGCGCTGCGAAAAGGCCGGCTTGCCAAACTGCGCGGCTGGATGCGCGAGGCGGGCTATGGCGGCGTCGTTTTGTTCGACCCCTACAACCAGCGCTACGCCACCGGCTCGCGCAACATGTTCGGCTATTTCCTGCGCAACTCGACACGCTATTTCTTCATCCCGACCGACGGGCCGATCGTTTTGTTCGAATACCCGCAGAGCTACCATGTCTCGATGGTGCTCGACACGATCGACGAGGCGCGGCCTTCAAAGCTCGTCTGGTCTTCGGTGTCGGGGCGCGACGACGAGACCGCCGGCCCGTTCGCCGACGAGATCGCCGAGCTTTTGACGAAGCATGGCGGCGGTTCGATGAAGCTCGGGCTCGACCGTTGCAGCCATCTGCAGGCGCTGGCATTGGAAAAGCGCGGCTGCGACGTCAGGGATTGCCAGGGCGAAATCCTGGCAGTGCGCGCGGTGAAGACGCCTGAGGAAGTCAAATGCCTGCAGGTGTCGATGGCCGGCGCCGAGGCCGCCGTCTATGCCGTGCGCGAGGCGATCAAGCCCGGCGTTTCCGAAAACGATCTGTTCGCCATCATGTATGGCGAGGTGATCCGCCAGGGCGGCGAGTTCATCGAGACCCGTTTGCTCACCTCGGGGCAGCGCACCAATCCCTGGTTCAACGAGGCCAGCGGCCGCAAGATCCGGCCGGGCGAATTGCTGGCGCTCGATACCGACACGATCGGCTGCTACGGCTATTATTCCGATTTTTCGCGCACCTTCCGCTGCGGTCCGGGCAAGCCGACCGACTATCAGAAATCGCTCTACCGGATGGCGCACGACCAGGTTCAGCACAACATCGGGATCGTCAAGCCGGGCATGGCGTTTCGCGAGATCGCCGAGAAGGCTTGGAAAATCCCGGACCGTTTCATCGACCAGCGTTATACCTCGGTCATGCACGGCGTCGGCATGCATGGCGAGACGCCGTTCATTGCCCATGCCATGGACTACGAGACCTATGGCCGCGACGGCGTCATCGTGCCCGGCATGGTGGTCAGCGTGGAAAGCTATATCGGCGAGAAAGGCGGCCGCGAGGGCGTCAAGCTGGAGGACGAGATCCTGATCACCGACACCGGCACAGAATTGTTGTCGCGCTTTCCCTATGAGGATGAGTTTCTTGCAGGGGCTGCCTAGATGAGGGCACCGATCTCGATCAAACGCGGCACGGTGGCGGCTGCGTTCATCGACCTCCAGGAAGAGCATCGGCAGGACAAGCGCTATCTGGTCGAAGGCTATGGCGAGGTGCTGGCAAACGTCCAGCGTCTGCAGGCGGCGGCGCGGCGCAATTTCGTGCCGCTCTACCACTGGGCCTACATCGTCGATACCGCCAAGGCGCGGCCGTTCCATCCGCTCGACGCCAACGGCAAGTCGGCCTTTTCCGACAAGAGCGATCCGCTGACCGAGATTTGCCATGAAGTGGCGCCGGCCAATGGCGAAGCGTTGCTGATCAAGGCAGAAGCCAGCGCGTTCCGTTCGGGGCCGGCTGCGCGCGACCTCAAATCCGGTGGGATCGAGTGGCTGATCGTCGCCGGCGTGTGGACCGAGGCCTGCGTCGACGCCACGGTGAAGGACGCGGTGGCATCCGGCTTTCGCGTGCTGCTGGTCAAGGATGCCTGCGGCAGCGGCAGTGCCGCCATGCACCAGACCGCCATCCTCAACCTCGCCAACCGGCTCTATGGCGGCGCCGTCACCAACACCATCGACGCCTGCCGGCTGATGGCGGGCGACACCGTCGATGCATGGCAGGTCGAGGGCTCGGTGCCGCTGCGCTTCACCTTTGAAAACGCCGGCCGGCTCTACGACGAGCTCTGAGCGGAAAGATGGGCACGGTCCACAAGCTCAAGACAGCCAGACGGGGAAAATACGCCACGAGGCTGGACCCGGCGCTGTGGGATTATGTCGACCTGGTCAACGACTGGTTCCCGCCCGAAATCGCTGAATTGCCGATCGCCGAGCAAAGGTCGGTCTATGACGCGATGTGCCGCGCCTTCCATCAGGGTTATCCCAAGGGCGTTTCAGCCAGCGACGGCATCATTGCCGCCGATGAAGGACACATCATCCCGATCCGCTACTACCGGGTGGCGGGCAAGCCCGTGCGCGCCATCATTGTCTACTATCATGGCGGCGGCTTTGTGCTTGGCGGGCTCGACAGCCATGACGACATTTGCGCCGAAATCTGCGCCGGCACCGGCTTCGACGTTGTCTCGGCCGACTACCGGCTGGCGCCGGAACATCCGCACCCGGCCGCCTTCGACGACGCGCTGACCGTGTTCGAATGGGCGGCGGTGACAACGGATCTGCCGATCGTGCTCGTCGGCGAAAGTGCCGGCGGCAACCTTGCGGCCGCCGTCGCACATGCGTCGCGCCGCCACCCGCGCCACGCGGTCGGCCAGGTGCTGATCTATCCCGGCCTCGGCGGCGACGAGAGTGCCGGCTCCTATGTCGAACATGCCGACGCGCCGCTGCTGGCGCTGCGCGATATCGAATTTTACCGCACTATCCGCTCCGGTCTGGCGCAGTCGCGCGACGACCCGACTTTTTCGCCGCTGAGCGACAACGATTTCTCCGGCTTGCCGCCGACAATCATCATTACCGCCGAGTGCGACCCGCTGTCATCGGACGGCGAGACCTATCGCGACCGCATCGTTGCCGCCGGCGGCCGCGCCTGGTGGTACGAGGAGCCGCGGCTGGTGCACAGTTTTCTGCGCGCCCGCAAAAGCGTGGCGCGCGCCGGTGAGGCGTTCGTATGCACCCTTGCGGCCATCGCCGCCGTCGCCGTGCTCGGCAAAAACGACGAAGCGCTGATCTCCCCCCTCGTGGGGGAGATGGCCGGCAGGCCAGAGGCGGGCGCGAAGGATCGCGGCCCTTCAACATCCTAAATTTACGCAACGATTGTCTGCGAAGACACGTCAGTCAACAGAGGGGCTGGCGGGACAGCGCCCCCCTCTGTCCTGCCGGCCATCTCCCCCTCAAGGGGGGAGATCGGCTGCACTCCACTGCGGAGCAGCGCACAAGAACTGCGGAAAAGCGAACATTTCCTGGTATCGGCCCGCCCTATCATCACCTGCTCAGGCAATGGCGCTCCGGCGGTCGCATCCGCCCCCAGCAGAGGCGATTCGTCGGGGCGCCCAACTAAAGAGGGAACGACGATGAAATTCATGCTGACCGACCGCAATTTTCACCCGCAGGCGAAGCCTGTTGCCGACGATTTCAGGACAGGCGGCGTCAACCGGCGCGAATATCTCGCCATCATGGCCGGCTTCGGCGTCAGCGCGGCCGGCGCGCTGGCTCTGGGTGGCCTCAGCACGTCGCCTGCCCGGGCCGAGGAGCCGAAGCGCGGCGGCACCTTGCGCGTCGCCATGAACGTCAAAGGGTTCAAGGATCCGCGCACGTTCGACGGCGTCGAGATGTCCAATGTCGCGCGCCACTGCAACGAATATCTGGTGCGCTGGAACCGCGACTTCACCTTCGAGCCGTGGCTGCTCGAAAGCTGGGAGACCAGCGACGACGCCAAAGCAATCACGCTGCATGTGCGCAAGGGCATCGCCTGGTCGAACGGCGATGTCTTCAACGCAGACGATGTCATCCACAATCTCAACCGCTGGTGCGATGCGTCAGTTGCCGGTAATTCGGTCGCCGCGCGCATGGGCGCGCTGGTCAATGCCGACACCAAGAAGCCGGTCGATGGCGGCATCGAGAAGGTCGACGACTTCACCGTGAAACTCAATCTGCCGAAGCCCGACATTTCGCTGATCGCGGGCATGGCCGACTATCCGGCGCTGATCATGCACCGCTCCTATGAGGGTGGCGACGACCCGATGAAGGCGCTGGCGATCACCACTGGCCCCTGCGAACTGGTCAGCTGGAACGCCGAGACCAGCGCGGAGGTAAAGCGTAAGGACAAGCCATGGTGGAAGGGCGACTTCTACCTCGACGGCATCAAATGGGTCGATTACGGCTCCGACCCCAACGCCATGCTGTCGGCCTTCGAATCCGGCGAGATCGACACCGACCACGAAACCGCGTCCGACGCCGTGTCGCAGACCGAGCAGATGGGCCTGCAAAATTCCGAGATCGCCACCGGTTCGACCATTGTCGCCCGTTTCAATGTCGGCAATGCGCCCTATGACGACGTCAAGGTGCGCCGCGCCGGCCAACTTGCGGTCGACAATTCCGCCGTGCTGGCGCTTGGCCTCGGCGGCCGCGGCAAGCCCGCCGACAACCATCACGTCGGCCCGATGCATCCGGAATTCGCGGATATCGGCCCGGCCAAGCGCGACGTGGACCAGGCCAAGAAATTGCTCGCCGAGGCCGGCAAGACCGAGCACGAATTCGACCTCATCTCCGTCGATGTCGAATGGCAAAAGAGCACCGGCGACGCGATCGCCGCGCAAATGCGCGAGGCCGGCCTCAAGATCAAGCGCACCGTGCTGCCGGCGGCGACCTTCTGGAACGACTGGAGCAAATACCCCTTCTCCACCACCGAGTGGCTGGGCCGCCCGCTCGGCGTCCAGGTGCTGGCGCTCGCCTATAAATCCGGTGCGGCCTGGAACGAAAGCGCCTATGCCGACAAGGAATTCGACGCGCTTCTCGACAAGGCGCTGGCGACGCCGGACGCCGCCCAGCGCAAGGAGATCATGGCCAAGATCGAACAGAATCTCCGCGATGCCGGCATCATCATCCAGCCCTACTGGCGCTCGGTCTACCGCACCTATCGCAAGGGCGTGCAAGGCTGCGAACAGCATCAGTCGCTGGAGCAGCACTTTGAGAAGGTGTGGCTGGAGAGCTGATCGCTTCCAGGATTGTTCGGCCGGCGAGGTTTCGAATGAACCGCGCCGGCCGAATGCCATTTGCCATGCATATGAATTTCGGCACAGATTGCGCCTGACCGACTTTCGGCTCAGAGCGAATCAGGCATGGACCATTTCGACCTCGGCACCTACCGCCGCCCCATCTCCACCGCCTCGGCCGAGACGCAGCGCTGGTTCGATATCGGGCTGAACTGGTGCTACGGCTTCAACCATGAGGAAGGCATAAAATGCTTCGAGAAGGCGCTCGATACCGATCCTGACTGCGCCTTCGTGCATTGGAGCATCGCCTATGCCGCCGGACCTTTTTATAATCTCACCTGGAAGGAGCATGGCAAGGACGAGGCGGATCGTGCAGCCAAGCGATGCTTCGAGCATGTCCAGCTGGCGCGGGCTCATGCCGTAAAGGCCAGCCCGGTCGAGCAGCGGCTGATCGAGGCGCTGGCCGCCCGCTTCCAGCAGCCGCAGGGCGTGACGCCTGCGGAATTCGAACAGTGGGATAATGCCTATGCCGCCGCGATGCGGCAGGTTTATAGCGAGTTTCCCGACGACCATGATGTGATGGCGCTCACCGTCGAGGCGCTGATGATGCGCACCGTGCGGCGGCTGTGGGACCTGAAAACCGGCAAGCCGGCACCCAATTCAGACGTGCTCGAAGCGCTTGAAATCTGCGAGCGCTCGATCCGGCTGTCGGACGAAGCCGGTACCGCGCCGCATCCGGCAGCCCTGCACCTGCACATCCATCTCTTGGAAATGTCGACGCAGCCGGAGCGCGGCATACGCTCGGCCGACCGGCTCGGCACCATGTGTCCCGACGCCGGCCACATGAACCACATGCCTGGGCATATCCATGTGCTGTGCGGCGAGTATGAGAAGGCAAAGCTCGCCAGCGAAAAGGCGGTGCGCGCCAACGACCTCTATCTCGCCTATGCCGCCGAGCCGACTTACTATCTGCTCGGCTGCTGCCACGATCTGCATCTGATGATGTTCACCTGCATGTTCCTTGGCCAGTACCAGCCGGCACTGTGGGCGGCCGACAAGGTGCGCAGCCTGGTCGCGCGCGACGTGGTCGCCATCCAGGACCGCCCAAAGCTCACGCAAACAGTGGAAGGCTACCACGCCATGCGAGCGCATGTGCAGGTGCGCTTCGGCCGCTGGCAGGAGATCATCGACGAGCCGATGGTGGCGGAGCCGGAACTCTATGTGCTGACATCAGCCATGCAGCACTACGCCAAGGGTGTCGCGCATGCCACGCTCAAACAGTTTGCGGCGGCCGAGCGTGAGCGCGAAAATTTCCGCAGGCATGTCGAGAACATCGCGCCCGAGCGACGCTTCCTCAGCAACCCGACGCGGGCCTCGCTGGCCGTCGGTGCCGCACTGCTCGATGGCGAGCTGGCCTACCACCAGGGCCGGCATGACGAGGCCTACGCCCATCTGCGCCAAGCGGTCGAACTCGACGACAATCTGTCCTACACCGAGCCATGGGCATGGATGCATCCGCCGCGCCACGCGCTGGCGGCTCTGCTGCTCGACCAGGGCCACACTGAGGAGGCCGAGCAGGTCTATCGCGACGATCTCGGCCTGAGCGGCAAGGTGCAGCGCTGCGCCCAACATCCCGACAATGTCTGGGCGCTGCACGGGTTGGTCGAATGCCTGAAGCGACGCGGCGAGAACATGGAACTGCCGGGGCTGCAGGCGAAGCTTGCCGCAGCACTTGCGAAGGCGGACGTGGCGATCACCTCATCGTGCCTGTGCCGGACGAGTGTGCAAGCAGGGCCAAGCTGCTGTCATTGAGATGTGGCTGGCCCAGCCGGCCGGAGCGGCGTCGCCTTCACGAGAATATCTCCGCCAGTTCGTCGACGCTGGTGCCTTCCTTGACCTGGCGCAGTTCGACATAGGTGACGGCAACCGTCACCGACAGCATCGTTGAAAAGATCGTCGACACCAGACTGCTGCCGATCGCTCCGACAATGATCCCGACACCTGTGATGCCGCCGGTGCTGGCGATTGCCAGCCCGAAAAACAACGAGAACACCGCCTGGATAAGCATCGCTGCAACGCCAATGATCAGCAGCAGCCAGAATATCGACCAGCGGCTGCCCTTGGTCAGGGCTCGGCTGCGCGATATCGAGCCGAACACGCCAAGCCTCTCCTGAACCGCAATGGGCACGGAAACCGATACGGAAATCAGCCACATAAAAGCGGGGATCAACGCCAGGGCAAGCCCGATCAGCCACCCGACAGGGGGAACGAGCCAGGAGATGAAAACCATCACAAAAACAGCCACCACCAAGGCGACAATGACCAGAATGCCTATGCCCAGCGTGGGGAAGAAGCTGCGCAATGCTATCTGGATGCAATCGCCGATGACCGGCCGTTTGCCGTTCAAATCCTCGACCGCCGCCCTGACGAGCGCCGCTTGCACCAGCAAGGCCAGCGCAAAAATGATCAAAGAAGCGACTATCGATAGGCCCGAGTAGTCTTCTATGGCTGACGTTTCGAAAGCGGCGGCGCTCCCGGCGCTGTCCGCGTTCACCATTGTAGCGACCCGGGACAGGTTCCAGAGGTTGTACAGCAGTGCGGGCAGTGTCGAGAAAAGTCCGACAATCACAGCAAGGAAACCCAGATTGCGGCCGATGACCGCGAAGCTGTTGCTGAAAACCCTGCCTATACGGAATTTTTCCGGTCGTTCCTGCGCCCGTGACGTCACGATGCCTCCTGCCCTGACACGCCTTGACCCCAATTGGGTCAAGGCAGTGCAAAACCTCTCGGCTTACGAGAATATCTCGGCCAGTTCGTCGACGCTGGTGCCTTCCCTGACCTGGCGCAGTTCGACATAGCTGACGGCGGCGGCGACCGACAGCAGCATCGACATCACGCTTTGCACCAGCCCAGCGACGATGGCCGCGACGATGCCTTGAAACAGGTAGACAAACACGCCAGCCACCCCCTGGATGACCATCGCGATGATGATCAGGATCAGGAACAGGCCGAACAGCGACCAGCGGCTGCCCTTGGTCAGGGCGCGGCTGCGTGACATCGAACCAAACACGCCGAGCCGCTCCTGGATCAGAACCGGCACCGCAACCGACCAGCCGAGCCACAGGATGATGCCGGGCACGATCAGAGCGATCATAGCCAGGCCCGCCCCCAGGGCAACGAGGAAACCTACCGCCAGGGTCGGCAGCAAAAAGCGAATGGCAATCTGCAGGCAGTCGCCAAAGGTCGGGCGCTTGCCGTTCAAATCCTCGATCGTGGCCCGCACAAGCGCCGACTGAAGCAGCAGCGCAAAAATGGAGCTTATGAAAATGGCGACAAACGAGACCCAGGAGTTGCGAAACGCGAAGGCGGGGTCGGCGGCGGCGCCAGGATCGATCGCCAGGATCGCTTGCATGCGCGATTCGGTCCACAGCTGGAGCAGGATCGTCGGCAAACCTGAAAACAGAAATGCAAGTCCGACGCAAAGGACGACATTGCGGCCGATGACCGAGAAGATGTTGTTGAATACCCTGCCAATCTGAAATTTCTCAGGCCGTGCAAATGTTGCCGAAGTCATGATGCGCCCCCTGTTTCATCGCCGAATATTGTCCGGCGACCGCAGTAGTAAATTTGCCAAGATTGGCGAGCGGCGTCTAGCCCACTTGCAAATGTTGCGCTGCATTGTCAGTGTCGGCCCGCGAACCGCGGGTTGCATGGGGGCGAAAAGGTGATTGCTGCACAGCCGGACGCTGCGCAAGCCGAATGGCTGGCCAAACTGCACAAGCAGTTGCTGTCGGACGATTCGATCCAGTTCGACCTGCCGGCCTTCAGGCCACCGGAGACGCCCGAGTGGCTGAAACCGCTGGGCGAGTTCCTGAAATGGCTTGGCCCCTACATGATCTACCTGTTCTGGGGCGCTGTGATCACAGGCGCTGCGATCATCCTGTTGCTGATTTTCCTCGAAGTGAAAGGCGTCGCCTGGCGCCTGCCCTGGCGGCGCAAGAAGAGCGTGGCCGAGGCGGAGGCGACATGGCGCCCCGACGTCGGCGCCGCGCAGATCCTGTTGTCGGAAGCCGATGCGCTGGCTGCCCGCGGCGAGTATGACGAGGCAGTGCATCTCCTGCTTCGCCGCAGCGTCGCCGACATTGCCGGGCGCCTGCCCGACTTCCTGCGCCCGTCGCTGACGGCGCGCGACATCGCCAATGCTGCTTCGATCCCGACACGGGCGCGTAGCGCCTTCACCCAGATCGCGCGCATCGTCGAGGCGGCGCTGTTCGCGCGCCGGCCAGTCGGGCCGGAAGGCTGGCAGGAGGCGCGCGGCGCCTATGAGCGATTCGTCTTCAGGGATGCCTGGGTGTGAGTGCTTCGACCGCCGACATCGCCCAGCAGGAACCGTTCAGCCGAAGGACACTGTTCTGGGGCATTTTTGCCAGCCTGCTCGCGGCGGCGGGTTTCTTCCTGTTGTCCACGTATGCGCCCGACTTCCGCCAGCCGAGCGTCGGCGGCGCGACGCCGCTGTCGAAGAGCGGCATTGGCTATGCCGGCCTGGCTGAATGGCTGAAGCTGACCGGCGAAGCGCCCGATATGGCGCGATCCGACAGCGACCTTGAGATCGATACGAACCTCTTGATCGTCACTATTTCGCTCGACAGCGATCCGGATGCGCTCGCCAACATCATCAAGCTTCGCAAAGGCCTGGATACGCTGTTCGTGCTGCCCAAATGGGCGACGCTCCCGCTGTTCCAGCATGAGGGCTGGGAGATGAAGATCCAGCGCCTGCCCAATGTGGTGGTCAACGACTGGCTCGGCCGCATCGCCAAGGCGACGCTCGGCGAAGGCAACGCCACGGCGAAGCAGATCGACGTCTACGGCCTCGTCGTCAACGCTCCCGACCAGCTGCAATGGGTGGCTGACAAGCATCCGCTCATCGCCGCTGGCGACGGCAAGGCGGTGCTGACCCAGATCGAAGACGAGCCGTTCTACATCCTGACCGATCCTGACCTGATCAACAATGCCGGGTTAAAGGACCCTGACATGGCAGCGGCCGCACACAAGCTGATCGCTTTCCTGCAACCCGGAGACGATCCGGTGATGTTCGACCTGACGCTGCATGGCGTCGGGCGGAAATACGATCTCGCGAAGCTTCTGGTCGAGCCGCCCTTCCTGGCGTTGACGCTGACCATCCTGGCGGCGGCGGCACTTGCCTTCCTGCATGGCCTTGGCCGGTTCGGACCGCCGCGGGCCGATCAGCGCGCCATCGCCTTCGGCAAGCGCGCCCTGGTCGACACCACGGCGATGCTGTTGCGTCGCGCCGGCCGGCTGGAGGAACTGGGCGACCGCTATGGAGCGTTGGCACGTGTGCGCGCCGGCGCGCTGCTCGGCGCGCCGCATGGTTTGCAGGGCGAAGCGCTCGACCGTTGGCTCGATTCCCGCGATAAGGACGAACCCGGCGGTTTCACGACCCGCCTGCGGGCCGCCGACGCGGCAAAGACCCTGACACAAATGCATGAGGCAGCCGAAAAGCTGCACGACTGGACGGCAAGGAGGCTCGGTGAACGTCGATGATGTGAAGGCCCTGGCGACACAGATCAGGGAAGAGGTGGCCAAGGCCATCACCGGGCAACACGATACGGTCGATCTGATGCTGACGGCATTGTTCGCCGGCGGGCATATTCTGCTCGAGGGACCGCCGGGCACGGCCAAAACCATGACGGCGCGCTGCTTCGCCCAGGCGCTGGGCGTCGCCTATGGTCGCATCCAGTTCACGCCCGACCTGATGCCCGGCGACATCGTCGGCTCCAACATCTACAATTTCCAGACCGGGCAATTCACGCTGACGCGCGGCCCGATCTTCTGCGACCTGTTGCTTGCCGACGAAATCAACCGCACACCACCCAAGACGCAGGCCGCCCTTCTGGAGGCGATGCAGGAGCATGCCGTCACCTTCGACGGCACCACCCATTCGCTCGGCCCGAATTTCATGGTGGTGGCGACGCAGAACCCGATCGAACACCAGGGCGTCTATCCCCTGCCCGAAGCGCAGCTCGACCGCTTCCTGTTCAAGCATCGGGTGAGCTATCCCGGCCCTGAAGAGGAAAAGGCTATCATCATCCATCACGGCGGCGGCACCGCCTCGCACGACATCAACCAGTACGGCATCACCGCCCAGGCCGACCGCAAGACGCTGGAAAAGGCGTTGGCGACGGTCGGCGAGGTCACGCTGGTCGACGACGTCGTCGACTATATCGCAAGGCTGGTGCGGGCGACGCGCGCCAGCCCCGATCTGGAGGTTGGCGCCAGCCCGCGCGCGGGCGCCATGCTGGCCAGGGCGTCGCGTGCCCGCGCAGCCCTCGACGGGCGTGCCTATGTCATCCCCGACGACGTCAAGGCGCTTGCGGTGCCGGCGCTGCGCCATCGCGTGATCCTTTCGCCGGCGGCACAGATCGACGGCCGCCTGGTCGAGCAGATCGTCACCGACCTTGTCGACCAGACGGAAGCGCCACGTTGATCTATCCGAGCGGCCGGGCAGTCTGGGCAGGTGCGGCAGGTGCAATACCGGCCTTCCTGATCGCGCTCGCGCTGCCGTCGCTGTGGTATCTCGGCCTCCTGTGGATCTGCGTGCTGCTTGCCTTCCTGGCTGTGGACGCGGCCGCCGGGCGCGGACGGGCCTCCCTGGACGCCAGCATCCATGCCCCGCCGCAGGTCAGCGTCGGCGGCCAGTTCACCGTCAATGTCACTGCCAAGCTCAGCGGGCGGCCGCGCGCCGTGCAGGCGCGTCTCGGCCATGATGAGCGGCTGGCGCCGCTGGGCGGCACCGGCGGCGCATTGACTGCCAAGGCCGGCAGCGCATCGCTCGACCTCAAATTTCAGGCGCTGCGGCGCGGTATTGCCAGGTTCGACCGGCTGTGGGTGCGCTGGCGCGGGCCGTTCGGGCTGGTCTGGAACCAGGTCGTGCTGCCGATGGACAGCAAGGTCGCGGTGCTGCCCGACGTCAGCAGCGCCCGCGACGAGGCGATCACGCTTCTGCAGCGCCAGTCGCTACCCGACGGCCATGCGCAGCGCCGCGCCGGCCAGGGCCGCGAATTCGAGGCGCTCAAGGACTACCAGCCCGGCATGGGCCGGCGGATGATCGACTGGAAGCGCAGTGCCCGTCACGGCAGGCTTTTGGCGCGCGAGTTCCGCATCGAGGAGAACAACAACATCGTGCTGGCCATCGATAGCGGCCGGCTGATGTGCGAACCCGTCGACGGCGTGCCGAAGGTCGACCGCGCCGTCACCGCCGCCTTGCTGTCGGCGTTCATTGCGCTCAAGGGCGGCGACATGGTCAGCCTGTTCGGCTTCGATGCGCGGCCGCGCGTTTCCAGCGGCGCGGTGCGCGGCTCGGCAAGCTTCGCCATGATCCAGAAGCGGGCGGCCGAGATCGACTATTCCACCGAGGAGACCAATTTCACCCTGGCGCTGACGACGCTTGCGGCGCGGCTCGACCGGCGTTCGCTGGTGATCATCTTCACCGATTTCGTCGATCCGATCAGCGCCGAACTGATGCTGCGCACCGTCGGGCGGCTCACCGAACGGCATCTGGTGCTGTTCATGATGATGAAGGATGTCGAGCTGGAGACACTGGCCGACATGCCGCCGGATACACCAGAGGATGTGGGGCGCTCCGTCGTCGCCGGCGGGCTGCTGCGCGAAAGGCAGGTCGTCATCGGGCGGCTGCGGCTCCTCGGCGCGCATGTCATCGAGGCCGACCATCAAAGGCTCGGACCGGCGCTGGTCGAGCGCTATCTCGAGCTCAAGCGGGAGGATCTGTTGTGAACGCGCTGGTCGGCAAGGACGCTGTGCGCCAGTCGCTGGCGAGCTTCCGGTCGGAGCGCGAGGCCGACTGGAAGGCGTTCGAGGCGCTGCTCGCCCGGGTCGAGAAGCGCGCGCCGCGGACGTTGTCGGAGGATGAGCTGCTATCGCTCCCCCTACTCTACCGCTCGGCGCTGTCGTCGCTTTCGGTGGCGCGGGCGACGTCGCTCGACAATGCGCTGGTCGGCTATCTCGAAGCGCTCTGCCTGCGCGGCTATTTCTACCTCTATGGCGCACGCCGCAGCTTGCGGCAGCGCATCGGTGATTTCTTCCTGCACGACTGGCCGCATGCCATTCGCGATTTGTGGCGCGAGACGTTGCTGTCGGTTGTTCTGACGTTTGTCGGTCTCGGCGCCGGCTACTGGCTGGTGACGAAAGACAAGGGCTGGTTCGACGCCATCATCCCGCCGAGTCTGGCCGGCGGGCGCAACCCGGACGCCTCAGTCGAAGTGTTGCGGCAGGTGCTTTATGATGGCGCCGACAGCAATTTCCTGTCGGGCTTCGCCGCCTATCTGTTCACCCACAATGTCCAGGTGGCGATCCTGGCCTTCGCCCTCGGCTTTGCCTTCGCGGTGCCGAGCGTGCTGCTGATCCTGATGAATGGCTGCCTGCTCGGCGCGATGTTCCAGATCTACATCGCCAAGGGGCTTGGCATCGAGCTGGGCGGATGGCTGTCCATCCACGGCACCACCGAGATGTTCGCGATTGCGCTGGCGGGCGCTGCCGGCATGCGCATCGGCACGCGTATCGCCTTCCCCGGCGAACTGACCAGGATGACGGCCGCAGCCGATGCCGGACGCGTGGCCGCCACCACCATGGTCGGGGTGACGATCATGCTTTTGTGTGCCGGCCTGCTCGAAGGCATCGGCAGGCAGATGATCACCAGCGACCTCACGCGCTATGCGATTGGCGGTGGCATGCTGACCTTGTGGCTCTGCTATTTCTATTTGTTCAGGGTGGTGCGGCATGGCGACCGCTAGGCGCGCTGCCGTCTCGACGATACGGCCGCTGATCACGCCGGAAGGCGTCGATCTCCGGATCAAGCTGGCCGATGCCGGCACCCGCGCCGCCGCCTTCTTGCTCGACTTTGTCATCATCATCGTCACGGCAATCGTGATCTCGATCGTCGCGCTGTTCGGGCTGGCCGGCCTCAACGGCGAAGGCGCTCAGCCGCTGTTCATCGTCTGGATCATCCTGATCTTCTTCCTGCGCAACGCCTATTTCATCGTCTTCGAGGCCGGCCGCCGCGCCGCCACGCCCGGCAAGCGGATGCTCGGCATCCGGGTAGCGTCGCGCAGCGGCGCCGGCCTTTCGGTCGATCAGGTCATTGCCCGCAACCTGATGCGCGAGATCGAGATATTCCTGCCGCTGTCGATCATCCTCGGCCGCAGCGAGATGGGGCTCGCCGACACGCTGTCGACGATCTTCGGGCTGGTCTGGGCGCTGCTGTTTGCCTTGTTTCCACTGTTCAACCGCGACCGCATGCGCATTGGCGACCTGCTGGCCGGAACCTGGGTGGTCGAAGCGCCGAAACTGGCATTGGTCGAGGATTTGTCGCAACGCCAAAACGCACGCGCCTTCCGCTTCACCCAGGCGCAGCTCGATTCCTATGGCATCGCCGAACTGCACAAGCTGGAAGAAGTGCTGCGCCGCGACGACTATTTCGCGCTGAAAGCCGTGGCCGAGACGATCGGGCGCAAGATCGGCATGACGATCGAGCCGGTCGATTCCAGGGCCTTCCTCACCGCCTATTATGGCGAACTCCGCGCACAGCTCGAGCGCAAGCTTCTGCTCGGAACCCGCAAGGCGGACAAGTATCAGCGGTAGGAAACGCGCTCTAATCGCTTGGTAACAATCTCGGAACGCCAGCGCTGCCCCTCATCCGCCTGCCGGCACCTTCTCCCCGTACAGTGACGGGGAGAAGAGAGTTGGCCGCAACGCCGCGCCTATTCTGCAACGCAAGACATTGGCGAAACCATCGGTGACAGCATCTTTCTCCCCGTCACTATACGGGGAGAAATGCCCGGCAGGGCAATGAGGGGCAGCACCAGCCGATGATATGGAGTGGCCTCCGCCTACCCCACCCACTTCTCATAGTCGGACACCAGCAGGTGCACGGGCGCGACATCTTCGTCGATGTTGGAGAAGCGGCCGATCGGCTCGCGGAAGACGTTGTCGGTCAAATCGTCATTGACGGTCGAGACCTCGCCGATCAGCACATCCTTGCCCTCGGCCCAGAAGGCGTGCCAGACGCCGGGCAGCAGCGTCACGCTCTGGCCCGGGTCGAGCTTCAGAAGCCCGCCTGCCGGCAGCCTGTGGATGGTGCCATCGACCGGCACCGACACTTCGGCCTTCGGATCGATGCCGCCGTCGCGATCGTGCATGAACAATTCCAGCACCAGCTTGCCACCGCCGCGGTTGATGATGTCCTCGGCCTTGATGTTGTGGCGGTGCATCGGCGACAGCTGGTCCTTGCGCGAGATCATGATCTTCTCGGCATAGAGCATGCCCATGCCCTTCTTCATGTCGGCATAGACGCCATTGCGAACGGTGAACAAGAACAGGCCGAGTTCGTCGAATTTCTCCTGGCCGTAATCGGTGATGTCCCAGCCCAGCCGCGAGCTGAAAATGGCCGCGGAGTCAGCCTTGCGCGCCTTCATTTCTTCCGGCGACCAGTAGGCGAAAGGCGGCATGATGTAGCCGAACGAGTGGATGAAGGCGTCGGCATCGCGGATGATGTCGTTGACTGTGGAGCGTTTCATGGTCGTGATCCCTTGGCGTCGCGTTCCTGCCCAAAGCGCATAGCCGAACAGCGCTGCGGTGTCGACGCAAACTGCATGCTGGCCCCATGACATCGCGGCCGATCGGGGCCATAAGTCCAGCCAAATTTCCCAAGGTGACATTCATGCAAGGCATAGACGACCTCGATACACCGGCGATCCTGATCGACGCGGCCCGCGCCGAAGCCAACATCGCACGAGCGCAGGCGCATGCCGACCACCACGGGCTAAAACTCAGGCCGCACATCAAGACGCACAAGCTGCCCTACTGGGCGAAGAAGCAGGTGGCGGCGGGAGCGGTCGGCATCACCTGCCAGAAGATCGGCGAAGCCGAGGTGATGGCCGATGCCGGGCTCTCCGATATTTTCCTGCCCTACAACATTTTAGGCCGCGCCAAGCTGGAGCGCCTCAAGGCGCTGCATGGCCGCATAACCCTTTCGGTGACGGCCGATAGCCGTGAGACGCTGGAGGGCCTCGCCGCCACCTTCACCGACGCCGGGCACCCGCTGTCCGTGCTAGTGGAATGCGATACCGGCATGGGCCGCTGCGGCGTGCAGAGCGCTGCCGAAGCGCTAGCGCTGGCGAAGGTGATCGATCAGGCCAAGGGGCTCACCTTCGGCGGGCTGATGACCTACCCCGCGGCTGGCCGCGCCGCGGAGGCCGAGACATGGCTGGTTGGCGCCAAGCAGGCGCTCGCGGCGTCGGGTCTCGCCTGTGATCGCGTCTCCAGCGGCGGTACGCCGGATATGTGGCGTTCGGGCGAGGACAGCGTCGTCACGGAATACCGCCCCGGCACCTACATCTATCTCGACCGCTATCAGGTCGCCAAAGGCGTCGGCACGCTCGACGATTGCGCACTGACGGTGCTCGCAACCGTGGTCAGCCACCCGACACCAGCCCGCGCCATTCTTGACAGCGGCAGCAAGGCGCTGTCCAGCGACACGCTGGGATTGCCCGAGTTTGGCGAGTTGCTGGGTATGTCCGGCGCCCGCGTCACCGGCCTGAGCGAAGAGCACGGCACGGTCACGCTTGCGAACGGCGCGAGCCTGCGCATCGGCGAGCGCGTACGCGTGGTGCCGGATCATTGCTGCGTGGTGACCAACCTGTTCGACCAGGTGTATCTGATCGACGGCGACAAGGTGCTGGAAACGCTGCCGGTGGTGGCGCGGGGGCGGATGGGCTGAAGCTGGGCGCTTGCGGCGCGCGTCAGTTAGCCTGCCGTGCAGCCACCCTGCGCATGGCGATCACCCGGCGGCGGCGGATCTCGGTGCGCATCGCCGTCAAATGCAGGGCGAAGAACAGCACGGTGAAGCCGAGCGCCATCACCAGCAGCGGCCACAGCAGGCTGGGATCGATGGTCGGCCCGCCGAGCCGGAACACCGAGGCCGGCTGGTGCAGCGTGTTCCACCAGTCGACCGAGAATTTGATGATCGGGATGTTGATAAAGCCGACCAGCGTGATGATGGCGGCAGCCCAGGCCGCGCGGCTGGCGTCATCCAGCGCACGCGTCAGCGCGATGATGCCGAGATACATCAGGAAGAGCACGAAGACGGACGTCAGGCGCGCATCCCACACCCACCAGGTACCCCACATCGGCTTGCCCCAGATGGAGCCGGTGATCAGCGCAAGCGCGGTGAAAGCGGCGCCGATCGGGGCTGCCGACTTCAGCGCAACGTCGGCCAACGGATGGCGCCAGACCAGTGTGCCGAGTGCGGCGACCGCCATCACCGTGTAGCACATCATGGCGAGCCAGGCGAAAGGCACGTGGATGTACATAATGCGCACCGTGATGCCCTGCTGGAAATCCTCAGGCGCGGCAAAGCTCATATAGAGGCCGACGGCGAGCAGGATCGCGGCAATCGACGCCAGCCACGGCACCAGCCTGTCGGCCAGCCCGACAAAGCGTGTCGGGTTGGCGAGGTCGGTCCAGCCGGTGAGGCGTGAAGAGGTGTCGCTCATGCGGACCTAAATAGACCGGCCGCGTGTTTGGGGCAATCGAGCGCCTGTGTCGCAGGGCGGGGAACCGTCTCTTCACCCGTCCTATCTCGCCCCTCCGCATAGGGCTCCGTGCCGCCGCTTGGCGAAAATCTAAGGATAGTCATCCATTTTGCCGCGCTGGCAATACAAGCATCTGCTGCCACCGAGCGTTGGGAACATCGAGGTACAGACGAGACTCCGAGCGCGGAGCTGCTTCCGAAAGCTTCGTGACGAGTTGCCGAGCATTTTCGAAACTGCGATCCGGCAAAATCGAAGAGATAGCGTGTCCCGCGTCAGTTAGGATGTAGATCGGTAGTCCCTGTCTGCCATCACTCTCTTGAAAAACGGGAGGCTGTGGCACGAAATCCGTTTTGGTTATGGCGACACCAAGATTTCCGAAGGCCCAGAAGAGCAAGCTCACACCCGCACTATCCGAAATATCGGTCGATCGGCGAACCTGCCCAAGACCGGGCTCCACCAGCAAACCAGCGGCGGCGAGCCTTGCTCCTTCTGTAAAATTAAGGTTGCCGAAAAGCGACTTTGGAATTGCTTTTTCCAAACGGCATTCGCAAAGGCGCTCAAACAATTTGGCCGTTTCGGGATCCAGTTCGTCGACGATCCGCAGTACCTTGCCGGAAAAGGTGTTCGGCTTACGAATTTCAGCTGCGAGCACCCTTCCCCACTTTTCTCTCAGTTCGTCGCTTGTAGCTTCTTCAGCGTAGCGCTCAAATCGATTGATGAATGTCTCGTCGAGGTTGTCGCCGCCGGATGCGGATTCTTGATCGGTCGGAGGTTGCCGGCGAAGGTCCTCGACGGCTTTGTTGACGACCGCGTCCTTGTTCTCTTGCCTTGCAAATACCGAGCCGAGGTGGCCACACATCGCCCGTTCCGCGAACTCTGGGTCGGTTTTAAGCCGCTCCAACCCCAGTGCCGTTATGGCTTCGATGGCCTTTACGCGCGCGTCAGTTACTGCGCGCTTTTCAGCGGACCGCGCCTCAATCGAGACATTTAGCATCTCGACCATGTTGCCGCCTAGGCGATCAACTGCAGCCACGAACCGACTCTTTGCGCTGGCTTTTACGCCTGTTGGCGTGATCTCCGCGGAGACCGAAGTTTCCTTGTCCAGATGGTCATCGTTCATGGTCCCCTCCATAAGGGAACCTACGATAGAGCAACGAATCAGCCCAAAGCAACAATACCTGAAGCCGGGGGCCGAACTGTTGCGCGACCCGCGCTTCCATCTCTGGCCGAGACAGTTGAACTTCGGGAAACTAGGTTCCCGCTTACGCGGCCTCGCCCTGCTGCACCGTGCGGCTGAGGCGGCGGACTTCCTCGTCGTTGAGCAGGCCGCCGGCGCGCAGCAGGCTGGCGAAACGGCCGTTGCGCAGCGACAGTTCGGCAAAGCCGCCCATCTCGACCACCTTGCCCTTGTCCATGAACACGACCAGATCGGCGTCGCGAACAGTGGTCAGGCGGTGGGCGATGATGAAGGTGGTGCGGTTGCGCCTCAATTCGTCGATCGCTTCCTTGACGCGGTCCTCGGTTTCGACGTCGAGCGCGCTGGTGGCTTCGTCGAGCACCAGGATCGGCGCGTCCTTGAGCACGGCGCGGGCAATGGCGATACGCTGACGCTCGCCGCCCGAAAGCTGGCCGCCGCGCTCACCGACGACGGTGTCGTAGCCTTCGCTCTTGGCCAGGATGAAATCCTGCGCTGCGGCAGCGTCGGCGGCGGCATGCACTTCGTCATAGGTCGCCTCGGCGCGGCCGACGCGGATGTTGTCCTCGATCGAACGGTTGAGCAGGCCGGCATCCTGAAACACGGTGGCGATCGAATGGCGCAGCGACTTGCGGGTCACGCTGCGGGTGTCGATGCCGTCGATCAGGATACGGCCGTGGGACGGCGAGAAGACGCGCTGCAACAGGTTGATCAGCGTCGTCTTGCCGGCGCCGGTCGGGCCGACGATGGCAACGGTCTGGCCGGCCTGGACTTCGAACGACACGTCGTCGATGCCCTGCCCCGAATTGCCGAACTCGAAGCCGACATTCTCGAAACGGACATGGCCGGTGACGTTGGTGAGGTCGCGCAAGCCGTCCGGCTCGGCGGCGTCGGCGGCCGAATCCTCAAGGTGGTAGAAGTCTTCCAGCTTGGCGCGGGCTTCCGAAATCTGGTTGGCGAAAGCCGACATCTGGTCGAGGCGAGCGATCAGCAGCGTGGCAAAACCGGTAAAGGCAATGACGTCACCGATCTTGAGCTGGCCGTGGGTGACGAGATAGGCGCCGATCAACAGCACAACCATCATCGAAATGGTCGACGACAGGCGGTGCAGCGCATTGGCCATTGCCCACCAGTCAAGCACCGGGTTCTGCGCATCCAGCAGGTTCTTGACATAGCGGCGCAGCGTATCGGCTTCGTGGCCAAGACGGTTGTAGCTCTGCAGCACGGCGACGTTGCTGACCGAGTCGGTCACATGCGCGAACACCTTGTGATAGTGGCGCTCGACGGCGGCCTGGCCTTCCTTGGTGCGCTTCATCACCAGCCGGCCGATGCCGACATAGAGAAGGCCAAGGCCCATCAGCACCAGCGACATGCGCAGGTCCATGCTGATCGCGGTCGGGATGAGCAGCGCCAGCGCAACGGCGGTCGACAGATGCTGACGCATGAATTCAAGCCACAGGCTGAACAGGGTCTCGACAGCGCGCAGCAGCGTGTGCAGCGCGTTGGAGGTGCCGCGCTGATGGTGCCAGGCAAGCGGCATGGTGATCACGCGCTCGAACGACTGGCACAGCACTTCGCTGCGGCGCTTGTGGGCAAAACGGTCGGCGCCACGCGCCACCAGCACAAACGCAATGATGTTGAAGGCGCCGAGACCGGCCCACAGCGCCAGCGTCGAGAACACCGAACCCTTATCGGAGATGGCGTCGATCACCCGGCCGAACATAATCGGCTCGAGGATGGCGATGATGGCGAGCGCGACATTCGCACCGCAGATCAACGCAACGCGTTTCCTGTCGGCTGCGAGATAACCCAGCGCTCTCCAGTAGATTTGCAGAAGTGACACTTCAGCTACTCCGCCCAAACATTCATTGTGCACTGCACCATTTCTTGACACGTATCGGTTAACGCGTCGCAAAACAATGCCCGTCTAGCTCTTCCGTTCCCATTCTGCGAACAAAAGATGACGACGTTGCGAAATCTGCCGTGATCAGCTAACGGTTTGAGATAAAAGGTGAAATGTCAGTCTTGCGGCAAAATCATGGCAGCGATCCAGCGCTGCCACATTTTTAATCACCCACGGCCCGCAACGCCAATACATAAGAAGCAGGGCTGCTTTGCACCAAGCGCATGACCAAATAAAAACGCGCGCCCCGAGAGGCGCGCGTCGTTTGCTTCAAGCCATT
The DNA here is from genome assembly GCF_056404535.1 of Mesorhizobium sp. P2_C5_2. NCBI lineage: Bacteria > Pseudomonadati > Pseudomonadota > Alphaproteobacteria > Hyphomicrobiales > Phyllobacteriaceae > Mesorhizobium > Mesorhizobium sp. P2_C5_2. The sequence continues at coordinate 175,501 of NZ_JBFUDV010000004.1, read as the reverse complement.
GATTTTACGCCGGTATCTTGACGACCACCTCAGTCTTGTCGCCGGCTTTGGGTTCAAAGCCGGAAGACTTCGTCTTGGTTCCATTGACTTCGAGCGAGATGGATTTGGCCTTTTTGTCGCGGATGACGCGAACCTTGACTTCGGCCCCCAGCATCTTGAGCGTTGCCGAGTAACCATCCCAGTGGCTGGGCAGTTTGGGCCGGAATGTGATCTGCTTGCCGCGCCGCTCAATGCCCAGAATGCCTTCGACCGCAGCGCGGTAAAGCCATCCGGCCGATCCCGTGTACCAGGTCCAGCCGCCGCGGCCGCCCTTACCTTCACCTGAATAGATGTCGGCGGCAACGACGTAGGGCTCGACCCGGTAGTGCTCGGCCGACGCATCGTCGAGCGCATGGTTGACCGGGTTCAGCATCGAGAAGCAGCGATAGGCATCGTCGGTGCGGCCCATCTCGGCGAGCGCGATGACGAACCAGGTCGCCGCGTGGGTGTACTGGCCGCCATTCTCGCGCACGCCTGGCGGGTAGCTCTTGATGTAGCCGGGGTCCTTCTCCGTGTTTTGGAAGGCCGGGGTGAACAGCTTGACGATCTTGAGCTTGTCGTCGACGAGCAGGTTCGTCGCCTGCTGCATCGCCGTGGTCGAGCGCGCCGGGTCGCCCTCGCCGGAGAGCACGCTCCACGACTGGGCGATGGAGTCTATCTTGCACTCGTCCGAATTGTGCGAGCCGAGCGGCGTGCCGTCATCGTAGCTGCCGCGCCGATACCACTGGCCGTCCCAGGCTGTGCTTTCCAGCGCGCGCTTCAGCACGTCGGCGTGTTTTATCCAGGCCTGCGCCCGCTTGGCATCGCTTTGCCCCTTGGCGACGGCGGCAAAGTCGCCCAGCGTCTTCAAAAGGAACCAGCCGAGCCAGACGCTCTCGCCCTTCCCGGCTTCGCCGACGCGGTTCATGCCGTCGTTCCAGTCGCCGCCGAGGATCAGCGGCAGCCCGGCCGGGCTGCTGCGCTTGACGGCAAGGTCGAGCGCGCGCGCGCAATGGTCGTAGAGCGAGGCGTGCGTCTTGGAGATTTCGGGGGTGAAGAAGGCGTCGTGCTCGCCCTCGCCGAGCACCTGCCCATCGATGAAAGGCAGCTGCTCCTTGAGGATCCCTGCATCGCCGGTCACCTCAATGTACCGGTTGGTGGCGTGCGCCAGCCAGACCACGTCGTCCGAGATCATGGTGCGCACGCCGGCGTCGGTGCGCGGCAGCCACCAATGCTGGACATCGCCTTCGGGGAACTGCCGGCGCGCCGCGTTGAGGATCTGGTCGCGCGCCAGCTTCGGATCGTGCGCAAGCAGGGCCAGCGTGTCCTGCAGCTGGTCGCGGAAGCCGAAGGCGCCGCTTGCCTGGTAGAAGGCCGAGCGGGCGCGGATGCGGCAGGCCAGGCTCTGATAGGGCAGCCAGTGGTTGACCATGGCGTCGAGCGCCTTGTCGGGCGTCTCGACCTGGATGGTGTCGAGGAAGCCGCGCCAGACGCGTTCATTGTCGGCCAGCCGCTGGTCGAAGTCCTTGCCGGAATGGGTCTGCACCAGCGCGCTCGCCTCAGCGGGCGTGGCGGCGTCGCCGAGCAGCCAGACGAGCGTGACGTCGCCGCCGGCGGGAATGTCGATGTCGCTGGCGACAGCCGCGCAGGGATCATCGCCGGCCTCGACGCGGCCCGACAGGCCGGCGCCGGTGACGACGGCGTGCGGAAAGGCGCTGGTGCCTTGCCTGCCGATGAACTCGCCGCGATCGGCTGTCACCGAATGCACCGGACCAGTGGCTGCCAGGAAGGCCACCCGGTCGCCGAAATCGAGCCCGTACGGGTTTTGCGCCAGAAGCGCGCCGGTCGCTGAATCCCTCGACGGGACGATGGTCGCCGCCGTGCTCGAGCGATGGCTGCCGAGAACCCATTCGGCATAGGCATAGACGCGCAGCCGCGCCGACACCGCGCCCGAGTTCTGGATGCGCAGTCGGGTGATCTTCACTGGATCGACGGGATCGACGACATGCGTCAGATCCATCGACAGCGGGCCACGCTTCGACCGGAAGGTCGAGAACCCCTGGCCGTGCCATGTCTCGTAGGTCATGGCGGGATCGCGCACGACGGCGGCGAGCGGCGAGAACGCCTTGCCGCTGGCGTGGTCGTAGATATAGACGCCCTCGCCCGGCCGGTTGGTGACCGGATCGTTAGACCATGGCGTCAGCTGATAGTCGCGGCTGTTGCGGCTCCAGGTGAAGGCGGCGCCCTCGGCCGAGACATGGAAGCCGAACGAGGCGTTGGAAACGACGTTGATCCACGGCTGCGGCGTCGTGCGCCGGCCGGCAAGACGCGTCACATAGTGGCGGCCGTCGCCTTCGAAGCCGCCGAAGCCGTTCCACTGGCTGAGGCCGCTGCCGTCGGCACCGGTGTCGGACGCAGCATGGTATGCAGGCGCCGTCGGCACCGGCAGAAACGGTTCGCGCGGGGACGCGGGACCCGTCGGCTGCAAGGCGTCGCGAGCCTGCAAGGCTGCCGCCTCGGCGCGCTCGATCTGATCGAAGATGGTGCCATTGCGGGTGTGCAGCACGACGCGGGCAACCGTCAGCAGCGTCTTGTAGGTCGCCTCGTCCATCAGGTCGCGGCGCACCGCGAAGATGTGCTGGCGCGGCCCGAGTTCCTTGCCGCGCAGGCGGCTGTTTTCGCACAGCGTCTCCACCGCGCGCTGCAGGTCCTGCACATAGGACGACGCCTGCTCGTTGACGACGACGAAGTCGATCATCATGCCGCGGGCGCGCATATACTCCTGGAAGCGCAGCGCCTGGGCGACGATTTCGAGATCGGCGACGTCGCCTATCCTGACCAGGAAGATCGGGAAATCGCCGGAGATGCTGGTCGGCCACAGGCTGGACTGCTTGCCCAGCCCCGAAGCGATGGATTCGGCCGGCAGGCGCAGGAACGGATCGGGATAGATCAGGAAGCGCGCCAGCTTCTGCACATTGGCGGCGTCGGTCAGGCTCAGACCAAGGTGGCGCGTCTGCACCTGGCTACGCGTCCAGGCCAGCATCGCCTGGCGAGCGAAGCTTTCGGGATGGTCGAGCCTGGCGATGGCCTCGTCCAGTTCGGCGCGGTTGGCGCCGACGGCGGTCCAGAAGGTCAGCGATATCTTCTTGTTGGCCGGCACTCGCACCTGCCGGCGCAGGGCCGCGACCGGATCGAGGGTGAAGCCATGGTGGCCGCCAAGCTTGGCGCCGGGATCGAAAGCGGCCGCTTCCGCGATGGTTCGGCCCCGGCCGATAAAGGCGCGGCGGTCGGTTTCAGCCTCGGCATCGCGCGCCGACCCCGACGGATCGGTGACGAAATGCACCATGGTGAGGTCGGGCTCGTTCTTGTCGCGCTTGCGCCTGGTGGCGAAGATAGCGCCGCTGTTGGCTGATATCTCGGTCTCGATGAACATCTTCGAGAACGCCGGATGGGCGTTGTCAGAGGCCTCGTTGCCGAGCACCAGCTCGGCAAAGGAGGTCACCTCGATATGTCGATCGGTGGCGCCGTCATTGTAGAGGGTGACGCGCCGGCCCTCGCCATTGCCTTCCGAGATGACGATGCACTCGACCTCCGAACGCAGCGATCCCACCGTTTTGACGAAGCTCGCCTTGTCGTCGGAAAACAGCGTCTGCACTCTCTCGCCGGTCGCCTGCTTCGGCTCCGCGGTGGCCGACCACCAGTCGCCGCTGCCGGCATCCCTGAGGAAGATGTAGGAGCCGAGCCGGTCTTCGGTCGGGTCCGGCTGCCAGCGGGTGACGGCAAGTTCGCCCCAGCGGCTGTAGCCGGAGCCAGTTGCCGAGACCATCACGGAGTAACGGCCGTTGGACATGACGCTGGTGGCGCGCAGCGCCTTCAGCGGATCGAGGATGATGCGCGAGTCCGGGCTTTCGACCTCGGTCTCGTCCTTCGAGCGCTCGTCGGCTTCGGTCCTGACGGTGGCCGTCGGGATGTCACGCGGCGCCCTCTCCTGCAGCAAGAGTTCGGCTGATTCGATCACTGGATCGCTGTGGAAGCGGTCGCGCAGCCGGCCCTCGAAAATGGCATCGGCGACGGCGGCGATCGACATGCCGGAATGGTGGGCCATGTAGTTCAGCACGACGGCATGGTCGGTGCCTTCGGGCACGCGCTGCGGTGTGAAATCGACGGCATCGTAGTAGCCGTGCCGGCCGAGCGCGCCGATCGAGCGCAGCCTGACGAGATTCTGGACGGATTCGCGCGGTGTGAACTGCGCAGCCAGGATCGTGGCGTATGGCGCGATCACCGTGTTCTGGCCAAGACCGCGCTTGAGGCCAAGTCCGGGCACGCCGAAATTGGTGTACTGATAGGTCAGTTCGCGGTCGCGGGCATTGTAGGCCGCCTCCGAAATGCCCCACGGCACGTTCTTCGAGCGGGCATACTGGATCTGGCGCTTGATGATCAGCTTGCTGGTCTGGTTGAGGATCGAGCCTTGCGGCTCCTTCATCACCAGCGGCGGCATCAGATACTCGAACATCGAGCCCGACCAGGACATCAGCGCGCCCTGGAAGCCGATCTCGACGATGGGACGACCCAGTCGGAACCAGTGCTCCGTCGGCAGGTCGCCCTTGGCGATGGCAAACAGGCTGGTCAGCCGCGCCTCGGAGGCGAGCAGATCGTAGCAGCTCTCGTCGAGCTGATGTTCCTCGACCCGGTAGCCGATCGACAGCAGCTTGCGCTCCTGTCGCATCAGGAAGGAAAAATCCATCTCGAAGGCATAGCGGCGGCAGCGCTCGCGCAGCGCGAGCAGCTTAGCGCGCAAGGCTTCGACGGCGTTCTCGTCGCTGTGCGAGTCGTGCACATGCGCCTCGCAGGTCGCTTCCAGCCGCGCCGCCCAGTCGGCGATGACGTCGCTGCGCTGCGACCCAGCCTCGGTGTGGATGGCGGTGGCGAGCTTGCGGATCTCGCCGGCAAGCACGGCCAGATTGATGGTGCGGATCGAGGCCATCTCCGGCTGCGCCTTGATGGTCATCACGGCGCGCCGCATGCCGTCAAGGCGGTCGGCCAGACGCTGGCGCAACGGCCTGAGCTGCCGGCGATCGTCCGGCAGTTCTTCCAGGCTTTCGTCGAGGATCGTCACCGTGTCGAGGACGCCTTCGAAATCGCCCTGCAGGTGGACGGACGGCGCTTCCGCCCATTCGGCGCAGGCAGCCGCCACCGCGACCAGATGTCCGGCGAGATTGCCGCTGTCGACGGCCGAGATGTAGAGCGGATAGAGCGGCTTCAGCGTCGTTGTGTCGTACCAGTTGAAGAGATGGCCGCGGTTGCGCGGCATGCTCTCGATGGTCGTCATCGTCGCGTCGATGCGGGTGATGGCGTCGGACAGCGCAATCCAGCCGAAATCGCGCGCCGACACCACCGACAGGAGGTAGACGCCGATATTGGTTGGCGACGTGCGCGGCGCCACCACCGGCGCCGGGCTTTCCTGGAAATTGTCAGGCGGCAGATTGTGATGCTCAGCCGTGACGAATGTCTCGAAATAATGCCAGGTGCGGCGCGCCACGGTGCGCAGCGCATGGATGTCGGCCTGCGATATGCGCAAGCGGTCCTCGGTCTCGGCCGAACGGCTGATCCAGCAGGCGACCGCCGGCGAGCCGATCCAGAACAAAGCGAAGAAGAAGGCGACGAAGGCGCCGGTGGAATCGGCCAGCACAGGAATGGCGAGACCGACAACGCCGATGATCACGGCGCCGTACATCATGCTGTAATAGGAGCCGAGATCGTTGTCGCCGCCCTTGTGCGCCTGCGACGCCGTGCGCCATTCCAGCAGGTTCTGGCGACTGACGAACAGGCGGTAGAGCGTGCGCACGATGGCGTCGCCCATCATCCAGGCGTTGTGCGCCATCAGCAGCACTTTCAGCGCCACAAGCGCCGTGCCGAAGACGGTGTCCCGCGCCAGCGCGGAGAAATGGCCGCGCGGCGTCTGGTCGCCGCTCTTGGGCAGGATGGCGTTGATCACATCGAAGGTCGGCGCCATGAACAGCGAGAGGATCAGCAACGCCTGCCATTGCGCGGCCTGCGTGAACGGCAAAAGCGTCCAGCCGGCGATCGCCGCCATCACCCAAAAAAACGGGGTCAGCGAGCGGCGCAGATTGTCGACCATCTTCCAGCGCGACAGCGCCGGCACGCCGGAACGCGGGCTGAAGATGAAGCGCAGCAGCTGCCAGTCGCCACGCGCCCAGCGGTGGTGGCGCGAGGCGTCGACCGAATAGCGGGTCGGATAGTCCTCGACCAGTTCGACATCGGTGACGAGCGCGGCGCGCGCCAGCGCGCCTTCGAGCAGATCGTGGCTGAGGATGGTGTTTTCCTCGATGCGGCCCTTCAGCGCCGCCTCGAAAGCGTCGACGTGATAGAGGCCCTTGCCGGTGAAGGAGCCGTCGCTGAAGACGTCCTGGTAGAGATCCGAAACGGCAAAGACGTAGGGGTCGAGACCGCTGTTGGACGAGAAGACGCGCTGGAAGAAGGAAGCGTCGTCGCCGCTGGTGAGCGAGGCCGTGATGCGCGGCTGCAGGATGGTGTAGCCGGCGGTGACGACACGCTTTGCCACATCGAAATGCGGACGGTTGAGCGGATGGGAGAGCTTGCCGACCAGCGACGATACCGCGTCACGCGTGGTGCGCGTGTCGGCGTCGAGCGTCATGACATAGATGACCTTTTCCGGCAGCGGCACGTCGAGCGGCAGGTAAGTGGTGTCGCTGTCGCCGCGCAAGAGAAGGTTCAGCTCATGCAGCTTGCCGCGCTTGCGCTCCCAGCCCATCCAGGCGCCCTGCGCCTGGTTGTAGAGCCGGCGGCGATGCAGGATGTAAAAACGCGGCGCGCCTTCGGAGGGGTAACGGGCATTCAGCCTGGCGATCTCGTCGCGCGCATATTGCAGGATCTCGATGTCGGCGGCGTCGATTTCGGTCTTGGAATCCGGCCAGTCTGAGAGCAGCGCGAAATGGATCTCTTCGGCCGTGTTGGCGAGGTGATGCACTTCGATGTTGCGGATGTTTTCCTCGACATCGTCGCGCGAACCGATCAGCGACGGTACCACGACCAGCGTGCGCGCCGCGGCAGGAATGCCGTGCTTGTAATCATAGCCGACGAGCCGGGTCGGCTTCAGGAACAGCGATACGACGGTGTTGAAGAAAGCGAGCGCACCTTCGCTGGCCGGCACCGCAAACAGCGCCAGCATCAAAGTGATCGAGGGAACGGAAAGGCCGAGATGGGCAAGCGCGTTGCCGGAGAGCACCAGCAGCAGCACCGTCAGCAGGAAGACCGGCACCACGATGCCCAGCCAGCCGGTGGCGGTGAAGGCGCGCTTGAAGGTCACATAGAAAGGCGGCCGGTAGCCGATCGCCTTTTCCAGGTCCGGCCGGCGCGGGCCGACCAGGAAGAAACCGACATCGGTGTGCACGGCAGGATCGGCGGCTTCATCCGGCACGCCGGAGGCATCGGTGACGCCCGGCACGTGGCCGGCAAGCTCGATCGCCTTTTCGGCGACGCGGAATTCGGAGAGGTCGGAGCGGCGCGCCAATTGCTCGATCGACGTGCGGTACTGGTCGCGAGAAAAGAAATCGAGCGCGGCGAAATCGGTGCGCTCACGCAACAGCGTGTCGATGCGGCTGACGCCTTCGAACCACACCGTCCAGTCGACGTCGTTGATGAGGCGCAGGCCGCGGATGATGTTGCCGGTGGTGACATTGCCGCTGGACAGCGTGCGATGCTCGGAAATGATGATTTCCTCGGCGTCGGAGCCGGTCTTCTCGAGTTCAACCTCCAGCCATTCCAGCGCCCTCCCGGCATTCTGCGAGCCGTCGCGCAGGCGGTAGAGCAACTGGGTGGCAAAGGTCGTGTCCTGGGCATGCGCGCCATAGCTCGACAGGATCTTCTGCCGGTCGGCATTGTCGTCGGTCGCCAACACCCGGTCGGCAACCTCGTTGGCGATATGGCGCATCTGCCTGGTGCGGTCGACGCGCACGGCGATGCGGCGCAGGTTCTCGATCAGCACGAAGCGCAGCAGCGACGGCAGCGCCCAGAGTTCGCCGATCTTCAGTGGCTCGACCGACTGAAAACCCTCGACGATAGATTTGAACATGGTCGCCGAGACGGAACTGTCGGAATGGGCGACATAGCTCCAGGCCAGCGCCAGCGCGCGCGGCACAGCGGCGCCATCGGACAGTTTCAGGGTCGGCAACTGCCGGTAGAAACGGCGCGGCAGGTCGCGCTTGACCTGAAAAATGGTCTCCTCGACCAGATAATTGTTGTCGAGCAGCCATTGCGCAGCCGGCGTAATGGTTTCGCCCTTGGCCTGGGCGGCATTGGTCGAGCGGTAGACTTCCAGGATCTTCTTGGCGCTGTCGCGGATGCGGGCCTGGAAGTCGAACGGCGTCAGGCCGAACAGGTCCTTGATGTCGCCCTTGGCGAGGCTTTCGCCCAGTGCGCGCAGCCGCTCTTCGGGCAGGAAATTGGAGCGTATCGGCTCTTCGGTGATGACCGGGAAGCTGGCGCTGGTCTTTTCGATATGGGCAGGATTTGTCTGGATATTCATTGAAAATTCCGCATGGGGGACGCGAAGCGGCGTCACCGCCACGGCAATGTCCCTAAAACCGATTCAAATGCAATTGGTTGCATAATTACACTGGCCGAAAGTTTTGCTCCGCACCACGCCAGGGGCGTTATCCCTTCGACATTTTAAGGAGGGGCTTTCGACAACTCAAGGACGAGCACCCCTGCTCTCCCGTCCGCCTTGGAACGACGGAAGGATTCAGGCTTTTTCGTGATCCAGGCAACAGCTTACGTCAGATTTCTCCGGCGTGCGATCATGTTTGGCAACAGGCGTTAATCGTTGCTGGTGGCGCGGCTAGGCCAGGCTGGCGATCCGGATCACGAACACGGTCGTCGGCCCTACCGGGTCCAGGCGCAATTCCGCGACGTCCGGGCCGATCAGGAGCGTGTCGCGGGGTCCAATCCGGGACGGTGTCGGGCCGGTCACGCCGACCTCGCCGTCGAGCGGCAGGATCAGGGTCGTTGCGGTCGTCGGCCGGATATCGGTCGGAGCCGAAACCAGCAGGCGCTCGACCATGTGGGTCGCCCGCCCGCGGCGGGTCATGACGTTGAGGTCGGTGATCGGACCGGAGATCAGCGCCGCCGTGGTCGCCACATCGGCCGGGAAGGAAAGCGGAGCGGAGGCTCCGGTCAGTCGCTCCGGCGGCCGGCCGGCAATATCGAGGACGATGCCCTCGCCTTCCAGCACGGCCAGCGTGCGGTCGACGCCGGCAAAGCCGGAGAACGGGCCGCCGCCCTCGACGCGCGCCATCGAGACGCGCCAGTCGAAATCGTCGAGCCCGGCGCCGTCAGGCGAAACGGTGATTTCAGTCGTCGTGCCGCCGCCATTCTTCCACGGCATGACGCGGTAGTCGGCGGCACGAAGGATGCGCATCGTTTCAGCCTATCAGCCCAAAATGCCGGGCAGATTGAGCTGGTGCTCTTTGGCGCATTCAATGGCGATGTCGTAGCCGGCATCGGCGTGGCGCATGACGCCGGTCGCCGGATCGTTCCACAACACGCGCTCCAGGCGCCTTGCGGCGTCCGGCGTGCCGTCGGCGACGATGACCATGCCGGAATGCTGCGAAAAACCCATGCCGACGCCGCCGCCATGGTGCAGCGACACCCAGGTGGCGCCGGAAGCGGTGTTGAGCAGCGCGTTGAGCAACGGCCAGTCGGAAACGGCGTCGGAGCCGTCCTTCATCGCTTCCGTCTCGCGGTTCGGCGAAGCGACCGAGCCGGAATCGAGATGGTCGCGGCCGATGACGACGGGCGCCTTGAGCTCGCCCTTGGCCACCATTTCGTTGAAGGCGAGGCCGAGCCGGTGGCGGTCGCCGAGGCCGACCCAGCAGATGCGCGCCGGCAGGCCCTGGAAGGCGATGCGCTCACGCGCCATGTCCAGCCAGTTGTGCAGATGGGTGTTGCCGGGCGTGAGTTCGCGCACCTTGGCGTCGGTCTTGTAGATATCCTCGGGATCGCCCGAAAGGGCTGCCCAGCGGAACGGGCCAATGCCCCGGCAAAACAGCGGCCTTATATAGGCCGGCACGAAACCCGGGAAGGCGAAGGCGTTTTCGAAACCCTCGTCCTTGGCGACCTGGCGGATGTTGTTGCCATAGTCGAGCGTCGGCACGCCGGCGTTCCAGAAATCCACCATCGCCTCGACATGCTCGCGCATCGATGCACGCGCAGCCTTCTCGACAGCCTTGGGGTCGCTGACGCGCTTTTCGCGCCACTCAGCCATCGTCCAGCCTTTGGGCAGATAGCCGTTGATCGGGTCATGCGCCGAGGTCTGGTCGGTGACCATGTCGGGGCGGATGCCGCGCCGGAACATTTCCGGCACGATCTCGGCCGCATTGCCGAGCAGGCCGACCGACTTCGCTTCGCCGGCCTTTGTCCAGCGTTCGATCATTTCCATCGCTTCGTCGAGCGTCTCGGCCTTTTCGTCGACATAGCGGGTGCGCAGGCGGAAATCGATGGAGTCCGGATTGCACTCGATGGCGAGGCAGCAGGCCCCGGCCATGACGGCGGCGAGCGGCTGGGCGCCGCCCATGCCGCCGAGACCGCCGGTCAGGATCCATTTGCCCCTAAGATTGCCATTGTAGTGCTGGCGGCCGGCTTCGACGAAGGTCTCGTAGGTGCCCTGCACGATGCCTTGCGTGCCGATATAGATCCACGAGCCGGCCGTCATCTGGCCGTACATCATCAGGCCCTTCTTATCGAGCTCGTTGAATTTGTCCCAGGTCGCCCAATGCGGCACGATGTTGGAGTTGGCGATCAGCACGCGCGGCGCATCGGTGTGCGTCCGAAAGACGCCGACCGGCTTGCCGGACTGGACCAGCAGCGTCTCGTCTTCATTGAGGGTCTTCAGCGAGGCGACGATGCTGTCGAAATCGTTCCAGGTGCGCGCGGCCCGGCCGATGCCGCCATAGACGACGAGTTCATTGGGGTTTTCGGCGACGTCCGGATCAAGGTTGTTCATCAGCATGCGCAACGGCGCTTCGGTCGTCCAGTATTTGGCGTTGAGCTTGTCGCCGCGCGGCGCACGCACTTCGCGGATGTTGTGGCGAGGATTGTTCATCACTGTCCCTTTCGAGTAAGGCGGCGCGTCAGCGCCCGGCCCAGTCAATGGCGGATTGGAGGATTTTCGTCAGCGTGGCGCGCATCGGTGCGGCAAACTCGGCATCGTAAGGCACCGGCCAATTGTCCGGTTCGCCCTTGCCTTCGGGCTCGCGCAGATAGCCGCGATCGGCAAGTTCCATCTGCAGCGCATGGTAGCCGCCTTGCGGATTGCCGAAGTAGCGTGTGATCCAGCCGCCCTTGAAGCGGCCGTTGATGACATTGCTTTCACCACTTTCGGCCATGATCTGGCCGATCAGGCTTTGCAGCGTCGGATCGGCGGTCTGGCCGTCATTGGTGCCAAGGTTAAACACCGGCAGCGTGCCATAGAACAGGCGCGGCAGCACCGAGCGGATCGAGTGGCAATCGTAGATGACGATTTTTTCGTGCAGGCCGCGCAGCCTGACGGCCTGGGCAGCCAGCATTTCATGGTAGGGCACGAAATAGTCTATGCGGCGCTGGTCGATCTCCGCCGGAGTCGGTTCGGCGCCGGGCAAGTAGAGCGGATCGCCGTCGAACGTCTCCGTCGGGCACAGCGTGGTCGTCGTCTGCCCGGGATAGAGCGAGGCGCCGGAGGGATCGCGGTTGACGTCGATGACGGTGCGCGAGATCGACGTATGCACAACAGTCGCGCCAAGGCCGGCGGCGAAATCATAGAGATTGTCGATCCACCAGTCGCAGTCGCGGCGGCCGAGCCAAGGCGAGACCAGCCGGTTGTCGAGGCCGGCGAGATCGATACCGGTATGCGGGATCGACACCAGAAGAGGCGCCGTGCCTTCCGTCACTGTAAGCCAGTCGGCCATGTCAGGCTCCCGAAATCGAAGGCAGTGTCACCGTGCCGGCAGCCTTGATGGCAGCGCCGCTGCGCACCATGGCGATCGCCTTTTCCATGTCAGGGTGAAAATGCCGGTCGGTGTCGAGATGCGGCACCTCGGAGCGGACCAGTTTGCGAACGGCCTCTAGTGCTGCGCTCGATGGCAGCGGCGCATGAAAATCACAGCCTTGGGCGGCGGCCAGAAGTTCGATGCCGATGACGGCCGTGGCATTTTCAACCATGCCGATCAGCCGGCGCGCGCCATGTGCGGCCATCGAGACATGGTCTTCCTGATTGGCCGAGGTCGGGATGGAATCGACGCTGGCCGGATAGGCCTTCTGCTTGTTCTCAGAGACCAGCGCTGCCGCCGTCACCTGCGGAATCATGAAGCCGGAGTTCAGGCCGGGCTTCGGCGTCAAAAAGGCCGGCATGCCCGACAGCGCAGGATCGACCAGCATGGCGATACGGCGTTCCGACAGCGAGCCGATCTCGCAGACGGCGAGCGCGATCATGTCGGCGGCGAAGGCAACCGGCTCGGCGTGGAAATTGCCACCGGAAAGCGCGGTGTCGTCCTCGGCGAAGATCAGAGGATTGTCGGTGACGCCGTTGGCCTCAGTGCCGAGCGTGTCGGCGGCCTGGCGCAGCACGGTGAGTGCCGCACCCATCACCTGCGGCTGGCAGCGCAGGCAGTATGGGTCCTGCACGCGCTCGTCGCCGACGCGGTGCGATTCGCGGATGGCGCTGCCGGCCATCAGATTGCGCAGCGCTGCCGCCGTCTCGATCTGGCCGGGATGCTTTCTCAGAAGATGAATACGCGGATCGAAGGGGGCGTCCGAACCCTTGGCGGCGTCGGTCGACAACGCACCGGCGACCAGCGCCGACTGGTAGAGCACTTCGGCCTCGAACAGAGCGGCCAGGGCATAGGCAGTGGAGAACTGCGTGCCGTTGAGCAGCGCCAGGCCTTCCTTGGCGCCGAGCGTCACCGGTTCCAGTCCATGCGAGACGAAGGCGACCTTGGCCGGGAAGCGACCATGCGGGGTAAAGCATTCGCCGACACCGATCATCACCGCCGTCATGTGCGACAGCGGCGCGAGATCGCCCGAGGCGCCGACAGAGCCTTGCGCCGGCACCACCGGGATGACGTCATTGGCGAGCATGGCTTCGAGCAATTCGATGGTTTGCGGCCGCACGCCCGACGCGCCCTGCGCCAGGCTGGCGAGCTTCAGCGCCATCATCAGCCGGACCACAGCGACCGGCATCGGCTCGCCAACGCCGGCGGCATGCGACAGCACGATGTTGCGCTGCAGCGTCTCTAGATCGGCCGCGGGGATACGAACGCTGGCCAGTTTGCCGAAGCCGGTGTTGATGCCATAGACCGGCTCACCCTTGGCAACGATGCGCGCGACTGCCTCGGCGCTGGCCTTGATCTTCGGACGGCAGGAGGCGTCAAGCTTCGGCACGGCGCCACGGTAAATGGCGCGCCAGTCGGCCAGCGTCGCATTGCCGGGTTTCAGGGTAAGTTCGGTCATTGTCCTCTCCAGATGCGGGCATGAAGCGGGTTAAAGCCCATGCGGTAGACGAGTTCGGCCGGGCGCTCGATGTCCCAGATCGCGAGGTCGGCGGATTTACCGGCTTCCAGCGTGCCGGTCTGGCCGAGCAGTCCGAGCGCGTGGGCGGCCTCGCGTGTGGTGCCGGCCAGGCATTCCTCGACGGTCAGGCCAAACAGCGTCGCGGCCATGTTCATGGTCAGCAATAGCGAGGTCAGCGGCGAGGTGCCGGGATTGTTGTCGGTGGCGACCGCCATCTTGACACCATGCTGGCGAAACAGGGCGATCGGCGGCTTCTTGGTTTCGCGGATGAAGTAGTAGGCGCCGGGCAGGATCGTCGCCACCGTGCCGGCCTTGGCCATGGCCGCAGCACCTGCGTCATCGGTGTATTCGAGATGGTCGGCCGACAGCGCACCATAGCGCGCGGCAAGTGCCGCGCCGTGCAGGTTGGACAACTGGTCGGCATGGAGTTTCACCGGCAGGCCGAGCGCCCTTGCCTTGTCGAAGACGCGGGCGATCTGCTCCGGCGAAAAAGCGATGCCTTCGCAGAAACCGTCGACGGCGTCGGCCAGCCCCTCAGCGGCGATGGCGGGAAGAATCGTGTTAGCAACCAGATCGACAAAAGCATCCTTGTCGCCCTTGGCTTCCGGCGGCAGCGCATGCGCGCCGAGGAAAGTCGTGCGAACCGTCACCGGCCGCTCCTTGTCCAGACGCCGGGCTGCGCGAAGCGACTTCTGTTCGTTTTCGAGATCGAGCCCGTAGCCCGACTTTACTTCCACCGTGGTGACGCCTTCGGCCATCAGTGCGTCTAGGCGTGGCAGCGTCTGCGCAACAAGCTCGTCCTCGCTGGCGGCGCGCAGGGATTTGACCGAGGAGACGATGCCGCCGCCGGCCCTGGCCACCTCTTCATAGGTGGCGCCGGCCAGCCGCATCTCGAATTCATTGGCGCGATTGCCGGCATGGACGAGATGGGTGTGGCAGTCGATCAAGCCAGGCGTGATCCAGCGGCCTTCGCAATCGGTGACCGCAGCGCCTTGAGCCAGGGCTGACGGCATGTCGGCTTCCGGGCCGGCATAGACGATGAGACCGTCGCGGGCGGCGATCGCGCCCTTCTCGACGATGCCCAGTCCGGCTTCGCCTTCGGCCATGGTCGCCAGGCGCGCATTGCGCCAAAGGTGAAGGCCCCCTGCCCGGCTTTTGTTCTGTGCCGCCATCATCTTTTTCCGTTGATTGGATGACGATTATGTATATACATATTGAAACGCACTGCAAGTGCTATGTTCAGGGAACACGGAGAAAAACGTGACGGCGATCTTTGCGAAACAGGCGCTGCTGGCCGATGGCTGGCATGACAAGGTGCGGATCTCGCTGACCGACGGTCGCATCACCACCGTAGAGCCAGGCTCGTCGCCGCAAGCCGATGACGAGCAACACGCTATTGTTGTTCCAGGCATGCCGAACCTGCACAGCCACGCCTTCCAGCGCGGCATGGCCGGGCTTGCCGAACTGCGCGGCCCCTCCGCCGACAGTTTCTGGAGCTGGCGCGAGGTGATGTACCGCTTTGCGCTGTCGATGACGCCGGACCAGGTCGAGGCGGTCGCCGCGCAGCTTTATGTCGAGATGCTGGAGGCCGGGTTCTCGCGCGTCGGCGAGTTCCATTATCTCCACCATGACCGCGACGGAAAACCCTATGCCAACCTTGCCGAGATGGCTGAGCGCATTGCTGCTGCATCCGCCGAGACCGGCATCGGCCTGACGCTGCTGCCGGTGTTTTATGCGCATTCCTCGTTTGGCGGCCCTGCACCCAACGAAGGCCAGCGACGATTCATCAACGATGTGAATCGCTTCGGACGCTTGCTTGAGAAAAGCCGCGAATCCGTTCGCGCACTGAATCAGGCTGTCGTCGGCGTTGCCCCACACAGCCTGCGCGCCGCAACGCCGGAGGAACTCACTTTAGTTGCGGCGATGGCACCTGATGGGCCGATCCACATCCATGTCGCCGAGCAGGTGAAGGAGGTCGAGGATTGCCTGGCGTGGTCCGGCGCGCGGCCGGTCGAATGGCTGCTCCACAATGCCGGGATCGACAAGCGCTGGTGCCTGATCCATGCCACTCATATGACCGAGACTG
Organism: Mesorhizobium sp. P2_C5_2; assembly: GCF_056404535.1. Lineage (NCBI taxonomy): Bacteria > Pseudomonadati > Pseudomonadota > Alphaproteobacteria > Hyphomicrobiales > Phyllobacteriaceae > Mesorhizobium > Mesorhizobium sp. P2_C5_2. The sequence continues at coordinate 159,816 of NZ_JBFUDV010000004.1, read as the reverse complement.
AGACCATTGGCATGGCAAAAAGCGCCGCCATCGCCGGTCTGTGCCCGATCACCGAGGCCAATCTCGGCGACGGCACTTTTGCCGCGCCGCTCTTCAGAGAACATGGCGGCCGCTTCGGCGTCGGCTCCGATTCCAATGTGCTGATCGGCCTGCCGGATGAATTGCGCCAGCTCGAATATTCGCAGCGCCTGGCGCACCGCGCCCGCAACGTGCTGGCGGTGGCCGGCGGTTCGACCGGGCGCGCTTTGTTCGACGCCGCGCTCGACGGCGGCGGCGTGGCGCTGGGCGCCGGTCCGTCGCGGATTGCCGCCGGGGCCGCGGCCGATTTCGTCTCGCTCGACCAGAACCATCCTTCGCTGGCCGGCAAGAGCGGCGATGCCATCCTCGACGCCTGGATCTTTGCCAATGGCGGCAAGGTCGATTGCGTTTGGGTACACGGCAATAAGCAAGTCAGCGGTGGCAAGCATGCCAGGCGCGAGGCGATTGCCGAACGCTTTCGGCAGGTGATGACGGCGCTTTCGGCATGAGCATCATTGAGACAGCGGCGACGGAAGGCGGCGGCTCGCTGCACCAGCGCATCCTGTCCGACATCAGCGAGAAAATAATGTCCGGCGCCTGGGCGCCGGGTCACCGCATCCCGTTCGAGCACGAGCTGACGGCGCAGTATAATTGCTCGCGCATGACGGTGAACAAGGCGCTGTCGCAACTGGCCAAGGCCGGGTTGATCGAGCGCCGCCGACGTTCGGGGAGTTTCGTCCGCCAACCGCAGTCGCAGGCGGCGGTGCTGGAGATCCACGACATCAGGATTGAGGTCGAGGCGCTCGGGCTGGCCTATCGCTATGAGCGCGTGGCGCGTCAGAAAAGGCGCAGCAGCGCCGAGGATCGTGGCTTGCTGGAACTTGGCGCCGCCGGGCCCGTGCTGGCGCTCGAATGCCGGCATTTCGCAGGCAAACGGCCGTTCGCGCACGAAGAGCGGCTGATCAATCTCGCCGCCGTCGCGGAAGCCGGCGAAGAAGAGTTTTTGGATATCGCCCCCGGCCCCTGGCTGATCGGCCGCGTGCCGTGGAGCGAGGCCGAGCACCGCATCCGCGCGATGGCCGCCGACAGGCACATTGCCGAAGCGCTTGATATAGCAACCGGCGCACCGTGCCTGGTGGTCGAGCGCCGGACCTGGAGCGCCGAACACCCGGTGACGCAGGTGAGGTTCACTTATGCCGCCGAGAGCCACACGCTGGTGGCAAGGTTCAGGCCTTCGCAGGGGTAGCTAATCTCCCCCCTCGTGGGGGAGATGGCCGGCAGGCCAGAGGGGGGCGCCACAGAGCGCCAACTTGGATTTTACCTGCCGGGATCAATTTGAAAAACTAAGACGTCGGCGGGACAGCGCCCCCCTCTGCCTTGCCAGGCATCTCCCCCACGAGGGGGGAGATCAGCAGCTTCAACGCCTCAGATCGCAGCCGTAATAATAATCTCGACCACATACTCCGGGCCGGCCAGCTTGGCTTCACCGGTGGCGCGGGCGGGCGTGTTGCCTTGCGGCACCCACTTGTCCCATTCCTTGTTCATCTCGGCGAAGGTGCCCATGTCGGCCAGCCAGATGATCGCCTGCAGGATCTTGGTCTTGTCGGTGCCGGCCTTGGCCAGCAATTCGTCGATGGTGGCGAGGATCGACTTGGTCTGCTCGCCGACGCTGGCGCCGGGCGTTCCGACCTGGCCGGCCAGGTAGACGGTGTTGCCGTGGATGACGATCTGGCTCATGCGCGGGCCAACATCGATGCGACGAATGCTCATGGGAGTTTCCTTCCTGTTTCCGGTGGCGCTTGTTTAGAGTCGCTGCCCGCTTCGGGCAAGGCCAACAGCGCGAAACCTCTTGAGCCTGGGTTGGATCTTGGGCCGCAAATGTCTATTTGCGCCGAGGGATTTCTTTGCGAGCCCGGATTGCCGACCTCGTGCGAGAGTGGCAAGACTTTGGGCCAAACCAGATTGCGAGGATGCTGCCATGGAATATCGCGAAATCAGCGAGGACTATTCGGTCTCGGGCCAGATCCAGCCCGAAGACATCGTCGCCATCAAGGAAGCCGGCTTCAGGAGCGTGATCTGCAACCGGCCGGATGACGAGCAGCCCGGCCAGCCTTCAGCCGACAGCGTCAAGGCGGCGGTCGAAGCGGCGGGGCTTGCCTTCCGCTACATCCCGGTGATCAGCGGTCAGATCACGGCCGAGAATGTCGAGGACCAGGCCGAGGCGCTCGACGGGCTCGAAGGCCCGGTCTTCGCCTATTGCCGCTCCGGAGCGCGCTGCACCAATCTTTATGAGCTGATCCAGCAGTCGAAGGGGTGAAGATTCCTCAACGCAAGGTGTGCTGAGATTCAGGTCAGGCCGAGTCGAAAATGGTGGCTTCCGACAACCGGAGCGGAGCGTACTTAAAGTACGTGAGCCCCGGAAGCGCAGGGAAGCCGGCATTTGCAGGCCGGCCTCACCTGAATATCAACACACCTTAAATCGGCAGCGCGCCGGTTTCCTTGAGCGTCTCCAGCACGATCGCCGTCTTCACATGCTGCACGGATTCGTGCGGCAGCAGCACGCCGTTGACGAATTCCGACAGTGATTTGAGATCGGGCGTCACCACCTTCAAGATGTAATCCATCTCGCCGGTCAGCGCGTGCGCCTCCTGCACCTCGGGCAGCCGTGCCAGCAATTCGCCGAAGCGCCTGGCATTGTCGCGGTTGTGGGTGGCCAATGTCACCGAGATGACGTTGACCAGCGAGAAGCCGAGCTTGTCGCGATCGAGCACGGCGCGATAGCCCTTGATGTAGCCGTCTTCCTCCAGCCGCTGGCGGCGGCGCGAGCATTGCGATGCCGACAGGTTCACGCGCTCCGAGAGGTCGTTGTTGGTGAGCCGCGCGTCGCCCTGCAAAAGAGCCATTATCTTGCGGTCAAATTGATCGATGCGCGCGTCGTCCATGGATTTGTCTCCGATCATGCACGAATCGCGCACGACTTGATCATTTCAAGCGTTTGAATGCAAGCACCGTGCGGCCGCTTCGCGCTATGATTGGTTATCTCGTGGCCCGATGCGGCCACCATCCGTTTGGAGGAATGCCATGGGTCCCTTCCCGCACGACGCCCCGCCTGCCAAGATCAGCAAGGAAAACCCCGCCGGCACCGACGGTTTCGAATTCGTCGAGTTCGCGCATGCGGAGCCGCAGAAGCTCGCCGAACTGTTCACCCGCATGGGCTATGTCGCGGTGGCCAAGCACCGCACGAAAGACATCACCGTCTGGCGCCAGGGCGACATCAACTATGTCGTCAATGCCGAGCCCGGCTCGCATGCAATGAAGTTCGTCGACAAGCACGGCCCCTGCGCTGCCTCGATGGCCTGGCGCGTGGTCGATGCAAAGCACGCCTTCGACCATGCGGTCTCGAAAGGCGCGACACCTTACGAAGGCGACGACAAGGCGCTCGACGTGCCGGCCATCGTCGGCATCGGCGGCTCGCTGCTCTATTTCATCGACGCCTATGGCAAGAAGGGCTCGGCCTATGACGCCGAGTTCGAGTGGCTGGGCGAGCGCGATCCGCGGCCGCAAGGCGTCGGCTTCTACTTCCTCGACCACCTCACCCACAATGTCTACCGCGGCCAGATGGACAAATGGTGGGATTTCTATCGCGAGCTGTTCGGCTTCAAGCAGATCCATTTCTTCGACATTGACGGCAAGATCACCGGCCTCGTCAGCCGCGCCATCACCTCGCCCTGTGGCAAGATCCGCATTCCGCTGAACGAGTCCAAGGACGACACCAGCCAGATCGCCGAGTATCTGAAGAAATACAATGGCGAGGGCATCCAGCACATCGCGGTGGGCACCGACGAGATCTACGCCGCCACCGACAAGCTTGCCGACAACGGGCTGAAGTTCATGCCCGGCCCGCCGGAGACCTACTACGACATGTCGTATGACCGCGTGAACGGCCATGACGAACCGATCGAGCGGATGAAGAAGCACGGCATCCTGATCGACGGCGAAGGCGTGGTCGATGGCGGCATGACCAAGATCCTGCTGCAGATCTTTTCCAAAACCGTGATCGGCCCGATCTTCTTCGAGTTCATCCAGAGGAAGGGCGACGAAGGCTTCGGTGAAGGCAATTTCCGCGCGCTGTTCGAATCGATCGAGCAGGACCAGATCAAGCGCGGCGTGATCAAAGTGGACGGCAAAGCGGCGTAACGCCAAATCGCAGGCATCAAGCTGCTCCTCACCTGCCTGCCGGCAATGAGGGGCGGCGCCACTGTCTGGGATGGTCGATCACAACCCCAGTCGCGCGACCTCTTCCTTCCTCACCTTCAAATCATAATCGAGCAGGAACTCGTCCAATTGCGGTGGCGCGACCGAGGTGCCGGAGAGCATGGCGTGCACCTGGCCGCGATGGTGGATGTCGTGCAGGAAGACGTGGGCGAGGATATCGCCGATCTTTTCGGGGATCATGCCGTCCTCGCGCCGGTCTGTGATGACACGCCGGTCGAGATCATCTTCCGACAGCCCTTCACAAAAGACAATCAGGCGTCGATCAGCCGCGACCTGGGCGGCAAACAGCGCCTGCGGTTCATCGAACGGCACGTAATCGTCATAAGCGGCAGCGCCGACGCCGCCCTCTTCCAGGAAATCGAGATAGAGATGATCGACCGCGAGGATGTGGTTGAGCGTCACCTTGATCGACGGGAAGAAGCTAGTGCGTTCGGCTTCGAACTCGCCGGGCTGGAGCTGCAGCACGGCGCGGTAGAGCCGGTCATTCGACCAGAGATTGTTGCCGGCCATGCGGCGCAGGTGATCCAGCAAGGTCATGAGTTCATTCGTCTGACCAGGCCAATGCCTGCTGCCATAACCGCGAATCCGGCGAGAACGATCAACAAAAGCCGGTTCATGCGCCGGCGCATGGCCTGCGTTTCTTCGTCGCGCGCCACACTGGTGTTGGTGATGGTGTGGAACATCATCGCCTTGCGCGGGTAGCCGCTGCGGTTGATCAAATCGGGCGAGCGCGCCTCGATGCGGTAGCTCAGCCGGATCGCCTGGATGAACACCACCAGAATCCCAAGCGCCCAGACGCCGGCCAGCAGATAGAACGCCTCGCCCGTCATCGCATTGCCCCCCGTTATGCCTGGTACTTCTCGACCTTCTGCTCGATGGCGCCGAAGATCGAGTTTCCACTTTTATTCTTCATCTCGATACGCACCGTGTCGCCAAAGCGCAGGAATGGCGTCTTCGCTTCACCTGACTCAATGGTCTCGATCATCCGCAATTCGGCAATGCAGGAATAGCCGGCGCCGCCCGCCGACACCGGCTTGCCCGCCCCGCCATCCAGCTTGTTGGAGACGGTGCCGGAACCGATGATGGTGCCGGCAACCAGCGGCCGTGTTTTCGCCGCATGGGCGATCAGCGCCGGGAAATCGAAGGTCATGTCGACGCCGGCATTGGCGCGGCCAAACGCTTTGCCGTTGAGGTCGGCGAGCAGCGGCAGGCTGACCTTGCCGCCGTCCCAGGCGTCGCCGAGTTCGTCCGGCGTCACCGCGACCGGCGAGAAGGCCGAGGATGGCTTTGACTGGAAGAAGCCGAACCCCTTGGCGAGTTCGGGCCCGGTGAGCGCGCGCAACGTCACGTCATTGACCAGCATGACCAGCCGGATCGCGGCGCGCGCCTGGTCGAGGCTGGCGCCCATCGGCACATCGTCGACAACGACGGCGACTTCCGCCTCCATGTCGATGCCGAAGGCTTCGTCCGCCATGCGGATCGGCTCGCGCGGCGCGATGAAAGAATCCGAGCCGCCCTGGTAGATCAGCGGATCGGTCCAGAAACTTGCCGGCATCTCGGCGCCGCGCGCCTTTCGCACCAGCTCGACATGGTTCACATAGGCCGATCCGTCAGCCCATTGATAGGCGCGCGGCAGCGGCGAATGGGCGTCATGCTCATGGAAGCGCGCCGACGGCACCGCATTGTTCTCCAGCGATTCAGCGATGGTCGCCAGATGCGGCGAAATCCGCTGCCAGTCGTCGAGCGCCGCCTGCAGCGTTCGCGCCAGGAACGAGGCGTCGGTGAAGCGCGTCAGGTCGCGCGAGACGACGACGAGTTTTCCGTCGCGCGTCCCGTCCTTCAATGTGGCAAGCTTCATGCGTCCTCCCGATGATTGTTCGTAATATTGCGGTTATTCGTAATATTTGCCGGCAGAGAGAATTGTGGCCGCGGCTTTCCAGGGATTTTCGTCAGCTAAAAAGCCCGGCCCATTGTCTTGGACGCAGGCGACCGCTGATTCAAGAAAAGCGGCTATCGAATTGTTTTCCCAGCCATTCCAGCCGATATCAGGTCCCGTTGATCGCAGCGCCTTCTTGCGGTCGGCGTCCTCCCGGTCCCTCCGCAGCGCATCGATGAAGCGGACAAAGGACGGCAAGTCCTCCACTCGATCGAGAAACGGGGAGATCTGCGCCCAGGATGTCTCCCCAGACTTGCGTACCTCATCCCAGATCTCTTCGTCGGCCATCGTTACTCCCGAAACCCCACAACAAGGCCGTCGCGGGCAATCGTCAAGTCACCCGCCCACGATTTCCTGACAGCGGCCTCCCAATCGGCCTCGTCGATCTCGGGATCGTCAGCCGGAATGAGGTGGTTGAGCACCAGTCTCTTCACCCCGGCGTCGCTGGCGATGCGTCCGGCTTCCTCGGCAAAGGAGTGGCTGGCAAGCAGATGTTCTTTCAGCCGCGCGCCATTTCCGGTCCTGGCGACCAGCCGCTCGATGCCTTCCTCCAGCATGGCCTCATGGACGAGGACGTCGGCTTCCTTGGCGAAGCCGGCGAGCGGCGGAAAGAAAGCGGTGTCGGCTGAGAACACGATGCTTTTGCCGGCATGCTCGAAACGCAGCGCGAAACAGTCGGTCACCGGCGGATGATCGACGCGCAGCGCCGAAACCTCGAGGCCGCGCTGCGCAAAAATCTCGCCCTCGCCGAATTCAACGATCGAAACCAGCTGGCGAATGTCCGGTCGGCCTTCATCGACGATGCGGATTTCGATGTCGAACTCCATCGCCTGACAGAAGCGCCGCCAGTAATGGCCGGTGCCGGGCGGTCCGAACAACGTCACCGGACTGGCGAGACCGGCCGTCCAGGCGGTGTGCAGCAACGGCCCTAGTTCCAGCACATGGTCGGAATGCAGATGGGTGATGAAGATCAGGTCGAGTGCCTTCAGGCTGATGCTGGCATCGACCAGGCCGCGTGTTACACCCAGCCCGCAATCGACGACGACGGTTCGCCCGCCGAGCTCCAGCAGCGACGAACTCGGCCAAGGTCCGCCCGGCCGTAATGCCGGGCCACCCTTGGAGCCGAGAAGCACCAGCCGGTCGCTCATCGCGCAGGCCTCAAGACCGGTCGCCCTCCGGCGTGCCGTTGAAGCGCTTCTTCAGGTCGGTCCAGCAGTCGATGTAATTGTCCTGCCTTGTTTCGAGCTCAGCGCCGTAGCGGGTCAGCATTTGCGGGAATCGGGTCTCGAACATGAACGCCATCGTGTTGTCGAGCTTGACCGGTTTCAGTTCGACACGCGAGGCTTTTTCGAAGCCAGGCGCATCGGGGCCGTGGGCCAGCATCAGATTGTGCAGGCTGATGCCGCCGGGCACGAAACCTTCCTCCTTGGCGTCGTACTGCCCGTGGATCAGGCCCATGAACTCGCTCATGATGTTGCGGTGGTACCAGGGCGGCCGGAACGTATCCTCCGCCACCAGCCAGCGCGGCGGGAAGATGACGAAGTCGATGTTGGCGGTGCCTTCCTCGCCGCTCGGCGCCGTCAGCACGGTGAAGATCGAAGGATCGGGGTGGTCGAACAGGATGGCTCCTACCGGTGAAAACGTCGCCAGATCATATTTGTAGGGCGCGTAGTTGCCGTGCCAGGCGACGACGTCGAGCGGCGAATGACCGATCTCGGTGAGATGGAAATTGCCGCACCATTTCACCGTCAGCCGGCACGGCGTCTCCTTCTCCTCGAACCAGGCGCAAGGCGTCTTGAAATCGCGCGGATTGGCCAGGCAATTGGCGCCGATCGGGCCGCGGTCGGGCAGCGTCAGCTTGGCGCCGTAGTTCTCACAGACATAGCCGCGCACTTCGGCATCGACGAGCTCGACCTTGAACACCAGGCCGCGTGGCAGCACGGCGATCTCACCGGGCCGAAGCTCGATGACGCCCATCTCGGTGACGAAGCGCAAGGCGCCGACCTGCGGCACGATCAGCAACTCGCCGTCGGCGTTGAAGAAATGATCGTCGACCATCGAGCGGTTGGCGACATAGACATGCGCCGCCATGCCGCTCTGGCCCAGCACATCGCCGGCGGTGGTAATGGTGCGCATGCCGGCGATGAAATCGGTCGGCTCCTTCGGCATCGGCACCGGGTTCCAGCGGTATTGGCCGAGCGCCAGCTCATGGTCGCCGACATTGGGAGCGGTCTTCCATAAGGGATAGCTCACCGCCTTGAAGCGGCCGGTGTGTTTTACGCTCGGCCGGATGCGGTAGAGCCAGGAGCGCTCGTTGGTGCCGCGCGGCGCGGTGAAGGGCGAGCCGGAAAGCTGCTCGGCATAAAGCCCGTAGGCTGGCCGCTGCGGCGAATTTCGCCCCTGCGGCAGCGAGCCTGGCAAGGTTTCGGTCTCAAAATCATTGCCGAAGCCCGGCATGTAGGAAAAAGCCATCCGATCCTCCCTGATCCCGGTCTCTTGAGCCGCCTGGAATGCGGCTTGCCGGCGATGTTGACCAAACTGGTTTCATCTGTAACCATTGAAAATGTAACTATCAACGGCGAATGCCGCATCCGTGGTGCGCAGATGGAAATCCTCGAACTCGAAAGCTTCCTGCCCTATCGGCTCTACCGACTTGCCGATGCGGTCAGCCGCGAATTCTCGAAGATCTACAGCGACCGCCCGGGCTTGACCCGGCCGGAATGGCGTACGCTTTCGGGGTTGGGACAGCGCGGCACCATGACCGCGACGGCGCTTGGCGAACAGTCGGCGATGCACAAGACCAAGGTTTCGCGCGCGGTGGCCGAGCTCGAGCGAAGGCGCTGGCTGTCGCGCACGCTGGACGAGAACGACCGGCGTGTTGAGCACCTGGCGCTGACCAAAGCGGGGCTGACCGCCTATCAAGAGATGGTGCCGCTGGCGAAGGCGTTTGAACGGGAGTTGCTGGCGAGGCTGAGTGTCGCGGAACGAGCGGCGATCGTCAGCGGGGTTGCGGCGCTGGAGGGAGCGTTGGAAGGAAAGTAGAGCCGATAGGCCGGCGGGACAGCGCCCCCCCTCTTTCCTGCCGGACATCTCCCCCACCTGGGGGGAGATCGGCCGTCACGCCGGCTTTCGCCAATCGCCAACGTGGCAGAAGTGAGCGGCGCGCCGAAACAGCCAATCTCCCCACCTGTGGGGGAGATGTCCGGCAGGACAGAGGGGGGCGCGAAGGAACGCCACCTCTCTATCAACGCCCTACCAATCCATCACCACCTTGCCCGAACTGCCACTCCTCATCGCATCAAAACCGGCCTGAAAATCATCGATCCCAATGCGGTGCGTAATCAGACCCGAAACATCCAGCGGCCCCTGCACCAGGGCGATCATCTTGTACCAGGTCTCGAACATCTCGCGGCCGTAGATGCCCTTGAGATGCAGCATCTTGAAGATGACCTTGTTCCAGTCGATTTCGAAGCCGGTCGGCGCGATGCCCAGAATGGCGATCTTGCCGCCATTGTTCATGGTGTCGATCATGTCGCGGAAGGCAGGCGCGGCGCCCGACATTTCGAGGCCGACATCAAAACCCTCGGTCATGCCCAGCGCCGGCATGACATCGCGCAGCTTCTCCTTCGAGGCGTCGACGACATGCTGGACGCCGAGCTTTTTGGCCAGCGCCAGCCGCACCGGGTTGATGTCGGTGATGACGACTTTGCGCGCGCCCACGCATTGCGCCACCAGCGCGCCCATGATGCCGATCGGCCCGGCGCCGGTGACCAGCACGTCCTCGCCGACCAGATCGAAGGACAATGCGGTGTGGACGGCGTTGCCCAGCGGATCGAAGATCGCGGCGATCTCGTCGGGCACATCGTCGGGGATCGGCACGACATTGTGCTGCGGGATCGCCAGATATTCGCCGAAGGCGCCGGGGCGGTTGACGCCGACGCCGAGCGTGTTGCGGCAGAGATGCCCTCGCCCAGCGCGGCAGTTGCGGCAATGGCCGCAGACGATGTGGCCTTCACCGGAGACGCGCTGGCCGACCTTGTATTCGGTGACCGCAGCACCAAAGTCGGCAACCGTGCCGACGAATTCATGGCCGGTCACCATCGGCACCGGCACGGTCTTCTGCGCCCATTGGTCCCAATTGTAGATGTGCACGTCGGTGCCGCAGATCGCGGTCTTCTTGACCTTGATCAGCACGTCATTGGGGCCGATCTCCGGCACCGGCACCTCTTCCATCCAGATGCCCGGTTCGGCCTTGGCCTTCACCAGCGCCTTCATCATGTTCGACATTCTTTTGTCCCTTGAATCGCTTGATCCGGAATCGCTTTGGGAGGCTCAGGAAATGACGCCCAGTTCCTTGCCGACCGCCGCGAACGCCGCCACGGCGCGGTCGATATCGGCGCTGGAATGCGCCGCCGACATCTGCGTGCGGATGCGTGCCTGGCCCTTCGGCACCACCGGGAAGGAAAAGCCGATGACATAGATGCCGCGCTTCAGCATGCGCGCCGCCATCTCCTGCGCCAGGCTGGCATCGCCCAGCATCACCGGGATGATCGGATGATCCGCCCCGGCCAGCGTGAAGCCGAGCTTGCCCATTTCGGACCGGAATCGCGCCGCATTGGCATATAGGCGCTCGCGCAAGGCGTCGCCATTGCGGACCAGGTCGAACACCTTGATTGAGGCGCCGGCAATGGCCGGCATCAGCGTGTTGGAAAACAGATAGGGCCGCGAACGCTGACGCAGCCAGTCGACCACCTGGCTTTTACCAGAGGTATAGCCGCCCGAGGCGCCGCCCAGCGCCTTGCCGAGCGTGCCGGTGATAATATCCACCCTGCCCTCGACGCCGCAATGTTCGGCCGAGCCGCGGCCGTTCTTGCCGACGAAGCCGACGGCGTGGCTGTCATCGACCATCACCATGGCGTCGTACTTTTCCGCGAGGTCGCAGACGCCCTTCAGATTGGCGATGATGCCGTCCATGGAGAAAACGCCGTCGGTGGCGATCAACCGGAAGCGACAATCCTTGGCTTCCTTCAGCCGCGCTTCGAGGTCGGCCATATCGTTGTTGGCGTAGCGGAAACGCTTTGCCTTCGACAGCCTGACACCATCGATGATCGAGGCATGGTTCAACGCATCGGAGATAATTGCATCCTCTTCGCCAAGCAGCGTTTCGAACAGGCCGCCATTGGCGTCGAAGCACGAGCCATAAAGAATGGTGTCGTCCAGGCCAAGGAACGATGAAATCGTGGCCTCAAGTTGCTTGTGCTCTTCCTGCGTACCGCAGATGAAGCGCACCGAGGCCATGCCGTAGCCGTAGCGGTCGAGCGCGCCTTTGGCTGCGGTGCGCAATTCGGCGCTGTCGGCGAGGCCGAGATAGTTGTTGGCGCAGAAATTCAGCACCTTGTCGCCGCCGACTTCGATCTCGGCCGACTGGGTCGAAGTAATCACCCGCTCGGATTTGTAGAGCCCGGCGGATTTCAGTCCTTGCAGTTCATTGTCGATATGGGTCAGGAAAGCCGCGCTCATGATCAGGTCCTATTGAGATTGGCGGCGACTGTCGCGCCCCGTGAATGAAAAATCCACCGCAAATGCGACCGCTTCGGTGGCGTGGCAAGCTCAACCATGGCGCGATCCGATCGCAAAACCAGCGTGTTGGAGTAGCAGGCGTGCAAATATGGCCATGCCGCGAAAGAACATGATAACCATTTCAGCAGCTTTCGTTCACTGCTGAAGCAACAATTCCGCCGGTTTCGAGACCTGTTAACCCTTTCAAGCCAATGGTCTTCTCGCCATGAATCCGTGGCGGAAATCCGTTCGACCGAGGGGTCACCTAGAACATGTCGCAGCAGCCGGCGCAAACCGTCTCGGGCAAACTCATCCTGCTGATCAAGACCGGCTATTGGCTGGCGCTGCTGATCATCGCGGCCATGGTCATAGCTTCCTTCATCCTGCTGCAGCAGGTGATGGCAGCGCAACAGCACAACCACACCTTGCTCGATATCGTCAGCACCCAGAAGGCGCTGTCGCAGCGCATCGTCTTCCTGGCAAGTGCCACCGGTTCCGCCTCGCGCGACAAGCAGCCGGCCCTGGTTGCAGCGCTCAAGCAAGCGACCACCGAGTTCGAGACGAATTACGACCTGCTGCTCGAGCAGACGGGAGCCGATCCCAAGTCGCCGGCGCGGTCCGACCCAAAATCGATCGAAAGCGTGCTGTTCGCCAAGCCGTTCCACCTCGACTATTTCTCAGTCGGGCTTATCGCCAACGGCCAAAGGCTTATCTCGTCCTTCGAATCCCAACTCGCCGCCAATGGCGCCTATAAGGGCGGTGGCGAGCGCGTCAATCTCGATGCCTCGGTCGCCAATGCGACGCTGTCGGGCTATGCCGCCCTTGGCCAGCGCATCGCCGCCTTCGCCGACGAACGATCGGAAAAGCTGCTCGATCTTCACCGCACCCTGTTCTACGCCACCATCGGCGTCATCGTGCTGGTCGCGCTTTTCATTTTCCGGCCGATGTCGAAGGCCATCCTGCGCAAGACGCACGAGCTTATCGACGCCCGCAACTCGATGGCTTTTATCGCCGTGCATGACGGGCTGACCGGCCTGCACAACCGCACCTTCCTGACCGATCACTTCGAAACGCTGATCAAAGGTGCGCATCGCCGGCGCGAGAGGCTGGCGGTGATCCAACTCGACCTCGACCGTTTCAAGCAGATCAACGACACGCTCGGCCATGCCGCCGGCGACTACGTTCTGGTCGTCACCGCGCAACGCATGCGCGATTCCTGCCGCGCGTCGGATCTGTGCGCACGTCTCGGCGGCGACGAATTCGTGATGATCCTCAATGGCGCCGGCGGCACCGAGGACATCAACATGCTGGCCAGGCGCATCATCGAGCAGATCAACGAGCCGATCATGTTCCAGGGCACGACCATCCTTCCGGGCGCCAGCGCCGGCATTGCCGTCTATCCCATCGACGCCGACAATGCGGCGGATCTGCTCGTCCATGCCGACCTCGCGCTCTACTCGGCCAAGAAGCTTGGCGGCGGCAGCTTCTCGTTCTTCTCCGAGGAACTCAGGCGCGAACTCGATCACCGCAAGCAGCTCGAGCATGACATCAAGGTCGCCATTTCGGAGAACGCGTTCCAGGTTTATTTCCAACCGCAGGTGTCGCTGACCAATGGCACGATCAGCGGTATCGAGGCCCTGGTGCGCTGGAAACATGCCGAACGCGGCATGATCTCGCCCGGCGAGTTCATTCCGGTCGCCGAAAAATGCGGCTTCATGCCCGAGATCGGCCGCATCGTCTTTGCCAAGGCGATCGAGCAAGCCGCGGAATGGGACCGCGCCGGCATTGCCTTCGGCCGGCTTGCCGTCAACGTATCGGGCACCGAGCTGCGCGAGCCCGATTTCGACCGCTTCCTGTTCGCTACGCTGGAAAAGGCCGGCCTGCCGCCGCAGAAACTGTCGCTGGAGATCGTCGAATCCGTCATTCTCGACGATGAAAAGACTGGGATCGCGGCCAAGCTGCGCCACATCCGAGCCGCCGGCGTTCATCTCGAGCTCGACGATTTCGGCACCGGCTATGCCTCGCTCAGCCATGTCAATCCAAACGAGATCGACCGGCTGAAGATCGACCGCCGCTTCGTCCAGAACATCAATGAGAACGGCGACAACTCAAAGATCGTGCGCGCCATCACCGAGCTGGCGCGCGGCCTCGGCATCTCGATCGTCGCCGAGGGTGCGGAAACCGAGGCCGAGCTCGATTCGCTGATGGCGATCGGCTGCGACCAGGTGCAGGGCTATTCCATCGCCTTCCCGATGCCGCAGGACAAGGCGCGCGAATGGCTCCTGGCGCGTAGCCCGAAGAAAGCCAAGCTAAAGGTGCTGCAGGGCAACCTAGCCTAGGATATGTTGATATTCAGGTGAGGCTGGCCTGCAAACGGAGGCTTCCTGCGCTTCCGGTGCTCACGTACTTCAAGTACGCTCCGCTCCGGTTCTCGGAAGCCGCCATTTTCGGCGCAGCCTGACCTAAATCTCAACACACCCTGGCGCGTTTACCACGCCTGCGCGCAGGTCATTTTGCCGGCGCGACATTTGCCCGAAGTGCTGCCAGCACCTCGGCGAACTCCGCCAGTCTGTCGTCCGGTAATCCCGCGCGTAGCCGCTTGTCGAAGATGAGCGCCGCCGCGCGCAGTTTCAGGAACATCGCTTCGCCGGCTTGCGTCAGCTCGACCAGATGAACCCGGCGGTTGTCGGGATCGCGGCGGCGCGTCAGCAGGCCCTGCGCTTCCATGGCGTTGAGATGGTGGGTCAGCGTGGCGCCCTGGATGCCGATCATGCCGGCAAGCTCGCGCTGATTGGCAAGCTCGCTCGACTTGACCGAAAGCAAGGTCAGCCACACCGGCAAAGTGCCGCCGGCCTCGACCAAAGCGGCGTCAAAAGCCTGCGCCACCAGCTTGGATGTACGCGCGAGATTCATGCCGACGGGCGGGCGGTCAAAGGGAGTCATGAGCCGACAGTAGAACAAGGCACCGAGCGAGGGAACGCAGCATTATTCATTGACATCGAATCATTCGATACCTAACTATCATGCCTGTCGATCTACCAAGCGTGTTATCCTGCGATAGGGATCGGGGGACAGACAGGCGGCGGGCAAGGAGGAAACGGTCATGCAATATGTCTACATCGTCATTATCGGCCTTCATGTCATGGCCGGCGTGTTCTGGGCCGGCACCACCGTCACGCTTGCCCGCGACCCCGAGATCAAGGCGGAGCGCTTCATCGAGCCGCAAATGGGCTCAGCGGGCGTGGTGTTCGTGACCGGCGCACTGCTCTGGTATTTCTTCCATGGCGCCTATTTCGGCTCAATGGAAATGGTGCTGGCGCTAGGCATCCTGGCCGCCTTCGCGGCTGCCGGCGTTCTCAGCGTCGTGGTTCGCAAGACCAGCCGGCAGCTTGCCGGCGCGGACGCCGCCGCGGAGAGGGCACTGCGCGCCAAAATGGCCCGCGGCGAGCGCATCGCCGCCTGGCTACTGGTACTCACCGTACTTTGCATGGCGACCGCCAGGATGATTTGAGCCCTGCCGCGCGTTATCACCCGGTTAAAGCATTCCGCATCGTACGTCGCTTGGCTCCCGCCGGTGGCGTACGCGGCGCGCAGCTCGGACGGATGTGCAAGGTGGCTCTCCGCACAAAGGTTTGGCTGCGCGCCAACACCCAGGCCGGGAACGGGCTTAGATCCGCAAGCCGAACCTGATGCCGTCATAGATGGCGGCGTGGATGTTGCGCGAGGCGACGGCGTCGCCGATGCGCAACAGCACGAAGCGACCTTTTGGATTGCGTGAAGGAAAAATATCGCCGCCGCCGACCAACCGCTCGTAATCGACCGCGCCGCCATTCTTCGACAGCGGCTTCAGCGCGAGATAGAGATCGTCGAGCGGGGCTGTGCCATGCTCGACCACCACCTGGTCGACCCGCCTTTCGCCGCGCCAGTCATCGGCAAAGTCGGAGGCCAATTCGGCGACCAGCTGATTGCCCTCGCGCCGCACCGAGCGCAGCCTGGTGTTGATGGTGATAGTGACGCCCTTTTCCTGGAAGGCGCGCATATAGGGAACGTGGTTCATGCCGCCCATTTCCGGGGCGAAGAAACGCTCCGGCGAAACCAGCTCCAGCTTTGACCCGGCATTGGCGATCAGCTCCGCCGCGCCCATGCCCTGATGGCCGCCATTGTCGTCGAAGAGCAGCACATTCTCCGCCGGCTTGACGCTGCCGGCCATGATGTCCCAGCTCGAGGTCACGAGATTATCGCCTGATGTCAGCGGCGGGTTTTGCGGCAGGCCGCCGGTGGCGACCACCACAACATCGGGCGCCAGCGCCAGCACATCGTCCTGCTCCGCCCATGTATCGTAGCGGATCTCGACGCCGAGCCGGTCGAGTTCGGCCAGTCGCCAGTCGATGATGCCGATCAGTTCCTTGCGGCGCGGGTTCTGTGTTGCCAGCCGAACCTGGCCGCCGGCCTGACTGGAGGCTTCGAGCACGGCGACATGGTGGCCGCGTTCAGCCATGACGCGGGCCGCCTCCAGTCCGCCGACGCCAGCACCGACGACCACCACTTTGCGTTTGGCGTCTTCCGTCCTGGCGATGATATGCGGAATCTCGGCCTCGCGGCCGGTCGCCGCATTGTGGACGCACAGCGCTTCGCCGCCTTCATAGATGCGGTCGAGGCAATAAGTGGCGCCGACGCAAGGCCGGATCTCGTGCTCGCGGCCCTCGATGACCTTCTTGATGATGTGCGGATCGGCGATATGGGCGCGGGTCATGCCGACCATGTCGAGTTTTCCCGTCGCGATGGCATGGCGCGCCGTAGCGACATCGGAAATGCGCGCCGCGTGGAAGGTCGGGAACTTCGTCGCCGCCCTCACCTCGCCAGCGAAATCGAGATGCGGTGAGGAACGCATGCCGGTGACCGGGATGACCTTGGTGAGCGCCGCGTCGGTCTCGATCGAGCCGCGGATGATGTTGAGGAAATCGACCTTGCCGGAGCCAGCCAGCCGCCGGGCGATCTCGATGCCCTCCGCCTTCGACAGGCCTTTTTCGAAATCCTCGTCGGCCACCATGCGGATGCCGACGACAAACTTGTCGCCGACCGCTGCCCGCACGGCATCCAGCACCATGTCGGTGAAGCGCAGCCGGTTGTCGAGCGAACCACCGAACTCGTCGTCGCGGTGGTTGGTCGCCGGCGACCAGAAGCCATCCATCAGATGACCGTAGGATTCGAACTCGATACCGTCGAGACCGGCGGCCTGGCAGCGCTGCGCGGCCGACGCATAGTCGGCGACGATGCGCTCGATGTCCCAGTCCTCTATGGTCTTGGGGAAGGCGCGATGCGCCGGTTCGCGCACCGGCGAAGCCGACAGCACGGGCAGCCAGTCGGCCTTGTTCCAACCGGTGCGGCGGCCGAGATGGGTGATCTGGATCATCACCTTGCAGTCATGCTCGTGGCAGGCATCCGCGAGCTCGGCCAGCCACGGCACGATGCGGTCGTCATAGACATGCAGATTGCCGAAGGCAGCGGGACTGTCACGCGAGACGATGGCCGAGCCTGCGGTCATGGTCAGCGCCATGCCGCCCTTGGCCTTTTCGGCGTGGTAGAGCCGATAGCGCTGTTTCGGCATGCCGTCCTCGGAATAGGCCGGCTCATGGCTGGTCGACATCACCCGGTTCTTCAGCGTCAGATGCTTGAGCTGGTAGGGCTGGAGAAGCGGATCGTTGCTGGTCATCGTCTTCCTGTTGTCTTAATTTGTGCTAATGAGCGGCGAAAATTGAAAGAGACCCCGCCCATGATCGATACCAAAACCCTCACCCAGCTCGGCGCCCATGTCGAGCCGCCACAGAGCCCAGAAACTGCGGTCCTGGAGACCGTGCCGTTCCAGCGCGGCGACGGGCCGCCCGCGATCGTGCGCTTCACCTGTCCGGAATTCACTTCGCTCTGCCCGGTCACCGGACAGCCGGATTTCGCTCATATCGTCATCGACTACGCGCCCGATGCCGCCCTTGTGGAATCGAAGTCGCTCAAGCTGTTCATGACCTCGTTTCGCAACCATGGCGCTTTCCACGAAGACTGCACGGTGATGATCGGCCGCCGCATTGTGGCGGCGACCAAACCGCTGTGGTTGCGTATAGGCGGCTATTGGTATCCGCGTGGCGGCATTCCGATCGATGTCTTCTGGCAGACCGGCGCGCCGCCGGAAGGCGCCTGGCTGCCCGACACCGGTGTTGCCCCTTATCGCGGACGCGGCTGAAGCTATTTTGCTGAACTTTGGCGGGACAGCGCCCCCTCTGTCCTGCCGGACATCTCCCCCACGTGGGGGGAGATTGGCCGCTACGCCGGCTTTTGCCCATCTTAAGCGACGCGGAGAGAGCGAGACGCTGGAACTGCTGATCTCCCCACCCGTGGGGGAGATGTCCGGCAGGACAGAGGGGGGCGCGAAGGATCGCCGGCGCTTATCCTCAATCAACATCATTCGCACTGGTACTGGCTGAGTGCCCATTCGCCGGTCACCGAGAGCAGGTCGGATATCTTCCAGTCGCCGTCGACCTTCTTCAGTTTCCACTCCAGCCGGTGCTGATTGCCTTCGACGACGAAGGCCACCACCACCTTGGCTTGATCGCCGTTGACGGCCTCGATGCTCTTCAGGCTCTTGTCGATTGCCAGCTTGTCGTAATCGGCATTGTCGAGCGCCATGTTGGGGTCGAGGCATTCGCCCTGGCCCGACGCCCGCAGCGCATCGCTCTTGTCGAGTACGGTCTTGGCCGGATCGACGAAATGGCTGCGCTGGGTCGGATCGAGCTCCAACCCGAGATGTTCGTAGAACGGCTTGACCACAGCTGTCGGCGAGCCAGGCAGGACAGGCGCGGCCGGCTGGGATGGCGGCAATGCCAGGGGTGGCGTTGCGGGTTCCATTGCATTGCCAGGTGGATTTGCGGGCGGCGCGCCGCCGCCCGGCACCGTCTCGGCCGGGGCATTTGCCGGTGGCGGACCGAGCAGCCCCTGTGTCGAAGCGCCGTTCAGCCCTGCTGCCAGCATCGATAAGGTCGACAGCGCCAGGGCGAGACGGCGGAGCACGGTATCACTCCGGCGCTTTGTCGGGCATGCATTCGAGCGCGCTCAGCGTCCAGTTGCTGGTCTTGGAGCTGATATCGGCGACCTTCCATTTGCCGTCGATCTTCTTCAGCGACCACAGCATTTCGCGTTTGGACTCATCGCCTTCGGAGAAAAGGCTGAAGGTGGCGGTGACTTCGGCCGTATCGCCGTTGACGGTCTCGGCCAGCTTCAATGTCTTGGCAATCGTCTTCTGGTCGAAATCCTGGGCGTCGAGGCCGGGATCGAAGTCGAGACAGGCGACCTCATCGGGCTTGTTCTTGGTGGCCTGGTCGTTGAGGTCGAACAGCTTGGTCACCGGCTCGGTGAAGCGGTCGCGATATTTGGCGTCCCCTTCGAATTTCACTTCAGGCACATAAAAGAACTTCACGGCGTTCGAAGCCGATCCGGCCAGCGCGGCGGCGGGCAAAGCGATCGAAAGGGCAGCGGCCAGCACTATCGGTCTCATGCAGGAATCTCCGGATGTTCGGCGGCAAGGTGGCAATACCACACATCCTGCATATCGGCTTTTTTGCGGCTCATGAAGTCCTGGCGTGCACCGTCTCAGCCATCCAGCCAGACGTTCTGCAGGTCCATCTCGAAGGTCTGGTGGACGCCGTAGTTCTTCACCTTCTTGTTCATGTGGCTGTAGAGCTTCTGCCAGAACGGCTGAATGATGACGCCGGAATCCTGCAGGATCTGCTCGACATCCTTCATCACCTCGCGCCGCTTCTCCACGTCGATGAGCGAAAGCGCCTGCTTCAGCTTGGCGTCAAAGTCCGGGTTGGAATAGGCCGATTCATTCCAGGCCTCGCCGGTGCGGTAACCCAGCGCCAGCACCTGGACGCCGAGCGGGCGCATGTACCAGATGGTCATCGAGTACGGGTACTTCGTCCAGTCGTTCCAGAAGGTCGAGCCCGGCAGCACCGTGCGCTTCACCTTGATGCCGGCGTCGCGCAACTGGCCGGCAATAGCGTCGCCGGTATTCTTCTGCCAGTCGTCCTCGACGGTGATCAGTTCGTGCTCGAAATCAGCCTGCCCGGCGTCGGCCATCAGCTTTTTGGCGCCGGCGGCATCGCGCGTCTTCTTGGGCAGCGCGAAATATTCAGGATGGATAGGGCTAACGTGGTGGTTTTCACCGACCGTCCCTCGACCGGCATAGCCGAGTTCCAGCACCGCATTGTTGTCGACCGCCGTCTGCAGTGCGTTGCGGACCCGCTGGTCGTCATAGGGCTTGTGGGTGACGTTGGTGCGGGCAACCAGCGTCGTCGCCGTCGCCACCTCGGACTTCTCCAGCCCCATCTTGTCGAGGATGTCGATAAAGTCGGCCGGTGTTTCGAAATTGAGGTCGATCTCGCCGGACTCGAAGGCGTTGATCGAAGCGTTGAAGTCGGTGCCGTAGTCGATGAACTCGACGCTATCGAGCGGCGCTTCGCCGCCCCACCATTTGCCGTTATCGCGGCGCTTGACCACCGCCTTCTGGCCGACATCGTAAGACACCAGTTCGAAGGGTCCGGTACCGATTGGCTTCTTGATCGGGTCGGCGCCATCGGCATCGAAATTGCGGTGAACGACGAGCGCAGGATAATCGGTGAGGTTGGGAATCAGCGAAATGTCGGGTTCGGCAAGCGTCAGCTTGACCGAGAAGTCGTCGACCTTGGTGATCGCCCCTTCCCTCGCCTTGCCGGTCTTGGCGTCGATCAGCCCGCCGACGCGTGCGGCCATCGAATTGCCGGCGACGTTCTTCTCGCACCAGCGGGTCACATTGAAGACCACGTCATCGGCGTTGAAGGCGTCACCATTGTTCCAGGTGATGCCCTTGCGCACATACAGCGTGTATCCGGTGGCGTCGTCATTGACGTCCCAGCTCTCCAGCAGCACCGGCTCGAAGGTGAATTCCCTGGTGTAACGGACCAGCGGCTCCAGCCAGCAGCGCGAGATGTTGGCCAGTTCTACCCAGTCATAGGTGCGCGGATCCTTCTGCGCCTTCACCGACATCGAGATGTGCAGCGTGCCGCCCTTCTTCGGTTCCTCGGCAAAAGCCTGTCCCGGCGCGGCAAGGCCGATCATGCCGTAGGCCAGCGCCGTCGAGGCGCCAAACGCACTTGCCAGCGCCAGAAACTCGCGCCGGTCCATGCGGCCCGCACGCGTCTCTTGCGCCATCGCCTCGATGGTATCCGGCACGCGATCGCCGTTGCTTGTGAAGAGTGCCATTTTTTCCTCCGCTTTTCGCATTGTCCGATGCGTGGCGTTGTTCGCCCTTCTAGATGTTCAGTACCAGGCGTCCGCCATCTCGATCTTTTTACGGCCCATGAACTCCTGCAGCGCCTCGTCAATTGCCTCGTCCAGCGGTGGCGCCTGGTATTCGGCCAGCGCCTTTTTCCAGCGCCGGTTGGCGCGGATGGCGGCATCTTCCGATCCGGCCGCCTCCCATTTCTCGTAGGGCTCATTGTCGGCGATCTCGGAATCCCAGAACGCCGTCTCGTAATTGGCCAGGGTGTGGGCCGACCCGAAGAAATGGCTGCCCGGCCCGACTTCCCTGAAAGCGTCGAGCGCCAGTTGGTTGTCGTCGATCTTCACCCCGTCGAGATAGGTGTGCAGCGCGCCGCAGAAATCGGCATCCATGACGAATTTTTCGTAAGACATCGACAACAGGCCATCGAGGAAGCCGGCCGAGTGCAGGATGAAATTGGCGCCGCAATGCACCGCCGCCAGCATCGACATCGTGCCTTCGTTCATGGCGTGCGCGTCGGGCAGTTTCGAGGTGGTGAAATTGCCGGAGCATCTGAGCGGCAGGTTCAGCCGGCGCGCCAGTTGCCCGATGACCATGGAGCCGATCGCCGGCTCCGGTGTGCCGAAGGTCGGCGAGCCCGAGCGCAGCGACATCGAGGACAGGAAATTGCCGAAAATGACCGGTGCGCCCGGCCTTTCAAGCTGGGTGAGCGCGCAGCCGGCCATGGTTTCAGCCAGCGACTGGGCGATGGCGCCGGCATTGGTGACCGGGCCCATGGCGCCGCCAAGGATGAACGGCACGATGACTGCCGCTTGGTTGGCACGCGCATAGGCGCGCAGCGCCGTCGTCATCGTCGCGTCCCAGACCAGTGGCGAGTTGACGTTGACATTGCCGAGGATGACGCAGTTTTCGTCGACAAAGTCCCGACCGAAAACGATCCGCGCCATGTCGATCGAATCTTCGGCGCGGCTCTCTGCCGTCACCGAGCCCATGAAGCCGCGGTCGGAATATTTGATATGGCTGTAGACCATGTCGAGATGGCGCTTGTTGACCGGCACATCGACAGGTTCACAGATGGTGCCGCCGGAATGGTGCAGCCAGGGCGAGGATTGCGCCAGCTTCACGAAATTGCGGAAATCTTCGATCGTGCCGTAGCGGCGGCCCTTGTCGATATCCATGACGAAGGGCGAGCCATAGGCCGGCGAGAAGACGACGCTCTTGCCGCCGATCTCGACAGAATTGGCCGGGTTGCGCGCATGCTGGGTGAAGCTCGCCGGCGCGGTCTTGAGGATCTCGCGCAGCATGCCCGGCTCGAACTTGACCAGCACGCCGTCAATATTGGCCCCTGCCCGTTTCCAGTGCGCAAGTGCTGTCGGATCGTCGCGGAATTCGATGCCGATCTCGGCCAGGATCCGGTCGGCGGTCGCCTCTATGCGCAGCAGGTTCTCCTCTGACAGGATGTCGTAGGTCGGGATGTTGCGCACGATGTAGGGACGGCTGAGCCCTTCCGAACCGTGCGAACGCAATTCGCGCCTGGCAATGCGGCCACCGCCACGTTCGCGGCGTTTGGCTGGTTCGATCACAACATCGGCCGGCGCGTTCATCAGACCTCCCTTTTTCCCTTGTAAGATAATCTACCCAGACGAATTTCCGCTGTGACGCTGGAAAATCCTGATCTCTTGTATAAGCTGAGCTTATGCGAAGCCTTCGCCATCTCCTGCCTTCGGCCGGCAGCCTGATCGTCTTTGAGGCGGCCGGCCGGCTGTCGAGCTTCACCGCCGCCGGGCGTGAGCTCGGGATGACGCAGGCCGCCGTCTCCTATGCGGTGCGCGGGCTGGAGGAACAGCTTGGCGCAAAATTGTTCCAGCGGCGCCACCGCCAGGTCATCCTGACGGAAGCGGGCGAGCGTTTCCACGCCGACGTCTCGCTCGGCCTGTCGCACATCCGCAAATCGGCGGAGGATCTGCGCCTGCAGGTGACTGGCGGCCACGTCACGCTTGCCGCCTCGACCGCCTTCGGCTCGTTCTGGATGATGCCGCGCCTGCAGCAGTTCCGCGACGAACTTCCGGGCATCGACCTGCGCATCCAGACCGCCGACCGCGACCTCGACATCATCGCCGAGGGCATTCCACTTGCCGTGCGCGGCGGCGAACCGCGCGACTGGGCCGATTATCATTCGCTGCCATTGGCCGACGAGGAAATCTTCCCGGTCGTCGGAGCCAGCTATCTCGCGAAGTTCGGCATGCCGAAAACCGTGGCGGAGCTGGCCACGCATCGCCTGATCCATCTCGAAGAGCCTTATCGCGACGCGGCGAGCTGGGACGAATGGTTCCGGTCAGCCGGAGGCAGCCTCGGCGACACCGCGCGCGGCCTGCGCATCAACGATTACGGCCTGGTGATCCAGGGCGTCATGGAGGGCCAGGGAATCGCACTCGGCTGGCGGCATCTGGCCGAGCGGCTGTTGGCCACGGGGCTGCTGGTGCCGGTGACCGATCATGTGCTGAAAACCGGCAAGGCGTTCTACGTCGTCTGGCCAAAGAACCGCGAGCTGAGCGACAATGCGCGGAAAGTCAGGGATTGGCTCGCGGCGCAGGCTTGATGCAGGGCAATGCTGGCGCTCTACGGCGCCCCCTCCGGCCTGCCGGCCATCTCCCCCACTTGTGGGGAGATCAGACGGCGCCCTCCGCTTTCGCCAATCACCGACGTCGCAAGACGAGGCCGGCGCCAAAGCTGCCAATCTCCCCCCTCGTGGGGGAGATGGCCGGCAGGACAGAGGGGGGCGCGAAGGATCGCAGCATTAGGTGTTGCCAATGTCATTCCGCCCCTCCCCCTACGCCTTCGAATCCGCCTATAGTGCCCCATGCCCATTCGCCAGCTTTCCGAAACGATGATCAACCAGATCGCCGCCGGCGAAGTCATCGAGCGTCCGGCGAGTGTGGTGAAGGAACTGGTCGAGAACGCACTCGATGCCAGCGCCACGCGAGTCGAGGTTGTCACCGCCGGTGGCGGACTGAACCTGATCCGCGTTACCGATGATGGCTCGGGCATTCCCGAACCGGAGCTGGCGCTGGCGATTGCGCGCCACTGCACGTCCAAGCTTGCCGACAACATTCACGATATCCGCTCACTCGGTTTTCGCGGCGAAGCGCTGCCCTCGATCGGCTCGGTGTCGCGGCTGTCGATCCGCTCGCGCACGGCTGCCGGCGACGCTGCCGCTGAGATCGGCATTGAAGGTGGCCGCGTTTCCGCGGTCAAGCCAGCGGCCGCCAACCGCGGCACCACGGTCGAAGTGCGCGACCTGTTCTTCGCCACGCCTGCCCGGCTCAAATTCATGAAGGGCGAGCGCGCTGAAAGCTCGGCCACCAGCGATGTGGTCAAGCGCATCGCCATCGCCTTCCCCGCCGTGCGCTTCACGCTTGCCGGCTCCGACCGCTCGACGCTGGAATTGCCGGCGACCGACGACAGCGCGGAGGGCAGCCTGCGCCGCATCGCCCAGGTGATGGGCGCCGAGTTCCCCGACAATTCCATTGCCATCGATGCCAGCCGTGACGGCGTGCACCTGACCGGCCATGTCTCGATCCCATCCTTCACCCGCGCTAACGCGCTGCAGCAATATGCCTATGTCAACGGCCGCCCGGTGCGCGACAAGCTGATTGCCGGCGCCATCCGCGGCGCCTTCGCCGATGTGCTGCCGCGCGACCGCCATGCTGTCACGGTGCTGTTCCTGACGCTCGATCCGGCGACCGTCGACGTCAACGTCCACCCGGCCAAGGCCGATGTGCGCTTCCGCGACCCAGGCCTGGTGCGCGGGCTGATCGTCGGCGCCATCCGCGAGGCGCTCGCCAATTCCGGCATACGCGCCGCCACGAGCGGAGCCGCGGGCATGATGGCGGCGTTCCGGCCGGGAGCCGCCTCCTATGCCCATGCCGGACCAGCCAACGGCCATCGCAGCTATGACGCTGCCTACCGGGCGTCGGGTTTTGCCGGCTTCGACCGCTCGCCGCAGCGGCCGCTGGATATGGGCTTTGATGGCGCTGGCTTCGGCGAAAACGAGCAGGCGGCTTTCGATGCCGGCCCTCTCGCCAGCGCCGACGCACGTGCCGGCGCGGCCGAACCGGCCGAGACGCTGCTCGGCACGGCGCTGGGTGCTGCCCGCGCGCAGGTGCATGAGAACTACATCGTGGCGCAAACCCGGGATTCGCTTGTCATCGTCGACCAGCACGCGGCGCATGAGCGGCTGGTCTACGAAGCGCTGAAGAATGCGCTGCATTCACGCGCAGTGCCGTCGCAGATGCTGCTGTTGCCGGAGATCGTCGACCTGCCGGAGGAAGATGCCGAGCGGCTGGCCCTGCATTCCGAGACGCTAGCCCGCTTCGGCCTCGGCATCGAACGCTTCGGCCCCGGTGCGGTGGCGGTGCGCGAGACGCCGTCCATGCTGGGCGAGACCAATGTCCAGCAGCTGGTGCGTGATCTCGCCGACGAGATCGCCGACAACGACACGGTCGAGACGCTGAAAGAGCGCCTGGACAAGATTGCCGCCACCATGGCCTGCCACGGTTCGGTACGCTCCGGCCGCCTGCTCAAACCCGAGGAGATGAACGCGCTGCTGCGCCAGATGGAGGCAACGCCGGGGTCCGGCACCTGCAACCACGGCCGCCCGACCTATATCGAGCTCAAGCTCGCCGATATCGAACGGCTGTTCGGGCGGCGATAAGTCTGTGAGAGGCGCGTCGACGGTCCGGTTCCGGTTCGAAGCCGAAGTGATCCACTGGCGGGGTCCGTCGCCATACTTCTTCGCGCCAATCCCCGAGCACCATGGTGAAGAGATCAAAAAGGTCGCGAAGTTCGCGACCTATGGCTGGGGGGTGATACCTGTCGAGGCGACCATTGACGGCGTCATGTTCGGCACATCGCTGCTTCCCAAGCATGGAAGCTATCTTTTGCCCTTGAAGGATGACGTCCGGCGCAAATGCAATCTAACGGCAGGCGATTTGATTTCCGCGTCTATCGCGATACACCTTCGCGGGTGATAACGACGCGGCCCGTGGGCGATTTTGTTGACAGGCATCGCTTCACTTCCTCAGGCGGTACTTCTTGGTCTTGCGGTCGAAGACATAGTCCTCCTCATACCCAGCGCGGCCATCGTAGAAATTCACGGATATGATGTCCTTGCCTCGTTCTGTCTGCTTCTGCACATTCCAGTAGATGGGTGTCATCAGCATACCCGCATTGCAGAGGTCGCCGCCGAATTTGATGGTCTGCACGACCTTCTGCCGTTTCTTGTTGATGATCTGCATCTTTGTCATGCAGATTCCGTCGTCGGTTTTTGCGTAGATTCCGGCAAACCTGTCGGCGGCCGTCTGCGCCCAGAAGGGAATCTCGACGGTTCCGTCGACCTTCCCTTCCCCGGTATCGTCCAGGCCCGCGACCTTCCTGAGATTGACCGGAAATTTGTCCGCGCCCTTGCTCCAGCTGCCCGTCAGGCTACCGTCGCCGAGCTCGAGAGAAAACGGACATCCGGCGGTGTCGACGGGCGTTTTGGACCCCATGACGATGACGCGCTCAAACTCCTTGTCATCGGCAATCTCGCAAAGCGCGAGGCTGGCACCACTGGCTTTGCCGTAGAGCGCGATCGGACTTTGCTTGGCGTCGTAGTAGAAACTGCCCTGGACAGTGAGGCCGCTGCCGAAACTGTAGGTCTGCAGGGAGAAGTGGACGGGGTTGGGGCCGATGGACCCTTCGTAGTTTTCCACGTGATACCAACCCGCACTGGCTTTGCCGCTTAGCAGCAGCAAGCAAAATATGGCCGATACGAACTGCCTGACCATCCCGACCCCACGGTGAATTTCAACGCACCATAGCCACCCGGTGGGGTCATGTCTGCAACGCAGCGGCAGTCGTCTATTTCATGAGCTGAGAAATTCCGGGGCAGCTCTCGCGTTGATTCGGGAAAACGGTCCAACCCGCTGATCTAACGCTTCAAATTCACCACGATGACGCCGCCGAGCGCCAGCGCACCGCCGAGGATGCCGAGCAGCGTCGGCACTTCGCCCAGCCAGAAGAAGCCGATCAAGGCAGACATGGGCGAGACCAGATAGAGGAAGTTTGAAGCACGAGCGGCCGGGAGGCGCGACAGAGCGGTTGCCCAGGCGGCATAGGCGATCAGGCTGGGCACGATGCCAAGAAAGATCACGGCGCCGAGACCGGCCGTGTTGGCGACTGCTGCCTGCGCAAAGCCGCTCGGCAGAAACGGTGCCAGGCAAAGAGCACCAAGGATCATGTTCGAGGCCGAGATGGTCAGCGGGTGATGGCGGGCAAAGAGCGGCTTCTGGACGATCGTGTTGACAGCCGAGCACAGTGCGGAGCCAAGAACCAGCAGCGCGCCGGTGTCGAAATGCAGGCCATTGCCGTCGGCGACCGCAATGATGCCGATGCCGGCGAAAGAAATGGCCGTGCCGAACCAGGCCCAGCCTGAGAAGCGCTCGCCGAGCAAGGCCATTGCCATAATAGCGGTGAAGATCGGGCTGACATTGATGATGAACCCGGCGGCGCCTGCCGACACCGTCAGTTCGCCGAAATTGAGCATGACGGTGTAGAGCGCGACGAAGATCGCGCCGCCAAAGACGAGGCGCCACAGTTCGTCGAGCCTCGGCAGCGCCGGGCGCTTGACGGCAAGGAAGATCGCCGCCGGTGCCGCGGCAATGGCAAAGCGCAGCGCACCGAGTTCCAGCGGCCCGAAGGCGGCGAGGCCAGCACGGATCGCGGGAAAGGCCGAGGCCCAGCCGACCACCGTCAACGCCACGGCGATGGCTGCTGTGGTGTCCATCCGCTGTGTCGGATTCGACGTGCTGGTCGTTGCGCTCATCTCATTGTCCTCGGATTTCCTCGTGTTGAAAGGCAGAAAGCGCCTTTTCGGGACCGTTGACAAACGATCAAATCGAGGATCACCTGTGACTATGGATCACAGCTCAGACACAATGGTGCCGCTCGAGACGTTGCGCGCGTTCGATGCGGCGGCGCGAACCGGGAGCTTTTCGGCCGCGGCCGAAAAACTCAACATCACCCATGGCGCCGTCAGCCGGCAGATCGCCAAGCTGGAGGACTGGCTGGGTCTGAAAGTATTCGACCGCGGCGCGCGCGGCGTCTCGCTGACCATCGAGGGCAACCGCCTGCATCTGCGCACGGCAGAAGCTTTTGCGCTGATCTCCACCCATTCCGACCGCTGGGTCGAGCCGCGCGGCACAGCCGTGGTGAGGCTGACGTCGATCCCCTCGGTCAGCGGGTTGTGGCTGATGCCGCGCATGGCGGCGCTGGAGAACAATCCCACCAAGCTGCGCATCGTACTCGATGTCGACATCCGCCAGGCCGACCTTGCCGATGAAGGCATCGACCTGTCGATCCGCTGCGGCCGCGGCGGCATTCCGGGCCGCATCTCGGTGAAGCTTTTCGAGGAACATGTCTTCCCGGTCGCTTCGCTAAGCCTCGCCCGCGAGATCGGGCGCGGCGACCCTGCCCGGCTGCTCAAATTTCCGCTGATCAACGATTCCGACGCATCGGCCTGGCGCGCCTGGTTTGCCGCGCAAGGCATGGATTATCGCCCGCGACCGCAGGACCGCCGCTTCGAGGACTATAATCTTGTGCTCGATGCAGCCGCCTATGGGCTCGGCATCGCATTGGCGCGACCGCCACTGACCGGGCATCAGCTAGAGTCCGGCCGCATCGTTGCCGTCGACGAGCGCACGGCGCTGAACCCCGTGTCTTACTGGCTCGACCGGCCGCTGGGGCGGCCGCGCACGGCCGCCGCCGAACTTTCGCGCCGCATCGCAGTCGAGGCGGGGCTGGCGATGGAAAAGATGGAAGCGTTCCTCGAAGCCGAGCGGTAGGATCAATCGTTAGGCGCTCAGCGAAGCAGCAGCAAGACGAGCCCGACGATCGCGACGGCCAGAAACCCGGCCGCCAGCGCCATCAGGCCGACACGCATCTGTTCCCGGTTTTCGGGCAGGGCCGCGTCATTTGCTTGAGACGTCGCCTGCCCTCGTTTTGCCGCCGCATCGGCGACAGAGGCGCGGCGTTGCGGCGAAGTCTCGGGGACGAGAAAGGCAAGCCATGGCGGGCCTGCCGATTTTGCAGCGGCGCCATCGTCGGCCCTTGCCAACGGCACAGGCAGACCGCGCTGTGCGTCATCGTTTGCCGGCGTGGCCGCCACGACTCTTGTCGGCCGCCCCGCATCGTCTGGCGCCTCGGCGGCTGGTTCGGCAATTGCCAGATAGGCCTGCAGGACCTCAGTGGACCCTGTCTGCTGCGCCTTGGCAGAGGCGGCGGACAACAGCGCCTGCAGCGCTGGTGCCGCTGCCGGCTGCAAAGGTGCACCGGATGGCGCCGGTGGCTGCGCCAGCGCCTTGATAAGCGCCGTTTTCGCCGGGTCGGCCTTTGCCGACGGCACCGCCGCCAATATCATGGCTTCGCGCAGCAGAGCTGTCAGGCGGGCGGATGAAACGTCCATGCCGGTCCCATGAGAATGGTTTGCGGCGCGACAATAGAGCCTCAGCATTGCGTCAAGCTTGACCTTGCCGGCAATTTATGGCGATGAAATCAGCATGAAGTCAGGCACCACCCCATGATGAACCGTTTCGAAGGCCCTGGCGGCAAGGAAGCCCGGATTCGCTATCTCGACGGCGACTTCCAGGTCACCAGCCCCGGCGCATTCGTGCGCTGCGCGGTGACCGGCGAGAGCATTCCGCTGGACGAGCTCAAATACTGGAGCGTCGCCAGGCAGGAGCCCTATGTCAGCGCCGCCGCCTCGCTGCGCCGCGAGATCGAAACGCATCCGGAGCTGCGCAGCCGGCGCTAGAGCCAGCCCTCCTGCCGAACCGAACTCAGCCCCGCAGCCTGCGCTGGCGCCAGGCATCCAGCGTCTCGTCGATGATGCGCTCCGGCACATTGTCGAGCTCGAACGTGGCATCGATCTCCAACACGTCGAGTTGGCCAAGGAATTCGGCCGAGGCTGCGCCATACCGCAGCCGGGCGGCGTCCTTGGCGGTCGTGACGAGGCCCAGTCCTTCGCGGCGCGCGGTTGCCGCCAGTTCCGCAAGTTCATCGGGTGCATAGAAGTGATGATCTGGAAACGACCGGGTCAGCGCCACCTCCGCGCCGGTGCCGCGCAGCGTCTCGAAGAATTTTTCGGGATGACCTATGCCGGCAAAAGCCAGGAAACGCCGACCGGCGAAGCGTTCCTTGGCCCCGGGCTCGGCATGCGCCTCGAAAATCGGCCGGCCGGCGCGCGCGGCCTGGCGCACGACCTGGTCGGCGGCGGTGCCCTCGCCCATTTTCAACAGCCCGTCGGTGAAGACCAGCTGGTCGACGATGTTGGCTCTGAGCGGCCCGCCCGGAATGACGCGGCCATTGCCGATGCCGTAGCGCGCATCGACCACCACCAGCGCATAATCGATATGGATGCGCGCGCTCTGAAAACCGTCATCCATGATCAGGAAATCGCAGCCATGGGCTTCCACGAGCAGTTTGGCGCCGGCGGCGCGGTTGGGACTTACCGCGACAGGCGCATGCTCGGCCAAAAGCAGCGGCTCGTCGCCGACATGCTTGGCGGCGTCGTGATTGATATCGACGACATGCGGCTGCGCGAACGAGCCGCCATGGCCGCGCGACAGGAAGCCGGGATTGAGCTGCATGCGCCTGGCCTGCTTGGCCAGTGCGATGGCGACGGGCGTCTTGCCGCTGCCGCCGACGGTGAAATTGCCGACGCAAAGCACTGGCGCGTCGATCTTTTCTCGCGGCGCGCGGCGCATGCGGCGGCCGGCGACCATGCCATAGACTGCCGACAGCGGCGACAGCGCAAAAACCCGCCAGTCCGGCGCTTCCCACCAGAAAGGTGGTGCTTCGGACGCCATTCTATCGCCCGTCGGCGCCCTTCAGGCGCGATTTGACGATCAGCGGCTGGATGTAAGGCTCAAGCGACTTCAGCGTGTGCGCCAGCGCACCGCGCATCTGGTCAACGGTGGCGGCACCGGCCGCCATCATCTCATGGCGGGCGACTTCATTGCTCAACAGGAAATTGACGGCGCCGGCCAGCATGTCGCGGTCGCGGACCAGCTTGGCGCCGCCACTGTCGAGCAGGCGCTGATAGGCTTCGCGGAAGTTCTGGACGTTGCGGCCGGCCAGCACAGCGGTGTCGAGCATGGCCGGCTCAAGCGGGTTCTGGCCGCCTTCCGAGGTCAGCGAGCGGCCGACAAAGGCGATTTCCGTCAGCCGGAGATAAAGCCCCATCTCGCCGATCGTGTCGCCAAGCAGGATATCGGTGTCGGCGGTGATCCTGTCGCCCTTGCTGCGCCGCGCCAGCTTCAGGCCCATGCCGGAAATCTGTGCGGCAAGCGCTTCGGCACGGTCGGGATGGCGCGGGACGATGATCGTCAGCAGGCCATGGTGGCGTTTGTAGAGCGTGGCGTGGACCTCGGCGGCGACCACCTCTTCGCCGTCATGGGTCGAGATCGCCGCCCAGGTCGGGCGACCGGCGATCTGGCGCTTCAGCGTCGCCAGAGTGCGTTCGTCAACCGGCGGCGGCAAGGTATCGACCTTGAGGTTGCCCGATACGGTGACCGGCCGGGCGCCGAGGGCTCGAAACCGCTCGCCGTCGACATCCGACTGGGCAACGACATGGGCGAGGTTCTCGAACAGCGCCTCGGCGATGTTGGCGCGCTTCTTCCAGGATTTGAACGAGCGGTCTGACAGCCGGCCATTGACCAGAACCTGCGGCACGCGGCGCGCGCCGAGTTCAAGGATGGTCATCGGCCAGATCTCGGATTCGGCGATGATGGCTAGGTCCGGCCGCCAGTGGTCGAGGAAGCGGCTGACCGCCGGCTTGAGGTCGAGCGGCACATATTGGTGGATGATGCGGTCGCCGAGCCGCTCGTCGGCGACCTGCGCCGAGGTCACCGTTCCGGTCGTCAGCACGATGTTGACGCCGTAATCGAGGATGCTTTGCACCAGCGGCACGACCGCAATGGTCTCGCCGACGCTTGCCGCGTGGATCCAGATCACCGGGCCTTCAGGACGCGGCCGCCCGGCAACGCCATAGCGCTCGCGGCTGCGGCTTCGGTCTTCCTTGCCCTGCGACGTCCGCCAGGCCACATAAGGCCCGATCAGCGGATAGGCGGCCGCGCCGGCGAAGCGGTACGCCGTCAGGAAGGCGCGCGCCCAGCGCTCACTCATGGATGCCGTCCACGAGGCGATAGGCCTCGGCGGTCGCGGCATTGAGCGCGGCGGTGACTTCCTGGCGCTTGCGCTCCATTTCAGACTCATCGGCATCCGCCGCCACGAAGATCGGCGTGCCAATGGTCACAGCGGAACGGCCGAATGGCAAGTTGATGGTGGTTTTGTCCCAGCTCTTTTCCAGCACCTTGCGGCGGCTGGTGGCGATAGCGACCGGCAGGAGCGGCCGACCCGAGAGGCGTGCCAGAAGAACGATACCAAGCCCTGCGTCGCGCGGCGTGCCATGGGGAATGTCGGCGATCATGGCAACGTTCTTGCCGGCGACGAGCGACTTTTTAAGGGCGATGAGCGCCTTGGCGCCGCCCTTGTCGAGATGCTTCGTGCTTTCACGCCCGCCCGAACCGCGCACGGCCTCGATGCCGAATTTCTCCAGCATCAGCGCATTGAGCTCTGCATCGGCACTGCGCGACACCATAGCGACCAGCGGCTTACGCTTGGGATAATAGGCCGGCGTCAGCAGGTGCTGGCCGTGCCAAAGCGCGATGATACCGGGTTCGAACTCCGAATAGCCCCCAGCCGAAAAGCGTGCCGATCCGGTGACCAGCGGACTGGTTATGCGAACCAGCCGCACGTACTGGGCGAGCAGACTGGCAATGGCGTTTTTGACGAATCGTGACTGTGCAAGCGGTTCGCGAATCTTGCGCCAGAACGCCTTGGTCGTACGACTGCGGCCCCTACCCCTGGGCGCGGCTTCATTCGCTGGCCCTTTCGCCAGATCGTGCTCCATCGCTGTCAACTGCCGGCCTTGCTTTCAGGGTCGAGCAGCCGGTGCAGATGAACGACGAAATAGCGCATATGGGCATTGTCCACGCTGGCTTGCGCCTTGGCTTTCCACGCGGTGTGCGCGGTCTGGTAATCCGGATAGACGCCGACGATGTCGAGCGCGTCGAGATCGCGGAACTCGGTGCCGCCCAGCTTCTTCAGCTCGCCGCCGAACACCAGGTGCAAAAGCTGTTTCTTTCCGTCTTCCGCGGCCATTTCGGTCCTTCACATATTGTGAGTTTGTGACAGGTCTAGACCAAAGCCGTCGACTTTGGAACCGTCGATCACGCTTCCGTACCGGCAATGACGCCGGCAAGCACGGTGAGCAGCTCGCCGCTGCCGGCGACCAAGGCTCCGTGACGGATGACCTCGCCTGCATAAAGCGGCGCGCGGCCTTGTCCGTCGAGCACGGCGCCGCCGGCTTCCCGCAAGATGAGATCGGCGGCAGCAATATCCCAGTCATGCGCGTTGGGCTTGACGAAGGTGGCGTCGAGCGTGCCGTTGGCGACCATCGCCAGCCGGTAGGCGAGCGAGGGAATATGGGCCGCGCGCTGTACCCGGCCGTGCCATGCCGCCGGCATCAGGTCGATCAACTGCTTCAGCCCGCCGATCTCGATGGTCTCTCCCAAGCGGCGGACTGCAATCGGCTTGCCGTTAAGGAATGCGCCCTGTCCGGGCAGCGCCCAATAGGTTTCGCCCTTGGCCGGGCATTCGAGCACGCCGGTGAGCGTGCGGCCGTCCTCGACCACGGCGACGCTGACACACCAGGAGCGCAGGCCTTCGAGGAAGCCACGGGTGCCGTCGATGGGATCGACGACAAAGGTGCGGCGTGCCTGCAGCCGCGCCGGATTGTCGGTGGTCTCCTCCGACAACCAGCCATAGTCCGGCCTCGCTGCAAGCAGGGTTTCGCACAGATAGGCGTCGGCAGCATGGTCGGCCTCGCTGACCGGCGAGGTGCCACCCTTCATCCACACTTGCGGGTTCTTGCCGAAGTAACGCATAGCGATGGCGCCGGCCTCGCGGGCGGCGTCGCGCAAAAGCTCAAGGTCTTCTGCAGCCGATATGACCGGGTCACGCTCCGGCAAGGGTCATGCCTTCGATCAGCAGCGTCGGTGCGGCGGTGCCGAAATTGCGGTCGAGGTCGCTCGCCGGCACCATGTTGAGGAACATCGTCTTCAAATTGGAGGCGATGGTCACCTCGGCCACCGGATAGGCAAGCTCGCCATTGTCGATCCAGAAGCCCGACGCGCCGCGGCTGTATTCGCCGGTCACCATGTCGACGCCCTGGCCGAACACTTCGGTGACGTAAAAGCCTGATTTCAGCGACTTGATCAGGTCTTCCGGCGTCCTGTCGCCCGGCTCGATGGCAAGATTGGTCGATGACGGCGATACCGACGAGCCGCTGCGGGCGCCGCGCCCGTTGGTGGTCAGCCCCAATTCCCGCGCGGCAGACGTCGACAGGAACCAGTGCTTCAGCACGCCGTTTTCGACCATCAGCAGCTTTTCGCCTTCGACACCCTCGCCGTCAAAGGGACGCGAGGATTGGCCACGGCGCCGCAGCGGCTCGTCGGTGACGGTGATATCAGCCGAGGCGACCTGCTTGCCCATCATCTCGCGGAGAAAACTGGTCTTGCGCGCCACCGAAGCGCCGTTGATGGCGCCGGCGAGATGGCCGGCAATGCCGCGCGCGACGCGCGGATCGAACACCACGTCGACCGGACCGGTCGCCGCCTTGCGGGCACCGAGGCGGCGCACGGCGCGCTCGCCGGCCTTGCGGCCGATCAGCTCCGGCGCGTCGAGATCGGAAAAATGCTGGTGCGAGGAATATTCATAGTCGCGCTCCATTCCGGTGCCCTCACCGGCGATGACGCTGGCCGAGCGCGAAAAGCGCGAGGCGACATAGTGGCCGACGAAGCCGTTCGACGTCGCGAGCACCAGCCCGCCCAACCCAGCGCTGGCGCCGCTGCCCGCCGAATTGGTGACGCCCTTGACGGCAAGGGCTGCTTCTTCGGCGGCCAGGGCCGCTTCCTTCAGCTGGTCGGCCGAAATTTCGGTGGCGTCGAACAGATCGAGGTCGCGCACCTTACCAACCAGCAAAGCCGGATCGGCAAGACCCTGATAGGGATCCTCGGGCGAGACTTTGGCCATCGCCACCGCGCGCTCGGCCAATGCCTTGGGGTCCGACGCAGCTGTCGCGGACACGCTCGCCACCCGTTTGCCGACAAAGACGCGCAGCGAGACATCGTCGCCTTCGGAGGATTCCGTGTTCTCAACCTTGCCAAGCCGCACCGACACACCGGTCGAGCGGCCGCGCACGGCAACCGCATCAGCGGCGTCAGCGCCGGCCCGTTTGGCAGCCTCGACCAGAGCCGCGACTCGGTCGGTCAATTTCGCTGCCTCTGATGTATCGGTCATGCGCATGGTCCTGGTTTCAAGCCGCCGGGCGGTCGCGGCTGCTGCACCATCTATTGTCCCAATGCGGCTTGTGCAATGGCGCACGGGCAATTGCACCGCTGCGGCATAGCGCCCAAGCGAGCTGCGAAAGCCAGCCGCAGTGCTGTGTTTGCAGCCCAAGCCAGGCGATGGATGCAGATCCGCTGCGCTGGTCGATCGGTTGCTCGGATGCATGTCCCCGAACTTTCTCCGAACAGCGGCCCTTTCCACAGGACGCAGGGTTGACGCATGCATTCGCCTACGATTAAATCAATTTGATTTACATCATAGACCAGTCTGCTCAGGGAGGAGAAAAGATGCTCGGTCGCGTGCAATCACCATACGTGTCGAAATCAATGCGCACCGCCGGTTTGGCGGACACGTCCATCAGCCGACGGCTGCTTTTCGCGCTCGCCGGCGCCGTGGCCGTTTCATCGGCCTTTGGCTTTGTGACAAAGCCGGCAGCTGCCGAATCAGTACTCGCCATGCATATCGAAGAGCAGACGAGCTGGGTGCAGAACTTCAATCCGTTCGATCTTGGCGGCCGCCGCCAGAGCACGATGGATTTCGTCTACGAGCCGCTGGTCATCTTCAACGACTATGATGGCGGCAAGCCGATCTTCCGGCTGGCGACGGGCTACAAATTCTCCGACGACCTGAAGACGATCACCTACACGCTGCGCGACAGTGTCAAATGGTCGGACGGCCAGCCGCTGACCTCGGCCGACATGAAATACACGCTCGACCTGATGCTGAAGAACCCGGCGGTCGACACTGTCGGCGTCGGCAGCAGCGTCGCCTCGGTCGAAGCGCCCTCGCCGACGGAAGTGAAGATCACGCTGAAGGATGTCGACACGCACTTCCCCGAATCGATGGCCGACTTCCCTGTTGTGCCGGAGCACATCTGGAAGGACATCGCCGATCCGCTGACCTTCAAGAACGAGAAGCCGATCGGTTCTGGCCCGATGACCGAGATTCGCCGCTTCACGCCGCAGATTTATGAGCAGTGCCGCAACCCCAACTACTGGGATGCAGCTGACCTTCATGTCGACTGCCTGAAACTGCCGCAGATTTCCGGCAACGACCAGATGCTGGCGCTGCTGCCGGAAGGCTCGATGGACTGGATCGGTTCGTTCCTGCCCGAGATCGACAAGACCTATGTCGCGCTCGACAAGGATCACAACGGTTACTGGCAGCCGCCGGCAGAAACCATCGCCTTCCAGGTGAACTTCAAGACCGCCAATCCAGGGCTCGCCGAAGCCTTCGCCGATATTAATTTCCGCCACGCCTTCAGCCTGGCCATGGATCGCACGGCGATGGTCGACATTGCCGGCTTTGGCTATCCGGTGGTCAACCTGCACGCCAGCGGCCTGCCGCCGCGCTTCGACGCATGGCGCAATAAGGCGGCCGAAGGCGACAAGGACGTCTGGATGACCTACGACGTCGACAAGGCCAACAAGGTGCTTGACGACGCCGGCTACAAGAAGGGCGCCGACGGCATGCGCACCACGCCGAAGGGCCAGCCGGTCGCGTTCTCGATCATCGTTCCCAATGGCTGGACCGACTGGATCGACGCCGTGCAGATCGCCGCCGAAGGCCTGCGCAAGATCGGCATCAACGCTTCCGTCGCGACGCCCGAATATGAGCAGTGGCAGAAGCAGATCCTCGACGGCTCGTTCGATGCCGTCATGAACTCCCGCGCCGACGGCCCGACGCCGTTCCGCGGCTACTACCAGTCGCTGTCGACAACCTTTGGCGGCCGCATCACCAGCGCGCCGTCGCGTTACTCGAACCCCGAACTCGACAAGGTGTTCGACGACTATCGCAAGGCAACGACGGACGAGGAACGCAAGAAGCTGTTCGACCAGGTGCAGGTAATTATTGCCGACGCCTTCCCTGTCGTGCCGGTGTTCAACGGCCCGACCTGGTACCAGTATTCGACCAAGCGCTTCATCGGCTGGGTGACCAAGGACGAACCGGTGATGAACCCGGAGAACCATGACAATAACCGCATGCGGTTGATGCATCTGCTGCGCCTGAAGCCCGTCCAGTAACCCAGGCCAGACAGGACAAGTTGCGATGCGGATTCCCCTGCGGCGTCTCGGCGTCTACTTCGTCGCCTTCATGTTTGCCATCGTGGTGAACTTCACCCTTCCCAGGCTGATGCCTGGGAGCCCGGTGGATGCGATGATCGCGCGCCTCGGGCAGCGTGCGACCCCTGCGGCGATCGAAGCGATCAAGGCTCGCTTCGGCGCCGTCGAGCAACCGGTGCTGCTGCAGTTCGTCGACTATCTGAAGGGGCTCGCCACCTTCGATCTCGGCGTGTCGGTGAAATACTATCCGCAGACGGTCACGCAGGTGCTGGCGAGATCCGCCGGCTGGACGGCGCTGCTGGTTACCTGCGCCATCATCTTTTCCCTCTGCGTCGGTGTCTCCCTCGGCGCAGTGGCAGCCTGGCGGCGAGGCGGACGTTTCGATGCGTTCGTCTCGCCGTTTTCTGTCGTCCTGAAAGCCATCCCGCCCGTCATCTTCGCGCTCGCGGCGCTGTTCACCTTCGGCGTGGCGCTGCGCTGGTTTCCGGTCGGCTATGCCTACAATCCAGACCTCGATCCCGGCCTCAATTTCACCTTCCTCGGCAGCGTGTTCTGGCACGCCGTCCTGCCGGTGCTGACACTGTCGCCTCTGATGATCGGCGAGTTCCAGACGACAATGCGCTCCTCGATGATCTCGGTGCTCGGCGAGGACTATGTCACCATGGGCCGCGCCAAGGGCCTGTCGGAGACGGCCGTGATGTTCTCCTATGCGGCGCGCAACGCCATGCTGCCGGTGCTGACCAATCTGGCCCTGATGCTGGGCGCGGTGTTCGGCGGCTCGATCGTCACCGAGATCGTGTTCAACTATCCCGGCCTCGGCCTGACATTGTTCACGGCGAGCGTGGCACGCGACTATCCGGTCATCCAGGGCCAGCTTCTTTTGATGACATTGGCAACGCTTGGCGCCAATCTGCTGGTCGATATCATCTACGGCATGGTCGACCCGCGCGTCAGCGAGGAGCGGGCATGAGGTTCGGGCTGCAACTCCTGCTCCGGCAAAAGAAGGCGGTTGCCGGCTTCATGATCGTCGCCGCACTCTGCCTGATGGCGCTGGCAGCACCCATCCTGGCGCCGAACGATCCCGGCGCGCGCGTCGGCCGCTCGCACCAGCCGCCGACCGTCGAGCATTATTTCGGCACCACCAAGATGGGCCGCGATGTCTATAGCCAGTTCGTCTGGGGCGCCCGCTCCTCGCTCGCTGTCGGCTTCGCCACAGGCCTGGCCATAACGGCACTTGGCACGGTGATCGGCCTCGTCTCCGGCTATTTCGGCGGCCGTATCGACGCGACGCTCGACCTTGCTACCAATGCGGTGCTGGTCATCCCCAACATCCCGCTGCTTATTCTGCTGGCGTCCTTTGCCGGGACAGTCGGGCCGCTCACCATCATGACGATCATCACGCTGACCTCCTGGCCGTGGGGCGCGCGCATGACGCGGGCGCAGATGATGGGGCTGCGCAACCGTGAATTCGTCACCGCCGCACGCATGGTCGGCGAGCCTTCATGGCGCATCATCTTCGTCGAGATCCTGCCCAATCTGGTGCCGCTGATCGGCATCAACATCGTCGGCTCGATCATCTATGCGATCGTGGCGCAGACCACGCTCGAATATCTCGGCTTCGGCGATCCGCTGAATGTCACCTGGGGCACCATGCTCTACAATGCGCAGAACTCGTCGGCGATCATCGTTGGCGCCTGGTGGGACATCAGTGCGCCGGCTGCCGGCATCGCGCTCGTGGGCCTCGGGCTAGCGTTGCTCAACTTCACCTTCGACGAGATCGCCAACCCGCAGCTGCGTTCGGGCCCGGCGCTGTCGCGCTGGCTGCGGCTGACCCGTCAGCGCAAGCGCGAACTGGAGGCGGCGCGGTGAGCGGCCCCCTGCTGCAAGTCCGCGACCTCAGCGTCGACTATTTGCTCGACAAGGGCGCCTTCCGCGCCGTGAAGAACGTGTCGTTCGACATCGGCCGCGGCGAGCTGTTCGGTCTCGCCGGCGAATCCGGCTGCGGCAAGAGCACCATCGCCTACGCCATCACCAGGCTGGCCAAGTCGCCGGCCTGGGTGGCGGGCGGCGAGATCCTGCTCGACGGCCAGGACCTGTTGAAACTCACCGAAGCGGCCCTGCAGAAGGTGCGTTGGAGCCGTATCGGCATGGTGTTCCAGAGCGCGATGAATTCGCTCAATCCGCTGATGCGGGTCGAAGACCAGTTCCACGATGTGCTGCGCCGGCACAACAGCTTCAGCCGCGCGCAGTCGCGGGCGCGCGCCGAGGCGATGTTCAAGCTGGTCGGCATTGCCGCCAACCGTCTCAGCGACTATCCGCACCAATTCAGCGGCGGCATGCGCCAGCGCATCGTCATTGCCATTTGCCTGGCGCTGGAACCGGAACTGATCATCATGGACGAGCCGACGACGGCGCTCGACGTGGTGGTGCAGCGTGAAATCCTCGAACAGGTGATCGACCTGCAGCGCGGCCACGGCTTTTCCGTGCTGTTCATCACCCACGACCTGCATCTGATGTCGCAACTGTGCAACCGTATCGGAGTGATGCTGAAAGGCGAATTGGTGGAAGTCGGCGACGTGCAGCAGGTCAGCCACACGCCCGTGCACGAATATACGCGCAAGCTGTGGGGTGCGATCCCGCAACTGCCGGCGCGGGCGCGAGTGGCCGTATGAACGCGCTCCCCTCCTCACTGTCGGCAGTGGTCAACGCCGAACCCATTATCGCCCTGGAAGCGATCGAGCGCAGCTTCGGCATCGTGCAGGCGCTGCGCGGCATCACGCTGTCGCTGCGGCCTGGCCGGGCCTTGGCTCTCGTCGGCGAATCCGGCTCCGGCAAGACCACCTGCGCCCGCATCATCGCCCGCATGGACCATCCGACATCAGGCACGCTCTCCTTCCGCGGCCGCGATGCGACCAGGCCCGGCACCGCTGCCGAAGAACGCGCCTACCGCCGCGCCGTGCAGATGGTGTTCCAGGACCCGTTCGCCTCGCTCAATCCGGTGTTCACCGTGCATCACCATTTGGCGCGGCCGCTGGCGCTGCATGGCCATGCCAAGGGCAAGGCGGCATTGACCAAGGGCGTGTCGGAACTGCTTGCCGGCGTCGGCCTCGATCCCGAGCTGACCGCGCATAAATTCCCGCACGAGCTATCGGGTGGCCAACGCCAGCGCGTCAACATCGCCAGGGCGCTCGCCGTACAGCCGGAAGTGCTGGTCGCCGACGAGCCGACCTCGATGCTCGACGTCTCGATCCGGCTCGGCATTCTCGACCTGCTTGCCCGCATCAAGCGTGACAAGAGCCTGGCCATGCTCTACATCACCCATGACATCGCCACCGCAGCCCATGTCGCGGAGGACGTCATCGTGATGTTCGCGGGACAGATGGTCGAATGGGGCGCGACGAATGCCGTCATCGGCGATCCGCGCCACCCCTACACGCAGCTTCTGCTGTCGGCCGTGCCTGATCCCGACCGACCCTTCGTGCCGGGCGACAGCGCGCGTTTCCTTGGCCATGCCGAGGAGGTGCGGCGACGCTCGCGCCCGACATCCACAGTCGTGGATCAGGTTGGGCCGGACCATTTTGTGCGCGCGCTCGGCGTACCCTCATAAACGACGGATACTGGTATGGATTATCTGGTCAACCTCTCCTTGCTTGGACCTGACGCGGCTCTCGACCAGCGCGTGGCGAAAGCTGGCGTCACCATTCGCCGCGCACTTGCGCCGGAATACGAGCTGGTCACCGACTGGGTCCGGCGCAAGTTCAGTTCCGGCTGGGCCGGCGAGACGGCTGTTTCCATGATGCGCCAGCCGCCGACCTGTTTTCTGGCCACCAGGGCTGAAAAACTGGTCGGCTTTGCGTGCCATGAATCGATCGCCCGCGGCTTCTTCGGCCCGACCGGCGTTGATGAGGCGGCGCGCGGCCAGGGCATCGGCCATGCGCTGCTCTTGGCATCGCTGCTCGATCTCAAGACCATGGGCTACGCCTACGCCATCATCGGCGATGTCGGCCCGTCCGAATTCTACGAACGCACCGTCGGCGCAACGCAAATCCCCAATTCGGAGCCCGGCATCTATGCCGGCCTGCTGAAGTCCGCCGACTGATTTTTCACGCTCACACATGAGATTGCCATGACCGAGAGACTTGCCCTGCGGCTGGAGAGTTTTTGGACGCCCGCATCAGACAGCCAGGCGCTGGCCTATTCGCTGAAACTCACCAACGCTTCGAAAAAGCCATTGCG
Organism: Mesorhizobium sp. P2_C5_2; assembly: GCF_056404535.1. NCBI lineage: Bacteria > Pseudomonadati > Pseudomonadota > Alphaproteobacteria > Hyphomicrobiales > Phyllobacteriaceae > Mesorhizobium > Mesorhizobium sp. P2_C5_2. The sequence goes on along the minus strand of NZ_JBFUDV010000004.1, from coordinate 117,914 downwards.
AGATTTCCGGCTCTGCATCAGTGGCCCGGCGCGGATCGACCCGGCGGCGGCCGTCGAAGGCGCCACGCTGGTCAATCGGCTGTCCAACCATGCCGAGTTCGCGCCGCCCGCCGGCTTCGTGCTCGAACCGGGTGCTGCCTGGACATTGACGGCGCACGGCCTGAGTTACCCGCTGCGCCACTGGACGGATGGCGCCACCGGCGCCTACCTCGTGTTGGCCGACGGCAGCGTCCAGCACCTTTCCGTCGAGCCGACAAAGGCCAAAGGCGACAACGCGCCGCTGAAACGCGGCGTCGAACCCTATCCAGTGCCGGCCGTAACGCCAGTCACCATCTCAGCCATCCCCTGGCCGCGCCAGGTCGACGTGTCCGGCGCCCTGCCCGCACCAGCCGGCATCGACCCGAGGCCCGAAGGCGAAGAGGCCAAGGCCGCGGCAGCCGCCTTTGCCGAGCTCAGCGCCAGACTGTTTCCGGTCGAAGGCCTTGTACGCCCGGCGGCGGAAGGCGGCTTCCCGGTCAATCTGTCCTTCAGGGATGGATTGGGGCCGGAGGCCTATACGATCGATTTTGCAGTCGATGCGCCGACAGTTTCAGCGTCCACCCGCACCGGATTTCTCTACGGGCTGATCACGCTCGGCCAGATCCTGCGCGGCGCCAGGCAGCATCCCACCACTTTCGTCTTCCCGGCGCAGGGACAGATCCGCGACGAGCCGTCGATGGGCTGGCGCGGCTGCCATCTCGATACGGCGCGCCAGTTCTACGCCTCGGCCGAGGTCGAACAGTTCCTCGCCATTTTCGCCTGGAACAAGCTCAACCGTTTTCATTGGCATCTGTCCGACGACGAAGCCTGGCGGGTCGAGATTTCGGCCTATCCCGAGCTGACGACAATCGGCGCATGGCGCGGCCATGGCCTGCCGATCCCGTCGCTGCTCGGCTCGGGCCCGGGCAAGACCGGCGGCTACTATACGAAGGCTGCGATCCGCGACATCGTCGCGCTCGCCGGTCGGTTCGGCATCGAGGTTGTGCCGGAGATCGACGTTCCCGGCCATTGCTACGCCATGCTCAACGCGCTGCCCGAGCTGCGCGATCCCGGCGAGCACGGCGAGCACGGCGAGTATTTTTCCGTGCAAGGGTTTCCCAACAACTGCCTCAACCCGGCGCGCGAGGAAACTTACCGCGTGCTCGAAACGATCTTCGACGAGATGATCGAGCTGTTCCCATTCAAGGCGATCCATGTTGGCGCCGACGAAGTGCCGATCGGCGCCTGGTCGGGCTCGCCGCAAGCGCTGCAACGGCTTGCCGAATTGGGCGGCGAGGCACTGGCGCAATCGCATGCCAAGCGGCTCGGCGTGGTCACCAACACACATGGCGCCGACGAGATCGACGGCTCGGGCGCGGCCGTGCTGCAGGCCCAGTTTCTCAAGCGCATCCAGACCTTCCTGGCATCACGCGGCTGCATCACCGGCGGCTGGGAGGAAGCCGCGCATGGCAATGTCATCGACAAGACGAAAAGCTATCTCAATGGCTGGCGCAACGTCGAAGTTTCGGCAGCCCTTGCCGGCGAAGGCTATGACATCGTCGTCAATCCCGGGCAGGTCTATTACCTCGACATGGCCAACAGCCAGGAATGGTCGGAACCGGGTGCGGCCTGGGCCGGCTGGTCTTCGCCCGAGAAACTCTACGGCTTCGATCCGGTGGAAGGCTGGAGCGCGGCGCAGAAGAAACATTTCCTCGGCGTGCAGTGCTGCATCTGGTCGGAGCCAATGACCGACCGCGCCGTCTTCGACCGGCTGGTCTTTCCCAGGCTTTCGGCGCTTGCCGAGACCGGTTGGACAACACCGGAGCGAAAATCGTGGGAACGGTTCAGCGCGCTCGCCGGTCTGATGCCGGTTCTCTACGGGGTATCCTAGAGCGGACTTCCGTTCAGGACACCCGCATCAGTTTGTCGTAGCGCTTGATCAGGCGGTCGCGCTTCAGGCGCGAGAGCCGGTGCGTCCAAAAGAGCCCGTTGAGTTGATCGATCTCATGCTGGTGGCAGACCGCCAGCAGGCCATCGGCATCCTCGAACCGCTCGTTGCCGTCGAGATCCTGATAGCGAACCCGTACGCGTGCGTGTCGCTCAACCTCTTCCGTGACACCGGGCATCGAAACGCTGCCTTCCACGTGGCGGATCATTTCAGGCGAGGCCTGGATGACCGATGGATTGACATAGATTCCCGGCTTTGCGGCCGAAGGCAGCTGGATCACGACCAGGCGTGTCAAAATACCGATATGCGGGCCGGTGATGCCGATCCCGTGCATGGTATCGATGAGGTCGCCAGCCAGGCTCGACAAGTCACTGTCGAACAGCTGTATCGGCTCCGCGACAGTGCGCAGAAGCGGATCGGGAAATCTTACAATCGATCGAACCGCCACAGGATTTCAGCCGAACGGCTTTTGCAGCACGTCGAACTGCGGATTGGTTTCCGAAAAGATCGGCAAGGCGGCAGCGCCAAGCACGGACGTGTCCTTGCCGGCCGCTCCTACTAGCACGCGCGGCGTGGTGCGGGCGCTGGTCGAACTGACGGAGAGGTGCAGCGGCTCCAGCCGGCTCGCGAGCGCCTCGATCACCGGCAGTGGCATGAAGCCGCCGAGAACCACGGTTTCCGGGTCGAGCGCCAGTTCCAGCACATCGATTGCCTGGCGCAGCGGATCGACGGCGTCCGAAATCCAGGCGTCGAGGCGGCTGTCGCCCTTGGCCAGCAGGTCCTCGAGCAGATCGGGGGAAGCATGGTCGGGGTCCGGCAGATCGAGCGCCTCGTAGGCGGCGCGCAGCGAGACGTAGCGCTCCAGGCAGCCGCGCTTGCCGCAGCCGCAGGCAAGGCCGCCCGGCCGTACGATGATGTGGCCGATTTCGCCGGCATTGTGCCGGCTGCCTTTGTAGAGATGGCCGTTGAGGAACAGGCCGGCGCCGAGCCCGGTGCCGATGAACAGATAGACAAAGCTGTCGAGGTTTTTGGCCACGCCGTAGAGACGTTCGCCGATGGCTGCGGCAGTGGCGTCGTTTTCGACAATGACTGGAATGCCGGTGAGCCGCTGCAACTCTTCGGCCACCGGGAAATCATGCCAGCCGGGCAGCGCGGTCGGGCCGACCGAGGTCAGGCCCTCGACGCCGAACGGGCCCGGCATGCTCATGCCGATGCCGAGCAGCCGGGTCCGGTCGAGGCGCGAGGTGGCGATCAGCTCGGCGGCGATGGCGGCCAGCAGCGGCATCGCTTCGGCCGGCGTCGGTCGGTCGACGTTTTTCTCGATACGCGCGCGCATCGTGCCGGAGAGATCGGTGACGACGCCGACGGCAAGCTGATGGTCGAGCTGCAGGCCGATCGAATAGCCGCCATCGGGATTGATCGAATAGGGCACGGCCGGCTGGCCGCGCGCGCCCTTCAACGTCGCCTCCGGGCGCAGCAATTCGGTGCGCTCCAGCTCCTCGACGATGTTGGAAATGGTCTGCGACGACAGCGCCGTCAGCCGCGCGATCGACGCCCGCGACAGGGCGCCGTTGGTGCGGATCGCCTCGATCACCACGCGCCTGTTGTGCGACTTGGCCTGTTCGAGATTGGTGCCGGAGATGGCTTTTCTGGATGTCATATGGCTTTGTTACCGGGCTCCATAATCATAGAATACCACTTTAGAAAATCAAGTTGATTTAATTTATGGCGCACGGATTCCCGCCGGACCGGATCGCATCCATTTCAGAACGAACTGTCGAGACCCGATAGTCCCGCTTTTCGTTGCAAATCTGCTGGCGAAACGCAGCCAGAACCGGCCGCGCGAGGGCGGATAGCCCCTGCCCGTTCTTCAGGCGACCGGCGTCCAGATCACGTCGTCGATCCGGGCTGCCCCCGTCGCCAGCATCACCAGCCGGTCGAAGCCGAGCGCCGAGCCGCTGGCCTGCGGCATGATGGCAAGGGCAGCGAGAAAATCCTCGTCCAGCGGATAGCGCTCGCCATAGACGCGCTCTTTCTCGTCCATTTCAGCGGCAAAGCGCCGGCGCTGCTCGGCCGGGTCAGTCAACTCGCCAAAAGCGTTGGCAAGCTCGACGCCGCAGCAATAGAGCTCGAAGCGTTCGGCAACGCGCGGGTCATCGGCGCTCGGTCGGGCGAGCGCGGCTTCCGAGATCGGATAGCCGTACAGGATGGTGGCCCGCCCCTGCCCCAGAACCGGCTCGACCTTTTCGACCATCACGCGGCTGAACAGATCGGCCCAGTTGTCATCTTCGGCAGTGCGCATGCCAGCCTTGACCAGAGCCTCATGGAGCGCATCGCGGTCGGTGCTCCCGTCCGCGGCCACTGTGGCGAGAAGGTCGATGCCGGCATGGCGCTGAAACGCCTCGGCCACGCTCAGCCGTTCCGGCTCGGCAAACGGATCGGCCTCGCGACCGCGAAAGCGGTAAGCCTTTGCCCCGGCCCGCTCGGCCGCGAGCTTCAGCAGCTCGGCGCAATCGGCCATCAGGTTCTCATAGGTTTCGCCAACCCGGTACCATTCGAGCATGGTGAATTCCGGATGGTGCAAGGGGCCGCGCTCGCGGTTGCGCCAGACGGCACTCAGGCTGAAGATGCGCCGTTCACCGGCGGCAAGCAGCTTCTTGCAGGCGAATTCCGGCGAGGTATGGAGGTAAAGCGGCCGGCGCGCGCCGTCGGCGCCGATCGCCTCGGTGGCGAAAGCCGAGAGATGCGCCTCGTTGCCGGGCGATATCTGCAGCGCCGCTGTCTCAACCTCGATGAAGTCGCGCTCGCCAAACCAGTCGCGCATCGCGGCTGCGATGCCGTTGCGCGCCATCAGTCGCGGCCGGCGGTCGGCGTGAACATCCGGCGTCCACCAGGGCGAAGCCTCGGTCATGGCTTTGCCGGGCAACGGAATTGCTGACAGGGCTGGCGGTTCGCGCCAAGATGCGCTACGGCGACGGCTCTCGCAGCCGATTTGCGCCGAACAATCGTTTCAGGCCAACGAAGTCTAGGATTGAAAACCGTGGTGAAGGTCATCGCCAGTTCCCTGCGTAAAGGCAACGTCGTCGACAAGGACGGCAAGCTTTACGTGATCCTCTTTGCCGAAAACATCCACCCTGGCAAGGGCACGCCGGTCACCCAGCTCGACATGCGCCGCATCTCCGACGGGGTGAAAGTTTCGGAGCGCTACCGCACCACCGAACAGGTCGAGCGCGCCTATGTCGAGGATCGCGAGCACACCTTCCTCTACGCCGATGGCGAAGGCTATCATTTCATGAACCCGGAGAGCTACGACCAGGTCGCGGTGTCGGAAAGCGTGGTCGGCGACATGGCGCCTTACCTGCTCGAGGGCATGGCGGTACAGGTCTCGCAGTTCAACGGCATCGCGATTGCCCTAGTGCTGCCGCAGCGTGCTACATTCGAGGTGGTCGAGACCGAGCCGACCACCAAGGGACAGACGGCATCGTCGTCCTACAAGCCGGCGGTGCTTTCCAACGGCGTGCGCACGCTGGTGCCCCCGCACATCGCCCCCGGTACCCGCGTTGTGGTGATGACGGCTGACGGGGCTTATGTGGAGCGGGCGAAGGACTGAGGCGCAAGCGCCTCGATCCTGGCTAATCCCTCGCATTGCCTTCTGCGGCCGCTGGCTCGATAGTCCTGCCGATGTGGCAGACCTTTGTGACCTACTGGCCTCTGATCCTCGTGATCATTCCGATGCTGATGGCCGCCATCGGCATCGTCCACGCCATCATGACCAAGGAAGACGTCCGCGCCGCCACCGGCTGGGTGGGCGTGATGATCTTGTCGCCGTTCCTTGGCGCGATCATCTACGCCATTGCCGGCATCAACCGCATCCGCCGCGCGACAATCAGCGCCATGCGGCCTGTGGCCGGTGAAGCCGAGACGGCCAAACACGACCGCGACATTGCGCTCGAAGCGCTCATCTCAGCTGAATTCGGCCAACGCTTTGCCGGCCTGAAGACACTGGGCGACCGGGTGGCGCGGCGCGGCCTGCTTTCGGGAAACGCGATCACCATCCTGAGGACGGGTGACGATGCTTACACGGCCATGTGCGGCGCGATCGACGGCGCACAGCACAGCATCCTGCTCGAGACCTACATCTTCGACAATGATGAAGTCGGACGACGTTTCGTCGAATGCCTTGCGGGCGCGGTGCGGCGCGGCGTCACCGTGCGCGTGCTGATCGATGCCGTCGGCGTGCGCTATTCCGTGCCCAGCATTCTCACGACTCTGCGGGAAGCCGGCGTCACCATCGACCTCTTCAACGGCAACATCGTCATGGGCCTGAGACTTCCCTATGCGAACTTGCGAACCCACAGGAAGATCCTGATCGTCGACGGTGTGGTGGCATTCACGGGGGGCATGAACATCCGCAAGGGATTCTCGGCCGAATTCTTGGGAACCGCCAGTTCGGCGGATACGCATTTCCAGGTCACCGGGCCGGTCGTGGCCGACCTGTTTGCGGTGGCCGCCGAAGACTGGCGCTTTGCCGGCAACGAGGCCCTCAAGGACGAGGTCTGGCATGTCGAAAAACCCTCGCCGCCTCCCGGTCAGCCGATCCTGGTGCGGGCCGTGGCGTCGGGGCCGGACGCCAGCATCGAAACCAACCACAAATTGCTGATGGGGGCATTTTCCGTCGCCCGCAAATCGATCCGCATCATGTCGCCCTATTTCCTGCCGGACCGGGAATTCATCAGCGCGCTGACCACGGCGGCCCGACGCGGCGTCGAGATCGACATCGTCGTGCCGGCGGTCAACAATCTCTTCCTGGTCGGCCGCGCCATGACGGCGCAATACGACCAGGTGCTGAAGCACTATTGCCGCGTCTGGCGCCATGAAGGATCGTTCGACCATTCGAAGCTGCTGTCGGTCGATGGCGTCTGGGCTTATGTCGGCTCCTCCAACCTCGACGCCCGGTCGCTGCGGCTGAATTTCGAGATCGACCTGGAGGTGCTGGATGCAGGCTTTGCCGCCGAGATCGAAGCCCGCATCGCATCGGCAATCGCCTCCGCCAAACCCGTCACACTCGCAACCTTGAAAGCGCGGCCATTCGTCATTCGCGTCTTCGACCGGTTGCTATGGCTGGGATCGCCCTATCTTTAGAATCAGGACATCGAGCAGCAGGCCTATGGACATAAACGGACGCAGCCTTCCTGAAACCGTGCTCCTGTCGATCCGCGGCAGGAAAGCGCGCAAGGCGAACGCGACGCCGCGCAAGCGCGTTGACGGCGCCCAGATGGTGGTCGCCTCCTATAACGTCCACAAATGCATCGGCACCGACCGCAGATTCGATCCTGAACGCACTGCCCGCGTCATCCGCGAGATCGGACCCGACGTCATCGCGCTGCAGGAGGCCGACAACCGCTTCGGCGACCGCGCCGGGCTGCTCGATCTTGCCCGGATCGAACACGAAACCGGGCTGGTGCCGGTGCCGGTGTCCGGGAATGGTAAAGGCCATGGCTGGCGCGGCAACGTGCTTTTGTTCAAGCGCGGCACGGTGCGCGACGTGCATCAGATCAAGCTGCCGGGACTGGAGCCGCGCGGCGCGCTGGTGGCCGAGATCGACCTCGACGAAACGCGCACGCTGCGCGTCATTGCCGCCCATCTCGGCCTGTTGCGCCGCTCGCGCTCCGAGCAGGCCCGCGTCGTGCTCGACATAATGAGCAGCCAGGATGAAAGGCCGACCCTGCTGCTCGGCGATCTCAACGAATGGCGGCTGGGCAACCGCTCGGCGCTGAAGACGCTGCACGCCACCTTTGGCTTCACCCCGGCGGCCGTGCCGACCTTTCCCTCAGGCCTGCCGGTGCTGGCGCTCGACAGGATCATGGCCAACCGGCACGGCATGGTCTCGTCGGTCGAAGCCCATGACACGCCGTTGTCGCGGGTTGCGTCGGATCATCTGCCGCTTACGGCTTTTGTGAGCCTGTGACTCACCCGTCCCGCAGCCACACCACCATCTCGCCGGGGTCGCGGTTGTCCCAGGCGTAATAGGGGACGGCCTTGAGCTTTGCTTGCTCAACGGCTGGCGCCTCGGTGCGATAGAGGCCGTTTTCCCAGTTTTCCGCCGTTTCCCGGCGGCCGGTGGCCGAGAGGGTGACGACGCCGCCGAGAAGGTTCGGCTCGGGATGCGCCTCGATCTCAGCCGTGCGCGGCAAGGTGATGCGGTGCAGTTGGCCGGCATTGTCGGTCTCTTCGACGCAGTAGATCAACGGGCCGCGCGCAAGTGCTACGCGGCCGATATCCTGGCGCACCTGCGGGTTGGCGAACAGGCGCGAGATCGACATGTCGAGGTCGAGCTCGACGCGGTCGCCCTTTTGCCACTCGCGCCGGATCGCCGCGTAGCCGTCGTTCGACGCGGCATGGAGGTCGACAGACGCACCGTTGACCTTCAGCGTCGCCTTGCGGCACCAGGACGGCAAGCGCAGATGCAGCGTGAACTCCACCGGCGCCTCCGGCTCGACCAGGATGGAGACCGCGCCGTCCCAGGGATAGTTGCTGGTCTGGGCGAGGCTGACTGCCTTGCCCGCGACGTCGAAACGCGCCGTCGAGTCGCCATAAAGATGGACGGCCAGCGCATCGTCGGCAAGGCTGTAGAAATAGCTGCCGATCGACGCCACCATGCGGCCGATATTGGGCGGGCAACAGGGGCAGCGATGCCATTTCCAGCGGTTGTGCCGGCCCCGGCTTTCCAACGGATTCTCGTAGAAGAACAACGAGCCGTCGAGCGACAGCCCGGAGATCGAGCCATTGTAGAGCGCCCGCTCCATCATATCGGCGTAGCGGGCGTTGGGACCCATGCCGAGCATGCGGCTGGCCCAGAACACCAGGCCAACCGAAGCACAGGTCTCGGCATAGGCGGTTTCGTTGGGCAGGTCGTAGTCGCTGGTGAAGCCTTCATTGTGGGCCGACGGCCCGAGGCCGCCGGTGACATAGAGGCTCTTGGTGGTGAGATCGTCCCAGAGCCGGTCGAGCGCTACCCGCAGCGTGTCGTCGCCATATTCGGTGGCGATGTCGGCCATGCCGGAATAGAGGTACATTGCCCTGACCGCATGGCCGACGACCTTGTCCTGCTCGCGCACCGGCCTGTGCGACTGATTGTATTCGTAGGTCTTGAAATGATAGGCCTTCGGATCGGCGCCGCGCGCACGCGCCTCCTCGTCGAAATAGTGCGGTTCAACACCGCGCTGGTCGATGAAGTATTTTGCCAGCTCCATGTATTTCCGCTGGCCGGTCGCCCGAGACAGCTTGACCAGCGCCAGCTCGATCTCCTCATGGCCGCAATAGCCCTTCTGCTTGCCGGGCTCTGGCCCGAACTTGTCGGCGATATGGTCGGCATAGCGGCAGAGGATGTCGAGCAGCTTGCGCTTGCCGGTGGCCTGGAAATAGGCGACCGCGCCCTCGATCAGATGGCCGGCGCAGTAGAGTTCGTGGCAGTCACGCAAATTGGTCCAGCGCAGGCCGGGCTGGATGCGCTGGTACCAGGAGGACAGGTAGCCGTCTGGCTGCTGCAGCTTTTCGTACATGTCGATGACGGCGTCGATGTTGTTCTCCAGCCGCTCGTTGCGGCGACGGTAGAGCGAATAGGCGGCGGTCTCGATGGTCTTGCCCCAGTCGGAATCCCAGAACATCTGCGTCGTCACCGTCGAGCCGGTGAAGCCGGGCGTGGCCGCCTCGTCCGGCGATGGCGAATGGAAGGGGATGACGAGCCCGGGCGACGGCCGGTCCGGATCGATCTGCTCCAGCATGCGGGCTTCGACGCAGCGCTCGTAGAGGATGTCGGCGGTGCGCGAGGCAACCGCATCGACGCGGTCGCCCCAGAAGCCGCGGACGTCGACCTGCGGCACCGGCAGCGGGCGGAAGGCGTGGCTCAGTTTGCCGGTCTTCCGGGCGGCGGATTTGTCTGCGGTCATCGGCTGGCTCCGTTCAATTTCGTCATTGTCATTTCACCGCGGGTCATTTCACAGCGCCGGCCATCAGGCCGCGTATGTAGAAGCGCTGCAGCAACAGGAAGAGGATCAGGCAAGGCACCATCATCACGGTGACGCCGGCCTGCACGGCGCCCCAGTCGATGGCGCCGAAGCGGCCGGATTGAAGTGCGGTCATCATGATCGGCAGCGTGAATTTGGACTGGTCGGTCATCAGCACCAGGGCGGCCAGGAACTCGTTCCAGGCGCCGAGGAAGGCGAACAGCGCGATGGTGACGATCCCGGGCCAGACCAAAGGCAGCATGACCTTCAGCAGCATGGTGAGGTTGTTGGCGCCGTCCATGCGGGCGGCCTCCTCGATCTCGCGCGGCACAGCGTCGAAGGCGTTGCGCATCATGAAGATCGAGAACGGCAGCTGCAGCGTGACATAGACGAAGACCAGCCCGGTCAGCGTGTTGTGCAGGCCGACCTTGGTCAGCACCAGGAAGATCGGCGTCAGAATCGACTGGAACGGGATCATGATCGTCGACAGGATGACGACGAAGAGCAGGTCCTTGAACGGAAAGCGGAAGCGCGAGAAGCCGTAGCCGGCAAGCACGCTGACGATGACGGAAAACACCACCGTCATGACGGAGACATAGAGGCTGTTTTGCGCCGGCAGCAACAACCCGTCGCCAAAAGTGTTGAGCGTGCCGTAATTCTCGACCGAAAAACCGGTGGTCGGCCAAGGCGGCAGCGGCGGCAGGCGCGCCTCCTGCGACGGCTTGAACGCCGACAGCACTGTCCAGACGATCGGCGCCAGGAACAGCACCGAGGCGATCATGCCGGTCAAGTGCTCGGCGATGCCGAGGCGCAAGCGGCTGTTGCGGCTTCTTGCCTGCGCCATCAGTCGACCCCCTCGGGCTTGCGCAGCAGCCAGAGCTGGAACGTGCTGAGCGCGACCAGGATGGCGAGCAGGATCATCGACAGTGCGGCGCCATAGCCCAGCTTGAACGACACGAAGGACTGGTTGAATATCCAGTAGACGGCGGTCAGCGTCTGATTGCGCGGGCCGCCGCGCAGGATGATGTAGAACTGGTCGAAGGCGAGGATGGAGCCCGCGACCGACAGGATCAGCGCGAGCGCCAGGGTGCGGCGCATCAAGGGCAGCGTGATGGCGCGAAAGCGTGCGAACGGCCCTGCCCCGTCGATCATCGCCGCCTCCTGCAGATCGGTCGGGATCGACTGCAGGCCGGTCATCAGGATGATCATGGTGAAGCCCGCCACCTTCCACACGACCATGGCGATGATCGACCAGAAGGCCGGCTGGAAGGTGGCCAGAAGGTTGAATTTCTTCCCGGTCAGGCCGAGGTCGTAAGCGGCCGGGCTGAACAGGCCGGAATCGACATTGAGCAGCCACGACCAGAGCAGGCTCGCTGAAGCAAAACCGATGACCGCCGGCATGAAGAAGGACGTGCGGTAGAAGCCGGTGAGCCGCCGGGGACGCTCGATGAACAGCGCCAGCGGAAAAGCGACGGCGAAGATCGCGATCGTCACCACCACCGTGTAGAGGCCGGTGAAGCGCAGCGCGTTCCAGAACCTGGTGTCGCGCAGGATCGCCGCGTAATTGGCAAAGCCGATATAAGAGTGCTCGCCCATCAGCGGCCAGTTGTTGAGCGACATCCAGGCCGTCATGCCGAGCGGGATGATGAAGAACACGACCACCAGCGCCACCGCCGGCGCGACATAGAGCAAGCCGATCCACTGCCGGCGGCCGGCACCGACCAGTTTCCTGGGGCGCGCCGAGGCGGAGGTTGCTGCTGCGATCGATGTCATGCTTGCTCTTCCGTTGACGATGCGATGTCCGGCCGCCCGTCCAGGGAGACGGGACGGGCGGCCGGGTCAGGACCTCGGACGGCAGGGCGTTGCGCCACCGCTGCCGTCCAGCCAGTCCCTATTTCTGCGGCGCCTGGTCGATGATCGACTGCATGGTCTCCTGCGCGTTCGAAATCGCGCCGTCGACATCGTCGCCGAAGAAGACCTCGTTGACCATCTGCGTCCACGGGCCGTTGGCGGAGTTGATCAAATCGTTGAACACCACCGAATAGGGCGTGCGGCCCTTGGCCATGGCCTCGGCGGCGATCTGGTAGCGCGGGTCGAGATCCTTCAGCGCCTCCTTGGCGATGTCGCCGCGCACCGGCAGGCTGCCGTATTTCGCCAGGATGGTCTGGCCCTCCAGCGAATAGGCGAAGTCGAGAAACTCCTTCACCACGGCGAGCTTTGTGGTGCCCTTGGTGACGACGAAATTGTCACCGCCGGCGAAGGACGACCAGCCGCCATCCTTACCCGGCAGGAAGGTGACGCCGTAATCGACATTAGGATACTGCGTGTTGAGCGCGCCGATGGCGAAGGCGCCGGAGGGCGAGATGCCGATATTGCCGGCGGCAAAGGCGGCAAAGAAGTTGGAACCGGTGTCGGTCTGCGCGCCGGCCGGCACCAGATCCTTCTTGACCATCGACCGGTAGAGGTCGATGGCGCCGCGCAATTGCGGGCTGTCGAGCGTCGCCTTGGAGCCGTCCTCGGAGAGGATGTCGCCGCCCGAGGCCCAGACCAGCGGCGTGAAGGTGAAGATGTTGCAGCCGCCGCAATTGCCGGAGAAGTAGAAACCCTTGATATCACCGCCGAGCGCGTTGACTTTCTCGGCGTCGGCTTCGATTTCGGCCCAGTTGGTCGGGCCCTTTTCAGGGTCGAGCCCGGCCTGCTTGAACAGCTTCTTGTTCCAGATCAGCACCGAGCTGTCAGCCGAGAACGGCAGGCCGTAGATGCGGCCCTTGTAGGTGCCGGTCTTGACGTGCGCCGGCGACAGGCTGGCGAAATAGGGCAGCGACTTCGCCCAGTCGGTGATGTCTTCTAGCTGGCCGGCGGCAGAAAAGGCCGGCGTGTAGATCAGGTCGAGTGACAGCGCGTCGGGCGCAGTGCCGCCGGCGGCCGCGGCGCCATATTTCGGAATGATCTCGGCATTGGGAATGATGTCGAGCTTGACCTGGTTCTCATGCGCCTTGTTGAAGGCATCGACGATGCGCGGCATGAAGTTCGAGCCGTCGGCGCGCACCCAGATGTTGGCGGTGTCGGCGGCCATCGCAGGCATGGCGAAAATACTCGCGGCAAGGGCAAGCCCGGCAGTGATGGTCTTCATGGTTTTCCTCCTCATGGTTCTGTTCTCCTCCTATTTTTCGGCCGTGCCTCCCGCGCGACGGCCTTCATCTCAGCCGCCTGGTGAGCGGCCGCATGACTGACGCACCACCAGCCGGCACGGCAGTTTCCGGATACCCGGCGCAGCCGGTTGGCCGCCGACGAGCAAAAGCAGCGCCAGCCCGGCCTCGCGGCCAAGCGCTGAAAGGTTCATGTCGACCGAGGTAAGCGGCGGCCGCGTCGCTTCCGCCACGATCTCCCAATTGTCGAAGCCAATGACGCCGACATCGCCGGGCACGTTGATGCCGCGCTCGCGTAGCGCATCGATGACGCCGCGCGCGATCTGGTCGTTGCCGCAAAAGACGGCATCCGGCGCCGCGTCCCTGTTGTTGAAAGCCTGGCCCGCCTTGTCGCCGAACAGTCTTGCCACCGCCTCGTGGCCCCAGGCTTCCGACCAGGCGCCGAGCAGAGGCTCGGCAACCGGCAGGCCCTGTTCGGCCAGCACCTCGCGATAGGCGCGGGCGCGCTCATGCACCACGGCGAAGCTCGCGGGACCGCTGACATGGGCGATGCGCCGCCGCCCGAGCGCGCAAAAATGCTCGACGGCCAGCCGCGCGCCACCGGCATCGTCGGAGACGAAGCCGATGGCGCCGGGATCGGGCTGGGTGAAGGCGTAGATCACCGGAACACGCAAATTGGCGAGATCGACCGGCAGATGGCGGTCGATGCGCTTGCCGGTGGCGATGATGCCGTCGACGCGCTTGTCGAGCATGGCCTCGACATGCAGCTGGCCGAGCCGCTGGTCGTCCTCGACGTTGCACAGGAACACCGAGACGCCGGCATCGACCAGCGCATCGGAGACGCCGGCCATCAGCGGCAGCGAGAAGCGGCCGTAGGTATCGTTGGTAAGCAGCCCGACGGTGAAGGAGCGCTTGCGCAACAGGCTCTGCGCCAGGCTGTTCGGCCGGAACCCGAGCCGCTGCGCCGTCTCGCGGATACGCTCGCGCGTCTGAGCCGTCATCCGCCCCTGCCCGTTCAGCGCTTTAGAGGCCGTGGCGACACTGACGCCGGCGACCGAGGCCACCTCGCGCAGGGTGACCGGTGGCTTGGCGGGCGAGGCGTCGGAGGACATGGCGCGCGGCGGATCCCTTAGCTGGGAAAAGGTTTTCTCCTAGTGCCCCTGTGGAGTGATGACTGGTGAGGTCAGCGGCCGCGGGGCGATTTGGGAAAAGGTTTTCTCAGAGGAGATTAGGGGAAGGATTTAGGGATGGCAAGGGGGAAGGCTAGAGCGATGATTGCGTTCGGCGAACAGCGGATTCGTTATCGACAAAGCGCCGCGCTACTTTTTTCGAAGCGTGTAGCATCGGCTCAGCGCCATCCGTCCTCTGACTAAAGAAGGAGAACGTCATGCGAAACTTGATCGTCACCGAATTCATTAGCGTCGACGGCATTGCCGAAGTCGAGAAGCTGCCCAAGGTGACCTGGAACGACGAGATGCAAAGGTTCAAGGAAGACGAGCTTGCCGACAGCGGCGCCATGCTGTTGGGACGCAAGACCTATGAGATCTTTGCTGGCTCATGGCCGAGCGAAACCGGCGATTTTGCCGACCGGTTCAACGCGCTGCCGAAATATGTCGCCTCGACCAGCCTGAAGGCACTGGACTGGAAGCCGGCGGAATTGCTTACGGGTTCCTTGCCGGAAGCGGTGAGCAAGCTGAAGCAAGGCAGCGGCGGCAACATCTATGTGCATGGCAGCCTCAGCGTCGCGCAGGAATTGCTGCGCCACGGCCTGGTCGACCGCGTCAGGTTGCTGAGCTACCCCGGCTCTGTCGGTGAGGGCAAGAAGCTGTTCCCGTCCGATATGCCCGTGGCGCTGGAGCCGGTCTCGGCCATGACGTTCAGCAATGGCGTGGTGGCGCTGGAATATGCGGCTGGGAATTGAAGGCTAATTTCCCCCCTCGTGGGGGAGATTAGCAGCTCCCCCTACCCAGCCTTCTTCCCTCGCTTGCCCTTGGCGCGCGCCTCTACCACTCGCTCCACCTCGCGCTTCAGCTCGTCCTTGATCTCCTCGGTCTCGGCCATCAGCGTGTCGATCTTCATGAAATCGAGCACGCGGTATTTCGACACCGGCGGGCGGATCAATATGTCGGGAGGGTGTTGGTTCAGCTTGTGGGCGATGATCGACTGCATCATCAATTGCGTGGCGCCGTACATCAGGTCGACGGTGGTCGGGTGCTTGCGTTCGGCCTCGCTGGGTGCGCCGACGACGTCGATGGCGATGATGATGTCGGCGGCGTTTTCGATGAGGTCGAACGGCACCGGATTGTAGATGCCGCCGTCGATCAGCACGCGGTCGTCGCGCGTTACCGGGCGGAACACGGCTGGGATGGCAGCCGAAGCGGCCAAAGCCGAATGCAGGTCGCCATCGTCGAAGACAGCCAGCTTGTGGCCGAAATAGTCCGTCGCCGTCACCTTGAGCGGGATCTTCAGTTCGGCGAAGGTTTCGGGGATGGCTTCGGGCAGGAAGGCCTTCAGGATACGCTCGATGTTGAACTGGCTGACGCGGATGCCGCCCTGCATGGCCTCGGCGATGGTGCCCGGCCGCGAGCGCCACATGCGTGCCGCGACCTCGGCGCGGCGGCCCAGGATCGATCGGGCATAGTCCTCGATCTCCTTGCCGCTCATGCCCGAGGCCATGCCGGCGCCCATGATGGCGCCGATCGAGGAGCCGGCGATGGCCACCGGCTTGATGCCGAGTTCATCCAGCGCCTCGACGATGTGGATATGGGCAAGGCCACGGGCGCCGCCGCCGCCAAAGGCGATGCCGAAGGTGGGACCTGTCATTTGGCCTCCAGCTTCGGGCCGATGCTCATGATCGCGGGCTCAGGCGTCAGCAGCTTCTTCGCCGCCGCCTTGACCTGATCGAGCGTCACGCCGTTGATCAGCGCCGCGCGGCGCTGCATGTAGTCGATGCCGAGATTGTCGAGTTGCAACTCCACCAGCGTGGCGGCAATGGAGCTGGAAGAATCCAGATTGCTGATGGCATAGGCGCCGACCATGTATTTCTTGGTCGCGTCCAGTTCGGCCTCGGTCGGGCCCTCCTCAGCCATCTTCTTGACGACATCCTTGACGATGCCGAGCGTCTCTGCCGCGCGGTCCGAACGCGTCGCCGTGGTGATGATCAGCGCGTTGGAATGCTGGTGATCGACCAGGTTGGAATCGACGCTATAGGCAAGGCCGCGCTTTTCGCGCACCTCGTCATAGAGGCGCGAGGTGAAGGTGCCGCCACCGAGAATCTGGTTCATCAGCACCGCTGCGAAGAAATCCGGCGCATCGCGCTTCACGCCGGGATAGGCAAACTGCAACGAGGTCTGCGGCAGGTCGTAATCGACCTCGAGCTGCTGACCGAGTTTCAGCTCGGTATCGGCAACCGGCTGCAGCAGCTGCTTTTCCGGCAGACCGCCAAAGACGTCATCGAGCTTCTGTTTCAGCGTTGCGGCGTCGATGTCGCCAACCACCGCAACATGCAGGCCGTTGCGGGCGAAATTGGCCTTATGGAAGGCAGCCAGATCCGCCGCCGTGATGGTGGCGATACTGTCCTTGGTGCCCTGGTCGGGCCTGGAATAGGGATGGTCGCCATAGATGGCGCGCAGCCATTTGGTCTGCGCGACGGTGTTGGGGTCACGCTCACTGGCGATGATGCCGGACAGGATCTGGGAGCGGATGCGGTCGATCGGCGCCTGGTCGAAGCGTGGGCTGGTGACCGCCAGCCGCAGCAGGTCGAAGGCAGCATCCTTCTGCTCGGCCAGCATGCGCATCGAGCCATAGGTGCCGTCGCGCGCCGCGTCGAAACCCATTTCGGCGCCGGCATCGTCAAGCTTGGTCTGAAAGGCCTCGCTGTCGAGGTCGCCGGCGCCCTCGTCGAACAGGCCGGTCATCAAATTGACCAACCCTTCCCGCCCCGCCGGATCCTGCGTCGAGCCGCCATCGAAGACGAAGCGAATGGCGATGATCGGGATAGAGTGATCTTCGACCAGCCAGGCGTTGATGCCCTTGGAGGAGGTCACCTGCTGGATGTCCATCGCACGCGCGGAAAGCGCCGGCAGGACGAGGAAGAAGACGGCGAGGAACAGGGTGGTGAAGGCGCGGAGCGCCTTACCTTCTCCCACAAGGGAAGAAGGGGGAGTCCGGCGGAGAGAAGAAAGCGATACGTCCATGGAAACCAGGCTCATCATCAATTCCCCGCCTGTTGCTGCGGCAAGAGATAGCCGGTGGTCGAACGGTCGAGCAGCAAATAGCGTGCGGCGACCGCCTTGATCTCGTCGGCGGTGACCTTGCGGATGCGGTCCGGCCATTCCTCGATATCCTTGACGTTGCCGCCGGTGGCGAGCTCGGCGCCGTAGAGATTGGCCATCTCGTCCTGCTTGTCACGAGCGAAGATCATGGCCCTGATATAGCGGGCCTTGGCCTTCTCCAACTCGTCAGCGGTGACGCCATCCTTGACGATGCGGGCGATCTCGGCGTCGACGGCCGCCTCGACGTCGCTGAGCTTGGCGTCGCCGCGCGGTGCGCCATAAACGGTGAAATTGGTGGCGTCGAGCATCGAGCCCTGGAAGAAGGCGCCGGTCCCCGATGCGATGCCTTGCTTGACCACGAGCTGCTGGTAGAGCCGGCTGCGGGTGCCGCCGCCAAGGATCTCTCCCAACAGGTCGAGCGCCTCGGCCTCGCCGGGTTTTGCCGTGTGGTAGGACGGAACCACCCATTGTGTCGAAAAGCTCGGCACCGAAACACGCGCATCGGTGAGCGTCACTGTGCGCCTGGTGTTCTGCTCCGGCTCGACCGGGCGGATGCGAGGGGGCAGATCCGGACCGCGTGCGACCTTGCCATAGGTCTTTTCGGCCAGCGCCTTCACCGCGTCCGGCTCGACATCGCCGGCCACGATCAGCACGGCATTGTTGGGGCGGTAGTACTTGTCATAGAAGGCAACCGCATCGGTGCGGTTCAGCTGCTCCATCTCCTGCATCCAGCCGATCACCGGAATGCGGTAAGGCTGGTTCTGCCAGAGCGTCGCATCGACCTCTTCATCGAGCACGGCCTCGGGGTTGCTGTCGATGCGCGAGCGGCGCTCTTCCAGGATCACGTCGCGCTCGGTCTTGATGACCTCGTCGGTCAAGATAAGGTTGCGCATGCGGTCGGCCTCGAAGCTCATCATCAGTTCGAGCGCCGAGGGCGTCACCGTCTCGTGGAAGGCGGTGTAGTCATAGGAAGTGAAGGCGTTGTTGGAGCCGCCTATGTCCGAAATGGCGCGGTCGAATTCGCCCGCGGCGTGGTTGGTCGTGGCCTTGAACATCAGATGTTCGAAGAAATGCGCAATGCCGGATTTGCCTGCCGGCTCGTCGGCGCTGCCGATCTTGTACCACACCATATGGGTGACGATTGGAGCGCGGTGATCGGGGATGACCACCACCTCCATGCCGTTGTCGAGCAGGAAGTTCGCCACCTTGCCGTCGTCCGCGGCCAGTGCCGGGCCGGCGACGGTCAGCGCGGTGGCGAGCAGCGCTCTCCGCAGCCATTCAGTATGAAGTGTCATTGATGGCTCCGGTTTGTTATCGCGCGACGATAGGCAGGTTAGCCATGGAGGCAAAGTGAATTGTGCGTCATTTTGAAGGCGCCAATCGCGCCGCCCTCACCCAGCCTCGATGAACCGGATCACCGTCTCGCCGTAGTTGCGCTCATCAACCACCGAGAATTCGAGCCCAACCTCGAAGGGCGCCGAGGCGGCTTCCTCGACCACGCAGAGCGCGCCGGGCAGCAGCCACCCGCCTGCCTTGGCCGAACGCAGCGCTAGCTCGCCGAGGCCTTTGCCATAAGGCGGGTCGGCGAAGATCAGGCCGAATGCCGCAAGCGTACCGGCCTCACCCAGGGCCGACGCGTCGCGGCGAAAGATCTTGGTGCGCCCGGTGAGGCCAAAGGCTTCGACATTGGTGCGGATCAGGCCGCGCCCCTCGGCCGATTCTTCGATGAAGACGCCATAGGAAGCGCCGCGCGACAGCGCCTCAAGGCCGAGCGCGCCGGTGCCGGCGAACAGGTCGAGCACGCGGGCGCCCTCGAGCTTGTCGGCGAAGCGGTGCGCCAGCACGTTGAAGACGGCCTCGCGGGCGCGGTCGGTGGTCGGGCGGATGGCATGGTCGCGCGGCGTCGCCAGCGGACGCCCGCGAAATTGGCCGCCGACGATTCTCATTTAAGTCCGGGTCTCATTTAGGTCCGGCTCTCATCTGGTCCGGGGACCCTTGGGACCATTGCGCGGCCGCTCGGCGCCTCGACCGCCATCCGGACGCTCGCCGCGCGGCTTGCCGAACGGCTTGGCGCCGCCCGGTTTGCCATAGGCCGGCTTGAACGAGGCCTTGCGCGCCTTGGCGTCGGCCGCCTTGGCGGCATCGGCTTCCGCCCTGCCCTTGCCGATCGGACGTGCGCCCGGTGCCATCCAGACATTGGCCTTGCGCTGGCCCGGCGGTTCGATCGGCCGCTGCTCGCGCTCGGGTTTCTTGCCGCCGCGTGGCTTGTCGCCAAAACCGCCGCGGGGTTTATCGCCAAAACCACCGCGCGGCTTATCGCCGAAATCGCCACGTGGCTTGTCACGAAACTCACTGCGCTCGGGCCGAGGGCCGCGCTCGCCAAAGCTCTTTGCCGGCGCAGCGCCTCTTTCGGGGCTGGTCGACAGCTTGCCAAGCGCTTCGTCGCGGCTGCCCTCGCGACGCTTGCGGTTCTTGATCAGACCGCCCTCGCCGATCGGCCGGCGGTCGCCCTCGCGGGTGAATTTCGGCCGCTCCGGCTCCACTTCGCGCTCACGCCGCACCGGATGGTTGGAGAACGGCTTGGTGATCTCGGCGTCGAAATTGGCGCCGGAATCCTCGATCAAGCGTTCGCCGAGCTGGTCGCGCAAGACACGGCCCTTGATCTCCAGCACATGGCCTTCGGCGAGGTCGTCAAGCTGGAACGGCCCGTAGGAGATGCGGATCAGCCGCGTCACGTCGAGGCCGAGCGAACCAAGGATGTTCTTCACTTCCCGATTCTTGCCTTCACGCAGGCCGATCGTCAGCCAGGCGTTGGTGCCTTGCTCACGGTCGAGCGTCGCCTCGATGGCGCCGTAGAAGACGCCGTCGACGGCAATGCCTTCACGCAGGCCTGCGAGCAAGCTTTCCTCGACCTTGCCATGAACACGCACGCGGTAACGGCGCAGCCAGCCGGTGGCCGGCAGTTCGAGTACGCGCGACAGCCCGCCATCATTGGTGAGCAGCAGCAGGCCCTCGGTGTTGATGTCGAGCCGACCGATGGTCATCAGCCGCGGCAACTCGGCCGGCAGCACGTCGAACACGGTCTTGCGTCCCTCGGGGTCGCGGTTGGTGGTGACGACGCCGGCCGGCTTGTGGAACAGGAACAGCCTTGTGCGCTCGATCGGCGGGATTTCCATGCCGTCGAGATGGATGATGTCGCCGGGCATGACGTTGAAGGCCGGCGAGGTCAAAGCCCGGTTGTTGACCTTGACGCGGCCCGCCGCGATCAGGTCCTCGGCATCGCGCCGCGAGGCAAGGCCGGCGCGGGCCAGCCGCTTGGCAATGCGCTCGCCTGCTTCTTCAGCCTCGGCGGGACGCGGGCGCGGCTTGAAGCCGCCGCCAGATGCACCTTGTGGCCGGTCGCCGCCGAAATCGCGCTTGGGGCGATCGCCAAAATCGCGCTTTGGCCGGTCGAAACGCTTTTCGCCTTCGGCGGAAGCGGGCCGATCACCGCGCGGTGCGTAGGGCTTGCGGGGACCTTCGCGCTTCTCATAGGGCTTGCCTTCAGGGCGCGGCCCTTTGCTGAACGGCCGGTCGCCGCTCTTGAAGTCGCGCTTCGGCCGCTCGCCATCGGCCGCCATCGGCCGGTCGCCGCGCGGCGCATAGGGCTTTCGCGGCCCTTCGCGCTTTTCATACGGCTTGCGTTCACCCTCGGCTGCCATAGGGCGATCGCCACGCGGTGCGTAGGGTTTGCGCGGCCCTTCGCGCTTTTCATACGGCTTGCGCTCGCCCTCGGCCGCCATCGGCCGGTCGCCACGCGGCGCATAGGGCTTGCGCGGCCCTTCGCGCTTTTCGAAAGGCTTGCCTTCCGGGCGTGGTCCCTTGCTGAACGGCCGGTCGCCGCTCTTGAAGTCGCGCTTCGGCCGCTCGCCTTCAGCCGCTGCCGGCCGGGCGCCGCGCGGCGAGTAGGGTTTCTTGGCCCCGAAGGAAGGCTTGCCGCCTTTTCCGGCGGCGCCATCACGGCGCGGCCCCGCGGCTCTCGGGCCGCTTTTGCCCGAGCCTTTGTGGCGCGAAGATTTCTTGTCGTTGTCGTCCATGTGGCCTTTGTCCGTTTGCGCTGCTACAGCGTGGCGCATCCTTTGGGGCGCGCAACGAACGCTATAGCACTTTGATGTGGCGCATGATCATTTCCGAAAATCTGTTCCGACGTTCGGGTTGACGCGCTCCATAACAGGATCACCGCTAAGTGGCGAGGAGATAATCGGGATGGAAACCGCGTGAAGCGGCCGGATTTCATGGCGCTGGCGCTGAAAGAGGCGAAAGCCGCCGCCTTGCGCGGCGAAGTTCCGGTCGGCGCTGTCATCGCCAGCGGCGATACGGTGGTGGCATCCGCCGGTAACCGCACCCGCGAACTTGCCGATCCGACGGCGCATGCCGAAATGCTGGCGATCCGTGCGGCCTGCCAAAAGCTCTCCAGCGAGCGGCTGACCGGGCACGACCTCTATGTGACGCTGGAGCCCTGCGCCATGTGTGCCGGCGCCATTTCCTTCGCCAGGCTGCGCCGGCTCTATTTCGGCGCGGCCGACGAGAAGGGTGGCGCGGTGGTCAACGGCGTGTGCTTCTTCGCCTCACCGACCTGCCACCATACGCCCGATATCTATCCGGGCATGGCCGAGGCCGATGCGGCCTTGCTGCTCAAGGAATTCTTCAGGGAAAGGCGGGAACCGTAGAGCCTTGGGAAGGCGTACGGTCCTACCAGGAGGGCAGCCAGTCGAACAGCCCGCCGCTCTTGGTCTTGGCGGCAGCTTCCTTCTTGAGGCGGCGTTCCTTCTTGTATTCATCCTCGCCGAGTTCGCCCTGCGGCGCGGTGTCGGCGGCGGCGCGATAGGCCAAAGGCGGCTCGCTCAGATATTTGCGGCTGGTGGGATCGCCCTGCTTGGCCTCCGCCGTGCGGCGCTGGATTTCGGCGGCGCGGCCCTTGTCCGAATCCGCGGGCGACCAGCGCGGCGGGTGGCTCGAGCCTGAATCCGCCATAGCCTTCTTCACCGCAGCCGGATCGCTCTGCACATCGTCGACGATCTGTGACTGATAGGACGGATCGTCCTGATGAGCGGTGGCGTCTGCACGCAGGCGGGCGCGGCGCTGTTCCGGCGATTCGGGCCAATCGGTGCTCGCCGTCTCGATGCTTTCCTGCGGCGCCGGCAGCACTTCCTTTTGCCCCGGTGCGGGCTTCACCAGCTCCGGACGCGGCTTGTAGTCAATCTGTTCCTTGCGCTTCGGCGAGACCGCGAAAGCGCCGGACAGGTCACCGGCAAGCTGCTCGCCAGCCGTCTTGTCGGTGCCGTAGGTCGGCGAACTCATGCAGCCGGACAGAGCGAGGCCGGACGCGACAAGCGGCGCCAGCAGCGCAACGCGCACGGAAGTTCTGTCGGTCATGCCAAAAAGTCCCACTCTAGACAGCCTCTTGATCGTCACCGGCCAAAGGTCCGGTCCCCATCGTCCACGCTCTTGCGACGGAAATCCGGCGACAATTTGTCTTCCGGAGTTTCGCGTGTTTACCTCAACCACCCGTTAAGGGCAACGCGCGGGCGGTTTCCGCCCACGCGGCGTGGCTTTTGTGCACCGCCTTATGCACTCACAAACGTCCCAGAGCCTGCAGTTCATGCAGCACGGCGGCATCGCGGGCCGAAACATCGGAGAATTCGGCGTCCTGCCCGACATCGGCCGTATAGCGCCACGAGCGCGCGCATTTGACCAGGCCGCGGTCCTCGGCCTTTTCGACCACCACGGCGACACCTTTGACATCGTCGAGCGCAAAGGCGCCTTCCGGCGCCTTGCCATGGGCGATGACAAGATCGCTGGTGATCGCCATTTCGGCCATGTCGACATCGGCGATTGCGGCTTCAAGCGCGGCATCGTCGAGGGTCACGACCGGAACCGCTTCCAGCGATGAGCCGATGACCTTCTGGGCCCGGGCGATCTCGAGGGCGCCGGTGACGACGCGGCGGACCTGCCGCACCTTGCGCCATTTCTCCGCCAGCGCCTCGTTCTTCCAGTTGGCCGGAATTTCAGGGAACTGGTCAAGATGCAACGAGACCGCATCGGGATGACGGTCGAGCCAGGCTTCTTCCGTGGTGAAGGGCAGCATCGGCGCCAGCCATTTCACCAGGCAGTCGAAGAGGTGGCGCACCACTTGCACCGAGGCCTTGCGCTTCACGCTGGAAGGCCCGTCGCAATAGAGCGCGTCCTTCCTGATGTCGAAATAGAAGGCCGACAGCTCGACCACCATGAAGTCGAGCAAAGTGCGGGTGATGCGCTTGAACTCGAACGCGTCGTAGCCCGAGCGCACGACCTCATCGAGCTCGGCCAGCCGGTGCAGCATCAGCCGCTCCAGCTCAGGCATTTTTTCCAGCGGCACCTCTTCGCCATCGTCATGGGCGAGCGTGCCCAGCATCCAGCGAATGGTGTTGCGGAGCTTGCGGTAGGCATCGATGTTGGTCTGCAGCACATTCTTGCCGAGCCGCTGGTCTTCCCAATAATCCGTCGTCACCACCCACAGCCGCAGGATGTCGGCGCCGGACTGCTTGATGACGTCCTGCGGCACGACGGTGTTGCCAAGCGACTTCGACATTTTGCGCCCCTCCTCATCCATGGTGAAGCCATGGGTGACGACGGTGTCGTAGGGCGCCCTGCCCCTGGTGCCGCAGCTTTCGAGCAGCGAGGAGTGGAACCAGCCGCGATGCTGGTCGGAGCCTTCGAGATAGACGTCGGCCGGCCATTTGAGGTCCGGACGATCCTCGAGCGTGAAGACATGCGTCGAGCCCGAATCGAACCAGACGTCGAGAATGTCCATCACCTGCTTCCATTTGGAGGCATCGTGATTGCCGAGGAAACGCTCCTTGGCGCCGGCAGCGAACCAGGCGTCGGCGCCTTCCTGTTCGAAAGCATCCATGATGCGCTGGTTGACCGCTTCGTCCTTCAGCACATTGCCGTCCTCGTCGGCAAAGACGGCGATCGGCACGCCCCAGGCGCGCTGGCGCGACAGCACCCAGTCGGGGCGCTCCTCGATCATGGCGCGGATGCGGTTCTGGCCGGCCGCCGGCACGAAACGCGTGTCGTCGATGGCCTTCAGCGCGCGGCTGCGCAGCGTCGTGCCGTCGCCGAGGTCCTTGTCCATATAGACGAACCATTGCGGCGTGTTGCGGAAGATGATCGGCTTCTTCGAGCGCCACGAATGCGGATAAGAGTGCTTCAACCGGCCGCGCGCGAACAGCGCGTTGCGCTTGATCAGCTCGTCGATGACCGCCTGGTTGGCATTGCCCTTCTTGCCATTGTCGTCGATGACGCGCGCAGCGCCACCTTCGCGGTCCGGGCCAAAGCCCGGCGCATCCCGGGTGAAGAAGCCGGCATCGTCGACGGTGAACGGGATGGCGGGGTCGATGCTGCGCGCCCGCAAATCCGATGCCGCATCCATCCAGGCGTCAAAGTCCTCGCGGCCATGGCCGGGGGCGGTGTGAACGAAACCGGTGCCGGCGTCGTCGGTGACGTGATCGCCGGCAAGCATTGGAACAGCGAATTCATAGCCGCCGCCGAGCCCTTTGAAGGGATGCGAAAGCGTAAGGCTTCCAAGCTCTTCAGCCGAAACGCTGCGAAGCCGATTCAAGGTGACCTTGGCCTTGGCCGAGGAGTCTTCGGCCAGTGCGTCCGCAAAGATCAGCTTTTCACCGGGCTGTGGACCGAACGCATTTTCGGCTGCCGTGACCTCATAAAGGCCATAGCCGATGCGTGACGAATAGTTGACGGCACGGTTGCCGGGGATCGTCCACGGGGTCGTCGTCCAGATGACGACGTGAGCCTGCAGCAGATCGAGCGCGCCTTCCGTCAGTTTGGCCTCGCCACCATCGATCGGGCTGACCAGACTGGCGACGGGAAACTTCACCCAGATCGTATCGCTCTCATAATCCTGGTATTCGATCTCGGCCTCGGCCAGAGCGGTGCGCTCGACCACGCTCCACATCACAGGCTTGGAGCCGCGATAGAGCTGGCCCGACATGGCGAACTTCAACAGTTCGCCGGCGATGCGTGACTCGGCGTGGAAGGCCATCGTCGTATAGGGGTTCTTGAAGTCGCCGACGACGCCGAGGCGCTGGAATTCGCCGCCCTGGACCGAAATCCAGTGCGCGGCGAAGTCACGGCATTCCTTGCGGAATTCGTTGACAGGCACCTCGTCCTTGTTCTTGCCTTTGGCGCGGTATTGCTCCTCGATCTTCCATTCGATCGGCAGGCCGTGGCAGTCCCAGCCCGGCACATAGTTGGAGTCATAGCCGCGCATCTGGAACGAGCGGGTGATGACGTCCTTGAGTATCTTGTTCAGTGCATGGCCGATATGGATGTTGCCGTTGGCATAGGGCGGGCCATCATGCAGAACGTATTTTTCGCGGCCGGCGGCCTCCTCGCGCAGCTTGCGATAAAGGTCCATGTCCTGCCAGCGCTTGACCAGCAGCGGTTCCTTCTCCGGCAAGCCGGCCCGCATCGGGAAATCCGTCTGCGGCAGATAAAGCGTCTTGGAATAGTCGATCGTTTCAACAGTGTCGGTCATTGGTCTGCCATATGCATTGCCCGGCGGCATCGAAGCTCGGGCGTTGAACTATCATCTTATGGAAAAAGCGCGAGGGGGCGCGCAGAACTCCCGGCGGCTCCGGCGGCGCTCAGGCCACCCGGAACACCGGGCCTGTAATTCGTATCGCAATCGCGAAAAGGCGCGAAAAGCTGGTCATGGCTGGGCTTTTAGCCGAAGCCACGGCAGGAATAAAGCGCGTAAATCGCCTACATTGAAAAGTTGAAACGGTAGGTGGTCGAGACGCCGACCGTAAATTGGTCGCGCTGGCCGCGCTCCTTGACCAGGCTAGAATCGGCGGCCGGGCCCATCAGGCGCGCATATTCGCCGAACAGGCTGGCGGTCATCGGCTCAGTTACCTTCCAGGTAATGGCGCCGCCGAGGCCGGTCGATTTCAGGCCGCCGCCTGGATGGTATTCGCTGAGGCCCGAGGCCGCGGCCTCCTTGGCGTTGACGCCGTAATAAGAGTCGAAATAGCCCGATGAGGCAAAGGACACGCGCGGGCCGCCGGAAATCCTGACCGTCGGCGTGATATCGTAGAAGGCATCGGCGGCAATATCTGCGACAAAGCCGTCATGGGCGCGGATGCCGTGGCGCAGTTCAGCGCGGGCGCGCAGCCAGTCCGTCGGGTAGAATTCGAAGAAACCGCCGACCTCGCCGCCCCAGCGAACGGGATCCAGCCCCTTCAGCTCGTCCTTGCTGCTGCGGGAAAACAGGAACTTTCCGGTCAGGCCGGCGCGGACGCCCCCATCATCGACCAGCGCTAGCGAAATGTTGTCATTGCGCGAGGTGAAGCGGGCAGCGGGGCCGACCTTGCCCAGCGAGATGATCGGCGCGGCGCTGAACAGAAGGCTGTTGGAGCCCTCGAATTTCGGCGCGACCATCCCGCTGGCGCCAAGCGTCAGATACCAATCGCCGGACAGCCAGCCGAAGGTCCCCTCGCCCGCATTTGCCACCGTGGGCGCACCCAGCATGACAGCCGCCACAACCGCAGACATTTTCCTGACCGGACTCATGGTCACTCCACTAACACAACACAGCCGCACCCCGGCCACAGCTTTGACGGCCGTTTGGTAAAATTTGATTTAAATCCGAGACAGAGATCGCGGTTTGCCGGTTCGGAGCTGCCCGGCATCGCTGGACGGGTGCCGACGCCGGGACTAACCTCAGGGACGGCGACAAGCCAGGCGATCTTTGATGCAAAGTGACTTTGAGGAGAAGCGGCTATGACCCTGCACGGTGACACCCTGAAAGACGCGATCGGCCGGACACGCGACAAATGGGGGTGGTTCGTCGCGCTCGGCGTCCTGCTGCTCATCTTCGGCGGCATTGCCTTCGGCAATCTGTTCATCGCCACCGTCGCCTCGGTCTACGTCGTCGGATGGCTGATGCTGATGGCCGGCATCATCGAGATCGTGCATGCCTTCGGCGTCAAGAGCTGGAGCCGCTTCTTCTATTGGCTGCTCAGCGGCCTGCTCTATGCGGTTGCCGGCTTTTTTGCCTTCGACAATCCGCTGCTGGCATCGACGGTACTGACCTTCCTGCTGGCAGTGGCGCTGGTCGCTTCAGGCGCGCTCAGGGCCTGGGTCGGCTACAGCCACCGGCCGGAAAATGGCTGGGGCTGGGTCGTTGCGACCGGCCTGATCAGCGTGCTGGCGGGCCTGACCATCGCCATGGGCTGGCCGGTCAACAGCCTGTGGGTGCTCGGCCTGTTCCTGGCCATCGACCTGATCTTCCAGGGCTGGAGCTTCATCGCCCTCGGACTGGCGTTGAAGAAATAGGGCCTTGAAGAGGTAAGCGGCTGGAAAGCTCAAAAAGCGATCGCGCTGTCCAGCTGCGACAGCGGCCTGACGCCGGCCAGCAGCGCGCGCGCCTCCGTCTCGTCGCGCTTGATTTGCGCCACAAGCGCGTCGAGCCCGTCGAACTTCACCTCGGGGCGCAAAAAGCCGAAGAACGAGACTTCGCAGATCTCGCCATAGAGATCGCCGGAAAAGTCGAAGACAAAGGTTTCGAGCAGCGGCGCGCCATTGTCGTCGACGGTCGGGCGGCGGCCGAAGCTGGCCACACCGTCGTAAAGCGTGCCATTGGCGCGGCGGAAGCGGACGGCATAAATCCCTTCCTTCAGAGTCGCTTCCGGAGAAAGCCTCATGTTGGCTGTCGGGAAGCCGAGCGTGCGGCCGAGCTGCTGGCCACCGATGACTTCGCTCTCGACGGTGAAGCGGTAGCCAAGCAGGCCGGCGGCCTCGGCGACTTCGCCCTCACACAACAAGGCGCGGATGCGGCTCGACGACACCACCTCGGCGCCTTCGTCGCGAAAAGCGTCGACCAGGGTGACGCCGAAACCGTGGCGCTCGCCTGCCGCCATCAGAAAGGCCGGGCCGCCTTGCCGGTCCTTGCCGAAGTGGAAATCGAAGCCGGTGACGGCATGGGTGATGCCGAGGTTCGTCTCCAGCACATCAGTCACGAATGCCTCGGCCGACAGGCTGGCAAAGGCGCGCGTGAATGGCTGTTCAACGAGTGCTGCAAAGCCCAGATGCGACAACAGCCGCGCCTTCATCGGCGGCGGCGTCAGCACGAACAGCGGCATGTCGGGCCTGAACACCTTGCGCGGATGCGGCTCGAAGGTCAGCACCAGTGCCGGCACACCGCGCCGCATGGCTTCGCCAAGCGCGCGTTCGAGCACGGCCTGGTGGCCGCGATGAACGCCGTCGAAATTGCCGATAGCCACCACGCCGCCACGCAAATGCGCCGGCAGCGGCGCGGTCGCGGAAATATGCTCGAAGGCTGCGCTCATGGAAGCGACCCTACCGCAGTCTCGGAATGACCGCGACCGGCCGGTAGCCGTGCTTTTGCAGAAAGGCTGCAAGCCTGGCGGGGTCCGGCTGCATGGGATCGCCATAGTCTCGCGCGTGAATGCCGCCCGAGACGTAAAGCACGTCGATACCGTTGTCGGCTGCGCCCTTGACGTCGGTCATCATGCCGTCGCCGACGGCCAGCACCTCCGAGCGCTCGACGTTACGGCCAAGAAGCAAGGCGACCTCCCGCATTGCTGCGTCATAGACCGGCGCATAGGGTTTTCCGGCGATCAGCGTGCGGCCGCCGAGCTGGGCATAGTCGCGCGCCAATGCGCCCGCACACCAGATCATGCGCTCGCCGCGCTCGACCACGATGTCGGGATTGGCGCAGATGAAAGGCAGGTTCCTGGCGCGTACCCGGCGCAGCAGTTCGGCGTAATCCTCAGGTGTTTCCACCTCGTCGTCGAACAGCCCGGTGCAGACGACGCCGGAGGCCTCGAACTCTTCGACAAGATCGACGTCGAGACCGTCATAGAGGGTGAAGTCGCGGTCGGCGCCGATATGGAAGATTTTTCGCGGGCCGTCGGCGATGAGGTCGCGGGTCACATCGCCTGACGTGACGACACGGTCGTAGGCAACGGTGGGAACGCCGATCGCATTCATCTGCGCCACCACATCGGCATTGCGGCGCGGTGAATTGGTGATCAGGACAACCGGAACCTTCGCGGCACGCGCGGCGGCAAGCGCCTCGGCGGCGGCCGGGAAATGCCATTCGCCATTGTGGATCACGCCCCAGACATCGCACAGGATGGCCGAGTACGCTCCCGACAAATCCGCGAGCGAGCCGATGATGTCAGGCGAATCCGCCATGCCGTTTTCCTGATGAGACGATCGTTGCGAGAGCTGCGGCCGACGGTCCGCCGCAACCGGCCCCGCATTAACCGAAGCGTTTCATCCTGTCACCAGCTTTCGGCGTTTTCGACACCGTCGCGTCACGGCTTGATGGCGGTTGCATCTCGCAGAAAGCGCCCTTCCCCAAGCTTCGGTCGATCGAAAAATGTCGCATCGCCGATCGCCAGGGCCGAGTGGTTAACGAGCCTTGAAAAGATGGGCCGACCTTGAACGCATTCCAGCAACCTGAAATTTAACGATTTGTGGGCATCCTCGCGCCGATATTCGATATTTGGGTCCTGGCAGGGGTGCTGAAGGCATGATCCGCAGATTTCTAAGCGACAGGCGCGGCAACTATGCCTTGATGACAGTGATCGTCATGGTTCCCTTGATGGGCGCCCTGGCGCTCGCCATCGACTACACCGAGTTGATCCGCCAGCGCCAGGACACGCTGAACGCGCTCGATGCCGCAGGCATCGCCACTGCCCAGCAGATCGTCTCCGGCGCGACCGACGATGCGGCCAAGGCCTATGCCAAGGACTTCTTCGAGGCCAATCTCGGCCACGTCCAACCGGCCAATACGGCGCTGACCGTGACGCTTCCCAAAGACAACACCAGCGGTGGCACGCTGGTTCTGCAAGCCGCCCTGACATACAAGCCATACTTCCTGCCGGTCGCTTCCTGGATGCTTGGCAAGTCGTCCGGCAACACGGACGTCAGTTTCTCAGCCAGATCAGAGATCCGCCTCAAGAACTCGCTGGAAGTGTCGCTGGTGCTCGACAATTCCGGCTCGATGACCGAACTGGGACACGGCTCGAGCCAGGTGCGGTTCGACCTGTTGAAGAGTGCCGCCAAGCAGCTAGTCGACCAGCTTGCCGGCCAGGCACAGCTGATGAAACAGGTCAACAAGCCGGTCCAGTTCAGCCTGGTGCCGTTCGCAGCCTCGGTCAATGTCGGTCCGACGAACGCCAATGCCCCGTGGATGGACACGACGGGCGTCTCACCTCTCGATCAGGAGAATCTCGACTGGTCAACGCTCACTTCGTCTGT
Organism: Mesorhizobium sp. P2_C5_2; assembly: GCF_056404535.1. Classification (NCBI taxonomy): domain Bacteria; kingdom Pseudomonadati; phylum Pseudomonadota; class Alphaproteobacteria; order Hyphomicrobiales; family Phyllobacteriaceae; genus Mesorhizobium; species Mesorhizobium sp. P2_C5_2. Next base: position 87,187 of record NZ_JBFUDV010000004.1, on the reverse strand, counting down.
CCTCCCAAATCAGTACGCGGTGCAGTCCGGCAGCTACTATTACGCGAAGGGCTCGGCCTGGGATGCGACGCAGCTGAACCAGGTGCTGACGCGCTTTTCGATCTACAAATCGATGAAGCGCATTTCGTCGTGCACCAAAAACTCGAGTAATGTCTGCACGTCCAACATAGTCTACGCACCGATTGCGACCTGGGGCGGCTGCGTCGAATCCCGTCCCTATCCTTACAACATACAGGACACGGCTGCTTCGACCACGACGCCGGCGACCATGTTCGTGCCGATGTTCGCGCCTGACGAAACCGATAATGTAGACAGCAATTCACGGCCGGCGAACAACAACTGGCACCTCGACGTGACGCCAAGCAGCAACAACGCGACGCGGCAGAAGTACATGCCAAAATATTTCACTCCGGGCACCAAGGTGACGCCGGCCTACGGCTCCAATACCGGGCCAAACACCAGCTGCAGCACGACCGCGATCACGCCTTTGACCGACGTATCGGTCGCGGCCGGCCAAACGGCGGTCAAGGCAGCCATCGACGCCATGGTCGACGTCGGCGCCACCAATGTGCCGGAAGGCATGGCCTGGGGCTGGCGGGCCCTTTCCAGCACCGCACCCTTCACCGAAGGCCGGTCCGAATCCGAAAAGGGCAACGACAAGGTGCTGATCGTGCTGACCGACGGCGCCAATACCTATTACACGCCGACCTCGGTGACAGCGCAGTCCTACTCAGGCACCAACTACCTGCAGGGCGGCAACGACCTCGCCGGCGGCAAGGCCATCTATTCGTCTCTCGGGTACCTCACCTATCCCGGCCAAACCAAGCCGTTCGGCAGCACCTATACCTACGGCCGCCCGTTCCTTGGAACCAGTAGCAGCGTTACCAAGAGCGACTATTCGAATGCCAATTACACCAAGGCGATGAACGAGCACTTCGCGACGCTTTGCACCAATGCAAAGGACGCCGGCATGATCGTCATGACGATCGCGCTGGACCTCGACGCCACCAAAACGACCGAAGCGGCACAGATGGCCGCCTTGAAGACCTGCTCATCGGATTCGCGCTTCCGCAAGGATTCGGCCGGCAATCCGCTCAAGCTGTTCTGGAACTCGACCGGCGCCACATTGTCGGACGATTTCAAGGCAATCGGCAACGAACTGTCCAACCTGCGCATCGTCAGCTGATCGGCGCTCCTCAAAGAACCAAGCGCCCTGCCCTCGGCGGGGCGCTTGCATATGGCGGCCGCCGACGCCACGCAGGCACCTTGGTTAGCGCTTGGTGAAGCGCTGGCCGCGCAATCGAGCGGTTTCCCAAACCCGTCCTTCAGCGTTTTGTGAAAGTGTGGCGGCATTGAAGAATCCGCAGGCGGGGCCGCTTACATCACATGCGCAAATTCTGGCGTGACTTCTGGCGCGACCGGCGCGGCAATTATGCTCTCATGACGGTTCTGGCCATGGTGCCGCTGATGGGCGGCGTGGCGATGGCCGTCGACTTCAGCGGCTTGGTCAGCGAGAAGCAGAAGGTGGTCAACGCGCTCGACGCCGCCAACTTCGCCACCGCGCGCCGGCTGGTGGAAGGCGCCACCGACGACCAGTTGCGGGCCTATGCACTCGACTTCTTCAAGGCGAATCTCAACAGCGTCGACCCCGCCAACACGACGCTCGACGTCACGCTGCCCAGCAGCACGGCCGGCGGCGGCATCGTCAAGCTTTGCGCCAGCCTGGTCTACAAGCCCTATTTCTTGCCCGCAGCGTCGATGTTGATCGGCAAGACGTCAGGCGACATCGACTACTCCGTATGCTCGCAGGTGCGGTTGAAGAACACGCTGGAAGTGGCCATGGTGCTCGACAATTCAGGCTCGATGTCGATCAACGGCACCGGCTCCGGACAAAAGCGTATCGATCTTCTCAAGCAGGCCGCCAAGCAGCTGGTCGACACGCTTGCCTCGCAGGCCGCGATGATCAAGCAGATCGACAAGCCGGTCCAGTTCAGCCTGGTGCCGTTCGCCGCATCGGTCAATGTCGGCGCCAGCAACGACAACGCGTCATGGATCGACGCCTATGGGCTGTCGCCCATCCATAATGAGAACTTCGACTGGACGACGCTGAACGCCGCTGACAAATATGCCCAGAAGATCGGTGGCATCTGGTACAAGAAAGGCACTGGCTGGGGTGAGCAGGAGGGGCAGATGCTGACCCGCTTCTCGCTCTACCGCGACATGAAGGTGGTCACCAGCCACGAGCGCATCGTCGGCAGCAAACGCGTGGTCTGCGACAAATACCGTGCCAATCATACATGCTCGGAGAGCCACGACGAATACGACTACAACGACACATACGGACCGTTCGCCAGTTGGCAGGGCTGCGTCGAGGTCCGGCCCTATCCCTATAATGTCAACGACGCGCCGGCCTCCGGCGGACCGAACAACACCGGCACCGGCGTCGGCGACCCCGCCACCATGTTCGTGCCGATGTTTGCGCCGGACGAGCCGGGCAACCACTGGTATATCACGCAGGATCCCGACGAGGTGGCTCCCAAGACCTATGGCGCGGTCAACAGCTGGTGGAACGACGATCCGTCGAGCACCACCGGCAAGACCAGGCAGTCCAACATGGCCAAGTATTTCCAGCCGCGGCCAATCAATGCGCCGGTGCTGGCCAAGGGCGCCGGGCCAAACTACAGCTGCACCACGACGCCGATCACGCCGCTGACCGATGTCACCAACGCCGACGGGCTGGCCAAGATCAAGGCTGCGATCGACCTGATGGCACCCAACGGCAACACCAATGTGCCGGAAGGCATGGCCTGGGGCTGGCGCACCGTCTCCAGCACCGAGCCCTTCACCGAGGGACGCCCTGAGACCGAGCGCGGCAACGACAAGGTGGTCATCGTGCTTACCGACGGCGAGAACACCTATTCGACGGTGAGCTCAGACCCGGCCGGCAACAAGTCGACCTATGCCGGCTATGGCTATACCGGCGTCGGCTACAACGGCACCGCAGTCACCCGCCTGTTCGGCGGCACGTCGAGCGCCATCGGCCAGCTCAACTATTCGTCCAGCAACTACACTGCCGCCCTCAACGAGCAGATGGCGACGTTGTGCAACAACGCCAAGGCGGCCAACATCATGGTGATGACGGTGGCGCTCGACATGTCGACGACCGACGCCGGCGACCAGAGCGCGATGGCGGCGCTGAAGACGTGTTCGTCGGACTCGCGTTTCCGCAAGGATCCGACCGACCCGAGCAAGCCTGCAAAACTGTTCTGGAATGCTACGGGCGCCACGCTGTCGGACAATTTCAAGGAAATCGCCAACGAGCTGTCGAACCTGCGCGTGGTGAGCTGAGCCGCTTTCGCCGGTTTTCGACACTGGCGTAACGGTCAGCGCCGCCAAGCCCTTGCGTGCCGGTGTCCGGCGAGGCAAGGATCAAGCGCTTCCCGGAGATTGCCCGTGCCCGAAACCGCCAACCATCTCGGCTTCGCGCTGGTCTGCCTCGGCATGGTGCTGACGCCCGGGCCGAACATGATCTACCTGATCTCGCGCTCGCTCTCGCAAGGACCGAAGGCCGGGCTGATCTCGCTCGGCGGCGTGGCGGTCGGCTTTCTGTTCTATGGCGTATCGGCTGCGCTGGGCATCACCGCGCTGCTGCTTGCCGTGCCGTTCGCCTATGACGCGCTGCGCATTGCCGGCGCGCTCTACCTGTTGTGGCTCGCCTGGCAAGCGGTGCGGCCCGGCGGGCGCTCGCCGTTCCAGGTGCGCGAACTGCCGAAGGACAGGCCGCGCAAGCTGTTCGCCATGGGCCTGATGACCAATCTCCTCAACCCCAAGGTGGCGGTGCTCTATCTGTCGCTGCTGCCGCAGTTCATCTCACTGGACAAGGGCCATGTGCTGTCGCAGCTTCTGGTGCTCGGCGCCACGCAGATTTCGATCAGCCTCACCGTCAACGCCATCATAGCGGTGACGGCTGGTTCGATCGCCACCTTCCTTGCCGGACGGCCACTATGGATGGTTATCCAGCGCTGGATGATGGGCACGGTGCTTGCCGCGCTGGCGCTCAAAATGGCGACCGACGCGCAACGCTAGGGTGCGTTGCCATCCAGGTGATGCCGGCCTGCGAAAGGCGGCTTCCTGCGCTTCCGGTGCTCACGTACTTAAGTACGCTCCGCTCCGGTTTTCGGAAGCCACCTCTCTCGGCTCGCCTGGATCTCAACACACCCTACGGCTGTGCGACCGCTACATCGGCCGCCGTGTCTGCTTCGCGCGCTCCGGCTCCACCACCTTGCGATAGAGGTGCCAGGTGGCATGGCCAAGCACCGGCATGACCACGGCGAGCCCGGCAAACAGCGGGATCGAGCCGATCACCAGCAGCACGGCGACGAGCAGCCCCCACAGCAGCATCGGCAGCGGATTTGCCATCACCGCGCGCGCCGAGGTCTCGATCGCCGATACGGCGCCGACGTCGCGGTCGAGCAGCAGTGGAAATGCAACCACCGTCGTCGCCAGAGCGATCACGGCAAAGATGAAACCGGCGGCATTGCCGAACAGGATCAGCGTCCAGCCTTTGCTGGTCGTCAGCACCTCGCTCAGAAATCCGGCGATCGAAGCCGGCGGCTGATCGCCGAACAGGCTGGTGTAGATCGACTGTGCGGTGAACATCCACAACAGGAACAGCACCAGCAGCATGGCGCCGATCACCGCGATCGACGGCAATGCCGGCGAGCGGCGCACGTCAAGCGCGTGGCGCCAGGAGGTGTTCATGCCGAGTTCGCGCCGGCGGCTGATCTCGTAGAGGCCGATCGCCGCGAACGGGCCAACCAGGGCGAAGCCCGACATCAGCGGATAGATCAGCTGGATGGCGTTGGAGCCGGACGTCCACCGCGTCAGGATCAGGCCGACGACGGGATAGATCACGCAGAGGAACACGTAATGCGAAGGCTTGGCCCAAAAATCGTCGAGACCGAGCTTGAGCGCATCCCAGAGGTCCGCGGTGGTGATATGGCGCACCGTGGGCTGCACATGCAGTCCGTGCGCGTCCGCCATGACATGAAAGCCGGCCATAACCTTCCTCCCGGGTGTCGGGGCGGTCACCGCCTGGATGGCCGCCCGCAGCTGCCACTTCTCGTAGGAGGGGTATGATAGCCGATTTGCCGGCGAATGTCGCGAAATCCTGGGATTGGATGATTGCCTAAGGACAGCTCCGCGCGGCGCCATGCTGGTGGCGCCGCGCGGCTGAAAGTGCCTGATGCGCGTCAGGCCGCGAAGCGATCGATCACCTCGGCCAGCGGGACCTGGCCGAGGCAAGCGCCCGAACCGTCTGGCTTTTCGCCATCCTCGATCGCGAGGGCGTAACGCACGGCCGGATCGGCTTCGATGCGGCGGCGCAACGCCGCCAGTTTGGGATAGGCAGCTCCATCAACCGCCTGGTGGAACTCCGCCCAGCGCGCCACGCCGATCAGCGTCGTATCGGCCAGTGTCATCCGATCGCCGACGAGAAAGTCCGTGTCAACGATCATCGCTTCAAGGCGGTCATGACGCTCGGTGACCGCCTTGCGGCCGAACTCGCGCAAGGTCGCCTTCAGCGCCGGTTCATCCGCTGCCATTTCCAATGCCACCCAGAGCGGGCTGAAGGCAGCGGTGAAACCGGTGTTCACGAAGGCCATCAGCTGGTGCATGCGGTCGGCCTCCGGCGAGCGAGGGTCGAAGCTGATTCGGCGTTGCGTGTCGCGGGCTTCGAGCCAGGCGGCGATCGCCATGGTCTCGGTGAGCACCTTGCCTTCGTCGGTGATTAACACCGGTGTTTCCTGACGGCCGTTGATGCTGGCATAGGCGTCGTTCTTCATCTCGGCCAGCATGTCGACACGACACAGACGATAGGGTTGCCCGGCGCGTTCAAAAGCGGCGACGAGCCCCATCGAACTTCCCGCCGGGAAGCCATAAAGGAGGATAGGTTCCATTTGTTTTTCTTCCATGATTTAGGGGATCACGCTGCGCAGCGAAACTTGACCCTAAGCGCTGGTCGCCCCATGTAAATTACGCACAATTCTGTAACCAGGCTCGCCCATGAAAGACGTCGTCTCACGCTGCCCGATCGAAGAGACCATGCGGGTGCTCAGCGGTCGCTGGCCGACTTTGCTGCTCTACTATCTCAAAGACGGCACCAAGCGCTTCAGCGACCTGAGGCGCGACAACCCAACCGTATCGCATCGCATTCTGGCGCTGGAACTGCGTAAGCTGGAGGAAGCCGGGATTGTACGGCGCACGGCGCATGCGGGCTATCCGCTGCGCGTCGACTACGATCTTACGGCGCCCGGCCACAAGCTTGTGCCTTTGATCGATGCGCTTGGCGCCTGGTGGGGCCATACCGACGACGAGCGAGCCGGCCGGATCATCCCCGAAACGGACCTAGACACCGCAGCTTAGACCGGTTCTAGGACGACGAGCCACGCGGTCCGCGGGCGAAATTTTCGCCGCCTGCCCGGCAAAAGCCATGATCGCCGTTATGTCAGGCAGGCATGACCGTTGCGAAAATCGACAATCACCAAGCCCCATCGAACTTGAACAGGCGCCTGCTGCTGAAAGGCGCCGGCATTGCCGCACTGGCCGGGCTCGCCGCTTGCAGCACGGTCTCGGTGCCGACCGGCGAAGGCGCCGGTGTCTCGTCCTCCGCCACCGCCACGCTGGCCGGCATCCGCGCCTCGGCCGGGCTGCCGGCGCTGGTGCCGGACGCACAGCTCGAGCAGGCGGCTCTCCAGCAGGCCGGCTATATGGCCTCACGCGAACGCATGAGCCACACGACAGGTTGGGGCAAGGATTTCGCGTCGCGGATGAAGGACAATGGCGTGCGCGGTGCCGCCGCCGAGAACATCGCCGAGGGCCGCTTCGACCAGCAGAAACTGTTCGACATCTGGATGCATTCGGCCGGCCACCGCCGCAACATGCTCGATCCGGATTTCAGCCGCTTCGGCCTGGCCTATGTGCGCGACGGACGCGACAGCGCCATCCGCTACTGGAGCCTGGTGCTGGGAAGGTAATCGCCTGCGGTTACCGACGCCCAACTCATCGTCAGCCTTTCGCGATGACCTCGCCGATATCCTCGGCCGACAGCGGTTTGCTGAAATAATTGCCCTGCATTTCGTCGCAATTGTTCTTGCGCAGGAAGGCGACCTGGTCTTCCGTCTCGACGCCTTCGGCAAGGACCCTCAGGTTCAGCTTTTGACCCAATGAGATGACGGCACTGGTAACCGCCTGATCGTTCTCGTCGGTCGCGAGGTCGTCGATAAAGGACTTGTCGATTTTCAGCCGCTGCACCGGAAAGGTCTTGAGCGCGCTGAGGCTGGAATAGCCGGTTCCGAAATCGTCGATCGAGATCTGCACGCCAAGCTTTTGCAGTCCGTTCATCGTTGCGACAGCCAGATCGAAATCCTGCATGATCAGGCTTTCGGTCACTTCGAGCTCGAGATACCTGGCCTCCAGGCCGCTTTCCTTCAATGCGTTGACGACGCGGTCGATCAGGTTCTTCTCCCTGAACTGCCGCGCCGACACGTTGACGCAGACGGTGACGGGCGGCAGACCGGCGCGCTGCCAGGCTTTGTTTTGCCGGCAGGCTTCGTGCAGGATCCAGTCGCCGATCGGCACGATCAGCCCGGTCTCCTCGGCGGTCGGGATGAACATCATCGGCGACACCACACCTCGCGCCGGGTGGTTCCAGCGTACCAACGCTTCGACGGCCAGGATCTGACCCGATCGCAGATCGACCTGCGGCTGGTAGAGCAGCGCGAATTCCGAACGGGCGAGCGCGTTTCGCAATTCCTCCTGAAGCAGGAATTTTTCGTGTGCGCTTGAGTTGAACTCGGGGGCATAGAACTGGAAATTGTCGCTGCCGAATTCCTTGGCGCGAGACATGGCGGCATCGGCATTGGCCAACAGCTTATCCGGGCTTGTCCCGTCCTTCGGGTAATTTGCGATGCCGATGCTGGCCGTTAATCGCAGGCGGTGCTCAGCGAAAGTTACCGGCTCGGCAATCGCATCCCTGATCGTCTGCAGGGTTTCCGAGATGACATCGACATTGGCGGGTTGATCGAACAGGACGATGACAAATTCGTCGCCGCCTACCCGCACGACGGTGTCGGTCGCCTTCACGCATCCAAGCAAACGGCTCGCGACAGTCTTAAGGAGTTCGTCGCCGGCATTGTGGCCCAGCGTATCGTTCACCAGTTTGAAATTGTCGAGATCGATGAACACCACCGTCACCCAACGATTGTATCGCTGCGCGTAGAGGACCGCTTGGGAAAGCCGATCCTCCAGCAAAGCGCGATTGGGCAGCCCGGTCAGCGCATCATGGTTCGCCATGAAGTGTATCTGGTCTTCAGCCCGTTTGCGCTCGATCGCGATACCGGCAATGTGGGTGGTGAATTCGATCAGGCGGGTCTCGGCCTCGGTCGGCTCGCGCACGCTCATCGAATACATGGCAAAGACGCCCAGCACGACGCCCTGATGCGACAGGATCGGGGTCGACCAGCACGAACGGTAGCCATAGGGCGCCGCGAGTTCGCGGTAGTCCTCCCAGAGCGGATTCTGCAGGATGTCGGCGACGACGACCGGTTCGCGCCGGTAGGCGGCGGTACCGCACGACCCTGTCTTGGGGCCAATGGCAGATCCATCGATGGCGCTCATATAGGCTTTGGCCAGGCTCGGCGCCGCACCGTGCCGCAAATGCATGCCATCCTTGTCGAGCAGCAGGACGGAACCGAATATCCCCTTCAGTTGGGACTCGACCAGCCGCATCAGGCTGTCGAGCACGTTCTCGAGCGGTGCGCTCGTCGCAATCATCTCCAGGATGTTTGCCTGTCCGCCGCGCAGGACATCCGCCTGCTTGCGGGCGGTGATGTCGCGGGCGATGCCAACCAGGCCGAAAATTTCGTTTTGGGCATTGCGCAACGGCACTTTGGTCGAGGAGAGCCATTTTACCGCGCCCGACGCGTTGACGACGAACTCTTCCGCGTCGATCAAGGGTTGTCCGCTTTCGAGCACCGACTGTTCGATTTGCCGAAATTTCTGCGCAACCTCCGGGGGATGGATATCGAAATCGGTCAGGCCGATCATGTCGGCGGTCTTGTCATGGCCACTGTCAGTCGCAAGTGCGCTGTTGACGACCATGAAGCGGCTTTGCGTATCCTTGACCCAGAGATAATTGGGCACCCAGTCAATCAGCGCCTGCAACGAGATGCGCTCGTCGACGATCTGTCTGTTGGCGATGAGATCGGTAATGTCGTCATGCGTGGCTACCCAGCTGCCGTCGGGCATTGACTGGTTATAAATCTGGATGGTCCGGCCGTCGGGGAGTTTGGCGGTCCAGGTTCTTGGAGCCTTGCCTGAATTGACCGATCTCGCCATCGCCAGATAGGCATCGGTGGCCAGCGCCGCCGTGCCGGCTGCGGCGCGGCGCTCGACGATTTCGCTCAGCGTAAGGCCGGGGCGCACCTGCTCGGGTGCGAGGCGGTAGATTTCCGCATAACGGCGATTGCTCAGGATCAGCCGCTCGTCGCGGTCGAAAAAGCAGATGCCTTGCGAAATGTTTTCGATCACCGTCTCGAAGCGCAGCGCCTGTGCTTCGAGTGCCGTGATCGTCGCCCGGAGGTCACGCTCCAGCGACTCATAGGAAACATCGGCCAGTTTTGCCAACGCGGCCAAGCCGACAGGCTGAGTCGTTTCTGCGGATTTCCTGGATGATTTCGTAGCCAAACAGACCTTCTCCCAGCTGGGTCTGAAAGAACGCAACGATCATTTATGTGCCATGCGACAGTCTGTTGATAGTGTTGGATATGTACTAACAGCATATCAACCGAACCGAAATCAGACGCGAGGGTTTCTGGTTACCTGAAACTTAAGCGCCATTTCCAAATCGCCATCGCCGCTACAGAATCGACATTCTTCGATATCTGGAGAGTTTTGCGACCATCTCGGCAATCGGCTCGATCTTGCATATTCGCACGCGCGCCCACGATGGCGTCATCTGCTGTCGGCAAATATCGGCGGACGTCTCAATCCATATGTGCCGCTGGCGCCGCGCCAGCTGCCGGGGCCGTCTTTGGCTTGCGCAGCAGAAACACAAACGGGATGGCAATCAGCGTCATCATCATCAGTATTTTGAAGTCGTTGACGTAGGAAATCATCATCGCCTGGATGTTGACCATGCGATCCATCTGCGAAAGCGCCATCGGATCGCCGCTTGCCGCGGCCGGCGATGCCGCCCACAGATTTGGGTTGAACGGGTTGATGAAGGCCGACAGCTCGGTGTGATTGACCTGCGTGTTGCGCACCAGCAGAACCGTCACCACCGACACGCCGATCGAGGAGCCCAGATTGCGCACCAGGCTGAACAGCGCCGTGGCGTCGGTGCGGAAGCGCACGTCGAGCGTAGCGAAGGCGACCGTCGACAGCGGCACGAACACCATGCCCATGCCAAGGCCCTGGATGACGCCGGAGCTGAGTATCAGCCAATTGTCCATCTGCGGCGTGAAGCCCGCCATCGTGTAGAGCGACTGCGCGGTGAGCAGAAAGCCGATGACGACGAGAATCCTGGCGTCGATCTTGCTCATGAGCCGCCCGACAACGAGCATCGAAATCATCGTGCCGACACCGCGCGGCCCCAAGACGACACCGATGGTGACGGTCGGATAGCCGAAGATGGTCGACAGCATCGGCGGCAGCAGCGACATCGAGGCCAGGATGAGCACGCCCATGACGAAGATGAAGGCCAGCCCGGTGACGAAGTTCCGGTCGAGGAAGATCTTGGGATCGATGAAGGGGCGCTCCGCCGTCACCGTGTGGATGATGAACACCCAGAAGCCGGTGATCGAAAGAGCAAGCTCGATCCAGATTTCGACCGAGGAGAACCAGTCGACCTCGCCGCCGCGGTCGAGCAGCAGCTGCAGCGCGCCGACGCCGAGCGATATCATGGCGAAACCGAAGAAATCGAAGCTGCGCACGCGCCGGGCAACGACCGGCAGATAGGCGGCCATGCCGAGAAAGGCGATGATGCCGACCGGCAGGTTGATGAAGAACACCCAGCGCCAGTTGAAATTCTCGGTCAGCCAACCGCCAAGCGTCGGGCCGAGGATCGGTCCCAGCATGATGCCGGCGCCCCAGATGGCCATCGCCTGGCCGTGGCGTTCCCTGGGGTTGATGTCGAGCAGGAAGGTCTGCGACAGCGGCACGATGGCGGCGCCGAACACGCCTTGCATCAGCCGGAAGAACACTATGCTCTCCAGGCTCCAGGCGATGCCGCACAGCATCGAGAACACGGTGAAGCCGACCACCGCCGCCAGGAACAGTTCCTTGCGGCCGAAGCGGTCGGCCAGCCAGCCGGTCACCGGCGTCATGATGGCGGCGGCAACGATGTAGGAGGTCAGCACCCAGTTGATGTTGTCCGGCGAAGCGCCGAGGTCGCCGGTCATGGTCGGCAGCGCGACGTTGGCGATCGTGGTGTCGAGCGCCTGCATGACCGTCGCCAGCATCAACGCCACGGTGATCAGGCCGCGATGCGGCACTTCCTTGAAAGGTTCTGGCGTGGTCATGATGCGGAACTTCCGACAGGTAACAAAAACGTGTACACTAGGTTTCCGGGCGGCGAGGCCTTCTCTGGTGAAGAGACCCTCATCGCGGTGGGACGCGATCTATCGATGTGGGGGTTACATCGACCGAAGGTCTCAACACATCAGGCGCTTGCCGCCCGGAAATCCAAGGACCGAAAGATCGGCGCCGAGATGGTCAGGCCACGATGCGGCCCGGTCCACCCCCACCCCTCGCGCAACCTGCCATCGGACCAATCCTGTCATCTCATCTCGCCTGAGCGAGCATTCTGCCCGGCCGCGATCCTGCTTTTGAGGATCACGGTCCACTCACAGTCTATTGTGCCTCACCCGCGGTGGCGTGGCCGAAGATGGCCGGGAGCCCGCGGGCAACGCCGGTATCCACCGTAACCGAGGCGCTCATGCCGGTGCGCAGCGCCATTTTGGCGTCGGCATCGGTGAGTTCCAGGCGCACCGGAATGCGCTGCGTGACTTTCACCCAGTTGCCGGTGGCGTTCTGGGCCGGCAACAGCGAAAACTCCGCGCCGGTGCCGGCGCCGATCGCTTTGACGGTGGCCTCGAAGGTGCGGCCCGGATAGGTGTCGACCACGATCTCGGCCTTCTGGCCTGTTTTCATGTGGGTGAGCTGGGTTTCCTTGAAATTGGCATCGATCCAGGTGTCGCCGGTCTCGACCAGCGCAAACAACGGCGTGCCGGAACCAACATACTGACCGACCTTGAAAGACGAGGCCTGGCTGACGACGCCGTCCGCCGGCGCCTTGACCGTGGTCTGCGCCAGATCGTAGGCGGCCTTGTCGCGCGCGGCGAGTGCGGCCATCACCGTCGGGTGCTTGTCGGTCTCGATATCGGGATTGCCGGCGAGAGCGGCCTTGGCGCTGATGATGCCTTGCTCGGCCACGGCCAGCTGCTGCCTGGCCTTGTCGAGATCGTTCTTGGCCTGATCCAACGAGGATTTGGCGTTGATGCCCTTCTGGGCAAGGTCGGCGGCGCGGTCATACTGCGACTGCGCGTAGTCGACTTCGCTGGCGTCGGACTTTTCCTGCGCCATCGCCTGGCCGTAGGCCGCGCGCAGCTGTTCGATGCCGACGCGTGCGACCGCAACCGCCGCATCAGCCTGGGCCAATGCGATCCGGTAGGGCTCGGGGTCGATGGCAAACAGCACATCACCGTGCTTGACCAGTTGGTTGTCGGAGATGTCGACCTGAACGATGCGCCCGGCCGTATCCGAGGCGATCGACACCTTGGCCTGCTGCAAATTGGCGTTCTCGGTCTCCTGATAGCGGCCGCCGGTCACCCAGACATAGCCGCCGCCAATAGCCAGGGCCGCCGGCAGGACGACCATCAACAGCAAGCGGCCGAGGCGACGCGGCTTTTTCGGGGCCGGCGTGGGCTGCACGGGCGGAGCCACCGCGATAGGGGCGGCTGCCAGCTGCGCCGGCGCTTCGGCAACCGGCTGTGCCGACGCTTCGATTTCGAGCTTGGTTACATTGTCGTCTACCTTGGCTGCCGCGTTCATGCCGCTGCCCCTTCCGTACTCTTCAGAGCCGACGTCTCGCCGTCCGCAAGGTTCTGAACGATGGTGTCCAGCGCCCGGATCAGCACGCGGCGATCTTCCGGTGAAACGCCGACCAGCGACTCCTCATAGACTTCGCCAGCCAGGCTCTTGACCTCCGCATAGGCGGCACTTGCCTTGGCGGTCGGGAAAATCATGCGTACGCGGCGATCGGTGGCATCGGGGCGGCGTTCGATCCAGCCGCCCTCCTCCATCCGATCAACAAGGCGCGAGACGCTGATCGGCTCGATTTCAAGCAGTTCGGCAAGCCGCGCCTGACTGATGCCCTCTTCCTTGGCGACGCGGACCATCAGCCGCCACTGCGCCGACGAAAGCCCGAGCCCGCTGGCGCGCGTCTCGAAGCGCTTGCGCAACAGACGCTGCACGTCGTGGATCAAAAAGCCCAATCTATCTATGCCGTCGGAAACCATGAGCGGTATATATAATAAGCGTGCTTACTATTCAAGATACCGCATTGCGCCAGAGCCGGCAAACAGGGATGGCAGCCCATGCAAGGAGATCATGGTTGCAACCGATGAACAACGTCGAGTGCCCTGGGTAAGCATCTCTGGCGCCGTCTGTGGCCGCCGCAGCGCAACGCCCGACAAACGGGAACGGTTCACGACGGCGAGTGCCTATTTCCCCAAAACCCTGTTCCGCCCTTCCCAAGAACGGCCCCTCCTTTGGCTCTAAGGCAGGCGCCTCGGTGGTCGTCGTTCCTATGTGGAGCGATTCTGGCCGAAGCGATTGAGTGAGCGGAACGGACCAATGTTGGAAGGGAGCGCCCTCGGCGCCGATTTTACGACAGGCGCAATTTCAATCAAACTGGCCTCGCGGAAAGACGGCAACATGGTGCCGCCAAATGCGAGGAGACCAATGAACCCGACCGAGAAAGCGCTGTGGTTTGTCGAGAGCCATCTGCCGGAAGCGATCTCGCTGGACGATGTCGCGCAAAGCAGCGGCGTGTCCCGCTTTCATGTGACGCGCGCCTTTGGCGCCGCCACCGGCCGTTCGGTGATGGGCTATATGCGCGCGCGCCGGCTGACCGAGGCGGCGCGCAAGCTGGCCGGCGGCGCGCCCGACATCCTCGCGGTCGCGCTCGATGCCGGCTACGCCTCACATGAGGCCTTCACCCGTGCCTTCCGCGACCAGTTCGGTACGACGCCGGAACTGGTGCGCGCACAGGGCAACCTCAGCAATCTCGATCTTGTGGAGCCGATCCTGATGGACCAGTCCTTCCTCGCATCACTGCCGCCGCCGCGCTTCGAGGCGGGCCGGCCCTTTCTCATCGCCGGCCTCGGCGAACGCTACAGCTGCGAATCCAGCGCCGCCATCCCGATGCAGTGGCAGCGCTTCGGCCCCTATATCGGCAACATTCCGGGCGAGACCGGCGATGTCGCCTATGGCGTCTGCGTCAACGGCGACGATGCCGGCAATTTCGACTATATCGCCGGGGTCGAAGTCCTGGATTTCTCCGACCTGCCGAAGGAGCTTTCCCGGGTGCGGGTGCCGGCGCAGAAATACGCCGTCTTCACCCATGCCGAGCACATCTCGACCATCCGCCGCACCGTCAACACGATCTGGAACAAATGGCTGCCGGCCTCCGGGCACGACATAGCGGACGGACCCGAATTCGAGCGCTACGGGCCGGAGTTCGACCCGCGCAGCGGCGATGGCGGGCTTGAGATCTGGATCCCCGTGAAGACCTGAACGCCGCTACAGTTCCAGGTTCCAGTTCTGGCCGACCAGATCCTTGCCGAAGGCGTGGTGGCGCTCTTCGTCGGCCAGCTTGAAGCCGGCATTCTCGTAGATGTGACGGGCGGCGGTCAGGATGTCGTTGGTCCACAGGGTCAGCGTCTTGTACCCCTTGGCGCGAGCGAAGCCGATGCACTCCTCGACCAGCCGCTTGCCGATGCCGAGGCCGCGCGCCGACGGCTCGACATAGAGCAGGCGAAGCTTCGCCACATCATCCGACTTGCGCACGACGAAGACCGAGCCGACCACCTCCCCTTGCCGTTCGGCGATCCAGCTGCGCTCCCATTTGGCATCGAAGGATTTTACGAAGGCGCCGAGGATTTCGGCGACCAGCGCCTCATAGGTTTCGTCCCAGCCATAATCCTGCGCGTAGATCTGTCCCTGGCGGCGGACGATCCAGCCGATGTCGCCGACCTGCAAGGGCCGCAGCATGTAGGGGATTTTGGGCTCCAGGCTCTCACCCAGGAGCTGCTGCACCGTCTGCATGGCCTTGACCAGCCGGTCCTGTTCGGCAGCGGGAAGCCGCTCCAGCAAGGCGGCGACCTGATCGTGCGAACCCCGGTTCAGCGGCGCGAAGGCCTCCCGTCCTGCCGACGTCAGCGTGATCGACGATTGCCGCGCATCCGACACCAGCGCCGTGCGCGAAATCAGCTGCAAGTGCTCGAACTTCTTCAGCAGTCGGCTGACATAGCCGGCGTCGAGGCCGAGATCGCGAATGAGATCGGTGGCGGTCAGGCCATCGCGATGCGCCAGTTCATAGAGCACCCGCGCCTCGGTCAGCGAGAAGGAGCTTTTCAGCAGGCCTTCGTCGAGCAGGCCGATCTGGCGGGTGTAGAAGCGGTTGAAAGCCCGCACCGCGTCGATGCGTTCCTTGCCGGGTTGATGATGGATCGTCATGGGCAATCTCCTGCTCCAGGACGATCAATCATTTATTTGACTTAGTCAAGTATCATCATACGAAACGGCTGGACGCTCACACCATCGTGTGTTCGTGAAAAGCGGTTTCGATCAGGCGATGGCGCGGCGGCGGCGCGCGACCAGGATGAACAGACCGAGCAGCACGACGCTGGCCGCGGCACTGGCGGCGGCGAATTCCGGCACCGGCCGGAAATCCTTGCCGTCGATCAGCAGCGATGCCGCGATCGGCCCGATGGCCAGGCCGAAGAGCTGTGCGGCCGGCACCAGAAGCACGGCCGTGCGCGTTTCGTCGGCGGTGATCCCCAGCCGGATCTGATAAGGCACGATGAACAGAAGAATGAAGCCCATGACCAGCGCGGCGGCCCAGAAAATCGCCAGGTCGGGGCTGCCGGCGAGCACCGCAGAACAGGCGACGGCGACCACGCCGATCGCCACGATGGCGACGCGGTAGTCGATGCGCGCCTCGAAGACGGTCGCCGTCATCGCGCCGAGGACCTGGACCGCCAGGCTCGCCGAAACGATCAGGCCGACGGTGCGTCCGTCGATGCCGTATTGTGCGCCGAGCGGCTCGAGAAAAGCCCAGACCGAGCCGAAGAACATAAAATAGCAGAAGACGCACAGCAGAGCGGTGAGCGAAGGGACGGTCAGCACATTGCTGAACTGCTCCTCCTTGGGCAGGTCGGCATAGCTATCCGGGACCATGAAGGCGACCGCCACCGAAGCGATGCAGACGACAGCAAGGACGACGAAGCCCCCAGCCGATCCGGCAGCCGGGATCACATAAAGCGCCAGCAGCAGGGCAAGCGCGCATTGCGCCAGGGTCTGGATGGTGACGAAATAGCCGCCGATGCGCTCGGCCCGACGCGAGCGGGCGATCAGTTCGGTGGCGACCGCCACAAGGCCGCCTTCGGCGAGACCGGCCACCGCGCGGGCGGCAATCAGCGAATTCGGGCTGGCCGTATAGGCGGTTGCCCAGTTTGCCAGCGCCAGCAGGACCAGAAGGATCGCACTCTTCCAGCGCATATTGTGGGCGGACAGCATCATCGCCACCACGGCCGAACCGACGCCGATGGCGATCATCTCCGCCGTGGCGACCAGCGCGAGTTCGTCGCCGCTGACATGGCCCTCGGTGTAGAGCGCGCCAAGCAGCACCGGCTGCAGGCCGAGGATAAGCAGGCCGACCGAGCCGATCCACAGCGCCGAGGCCAGTTGCGCGGCGGTCGGATTGCCGACCAGCCAATCGCCGTTTCCGGTATCGACGTTACGAACAGAAGTCACGGGCGCCTCCCAACGTCCTTGCCTGACGGCAAAAAAACTGACAATCTGTCAGTATTTAGAAACTGATACTCGATCATATTCGTTTGTCAATCACTGGTGAGGCTCGGCATTAGCAAGGCTGGGGATCGAATTGGCGATCGAGAGGGTGGCGGCATGAACGGAGCAATGAGAACGGCGACCGAACCCAGGCGCAGGCCGAAGCAGGAGCGCAGCCGCGAGCGCATCGACGCCATCCTGTCGACGACCATGCGGCTGATCGGCGAAAAGGGCATCGACGCCGTCACCATGAAGGAAGTCGGCGCGCTGGCCGGCGGGCCGATCGCCACCGTCTATCATTACTTCCCCAACAAGTCGGCGATCCTGGCGATGCTCTACGAGCGTTTCTCCGAAGTGAGCCGTGCCCGGCTTGCGGTGATCGTTGCCGACATCGGCGGGCTGGGCGACGTCATCGCGGCGGCCGATCGGCTGCTCGACGACTACTGTGAACGCGTCGCCGGCGACCCCGCCATCCAGGACCTGCAGAACGCCATCCAGGCCGACAAGGCGCTGAAGAATCTCGACATCGCCGAAACCCGGCGCCAGGCGACGATGTTCTGCGACCATGTCGACCCCTTTCTCGCGCCAGAGCGACGCGATGAGTTCGGCCGTATGGTTTTCCTGATCTTCCAACTAGCCGGCGGCGTCGTGCGCATGGCGCTGACCCAGGACCAAGAGGAAAGCCGCCATACCATCGAGGACTACCGGTCGATCATCCATACGCAGCTGGGGCTGTTTCTCTAGCGCCCGATTCGGCCCTTTGCGGCCCGGCGGATGAGGTTTTCGAAGCCGTCGGCTAGGTTAGCGGTGCCAGCGGCGACGATCTTCGACAGGTTCCTGGCGCGGCCGGGGGTCTTGTTGGCGTCGAGCAGCACCGCCCTGCCCTCATGGACGACAAAGTCGAACTTGCCGTAGTCGAAGCCGAGCTTCCGACGCAGGGCGCGCAGGTCGTCGGGAACCGGAACCGGCTCGCGGCGGATGGTATCGTCGCCCTTGACCAGACGCTGCGGCGAGACGTAGCGGGTGCAGCGCTCCCGATCGCCGCAGAATATCCAGAACCGTGCCGCAAAACCGTCGGGCTCGATTTCGGGAATGAATTTTTCCACAATCAGGTCGGCACGCCCGAAAATCTCCGGCGCCACATCGGTAAGCGAGGCATGGACCTGATAGCGATCGAAGATCTGCGCGCCCGGAAAGGTCACTGCCTTGCCGGCGCGGACGGATTTTCGGTTGAGCTGCTCCTCAGGCATTCCCCAATGATTGAGGTTGCTCTTGACGATGACCTGACCGCGCCAATCGTCCCCCTGCTCGAGGATCGCACCGCTGATGCGACGCTTGGAAATGTCGGTTGCGCCAAGGTTGAGGCACAAGGGAAATCCGCTGGCATAGTCGACATAGTCCCATGGCGTCACTGTCGCATCGACGTGCAGGACGGCAATATCGGCGTCATGATTTGCCGACGGCCCACGCTGGATTCGCACGGAGTGACCGCGCCGTTTCAGCTCCGCCAGGATGTCGAACAGCATGTAGGGGCTGTCCTGGCGCAACAGGAGGCCGTGCCGGCTCTGGAACCGGTCATATTCATGCGTTATGACGGCAATGCGGGCCACGGCTTCTCCTGCGTGAGGTAACACGTAAGGCAACCAATAGCTTGGAAGGAAATATGTCCAGCCATTCCCCAAGCCGTTCCGCATGACTGGCCACTGGGGCGCAATTCGCCGTCACTGGCGGCTTCTCGGGTCGCCGCTTTGTCCGCCGCCGGAAGCCGTCGCCGCCTATGAGCGCGAACTCGGCCTGCAATCGGTCGATGTGGTGCTGCTTGGGGTCACGCCGGAACTTGCCGGTCTCGGCCGGACCGTGCTCGCGGTCGACGAGTCCGCCGCCATGATATCGGGCATCTGGCCAGGCGATACCGCCTCGCGCAAGGCGGTCATCGGCAACTGGCTGGAGCTGCCGCTGGGCGACGAAAGTGCCGGCGCGGTGATCGGCGAGGGCTGCCTGTCGGCACTGGGGTCCTCGGTCGCACGCCAGGCCCTGCTTGCCGAGATCGCGCGTGTACTGCAGCCCGGTGCGCGGGCTGCATTGCGGGCCTATGCAAGCCCGCATGCGCCGGACGATCCGCAGGAGGTCCGGGCGCTGGCGCTCTCCGGTGGCGTTGCGACCTTCCACGAACTCAAATGGCGCATTGCCATGGCTTGTGCGGGGGGCGACCCTGACCGCGCCATTCCGGTGCGGGCGATCCTCGACGCCTTCGATGCGATGTTTGCCGACCGGGAAGTCCTTGCCGCGACGACCGGATGGGATATGCCGGTCATCGGCACCATCGACGTCTACGCGAATTCGCAGACGGTCTACAGCTTCGCCCCGGGGGCGACGCTGGTCGAAGAGGCGAGCCGGTTTTTTGACAGTGTCCGCCTCGCGCCGACAGGGACCTATGCGCTGGCGGAACGCTGTCCGCTTCTGGTGCTTGAATCGCCGAGGCGCCGCTAGGGTCCGCCGTCGGATTGCGGCACGGCTCCAATTGGCGCAATTCTGCTCGCCGCTCGCCTTGACTCTCGAAAGCCACGCGCCTATTTCAGCGCCACGTTAGCACTCGACCCAAGTGAGTGCTAACTCATGTCCGGCATCGCCGGATGGAGGAACTTGTTCTCACTGTTCTCATTCGAGGAAGAAAAAATGGCAAAGTCGAAGTTCCGCCCGCTTCATGACCGCGTGGTCGTACGCCGGGTCGAATCCGAATCCAAGACCGCCGGCGGGATCATCATCCCGGATACGGCAAAGGAAAAGCCGCAGGAAGGCGAGATCATCGCCGTCGGCTCCGGCGCCCGTGACGAAGCTGGCAAGCTGGTCCCGCTGGACGTCAAGGCTGGCGACCGCATCCTGTTCGGCAAGTGGTCGGGCACCGAAGTCAAGCTCAATGGCGAAGACCTTCTGATCATGAAGGAATCCGACATTATGGGCATCATCGGCTGATTATCGGCCTCCTCATCAACTGAATTTTCGGGCTCTCCCCGAGCCCCTGCCAGGAGCTAAAAAATGGCTGCTAAAGACGTAAAATTCTCCCGCGACGCCCGCGAGCGCATGCTGCGCGGCGTCAACATCCTCGCCGACGCGGTGAAGGTCACCCTCGGCCCCAAGGGCCGCAACGTCGTCATCGACAAGTCGTTCGGCGCCCCGCGCATCACCAAGGACGGCGTCACCGTCGCCAAGGAAATCGAGCTTGAAGATAAGTTCGAAAACATGGGCGCGCAGATGGTCCGCGAAGTTGCTTCGAAGACCAACGACATCGCCGGCGACGGCACCACGACCGCGACCGTTCTGGCGCAGTCGATCGTCCAGGAAGGCCACAAGGCCGTTGCCGCCGGCATGAACCCGATGGACCTGAAGCGCGGCATCGATCTGGCCGTGACCGAAGTCGTCGCGGCTCTCGGCAAGGCTGCCAAGAAGATCAAGACCTCCGAGGAAGTTGCCCAGGTCGGCACGATCTCGGCCAATGGCGACGAGTCGGTCGGCGCGATGATCGCCGAAGCGATGCAGAAGGTCGGCAACGAAGGCGTCATCACGGTTGAAGAAGCCAAGACCGCCGAGACCGAACTGGAAGTCGTCGAAGGCATGCAGTTCGACCGCGGCTACCTCTCGCCCTACTTCGTCACCAATGCCGACAAGATGGTTGCCGAGCTCGAGGACGTCTACATCCTGCTCCACGAGAAGAAGCTCTCCAACCTCCAGGCCATGCTGCCGGTTCTCGAAGCCGTCGTGCAGACCTCCAAGCCGCTGCTCATCATCTCGGAAGACGTCGAAGGCGAGGCTCTGGCCACGCTGGTCGTCAACAAGCTGCGTGGTGGCCTGAAGATCGCCGCCGTCAAGGCGCCGGGCTTCGGTGATCGCCGCAAGGCCATGCTGGAAGACATCGCCATCCTCACCGGCGGCCAGGTCATCTCGGAAGACCTCGGCATCAAGCTCGAGAACGTCGGCCTCAACATGCTCGGCCGCGCCAAGAAGGTGTCGATCTCCAAGGAGAACACCACCATCGTCGACGGCGCCGGCAAGAAGGCCGAGATCCAGGGCCGCGTTGCCCAGATCAAGCAGCAGATCGAAGAGACCACGTCGGACTACGACAAGGAGAAGCTGCAGGAACGTCTCGCCAAGCTGGCGGGCGGCGTTGCGGTGATCCGCGTCGGCGGCGCGACCGAAGTCGAAGTCAAGGAAAAGAAGGACCGCGTCGATGACGCCCTCAACGCGACCCGCGCGGCCGTGGAAGAAGGCATCGTTGCAGGCGGCGGCGTCGCTCTCCTGCGCGCTTCGGCCAACATCAAGGCCACCGGCGCCAACGCCGACCAGGCTGCCGGCATCAACATCGTTCGTCGTGCGCTGCAGGCTCCGGCCCGCCAGATCGCGGCCAACGCCGGTGCGGAAGCTTCGATCGTTGCCGGCAAGATCCTCGACAACAAGGGCGCGACCTACGGCTACAACGCCCAGACCGGCGAGTATGGCGACATGATCGCCATGGGCATCGTCGACCCGGTCAAGGTCGTGCGTACCGCTCTCCAGGACGCGGCCTCGGTCGCCGGCCTGCTCGTCACCACCGAAGCCATGATCGCGGAGGCTCCGAAGAAGGAGTCGGCTGGCGGCGGCATGCCTGGCGGCATGGGCGGCGGCGGCATGGGCGGCATGGGCGGCATGGATTTCTAAGAAATCCATAAAGCACGCCCATGAACTGAAGTTGCTCAAGCCCGCAAGCGGGCTTGAGTGGCGGCATGGATTTCTAATCCAGCCAACCTGGCTTATGCATACGAAAAGGGCGCCGAAAGGCGCCCTTTTTGTTTAGAGATCAGCTAGTTAGGCCGCGCTCTCCGCCTGCTGCGCAACCTTGCCCGCAAGCACCGCCTGCTCGATCAACGCAGCCACCTCATCAGCCACAGCGTTGAGCGATGAGCGGTCGCGGGTGGCCCGTGCGATCACCATCAGCCCTTCCAGCGAGGATTCGACCAGCAGCGCCAGGGCATGCGCGCGACGCTCGGGCACCCCTGCCCTGACAAAGGCCTGTTGCAGCAAGCCGATCCATTGCCCGAAAGCCGACCGGCAGAGTTCAGCCAGTTCCGGCACATCGGTGGGTGAATCCAGCACCACCGGCGCAATCGGACAGCCCAGCGAAAAGTCATTGTCCTCCAGCATGCGCCCGACCGACTGATAGATGTGATGGACGGCCACCGCCGGGTCGCTCTCGGCGGCCAACGTCTCGCCCAGCCTTTTCGTCACGTCGGCGACGCTGTCGCGCGTCACCTCGATGACCAGCTGGTCCTTGCCACCCGGAAAATGGAAATAGAGCGAGCCGCGCGGCGCACCGCTGGCACCCAGAATGTCGTTGAGCGAAGTGCCGTGATAGCCGCGCTGCCTGAGCAGCAGCGCCGTCGTCTCGAGTATGCGGGTTCGGGTGTCGTTCGCCATGTCAGCCTCTGTCAGCAATGGCCATTATAGGCCTTGCGTAAAATATGACAACCGGTCTACATAATATGTAGATCAGTCTATATACTCTCGAGGAAGAGCGACATGCGCAGCTACCGTCTTGAAGGGTTTGGTGGAACCGAATCCCTGGTGATGCGCGACGAGGCGCGGCCGGAACCGAAATCGCATGAGATCGTGGTGCGCGTTCGCGCCACCTCGCTCAACCGCCGCGACACGATGATCCTCGGCGGCACCTATCCGCTGCCACCGCGCCGAGGGGTCGTGCCGTTGAGCGACGGCGCCGGTGAGGTCTTCGCGATTGGCGATCAAGTCAGCCGCTTTGCCGTCGGCAACCGCATCACCGGCAGTTACTTCGCCCGCTGGATCGATGGCCGCATCAATGCCGGGCTGATCGACCAACTCGGCTGCACGCTGGACGGCATGCTGGCAGAATATGCCGTGCTCGACGAACAATGGGCGGTGCGGCTGCCCGACCATCTGAGCTGGCACGAAGCAGCAACGCTGACCTGCGCCGGCGTGACAGCCTGGAACGCCGTGACGGCGGCCGGAATTCTCAAACCTGGCCAATGGGTTCTGGTCATCGGTTCGGGTGGCGTGTCGCTGTTTGCGTTGCAGTTCGCCAAGCTCGCAGGTTGCCGCGTCGTGGCTGTCACGTCGCGCGCCGAGAAGGCCGACAGGCTGCGGGCGCTGGGCGCCGACCTCGTTGTCTCCAGCACCGACATGCCGGAATGGGGCGCCTGGGTGCGCGAACAGACAGGCGGCATCAATCTTGTCGTCGAAACCGGCGGCCCGGCCACCTTCGCGCAGTCGCTGATTGCCAGCACGCTTTATGGGCACATCGTGCTGCTGAC
This sequence comes from Mesorhizobium sp. P2_C5_2, assembly GCF_056404535.1. NCBI lineage: Bacteria > Pseudomonadati > Pseudomonadota > Alphaproteobacteria > Hyphomicrobiales > Phyllobacteriaceae > Mesorhizobium > Mesorhizobium sp. P2_C5_2. Next base: position 63,737 of record NZ_JBFUDV010000004.1, on the reverse strand, counting down.
ACTGCAGGATGCCAAAGGCAGATCGATCGAGATGCCGGCAGCGCTTTATCAGCGCAGCCTCGTCACCATCAGCCGCCTGTTCGTCGGCAGCCGCAGCAATCTCGAGACGACGCTGCGCGCCGTGTCAGCACACCGCCTGAAGCCGGTCGTCGACAAGGTCTTCCCCTTTGCCGAAGCCCGCGAGGCCTATCGCTACTTCCAGCAAGGCGACGTGTTCGGGAAGGTTGTCATCGACGGCGCCTGACCCGTTTGCCCGCTTTTCAAGCCCAAACCAGGAGAACGACCATGACCATCCGTGAAGCTTCCGCAGAATGGCAAGGCACGCTGAAGGAAGGCGCCGGCCGCCTGCGGCTTGGCAGCGGCATCTTCGAAGGCGCCTATTCCTTTCCCTCGCGTTTCGAGAACGGTCCGGGCACGAATCCGGAAGAGCTGATCGCGGCAGCCCATGCCGGCTGCTTCTCGATGGCACTGACCTTCATCCTCGGCCAGGAAGGCCATGTTCCCCGCAACATTCGCACCGTCGCCAAGGTGCATCTCGGCGCGACCGCGGCCGGGCCGACCATCACCCGCATCGAGCTCGAAACCGAGGCGGAAGTCGCCGATCTCTCGGCAGACGAGTTCGAGCGCCTTGCACAGTCGGCCAAGGCAGGCTGCCTCGTCTCACGGGCGCTGGCCGGCGTTTCCAGCATAGATCTCAAGGCAGGGCTCATCGCCAGCGCCGCGCCTGCCGAACATTGAACTTCAGGAGGCAAAGATGAAACAGGATAGTGTCGTGACAATTCACGCGGACGAACAATCCAGCCAGACTGCCGAGATCATGCGGCGCTTCAACGATGTGTTCCAGCACCATGATCCGGCCGCGCTTGCCGAGCTGGTGGCCGACGGCTGTGTGATCGAAAACACCGTGCCGGCGCCGGATGGCGCCCGCCATGCCGGCAAGGATGCCTGTGTCGGCCTGTGGTCGGCGATCGCAACGCAAGCCGGCACAAGCTTCGACCTCGAGGAAACTTTCGTGGCCGGCGAGCGGGCGACGATCCGCTGGCGCTACTTCATGGCCGACGGCAACTCCATCCGCGGCGTCAATCTGATGCGCGTCGCGGATGGGCGGATCGTCGAGGCGATGGGCTACGTCAAGGGATAGGCCTTACCCGATGCGGCACCACGCTCGGATTGATCCGGAATCTCGCCCGGCAGGGCAGAGATTCCGGCTGTTGTCCCGTTAATGGACAAGCTTTTGCAGCTTCACCGTGGTTTTGGGGCTGTTCTGGATCGTCTGGAAGATCACGCAGTAGCGATCGGTAAGCTCAAGCAGCTGGTCAAGCTGGCTCTGCGAAGCATCGGTGTCGATGTCGAACCGCAAGCGGATTTCCTTGAAGCCGACCGGCACGCCTTCTGTGACACCAAGCGTGCCGCGAAGATCGACGTCACCTTCCGCGGAGACTTCGGCCGACCTGATCGGAATTTCCAGCACGGCCGCGGCCGCCCGCATCGAGACGCCGGCGCAGGCGATCAAGGCCTCAAGCAGCATGTCGCCGGAGCAGAGCTCCTGACCGCTGCCGCCGGCCATCGGATGGATACCGGCAAGCGCCAGTCCACGTCCGGTCTCGACCTTGCAGGTTACGGTGGAGGCGTCAGCGACACCCCTGGCCTTCAAGGTGAGAAACGCGGCCTTCGCATCTGTGCGATAAAGATCCTTGATCGGTTCCTGCGTGGCGCGGAATGTTGCGATTTCCATGGATAATCTCCTGTGGTGAATTGTGGTTGTCAAAATGGCGAGCAGTGGCCGGCCTTACTCCGGCACGGCGATGCCGGAGCCGCCGAGCTCCGAGGGAAAATCCCTGAGCTTGGGCAGTCCGTCCTTCATCGGCAGCACCGTCTCGGCATAGTTGACGTGAACCCCAGGCGTGAATTTCACGCCCGGTATCGTCGCGGCATAGACGTCGACGAGGCCGAGCGGCGGATGACCGGTCATCAGATGGCCACCGCATTTCGTACAGAACTGGCGATCACTCATTTCGGTTTTCTCAAAGCCGGACAGGAACTCCGCGCCCTTGGTGACCTTGACGTTCTCCGGCTTCCACAGCGTGAAGGCGTTCACAGGAGATGCCGACCACGATCGACAGGAACTGCAATGGCAATAGCCCATTGCCTCGGCGGACCCGTGCACTTCGATTTCCACGGCGCCGCAAAAACACCCGCCTCTATGTACCGTCATGACTTTTGTCCCATTCGTTGGTTTCGACTGCGCTCGCCGTCCGCTTTCGGCAGCGCTTGAGCACCAGCGGGGTGTAAGGCTTTCGGCTGCGAACTGAATGATACGGCGTCCGCCTTGCTTGACAGCGCGTCCGGAACTGGAAAGGGATGTCGCACCGGCACCGCCCTCCGCAGTGCGGGTGCGCCGGGAAGTGGGCGGGACACAGTGGAATGGCCGGGGATGCTCTGTCTGACCTGTTGAGGACGGTACGTCTTACCGGCGCGACCTTCTTCGACATTGAGGGCCACGAGCCCTGGGCCGTCTGCTCGCCGGCGCCATCGTCCATTCTGCCGAAGATCCTGCCCGGCGCGGACCATCTGATCTCCTACCACGTGGTGACGGCCGGCCGCTGCTTCGCCCGCATTGTCGGCCAGGAAGCGATCGCGCTGGAGGCTGGCGAAGTCGTCGTCTTCACCAGGAGCGACCCGCACATCATGTCGAGCAATCCGGCGCTGCGCGCCGATCCGCCGACAGCCGACGTTCTAGACATAGCGACCGCCGGCCGGATGCCGTTTTACATCAACTGCGCCGGCGACGGGGCGACCTCGGCCAGGCTGGTCTGCGGCTATCTCGCCTGCGACGCACAGCCGTTCAATCCCCTGCTCGAGGCATTGCCGCCGGTGATCAAGGCCGGAGATGTAAAAGGCGATGGCGGCTGGCTCGGCCAGTTCATCAAGCTGGCTGTCACGGAAGTGGCCGAAAAGCGCGCCGGCAGCGAAACGGTGCTCACCAAACTCAGCGAACTGATGTTCGTCGATGTGCTGCGCCGCTACGTGGAATCGCTGCCGCCGCAGCACACGGGCTGGCTGGCGGGCCTGCGCGATCCGCATTTGGCCAGGGCATTGGCGCTGATCCACGACCGGCCTGCGCATAATTGGACCGTGGAGGCACTGGCGAAGGACTCGGCGCTGTCGCGCACGGTGCTCGCCGAACGCTTCACCCGGCTCGTCGGCATGCCGCCAATGCACTACCTCGCCAAATGGCGCATGCAGATCGCCTCGGAGCTGCTCAGCGCCGGCAACGCCAACATGGCAAGCATCGCGGCCGAAATCGGCTACGAGTCCGAGGCGGCGTTCAGCCGCGCCTTCAAGAAGATGATCGGCGTTCCACCCTCGGCCTGGCGTCTGGGCATCCGGATCGGATCCGGAACCGACGAGGAGTTATAGGCCGAGGGGCTGCAGCTCCTGTTCTACCGATCCGCCAGCGCCAGCTTGGCGCCGAGCATGACGAACGCGCCGGCGAAGGTGCGGCGCATCCAGGTCAACACCATCGGCCGCGACACGACGTGGCTGCGGATCGAGGCGGCGAAGATGCCGTAGCCGACGAAGACGACGAAGGTCAGCAGCATGAAGACGCTCGAGAGTTCGAGCATCTTGGCGAATGCGTTCGGTTCGGTGGTGCTGACGAATTGCGGCAGGAAGGCAAAGAAGAAGATCGACAGTTTTGGGTTGAGGATGTTGATCAGGATGCCGGAGGTGATGACCTTGGCGGCCGAGCGCGGTGCTACGTTTTCATCGACGCTCAAGCCGCCCTTCTCCTTCAGCGTGTTCCAGGCCATGTACAGGAGATAGGCAACGCCGAGATACTTTAAGGTCTCGAAGGCAACAGCACTTGTGTGCAGCAGCGCCGCCAGGCCAGTGATGGCGGCGGCCATATGCGGAATGATGCCGAGCGTGCAGCCAAAAGCAGCAATGATCGAGGCGCGCACGCCGCGCGAAAGCCCGGCGCTCAGCGTGTAGAGAACGCCGGTGCCGGGCGAAGCCACGACGATCAGCGACGTCAACAGGAATTCGATGCTCATGGATCCTCCAACGCCCTGCCCGTAGCGGAAGCTATCGGGTGATCTGGGATGAAGCAAGCGGCGGTGAGAGTAATCTCCCCCCTCGTGGGGGAGATGGCCGGCAGGCCAGAGGGGGGCGCGAAGGATCGCCTACGCCACTGTCTTCCGATCGTTCGAAAGCCCTCAATCGTCCGCCCAGAACTATGGCTGAGAGGCCGGCGGGACAGCGCCCCCCTCTGCCCTGCCGGGCATCTCCCCCACTTGGGGGGAGATTGGCAGTTCGAGCGGCATCCCATGCGCCTTGCGCGCCATCAGGCAATCGTCGCCGCCAGGCATGCAGGCGCGGCAGACGTCGGGGCGGATCTCGTAAATGCCGCAGGCCGTGTGCTTGCCGACCTCGCCGGTCAGCGCCGTACAGCGAACGCCATCGCAGCGCATGCCGGACAGGTTGGCCGCCACGAATTTTTCTGGAATCCGGTCGAGCTGCGCATCGTCCTCGGTCGAGAAGCGTGGCCATTCGGCTGAGTAGGAGCAGCAGGCGCCGCAGCTCTGGCAATCGAAGATTGCGACCGTGCCGGCTTCCTCATCGCCAGACAAAAAGCCCGGGGCGCCAGCCAGGTCGGCAGGCGCGACGGAGGGGTAACCGGCAACTCGTGGCAAGGCGCTATTTCTTCTTCTTGCCCTTCGGTGCGTCCGCCGGCGACTTGAACAGATCGGTCGCGGTCTCGGCGGCCTCAGCAGCCTTCGGCGCGGCAGCGGGTTTGGCAGGCTTTGCAGCGGCAGCCGGCGTTGCCGGCTGGTCCTTGGCGGAGAATTTTATGGCCATGTCAGTCCTCGTCGGAAAAACGCGATGATGGTGCGCGCGGATTGCGCAAGCGGCCGATCAGCGCCGAGACCGCCGTGATGTTCATTTCCTCGGGCGACCAGTTCCTCGCCTCGGCGATGTGGTGCGCCGCCAGCTCGCGATGCGTGCTGCCGCTGTAGGCCGCATCCTGGTAGGTCACGCGCTCCTGGGTCTTTTTGTCCTCGCGGACATATTCAACCAGATAGTTCGGGGCTTCGGCACGGCCGCGCACGCCGACGCGCACCTGCGCATCGCCATGGGCACGCTTGCAGCGCTCGAGCTTTTCCAGCACACGCCGAACGTATTCGACCGGCTTGTCCAGGCCTGTGACCATGGACGCAATGGTCGCATCGGCATCGATCGGCGTTGGCGGTACGCGCTTGGTTGCCATCAGCGTTTGCCTGCCCGCTTCGGCAACGCCGCAAGGACTGCGGCCGCGGCCATCTCGTCGGCTTCCTTTTCCTTGCGCAGTTCGCGCAGGCGCGCGGTCTTGGCTTCGCGCGCCTCGCTGACGGCATCACGCTCGGACAGGATGCGGTTGAGCGACATCGACTGGGTTTGCGTCTTGCTGAACAGCGAGCCGGCCTGGTCGGCGGTCTTCGATTGAGTGGTCAAAACTTTCTCCTGTCGGGAGCCTGGTGCCGATCGGGCGAGACCAGTCTTCGGTCGCGACCAAAGCAATGCGGCACCGGGGCAATACGGGCGGTTCAGATTGCTGGAGCGTCCCTTAGCACGTTCCGGCCGGCGTGCAGCGCACTTTTAGCGGCATGACACGCAAAATGAAAAAGGCCAGGCACCGCCTGACCTTCCATGGAAGCGCCGCGCATCCTATTGGATGCGCAAGGCACTCCTTTCAGCCTTTCATCGGTGCCAGTACATCCGTGGTCACCGGAAGGCTGAATTTCTTGATCAGGCCGCCTTCAACTGATCGGCTGACATCTTGCCCGACTTGTTGTCGCGGGTCATCTCGTAGCCGAGCTTCTGGCCCTCGACGATGTCACGCATGCCGGCGCGCTCTACGGCCGAGATGTGGACGAAAACGTCGGCGGAGCCGTCGTCAGGCTGAATAAAACCAAAACCTTTGGTAGCGTTGAACCATTTCACTGTGCCGGTAGCCATGAAGAATCCTTTCCCTGGCAAATACTCGTTAACCGTCGTGCGAATGCACAACGGTTTTTGTCTCGATTTTTGATGGGGAAGTTCGTCAAAGGCGCGCGTACGTGCGCGGATAACAAAAGTCGGTCAAACAAATATCGACATGTTTCTTCTAGACTTCTTTTGGCGCCGAGTCAATTTCTGGTTTCTCCGCAGGCAGAATTCAACCTGGGGATGCCGGCTGCATGAGGCCTCAACTGGCGAGTTGGCGCCGGGCAAGGCGTGCGCAAAAAAATGCAGGGCACCCGGAACCAATTGCAAGCCGGCGCATTTCTATGGTGTCAGCAATTTTAGAGAGCGATCTCAGGACTGCTGGCAAAAGGACGCCTCCCGCACATTAAATGGTGCGAGAGGCGTTCTTGTACGTGCCAGGCCTTTTTTCGCTGCGTTCGACCGCCTGTCTTACACTCTCTCCCGGATCATCGTGATCGCCGGCGGCCGGACAGAGCTCGCTTGCAGCGGCACCGGGCGGCGGGCGATGCGGTAGACCGCTGCGGGCGGAATGTTCCTCAGCGTGCGCCCCATGCGGATCGCTTCGAGGCCAAGTTCATCCATCAGCTTGCCCGGGACCGGGCAGCGCGGGCCGTAGGTGAACTGATAGAAGCAGCCGTCGTCGCGCAGATGCGAGAACGATCCGGCAAGGATCGCCGACACCGTCGTTGCCGGCATGGACAACAGCGGCAGACCGCTGACCACCGCGCCGGCCTGCGCGGACTGCGTCCCGATCGCGTCGCCGATGTCGGCCGCGTCGACGCACAGCAGCCGCGCTCGCGGAAAGCGCTGGGCAAGCATAGCGGCGAACTCCGCGCCCTTCTCGACCAGGATCAGCCTGTCCTCACTGACACCTTGCCGGATCAGGGCCTGGGTAAAGACGCCCGTCCCCGGCCCCAGTTCGATCACCGATCCTGTCGACGTCGCGATCTCGGAAACCATCAACCTTGCCAGCGCAGGACTTGACGGCGTGATCGAGGCGACACGCAGCGGATCGAACATCCAGGCGCGGAAAAAGCGAAGGATGTCAGACTGCATGCGCCGCCCCAGGGTTTGCGATGATAAAGCGGACGCCGGTCAGATCCTCGGAGAGCTGCCACAGTCTTTTGGCCAGTTCGGGGTCGCGTGCCGCGTCGATCGGCTGGACAATTGTCGGATAGCCGCTCATTTCGCGCCTGCCGTCCGGTCCGATGAATTGCCCGCTTGCTGCCGCCGGTGCGGTTGCCGCGTAGAGCTGGTTGAGCGCGCCCATCGCCACGTCCTGCGCGAAGAAGCGGTTGCCGAAGCGCATGAACAGTTTGAGGATGCCCGTCGGACCGCTCAGCTGCAGATTGGTGGCGGAATAGCCGGGATGGGCAAGCAGGCTGCGCACCGGCAGGCCCACGGCTTTCAGGCGACGGTCGAGTTCCAGGGCGAACAGCACATTGGCGAATTTCGACTGGGCATAAAACGACACGCGGCCATAGTTCCGCGCGCCGACAAGGTCGTCGAAATGGATATTTCCGCGCTTGTGCAGATCGGAACTGACAGTGATCACCCGCCCGTCGCTGCTTTGCGCCAGACGATCGATGAGAAGCGCCGTCAGCACGAAATGGGCGAGATGATTGACGCCGAACTGCAGTTCGTACCCTTGGCGTGTCATGCTGCGCGGCGGCATCATGACGCCGGCATTGTTGACCAGCGCATCGACGGCCAATCCGTCTGCGATGATGTCAGCGGCAAAGCGCTTCACATGGTCGAGATCGGCAAGATCGAGCTTCCGCAATTCGAGCGAGCCGCGGACACGCTCGGCTTCGATACGGGCTTTCGCGGCTCGGCCCTTTTCTTCGTCGCGCGCGGTCATCACGACATGGGCGCCGTGGCGTGCAAGTTCGAGCGCCGTCTGGAAACCAAGACCGCTGTTGGCGCCGGTGACGATGATGGTTCGGCCGGACTGGTCGGGAATATCGGCCGCTGTCCAGCGACTTGGTGCAGGAGGATCATTGACGGCGGCATGCGGGATTGCCGACAAGGCAGCGGACGAGGGCTGGGTAGACAGGCGATTGGTGGATAAGGACTGGGTAGACATTGGGGGCATGTCTCCTGGGGTTGATCGTGCGGCGGTCATCTTAACAGTGTTAAGTGACAAATAGCGCAAAATCTGTACACTGTAAAGATTGGGTGCGGGAGAAATCAAATGGCTGTCGAAACGACGCGTGACGCCTATCACCATGGCGACCTCAGGGATGCCCTGATCAAGGCGACGGACACCATCCTGGCCGAGCGGGGCCTCGAGGGTTTTACGCTGCGCGAAGCGGCGCGGCGCGCTCATGTGTCGCCTGCAGCCCCAGCGCACCATTTCGGCAGCTCCGCCGGGCTGCTGACCGAAGTCGCCATTCTCGGCTTTGAGGAACTCGCCCGCCATATCGAAATTGAAGGGTCGGCTAAGAGCGCGACCGCGCGGCTGAAACAGCAGGCGGCCGGCTATGTACGCTTTGCCCTCGCCTATCCCGGCCGCTTCCAGCTGATGTTCCGGTATGACCTTCTGCTGCCCGATGACGCGCGGCTGGCGGCTGCGTCCGAACTGGCCAAGGTACCGATCGCGCGCACGATACTAGCCTTGCGCGGGCTGCCTGAGGATGCCGAGCTTGACGCGCCAACGAACGCCACGATGCTGGCAGCCTGGTCAACCGTGCACGGCTTTGCCCATCTGGCGCTCAGCGGCAAGTTTTCGAAGCTCACACCGGAGGCGAAGTCCCAGCACCTGCTCGACGAGCTGTTGCCACAGATGCTGGACATATTGTGGCCGGAGCCGAAGCGTTAGGCCGCTCTAGCCGCCTACAGGATCGCGCTGATCAGCGGCAGGATCTCGTAGTGGAAACCGCGGCCTGAGCACGACACCGGATCTCCATCGGTCACCGCCCTCGCCTCGGCTTCGCTTCCGACACGCAGGATCAGCAGCCCCCATGGGCCGGCCGGGTCGGCGACCGGGCCAGCCAGGATCATGGTGCCCTCGCGCAGCTTGCCGCGCAGATAGTCGGCATGCCGGCCCATCAGTTCCCTCTCCTCCTCCGTCATGGTGAAGGCGAAGTCCGGCCGAGGCGGGATCAGCCGGCAATGGAAGATTGATGGCGCCTTGGTTTTGCGCGGTCCGTCATTGCTGGCCATCGCTCCCTCCCCTAGAGCGTTTCACCGTCTCACGGAAACGGCGAACCGCTCTATCTCTTTTTTTGCAATTCCGGACGGAAAACCGCTCACACTTTTCCTGGAATTGCTCTCGGGATGTCGTCAGTCGACCTATTCGTCCGGGCCGGGTTCCGGCCACGTCTCCTTCGCCGCTTCCGCATACCAGTGCCGCATTGCCGGCGTTGCCAACACCGCGTCGACATAGGCGCGTGTATCCGGCGCAAGCTCGCCGCCATAGGTGTCGAAGCGGGTGACGACCGGCGCGAACATCGCATCTGCCGCGGTGAAATGGCCGAACAGGAACGGGCCGCCCTTGCCGTATTGTTCCCGGCACTGGCGCCAGATCGTTTCGATGCGCGCCCGTTGCAGTTCGCCTTCGGCGTCGAGCGGCTTATGGCCTTTTGGCCGGCGCAAATTCATCGGCCAGCCATAGCGGACCTCGCGAAAGCCGGAATGCATCTCGGTCGCCACCGAGCGCGCCAAGGCACGGGCGCCGATATCCTGCGGCCAGAGTTTTTTCTCCGGAAACAGGTCGGCCAGATATTCAAGGATGGCAAGGGTTTCCCAGACGATCCTGCCATTGTGAATCAACACCGGCACGAGGCCGGTCGGCGACACTTTCGCCAGATTGGCAAAGGTCTCGGGCGTGCGCAGGCGCACAAACCCTTCCTCGAATGGAATCTCCAGATGCTTCATCGCCACCCATGGCCTGAGTGACCAGGACGAAAAGCATTTGTTGGCGATGATGAGCGTGAATTCAGCCAAGATGGACTCCCCAATTTTTCGTCACACTAGCCAGCGGATGCAAGACCAGCAAAGCGTTTCGGCCGCCATGCACTGGTCCAGCCTTCACTCCTGATATCAGTTGGCCTGTGCCGTCATTTGCGCCCCAGGCGAGACACCCGCACGCGCGCGGATGGCGGCGACCGCGCTGGCGATCTCCGCATTGAACAGCAGCGCCTCGCGGCCAGCGGCGATGGTGAGATCGACCTGTTCGACCGGCAGTTTCAGGCGCGTCGGGATCAGGTTCAGCTTGACCTGCCTTGCCGGATCGAGATCGGCGAAGGACAGATGCTCGACGATGAGCTGAACATCGCGGCAGTTCCAACTGCCCGCCGAGCCGCGATAGGCGGCCACCGTCGCTACCGGCAAACTGCAGCGATAGCGCACCAGCTCATCCTGCCATTGTGAGACGGCCAGTGTCAGCGCATCGAATTCGTCACGCACCGAGGCCTCCAGCGTGGTGCCGGTCACAGCGTCGAACAGCTGGCTGAGCTTCGGCCCGTGGATCGACTTGGCCCAGGTCACATCGCGGTCGCTGCCGGCGTCGGCGACGATGAATAACAGCGTCCTCAACCTGACGGCGGCGGACGGCGACAGCGGACCGTAAGGTGTGCCGGCGGCGGAGCGTTCCAGCGTGAAGCCGGTGACGCCGATGTTGTCGGTCAGGCCACCGTCGAGCAGCTTCACAAAGTCGAGTGGATCCTCCTTCTGGTAGGAATCGAGCGCCCTGGCATGGGCCTTGAGCCGGGTCGACGCGTTGCGATCGGCCAGCGCCCGCTCCAGCCATTGCGGCCGGTGGTAGTCGCAATGCGGACTGCTGGCGGAGATCACGATCGGCGCGAAGACGACAGGCACGGCGGCGGAAGCTGCCACGGCGTCGGCCAGCCGAACCTTGTCGAGATCGCTGCACAGGGCCGCAAAGGTGTCGTAGCTGAACAGGAACGGCGTGCGGTTGTAGATATCGGACGCATTGACCCAGACGATGGGCCGGTCCGGCTTGCGGAAGGCCTCGAACGTCGCGCCGTCGAAGAGATGGTCGTTCAGCCATTTGGCAAAGCCGCTGCGGTCGTTGACGCCGCCATTGTAGGCGCGCACCAGATTGAGCGGCGACAGCGATGTCCTGAGATCGGCTTCCGCATCCTGGATGAGGAAGCGCTCGCGAAAATCCTGATAGCCGTCCTTGCCCCTGTAGCCGAAATAGGCAGCGGCGATGGCGCCGCCGGACGCTCCGGAAATCATCCTGATGTCGTCGACCAGCGTGCGGCGGTACGGCCGCTCGTCGATGACGATCTCGTCCAGCGCCCGCAACACGCCATAGGAAAAGGCCGCCGCCCTGGTGCCGCCGCCGGAAAAAGCGAGGCCGACCACGGTCGTGCCGTCGTCGCCCGGATCGGGAAGGAAGGCCGGCGACGGGTGGCCAACCCTGGAGACCTCGATGTTGATCGGCCCGACATCGTCGGCGACGCAGCCGGCCATCAGCATGGCAGCAGCGAAGACAAGGCCTGGACGAAAACGCATCCGACACCCCCGGGCCAACTCTCACCTTACGGCCCGAGCGGAGCCTATCCGGATTGAGGCATCGGGCGCAACCGGCGCGGTCGGTATGGCAGGCGTGTGGAACCAGAAGCACGCCGGCCCGTTTGCCTCTCGCTAATGAAACATCGGAATTCAAAATCCCAGGAGATGCAAAGATGGTGAACAAGGATCAGGTTGCCGGCGTGGCCAAACAGGTCAAGGGCTCGGTCAAGCAGGCCGCCGGCAGGGCGACCGGCAACAGGCAAACCGAGGCCGAGGGCACGGCCGACAAGATCGCCGGCAAGGTCCAGAAGGCCTATGGCGACGTGAAGGAGAAGGTCAAGAAAGCGCTCTGATCCGATCTTTGCAGGCAATGAAGAAGGCGGCTCAAGGCCGCCTTTTTCTTGCGGGCTGTCAGAAGGTCAGGTTCTTGCTGAAGGCGTTGGTGAACTTGACCTCGCCATGGTCGCCGGTCGCCTCGCCCAGCACCACATCCATGGCCTCGCCGGTCACCTTCACCAGCGCGAAGCCACCCATATAGGCGGCCTTCGGCTTGAACAGGTCGAGACCGCCGATGTTGTAGATCATCGGCACTTCGTGCTGGTGGCCATGGAAGATGGCGATGACATTGTAACCCTTGATCGCCGAAAGCAGCGCCTGACGATCCGCCTCGCTCCACCAGTGCGGCGCGCCGGCACCATCGTCGTCATAGGTGCGCTTGGCCGGGTCCCAGCGTTCGACCGAAAATGTATCCCAGCCATAGTGCTGGAACAGGATGACGGGACGGCCGTCCGCGGCGTAGGTCGCCAAATCCTGCTTCAGCCATGGCAGGCTGCTGACCGCACCATGGCCGGTGTCGCCGGCAAAACGGTGCGTCTGGACGAGATGCAGACCGCCCCAGTCCCAGGAATAGCAGTCGGTATCGACATCGTATTCGGTGGCCGGCACCGGCGGTTTGAAGAACACGCCGGGGCGGTGGTTGACCTCGACATAGTCGCGCAATTCACGCCGGTACCAGTCGACATGCGGCGGCGAGCCGTTCTGGTCGAGATCGTGATTGCCGAGCCCGACATAGACCGGCATGTGCACGCGGTCCGGGCCGACGCCCTGGCTGTAGCGCTGGCTGAACTGCAAAAGCTGGGTGCCTTCGCTGGGCTCGGTGATCTGGCCGCCGCCATCGTCGGTGATGTCGCCGCCGACGACGAGGCCTAGCGGCGCGCCGATGCGGCTGCCGGCCGAGCGCAGGCCGGTGGCAACGCCGTCGATCTCGGCTGGCCATTGCCGGTCGGCCAAACCATTGAGGGCCGCGACATTGCGCAACAGCGCTGCATCGGTCTTGCCTTCCTGCAGGCAATTGGGGCTCAAGCCGCTCGCCATGCGACAGGCATGGACATCGGCGATAAACAAGAAGGTGGCGTCGATCGGCTGGATGCGCTTTCCGGTCTGGCCGAGAGCGACGCGCGGCAGCAGGCCAGCCATGGCAAGGCCGGCCGCCTGTGCAAGGAAATTGCGCCGGGTCGAGATGCGATTCATGGTCTGAGTTTCAGCACAGGCGGCGCCCCGCCGTCCAGTTGTCACGCGTGGCAGATCGACACGGCACCGTGGCTCTGGCATTTTTTCCGTGCCGGTGCTCAGCGCGAGGGCAAAGGAGGATCTCATGAAAGTTGCTTCGATAGGCATTGTGCTGGCTGGGTTGCTGCCGGCGGGTGCGGTGCATGCCGCCGATTGTGTCGACGCAAAATCCGCCAAGGCCGGCTTCGTTCTGGAAATGCCCGGCATCCGCAGCGAGTTTCGGCCGGTGGCCGGCGGCATGGTCTCCGTCGCCAACACCTACGAATCGCAATCGCCGCAGACACAGTTCCTGTTCGGCGGCCTGGTCGAAGTGTTTCGCGACAGCGATACCGGTCGGGTGGCGACGATCCCGTTTTCCGATCTGCGAAAACTGTTTCCGCTGAAGACGGGGGCAAAAAGCACGATCGAATTCGTCGAACTGTCGCCGAACAAGCAGCCGAAGAGCACCAAGACGCTGAGCCTGGTCGTCAAGGGCAAGGAGACGTTCAGCGTCGGCGGCTGCAAATACAACGTGCTGGCGGTCAAGGAGACGTTCAAGAACGGAGCCGGCGAGACGCTGGACACATTCACCGCGCTTTATGCGCCCGATCTGCAAGCGGCTGTCGCCCGGCGCTACGATGAAGGCACCAGCGCTGAATCGGTGAACGGCTACACGACGATCAAACCGCTTTCCAACTAGGGCGCGGCCTTCCGCCTCAAGGTTTTCCCGGCCGCAGCAGGATCCTGCGACGTCGCTTCGCTCCGAATGGCGGCGTTGGGCTGCCCTCAAGTTCGGCCAGGCAATCGCGCAAAACGCTGGCATCCTGCGCCGTCTTGGCCATCGACATGGCGCCGGAATAAGCGGCGATAGCGAGTGCCGCAAAGCGCTCGGGGTCGGTGCCCTGCTCCCTCCCCGCCTGCTGATCTGCGCGCACCTTGTCGGCGACAGCCTGACGCCATCCGGCAAAGATGCCGGCCAAAGCGAGGCGGAAATCCGGATCGGCAAGCGACAATTCATGCGCCAGATTGTTAAGCGGACAGCCGCGGACGAAGCCTTGCTGCTCCAGTTCGGACGCCACAGCCTCGAACACCGCACGCACGCCCTCGCGCGCCGAGCCTGCCGCCCTCACCGGGCTGATCCAGGTCTCGTCCAGGGCGGCAGCCACACGCTCCTCTATCACCGCCAGAGCCAGCGCCTTCTTGGTCGGGAAATGATGATGCAGCGCGCCGCCGGTGACGCCGGCGGTAGCCATCAGCTCGCCAAGGGCGGATGCATGATAGCCGCGCGCCTGGAACGACGCTTCGGCGACATCGAGCACCTTGTTGCGCAGGCCTTCGGGATCGTTGATGCGTTTTCGCGACGGCCCTTCTGAGGCCGGAGCAATCTCTGCTGACATTCGCCAACGATAGCAGATTGACAAAACAGGACAACCGGTCTGTTTTATAAACCGGACGACCATCCTGTTTTGGAGACAACGCAATGACCCTGCCCCTCAATGTGCCCGCAACGGCCAGTCTGCTCGCCTCGCCGGTCGTCGAGTTGCGGCAATACACGCTGAAGCCCGGCCGGCGCGAAACGCTGATCGACATCTTCGACGGTCAGTTCATCGAAGGCCAGGAAGACGCCGGGATGACCATCATCGGCCAGTTTCGCGACCTCGACCGGCCCGACATGTTCGTCTGGCTGCGCGGTTTTGACGACATGGAAGCGCGGAAGGAGGCGCTCACCGCCTTCTATGACGGGCCGGTGTGGGCGGCGCACCGCGACGCCGCCAATGCGACGATGATCGATTCCGACGATGTGCTGCTCTTGAAGCCGGCATGGCCAGGCGCCGGTCTCGACCTGTCGGGCGCGCAGCGAGCCGCCTTACCGGAGGATAAAAAGCCGAGCACGGACAATCGCTTGACCGGTATTGTTGTCATCCAGATTCATCATCTGCGGCCTGGCACAGAGGCCGATTTCGCCGGCGACTTCGAAACAGACGCCGCTCCGATCCTTGCGGCCGCCGGCGGAAGATTGCTCGGCGCCTTCATCACCGAACACGCCGAAAACAGCTTTCCCCGCCTGCCGGTGCGCCTGGGCGAAAACGTCTTCATCGCGGTGACGGGTTTCGACAGTCTTGAGGCGCATGGCCGCCATGAAGCAGCGCTTGCCGCCTCGCCCCGGTTGCAAGCGCTTCTGCAAGCGGCCGACGTGACTAGGCCAATCGAAACCTTGCGCCTGGCGCCGACGTCGCAGTCCTTGCTGCGGTAAATGATCAGTACGCAACCAACCGAAGTTCATACTGAGCGATAGGCCGGCGGCTTGACCGCCCTCGCCGATCGGCATTGCTTTCGTGATCCAACAGCGAGAGCGTTCGATGCGACTTCAGGGCAAACGGGCATTGGTGACCGGCGGTTCGGATGGCATCGGCCTGGCCATATCGGAAGCCTTCTTGCGCGAAGGCGCCGAAGTACTGATCGTTGGCCGCGACACCGGAAAGCTCGAAGCAGCGCGCCGGAGGCTGGCGGCCGCAGGAAGTGTGCGGACCCTGTCGGCCGATCTCTCAACCTCTTCCGGCATCGATGCCGTGGTCGAGCGCGTAAAAGCAACCGGCCCGCTTGACATCCTCGTCAACAATGCCGGCGTTGCCTATCTGGTGCCGTTCGAGACCGTCACCGAGGACCAATTCCAGCAGTCCTTCGCGCTCAATGTGACGGCGGCGTTCTTCCTCACCCAGCGGCTGCTGCCGCATTTCGGCGCCAACGCCTCGGTCATCAACATCTCGTCCTACTTCGCCAACAAGATGATCCCGAAACGGCCGTCGAGCCTGTATTCCCTGTCCAAAGGGGCGCTCAACTCGCTGACCAAGTCGCTGGCCTTCGAGCTTGGCCCGCGTGGCATCAGGGTCAATTCGATCGCGCCCGGCACGGTCGACACCGCCATGCGGCGCAAGTCGATCGAAAACCTGCCGGCGGCAGCGCAAGCCGAGCTCAATGCCTATGTCGAGCGCAGCTATCCGCTCGGCCGCATCGGCCAGACCAGGGACCTTGCCGGCATCGCCGTTTATCTCGCCAGCGACGAGGCGGCGTGGACAAGCGGCGGCATTTTTGCGATCGACGGCGGGTATACAGCGGGATGAGAAGCGGTCGGCCGCTATGAACCACCGGAGCCCCTGAAACCAAGCACTTCAACAGCTTCGAGTATCTGATTGCGAACCCAGCGATGCGGCGGCTCGTCATCGTGGCGCGCGTGCCAGTACATCCTGATTTCGGGAACGGAAATGGGGAGAGGCGGTTCAAAGATGACGAGCTGCAGGCGCTTCGCCGCCCAAACCGCGAACTGCCTGGGAACCGGCAAGATAGTTTCCGCTCGCCACCGCCAGCGCGACAGCCTGAAAATGCGGCAACGCCAGGCTTACGCGACGCGTCCGCCCGATCTTGCTCAGCGCCTCGTCGGTGGAGCCCGACATCGAACCGTCGATGGAGCGAAGAACGTGGGGCAGTTCGCAAAAAAGGTCCATCGGCAGGGGCCCGCCGTCCGCGATCCCGGTCCGCCTGATCGCGGCGTTGTCCCTCGCCGCAATGATTGCGAATGGCGAATGGAACAGCGGTGTGCTGGAGACCCAATCGGAAACTGTCAGCGGACGTTCGAGTGCCGCGTCGATTTCATCCTCCTGGAGCAGTCTCGAAACGTCGCCGCGCGCGCTGTCGAGAAAGCGGAACGATACGCGGGGCGCCACGTCGGCGATACGTGCCGCCAGAAACGGCATCAGCATCATGGAGAAGAAGTCCGCGCCCATCAGCGTGAAGGTCCGGTCGAGCTCCGCTGGATCGAAGTCTTTCGCAGACTGGAAGACACGTTCGATTTCGCGAAGCGCCACGCGCAACGGCTCCGCCAGGCTCTCGGCGCGCGGCGTCGGCACCATTTCATTGCCGTGCCGCACGAACAGCTGGTCGTTGAGGGCATGCCGCAGGCGATTGAGCGCAGCGCTGACGGCAGGCTGGCTGAGGCCGATCTGCTCGCCGGCACGCGTAACGCTTCTTTCCCGCAAAAGCGCGTCGAACACCCGGACGAGATTGAGGTCGAGCGCGTTCAAATTCATCGCATCAATTCACACCATACGATCATTCGATTTCCGTAGCGGGCATGTCCTTGGTTAGGTCGTCGTCAGCGCCACCCAGTCGGCACAGGCGACAAAAGGAGTAGAGAGCCGTGACAATGACCCCCGGGACGATCGCAGGCAAGGAACTCTTCTGGTTCAACAACACACTCGTCGCGATCCACATCTCGTCGGCCGCGGGAGAGGACGGAATCTGCGTCGTCGAGCATCGCATGCCGTTTGGCGACTCTGCGCCACTGCATGTGCATCGCCGGGAAGATGAGGTGTTTCATGTTCTGGAAGGGCGGATGCGCTTTCAGATCGACGGCCAGGAACGACGTGCAGGCCCCGGCGATACGGTCATCGCACCGAAAGGCCTACCGCACACCTACCGGGTCGAGTCGCACGAAGGGCGCGCGCACCCTCACCGTCACGCGCGGTGCGGATTTCGAAACGCTTCTGCGCCAGGCGGGCCGCCCGGCCGAACGGTGTTGGGCCGCCGCTGGCCTGATGCCGGCTCGGCGCCATCGACGGCGGGTATACGGCGGGATAACCGTTTGGGCGGCTCTCTGCTTCGGACAGGCCGGAGCACTTGACCAAACTTCCGATACCGCGTCTGTCTAAAGATCGAGCAATATTTTCCGACATTCGTGGTGCCATGCCGTCAATAGATCCCCTGATCCTGTTCTACACCACGTTCTTCAGCAAACCAGTCGACATAGCCTCGATACAGTGCGAAGTGCCCGGGCGGTGGACACTGGACAAACGACGGATTTCCGAGGCTGCGGCAGTCGTCTTCCATATTCCGAACTTTCGCGAAGCTGGCGATGCCTACAAATACCCAGGTCAATATTGGGTCGCCTGGTCGATGGAGTGCGGCCAAAACTACAAGCGCCTTGCCGACCCCAAAATCATGCGGCACTTCGACATCATCATGACGCATGAATCCCGGTCTGATGTCTGGGCGCCCTACCTGCCCCCCGCCGTGTGGTGGAAAGAAGCGCTGGCCAGACCGATCGTGCAGAAAACGGAAGAAGCGCCGGTCGCACTCTTCCAATCGGCCGTGCTGAATTATAGCGGCCGTGGCGATCTGGCGAACGAACTGGCGCGCCACATCAAGATCGATTCCTATGGCCGATACCGCAACAATCGATCGGTCACCGGTCCCGATCTCGGCTCGAAGACCAAGATCGAAACCATTGCACGGCACAAATTCTGCTTCGCCATGGAGAACTCGATCGAGGCCGACTATGTCACCGAGAAAATCTACGACGCATTCCTGGCCGGCACGGTGCCGATCTACCTTGGTGCTCCGAATGTGGACGAGTACGTGCCAGAGAATTCCTATATCGACGCCAGTGCCTTCGCCAGCGCCAGCGATCTTGCAGCCTATCTCCAGCACCTGATCGAAACGCCGCAAGAATACGAGGCCTACTTTGCCTGGCGCTCAAAGCCATTGCCCGACAGCCACGCCTTCCGGACGGCCAACACTTCCGTTCGGCTACAGGTCCTATCTCAGTACAAAGCTGCGCCGCTGGCAGAAAAAGGTTCCGAGCTGACAGCCGGCGATCAGGCGCGCTTCAGCGGCAAATGGAAGACAAACCGCGTCTCTTGCGGCGTCGAGACGGCTTCGACCTTGCCGCCATCAATACCGGCGATAGTGGAAATCGTGTGCCACGTCTGCCCGATCAGGAATCTGTTGGCCGGCACCCTATTTGAGCGCTTGGTATCTGTCATCAAGCTAAAATGAGCGATT
The DNA here is from genome assembly GCF_056404535.1 of Mesorhizobium sp. P2_C5_2. Classification (NCBI taxonomy): domain Bacteria; kingdom Pseudomonadati; phylum Pseudomonadota; class Alphaproteobacteria; order Hyphomicrobiales; family Phyllobacteriaceae; genus Mesorhizobium; species Mesorhizobium sp. P2_C5_2. Next base: position 44,861 of record NZ_JBFUDV010000004.1, on the reverse strand, counting down.
TTGCCCACGGTCGTGCCTGGCGCTCGCCATCTAACCGATTTGCATCCTTGCCTGCTGCAATCTCTGCTTGAAGGCCATTGTGCAACGCGATACGCCGTTGCCGAATTCGATCGTCGGAGAGACAAGTGACCGCTGCCAAGACCAGAACCGAAACCGACACGTTCGGCCCCATCGATGTTGCCGCCGACCGTTATTGGGGCGCTCAGGCGCAGCGTTCCCTCGGCAATTTCAAGATCGGCTGGGAAAAGCAGCCGGCCTCGATCGTGCGCGCGCTCGGCATCGTCAAGCGGGCGGCGGCGGAAGCCAATATGGAGCTGAAGCGGCTCGATCCCTCGATCGGCAAGGCGATCGTCGAAGCGGCGCAAGAGGTCATCGACGGCAAGCTCAACGATCATTTCCCGCTTGTGGTGTGGCAGACCGGCTCGGGCACGCAGTCCAACATGAATGCCAATGAGGTGATCTCCAACCGGGCGATCGAGATGCTTGGCGGCGTCATGGGCTCGAAGAAGCCGGTGCATCCGAACGACCACGTCAATATGAGCCAGTCGTCGAACGACACCTACCCGACGGCCATGCACATCGCCTGCGCCGAGCGCATCGTGCACGACCTGGTCCCGGCGCAGAAGCATCTGCATGCGGCACTCGAGGCCAAGACCAAGGACTTTGCGCACATCATCAAGATCGGCCGCACTCATACGCAGGATGCGACTCCCCTCACCCTCGGCCAGGAATTTTCGGGCTATGCCGCGCAGGTCGCCTCCTCGATCAGGCGCATCGAGATGACGCTGCCCGGCCTGCAGGAACTGGCGCAAGGCGGCACCGCGGTCGGCACCGGCCTCAATGCGCCGGTCGGTTTCGCCGAGAAGGTCGCCGACCGCATCGCCGCCATCACCGGCATTGCCTTCGTCACTGCACCGAACAAGTTCGAGGCGCTGGCCGCGCACGATTCCATGGTGTTTTCGCACGGTGCCATCAATGCCGCTGCTGCAGCTTTGTTCAAGATCGCCAACGACATCCGCTTCCTCGGCTCCGGCCCGCGCTCGGGCCTCGGCGAACTGTCGCTGCCGGAAAACGAGCCGGGCTCCTCGATTATGCCGGGCAAGGTCAACCCGACGCAGTGCGAGGCGATGACGCAGGTCTGCGTGCAGGTGTTCGGCAACAATGCCTCGCTGACCTTCGCCGGCAGCCAGGGCCATTTCGAGCTCAATGTCTACAACCCGCTGATGGCCTACAATTTCCTGCAGTCGGTGCAGCTGCTCGCCGATGCCTCGATCTCCTTCACCGACAATTGCGTCGTCGGCATCGAGGCACGCGAAGACAACATCAAGGCGGCGCTCGACCGCTCGCTGATGCTGGTGACGGCCCTCGCCCCGACCATCGGCTACGACAATGCCGCCAAGATCGCCAAGACCGCGCACAAGAAAGGCACGACCTTGCGCGAGGAAGCGCTGGCCACCGGGCTTGTCAGCGAAGCCGACTATGACCGGCTGGTGCGGCCCGAGGACATGACGCATCCAGGGTAAGCAATTCCAGACGCGTCGCGATTCCCTGGGAATTGCGTCGGCCAGCAGTCAGAAATTTGGCGGTGGGAAAATTTACTGCCGTCAAAGGCTGATCCGACACGAATTTTGCGTCCTTCGTCCGATCACTGAAATGTACACTCTGTGAACAATGCGTCGCCGAACTAGCGTCTTTGGTGAACAGTCGGCTTGGTCTATCTGACAGGGCATCAACCCTTTTCGGAGAGCCACCATGTCCATCAACACTTCCACCGCCGGCGCCGGCACTGCGTCCAACAGCTCCACCACCATCCTGCTCGGCCGCATCCTGCTCGCCGCCATCTTCCTGCTTTCCGGCTTCGGCAAGCTCACCGCCATTTCCGGCACCGCCGGCTACTTTGGCGCAATGGGTCTGCCGGTGCCGACCGTAACGGCCATTGTCGTCGGCCTGATCGAATTGCTTGGTGGCCTTGCCATCCTCGTTGGTTTCCAGACCCGTATCGCCGCCTGGGTGCTCGCCATCTTCACCATCGCAACGGCTTTTGTCGCTCACACCGGCTGGGCCGACCAGAACCAGATGATCCATTTCCTGAAGAACGTCGCCATCACCGGTGGCTTCCTGCTGCTGGCTTCCTCGGGCCCCGGCGCCTACTCGATCGACGCCAGGCGCGGCTGAGCTTTTCCCTCCCAAGCCTGAAAAAAGCGGCGCGGAATTTTCCGCGCCGCTTTTTCGTTGTCTGTCTAAGCGCGCCCGCGTCCCATCCCTGCTAGGATCGGGGGCAGAACAGCCGGCGGACAGACAACGGAGACGACCATGCCCCGCGACGCATTGCTTCTGCTTTCCCGGCTGTTGCTCGCCGCGCTGTTCGTTCCCTCCGGCTATCACGCACTTGCCGACATTGCCGGCACGACTGGCTATTTCGCCGGTCTAGGTATGCCGCTGCCGACCCTTGCGGCCTGGGGCACCGGCCTGTTCGAGCTGATCGCCGGGTTGTTGATACTGGTCGGCTTCCAGACGCCGCTGGTCGCGCTGCTGCTTGCCGCCTTCTGCATCGTCGCGGGCTCCATCGGCCACTACGGCCAGGGCGGCGACGACCCAATGCTCGCCTTCATGCACCAGCAGATGCTGATGAAGGACATTGCCATCGCCGGCGGCTTCCTGGCGCTGGCCATGGCTGGTGCCGGCGCCTGGTCGATCGACGGGCGCCGCTCGTCCTGAGCGCTGCTCGGCCTCGAGAGGCTACTTCACCGAAACGCTCTGCCCGCCCTCGACCGCCAGCACCAGCCGGCGGTTGGTGATCCGCGCCAGCTGCGCCAGGCGCCCGGCCGGGCGCTCGCCGTAAAGGTCGGAAAGTGCTGCCGGCAGCACCAGCGCCAGCGTGCCGTTGCCGCGGTTTTCCCATTTCAGCCGCGGCATGACGCCGGGCATGGCAGCGGTCAGCAGGTAGACGACGCGCAGCACTGCCGCCAGGATGCGGGCGCGCTCAAGATAGCGCGGCGTCGCCAGGCCGCGGATTTCCGGCGCGGCATCGTTGAACACGCCCTCATGGCGAAACAGGCCGACCAACGCCAGGAAGGCGCGGCCGGGATGGTCGACGCCGATGAAGGAGGCGTGGGCGATGATGTTGAGCGACTGCTTGCCGCGATATTCCGGGTGCGCGCGCCAGCCTATATCGGCCAGCAGACAGGCGGCGTGGCGGTAGCGCGCCTCGTCGTCGGTCTCGTCGATGCCGAAGGCGGCAAAGGTCTTGCCCGTCCATTCGACAAGCTCATGCGCATGGGTGACGGAACGCGAGCGCAGCCGGGCCAGCTCCTCCGAAGCGGACACCAGCGGATCTGCCTTCTGCTCGGCCTGATCGAGCAGCGAATAGAGGAAGCCTTCGCGCACGCCGAGCGCCGAAACGATGATCTTCGACGGTTGCATCGCCGCCATGATCTCCTGCAGCACGACCGCGCCATAGGGCAGCAGCGAACGGCGGTTTTTGGAGACGCCTTCGATGCCGCGAACTTTTTCGATCTCAGGCTTCGCCACCTGTTTGAGGAAAGCCGACGCGCTTTCGGCCGAGATCTCGTAGTGATGCATGACGCCGAGCGGATAATTGCTCATTTCCATGTGCAACCGGGCGAGGTTTCGCCAGGTGCCGCCGACGGTATAGAAGGGCCTGCCCTGCCCGCCCTTCAAAAGCTTGGCCCGCGCCAGTTGCTCGCGCGCGATCTTTGCCGCCTGGGCGAGCGAATTCTTCGCCATGTCCTGCAGCCGCAGGCCGCCCAGCGGCAGCGTGATGCCGTCGCCGATCGCCTCGCCGTTGACGTCGATCAGTTCCAGGCTGCCGCCGCCAAGGTCGCCGGCAATGCCGTTGGCGGGGTGGAAGCCGGAGATGACGCCGAGCGCCGAATAATGCGCCTCCTGCCGGCCGGTCAGCACGCGGATCTCGGTTTTCAGCACATCCTCGGCGCGGTGGATGAAATCGGGGCCGTTGATTGCCTCGCGGGCCGCAGCCGTTGCGAGCACGTACATATGCTCCGCGCCGGCCTGGTTCGACAGCGCGCGGAAGCGGCGGAACTCTTCCATCGAGCGGGTCACGCCCTCGGGATCGAGCTTTCCGGTCGAAACGATGCCGCGGCCGAGGCCGGCCAGCATCTTTTCGTTGAACAGCGTGGTCGGCGAACGCGCCAACCCTTCATAGATGACAAGGCGGATCGAGTTCGAGCCGATGTCGATGATGGACAGCGGTCGGCGATCCTGAAGCCGGCCCTGGGAAGTTGAAATCATCAGCCGGACGCTGCAGCGTTTTTCTTGCGGCGCTTGAACTGCGCGATGCGCTTGGGCGCATGCGACTTCAGCGCATCGCCCCGTCCGGACAGGCTAGGATTGGTCATGAAATATTCCTGCGCGTTGAACGGTTCCTCACCCTCCTCCAGCACGACGCGCCGGGAGGTTCCGTCAGCCAATACGTCGAAACTTTGCTGGTTGTCCATGATGTTGCCCAGCATGATCTGGCCAAGTATCTGTTCATGCACAGTTGGATTGGTGATCGGCACCATGGTCTCGACGCGGCGGTCGAGATTGCGCGGCATCAGGTCGGCCGAGGAGATGTAGACGATCGCCTCGTCCGAGGGCAGGCCGTGGCCATTGCCGAAGCAATAGATGCGGCTGTGTTCGAGGAAGCGGCCGACGATCGACTTGACCCGGATGTTTTCCGACAGGCCCGGCACCTGCGGTCGCAGGCAACAAATGCCGCGCACGACGAGATCGATCTCGACGCCGGCGCGGCTGGCGTCATAGAGCGCGTCGATGATGTTCGGGTCGACGAGCGCGTTCATCTTCATCCAGATACGCGCCGGCCGGCCCGCCAGCGCATGGGCGATCTCGTCGGCAATGTGCTTCAGGATGCGGCTGCGCAGCGTGAACGGCGAGATGGCGATCCGCATCTCATCGGTTGGCTCGGCATAGCCGGTGATGAAGTTGAACAGCTGCGCGACATCGCGCGCGATCGTCGGATCGGTGGTGAAGAAGGACAGGTCGGTGTAGATGCGCGCGGTGACCGGATGGTAGTTGCCGGTGCCCAGATGCACATAGTTGCGCAGCTTGCCGTCCTCGCGCCGCACCACCAATGACATCTTGGCATGCGTCTTCAGCTCGAGGAAGCCGAACACGACCTGGACGCCGGCGCGCTCGAGGTCACGCGCCCAGCGGATGTTGGCTTCCTCGTCAAAGCGCGCCTTGAGCTCGACCAGTGCGGTCACCGACTTGCCGGCCTCTGCCGCGTCCACCAGCGCTCGCACGATCGGGCTGTCGTTGGAGGTGCGGTAGAGCGTCTGCTTGATCGCCACCACTTCCGGATCGGCCATCGCCTGGCGCAGGAACTGCACCACCACGTCGAAGGATTCGTACGGGTGGTGGACGACGATGTCCTTCTCGCGGATGGCGGCGAAACAATCGCCGCCGTGCTCGCGGATGCGCTCGGGAAAGCGCGGATTGTAGGGCCTGAATTTGAGGTCGTCGCGGGGCACGGCGACAATCTCGGAAATCTGGCTGAGCGCCAGTGGGCCGGTCAGAACGCTAATGCGGCTCGAAGAGACGCCAAGCTCACCGGCAACGAACTCGCGCAATTCGCCGGGCATCAACTTGTCGAATTCGATGCGGATGACCGAACCGCGGCGGCGGCGCTTCAGCGCCGTCTCGAACAGGCGCACGAGATCCTCCGACTCCTCCTCGACCTCGATGTCGCTGTCCCGGATGATGCGGAAGGTACCGGAGCCCTTGACCTCGTATCCGGGGAACAGCTTGCCGATATAGAGGCCGACCGCCTCTTCGAGCGGGATGAAGCGAACATGCTGCTTGCGGTCGGGCAAACGGATGAAGCGCTTCAGCGCCACCGGCAGGCGCAAGAGCGCGCTCATCTCCTCGCCATTCTTGCGATGGCGCAATTGCAGCGCCATCGAGAAGCCGAGATTGGGAATGAACGGGAACGGATGCGCCGGGTCGATCGACAGCGGGGTCAGCACCGGGAAGACCTGGTCCTGGAAATGGTCTTCCAGCCAGACCTTCTCATCCTTGGTCAGTGCATCGCGGGTGATGCTCTCAATACCTTCCTTGTTGAGCAGCAGCATCAGCGCCGACAGGCTGTTCTGCTGGTCCTCCTGCAGCCGCTCGACCTCGCGCAGCAATTGTTCGAGCTGCTGCTCGGGCGTGCGGCCGTCGGGGCTCTTGAGCGCAATGCCTTCGCGCACCTGGCCGGCAAGACCGGCGACGCGGACCATGAAGAACTCGTCGAGATTGGCGGCCGAGATCGACAGGAAGCGGACCCGCTCGAGCAGCGGATGGTGCTCGTTCTGCGATTCCTCGAGAACGCGCCGGTTGAACTGCAGCCAGGAGAATTCGCGGTTGACGAAACGGTCGGGATTGCCGCCCTCGGGGCTCGCCACCTCGACATTGATGAATTCGCTCTGCACCGGCTTCAGTTCATTCATGGTTTCCTGCCCGCAACCGTTTCCTTTGGAGCGCCGCATCGCCGAGATGGCCATGGACGCTCTAACATGTCTTTGTGACGCATAATCCGTCGCGGAATCGCTCAGCTTCCGGGGTCATGCGCTTAACCGGCTTAACTTATCCTCTGACAGGGTTTTACGACAGTTTCATTTCATCGATCTTGCAAAGAGAGCTGTTATGATCCAGATGCAGACGAGACTGCGTTAAGGAGACGATGATGGCAGGCGGTTCCATTCCCCATTTCCAGAACGATGCCGGCCATCCGGCGATCGACATCGGTGTCAGGGAATTCATGTGCACCGGCGCCAACCCGCCCTTCGATCATCCGCATGTCTTCCTCGACATGGGCGACGACAATGAAAAGGTCTGCCCCTATTGCTCGACGCTCTACCGCTATTCGGCGAAGCTGAAGGCGACGGAAACCCTGCCCGCCGGCTGCATTTACATCGACCAGGCCGCCTGATCCTGTCGCGGCTAGCCCGATGGAAGACATCAGGTCCCGGCAGGTCATAATCGCCGGGGCCGGCGTTGCCGGGTTGACGGCTGCCCTTGCCTTTGCCGAACGCGGTTATCCCGTAAAACTGTTCGAACAGGCGGCGCGCCTCGAAGCGGCCGGCGCCGGCATCCAGCTTTCGCCCAACGCAACACGCATTCTTCGAAAACTCGGCGTGCTCGATCGGCTGCTGCCAGCGGCATTGCGGCCCGAAGCGGTGGTGTTGAAGGACGCCGCGACGCTGCACGAACTGGCACGGGTGCCGCTTGGGCGGGCCGCCGAAGCGCGTTGGCAGGCGCCCTATCTCGTCGCCCATCGCGCCGATCTGCAGGCAGCGCTGCTGGCGCAAGTGGCTGAACAGCCGGGGGTTGAGCTCATCACCGGTGCCCGGGTGGCTAGCATCGCCATCAACCCACAAGATGTTGCCGTGACCGCCGAAGCGGATGGCCGCGCGGTCGAGGCGCGTGGCCGGCTCCTGGTTGGCGCCGACGGTGTCTGGTCGTCGGTTCGGGCGCAACTTAGGGACAAGGAACCCGCTTTCGAGAAGAGCCGCTTTTCGGGCGAACTCGCCTGGCGGGCCACGATCGCCGCCGAGAACGCCGCCGGAGAAGCCTTTGCCGCCATCGGCGCCGCCGACTGCGTCACCACTTTCCTGCATCCCGGTTTCCACATGGTCGCCTATCCCGTCAGCAAGGGCCGCGCCTTCAATCTCGCCGCCTTCACCAAGGGCGAGCGTATAGCCGAAGGCTGGTCGGGTCGTGCCGATCCCGCCATCCTCACTACTGCCCTGCGCCACACCGCGCCGGGCCTGGCGAATCTTGTGGCGCTGGCCGGCCCATGGACGGCCTTTCCAATCCACACCGTCGAACAAAGGCGGTGGACGAGCCCGCAAGGCATTGCCCTGATCGGCGACGCCGCGCATGCGATGACGCCGTTTGCGGCGCAAGGTGCGGCCATGGCGATCGAGGATGCCGTGACGCTGGCTGACGTCATTGCCGATTTCCCTGTCGATCCGGCGGAAAGTCTTCAAATCTGGGAAAACCTGCGGCGGCCACGGGTCGCCAAGGCCGCCCGTCGCGGCGCCGTCAACCGCCTGGCCTGGCATGCCGCCGGCCCGGTGGCTGTCGCCCGCAACCTGTTTCTGGCCATGCGCTCGCCCGAAAAGCTCGCGGCCGATCTCGACTGGCTCTACGGCTGGGAGCCGCCGAAAATCATCCGGCGCTAGACGTCGCCGGGATGCCTACCGTTTTCAGCTAGTTGTAAAGCCGCATCGACAGGCCGAGCGAGGCCGGCAGCGGGTTCCACCAGCCGGTGCGCAGGCCGGCGGTGCGCAGACCCGCCGCCGTCCAGGTGTTGCAGCCGACCAGCGCGTTGAAATGGCCGTTCGCCTCGAAGAAGCGGTCGAAGCGGGAATAGGCGGCATTCTCGATGACAACCGGACCGTTCGGCCCTTGCTGGAAGCTCGCGTCGATGTAATCGAGCAGTGCTGCAAAACGCTCCTCATCGATGTCGAAGCCGGTGACGGCGGGATGTGGTTCGGCGATGGCGCCGGCGATATCCACATGCATGACCGAGGCGTCCAGCGTCAGCGCCTTGAGCACAGGCACTGCTTTCAGCTCAGACCAGGTTGGCGTCTCCAGATAGAAGGCGCGGCCGCCCCAGCCGAAGACGATGTAGCGCACCTCAGGAGCGTCCGCGGGGATGCCGGCATCGACCAGGAAGCGGAAGCGTTGGCGTACCTCGTCGTCGACGGGAATGGCGATGTCGGTGTGGATCGGATTCTTCAGCACCAGAATGTGACGCGTGCCCTCACCCGCAGCGGCCGCCGGCCAGAGCGGGCGCGGCACCAAAGTGCCGAGCGCCGCGGCAAGGGCCACTGCGACAACCAACATGGCCAGGAAACGCAGGGCTTTTCTCATGCGGCGGCTTTACGGTCTCCCGGCGTCATCGTCCGGCCCCAAAAAGCAAAAAAGCCCGGCCGCATTGCGGCCGGGCTCTTTTTGTTTGCATCGAAACGATCAGTGCAGGATCTGCGACAGGAACAGCTTCGTGCGCTCATGGCGCGGATGGTCGAAGAACTCGGCCGGCGTGTTCTGTTCCACGATCTGGCCCTGATCCATGAAGATCACCCGGTTGGCGACCTTGCGGGCAAAGCCCATTTCGTGGGTGACGCACAGCATCGTCATGCCTTCTTCGGCGAGACCCACCATCGTCTCCAGCACTTCCTTGATCATTTCGGGATCGAGCGCCGAGGTCGGCTCGTCGAACAGCATGATGCGCGGGTTCATGCACAGCGAACGGGCGATCGCCACGCGCTGCTGCTGACCGCCAGACAGCTGGCCCGGATATTTGTTGGCCTGTTCGGGGATTTTCACGCGCTTGAGGAAGTGCATGGCGATCTCTTCGGCCTGCTTCTTCGGCGTCTTGCGCACCCAGATCGGCGCCAGCGTGCAGTTCTCCAGGATCGTCAGATGCGGGAACAGGTTGAAGTGCTGGAACACCATGCCGACCTCGCGGCGCACCTCGTCGATCTTTTTGAGATCGTTGGTGAGTTCCTTGCCGTCGACGATGATCTTGCCCTTCTGGTGTTCTTCCAGCCGGTTGATGCAGCGGATCATGGTCGATTTGCCGGAGCCCGAAGGACCGCAGATGACGATGCGCTCGCCGCGCATCACCTTCAGATTGATGTCCTTCAGCACATGGAACTCGCCATACCATTTGTGCATGCCGATGATGTCGATGGCGACATCGGTGGTCGAGATGTGCATCTTCTTGGCATCGACCTTGATCTCTTCGGCGCTGACGGCGTTTTCTATGACCATGGCAGGTTCCCCTTTTTGTTTTTAGCGTTTGTGGCCGGTGTCGAGCCGGCGTTCCGTGTACATGGAATAGCGCGACATGCCGAAGCAGAACAGCCAGAAGACGAAGGCTGCAAAGATCAGGCCGGACTTGGTGGTCTGCGGCGTCGCCCAGTTGGGATCGGAGAAGTTCTGCTTGACGACACCAAGCAGGTCGAACATCGAGATGATGATGACCAGGCTGGTGTCCTTGAACATGCCGATGAAGGTGTTGACGATGCCGGGAATGACCAGCTTCAACGCCTGCGGCAGCACGATCAGAACCATCTTCTGCCAGTAGCCGAGGCCTAGCGAATCCGCACCCTCATACTGACCCTTGGGGATCGCCTGCAGGCCGCCGCGCACCACTTCGGCCATATAGGCAGCGGCAAACAGCGAAACACCGATCAACGCCCTGAGGTACTTGTCGAAGGAAACGCCGGCGGGCAGGAACAGCGGCAGCATGACGCTGGCAAAGAACAGCACAGTGATCAGCGGGATGCCGCGAACGAATTCGATGAAGACCACGCACAGTGTCTTGACGATCGGCATCTTGGAGCGCCGCCCGAGCGCCAGCACGATGCCCATCGGCAGCGACACGGCGATGCCGACGAAAGACAGGCTCAGCGTCACCAGCAGGCCGCCCCACAGCTGTGTCTCGACATGCGGCAGGCCGAACATGCCGCCAACCAGCAGCACGAAGGCAACAATCGGCAGCACCAGGAAGAGCAGGATGGCGTTCAGCCCCTTGCGCGGCACGCGCGGCATCAGCAGCGGCACCAGCAGTGCCACGAACAGGATGGCGACCAGGATCGGCCGCCAGCGCTCTTCTGTGGGATAGCGGCCGAGCATGAATTGGCCGAACTTGGCGTTGACGAAGGCCCAGCAGGCGCCGGACCAGCCGTCCGGCTGAATACCGCCTTGCGCCGCCGTAGCGCATACCGTGCGGTCCGCTCCCACCCACTGGGCGCTGATGAAGGCCCAGTTGATGATTGGCGGCAGGATCATCGCCACCAGCGCGATGCCCAGGACAGTCAGGATGATGTCGCCCACCGAGCCGACCAGGTTCTTGCGGACCCAGGCTAAGGGGCCGCGCACTCCGGCAGGCGCCTGTTGCGCCAGTGCCATTTCGGTCCGCACCCAGGCGGTATCATGTTCCTGCATGGCCGTTACCTCTCCACCAGCGCCATTCTGGCGTTGACCACGTTCATGACTGCAGAGGTCACCAGGCTGATGATGAGGTAAACCACCATCATAATCAGCACGCCCTCGACCGCCTGGCCCGTCTGGTTCAGCACCGTGCCGGCTGTCGCCGTCAGGTCGGGATAACCGATGGCGATGGCCAGCGACGAGTTCTTGGTCAGGTTGAGATACTGGCTGGTCAGCGGCGGGATGACGATGCGCATGGCTTGCGGCACTACCACAAGCCGCAGGATCGATCCCGGCCGCATCCCCAGCGCGCCTGACGCTTCGGTCTGGCCCTTGCTGACGCCGAGAATGCCGGCGCGCACGATCTCGGCAATGAAGGCCGCCGTGTAGCAGGACAGTGCCAGATAGAGCGACAGGAACTCTGGCTTGACCTGGAAACCGCCAGTCAGGTTGAAGGTCGATTGCTTCGGAAAATCGAAGGTCAGCGGAAAACCGCTCAGCACGTAGGCCAGCAACGGCAGGCCGATGATCAGCGCCAGCGAGGTCCAGAGTATTGGAAACTGCTGACCGGTCGCCATCTGCCGCTGGCGTGCCGTGCGGGCGACGAACCACGCCATGGCGATACCGACAAGGAAGGCGACGAAGATCAGCCAGGAGCCGTCGCCCCAGACAGCGCGTGGAAAATAGAAGCCGCGCTGGTTGAGAAAAGAGCCGAACGGCAGGTTGATGCTTTCGCGCACCACGGGCAAGACCGCCAGCACGCCGGAATACCAGAAGAAGATCACCAGCAGCGGCGGGATGTTGCGGAAGACCTCGACATAGACCGTGCAGATCTTGCGGATCAGCCAGTTGCGCGACAAGCGGCCGATACCAACGATGAAGCCGATGATGGTCGCGGTAATGATGCCGGCAACGGCAACGATGATGGTGTTGATCAGCCCGACGACAATGGCACGCCCATAAGTGCTGTCCGAGCTATAAGCGATGGCGCTTTCCGAGATGTCGAAGCCGGCGCGGTTTTTAAGGAAGCCGAAACCGGAAGCAATGTGCAGGCGCTGCAGGTTCTCGATGACATTGTGGACAATCCACCAGACGCCCGCCACCAGCAAGATGACAACCACCGCCTGGAAGAAAACCCCGCGGACTTTTGGATCGTTTATAAAGGAACCTCGGCTCGGCTCCTCGCGAAGAACTTCCTGCGACGCCATTGGACCATCCCCTGGAAAGAGAAACCGGAAGGCAGACGATCTGCCTTCCGGATCACATTTCGATCAGCGGATGGGTGGCGCGTATTGCAGGCCGCCCTTGGTCCACAGCGCATTGATGCCGCGCGCGATCTTCAGCGGGCTGCCAGTACCGACATTGCGCTCGAACATTTCGCCGTAATTGCCGACGGCCTTGACGATGTTGACGACCCAGTCATTGCTCACGCCGAGATCGGTGCCGATCTTGGTTTCGGCTTCCTGACCGAGCACGCGCTTGATCTCGGGGTTATCCGAGGCTTTCATCTCTTCGACATTGGCCTGGGTGATGCCCAGTTCCTCGGCCTGCAACAGCGCGAAGTAGGTCCACTTGACGATGTGGTACCACTGGTCGTCACCCTGGCGCACGGCCGGGCCGAGCGGCTCCTTGGAGATGATCTCGGGCAGCACGACATGATCAGCCGGCGCGCTGAGCGTCAGGCGGATGCCGTAGAGGCCCGACTGGTCGGTGGTGTAGACGTCGCAACGGCCGGCGTCATAGGCGGCGTTGACCTCTTCCAGCTTTTCGAAGACGACCGGGTTGTACTCCATCTTGTTCGCCTTGAAGTAGTCGGCGAGGTTGAGTTCGGTCGTGGTGCCGCTCTGCACGCAGACCGCCGCGCCCGAAAGCTGCAGCGCCGAATTGACGCCCGGCAACTTCTTGGCGTTGATCATGAAGCCCTGGCCGTCATAGTAGGTGACGCCGGCGAAGTTCAGGCCAAGTGCCGTATCACGGTTGATGGTCCAGGTGGTGTTGCGCGACAGGATGTCGACCTCGCCCGACTGCAGCGCGGTGAAGCGTTCCTTGGCGCTGAGCGGGGTGAACTTGACCTTGGTGCCGTCACCGAAGACAGCGGCCGCGACAGCGCGGCAGAAGTCCACATCGATGCCCTTCCATTCACCCTTGTCGTCAGGCGCGGCGAAGCCAGCCAGACCGGTGTTGGTGCCGCACTGGATGAAGCCTTTCGCCTTGACGTCGTCGAGCGTGCTCGCCGACGCGGCCGAAGCCATAAAGCCGAGCGCGGCGGCTCCAAGGATGCCAATTGCAATGTGTTTCATAACCCACAGACCCTTTTCTGTTTTCAGGTAAACCCTGATCCTCAGGCAAATCCTGATCTTTTTCCTGTGTGAACCCGGCTCCCATCCGGTGCATCCCGGAACCCCGCGTCGTAACCGACGCCCGGCCCCTCCCATTCACGAGCTGCATCGAAGGCGATTATTCCTGTGAGGTCAAGGGAAATGACCGATTCACGACAGCTTTGAAAAGCAATTGCCGCGAATGCCTGAAATGCGCACAAGAGCACCAGGAAATCGGCAACCCGTGCAAACAAATCAGTCAAAGAAGCAGCCGCGCAAGTCCATAACTCGCGGCAGACCCCGTCGTCACTACAGCTATGCTTTGTTGGAGGCGCGAACCGATGGATTGGCCCATGTAAACCCCACCGCTTGGCGGATCCACGGCTGTTGCGCGGGCTCTGCCGCCGCTTTATGGCTGATCTCCTGACATCCTTTGACAGGCGGCGAACCATGGCGACAGACGGCAGCGAACTGGGCATCAACACGCGGCTTGCCCATTCGGGCAACAATCCGCACGACTATTTCGGCTTCGTCAATCCGCCGGTCGTGCATGCCTCGACCGTGCTTTACCCCAATGCAGCGACAATGGCGGCCCGTAGCCAGAAATACACCTACGGCACCCGCGGTACGCCGACGACTGATGCGCTGGCGCATGCGATCGACGCGCTGGAGGGCTCAGCCGGCACCATCCTGGTGCCGTCGGGTCTGGCGGCGGTGACGATCCCGCTGCTGGCTTTCCTGTCGGCGGGCGATCACATCCTGATCGTCGATTCGGTCTATCATCCGACGCGTAATTTCGCCGACACGATGCTGAAGCGGTTGGGCGTCGAGGTCGAGTATTACGATCCATATGCCGGCGCCGGCATCGCCAGGCTGATCAAGCCGAACACCAAAGTCGTGCTCACGGAATCGCCGGCCTCCAACACCTTCGAGGTGCAGGACGTCCCAGCCATTGCCAAGGCGGCGCACGCGGCCGGCGCCATCGTCATGATGGACAACACCTGGGCGACGCCGCTCTATTTCCGCCCGCTTGACCACGGCGTCGATATCTCGATCCATGCGGCGACGAAGTACCCGGCCGGCCATTCCGATGTGCTGATGGGAACGGTGTCGGCCAATGCCGGCTGCTGGAAACAGCTGTGCGAGACGTTCTACACGATGGGCTGCTGCGCCGGCCCCGACGACGTCTACCAGGTGCTGCGCGGCCTGCGCACGATGGGCGTGCGGCTCGATCACCATCAAAAGAGCGCGCTTGCCATTGCCGCCTGGCTCGAAGGCCAGCCCGGCGTGGCGCGCGTGCTGCACCCAGCGCTCCCCAGCCATCCCGATCATGCGCTGTGGAAGCGCGATTTTTCCGGCTCGAGCGGAATCTTCTCGATCGTGCTCAAGGGCGGTGGCCAGAAACAGCAGCACGCCTTCCTCGATGCGCTGAAAATCTTCGGCCTCGGCTATTCCTGGGGCGGCTATGAGAGCCTTGCCGTGCCGGTCTTCCTCGGCGATCGCACCGTCGCCAAGGGCCCCTATGACGGGCCGCTGCTCCGCCTGCAGATCGGGCTCGAGGACGTCGAGGACCTCAAGGCTGATATTCTGCGCGGACTGGCCGCTGCGGCTGCGGCATGAACGGCAGCTTGCCAAGCTGAATCCGCAAACCGGCACAAAGGCCTGAAAAGACTGGCTGGGAAGCTTTGTGGGACGCCCGATGTCGCAAAGCCGCTCATCGCTTGACCACGCGCAGTGTTATTTCCCCATTATGCGGTTTTTCGGATTGGGTTGACTTTCAAAGCTGGCAGTCAGCCCGCATTGCAAGGCGCTTCGAGCCGCAACTTCCAGCCAGACCGAGCTTGCCATGGCCTTTCGTCTCTTTGTCCCTATTCTCGCCGGCGCGACGCTGCGCGAGCGCCTCATCGCCTGTATCGGCGCGATGATCGGCATTGCGCTGACCGGGGCGATCGGCGCGCTGGTGCTCGGCAACGGCCCGCATGTGCCGCTGCTGGTGGCGCCGATGGGCGCTTCGGCCGTACTGCTGTTTGCGGTACCTGCGAGCCCGCTGGCGCAGCCATGGTCGATCGTCGGCGGCAACACCATATCGGCGCTGGTAGGCGTGATCGTGGCGCATTTCGTGCACGAGCCGATTGTCGCCACGGGCATAGCCGTGGCGCTGGCGATCGCCGCCATGTCGTTCACGCGCTGCCTGCATCCGCCGGGCGGAGCGGCCGCGCTGACCGCCGTGCTCGGCGGACCGGCCGTGATCAGCGCCGGCTTCCTGTTTCCCTTCGTGCCGGTGGCGCTGAACTCGATCATTCTGGTCGCACTCGGTTACGCTTTCCACAGGCTGTCGCGGCGCAGCTATCCGCACCGGCCCTCTCCTGTCGCCAACAGCCATGGAACGGCCGACCCGCCGGCGGCGCAGCGCGTCGGCTTCAGGCCCGAGGATATCGATGCCGCGCTTGGCGCGCTGGACGAGAGCTTCGATATCGATCGCGGCGATCTCGAATTGCTGCTGCGCCAGGTCGAATTGCAGGCCATGGTCCGTTCGCACCGGACGTTGCTCTGCGCCGACATTATGTCGCGCGATGTGGTGTCGGTGCCTGAGGACGCTTCCGCCGACCAGGCGCGACAGCAACTCCTCGACCACAACATCCGCACCTTGCCGGTGGTCGACGCGGAGGCAAGGCTGGTCGGCGCCGTCGGCCTGCGCGAATTGACGAGAGCCACCGAAACGGTGAGAGACGTGATGTCGAACGCCGGCACCGCCCCCCCCGACACACCGGCGATGAGCCTGCTTCCCGTGCTCACAGACGGTCGCAGCCATGCAGTAGTGATCATTGACAGCGAGCGCCGCATCCTCGGCCTGATCACGCAGACCGATCTTCTGGCCGCAGCGGCGCGAATGCAAACGGCAGACAAGGTGGCGACCAAAGCTATAGGGTAGATCGCCTCGGGTGGAGAAAGGTCGGGAACCTTTTGTCCGCGACCGCGTCCAATGTCTCGATCAAGCGTTTGGCCAGGGAGAGCGGTCGTGACCAGAAAGTCCGCAATACAACCCGTAGCGTTTTCCGCGTCCGGCGAGATGCTGCTTGTCCACCGCGCAATGGCGCGCGAGGCGGATGCCTTCCGCGCCATCATCAAGACGCACAACCAGCGGCTCTACCGCATCGCGCGCGGCGTCGTGCGCAACGACAGCGAGGCCGAGGACATTGTCCAAGAAGCCTATGTCAGGGCCTTTGCCGCCCTGGCGACGTTTCGCGGCGATGCTTCCCTGGCCACCTGGCTGTCGCGCATCGTCATCAACGAAGCGCTCGGCCGCTTGCGCAAAAGGCGGCGCACCGTGGCGATGCCTGCAGACCAGGAAGCACAAATCATCCAGTTCCCCCTCAACCCAAGCGACGATCCGGAGCGGACGATGGCGCAGCGACAGATCCTCAGGCTGGTCGAACGAGCGACCGACAACCTTCCCGATGTCTATCGGACAGTCTTTGTCGCCCGCGTTATCGAGGGTCTGAGTATCGAGGAAACGTCTGATCTGCTTGGCGTGCGTCCCGAGACCGTCAAGACCAGACTGCACCGGGCGCGTGCCCTGGTGCGCAAGGCGCTGGATGACGAGATCGGCCCGGTGCTGCTCGATGCTTTTCCCTTCGCGGGCCGGCGTTGCGAGCGATTGACCGAGGCGGTGATGAAGCGGCTCGGCTTGCAAAGCTGATCTTCGGTCTTCGCCGATTCCCAGGGAACGTTTCTTCCCCTCCCGCATCCAATACGCGTCAACCCAGATGAAGCCCGCCGCCTTCGCGGTCGGGCGAAGGAGATGCCATGTTTACTCGACACATAGCCGCGCTCGCCACCGTCCTGTTGATGGGCACGGCCCCATTGGCGCAGGCTGCGGACAAGCCAACCGATCCGCAGATCGCCCATATCGCCTACACCGCGGGCGTGATCGACATCGAGGCAGCCAAACTGGCTATCAAGACGTCAAAGACCAAGGAGGTCGTCGATTTCGCCAAGGACATGGAGCGCGACCATGAGGCGGTCAACAAACAGGCGCTCGACCTGGTCAAGAAGCTCAAGGTAACGCCGGAAGACAACGCCACCAGCCAGGCGCTGAGCAAGGCAGCGGAAGAGGAGCATGCCAAGCTCGCCAAGCTCGAAGGTGCCGCCTTCGACAAGGCCTATATCGAAAACGAGGTCGCCTACCACAAGCAGGTCAATGGCGCTCTTGAGACGCTTTTGATCCCCTCGGCCAGCAATGCAGAGCTGAAGGATCTGCTCGAAACCGGCCTCAAGATCTTCCAGGGCCACGAGCAACATGCCGAACACGTCGCCGGCATGTTGAAATGATAATGGCTGCGCGGATACTCTCGGCCGCGCTGACCCTTGTGCTTTTCGCGTCACCGGCGATGGCGGCAACGATCGAGGTTACGATCGAGAAGCTCGCCTTCTCGCCGGCAAGCATCGAGGCCAAGATAGGCGATACGATCGAGTGGGTGAACAAGGATGCCTTCGCCCACACCGCCACTGTGAAAGGCGGCTGGGAGGTGATGATCGCGCCCAAGTCGACGGGAAAAATGACCCTCAAAGCAGCAGGAGCAGTCGACTATTTCTGCCGCTTCCATCCCAATATGAAGGGTCACCTGGACGTAGTGCAGTGAATCAACAAGGGTTGGCGGCGGAAAGAGGACCGCCGCCGGCTCGGCGATACTATCACACCTGCTCCTGCGCAAGCAGCCAGTCGATCATCTGTGCGGCCTGGGCGGGCGGACGGTCCGGCGCCAGGATCGACAGGCTGAGGCCGGTGGCGACGCGCCTCGGGAACGGCGCCACCAGCGAACCTGCGGCGAGTGCGCGCGACACCAGCGCCTCGTGCCCCATCAGCACGCCGGCGCCGTCGATCGCCGCCTGCAGCGCCATGCTGTAGAGCGAAAACTCGGAGCCGGTGTCGATCGATGGTCCCTTGATCCCGGCAGCCTCGAACCACAGGCTCCAGTCGCCGGTCCAGGTGGTATCCCAAAGCAGAAGTTGCGACGACAGATCGGCCGGCGTTTTCAGTTGCTGCGCCAGGGCCGGCGCGCAGAGCGGAAAGATGACGTCGTCGCAAAGCTTGAACGCGCGGCTGCCGGCTGGGGCATGCCTGGTCAGGAAGATGGCGAGGTCGAAGGGCTCGCGCCTGAAGTCCGGCGGCTCCTCCAGCGCATGAATGGATGGGCGAAGCGCCGGAAGGGTTGTACGCAGCGCCGGCAGGCGTGGCGCAAGCCAAAGCTGGGCGATCGACGGCAGCGCGGCGATGCTGACCTGCGGCCTCGGCGCCGAGATGCGCAATTCCTGAACGGCAAGGCCCATCGCGTCGAATGCCGTGGAGAAGGCCGGCAACGCTGCGCGGCCGGCCTCGGTCAGATGCAACCCTTGTGCATGGCGTGCGAACAGCGCCGAGCCCAGCCATGCCTCGAGCGCCTTGACCTGATGCGATACGGCGGCAGGCGTGACGCCGAGCTCGTCGGCAGCCTTGGCAAAGCTTTCATGACGGGCGGCCGCCTCAAAGGCCCGCAAGCTGTTGAGCGGCGGCATTCGGGGTCGAGGCGGATTGACGGCCATCGTCCGGCTCCCTGGGGCATCGGCGACCGGTGCCCCAGACGCCGATGCGAAGTTCTATTTAAGGGCCACTGGGGTCAGCTTGCCGTTGACCTCTTGCCACTCAAATACGACGAAGCCCGGCTGCTTGATATCCCCCTTGCCGTCATAGGAGATCGAACCGAGCACGGTCGAGATGCTGGCGCCCGAATGGAGATAGTCGGACGCGGCCCTGGGATCGTCGGCTTTGGCCTTGGCGATCGCCTCGGCGATGATCTGCGTCGCGGCATAGGCATAAAGCGTCACCGCCTCAGTCGGCACGTTCTTGGCTTTCAGGTCGGCAACGGCGTCCTTGGCCTCGGCGAAGGTCGCAGGGTCCGGGAACGACGTCATCAGGGTTCCGGCAGCGCCGTCGCCGCCGATGGCGCCGAACTCGCTGTTGGAGATGCCGTCGCCGCCCATCAGGATCGTGGCGGCGCCTTGATCATGCATCTGCCTGACGATCAGCCCAGCCTCGGTGTGCTGGCCGCCATAGTAGACGAGGTCCGCGCCCGACTGCTTGATCTTGGCGACGAGCGAGGCGTAATCCTTCTCGCCGGGGTTGATCTCCTCGTGCAGGACTTCCTGGCCGCCGCCGGCATTGTAGGCCTTGGCCATCTCGTCGGCGAGGCCCTTGCCCGCCGTCGACTTGTCGTCGACGATCGCGACCTTCTTGTCCTTGAAGCGTTCGAGCACGAATTTGGCGGCGATGATGCCTTGCTGGTCGTCGCGGCCGCAGGCCCTGAAGGCGTTCCACAGACCGCGCTCGGTCACCATCGGATTGGTGGCCGTCGGCGTGACGAACAGAACGCCGTTCTCGGCGTAGACTTCGGAAGCCGGAATGGTGACGCCGGAATTGTAGTGACCGACGACATAGTGGACGCCGTCGGCCACAAATTTGTTGGCGACGGAAACGCCCTGCTTCGGATCGGAGACATCGTCACCAACCGAGACGGCAAGCTTCTGGCCGAGCACGCCGCCATTGGCATTGATGCGCTCGACGGCCGTTTCGACGCCGATGCGATACTGTTCGCCATAGGCGGCGTTCGGCCCCGACATCGGACCGGCCACCCCCAGCACGATGTCCGCCCTCGCAACACCTACGGCGGCGGCCGTCATCAGGGCAGCAGTCATCATCTGCACGATCATGCGCATTTTATTCCCCTTTGTTTTTGAGAAAGCGGGCTTTGCCCGCGGGTTCAGGCGGTCAGTTCACGAAATGCATTTTCTGGAACCGGCGCCGGAATAGCGTCACGTCGGCTGCGACCGCTTCGCTGGCGTCGTTGCCGCGCAGCCCCCTGGCGATAAGAGTGGCCAGCTCGGGCATATCGTCTTCGGTCATGCCCCAGCGTACGATCTCCGGCGTGCCGAAGCGCAGGCCGTTCATGTCGCCCTCGACCGCGTCGATGGGCAAGCCGATGCCGCAGGTCAGAATGTTGGCCCGCCGCAGTTTCTTTGCCGCCGCCTGGCCGCCGCCGAATTCGGCGGCCGCAATGGCGAACTGGTGCGAGGTCGTATGGCCCTTGCTCGTCGAGAAGACCGGCAGGCCGCGATCCGCGAGTTCGCTCGCCAATGCCTTGGCCGTCCCCGCCATAGTGGCCGCGTAAGCCTTGCCATGGTCTTTCCAGTCAAGAAGCGTGATGGCGAGGGCGGCCGATTTGGCGGCATCGAAATTGGCCGTCATGCCGGGAAAGGCGATCCTGTCCAGCTTCTCGGCGACATCGGCATCGTTGGTCACGATCAGGCCCGAAGGCGGTCCGCCGAGGCTTTTGTAGGTGCTCATCGTCATCAGATGGGCGCCCTCTTCCAGCGGCTGCTGCCAGGCATGGCCGGCGATCATGCCGCAGAGATGCGCCGCATCGAAGAGCACCAGCGCGCCGACCTCGTCGGCGATCGCGCGGATCTCGCGGATGGGATGCGGCAGAAGGTTGAGACTGCTGCCGATCGTGATCATCTTCGGCCGGATCGAGCGGGCGAGTTCGCGCAACCTTGCGACATCGATCGTATAGCCATCGGCATCGACGGGCGCGGCATGGATGTCGAGCCCATAGAGGCCGGCGCAGCCCGCCATGTGATGCGTGACATGGCCGCCAATGGCAGGCGAAGGCACGATGATCGCGTCCCCCGGCCGTGCGGCGACCATGAAGGCGTACAGGTTGGCGATGGCGCCTGACGGCACGCGGATTTCGGCATATTTCGCGCCGAAGACTTCAGCCGCGAGCTCGGCGGTGATGACCTCGACCTGCTCGACGCCTTCCAGTCCCATCTCATATTTGTCGCCGGGATAACCGAGTGAAGGGCGGGAGCCGAGGCCGGACGCAAGGGCCGCCTCGGCCTTCGGATTCATCACATTGGTTGCCGGGTTGAGGTTGATGCAGTCGGCCTCATGGATCGACCGGTTCAGCGCGACGCCGTTCTCGATCGCCGCAAGCACGGCGTCGCTCCGCTGTTCGCTTGTCGTCCCGGCGAGCCGCTGTGCGAAGTCGTCGCAATGCGAGGGAACCCAGGGCCTGCGAGCAAGAGCGACCATTTCTGCCTCCGATCTGCCAACCGCCGATACCGGCATTGGATGAGAGATGGTGGCTTTGGCAGCTGGCCTGGTGCAAACGAGTAGTTCTAGCGCCTAGGCTTAGAAAAACTAGGTCTATCGATGCTTCGTTCAACCGTCATCCCGATTTCGATCGCGGTTTAGATGGCTGCGGAGCGCCATCCTGCCCGGCGCGGTCGAGCCGCAGCGAAGTCCGCCTTGCCTCGTCCGGCCGCGTGACATGCGTCCAAGAGCCGTCATCGGCGGGTCTACGGCGTTCGATCCAGGCGTCGAGGCCTTCGCGCAGGTCGGCGGTCGGAGCCATGCGCGCGAACTGCTCGGCCTCGACCAGCAAACCCTCCGCCATGCTTTGGTTGAGGCCACGCGCCACCGCGGTGAGGATCGAGGCAATTGCCGCCGGGGAGTGCGCGACGATGCGTCGGGCGAGATCGAGCGCGGCCGGCATCAACTCCTCGTGCGGCACCACCTGGTTGACAAGGCCGAGTTCAAGGGCGCGCGGCGGCGGGAACCAATCGCCGGTCAACAGCAACTCGAGCGCCCGCTTGCGCCCGGCCAGTCTCGGAAGCCGCTGCGTGCCGCCGAAGGTCGGCGGCATTGCGAGGTTGATCTCAGGCTTGGCGAACAAGGCGCGGTCGCTGGCGATAGCGAGCGGCACGGCTTCGGTGATCTCGCAGCCGCCGCCGAAAGCGATGCCGTTGACGGCGGCGATGACAGGCTTGCGAAACGCTTCCAGCCTCGCCGTCAGCCGCTGTCCGCGCATGACGAAGTCGCGCAGCGCGACATCGGCGCCACAGGCCACGCTGCCTGAGAATTCATGGATGTCGCCGCCGGCGGAGAAGGCGCGCTCTCCTGCTCCGGTGAGGATGATGGCGCGGATGGCATCATCTGTCTCCATCGCATCGAGGAGTGTAAGCAGGCGATCGATCAGCGCATAGTTCAAGGCGTTGAGCTTTTCGGGGCGATTGAGTGTGAGGACGGCTATCCGGTTGCGGGCCTCAGTGAGCACAAGCTCGGTCATGTCTCTTCCCTTTCCTGCGTTTGCCACCGGAAAGGATCAGGCTTTCGATTGTATGTATATTCACTAGTCGGTATACTTGGTGGATGAGCGAAGCACCGAGCCCCACCCGCAAACGCATTGTCGATGCCGCGACGAAGCTGTTCTATGCCGAGGGGATCGGCCGCGTCAGTGTCGATGCGGTGGCTGAAAAAGCCGGGCTCACCAAGCGCACGGTCTACTATCACTTCAAGAGCAAGGACGATTTGATCGCCGCCTATCTCGACGGCCGCGACCAGCCGAACATCAGGCAGATGGCGGGCTGGTTCGATGCGGCCGAGGGCGATGTCGAGCGCAAGGTCGAGGCGATCTTTACCAATCTGGCGCGTGTGGCGCGGCATCCCAAATGGAAAGGCTGCGGCTTCCTGCGCACGGCAGCCGAACTCGCCTCGATGCCCGGGCACCCGGCGGTCAAGGCCGGATCACGGCACAAGAAGAATTTCGAGGCATGGCTGGCCGGCGCACTCTCAGATCATGGCGTCAACGAGCCGCAAATCCTGGCGCGCGAAATCGTGCTTTTGATGGACGGGGCCTTCTCGATCATGCTGATCCACCGCAACCCCGATTATGTCGAGGCGGCGGGACATGCCGCTGCAACGCTGGTTCGAGCAAGGTCGAGATCAGCGACGGTCCGCTAGAAGCCAGCCGCCAGCCAAGCCGTGCCGGCGGCAAGCGTCAGCAACGTCAGCGGCAGGCCGACCTTGAAGAAGGCCGAAAAGGACAGCTGCATGCCGGCCGCCCGCGCCTGTTCGGCAACGATCAAATTGGCGACCGAGCCGAGCAAGGTGAAGTTGCCGGCCAGCGTCGAACTCATCGCCACCACCAGCCAGGCGCGCTCGGGGTTTTCAAGGCCAGGTATGAACGGCCTCAGCGCCAGCACCGCCGGAACATTGCTCATGATGTTGGAAAGCACAGCGGTAAAGCCGGACAGCCGCCAGACGTCGTCCAGCCCGAGGTTCTTGGCCGAGGCGATGATATCCGGCGTAAGCAGTGTTTTCTCGGCGCCGGCAACGACGATGAACAGGCCGGCGAACATGAACAGCAACGGACCGTCGATCTCGCGGTAGATTCGTGCGGGCTTGATGGCGCGGGTGAGCAGCAGGATGGCGCCGCCGATCAGTGCTGCCTTGGCAACCGGAACGCCCGCGAAGAACGCGACCGCCAGGCCAATACAGACAACCACTGCCTTCAGCACCTGCCCAGGCAGCATGCGGCCGCGATAGACTTCCGGGCTGAGCTCGGCACTGCGCGCGAATTCGGCCCGGTAGACGATGCGCACGATGACGACGACGGCGACGAGGCCGAACAAGGCAACCGGCGCAAGTGCTGCCGAAAAGGCCGGATAGGAAATTCCCGACAGCGCACCGATGACCATGTTCTGCGGGTTGCCGGTGATGGTGGCGACGCTGCCGCAATTGGACGCGGTGGCGGTGGCGATCAGATAGGGAATGGGATTGCGGTTGATGACACGGGTGACGTGGACGACGATCGGCGCCATGACCAGGCAGATCGCGTCGTTGACCAGGAAAGCCGACAAGACACCGGTCAGGAGCGTCACCATCACCAAAAGCATGAACGGCGCGTGCGCATGCTCGATAGCGTAAGCGCCGAGAGCGCGGAAGGCGCCCGAGACCTTCAGATGCGCAACGACGATCATCATGCCGAGCAACAGGGTGATGGTGTCGAAATTGATGGCGCGATAGGCGTCTTCCATGCTGAGCGCGCCGATGGCGATCATCGCCGCACCGCCGAGCAAGGCGATCCCTGCCCGGTCGAGACGCAGGCCCGGGATGCGGCCGATGGCGACGCCGGCATAGGTCAGGATGAGGATCAGCAATGCCGCCGCGCCCATCAATGTCATTGGCAGACCATCCCTGTTCAAACGAACCGACGCCGGAATGGATTGTTCCCGCTCAGCATTTGCCGCGCAGCTTTAACGCCGGTCCAGTAAAGCGAAAGCGCCTATGACGATCCGGATGCGAAAATCGGTGGGCAAATCACGGGCCGACCAACGCCGGGAGCGACCGGAACATTATCCTGACACGGCCGAGATTGTGAATGAGACAAGCGCAGTGGCCTGACATTGCCATTCGCGAAACTTCGCTGTTGCCAAGGTCGTGGCTTATATAATTAAATTCTAATTTATCCTTTCCGGGTATGGATAGCTTAGCCGTATTTTGGCCTTGGGGTTTCAGATGGTCCAGATCCTTGAGAGGGAATGCCGCGTTTCGGAGAACGAGACCTTGCTGGCGCGCCCGATGGAATGTCCGCGCTGCCAAGGAGCCCGCAAGGTCTTTGTTTGCGCCCGGTGGATGAGTTCGAACGGCCATTGCTGCCCCGGAGGAACACACCGGCTCAGCTGCCCAGGTCACAGTGTCGTGTGCCTGGAGTGCGGCGGACAGGAATCTTAAACTGATCTGAAACGATCGCGACAGGATCTGTGTGAGCCGTCCAGCATGTTCCGGTTCGACGTTCCGGTGCGCAAATCTCCCGGAAACGAAAAAAGCCCGCCCCGGCGAACCGGAGCGGGCTTGCAACCATAGCGGTAGATGTCCCGCTGCGAGCGGGCCGCGTGCGCTTTTCCCCCACACGGCCGCACATAGTTGATAGCGCCATTTCCAGACGAGGCGATTGATGGTTAGTCGCCGCCGGATTATTCGCCCGGCGATCCGTCGCCATTGCTCAGAATTCCAAAGTCCTGGGACTTTGTTCCTTGTCCAGCCTTCAGAAATCCGTCGGCGTCGAGACCGCGCCGCAGCAATTCCCGCACTGCCGCGGACCGGCTTGGCATGCGCTTTTCGAAGCGCCAGTTTTCCAAGGCAGCCAATTCCTCAGCCGTCAGCATGATCTGCAATCGCTCGGGTCGTTCCAGTTCGGCCATTTTGCGCTCCAACCGCCAAGACCAAAAATACAACGAGTTAGTATGTACCTCAATAACAGTATAATTAGGAGTCTCCGCACAGCACGTCAAGAGGGGCTGATCGGCAACCCACATCCAAAACCAACGATGAGAGTGAAGCGTCGATTGCACAACTCACATCATCTACTAACTAATTGATTTATTTGATAATATTTGAGATTCTTCTTGTCATCCGAAGACCGTTGGCGCATCTTGCTCACAAGGGACAAACCGCTCCTGAAAGGGAGAGTTTTCATGCGCAACGGATATTCGGCTCAGCTACGAGAGGATCTCAATTCAAGGATTCTGGCGGCCCTGCGCACCCGCGGAATGGTCAATATCGCCGTGGTCGCCGAGGAAGTGCGATTGCGCAACCTGGACGAGAACATCGCCCTCGAAGATGTCGAGCGGCTCGTGATGCAGACAGCCCAACTCTACGGCGCGGTGATGGAATTGGATGGCCTGACCGCCGTCGAGGCGGGAAGATTGACTTCGCTTGCCGACAATCAGCACGACCTGATTGGCATCGACAATTCCGACACCATAGGCGGCCAAACCGTGCGCCCTCCCCTGCAGGGATAGCCCCAGGACGACGCGACCCGCTTTACTCCCCTTCAATCGACCCGAAATCTGCGAAAGAGGTTTGGACGGAGCGCAGCGGCGCTTCGAGCGTCCAGACGACGCCTTGTTCCCCAAAGTCCAGTTGTCCGGTGCCGCTAAGCGCTTGTGGCGCAACCCGCTTGAGCACAACGGAGCCAAAACCGCGGTGCATCGTTCCACTCAGGCCCGGCCCATCCAACTCCCGCCAGGTCAGGTGAAAGGCATCGGTGCCGTCGGTCGCCGGCGCCGTATCCCATTTGATTTCGACTCGTCCGCCGTGGCGCGACAGCGCACCGTGCTTTGCAGAATTGGTGGCCAGTTCGTGGAAAGCGATGCCCAGATACTGCACGGCATTTGGTTGAAGGGTGATCACCGGGCCGGCCACCGACAGACGGTCGTGCACCGCGAATGCCTTGAGTTGCGCCTTGATCAGGTCGCCAATGGTCGCGCCACGCCATTCGGCATCGACCAGGAGATCGTGGGATTGCGAAAGCGCCGTGATGCGCTCTCGCACCTGTTCGACGAAAACTGCCGGAGTGCCAGCCGATTTGCTGGTCTCGCGGATCATCGAAATAATGACCGAATATTGGTTCTTCACCCGATGGTTGACTTCGCGCATGAGCAGACGGATGCGTCGCTCGCTCTCCTTGTGGGAGCTGATGTCGCGCGCGATCTTGGAAGCGCCGACGATCCGCCCGATGCCGTCACGGATCGGCGAGACGGTCAGCGAGACCGGGACAAGGCTGCCGTCCTTGCGCAGGCGCATGGTTTCGTATGACTGCACACGCTCGCCGGCACGTATGCGCGAGATGATCAAGGCCTCCTCGCCGAGGCGCTCGGGTGGAATGAGCATCGTCACCGGCCGGCCCACTGCCTCGGCGGGCGTGTAGCCGAAGAGGTGTTCGGCCGCATCGTTCCAACTGGTGATGATACCGTTAATGTCCTTCGAAACGATCGCGTCCATGGACGATTCGACAATTGCAGCCAGCCGCATTCGCGCCTCGTCAGCCTGCGTCTGCGTGCGCAGGTCAAGCAGCGTGTTGATGGCGCCGACAATTTCGCCCGACCGGTCGCGAAGCAGGCGTGGGTGGGCTCTGAACGGGACAAGTTCGCCGTCCGGCCGCTCCGCTATTGCTTGATCCCATGGAATATCGCGTCCTTCCAGCAATGAAACGGCCATCGGGCACTCGCCATGCGCCATCGGTCGGCCATCGAGATGGCGCAGCTTCCAGGAGCCGCACCAAAGGTCTCGACCTATAACCGGACGGTGGCCCCACAGATCAGCCGCGGCATCGTTGAAGAAAGTGATGCGACCCTGTTTGTCGATCGTGTAGACGGCAACGGGCAACGCCTCCATCAAACGAGCAGAGGAAACCCCTGGAATTCCAGACTCCAGTGGTTGGACATCAGCATATTCCCCTGCCACGAATTCCCCTACGCGCTCGATTTTTTGCAGCTTGCTGCGATAGCTGAAATGCACGCGCGAGGTTTCGGTTCCGTCGCACCCTTGGTGGGGCAGTTGTTCTCCTGCGAAAAGGCAATCCCCAACGCAGGCGGCACCGATCTCTGGGATTGCACAAATGCCGAAAAGACGAGCCGGAACCCTTGCGGCAAGCTGCGATCGCCAACAGCCAAAGGCCGCGGAACGCAGTTTCGCGGCCTTGCTCTTAACTGTCAGCTTCGCACCGACAGGAACCAATCAACGGCCGGAGCGTTTGCCGCTGCGTACTTTTTTCAGACCTAGCCAAACGGAGTGAGGGACATGGCTTCATCGGTACTTATCGGCATCCTGATCACCTTTCTGGTGATCATCCTGGTGCTCTATCTCGTCCAGCGCCTGCCTCTCGACGGTCGTACGAGACAGATCGCGCAGATCGTTGTCATCATTATCGGCATCATTTCGCTGCTGAAATACCTGGCGGTGTTCTAGTATAAGGACGCTATGAGATTCCAAAGGCTCGCATGGATCGTCGGAACAGCGTTGGTTGCAGTAACAACCACGGCCTACGCTCGTCCGGACACGCGCAGGATGACCTGCGAGGAGACACAGCGCCTGATCCAGAGCCATCGCTCGGCCGTGCTGACGACAGGCCGAAACACTTACGATCGCTACGTTCGTCAATTTGGCAACGACTGCGACTGGCCGGAGGTGCCGGTCGCCGCCACGGTTCCAACACGTGATGGACAATGCCGCGTCTATTGGTGCCGGGAGCCGGTGTTCGACTTCCCGAACTGACAGAACCAACTGGGGTGCTGACGGCGCCAGCAAATGCACTCCGCGCGGCGACGTGGAACCCTTGCGCTCCGCGTGAATTGATTCTGGTATGGCGCTGCGAGGTGTAGCGATGTTGATGCCCAACAAGACGGAGGAGCGGTCATGGCCAATGATACAAGGCGAAGCGGCAGCTGCCTTTGCGGCGGCATCCAGTTTTCGGTGACGGGAGACCCGTTTCGGGTTGGCCTTTGCCATTGCAAGGACTGCCGCAAGGCGAGCGGGTCGACTTTTTCGGCGTTCGCGGTATGGCCGCTCGAGGCGTTTGAAACGGCGGGTATCGTCAGCAGCTATGGCGATAGAAGCTTTTGTCCAACCTGTGGCGGCCGGGTCCCTTTGGTTCGCGAGAATGAGGTGGAGGTGACTATTGGTAGCCTCGATGAGGTCCCCACCGAAGGACTGGAACCCAGCTATGAACTCTGGGTCAACCGCCGCGAACACTGGTTGCAGCCTTTGCCCGGTGCCCGGCAGTTCGAGCATGACCGTGTGGAAGACGGGGCGAAAAATGATGGCCTGACAGCCGATCTGATTTCTGATGGGGCCGAGACACAGTCGAGCAACTTGCCGCGACGCAAGTCGGCATAGTGCAAGCGCTGCGGACAGCCTTGGCCAGTCGAAGGCTGGAATTCGTTCTTGAACACCGCCCGATGCGACAAAGCCGGTTTCGACAACATTTCACCAGGCGGAAGCCAAACGCAAAAAAACCCGCCTTGGCGTTAAGCCGAAGGCGGGCGGGTCGATTATTTGGCTTGCGCTGCACGGTCGCCGCGGAACCATCGAGGCCCAGTGTCTTTTGCAACCGGCGATCGATTTCGTGGGGATGGCCGCGGTCAGTTGGAATTCGTCTTGCGGTTGCAGAGCGGTGCTGGTTTTGTTTAAAAACGAGAGCTTAAGACCACGTAATATCGTTACGTCAACTATGCTGTCCAAGTATGTTTTGGCGTGACATAAGGAAATCTTGCCGCCTCGTACAAAAGGACAAGTTTGTTTATTTCCTTTTTTGCCACATAGTGTAGAGAATCTTGAAGCCGAATGGGGCGGTTTTCATGCAGCCAGCGCTTGGGCAGGGTCGCAGTCCGCACGTGCAATATCCACCGATTGATGGGTTCTGGACCTGGGACATCAAGCGCAACCGTGTTTACGGTGATGCCAATCTTTCCGACTATCTCGGGCTGACGCTCGAAGAGTTCTCGCACGGCGCATCGATGGAAAGATGCATGCAGAGCATCGACGCCGAAGATCGGGTCCGGGTGCATATCGCGATCCGCAAGGCGGTGGAGCGGAGAGCGGGGTTCAGGGAGATATATCACGTCCGCTCAGACAAGATGGGGCTTCGCAGAATCCTGGCGGTTGGCCAATGCTATGTAGACGGCCAGGGAGAAGCAGCCTTGTACCCCGGCTGGTTCATCGATCTGACCCGCAACGTCGATTCGGGGGAGACAGCGCTTCGCGAGGTTCACCGCCATATCGAGCAGGCCAAGGAGATCTCACAATCGATGGGACAGGACCTGCTGTTCTACCTTCTCGAAAATGCCCAGGAAGAGGCGCAGCAACGCCTTGACGGCAGGGCGATGCGGCGCAAATCGGCTTGGAGCAGATCTTGTTAGCTTTTGCGGGAAACCTTGCCGCGGCCGCGGAGTTCAGCCGTCACCATGCGGGCAAAATGGTTTTGAGGCGAGCGGCGCTCCAGCAGGCTGGCGCGCTCAAGAGCAGCGTCGCCGTAAAACTCGACCAACACCGTCGCGGCGCTGGCGGCGTCGACCCTGAGCCGGCCAAGATCGGAGTGTCCGTCCCGACTGGACGACACGCTGCCGGCAATGACATCCAGCATGGCCTGCAACTTGTCGGGGAAACTGCCCTCGTCTTCGTGCATCGTCGCGGTCCGATTGGCGGCGTAAAATATCGACATTTTCGCAAAAAATGCAATAGGGTCGTTGATCAAGCGCTAATACAACCTGATACAGCTCCACCGTGAGCTTCACCGCAATCTTCATGCAAGCATAGTCAGCGCACAGTTCATGCGCAGACATTGGGGGCACCGATGGACCAGCCGAGCAAAATGGAGAACCTGCAGTTCGCGCAAGGCATACTGCGGGAACTTCGGCAGAAAGCCGAAGCCGACGGCGAGAAGCTTCTGACCTATCTCATCGACATGGCTTACCTTGAAGCCAGCGATCGCATTCGCGCGCATTGGGTCGGCAATCACGAGCCCGAAAGCCGCAGGGCCAAGGGGTAAAGCCGAAACGGAGCGATGGCGGCGCCCTCATCGGCGCGTTTTGGATCAGGCGCCCGAGGCCGTCCAGACCACCGTCAGCTGTGAATACCGGCTGAAAGGCCAGCCAGCGCCTCCCTCACCCGGGTTTCGCTGATCCCGCGCGTATCCTTGACCCAGCTGGGCGTTGAGAGCGGCGGCTCGATAAAGCGAACATGGTTGTTTACGGGACCGTGCACGTAGGGGCGATTTAGCCCGTAGATGAGCGCACATGGGACGTTCAGGGCAGCGGCAGCGTGGGAAATGCCGCCGTCAACGCCGAGGAACATGGTCGACGCAGCGATCTGGCACATCGCGTCAGCAATCGACGGGGTCGAGGTGAAGTCGATTGCCTCAGGAATGGCGGCGCGGATTTTTGCGGCGCCGGCGCGCTCGCGCGGTCCGCCGACAATCCAGATTGCCCAGCCGCGATCACGATGGTCCCGGGCGACCGAGATGAAGCGCTCGATGGGCCACGAGCGAAAATTCTCGATGCCTGCCGTATAGAGCGCCAGCGCCGGCCGGCCGGCATCGATCTTCAGGCGCTGACGCCATTCGTCCAGCTCGGCATGATCGACCACAAGCCGGGGCGCCGGCCATTCTGTACCCGCAGCCGGCTTTTCGCCAAGAGAAGCAATCGAGCAGACCTCCTCGAAGAGCCGCGTCTTGCGCGGACCGAAAGCCCATAGATGTGCCAACCAGCCGGCGGGGAAGCGATTGAGGAGGCCGAATTGCAACTCCTGCGGATAGCCGATGCGCTCCTCTATGCCGGCCATGAACACCATCAGCGCCGCCTTGGTGCTGCTGGTCATCAGATAGGCCGTACGATAGTTCTCCTTGCGCAGCTCACGGACGAGGCGGCCGCGCTCCGCAAAACCGGGCCGCTGGTGATGCTTGGAAAGTGCCCAGCCCTTCCTGACATGCGGCATCAGGCGCGCCAGCGGCGCGGCGACAGGCGAGGTGACGACATCTATGGGGCGACCAGGAAATCGCTCGGCAATGATCTGGATGGCGGAGTGGCAACGGACGAAGTCGCCGACCGCCGGAAAGCCGACGAAGAGGATTGGATCGGTGGTCGTCAAGGAAGCGCTTCGCCGTCAAGGATGCGGGCATAGAGATCCAGATAGCTACGCGCCGCTTTCTGGATCGGAAATCGCGTCGCGGCCGATTCGCGGCATTGCTGAGGCGTAAGGTCGGCGACGGCTTCGAACGCGGCCGCAAATTCTTCATCGGTCTCAAAAAAGCGGCCGCTGTCGGCATCGACGGTCTCGGGCAACGCGCCTCGCGGAGTCGTCAGCACCGGAGTGCCGCACAGCATGGCTTCGACCGGTGCGTTGCCGAACGGCTCCTCCCAGGCGATCGGGTTGAGGAAGGCTCGCGCCTCACCGAGAAGGCGAAGCTTAGGCTCGCCGTCAACAATGCCGTGGAAACGGTATCGGCCGCCAAGGCTCTTGAAAAACAGACCTTCGCGGCGGGTCTGAGTTCGGCCGAGCAGCTTCCAACGCGAACCGCCGGCGATATCGAGACCGAAATCGAATTTTTTGGCGAGATCGACGGCGCGGTTGAGGCCTTTGCTCGATCGCGCAATGCCTGCGAGAAACAGCAGGCGGTCTCCCTTTGCCGCCGACAAACGATAGTCATCTACCGGAAAGCCATTGTAGACGAAGGTTTTGCGACCATGCTGGCGGGCATGATTGGCGCTGATAAAGCTCCAGTTCGCAACCGGCATGGGCTGATCCGGCATAAAGCCGCGCTGCGTATTCAGCGTTGGAAATGGCACCTCGACGGGCCAGCTGTGTGTGTGGACGATTTGCGTGTTGCGCGGAATGGCCGCCCGGCATTCGGCATCGGTCGAAGCGTGCCGGACTTCGAAGAGCGAGTGGCTGGAACCAGGACCGGCGATCACCACGACATGATGGCCGAGACGAACCAGCTCCGTGGCCAACCATTCGACCTGACGCTGAATCCCGCCGTAACCCCGACAGGGGATTACGCCCTTCAAAACGAGCGTCACCCGCATTGACCTGCCTCACATGCTTTCAAAGACGGTTCAGTTGCGTCACGGGCTGGGCATTGTCAAGGTCGCGCCGGAATCGCGAAAAGCCACACCCGCTGTCGGCGTTGCGCCTTTATCACCGGGTTACGGAATCGTTAATCAGCGCTTGCTACTATGCCCAATGACTAAGAATCTCGGCAATGCACCCAGGACCATCCCCAGGCAACAGCCTGAGAGCTCCGCTCTTGGTCGGCTGACGCCTGCCCTGTTTCCCCTCGTGGTCGTTGCGCTTGGATACATGATCGGCCGGCAATTCTTCGGCTTCTAGGCGAGCCTCTCCGGATGCGCTCGCGGTGGAAACGCCACGAACAACCGCAAAAAACGCCACACCCTTTCGGGTGCGGCGTTCTGAACCGATACCGGTATCGGCCGGTTATGACTGTGTTACGAAACGGCCTTTTCGCGGACCGGAAGCTTCCAGCCTGGCCTGACAAAGTGGCAGGTGTAGCCGTTGGGATATTTCTCGAGATAGTCCTGATGCTCGGGCTCGGCCTCCCAGAAATCGCCTACCGGAGCAAGCTCGGTGACGACCTTGCCCGGCCATAGCCCGGAAGCATCGACATCGGCGATGGTGTCTTCGGCGACGCGCTTCTGCTCGTCGGTGGTATAGAAGATCGCCGAGCGATAGCTCATGCCGACGTCATTGCCCTGGCGGTTCTTCGTTGTCGGATCGTGAATCTGGAAAAAGGATTCGAGCAGCGTGCGAAAGCTGATCCTGGCCGGATCGAAAATGATCTCGATGGCTTCGGCATGGGTGCCATGGTTGCGGTAGGTGGCGTTGAGCACATCGCCGCCGCTGTAGCCGACGCGGGTCGAGATCACGCCGGGATAGCGCCGGATCAGATCCTGCATGCCCCAGAAACAGCCGCCGGCAAGCACTGCACGTTCGGTGGACGTCGCCATATCATACCTCCTTTGGATTGCTCTTTAAGTAGGCATTGTCGCTGGCTTCTTCCAGAACCTCAAGCGCATCACTCGTTGCCTGCCGAGCCGAACCGCCGCACGATCGCCTCGAAGACGATGTCGGAGATCCACATGGCGGAGACGCCGATCAGGAAGGCGGCGGCCAATGTCGTGGTGTCGTCGGCCGGATCTGGGATAGGCACCCCTGTCGCCTTGAACCAGGCGACGGCGGGCAGCGTCAGATAGGCTGCGGCCAGCGCGCCGCAGATCGGCGAAGCGATCATCTCGCGCAGCTTGTAGCGGTGGCGTGACAGCGCCCGCAGCACGCCACCGGCCAGTCCGGCGGCGACGACGGGCCCCTTGATGCCAAGCATATCGAAGAGGTCGTGCATCGGCTTAAAGTCTCCATCCGCAAAGCTTTTGTCCCTTGCGGTTGTGCGCCAAGAGCGCCCGCGCCTCGGCGTCCGAGAGCGCATCGACGGCTTTGGATGACAGGCGCAGCGGGCTCGAGACCGTGCAGAAGCCGCCGGAAGCAGTCGTACAGCCGGCCAGCGCCACAAGCAGCGCAAGCATCAGTCCCTTGCCCATGATTTCAGCTCCTTTCGAACAGCGTCCGCCGGCAATGCGCCGATATCGTTCTGCACCTGGTCGGCAACAGCGCGCGCCGCGGCTTCAGCGGCCGCCTGTTTGCCGCGTTCGGCCATGGCCCCGGCCAGGCGCTGGTGAAAGCCCCAGCAAAGGGCAGCGATGACGGATGCGAAGAAGCCCAGCAGCGCCTTGTTGCCGAGCAGGAAGGCGAGCAGCGCGCTCACAGCAGCAACCCGGCCACGAGCCCGGCCGCAAAGCTGATGGCATAGGGTTTGGCGGCTTCGAGATAGGCGATGAGCAGTTGTTGAAACCCTTCCATGTCAGTGCTCCCAGTCGAATTTGCGGGAAAGCCAGTGCCAGGTCTCGGTGACTGAGGCGATGGCAAGACCGGCGGCGATCTCCAAACAGGCCTGGATATCGGGGTCGGAAGAAAATGCCGCCGCGTCGTCGGCGCCGAGCAGGCCACGCGCGACCAGAACGCCGGCGCCGTAGCGCAGGCCGACGCGGATGAGGACGGCGATCATGTCGAACTCCTTGCGACAATGGATTTCAGGATCTGAAACAGCGTGTGCCAGAACGGCCGACGTTCGACGGGGGGCGCAATGGAAGCCCCGGCTGGCGCGTGCGATGGCGTAGAGCCGGGTGCGGGGGACGGCCCCGGTGGATGTCGTGAGTCAGATGCATCCGGCGCAGGGGCCGGAGCGGGCTGAGGGGCAGACATCAACAGCGCCTGGGAACGGACCGACCGGACGCGGTCGCTCCAGCCCTTGCCGAAAACCGGCCAGGTCGGCAGCCGCCGCAGGAATGCCAGGCGGGCGTCGCAGAGGTCGTCGATGACTGCGCCCGATGGCCTGGCGCCGACAGCCCTGAGCGTGGCCGGGCCGATCCTGCCGTCCTGCGCCGCACCCACCGCCGCCTGCAGATATTTCGCCGCCCTGCCCGGCCCGCTGTTCACGGCAAAATCGAACACGGCATAGTCGACGCCGCTGGGAAGCTCAGCGCCGGCCACCGCGTCCCAGTAGAAGCGGCGATAGACGGTCGCCACCTGCTCGCCGCTGATCTCTTGCAGATCGGCCTTGCTGGCGTCCGCCTTCACATAGCGGCGGAAATTGGCCAGCGTCACGCCCTTCATGGTGGCGCCGCCCGGATCGGCCGGATTGTCGGACCAACCGCCTTCCGATTTGAGGACGAGCGAAAGCGCCCGCGCGAAATTGCGGTCCATGGGTAGTTCCTTTCCGCCCTCTCGGGCAGGCTGTTCGATTTGCGAAACTGGTTGCGGTTAGGCGTCGATCACCGAGACGACTTCTCTGGCGACGTTGGCGCGGCCATATTTACTGGCGTCGACCTGGAGAAGAGATAGGAAGGGCTAACCGGAGCGACGGTGCCATTGCTACCTTTAATTTTAAGCCCATGCCCTAACGACAAGGCGCCAGCTTGCGTTGGTAATATTCAAATATCCACCAGTGTCTTTGCGAGTGATCTGGAGGGCACTAGAAGCCTGTGATCCGAACCGAACGACCAAATTTGTAGCGTCAGGAACTACACTCAAACCTCGATTGGTGCTGGCTTCGTGCGATCCAATTGAGACAGGTTCTTCGTCCCCCACGGAGTAGCCACCCTCGGCAGTGGTGCACTGTAGGAATGCTAGGTAGTTTTTCGGCTTCACTCCTAGACCATGCGCGAGGGTGAGCGCACCGCCGGACGTGATGGTCTGCTGCGCGCTTTCATAGGACTTCGAGAAGGGCAGCCCGGTGATTGCCGCCGCCAGTTCGGCCAAGGTGTCGAAGGAGGCCGACACGCCGCCCAGCACGACATCCATCGCTGCCTTGACAAACCCCGTCGTCGCAAGCTGCGTCGTGTTGGTTCCCGGTGCCGCCGTAGGTGCAGCCGGCGTTCCGGTGAAGGTCGGGCTCGCCTTTGGCGCGAGGCTCGACACCGCAACCCCGCTGTCCTTGGCCAGCTTGCCCGTCGTGCCGTTGAAGGTCGCGATGTTGTCGGTGACGGCGGAGGCCGGGCCAACCATGAGGTCGCTCGCCTTGACCCCACTGTCCTTCCCCACCTTGCCCGTCGTGCCGGCGAAAGTGACAATGTTGTCGGTCACCGAAGAGGCAGGCCCCGAAAAATCCCCCGTCCCCGTCCCGTCGGCGCCCTTGTCGCCCGTGCGGTCGAACATCAGCCAGATGCCGTTGGCCGTCGTCGGCAAGGTCCCGGCGCCGCTGACATAGGCGAGCGTCAGCTTGCGATAGCGCGTCGCGGCCATCAAATCGTCCCTCAGCTTGACCACGAGCCCATCCTTTCGATGGTAAAGCCGGAATTCCTCGAACCAGGGCTGCAGCGTCGAAAACACCTTGAAGCGGCCGGATTGCATGCGGTCGAGCATGTCCATCAGGCCGGCCTCGACGGAGACCGAACCGTCGGCGAAGCGGGCGTGGCCGGTGAGCATGTTGAGCCCGTGCGCGGCATATTGTTTGGCGAGCGCGGTGCCCGCCCCTTCCAGCGTCTCGCGGCGGCCGTCGCGCGGCCATGCCCAGGGCAGCCAATCGCCCCACGGCTTCAGCGCCAGCACCTGCATGGCCGGCGTCTGCTGCGAGGCCCGCGCCGCCTTGGTGACGTAGACGACATCGGCTTCGGTGTCCCAGGCGAGTTCGACCGCGGCCGACGGATGGTCCCAGCCGAAATCGAGCGCGCCGATCCTCGGCCAGTAGCGCGGCAGCCGGAACGGCTTGCAGGCGATCAGCCCTTCGGCGATCGGGAAGATGCGGCCGGAACCCATGACGGGGACACCTCTGGCGCGCGCCTCGCGCTCATGCTCGGGATAGGCGGCAATGATCGCGGCGCGTTCCTGCGGCGAATAGTGCTCGGCATCGTCGATGGTCATGAAGGTGACGTGACGGGACATGCCTCACCTCGGTCATTGATGGCCAGGAAGGGTCAAACCAATCTTGCCGGAGCCGCGTCCGTCAGTCGGAGGCCAATGGTATTCTCAACGGGACGCTAATATACGTACACGCTCCAACGAGCAGCGCCTGCCAGATGCTTGAGGAATGCCATGCGAAGATTGATCTTCACGGCGATGTGTGTAGCGGCCGCGACGGCCGCTAGCGCCCACGATTGGTACGAAGACAGGATTGACCCACAGACGAAATTCAAGTGTTGCGGTGGTTCTGATTGCCGCGCCATACCTCGGTCTTCGGTGCGGTCCAGGATCGACGGTGGTTACATCTATTTGCCGCATAATTTCATCATTCCAGCGGACCGTGTGCAGGACTCCCCGGACGGCCAATTCCATATCTGCGAAAGTACCTACGTCATAACCAATCAGCTGTATTTGCGTTGCTTCTTTGCACCTCGTGTAAAGGTCTCTCTACTTCTTCCGCGTTGAGGTAGATACCGAGCGTCGCTGCGACAGCACCGGCTGTCCTCCCTTGCGGACGGCTCGACTTCACCCCCCCGCCCTGCCCTCCACCTCCTGGGCAGACAAAAACCGCAGCACCACATCGCTCATGCCGAGCAGCGGCGTGAACGTCACGATCGTGATGCCGCCCGTAGCGTTGGTGCGGGTCAGGCCTTCGGAGTAGATATCCAGCGGCGGCTCCTCGTCGAACCAGACGCCGTGCAGGGTTTCGCCCTGCCACTTTTCGCGGCCCTTCTCATAGCTCTTGAACGACAGCACGGACTCATCGGCCTGCGTGTCGCCGCCGCCGCCCCAGCGCACCACGATGCTGTCGAGCGCGCCCGGCGCGCCGCGGCCCATTGTGGTCTGCGCGATGGCATCGGCCGGGATCATGCCGGTGCCCCAGGCAGCCTGCTGCTGTGGCGGGCCGACCAGCACGCGCTGCGGGTTGTCG
The DNA here is from genome assembly GCF_056404535.1 of Mesorhizobium sp. P2_C5_2. NCBI lineage: Bacteria > Pseudomonadati > Pseudomonadota > Alphaproteobacteria > Hyphomicrobiales > Phyllobacteriaceae > Mesorhizobium > Mesorhizobium sp. P2_C5_2. The sequence continues at coordinate 6,955 of NZ_JBFUDV010000004.1, read as the reverse complement.
CGCGTGCCCTCGCCGGTCACGCCGGCTGCCCATAACCGCACGGCGGTATCGAAGGTCTTGCCTTGCCACCAATCGGGGTAGCGGCCCGTAAGGTGCATGGCCCATTCGGCGCCACCGGCCCTGGTCTTGCCGAGCTGGTTGCCGGCCATGAACAGCCGCTCGCGGTTCAACGCTCCCGCCGCGTGGAATTCAGCCTGGCGTTCATACGGCTTGTAGGACGCGAGCTGGTTATTCCTGCGCCTGCGGTCCAACTCCTGCAGCAGCGCCAGATAGTGGCGGCGTGCCACCCGGCTGGTCGCGGAAGGACCCGAGGACGGCTTCGAGGCCGCGGATGCGGCGGCGGATCTCGTCATCGCTCAGGGCTTCCAGATTGTCGATGGAGACATGTAAATCCTTGGCCAGATCTTTGGGCAGCACCGATTGCACGATCTTGAGATACTGGTCGGGCTTGTCGGCCCGGACCGCGGCAATGACGCCGGTGCCATGGGCGCGAAAATCGGCGCGTACCGCGTCGAGAAAATCATCGCCGAGCGTCTTCTTCGTCCGTTTCGTTGTCGCAGCACCGGCGGGCGCTTTGCGGCCAGGGCGCGCACGCGGCGCCGTCCGGTCAGCCATGATCCGGGATCCCGGCGGGCTCTGCCGTGGGCTGCTTCACCGGCCTTGCCCGCTTGACCTTGCCGGCCTTGCGCCGGGCCGGTTTTGCCCTTGCCGGTTTTTGCGTGGCGTTGCGGGCAACGGCATCGGCTGGCGCGTTGCGCTTTTCGGCAGGCGCGGCTTTCAGGCTTGCCCTGGCAAGACCGATCGCCCTGCCCTCGACGCCTTGCGCACCGCGCGGAAAGCCGAAGCCGCCGATCGCATCGACGGGGCCGCCGCGAACCATGCCGATCAGCACGCCTGGTGCGACCCGTTCGATGCGGCCGATACGCGCCTGCGGGGCAGTGCCTTCGAACACGCCGATGGCGCTGACGACCTCGCGGCCGTCATCGTCGGTGATGATGGTGGCATAGCGGTTGGACATCGGGATTTCTCTCGAAGAGCGTTTTACCAAGACAATCACAAGCCCGGCGTTTCTTCCCACCCCCCTCTGTCCTGCCGGACATCTCCCCCGCAAGGGGGGAGATCGGATGTCACGACGGCATTCGCCAACCATCAACACCGGAAGGCGGGGTCAACCGCGAAACTGCCAATCTCCCCCCTTGCGGGGGAGATGTCCGGCAGGACAGAGGGGGGTGCTGTCCCACCTACATTCGATAATCGGCGCTCTTGCTTTTGGATCGCCCTGAAAACACAAAACCCGCCTCGGCGGCGGGTTGCTGGCGCAAATCAGCACCATGGAGAAATAATACGATAGTTGCCCTCATCCGTCAACAGGAAATAAGAAACAATTCCTACATCAGTCAAAGACTCGACGATGTTAGCGCTACCATACTCGGCGTCAAGTCATATGCATATGTTCTAAAGTGCCATGCCGCCCACCGGTTTTGTCTGATAATTTATTCTTTGGCATCAAGGGGGCAACAGAAGCCATGTCTGACGACAAAATCCGAAATATAAACTTGACCGCCGACATCGTCGCGGCATTCGTGCGCAACAATTCAGTGCCTCCGGAAGGCCTGCCTGCGTTGATCGAAAGCGTCAATTCCGCCCTGGCGGCCGTGGACAATCCGGTTGCTCCCCCGCAACCGGCACCCGAGCCTGCCGTCAGCCGCAAGCGCTCGGTGACACCGAACTTCATCTTCTGCCTCGAGGATGGCAAAAAGTTCAGGTCGCTGCGGCGCCATCTCGGCTCCGCCCATGGCATGACGCCGGAGGCCTATCGCACCAAATGGGATCTGCCCGGCGACTATCCGATGACGGCGCCCAGCTACGCCGCCAAGCGATCCGAGTTGGCAAAGGAGTTCGGGCTCGGCATCAGAACAGAGGCGCCGGCCGCCAAAGCGCCGGCCAAGCGCAAGACCAAGGCGTAACGCGACGCCCCTCTGCGCTGTTTGCCTGCCGGAGGACGATCATGGTGGCCGGAGAGCCCGATGACGTTCGTGTCGAACGCGTTGGCCGCCGCCAATGGGCGGTGCTGGTTGCCGAGAATGGCACGGTGACCCAACAACTGTTCGAGGCCCAGGCAGCGGCCGAGGATTTTGCGGATGAAGAGCGAACGAGGCTCGGCCTGCCCGCCAGGCCGCCGGCGGCGGATTCTCTGGCCTGAACAGTCCTTCAGTTGGCTGCGGGATATCGCCCGAAACGAAAAACCCGCCTTGGCGGCGGGTCGCTGGCGCAAATCAGCACCATGGGCAAATCATAGCATAACTGCCCCCACCCGGCAATCGCAGCGGATCGCAACACGCAGCCTTCGACAGGCATCGACCGACTGGTCATTAGCTGGCTCTTATGGAATCATTCCGCTCCGACTCGGGGAGAATGCAGCATGGACAAACCAGCCATGGCATCCGTGTTCAGGCTGCGGCATGCGCCGGCCACTGTTTCGGGCGTTCGCAGTGTCGGCCAGGGCCAGGCCGATCCGGTCATCAGCAGAAGACCGCTCGGCGAGGCGATCCGCTTCGTCATCGACGCCCACCCCCATTACGACATCAGCGCCGTGTCGATCGCCTATGGCGACGGCTCGGCCCTGGGCAGCAGGGAGGTCAAGGCGCTGTGGGCCGAATATGGCCGCCGGTGGATGGAAGAATAAGACGACACCCGGAACCTCGGCATTCGCCTCCCTGGATCGGAACGGAGGCTGGCGCGTTGAGCCTGAACCAATGGGAGCAACAGCAATGAATGTCGCCAATCTGCAACTCGAAGGCCTGCTGATGGCCGTCGCCTCGATCAACCAGGTGCTGGTCCGCAAGGGGGTGCTCACGGTCGAGGACATCGACATCGCGCTGCGCAAGGCCGAAGCAGGCGAGACCGGCGAGGAACGCTCGAGCGGCATGTCGGAGTCGAGCCGCGATGCCGTCAACTTTCCGATCCGGCTGCTGGAGCTGGCCAACCAATGCCAGCCGGAGACGGACATGCCATCCTTCTCGAAACTGGCGCGCATGGTCGGCCAGATGAAGGAACCCTACAACGACCAGATGTGAGGCTTGCCGCCTCACCACCGGCCGAGCTTCGAGGCCAGCACGGTGCCCGGGCCGTGCACAGCGGCAAACAGCAGGCCGGCGGCGAATGGGAAATGAGACATGAAGGCGCCGAACTCGGCCTGGTTGCCGGCCCAGTGCGACGGACCGTGGAACGCAAAGCCGAGGAAGACGACGTAGACGGCGGCGACCAGGGCGGCGGGCGTAAAGAACGCGCCGGTCAGGAAGGCGATCACGAGCAGCGTTTCGAGGATCGCGGCGCACCAGGCCAGAAACAGCGGGAACGGGAAGCCGGCGGCGGCGATGTAGCCGGCGGTCATGTTCATATCCATGAACTTGAAGGCCACCCCCATCGCGAACATGGCGGCCAGGATCAGGCGGGCGATGAGAAGGGCGGCGGTCTGCCACGGCGTTTGAACGGTTTCCATAATGTCCTCCTGGGATTGCTGGGGTTTCGCTCCAAGGACGGGCGACACGCCGCCGATCCGACATCGTCCCGCAAAAATCTTGGCTGGCAAAGTTGGACTGCTCCAGGTCCTGGCTTGCAATGCTCTTGGCGGTGTTGGGGGAATCGCGGCTCAGAGCTTCGCCATCAGCTCCCGTCCCAGCCGTTTCGGCGGCTCGGCGCGCAGCACAACATTCGTCGTCACCGCGCCGTAGCGGCCGATGGCGTCGACAATGCTTTCGAGGTCGGGCGGCGACGGGACGACGACCTTGACGAGAAAGCAGTCCTCGCCGGTCACCCGCAACACCTCGACGACTTCCGGCATGGCAGCGAATTTCTTCAGGCAGGTCTGGATGTGCTCATGCGTGGTGCGCAGGCGGATCATCGCCGTGGTGCCGAGGCCAAGGGCGACGGGATCGATTGCTGCGCGGTAGCCGGCGATGATGCCGCGCTCCTCCAACCGCTTCACCCGCTCCGAGGTGGCGGGCTGGGACAGGCCGACGCGGCGGCCGAGTTCGGAAATGCCGATGCGGCCATCCTCCTGCATGATCTCGATGATCGCCATGTCTGTGGGGTCGAGCCGTGGCCGATAGTCGCCGTTTGCCATGAGCACCTTCAATCCATCGGAATTCTTCTCCGCTTTCCGATGATCTCTCATTCCGTCAATGAGGAGAAGACCTAGAATTGGCGCTATCTCTGGCGAACAGACAGGACTTTCCATGACCGACTTCATCATTCTGCCGGGCAGCGGCGGATCGGGCGAGGCCCATTGGCAGACGCGCTGGCAGCGGGCCAATCCGGCGATGCGCCGCTTCAACCCGGCGAGCTGGCACCTGCCGGATTTCAACGACTGGGTGGCGGCACTGGAAACCGCGGTGTCACAGGCAACAACGCCGCCGGTGCTCATCGCCCACAGCCTCAGCTGCCTGCTGGTGGCGCATTGGCAGACGATGTCGAGCCGCCAGATCGGCGGCGCGTTTCTGGTTGCGGTTCCCGATCCGGCATCGACGGTCTATCCCGCTTACGGGAAACCGTTCGCAGACACGCCGCGCGATCCGCTCCGCTTTCCTTCGCTGATCGTCGCCAGCACGAACGACCCCTATGACCCGCACGGCTACGCCAAGGCGAAGGCCGGGCAATGGGGCAGCGCGCTGCATATTGCCGGGCCGCTCGGCCACATCAACAGCGACAGCGGCCTCGGCGACTGGCCGGAAGGAATGGCGCTGCTTGTGGCTTTCGTCAGGAGCATCGAATTGAGGGGCGATTGTCGAGCATCGGTTGACGCTGGCGGCCGCTCGTCTTCGCACAATGTCCTGAATTCAGGTGGCTAGAAGTCCCTCACGCGCTGGGCCCTGCCCCTGCTGCCCTTCCCGCTGCCGCTCGGCGTCGGCTTTGCGCTTCGGGCAATCCTCGTAGTCATGCTCGCGCGAACCGCAATAGGAGCAGCATTTTGCCGGGTTGTCGGAGTGGAGCATCGAGGCCATTCCCAAGAATGCACGAAAAGCTTTCCGGTTGCAGCAATTCGTGAAGCCGCTCCGGTCAAAGCCCTGTGCCCCGATAGTCCAAGGAGCCCGCCGCTCCCGCGCCGGGCCCCCGCCTACCCTGCCGTCACCGGTCACGCATGCGCGTGCGGGTGACGGAAGTCCCAGACCGCCCAGGCCGACGCGGCAACCACCAGCGCGCCGAGGACGACATGCGTCGCCATCGCGTTGGTGCTGGCCATGAAGCCAAGCAGCCAGGGCGAAACGATCAGCCAAAGCCCGATGACGAGGTTCACCCACTCTTCCCATTCGGCGAACACCGAAAGCGTCGCGAGAGCCAGGCCGCCGAGCACGAAGCCGGCAATCCAGGCGTTCCACGCAGGCGTGGTTTCAGCGGTAAAACCGATGATCCAGGGTGAGATGAACAGGCAGATCGCAAGGACCAGATTGATCCAATCCTGGCCCTTTCTTCCTTCCATCAGTTTCATTGCCATGACAACCTCCATGAATGAAGCTTGACAAAAGCACTACGTTTCGCGTGCACCGCACGCTTAGTCATTGATATAATTACGCTTCAATGGACCTTCAAGGGCGCGGCCCCGGCGCCACTGTCCGGTGGAGTTGCAGCTGCGTCGGCGCCGCCGGGCGTCGGTCGCCGACGGGGCCGGTCGCATCGCCTTGCCTACCATCACGTGGCACAATATCGAACTTTTGCATTGGCAAACAAAGACACTATATTAGCTGACTATTGATTTAGCGCTTGCGAAGCCATGGCCAAGAAGAAATCCAGACCGGTATTGCCCGGCATGTCGGCGGTCTCCCAGGCGGAAGCCTATGAGGAGGCGAGTTATTTTGCGCGCAAATGCGGCCTGACCCGGGACGAAGCGCTGAGGATGATGCGCGAGGCGCAAGGCTCGCTGAGCATGGCGAAGGGGTCCGCCGGCCGGCGGAAGAAGTAGCCGAGCCCGCTCCCGCCTGCCTTCCTCCTCAAAGGCGGGGAGATTGCAGCTTCAGCGGCGTAGATCAGTCGTCGCCGCCGCTATCGCCGCCACCGTCACCGCCCCCATCGCCACCGCCCCCATCGCCACCGCCGCCGCCGCCGTCATGGCCATCGCCATCGTGATCGCCGCCCTGATGATCGCCATCTTCGTGATCGCCTTCATCGTCACCCTGGTCGCCCTGGTGCGAGCCGCTGTCGACGCCGTCGTCATCGTGATCGCCTTCGTCATTTTCAACGGCGGCGTGATCGCCCTCATGGCTGGCGGTGGCGCCCTGGTCGTCTTCGTCCGATACGGGCGCCGTCACTTGGTCGCCATGATCCGAGAACTCGCCTGCGAACGATTGCCCCGCTGCCAGAGCGCCAAGCAGGCTGACCGAAGCCACCGCTACCAGCAGAGGAAAAGCTTTCATCGTCGTCTCCCATCCGGCACGCCCGGCCGCCATTGTCGATGGTGGATCATTGTCCGGCCGGATTACGGCGCCCTTAAATGAGTAATTGCAATTTTAGCAGTTGCTTATTTTGTTCGGCGATGCCTCGACAGGCGTCGCCAGCCATCCGCACCATGTGTCGGGCTACGAAGCGAAATTCCGAAGCGTTCGAGAAAGCCCGACAAGAAGGGGTTACGCTGGCCGCCTCTTCGGCGAAACCCCCTATCCGCTCGCCCTTGCGACGATCGCTTCCAGCGGTTCCGGCCGGCAAGCAACATGTAGCGTACCGGGCCTGCAACCACTCTGCGATTTCCTCGTTATGGCGATCGCGTTTTGCGGAGGTTATCCATGAAATCGGTATCAACAAACATTCTGGTCCTGGGCGCCGCTGCCTTTCTGGTCGCGCCTTTCGTCGGGCTTTTGTGGCGGACGCGGGAATGGTTTGGATGGTGAGTTTCCGATGAGCAGATTTCTGCCCCTGACGATCAAATTCGTGGATTGCAGTTAAATTCGTGGATTGCAGTTCG
>NZ_JBFUDV010000003.1:0-749228 GCF_056404535.1 Mesorhizobium sp. P2_C5_2 | reverse complement strand
GTGCTGGTCGGTGACCCCGAACTTTGCAAGATGGCCAGCGACCGCCTGCTAGGCGTGCACGGCATCTACATCCAGCCGATCAACTACCCGACCGTGCCGCGCGGCACCGAGCGGCTGCGCATCACGCCGACGCCGTTCCATACCGATGCGTTGATTGCGGGACTGCAGGACGCGCTGGTCGAGACCTGGGATGCGCTCGGCATTCCCTACGGCTCCGCCGGACGGCCTTCCGTGGCCAAGAGCGACCGAATCGTTCCACTGCTGGTGCCGAAGTCGGGCGGCTGAGCGCCATCACGGACGACGTCCAATACCCGGCGAGACAATTGCTGAGATTTGATCCGGCTCAATGCTCGCAGGCGCCAGATGCGCCAGAACAGAGCAGATCATCGAGGACGACCGTCATGAGCCATATTTCTCACACTTCCTTTGCTGACTTCACGCACGCCTCAAAACAGGCTCAACTGTGGGTGAGAGAGCTCGCTGCGGACCTTAGCTGGAGCGAACCGAGCGCGTGTCGACTCCTCAGGTCCGTTCTGCACACAATCCGCGACTGGTTGCCGGAGTCGGAAATGGCCGATCTTTCAGCCCAACTTCCTGTCCTGATTCGCGGCATGTACTTCGAAGGCTGGAACCCGCCTGGACCTGGTGGTGAACACAAAAAACGCGATTTCGTTCTCAGTGTCAGACGTTGTTTCGGCTATGACGATGACGTCGACTTCGATGTTGCGATCAAGGCGGTGTTCAGGCTTCTCGACCGCCACATTTCGCATGGCGAGATCGTGCAGGTCAGAAATTCGATACGGAAGTCGCTGCGCAACCTGTGGCCGGCGGATTGATGGATGTTCCACGACCGAAAAGACGCTGGGGTTCAGCTTGGCTTGGAACTGGGCAGGCTTCATCTGCATCAGCTCATCGTGTTGGGACTGCCTCGGGGTGGCGTGCCTGTCGCAGCAGAGGTGGCCAGGGCTCTCAACGCTCCTCTTGACCTGATGATCGTTCGCAAGGTGGGCGCTCCGGGCAATCCCGAGTTGGCTGTTGCGGCGATCGTCGATGGCGATCCTGGCGAGGTCGTGTTGAACCGTGAGATTGTCGAGACCTATGGCCTCGACGAAGCCTCCTTGCGTGTCTTGATTGCCAAAGAGCGCCCCGAGCTCGAACGCCAGCGCGCCGCCTATCGAGGCAAGACCAGACCGATCCCGGTAGCGGGCAAAACCGTGATCATCGTCGATGATGGGGCCGCGACCGGTACGACCATGAAAATGGCGATCCGTGCTCTCAAGCGCCGATCACCAAGAGAAATCATCGTGGCAGTTCCTGTCTCACCGCAAGAGACAGTCGCTGAACTGGCAAGGGAAGCTGATCGTGTGGTTTGCCTTACTCAGCCGGGACATTTCCGCGCCCTGAGCTATCACTATTTGCGGTTTCCTCAGCTTACCGACAGCGAGGTCGTCGCTGCGGTGGGCGAGGCGATGCTGTTGCGATTGGGGCGGCAGATCCGAAATTCACAACACGCGGTCGGCCCTGGGCTGAATGCCGCCACGAGATCAATGCCACGGACTAACCGAGAGGAATAGGAGATCATGTCATGCTGATCCGCGAGCTTTCTGCCCTGGAATGCACGAGAATCCTGTCGGCCAATCGCGTCGGCCGCCTGGCATGCGCAAAGGAGGGGCAGCCCTATGTCGTGCCCTTCTACTACGCCCATTCGGATGCCCATCTCTACGGGTTTTCAATGCCGGGCAAAAAGATCGAATGGATGCGGGCCAATCCGCTGGTGTGCGTCCAGGTCGACGAACATGGACAAGGGCGAGGATGGAAAAGCGTCGTTGCCGACGGCCGCTACGAGGAACTGCCTGACCGGATCGGCCACAAGCTGCAGCGGGATCATGCCTGGTCGGTGTTGAGCAAGCATGCCGACTGGTGGGAACCTGGCGCTCTCAAGCCCGTCGTGCCTCCCACCGCCGACAGCGCGCCGCACGTCTTCTTTCGGATCCTGGTTGAACAGGTGTCCGGCCGGGAAGCAAGCGAGTAGTCGCCCCATCAGGTTTGCGCGAAATGCAAAGGGCCGGCGCAATCTGCACCGGCCCTTTCTTCCTGTTGAATTGTTATCGCGCCATCAAGACCGGCAGCGACGAGCCCTCAAGCATTGACTTAGTGACCCCACCGAAAATCCGCTCGCGCAACCGCGAATGACCATAGGCGCCCATGACCAGGAGCTCGGCCCCGACGTCGCCGGCATGCTGGCGAAGCACGTCGGCAACCGAATGATTCGAACTCGGTAGCCGCTCGACCGTAACCTTCACGCCGTGCCGGGCAAGATAGGCGGCGGCATCTGCACCTGGCTCCTCGCCATGATGGAACTCGTCCTCGATCGGGTCGACCATAACGAGGTGCACCTGTTCCGCGCCCTTCAGCATATCGAGCGACTCGCGGACGGCGCGCGATGACTCAAGGCGCGCGTCCCAAGCGATCAGGGTGCGTTTCGGCTTCAGCGTCGGGCGCGAGCCTTCGGGAACGAGCAGAATGGGCTTTCCCGATGAGAACAGCGTGCCCTCGATCACTTTATCCTTCAGCGCATGGCTTGCCAGCAGATCCGGTCCCAGAATGGTCAGATCGGCGTAGCGGGCACGCCTGCCGATGACATCGTCAGCCCATCCTGTGTCGGGATAGTCGTCGCTTAGATCAGCCGATACCGGGGTCTGCGAGAGAAAGGCGCCGACTGCCGATATTCGTTTCTCGAGCCTTTTCAGCTCGGCCTGACGCTCCTCGAGCCAGGCTGGTGAGACGACGGCAGCATACTCACCACCCGAGGGCGGTGCGGCAAGCTCAAGGACGAGCACCGAAAGGTGGGCATCGATCTGTTCGCACAGAGAGGCGGCGAGCTTGAGATCGCCTTCCCCCTGGTTCGGTCCGGTAACCGTAAGCAATGTCTTGAAGGACACGGCGGCAACTCCTCATTTCGCGTGAAGGTTCAATCGTTGCTGAGGCATAGCCGACAGGAGCCGGTGCGTTCATTGCGCTGGATCAAAAGTCTTGGCTGTGGCGGCTATTTGATCCGCATCAACGTGCTGGCCAGCCAAAGCTGTAGGTTTCAGCCAATCAATCGGGGAAACGGCAGATGAGATTCCTGATCGCGGCGGCTCTCGCTGGGATGACCTTCCATACGGCCAGTGCGCAGGACCTCGGCGACGGCAAGTCCGAATACATGAACTCGTGCGCCGTCTGCCATGGCCCGGACGGCAAGGGTGATGGACCTTTGGGCGACGAACTGATTAAGCGCCCGAGCGACCTGACGCTCATCTCCAGGCGCAATGGTGGTGAATTCCCTTACTGGCGCGTCTATGCCGTGATCGACGGCCGCGCCATGGTGCCGGCGCATGGCGAGCGCGACATGCCGGTATGGGGCAGCCAGTTCCTGCCTGCCGACGTGAAGCGATACGGCCCGAACGCCGGCGAAATCGTCACCGAGGAACGGATCCATGAGTTGGCAGGTTATGTCCAGACATTGCAGCAATGAGCGCAGATCGCGCAAACGAATTTCGCAAGCCAAATTCGGGAGGCCGGCCATGATCGTTGAGGACCAGCAAGCCGCCAGCGCGTTCCTGCTTGATCCTGCCTCCTATGGCGCGAACGAACCTGTCGAGGCTATTGAGACCCACATATCGCGTATCTTTCTGGTTGGCCAACGCGCCTACAAGATGAAGCGGGCGGTTAAGTTGCCCTATGTCGATTTCTCGACGCCGTCCCTCAGGCTGGCCGCCTGCGAAAAAGAGGTGGAGCTCAATTCGAAGACCGCACCCGGCCTTTACCTGGGAGTACGGCAGATCACTCGGGAAGCTGGCGGCAAACTCGCTTTCGATGGTAGCGGTCAAGTGGTTGACGCGGCGATCGAAATGATCCGGTTCGACCAATCCAGACTCCTCGACCGCATGGCCACCGCAGGAGATCTGACGCCTGCGCTGATGACTTCGGTCGCGCGCATGATCGTCAGCTACCATCGAACCGCGCCCACGATCCACGATGGCAGCGGCTCCTCCAATCTGGCGGGCGTGCTGGACATCAACGAGGCCGGCTTTGCCACCAGCCATGTTTTCTCAAAACCGGAGCTCGCGACATTTGCCGCGGCTTTCCGGTCTGGCCTCGGCCAGCACTCCGGATTGCTCGACCGCCGCGAGGCCGCGGGCAAGATCCGCCGGTGCCATGGCGACCTGCATTTGCGCAACATCTGCCTTTTTGACGGCGAGCCCCGCCTCTTCGATTGCATAGAATTCAACGACCAGATCGCCAGCATCGATGTCCTGTACGACCTTGCCTTCCTGCTGATGGACCTCTGGCATCGCGGTTTTTCACAGCTCGCCAATCTCGTGATGAACCGCTATCTTGACGAAGCCGACGACGAGGATGGCTTCATCCTGCTGCCCTTTTTCATGGCGGTGCGGGCAGCTGTACGCGCTCATGTCACCGCCACACAGGTCGAGGAAGGCAGTGCCGATTCCGACAGATTGATTGCCGAGGCCAGATCCTATTTTGACCTTGCCAGGACATTTCTTCAAGAAAAGCCGCCGCGACTCGTTGCCATTGGCGGCCTGAGTGGCTCTGGAAAGACGACCGTTGCCGAGGCGCTGGCCGCCCATATCGGCGCGCCGCCCGGCGCCCGCATCGTGGAAAGCGATCGCATCCGCAAGGCCATGCATGGTGTGCCGCCGGAGACCAGGCTGCCAGACAAAGCCTATCGGTCCGAAGTTTCCGACCGCGTGTACCGCGAAATGGCATGGCGCGCCGGCCTGATCCTTTCGCAGGGCGGTTCGGTCGTCGCGGATGCCGTCTTCGACAGACCGGCCGACCGCGAACGGATCGAGAAATCGGCGCGCAGCCGGGCTATCGGATTCCACGGATTTTGGTTGGAAGCGGATTCGCTCGTGCTTTGGCAGCGGGTCAGCGAACGCAGGGGTGGCCCTTCAGACGCCACCATCGATATCCTCTCGCGGCAATTGCAGCGAAATACCACCCAGTCTGACTGGCAAAAAATCAACGCCGATCGAAAGCTCTCCGACATTGTCGTGGAATTGAGAGCGTATGCCGAGAGCGATGCGTCCGAAACCCTGCGCGCAGCCTCCTGATTGGTGCAGCAGGACGATCGGCCTCAACCGAGTTCGAGAATTGCCTCCACAAGACCGGGTTCACTATGATGACGCCTTATCGAGAAGCCGAATTCGCGGCACATGGCCAGCATCCTGGTGTTCTCGGCGAGCATTATCCCTTCGATGCGTCCGATCCCGTCGGCCTTTGCGTAATCGACGAGCTGCCTGAGCAATTCCCAGCCAAGACCATGACCCTGTAGATCGGTGCGCACCAGCAAGGCGTATTCGGCGACGGCGTGGTCCGGATCGCAAGAGAGGCGGCTGATACCGGCCAGCGCACCGGAACTCGTCTCCAGCGCGACGAAAGCCATATTGCGGTCGTAGTCGAGCTGGGTGAGCCGCTTCAACATCTGGTCGGAGAAGCTTTTGCGTGGCGACAGAAAACGCAGGCGCAGGTCATCAGGCGAAATCCTGGCAAGGAATTCGGGATAGAGCGCGATGTCGGCCGGCTTGATCGGCCGGATGTTATAGTGCGTGTCGCCTGCCGAAAACGCCTTTTCCCATCCCGACGGATAAGGTCTGATGGCAAGTGCCGGGTTAGGCCCCGCCTCTTCCACCCGTTCCGGCTCGATCTCTATGCGAGCGTCGAGCGCAATCACGCCCTCGGCGTCGGCCAGTAGCGGATTGATGTCCAACGAGACGAGGCACGGAAAGTCGATGATCATCTGCGACAGGCCGCTGAGTGCTGCAATGATCGATTGCCGGTCCGCCGGCTTGCGATCGCGGAACCCGGCGAGCAGACGGCCGATTCGCGTTTGGTCGATCAAGTCCCCGGCAAGAACGTCGTCGAGCGGCGGCAGCGCGATCGCCGTGTCGTCCATCACTTCGACCGCCACGCCGCCTGCTCCAAACAGGATGGCTGGCCCAAAGATCGGATCCTGGCTCATGCCGAGGATGAGTTCCTGCGCCTGTTTTCTCACAACCATGGGCTGAACGGCATAGCCTTCAATATCGGCTTGCGGCGCGTGGCTGCGCACACGCGCCTCTATGGCGCGCGCGGCATTGTCGGCAGCAACAGCGTCAGCGATGCCAAGCACCACCCCGCCAATGTCCGACTTGTGCGAGATCGCCTTGGACAGGAGTTTGACGACGACCTGCCCAGACGTCTTCAGGAGCCGGCTGGCTGCCACTTGCGCTTCGGCCGGAGATCTGACGACGATCGTCTCGGGCACCGGGATGCCGTAGGCTAAGATTGCAGCCTTGGCTTCGGGCTCCGTCAGCATGCGCCGCCCTTCCTTGGCGACGAGCCTGAATATGGCAAGCACTGCTTCTCGGCCGCTTTTGGCCTCCTCATTGCGGCTGGACGGTACGCGCATCAATGCCCGTTGGGCACGCGACCATTCGCTGAGGTAAGAAACCGCCGTTGCGGCATCCGCCGGCGTCTCGAAGCTGGCAAGACCGGCATCCTGAAGAACACGTCGCCCTTCGCGCGCCGTGTGTTCGCCGAGCCAGCAGGTCAGTACAGGTTTGCCGTCAATCTTGCCGTCCTTTGCGAGCGCCGCCACCGCGCTTGCCGCAGCAAGCGGCGAGCCGAGACCGGTCGGGCAGTTCATGACCAGGACGACGTCGGTCCCGGCATCAGCCACGACGGCGTTGATCGCGGCCTTATAGCGTTCCGGTGGGGCGTCGCCGATAATGTCGACCGGATTGGCGTGGGACCACGTGCTCGGCAGGACGGCATCCAGGGAGGCGATCGTTTCCAGTGAGAGTTCGGCCAGTTGCCCGTTGCCTTCGATGAGTTGATCGACGGCAAGCACGCCGGCGCCGCCGCCATTGGTGACAATACCGACGCGGGCTCGTTCTAGCGGAACGAAACGAGCGGTCGTTTCAACCGCATCGAACAGCTCGGTTAACCCTTTGACGCGCAGGATACCCGCTCGGAACAGTGCCGCATCGACGACACGATCGGCCCCCGATAGCGCACCGGTATGGGTCGCAGCCGCTTTGGCCGATTGTTCGTGCCGACCTGATTTTATGGCGATCACCGGCTTGATCCTCGCCGCCGCACGGGCAGCCGAGATGAATTTGCGCGGATTGGGAATGGTTTCGAGATACATCACGATGGCGCGTGTGTGCGCATCACCCGCCAGCATGTCGAGACAATCTCCGACGTCGACATCCGCCATGTCACCCAGGGAAACGATCTGCGAGAAGCCGACATTATTGTCAGCCGCCCAGTCGATCAGCGACGTGGCAATGGCGCCGGATTGCGACAGCAACGCTATGTTGCCGGGACTGGCGGCCATATGCGCAAATCCGGCATTGAGCTTCAATGGCGGGATCATCAGCCCGACCGTGTTCGGCCCGATGATACGGAACAATGCGGGCTTGGCAGCGTCCAGCATCGCCTGACGCAGTCCGTTCTCACGCGTAAGCCCAGCAGTGATAACAACCGCCGCCCGCGTGCCCTTCTCGGCAAGATCGCGCACGATGCCGGGAACTGTCTCAGGCGGCGTGACGATCACACCAAGATCCGGGACACCCGGAAGATCGGCCGCCTTGGGATAGCATTGCCGACCGGCCACTTGCGAATATTTCGGGTTGACCGGCCAGATCTCGCCTTCGAAGCCGCCGTCGACGATGTTGTCGAAGACGACACGGCCGACGGAGCCATCACGGACCGATGCGCCGATCACGGCGACAGACCTCGGAACAAACGCGAATTCGAGATTTCGGATCGTCACCCCTCACGTCTCCTGTTCGTCGCGATCATCGCCGGTCGATCTTGCGCGTTCGTTGCGGTGGATCAAAGCGTTCTCCGGCAATCGCGATTAGGTCTTTCCGCGATATCGCTCGCAAAGCCGTGACGTGCTGGTGCGATCAACGTTTGGAGAGTTGGATGAACCATTATTTCAGCACGACCATCGACATGCCGTTCACCGCGGCGATCGGCCATGTAACCGACAAGCTCGCCAGCAAGGGCTTTGGCGTCCTGACCTCAATCGACGTGCAAGCGGTGATGAAGGCCAAGCTCGGTGCTGATTTCAGGCCTTACGTCATCCTGGGTGCCTGCAATCCGCACTTCGCATGGCGCGCGCTACAGGCAGACGACAAGGTCGGAACCATGCTGCCGTGTAACGTCATCGTCACCGAGATCAGGCCCGGAAAAGTGGAAGTCGCCGCGGTGGATCCGGGAGTTTCAATGGGCACCATCGACAACCGCGAGCTTGCGCAGGCCGCCAGTGATGTACGGCGCCTGCTCGATGAGGTGGTCCGCGAGCTTTAGGGGCCACAGGGACGATCGAGGCTGAGGGGACATCGAATGAACGAGCCTGTCCTGCGACGCGCATTATTGGTCATTGCTCTGATGGGTCTCGCCGTTGGCATTGGTGCCTGGCAAACGGACCTCAGCACAGTTGAAGCCGACACGATCTGGGCGGCTGCAACCTTGCCTGTGGTTGCGGCTCTCGCCATCTCCATATTGCGTGATTTCTGGATTGGCCGCTTCGGCGTTGATGCAATTGCGCTGGTCTCGATGTCCGCCGCGCTTCTGCTCGGCCAATCCCTGGCGGCAGTCGTGGTCGCGATCATGTATGCCGGCGGTACGGTGCTTGAGGATTTCGCTCGCGGCCGCGCTGAACGCAACCTGAAGACATTGACCGACCGGTCACCGCGTGTCGCCCATCGGACGTCAGCGCGGGGGACAGAGACCATCTCCGTCGAATACGTAGCCGTCGGCGATGAGCTGTTGGTGCGTGCCGGCGAACTGCTTCCCGTCGACGGCATCCTGCTTGATGCTTCGGCCTCTCTCGACGAATCCGCGGTGAGCGGAGAACCCCTGCCTGAACGTCGCACAGCGGGCGACATGCTGCGCAGCGGCACCATCAATGCGGGCGAGCCCTTCAGCATGCGGGCTTCCGCCTTGGCGGAGCAGAGCACTTATGCCGCGATCGTACGCATGGTCGCTGCAGCCCAGACCGCGAAATCCCCGTTCATCCGCATGGCCGACCGCTTTGCCCTGTTCCTTCTGCCAGCCACTCTGCTGGTTTCCGGCGCCGCCTGGTATGTTTCCGGCGATCCGATCCGGGCGCTTGCGGTGCTGGTCGTCGCGACGCCCTGCCCGCTCATCCTCGCTGCCCCTGTTGCTTTCATCGGCGGCGTCTCGCGTGCCGCACGGGCCGGCATCCTGATGAAAGGCTCGACGGCGCTGGAGGCTCTTGCACAAGTCCGAACCGCGATCTTTGACAAGACGGGGACCTTGACCATCGGCGGCGCCGAGCTCATCGAAATCGAAACAGCACCCGGCCATGACGCGAACCATTTGCTGCGGCTCTTCGCATCCCTGGAACAGGCCTCGCATCATGTGCTCGCCGACTCGATCATCCGGGCAGCACGCGGCAGGCAGCTGGTGCTTTCGCATCCTCGTGATGTCCGCGAGCATCGCGGTGCGGGCCTGAAGGGCCGGGTCGAGAATATGTCGGTCGCAGCGGGATCGCGGGCTCTCGTGCTCGCCGACAGATCGCTGCCCAGCTGGGCGAAAAGTGGTGAAGAAAGATTCCGGGACGAGCCGGTACTCAGGGTTTTTGTAGCACTCGGCGGACAGCTTGCTGGTGTTTTCACGTTCGGGGACGCCCTGCGTATTGATGCGCACGATACACTCAGCAGTCTGCGCTCGGCCGGCATTGCGCGCATGATTATGCTGACAGGCGATGACGGCGTGGCAGCGAAACGCATTTCCGCCTTGCTCGACCTCGACGCCATCGTCGCCGATGCGAGCCCTGCCGAAAAAGTCGCAACGGTCGAAGCCGAGAAAGCCTCGGCACCGACAATGATGGTCGGTGATGGCATCAACGATGCCCCAGCGCTTGCGGCTGCGACGGTCGGTGTCGCCATGGGCGCACGCGGTGCTACCGCCTCCTCCGAAGCGGCGGATGTCATCGTGCTGACCGACAGGCTGCAGCCGGTCGCCGAAGCAGTTCGGATTGCACGGCGAACGCGAGCGATCGCACTGCAAAGCATTGTCGCCGGGCTGGCGCTGTCGGGAATGGCAATGATCGCGGCGGCCATGGGGCAGATCACCCCGGTTGCCGGCGCACTGCTTCAGGAAGGAATTGACGTGGCGGTGATCCTGAACGCGTTGCGCACCCTTGGCGATGGACATCTGTGGCGCGCATAGTGATCGAGAGCAATAATGGTGAATGACCGTGGCACAGCAGAGTCTTGTGGTTTGCAGCAAATGTGGTGGGGTCAACCGCCTTCCGCCGTTCCGCGACTCCGTGCAGGCAAAATGCGGAAAGTGCGGGACCAGGTTGTTTTCGGGACACCCGGAAGACGTCGACGCTGCGCGTTTCGATCATCAGATCGCGCGCAGCAGCCTCCCGGTCGTCGTCGACATCTGGGCACCCTGGTGCGGCCCCTGCAAGATGATGGCGCCGGCCTATGAAGCTGCAGCAAATGAACTGGAGCCGCATGTTCGCTTGATCAAGCTCAATTCCGACACTGAGCAGGCCGTGGCGGCCAGGCTCGGCATTCGCGGCATCCCGACCATGATCCTCTTTCATGGCGGGCGCGAAATTTCGCGCACATCCGGCGCAATGACGGCGGGCCAGATCGTCAGGTGGGTTCGTGACCGCCTGCCGACTGTCGCCGCCTAAGGTCCGGCGCCAGTGGATCCGCTGATCGCCCGCCTCGGACTGGCCCTGGCAATAGGTCTGCTGGTCGGCTTGGAGCGTGGCTGGCAGGAGCGGGATGCGCCCGATCGCAGCCGCACGGCTGGCATTCGGACATTCGGCATATCCGGCCTCCTTGGCGGCGTGCTCGCCGCACTCGCCAACGCGCTCGGCGCGATGTCCGTGCTGGTTGGCGGATTCATCGCCTTTGCGGGAGTCTTCGCCTGGTACAAGGCACGCGAGGCTGCCCATGACGAGGATTTCAGCGTCACGAGCGTGATCGCAGGCCTTTGCGTTTTCGCCCTTGGCGCGCTTTCCGTCGCCGGCAACTATCAAGCCGCCGCTGCCGGCGGGGCGGCGCTCGCGGCTGTCCTTGCCAGTCGCGAGATCCTGCACGGCCTCCTGAAGCGACTGACATGGGTCGAGCTCCGTTCGGCGCTGATCCTGGCGGTGATGACGGCAATCGTCTTGCCCCTCCTTCCAAACCGGACAATGGACCCGTGGGGCGGTTTTAATCCATGGGAGGTCTGGTTCCTGACGGTGCTGATGGCCTCGATTTCCTTCACCGGCTATGTGGCTGTTCGCATCCTTGGAAATACCCGAGGTCTGCTGGTCAGTTCGCTCGCCGGTGCGCTCGTCTCTTCCACCGCCGTGACTTTGGCGCTTGCCCGCAACGCCACCACCTCTGCGGACAACCGGCTGGCGCTCGCCGGGGCGGCATCCTTGGCTGCAATGGTTTCGGTGCTGCGCGTCAACACCGTGGTTCTGATCATCGAGCCAAGCGTGTTAACCTCGGTCGCCATTCCTTCGATTGCCGCGGCGCTCGCTTTCGGCGTTTGCGGCGCGTTGCTGCTGACCCGCGACAGTGGGAACGGCGAAGGAAGCTCAATTGCGCGCAATCCCTTCGACCTGGGCCCGTTGCTGCTCTTCGCCTTGCTGTTTGCGGTTGTTGCGACTGCGAGTGCCGGCCTGGCCGCTCAATTCGGCGGGCGCGGTCTGCTGGCGAGTTCGGCGCTGGCTGGCGCATTCGATGTCTCAGTGCTTGGCGCGCTGCGCCTGGTCAAGCATTCCGTGTCCGTCGAGACCGTGGGCCAGGCCGTGCTGACGGCGCTGGCAGCAAACGCGATCGGTCGCCTGTCGCTCGCAGTATTTGCCGGTCCGGTCAGGTTCTGGTTGCCACTCGCATTCGCAACTCTGATCGCCGCAGCCATGGGCATCTGCGCCCTACTGTTGCTCGGTCCTGGATAGAAGTGTTGTTCTCGAGCCTTCTTTGATACGGATCAAGGGCCAGGTCCCGCCACCGCTCTATGAAACTCCGTAAAAGGAGTTCGCCATGACCAGTTTGAAGGACCTCACCCCGAAATTCCGCAATGTCCGGCTGCTGCTCGCGCGTGAAAAAGGCCACCCGGAAGGCGACCGTGAAGAAGGCTATGACGTGCTGGCTCCATTGACCGGCGAAGGCCGGATCGATGCCGACGAATGGAAGTCGCACAGGGCCTCTTGCCGTGTTCGTCGCTTTCGCACCGGCGAGGAGGATCTGATCGGCCGGCTGAGACGTAAGCCCGGCGGACAATGGTATTTCGACTATGCCGACGGTGATCGCGACGACGAGATCGGCTTCCATCTCGGCGACGAACGGTTTGTGACCGGTGAGTACGTGTCGATCGCGCGCAACGGCGCCATGCACACCTACCAGGTGGCAAGGGTCGAGCGGCCCTGATGCTGGCTAGGCAGCGACGCAACCAAATCCATCCCACCCACGTTCGGGCGCTGCATTTGGGCCTTACCGACTTTTCTGAATTCAAAGCAGCGAGGTCGTCGTCGCGTCGGCTGTGTGACAACCAAGTCAGTGACGCGAATCCATTTTCTGGCATCGCCTCTCAGCGTAATCCTGTGCCCGAGTGCCTGTTGGGCAGCTTCGAACGGTGTCCTTGCAATGGAGTCGCGTGTCGAAACTACGGATTCCTCGTCCATTTCCTCAATGTGACAATTCTTCATGGAACTGCGTCAGCTATGGCGGTCTCAGCAAAGGGAGAATGGCCGATGCAGGGGGTGCTTGGGTGAAGCCATAGCGGCGCCGGCCATGCGGGATTGGCTTCTCTTTGGGATCGTCCCCCGCGTCGACAAACCTATAACTGAATTAGCAACAACTCAGTAAGACTGAAGTCCCTTCCTCAGCGTTTTTGACGCGCATCAAGGCGCAAGATCAGAACTCCGGCGATGCTGCGATAAATCTCATCGGAGACAGGAAAAATGATCTTCAACACCATCATGGTTCAACTCGATGTCGACTCTCCAGCAGCGCCGCGAGCGACCTATGCGCTGGAGTTGGCGCGACGCTTCAAAGCCTCGCTGATCGGTTTCGCCGCAGCCGATTCATACGTGTCTGTTCCCGGCGACGATGGCGGCATGGCGGCGGCGGAAATCATGCGGCAACGCCGGATCGAGATCGAGGATCGCCTGAAGATCCTGAAGGAAGAATTCCTGGGTGTCGTCGGAGACGATGCCTCCTGGCGCGAAGAGATCGGCGATCCGACACGTCTGCTGGCGATGCATGCGCGCGCCGCCGACCTCGTCGTGACCGGGGTTCCCGCAAAGGGAGTTCCCAGCGACCGCCATCGGGTGGTCGATGTCGGAACTTTGGTGCTGTCGGCCGGACGGCCCGTTTTGATTGCGAATGACAACCTTGCACCGCTTAATCCCGACAATGTTCTGGTGGCCTGGAAGGATACCCGCGAGGCGAGGCGCGCGGTCACCGATGCAATGCCCTTTTTGACAGGCGCGAAGCATGTCCTTGTGGCGACAATCGAGGAATACGACCAAAGAAACGCACGCGAAAGTATCAGTGACGTACTCCGGTTCCTGATGAGACATGGGGTCAAGGCAAGATCGGAGGTTCTGGACGTCGGCAAGGAGGACGCCTGCGAAGCCGTCTGTGAGCTCGCGCGGGCGATGGGCGCCGAACTTGTGGTCGCGGGAGGCTATGGCCACAGCCGCATCCGCGAATGGGCGTTTGGCGGCATGACCCGTTCCTTGCTGCGGCATGGGGCGATTAATCGGCTGCTCTCGAACTGACCCAGCGACGCTGGAGAACAGGTAGGGAAAAGCAGTGTCGAGGCGAAAGCGAATGGGAGTCCAGGGATGGCAAAGAGAACGGACAAGGTCGAGGTTGGCATGGATCTGGCCGCAAGGTGCCGCGTCACCGAAACTTGGCAAGACGATCTGGGGGATCGGTGGGCCACAGTTCTGATCGAGGGTCACGACATCCCGGTCACACTCAAGGTAGTTCACTTTTATCCGTTCGATGACGGCAACTGACGGCGCCAGGATCGTTCCGGCATTGGCTGGGCAATACCTTCCGGAGGGCCACTACCATCAAGCGCCGAACCGCCGCCGAGCCGACACCATGCCGACGATCATGCGCGCCGCTGAGCCTGAGGGGCATCACGCTGTTGCAGCGCCGAAGGTCAACTTGTCAGTGAAGGCCAAGCTTCTCGATATAGGCGAATATGGCATCGATCTGGTCGGGCCTGGCGAAGGACTCCGGCCTGTCTGGATGGCCAGTGGAAATTCCCATGGCCAGCGCCTGCTGCAGATCCTCGATGGAATATCGGCTGAAACCAGAACCCGACGCGTGGCGCATCCGCACTGGTGCGATTATCGGCCACGCCGACAGCAGGAAATCCTTCAGCGGTGCAAAGTTCTGCAGAGACAGTTCGAGGGCTTGGCCGCCGGGGCGGTGGCGACGAATTGGCGAGGCGCGCTGGACAATCCGACCCACGCGTCGCGTGGGCTCGCCTCGCCTGTCAGCCGCCGCTCGGTGTTTGCGTGTTTTCGGATGCCAAGCTGCCGCCGCGTTTTCGTGCCATAAGGTGCGCTAGGTAGTTCTCCTTAGGGACATAACCGAATTTCGCCATCAGCGGATTCGCGCGATTGCTGTGTCACGGATCAACCGGGGAACACAGCCATGTACGCTCAACAGATCGCCAAGATTGAACTGCCAATGCAGCCGAGCCCTTTCGCTCTCCTCGATGGGGTCATGGGACAGCCTGTCAGTTTCTTCCCGGCCGGTACCGAGATCTATGCCCAGGGCGAAAAGGCCGGGCCACTTTACCAGGTCGAGTTCGGCGCCGTGCGTGTGTACCGGCTGCTGGCCGACGGCCGCCGGCAGATCAGCGCCTTTCATATGGCCGGAGAGACTTTCGGCTTCGAGGCCGACGCCACGCATCATTTCTTCGCCGAGGCAATCAACGCGACCGGTATTCGTGTTGTCCGGATCGCCGCGGCCGCGGACATGTCCCGCCAATTGCTGCCGCTGGCGCTCAAGGGGTTGATCAGAGCCCAGGAACATCTGCTGGTCCTCGGTCGCCAGAATGCCATCGAACGGGTCGCAGCGTTCCTTGTCGACATGACGGAACGTCAGGGCGGCTTGCGCCAGGTCGACTTGCCGATGTCGCGAATGGATATCGGCGACTATCTCGGCCTCACCATCGAGACCGTGTCACGGGTCTTCACCCGGTTGAAGGACAAAGGCGTCATTCGCCTGCTCGGACTGCGCAGCATCGAAATCCTCAAGCAGGACGTGCTTTTGGATATGGGTGAATAACCCGCCCTCGCCGCTGTAACGACGCCAGTCAACACGTCAAGGATACGACGACGATGAACAAGACGCTCACCACCCACAGCGGATTCTGTTTCGACGTGCGCGGAGCGCGCGCCGAAGATGAGCCGACATTGGCTGAGTTCTTCACCCATGTGACGCCTGAAGATCTTCGCTTCCGCTTTCTCGGCGCCGTGCGCGAAGTCTCGCATGATCGGCTGGTGGCGATGACCCGCTCCGACGATGCGCACATCCACAATTTCCTCGCATTCGCACCAGGCGGAATGCTGATCGCGGTGGCGACACTGGCCAGCGATCCGGCCGACCGGCGTGGCGAGGTCGCTGTCTGCATTCGCGATGACCGCAAGCATCTGGGGGTCAGTTGGGAATTGCTCGCCCACATTGCGCGCTACGCGGATGAGCACGGTCTCGACACGATTGAGTCGATCGAAAACCGGGAAAACCACGCAGCAATCGAGCTCGAGCGCGAGATGGGCTTCACCGTCACCACGGACCCGGATGACGCAACACTCGTGCTGGTGCAGCGCAAGCGGGGCGCTAAGTTGCCGAAGTAGGTGGGCACGTGGTTCCAGCGGCAGACAGACCGCTCAGAATACGAGCAGCTCGCGGGCTACGGCCTGTTCCTCGTCGGCCGGAATGACGAGAATGCCGACGCGGGAATTTCGCGCGCTGACACTTTCTGCACCTTGCTGGTTCAAATCCTCGTCGAGTTCGACGCCAAGCCATGCGGCTGCCGCGCAGATCTTGTGCCGGATCAGTGCCGCATGTTCGCCAATACCAGCGGTGAACACCAGTGTGTCGAGCCCGCCAAGCGCGGCGGCAAGCGACCCGATCTCACGTCCGACGCGATAAACGAAGAGCTCGACGGCTTGAACGGCCGAAGGCTCTTTCGCGCCAAGCAGGAGCTGCATGTCTCCAGAAATGCCGGACACGCCCAGCAGGCCGGAACGCTCGTAGAGAAGGCTGGCCAGGTCTTCGCTCGACAGCCCCTTCTCCTGCAGCAAGTGCAGGATCACGCCCGGGTCAAGCGCACCGCAGCGGGTGCTCATGACCAGGCCGTCAAGCGTCGAAAATCCCATCGTCGTGGCGACACTGCGTCCAGCGTCCATCGCGCAGAGGCCGGCGCCGCTGCCGAGATGGGCCACGATCGCCCGGCCGCCGGCGGCCGTACCATAGCGCTCGCGCAGCTTCGCAGCGATATGGCTGTAGGACAGGCCGTGAAAGCCATAGGAAACGATGCCGGCATCGGTCATTGCGCGCGGCAGCCCGTAGATCTTGGCAAGTCCTGGCCGGGTCGCATGAAACGCGGTGTCGAAGCATCCGACCTGACGCGCTCGCGGCAGAAGTTCTGCGGCCAGGGCGACGATCTCGAGATTGATCCTTTGATGGATGGGCGCCAGCGGTTCTAGCAGGTGCAGAGCCTCGAGCGCGTCAGCGTCGAGCAGAGTCGCTTCGGTGAAGTCGCGGCCGCCATGGACGATCCTGTGCCCGACCCTGTTGATGCGGGCAAGAAGGTTGCGATCGGCGAGCAGCGAAGCGACCGTCGCGAATGCCTTGGAGACATCGATCGGTGCGTCACCCAGGCTGCTGTCGATCACGGGGGATCCGGCCGCGGCCGCAACGTGCAGGCGCGGATGCTGTCCAAGCGACGAGATATTGCCGCGCAGCAGCACGGCAAGTCCTGCGCTTGCGTCGAAGACCGCGAATTTCAGGCTCGATGACCCGCCGTTCAGGACAAGAACCGCACCGCTCATGAAGCCGTCCGGGTTCTTGCCGCAGTTGTGCGCCGAAAGCCGCTCATTGGCTTATCCGGCAAGTTTGGCGCTGCATCCGGGCCCTGCTCCCATTTCCAGCCAAGGATCTCCGGCATATCCTGCCCATGAGCCCGAATATACGCTCGATGCTCAAGTACCTTGCCTTCCATGTCCTGCATCAGCCCGATATTGGCGCCCTTGCCCTTTGGCAACCGTTCAAGGACACTCTGGACGAGATGGTATCGATCGAGACCATTCAGCACCGTCATGTCGAATGGCGTTGTCGTCGTGCCTTCCTCATTGTAGCCGCGCACGTGGATGTTGTCGTGATTGGTGCGCCGGTAGGTCAGGCGATGGATGGTCCAGGGATAGCCGTGATAGGCGAAGATCACCGGCTTGTGCGTGGTGAACAGGGCATCGAATTCGCGATCCGACAACCCATGTGGATGATGCTCCTTGGGCTGCAGGGTCATCAGGTCGACGACATTCACCACCCTGATCCTGATTTCGGGAACGGCATGCCTGAGGATCTGCACGGCCGCCAGCGTTTCGAGTGTCGG
This sequence comes from Mesorhizobium sp. P2_C5_2, assembly GCF_056404535.1. Lineage (NCBI taxonomy): Bacteria > Pseudomonadati > Pseudomonadota > Alphaproteobacteria > Hyphomicrobiales > Phyllobacteriaceae > Mesorhizobium > Mesorhizobium sp. P2_C5_2. The sequence goes on along the minus strand of NZ_JBFUDV010000003.1, from coordinate 731,543 downwards.
GACGTCGCCCGCGCAAGCCATCACGACGTCAGGCTCCTCACCATTGTCGGTTGAAGCCCAGTCCCATATGCCGATGCCTGTCCTGCAATGAACAATGGCCTTGTCCATGGAAAGCCACTGCCAGGATGGCGGCTTTCCGGCGACGATGACGTTGATGCGGTTCCATGTCTGCAGCACATGATCGGTGACGCACAGCAAGGTGTTGGCATCCGGCGGAAGATAGACGCGCACGATATCGGCTTTCTTGTTGAGAGCGACATCGATGAAGCCGGGATCCTGATGGCTGAAGCCATTGTGCTCCTGGTGCCAGACATGGCTCGATAGCAGATAGTTCAGTGACGCCACCGGCCGGCGCCACGGAATGTCGCGGCAGGCATCCAGCCACTTCGCATGTTGATTGAACATGGAATCGACGATGTGAATGAACGCCTCATAGCAGGAAAACAGGCCGTGACGCCCGGTCAGCAGGTAGCCTTCGAGCCAGCCCTGGCACGTGTGTTCCGAGAGGATTTCCAGGACCCTGCCGTCGCGGCTAAGATGAACGTCTTCGGGCAGGATCGTTTCCATCCAGGCGCGCTCGGTGACCTCGAACACGTCCTGAAGCCGGTTCGAGGCTGTCTCATCCGGACCGACGATGCGGAAGTTCTTCGCCGCCTCGTTCAACTCCATGACGGCGCTCAGGAACTTGCCCATCACCCGCGTCGACTCGGCCTTCACCGCACCCGGCCGTTCGATCGCAACCGCATGGTCATGCACCGCGGGCAGATCGAGGGACTTGCGCAGCAGGCCGCCATTGGCATGCGGGTTGGCACCCATGCGCCGTGTCCCCTTAGGCGCGGAAACGAGGATCGCTTCGACAGGGGCGCCGGTTGCGTCGAACAGTTCATCGGGTCGGTAGCTTCTCAGCCAGTCCTCGAGCAGCTTGAGATGCGCCGGGTTTTCCGCAAGGCCCGACAAGGGAACTTGATGCGAGCGCCAGAAGCCCTCGGTCTTTAGTCCATCGACCTCCTTCGGTCCGGTCCAGCCCTTGGGGCTGCGCAGCACGATCATCGGCCATCGTGGTCGCGACGTCGGTGTTGCGGAACCGGTCCGCGCGGCGTGCTGGATCTCCCGAATGCGATCGAGCGCATCGTCGAGCACGCTCGCCATCCGCTCATGCATCAGCGCCGGCTCGTGCCCCTCGACAAACAGCGGTTCATAGCCATAGCCGACGAACAGCGCGCGCAATTCGTCTTTGGGGATACGGGCCAGAATGGTCGGATTTGCGATCTTGTAGCCGTTCAGATGCAGGATCGGCAGCACCGCTCCATCGCGTTCAGGGTTCAGGAACTTGTTGGAATGCCATGCCGTGGCCATCGGCCCGGTCTCGGCCTCTCCGTCGCCGACGACGCAGGCGACGACGAGATCGGGATTGTCGAAGGCGGCGCCATAGGCATGAGAAAGCGCGTAGCCCAGTTCGCCGCCCTCGTGGATTGAGCCCGGTACATCGGGCGCCGCGTGGCTCGGAATGCCGCCCGGAAACGAGAACTGCCGGAAGAGTTTGCGCATCCCCTGCTCATCCATCGATATGTCGGGATTGAGCTCACTGTAAATGCCCTCAAGATAGGTGTTCGCCACCATAGCCGGTCCGCCGTGGCCAGGCCCGCAGACATAGATCACATTCGTATCCCTGAGCCTGATCACGCGATTGAGGTGGGCATAGATGAAACTCAGTCCCGGCGACGTCCCCCAATGGCCGAGCAGGCGTGGCTTGACATGCTCCAGCCGCAACGGTTCGCGCAGCAGCGGGTTGTCGAGAAGGTAGATCTGGCCGATCGTGAGATAGTTGGCGGCACGCCAATAGGCATCGATGTCGTGCGCCTCGCGCTTGGACAGGACGCCACCGGAAGCTGGGTCTGTTGTGTGCTCGGTCATGTCTGGCTCCGTTGTTGGCGACAGTCTTGCGATCTCGACTTGCGCCTGTGTCCGTCGACCTGCAGCGAATGGACACAAACGCATCGGCGCAAGTTCCGTTCATCGCTTCGCAGGCATTAGGCATCATTGCCCTCGAGCGCGCGGCGTATGCGCCTGATGACCGACGCACGTCCACGCTCATCGGCTGCGGCGCCGACCGACTCGTTGATGTCCAGGAGAAGTCTTGAAAGGTCGTTGTGCCAGTCGAGGCGGGCGACGCTTTCCGGTCTCAGACGGCGCGGCTCGTTGAGTTCGACCGGCAGACTGCCACTGAGCGTCAGTTGGAAGGCATCATCCAGTCGCGGCATGATGATCCTGTCGTCAGGGATAATCGAGCGTAGCCTTTCGCTGAACCCACGCATCCCTTCTTCCTCGCCATGGGTCAGGAACACCACCTGCCTTACCGGACGTCTCGCCTCGACCCAGGCAACCAGTTCGGCAGCGTCGGCATGGCCGGAATAGAGGTCGAACAGTCTGATATGCGCCTTGACTTCGACCTCTTCGCCCTGGATGCGCACACGCCGCGCGCCGTCGAGCAGGATTCTGCCGAGCGAGCCCTGGGCCTGGTACCCGGCGATCATCACCGTGGCATTCCGGCGCCAGAGATTGGCCTTGAGGTGATGGCGGATCCGGCCCGCGTCGCACATGCCGCTGGCGGCGATCACCACGAAGAAGCCGGTCAGACGATTGATCGCCTTGCTCTGTTCCACCGTCTCGGTGAAGCGCAGGTCTTTTGAGCCGAGAGCCTGGCGCAGCACCTCGCCGCGTTCGATGTCGTCGGTGTGCCGTTCGAAAATCGCGCTGGCGCGTGTCGCCAGCGGTGAGTCGACAAAGACCGGCGCGCTGGGCACGGCACCGGACTGCATGAGCAAATGCAGGTCGACCAGCAGTTCCTGCGTCCGCTCCACGGCGAAGGACGGAATGATGAGGGGGCCACCGGCCTCGGCGGCGCCACGCACGATGTCGCCGAGCTGGGATCGCCGTTGTTCTGGCGAGACGTCCGGCCGGTCGCGGTCGCCATAGGTCGATTCGCAGATGAGGTAGTCGACACCGGCCGGACCTTCCGCGTCGGTCTGCAGCAACTTGTGTCCAGGCCCGATATCGCCTGAAAACAAGATGCGCATGGGTCTCTTCTGATGATCCAGATCGATCTCGAGTTCGACCGAGGCGGAGCCGAGCAGGTGACCGGCGTTCCAGAAGCGGGTTCGAAGGCCTTCAGCGACGCTTGTCCATTCGCCGTATCCCAGAGCCCGGAACAAGGTCATGCAGGCAGCCGCATCTGAAAGAGCGTAGATCGGCTCGACAAGCGGCCGCCCGCGCTGCGCGTTGCGGCGGTTCAGCTGTTCGACTTCCATTTCCTGGATATGCGCCGCGTCGGGCAGCATCACCGAGCAGAGATCGATGGTGGCGCGGGTTGTATGGATGGGGCCGGAAAAGCCCTGCTTGACCAGCTTCGCCAAGAGCCCGCTATGGTCGATGTGCGCATGCGTCAGGATGACGGCGTCAATCGCCTCCGGCGGGAACGGAAACTGGCCATAATTCAGTTCCCGTTCCGACTTCGATCCCTGGAACAGGCCGCAATCAACGAGAATCCGCCAGCGGGAGGTTTCGATCTCATAGCATGAGCCGGTGACGCCGTGGGCCGCGCCATGAAAGCGCAAGATGGGATCCTTATTACGATCGCCTTGCATGTCCCCATCACCTAGTGCGAAAGCAGGACAGGCAAGCGCAGATCCGCAAGCACCCCGTCGGTTGCGCCGCCGAGCACGAAATCCCTGATACGCGAATGGCCATATCCGCCCATGACCAGGAGCTTGCCGCCGATCTTGAGGGCATGGTCCTGCAGTGCAGTTGCGACCGAACGATCCCCAGCCTGGATCGAGATGGCCTCGGCCACCAGACCACGCGTCCTCAAGCCCAAGGCAAGGCGCTCGCCGATGCCCTGTCCCGGAAGCGGCTTTTCGTCGGTCACGGTCACCACGGTGATCGTCGAGGAGCCTCGGAGAAATGCCTGCGCGTCGGCAACAGCCCGTGCCGCCACCCGGCTGCCATCCCAGGCGATAACGACGTGTTCAAAGGGTCCCACGTCAGTGGAATCGGGAAGAAGAAGCGTCGGTCGACCCGAGCCGAACAGTATCGCCTCGGCCAGCATCCGTGCCGTCTGGTTGGCGGGAGCCCAGCCGACCAGGCAGATGTCGAAATAGCGGGAGTGCTCTGCGGCAAGATTGCTCATCAGCGCTGGTGGGGCAGTCAACTCCTGCGTGGTCAGGCTTGCACCGCCACGCGCGGCTTCCTGGGTAATTGCCTCAAGCAGGGCTTTGCCATGCTTGCGGCTGGTCGCCTCAGCTTCGGCTATCTTGTAGGGGAGATCGAGCAGGTAGGTCGAGAGCGCGTTCGAAACGTCGGGAATATCGACATTGATGACAACGGCATGAAGCGCCGCTCCGATCTGCTTGACGAGGGCGACGGAGTTTGCGGCGATTTTCGCGGAGTTCGCCTCTGGATAGGTCGCCAGGTACACCGCTGCCATATGCTTCATCGGATTTCGCTTCCTATTGGAGCAGACCAGATGGCCATCCTTCGCGGCATATGTAATCACGGCGGGTGAGTTCGGCTTTGATCCACCGCAAATGCGTTGGCATGGATGACGAGCACACCGATGCCTGGCAGTTCGCGGTGCGTGCTGAGGCCGCTCCTTGTCGATCTATTGGCGAACCGCTTCGTAACCTATTGACGAACAACGATTATGTTAGTCGCGGAGGGTTAGCGTTTTCTACAGAAAATCAATACGTTAGCGGATGGTTCGCCAAGCCGTTTCCTTCGTATTCTCTCGTATGGTCGGGCGAACCTAAGGACGATGAACGCGACTAATTACAGGCTTCCAGATATCGCCGATGTAGCCGCAGGTCGTCAGGAACTCCCTGGTAGTGAATGACCGAAATTGGCCGCACGCGGACTGTCCGGCTTTGCCCAGCCTTCAAGCGGGCCAGAGGCTTCGCCGAGTGGCTGAACAGATCGCTTAGTTCATCATGACTCTGGGTTATGGTTGCCTTGGCGCCGCCGCCATTCGCACCTATGGTGCGGGCCACTTTGCTGAGAACGACCCATTGAGTTAATCTTCGAATATGCACCATCGCTGATACACTATTTCGCTGAGGGGGCGAATATTTATGGAGATGCAGCAGGTCCGCTATTTTCTGGCCCTGTCCAACACGCTTAATTTCACCAGAGCAGCGGAAGAGTGCAATGTCACTCAGCCGGCCTTGACGCGCGCAATCAAGACCCTCGAAGACGAGTTGGGCGGGGAGCTGCTTCGGCGCGAGCGCCAGCATTCCCATCTGACCGAGCTTGGCCGGCGCATGCTGCCCCTGCTACAACAGTGTTACGATGCTGCCACCTCCGCAAAATCTCTTGCAAAGGCCGTGCAAAGCAGTGACGTCGCTCCACTCAACGTCACCATTTCCAACAGCGTCAACATTGCGCTGCTGGTCTCACCCTTCACCGAGCTTTTCCGGGCCTACCCAGGCGTGCATCTCAAGATCAGTCGCGGTTCGCCGACTGCTGTCATCGAAGCCCTCAAGAACGGTGAGGTCGAACTAGCGGTTGCCGGCCCGCTCGGACAGGCCTGGGATCGGCTCGACACATGGCCACTTTTCCAGGAAGGGATCGAGCTCGTCGTGAACTCCGATCACCCTCTTGCCCGCCGAAACGAAGCGGACGTCGCGCTGAGCCAGTTGGCCGCAGAACCCGTGCTCAGTCGGATCGACTGGGAAACGAGCGAAGATCTGACGCGCGGTCTCTCGGCCAAAGGAATTACGCCCCGCACCGCACATGAGGTTGAAACCGACCAGGATCTGCTGGCGCTGCTGGAAGCCAATGCGGGAGTTGGCTTTGTCTCAACGACTGCACCCCGCTCGCCCAACGTCCGCAGACTCAAACTGCGCGATCTGGATGTTTCGCGGATTGTCGCGGTATACGCTGTCGCTGGCCGACATCGCTCGCAGGTGGCCATGACGCTCCTCAACCTCCTGCGATCGACCGACTGGTCAACATTTGGTGTCAGCGAGCCCGCCTGAGCGCCGCGATCAAGTCGTCAATGTCCATCCGCCGACGGTAGTCGGGATCGACGAACCGATCTGTGATGATGCCATTAGTTCCGACAACGAAGGTCGCAGGGATCGGCAGGAACCAGCTGTTGTTGCCCTGATAGTTCGGCAGATCGAGGCCAAGGCCCATCAGCCGTTCCATTTCGGCTCCCACCCAGATCGCCAGGTTGAGGGACAAAGCGTAGCCATTGTCCATATCAGTCAGGAAAGGAAATTGCGCACCAACCGATGCCTTCATCGCCTTTGCGAATTTGCGCCGCTCCGGCATGATCACCACGACCTGGCCGCCCAGCGCGGCAATCTCCTGCTGAGCTTCGACGATGCCAATCGCGTTCAACCGGCAATAGGGACACCAGTGCCCACGCTGAAAGGTGACGACAGCGGGACCCTGAAGGAGGATGCCGCCCAAGCCAACCAGTCTGCCTTCGTCGTCCGGCAGCAGGAACTCCGGCATGGCATCGCCGGGAGCCGGCGCCATGGCTCCAGCCCCTTGTTGCTCCAGACGCGCCACCAGACGGTCCACCGCGTCGGCGAAATCCGCGTTCAGGCGGCGCACCGCGGCAGCAACCACCGCCAGCCGCTCGTTCAAAGGGGCGTCGAGTTCTATAGCAGCCTGGACGGACTGTTCGAAGGTCATTGCCTGGTCGTCGACGGCCATTTCTGCACTTTCGTAGTTTGCATACATCCTATCATCGAAGCCCCATGGGCACGGCCATGCTTTTCTTGCATGGAGTCGATGCCTCGTGTGCATCGAAACTGCAGGGATTCATCTTCTGTTCGGTATTCCGCTTGAACTGTTACATCAGCCGTGGTTGGGGCAGTTGCCGCTGAGGTCGCGCACCTCGATGATTGCCACCGATGGGCCCGCAGCACGTGTAGCGACCTTCGCAGCCATCCCGGCGTTGCCGCAGCCGAGGATCACGACATTATATTTTTCCACCGTCATGGCCTATCGAGCTTCAATGCAATTTGACTCGCGGCTTGGTGCGATGCGACACGATTCCGATGACCGTATCCAGCATGGTCTTGAAGGTCCCGTGCACTGCCTTGAGATGCATCTTGTAGAGCGAGCGATACATCAACCGGGCAAGCAGACCCTCGACCTTCAGTCCGCCGATCAGGCTGCCGAAAGTGCCGTAGTCGGCCAGTGAAATGAGGGAACCGTAGTCGCGGTAACGGAACTCCGGCGCCGCCTGCCCTTCGAGGCGTGCCGCGATCACCCTGACCATATGATCGGCTTGCTGATGGGCTGTCTGGGCGCGCGGCGGCAAGGGATCTTCGCTGCCGGGCAATACACAACTCGCGCAGTCGCCGATCGCAAACACGTTTTCGTCTCCCATGGCCCGCAGCGTCTCATCCACGACCAGGCGGTTGATGCGATCCGTATCGAGGCCATCGAGCTGCTTCAGAAAATCCGGCGCCTTGATCCCGGCAGACCACACGACGAGTTCGGCCGGCACGAACAACTTCTCGCCGAGCTTGATACCGTCTTCTGTCACTTCGGTGACCTTGATGCCGCATCGGATCTGAACGCCCAGATCTACAAGCCGGCGCGCAGAAGATCGCGCAAGGTGTTCCGGCAAAGCCGGCAGGATGCGCGGTCCCGCCTCGACGATGGTGATGCGGATCAGCCTCTCGAAATCGATGTTGTCGAGATTGTGCGAGGCGATTTCTCGCATCGACTTGTGCAACTCGGCGGCCAGTTCAACGCCGGTCGCTCCGGCGCCAACGATGATGCAATGGAGCTGGCCCGGCAAAAGCTTCTCGTATTGCGCGTTCGCACGCAGGCAGGCGTCGATCATGCGCTTGTTGAAACGGGAGGCCTGACCGGTCGTGTCGAGCGCAATGGCATGACGTGCCGCGCCTGGCGTGCCGAAATCGTTGCTGACGCTGCCCACGGCCAGCACCAGCGTGTCGTAGCCCAGCACCCGTGGCGGAATGATCTGTCTGCCATCGTCGTCGAAGCTCGGCGCAACAAAGATTTGGCTCTTGGAGCGATCTATGCCGACGACTTCGCCAATCCGGTAGCGATAGTGGTGGCTGCTGGCATGTGCGATGTATTCCACCGCATCGTTCGACGGGTTCAACGTCCCGGACGCCACCTCGTGCAGAAGAGGTTTCCAGACATGGGTGCGATTGCGGTCGACCAGCGTCACCGAAAGCCGCTGCTTGCCGAACTTGCGCCCGAGGCGCGTTGCCAGTTCCAACCCGCCAGCACCGCCGCCGACGATGACCACGCGATGCCGAGTGCTGTCCGCGTGAGATGGCGTCTCCGCTATCGTGCGGAAGAGCGCGGCATTGTTGGCAAGCACAGCTTCCGGAACAAGCCGCATCCCGGGAGTGATGATCTGCATCGGTATTCTCCGTCTTTCTTCTCGGCGCCGCGATCGAACCGATCACTCTTGCGATTCGTGAATGACGATGCCCTGCAGCATGTCGACGTCGCATTCCCACGGCTTCTCCGAGAGGACGCGCTGGCCGTGCTCGTATCCGGCCTGCCAGCGCGTGCGGATGCCGGCGCGGGTGAAGTCGATGTCCTTGGTGTGGTCCTCGCCGTCGAGGCGCGGTGAAAGCAACCGCACAAGGTGCATGACCGACGGGCAGCCATAGGAGGCAAGTTCCTTGAACATCGGATCCTCACGCCGCTCCTCGGGAACCAGCCTTCCCATTTCTCGCACGACGTGCCGCAGACGGTGCAGTTGCTCCTGCCTGGCAACATGGCTCCGGCCTCGGCTGGCGTATTGAAGGTCCTTTTGCCGGCCCATGACTTGCCAGATCGATTTCGGCTCGGTGGCGCGGGGCTGCCACATGTTGACGGCGAAGATCAGCGCGTCGCGTCGCGGACGCGCGTCGAGCACGACCTCGATGGGCGTGTTCGAATAGATGCCGCCATCCCAGTAAGGCTCGCCGTCGATACAGACCGCCGGAAACGCCGGCGGCAAGGCGCCCGACGCCATGACGTGCGCCGCCGACAAGGTCATCTCTCTTGTGTCGAAGTATTTGAGTTCACTGGTGTTGACGTTGACCGCGCCGACCGTCAGACGGGTATGGCGCCGGTTGAGATAGTCGAAGTCGATCAGGTCATTCAGCGTCCTCTTGAGCGGATCGGTCGTGTAGTAGGAGGCGTTCTCGACACCCACTTCGCGGTTCACTCCGAACATGGCGCTTGGATTCGGTTCGAAGAACCCCGGTATGCCGCGCATCACGGTGCCCATGTTGGCAAAGACATTGCTTGGAACCATCATCCGGAAAAACTCGTCGAGCGGGCTGATACGGCTGACGCTTTCCCAGAATTCCTGAAGCCTCGCCAGCCGAACCGTTGGCTCGTTCCCGGCAATTAACGCCGCGTTGATGGCGCCGATCGAGGTGCCAATGACCCAATCCGGCTCGATCCCGCCTTCGACGAGCGCCTGGTAGACACCGGCCTGATAGGCACCTAGAGCGCCGCCGCCTTGCAGCACCAGCACCGTTTGCCGCTGAACGGCATCATCGGCCATATGGACGACCTCCGGCAAAGGTTCAGCGGTCGGAGGATTTCGGGTAATCTTGTTCATGGTCTTTGCTCCTCGTTGCCGGTTCAATGTGCGGTCCAGCCGCCTTCTATCGGGATGATGGCGCCGGTGATCGAGGCCGCATCGGTCGAGGCCAGGAACAGGCAAAGCGCCGCGACCTGGGCTACAGTCACGAACTGCTTGGTCGGCTGGGCCGCCAGGAGCACATCCTTGATGACCTGCTCCTCGGTGATACCGCGGGCCCTGGCCGTATCCGGTATCTGCTTTTCGACCAGCGGGGTGAGGACGTATCCGGGGCAAACCGCATTGACGGTGATGCCCTGCTCGGCGACTTCCAGCGCAACCGTCTTGGTCAGACCGGCGACGCCGTGCTTGGCAGCGACATAGGCGGATTTATAAGGCGAGGCGACAAGGGCGTGTGCGGACGCGACGTTGATGATGCGACCCCATTTGCGTTCTTTCATGGCCTGTAGCGCGCGCCGGATCGTGTAGAATGACGACATCAGGTCGATCGCCACGACTGCTTCGAATTTTTCGATCGGAAAGTCATCGATCGGTGCGACATGCTGGATGCCGGCATTGTTGACGAGGATGTCTACCGCGCCGAATTCGGCGATTGCCTTGTCCATCATCGCGGTGATCGCGCTGCCCTTGCTCATGTCCGCACCGTCGTAGCGAACAGTCACCCCATGGTCCGCGGCAAGCTTTGCCCGCAGCAACTCGATCTCGTCGGGATCGCCGAAACCGTTCAGAACGATGTTGCAGCCCTTCGCGGCGAAGGCTTCGGCAATGCCTTGGCCGATGCCGCTGGTGGAGCCTGTGATCAGTGCCGTCTTTCCTCTGAGCATCATTGTTTCCTACGGTTGAAGCTGCAGCCGAAATGGCCTGCAAACGGCTGCGAGCAACGGGCCTTAGCAACCGGGTCTCGACTTCTGGGCCAAGTATGGCGGCTGGCTCGGGGCAGCGGAAATGCCGTTGAGACATGGATTCGATAGCCCACGGTCAGATCGTCAATCTGTCACCTGGGATATCAATCGCTGGATCGGGTTGTTTGACGTTGGGGCAGCTAGTAAGATCACCCGGCAATGCGGTCGTGCCGTATGCCAGCCGCTGGGGGAGCGCGCAGTGGAGATCAGCCAGGTCAGGTATTTCTTGGCCGTCGCCAAGGAACTGAATTTCACCAGGGCGGCCGAGCTGTGCAACGTTACGCAGCCGGCACTGTCGCGCGCCATCAAGCTGCTCGAAGACGAGTTTGGCGGCGCGCTTTTTCACCGTGAGCGACGCTTTACACATCTGACGGAACTCGGTCGCATGGTCGAGACCTATCTCGAAGGCGTTTTCGAGAACTCCCGGCAGGCAAAGCAGATCGCCGAGCAATATGTGCACCTCAAGAAGACGCCTCTCAGGGTCGGCATCATGAGCACGATTGCTCCCGATGAAATCATCGAACTCATCTCGTCCGTGCGCACGCACCATCCCGGCGTGGAGCTTCACCTCTGCGATGCCGATGCACCGAGCTTGCGACGGCGGCTGCTCGGAGGCGACCTCGAGGCGGCAATTTACGCGTTGCCGTCAAACGTGCCCGATGAGGAGGTTCACGCCTTGCCGTTGTTTCAGGAACAGATGGTGATGGCCGTTCATCTCAACCATCGCCTGGCCAACCAGCGCAGCGTGCGGGTGACGGATATGAGCAATGAGACCTACATCCACCGCAACAATTGTGAATTTGCCGGTTATGCTGACGCCATTCTTGCCGAGCAGGGCGTCACGGTCAGTCCCGTTTACTGGAGCGATCGTGACGATTGGACACTCGCGATGATCGCAGCCGGGCTTGGATTCGGATTCATGCCTGAGCATACCGCCAAGCACCCCGGAGTAGTGCCGTTGCCGATCACCGATCCGGAATTCTGGCGCGAGGTCAATCTCGTCACGGTGCGCGGCCGCAGGCATTCGCCGGCGGTTGGCGCACTCGTGCGCGAGGCCACGCAGAAGAAGTGGTTCGGCGAGCGTGCAAAGGCGTTATCCGCCGCGGAATAGCCTCTGCGCGCAAATACGTTCTTTTCCCATGCCAGAGCGACGGATCTCCGGCGCATATCCACGCTCAGTTCTTCCTGATCGTCGAGGTCACGGACTGGATGACCTCGGTTGCCATCTTGAACTGCGGGGCGCGATCCGTGATGCCATGACGCTTGGCGATCCAGTCAAAATCGCTATAGGCGGCGTAAACCGCGCCATCAGCGGTCTGGTAGACCAGCACACGCACCGGCCAGTCGAGACCGGCTTCGGGATTGGATGTGATGAAGGTCGTGCCGAGCGCCGGGTTGCCGAACATCACCAGCCGCGACGGCCTGACATCGTTGCCGGCGTTGTTGCCAAGCTTTGCCTGGTCGATGACGCCGAAGAACTTGATGCCCTTCTTAAGGACATCCTTCTTGATGCGAGCGACGGTTTCAGTGACGGAATAGTCGCTCTTGACCGTGACGACGCCATCCGAAGCAGCGGCTGGGATGACGACAGCTATCAGTATGGCGGCTCCGGCAATCATGGTCTTCAGGTAGTTGGTCATATCAGTCTCCTTTGTTGAATAGCCATTTTTCGGTTTTGGGTGTCACGTCTTTGAGGGTTGCAGCACGCGCGCCACTGCGATGGCGCCGGAAAGGAAGGCGGCGAGCACGGCCACGCATGCGGTCCACCCGATCCGGTCGTAAATCTGTCCGATGACGAAGCTGCCAGCGAGCCCACCTGCATAGTAGGAGGCCAGGTAGATGCCGCTCGCGGCGGTACGATCGCGCGAGGCGGTCCGGCTGACATGCCCTGTGGCTATCGCTTGCGCCAGGAAGGTTCCCATGGCGACCAGCGCCATCCCTGCAAGGACGATCGGCAGGCTGGCCGTGAGCAACAGCAGCAGCCCAACGATTGCCATCGCAAGCGTTGCACCGATGCCGATCTTCGGGCCGAGACCGGCCGTGACACGCCCGGCGAGTGGCGTGGTCAACATCGATGGCAGGAAGACGAAATAGATCAGTCCCAATGCCATCGGCGACAGCGACAGCGGCGGGGCGACAAGCTGGAAATTCACATAGGTGAAGGTCCCGATGAAGACGAAGAGGATCAGGAAGCCGATCGCGAAACAAGCGCGCAGTTCGGCATTTTCCAGCGGACCCTTCCAGGACGCTCGGCCAGATTGACCTTCGGCGCGCATAGTTGCGGAGGTCTTTTGCAGCGTGAACCAGACGAGCGTCGCGCCAAACAGATTGAGGGCTGCGAAGGTGAGGAAGTTGGTGGAGATGCCGAACGTGTCGGCGACGGCGGCCGACATCAGTCGTCCGAAGAAATTGCTGGCGACATTGCCCGTTACATAGGCAGCGAGCGCACTGGTTGTCTGCCGTGCGGAGAAATGTTCGGCTAGGTAGGCCATCGTCAGCGTGAACGCGGTCGACATGCACAGGCCTTGCGCTACGCGCAGGAGGGCGAAGACGATTATGCTGTCGGTCTGCGAAAGCAGTGTTGTCGGGATCGCCAATATGGCCAGGCTGATCCAGATGCCGTTGCGGCGATCAATCCCGCGCCCGAACAGAGCAATGGCTATCCCGGCCACCGCCATGCCGAACGTGCTGGCGTTGACGGCGAAGCCCATGGTTGCACGGCTGACGCCGAATTTTATCACCAGTGAGGGCAGTATTGCCTGGGTGGCGAACAGATCGACAAGCGTAAGAAATGCGATCAGCGCAACAAGGCCAAAGCGCCAACTGTCTGCGGCCACCGTGTGCAACCGCGTCGTCTCTGTCTGTTCACTGGTTGTCATGACGAGGATCCGTGGCCGGACGTCCCCAGGTGATCACCTGAGGACGCGCTTTCGGTTGCTGAGGGTGGGATTGCCGAAATGTTCGGATCACATCATGTGGTCGTCGGGCATCGCGGGCGGCAGGACGTCGGCGGAATAGAGCACGGCGGGCACCTTGCCGTTGTTCTTCCACCAATGGGCGAGCTGGCCGAACTCGGCAGTAACATCGCCAGCCGGGTGCTCGATGCCCACTTTACAGGTGCTGCGGTATTCGGTGATCGAACCTTCGACGATGAGGATGTTGGCCTGGCGCAGATTGTGCTCATGCCACGGCACGACGCCGCCGGGCTGAACGACGAGCTTGCGAAGGCGCAGCATATTGCCCTTCCAGGCCTCGCCCTTGCTGCTCAGATCGATCGCCGAGAGAACCGTGTCGACAACGCCAACCGGTTTGCTGGGATGTTCCTGGATATCGGTCGTTGCGGCCTGGCCGGCTGGGCAGTCGCCGGCGAAGGCCGGGGCAGCGGAAAATGTGGCGGTTGCGGAAAGCAGACCTGCCGCAAAAGCTAGCGTGAATTTCTTGGTAGCCATCTTGTATTTCTCCTTTGTCGGTGCCCAAACGCGGGAGGCGGGGCATGACGGGGAGAGTGACCGGAGCGACCAGAAAAGAGAAATGCTGACTGGCTCTCAAATCGATACCTGAAAGCTATAGTCGAGCGCCGCGAGTGCATAAAAAAGCGCACGACAAGACTTATCGCGCGCTACCAGAATTTGATGGTTTTGCTTCAGGCTGCGGTCTTGTGGATCGCCTGGACTATTGGGCTCTCAGGCCAGCCATGCGCCTTGACGCTGTTCACGAAGGCCGACGCCGCGGGCGAGAACCTGCGCCCCGCGACGACGACCAGAGACACCTCCCGCCAGACTTCGGGGTCTATAACCGGCCGGACCTGCAGGCCCGGGATAACGGCGCTGAATTCAGGGATGAAGCAGATTCCGAGGCCCCCCGAAACCATGTTCTGGATCCAGTCCTCGCGCTCGCTGGCGTAGGAGATCCTGAGCTTCACGCCACGATCCGTGCACAGGCCGGCGAGGTGATCGCGATACTCGCAATTGAGCCGCCTGAGATAATTTTCGCCATCGAGTTCAGAGATGGCCACGTTGTCATTGCGAGCCAGCCGGTGGCCATTTGGAAAGGCGAGGACAAAGCGCTCGCGATAAAGCGGTGTGACGTCGAAGCGGTCCGGGAAGGTGTCGCTTGACGCCATGATGGCGACGTCGATCTCGCCGGACTCTAGAAGTTGGGAGAGCGATGCCGGCACGCCCTCAACCAGTTGCAGCTGAATACCCTGCTGCCGCCGGTTGAAGTCAGTCAGCAAGCCGGTGAAACGACGGGGTCCGATGGTGCACATGACGCCGACCTTCAGGTTGGCGTTTTCCAGGCACAGAAACCTCGAGGCCTCCTGCCGCACTCCAGTCAGTTCGTCGAGAATCTGTTGAAAACGGGGGCGAAGCAGCACACCCAGGTCGGTCAGGTGGGTCAAGCTTCGTTCGCGGCGAAACAGTAGCCCTCCGACCTCTTCCTCGAGTTGCTGAATGGCGCGGGAAAGAGCCGGCTGAGTGACGTTGCACTTTTCGCCTGCGCGCGTGAAGTTTCGTGTCTCGCACACGGCCAGGAAGTAGCGGATGTGGTGAATGTCCATGCCGATTTATCCCCAATTGCACGAGGTTGTTCGCGCTTCGGAGACTGCCGCAAGGCTCGCTTTGGCGCCAATGCACTGCGGCTATAAAGTCGATAGCGGTCCGTCATGGCGCCGAAACAGACCGCGGCGCGGACAGCGTGTGTGGCGCAGCTGGCCACCACCAAAAGACGGTTGCGAGCAGACCGGTTGCCCACGTGACACGATCCCTAGGTTCCCGGAACGGCCGAAGCAGCTCAGTTGGCGCCGCCAAGCGCCAATACATTGGCGCAGAACGCTGCGTGCGGCTTGCTCATGGCTGCGTCATTGCACATCTTCATCATCGTGTCCCGATCACCCCGGGGCGCAGCCAGCCAAGCCTTTTTGAAACCGGCCATCGGCTTCATCGTTTTCATTCCCACATCGCTGTAGAATGACGGCAGCGACGCCAGATCGCCGAAGGCATCGGCGGATGCAGGCCCGGCCAAAAGAGCGAGGGCGAACGCCCCCAGACAGACAGTTCGTATTCTCATGACACGCTCCTCTTTATGCTGACGGCCTGCCGGCGATCGTCGTGGCGCCAGTTCCAAAGCAAGATCGCGGGATTCTCGCCAGCCTTGCAAACCTTGCGGCGCGCAAGGGATTGCAGCCAATGCAATCTGCCTATGGAGTTCATGCCACCTTGGCATTTCGCCAATGAAGGATCATGCGGCAGTGTCTCCATCAAACGCCTTGCCTGGCGTTCTTCGGGAGGAGACTTGAACATGCATATCCAGGCCGCAACCGACCAAGCCTTCATTGCCGGTGCAAAACTGGCGATGGAAGACCGCCAGCTGATCGACATCACCCTGGCAAGCGACGCACACGGCGCATTTGTCTGGGGCGTGCTCGATCGCCTGCTGGATGAACCTCGTCTTTCCTTCCGCAGCATCACCGCATCCGGTTTCGGAGGCATGGAGGCAGCGGTTCTTGCCTACGGACTGGCTCTGGGCGGCAGGCGTGGGGCAAGGACGGCGCTCACCAATTTCTGGCGGCGCGTCAGCCACGCATCGATGTTAGCGACCGTTACGGCCAACCCGCTGAGATCGATCCTGGAACAGTCGATCGACATTGCCGAGTTGCACAAAAATAGCTGCCAGTTGAAGCTCAACATCCTGGCTTCGAATGCCCGCACCGACACCGTGACGATTTTTTCCGGCGATCAGTTGTCGATCGACGCGATCCTGGCGGGAGCGACAGTCCCATTCCTCTTCCCGGCCGTGGAAATCAATGGCGATATGTATTGGGGTGAAGGCGATTTTTCGGCCTTGCCAGCAGTGCAGTCAATCGAGGCTGGGCATTGGCTCATTGTCAGCGGCAAGCCCTCCGGCTGCATGACGCCTTGTGCGGCTTACCGCCCCGCCGCAAATGCCGTGAACTCTGCGTCTGTCCTCTTCGACAGTCATCACAGAACAAGCGCTGCGCTGTTTACCAGGCCCTGGACCGACTGGGGCGAATTGACCGACATGCGTGACCGCGGACGGCAGCGGGCCGAGGACTGGCTTCTCGCCGACCATCCAAGCTTGAGCGAAAGCTCATTCGTCGACAGCAAAAATCGATACGTCTAGGCGCCTCCCTCCGCCTGGTCCGCGCCTGCTTCGATCCGCTCACGAAGTGCAGGCGCCAAAGCCCTCCGGTTCCCCGCCGGAGGGCTTTTGCTCGTTGTCCTCCTCAACATAGTGATCGCGTATCAAATCCATGCCGAGACAGCATTTCAGCTTCATCGCGCGTTCGACGACACTGCTTGCAGACAGGCCGCGAGGTCAGTCTTCCCTCGAAACGCAATCAGGAGAAACGACCGTGATCAACACCAAGACACTCATCGGATCGGCCCTCGCGGCCGCCACCTCGCTCGCTGCAACCGCAGCCTATAGCGGCCCGGCCGCTCAGCCCAGCTTCTCGTTCGAGAAGTGCTATGGCGTCGTCAAGGCCGGCCAGAACGACTGCCAGACTGCAACGCATTCATGCGCCGGCACCTCGACCGCCGACAACCAGCCCGACTCCTGGCTCTACGTGCCAGCCGGCAGCTGCGCCAAGATCACCGGCGGTAGCGACAAGCCGAAAGCCTGACCGACCCAGACTTCAAGCCAACCCCCTTTGGAAGGGAGCAGACCGATGTCCCGTGCATTTCAGCCCCTCACGATCCCGGCCTCCGCGGGTATCGGTCTGCGCTCTCCTCACATCAGCGAGATGCTGAGCCGTAGACCTTCCGCCGGCTGGCTCGAAGTGCATGCCGAGAACTATATGGGCGACGGCGCCGCCGTCGAGGCGCTTGAACGGCTGCGCCAGATATACCCGCTGTCAGTTCACGGTGTTGGGCTGTCGCTGGGCAGCGCGCGAGGGGTGGACCGCGATCACCTGGAGAGGCTGCGCAAGGTCTGCGAGCGGTTCCAGCCTGATCTCGTTTCGGAGCACCTTGCCTGGAGCGTTGCCGACGGCGCCTATCTCAATGACCTGTTGCCGCTTCGCTATGACGAAGAGGCGCTGGCCATCGTGTCGCGCAATGTCGCGACCGTCCAGGACAGTCTGAAGCGGCAGGTGCTGATCGAAAACCTGTCCGCCTATGTCGCCTTTGCGGATTCCTCCATGAACGAGGCCGAATTCCTGGCCGAGCTCGTCGCGCGGACCGGCTGTGGTCTGCTGCTGGACGTCAACAATGTCCAGGTGTCGGCGCACAATCTGCAATACGACGCCAAGACCTTCATCGACGCTTTGCCGGGCGATGCCATCGGTGAGATCCACCTTGCGGGTCACGCGACCAATCAGGTCGGCGGCGACATTGTGCTTATCGACGATCACGGCTCTCGCGTGCCGCCAGTCGTGTGGGGCCTCTATCACCATGCCATCAGCCATCTCGGGCCGCGTCCTACGCTGATCGAATGGGACACCGATGTTCCGGTTCTCGACGTGCTGCTCGGCGAAGCGATGTGGGCCGACATGCTGTCCGCTTCGATCATGTTCAGCCGCAAGCAGGCCGCAAGGCAGATCGCCCCCACCACGGTCGTGCCGGTGTCCAGGCCAACGTTTGAAAGCATTCGAACCAGTATGCCTGTGCTTGCGGCATTTGCCGCCGCCAGAACCAGACCGGCCAAGTCCGTCGCATTGCCGACAATCGAGGGAGGATATCATGCTGCCGCTTGAACATCTGCAGACCATCGTGGCGCGCTCTGTGCTGGCCATGGAGCCTATGATCGACGCAAAAATGCTGACCGCCGGCAAGGCCGACCCAATGGCTCGCCTGCGCATCTACCAGAACAACACGCGCAGTTCGTTGACCGCCGTGCTGATGGCCGTCTTCCCTGTTACGGCCCGCCTCGTCGACGAACGTTTCTTCCGCTTCATGGCGAGCGAATTCATTCGACGGCATCCGCCGGCGGAGTCACGCCTGGCGCGTTATGGCGCGGGCTTCCCTCGCTTCCTGAAGACCATCGACACCCTGTCCGACATGCCGATCGTCGCCGAGACGGCGCGGCTCGAATGGGCCATTGCCGAAGCGCTCGATACAGCTTCGCTGCCGGCCCGCAGTCTCGCAGAATACGACAGCACCGACCTTGGGCTGTCGCCGGATATCCTGCTCCAGCCTTCACTGCGGCTGATCGTCTCCCACTGGTCGATCCTATCGGTATGGATGGAGCATCAAAAGGAGACTGCGGTCGATGAAAAAATCACCTGGACAAGGCGCCCCGAACGGGTGGCGCTGTGGCGATCGGGGAACTACGTGCGGCTTTTTCTGCTCGACCGCGCGAGCTTCGGCTTCTGGCATTCGCTGAAGCATGGCTTCGGCCTTGAGCATGCCACTGGCCGCGCCTTGGCACTCGACCCGGCCTTCGACCTGGTTTCAGCGCTTGTGCGTCTGTTCCGCGACAGGCTCGTCACCGACGTGCGCGTCCCGATGCACCCCCTCTCAAACTGAAGGAGACGATCATGACTGCGATACCGGAATATTCCTCGCCTCGCCCTGCCGGCCTTGTTGGTCTTTACCGACGAGTGATCAAGTTGCCGGAGCGTATCCCATTTTCGCTGGTCCAGCTCGCAGCTCGAGTCGCGATTGCGCATGTCTTCTGGCAGTCTGCACAATCGAAGCTGGCGTCCTGGCCGGTGACGCTGCAGCTGTTCGCCAGCGAATACAATCTGCCGCTCATCGATCCGTCGATCGCGGCGCCGCTGGCGACCACGGCCGAGATCACCGGGGCGGTGCTGCTTTTCCTGGGACTGTTCTCGCGTCTCGGCGCGCTGATGCTGCTCGGTGTCGTTTCGGTTATCCAGATCTTCGTTTTTCCGGAGAACTGGGCGGAACACCTGCTGTGGGCCTCACTGCTGCTTCTCGTGCTGACCCGTGGCGCCGGCGTCTTCTCGTTTGACTACGTTGCCGACCGTATCACCAGCCAGAGTAAGTGAGGAAACCGCAAGCCATTACGACGCGAGCGCCGGTCTTTGATGCAGTCGCATTTCCCTTACAACAGCCCACTGCCAGCGCGTTCCAAGACGATGTCGTTGCTGTCGGGGGGAACGGAGCCCTCGCGCGTCCTGGACGCCATCTCACTGCGGGCTTGCACAAGATCGCCCTCTCCGCGATTCATCCCGCCTTGCATGCGCTCCTGGGGTGCGCAATGCTAACAGGATGGTCGGAAGGAAGTCGATGTTGAAGCGCCTCGTAGCAACCTGTGTGATAGGGTTGTCGGCGTGTCCCGCGGTAGCCCAACATCAAATGAACCGGGAAGAGACCATCGCGCAAGTCGCGGCAGACATAGCGTTTATCGAGGAGACGCTGCCGTCATATAGGATTTCCAACGGCGAAATCGCTCCGGAGGTTCTGCGAGAGAACCTTCAAAGGGCCGTTACGAGGGCGATGGCGCTTCGCGATCGACTTGCTTCCAATCCCTACGTTCGCGTTTCGGGGCTTACGATAGGATACCCCGCCGGCTTGACCATCCAATTGTCGTTCCCCGATCAAACTCCCTGATTTCGCAGCCGCAAAACCCTTGTTTGGCCGGTGTTTTCGCAAAGCGGAAGGCGATTTTGGTTGGACCCCATACAGTGCCGTTTCCATGATAACGCAATTGAGACCTGAGCAAGCCGCATATTCGATTGGCCAACCATGGATCAGATGAGTGAAAGAAGGACCATGATGATCCCGAGCGCAGCCACGTTCCATACGAGGGAGCGTAAGAGAAAAACCCCTGCTGCGTATAATGCGAGATAGGCGATACGAGCCCAAAAATAGAGCTGAACACCCCACTCGGTCATCCAGCTGTGCGTGGCTGTCAGATGTGCGATCAGACCAGCTGCAGCGAACAGAGGAAACGTCTCGACGAAATTCTGCAGCGCTCGGGCCAGTCGGCCCGCAAGCCCGGTCAATTCTGGCACGGCCTCGTCCCGTGAGCCGGCCGTCCAAGCATAACCACGTTGCAGGCTTGCAGCATGCGATGCGAGGATAATTTGTATTAACCCCAGCCCTTATGGTGAACGCGAGCAACTTGAGCTCAAGTGTCATTTCGGTCCTTCACATGCCTGATACCGAGCCGGCGGCGACGGCTATCATATCGTCCTCGTAACTCAAGGAACAGACGCGGCCAATGCGTCGCACGCAATGGTAGGACGTGAGTTCGGCACGGCTGTGAGAGACCGCCTCGCCATCAGTCATGCTTTGGCGGCACCAGGGCTTTGCGCAAACGCGGGGCTACAAAATCAAGAAAGAATCGCATCTTGAGTGGCAAAAGTCCCTGACCTGCATGGACGAGACTGACCGCCATGGGTGCCGGTTCGAACTCTTCAAGAACGGCCACCAGCTTTCCCTGTTCCATCGCCTTTGCCGCTTGATAAGAGAGGACCCTGGTGACGCCTACACCTGCAATGGCAGCGTCGATCGCGGCTTCCGCGGTATTCACTGACAGGCGTGACCGGATCGCTACGGTCTGCTCAGCACTTGAGCTTGGCGTGGCAAAACGCCAGGACGTGGCGGACGCCACAACATCAAACGTGACGCAAGAGAGTCCAGAGAGATCGGCCGGCGCCCTCGGCAGGTCGTGGTCGGCAAAGTAGGTCGGACTGCCGCAAACCACACTGCGCACGGATCCTACCCGCGTCGCCACCATGCTGCTATCTGGCAAAGGGCCAATCCGCACAGCCATGTCGACATGATCGTCGACGAGATTCACATTGCGGTCTGACAAAACCAACCGGACATTGATGTCCGGAAAGCGCGCCAAGAAATCATTTATCGTCGGCAACACATGTAGCCGCCCGAATACAACGGGTGCCGTAATAATCAGATCGCCCTTTGGCACGTTGTATTCGCCCGATGCAGTTCGCTCCGCCTCGCCCACCTGCTCCAGGATTTGCCTGGAGGCTGCGACGTAGGCGGCTCCGCTCTCGGTGAGGATAAGTCGGCGTGTCGATCGGACGAGCAGGCGGGTGTGGAGATAGGCCTCCAATTCCGCTACCTTGCGACTGACAGTTGGAAGCGGTGTTCCAAGTTTCCGCCCTGCTGCTGAGAGACTGCCGGTTTCGACAGCGGCAATCAGAATTGACATGGCTTCTAGGCGGTCCACGCGCAAGCCCTTCCATATATTGAGAGGTCATATCTCCTGGGTATCCAATACTCTCACCACCTGGAAGATAATAGATAGCTCCTGTCGCACCGACATCATCGAACAGGAGAGCTTATAAAATGTCCCGCATTGCCATCCCGACCCGTGAAGCAGCCCCGACCGCCTCGCAACCCATTCTAGACGCCGTGAACAAGCAGCTTGGCGTCGTGCCCGGCCTTTTCCGCCTCGTATCCATAAGCCCTGCAGCTCTGACGGGCATGACCAGCCTGTCTGGTGCGCTCACCAAAGCACTGGACGTGAAAACCCGCGAGCGCATTGCATTAGCCGTTGCCCAGGTGAACGGCTGCGACTACTGCCTGTCCGCTCATACCTATCTCGGTCTTAATCTGGCAAAGATCAGCCCCGAGGAGATCGCGCTCAACCGCAAGGGCAGGTCGAGCGATCCCAAGGCTGACGCGGCGTTGCGTTTCGCGGCCAGGGTGGCGGAGACCCGCGGCAAGGTAACGGACGCCGAGATTGCCGCCGTGAAATCGGCGGGTTTTACCGAGGCTCAAGTTATCGAGATTGTCGCCATCGTAGCCGAGAACTTCCTGACCAATCTCATCAACAATGTTGCCGGGACCGATATCGACTTTCCCGTCGTTCTCGCCGCCGAAGCTGCCTGACCGACCCCGCTCCACATTACGCCCGGTCCGCCGCCTAGGGTGGGCCGGGCGATTTCGGATCTGGTCTCGTGGAAACTCCGGCAGCGGCGGTAACGATGCCGTGAGGCTGTAACGGTCGGTTCCCATGGGGCGAATAAGAGGCCGTCTCCCTAGCGCGCCATAGCGCGCTTTTTTCGAATAGTGCCGAACCTCAGGCACGCCGCCCACAGAAAGGTATACCGGTAATGCATCTCCGTGGACTCATCACGAGAACTACACTCTCCTCGTCCGCCGCAGCAGCCGGATGGGCGCCGTTGCCGATAAGGTTGATCGTGGGCTTTGGCTTCCTTGCCCATGGCTATGCCAAACTCAGCAGAGGGCCGGGAAGCTTTGGCGTCGTGCTTCAGACACTCGGAGTTCCAGAGCCTCAAGCGCTAGCATGGTTGACAACGCTGGTTGAACTTGTCGGCGGCGGTGCTGTCTTGGCGGGCGCATTCATTCCACTCGTTAGCGTGCCGATGGCGATCGTGCTTTTGACTGCATTGTTTACGGTCCATTCCCAGTATGGGTTCTTCTCGGTGAAGTTTGCTGAGGTGACGGCCGAGGGGATCCGGTTCGGGCCTGTCGGCTACGAAATCATCCTGCTTTACCTCGCCGGCCTTGCAACGCTTGCAGTAGGTGGTCCTGGCCGTTTGTCGCTTGAGACGGTCTTGTCTCGACCCAAGGGAATCGAGCGCTCGAAATGACCACCCTTGCCCAACCCCAGCACGATCTTTCGGCAATTGAGATCGACGCCTTCGAAGACAGGATCTACGCCTACAACCGGGAAGCTGTAGGGCGTGATGACGCTCAGGGCCTTGGCTTTGTGATCCGCGACGCGGTTGGACGCATCGTCGGCATTGCAACGGGATTTTCATGGGCAGGCACTTCCGAACTCAAACAGATGTGGATCGACGAGGCGCATAGGGGACGTGGCTATGCGCGAGCGTTGTTGAACGCCTTCGCGGCCGAGGCCGAGGCTCGAGGCGTTCGTCGGATTTGGGTGCAGAGCCATGATTTCCAAGCGCCAGGAATGTATGAAAAATCCGGCTTCGTGCGCGTAGCTGAGTTTGCGGATTGGCCCGAGGGACACTCCAACGTCATTCTCTGCAAAATACTTGAAGAACAGACTGCAACCCAATGACCACCATCCGGATTGCGCAAGACCCTGACGCGGAAGCACTACCCGATATCGAACAGTCCGCGGGTGAAGCTTACCGTGGGATCGAGGAGCTTGCCTGGATTGCCGATGACGATAACCGGACCGTCGAGCGCCACCGTGAACTCATCGCCAAGGGCACGTGCTGGGTAGCAGTGGAGCTCGACGACCCGCCGGTCGCATTCCTGAGCGCGGAGATCCAGGATGACGCATTGCACATCTGGGAACTTGCCGTGCGCCTTGATCGACAACGCTCGGGTATCGGACGCGCCATGCTAGAAACGGCCGTTGCGGATGCGAGGCGTCGCCGCCTTGTCGCTCTTACCCTGACGACGTTCCGAGACGTGATCTGGAACGCGCCATTTTACCAGAAGCTGGGCTTTCGGGTGATGGATGATGCGCAGGCCGGCGAGCGGCTTCGACAGGTGCTGCGCCGAGAGGTCGAACACGGAATGCCGGCAAGCCGACGTTGCGCCATGCGCCTTATGCTCACTGAAGTTTGAGCTTACTGGCAACTCAAACTGGGCTCTACGCGGCAGAGCCGAATGTTTCAAGATTTCTGGATCTTCTGCGCCGGATCGCCTCGGCGATGAACAGGCGAGATAGAGCGTGGTAAAGCGGCTCGTTCGAAATCAATCGCGCTGTCCCATAGCCCAGCATCGATGCGCACATCAGCGCAATGACATTGTCGTGGTTGCCGGTCATTTCGAGGATGATGACAAAGGCCGTCATCGGAGCCTGGACAACGCCGGCGAAATAGCCGGCCATGCCAAGCAGCGCAGCGGTGCCGGTGGCGGCGCCGAGGAGTAGGCCAAGCGTGCTGCCAAGGCCGGCTCCTACAGCCAGCGATGGCGCGAAGATGCCGCCCGGAATGCCCGAAACCATCGAGAGCAAGCCAGCCGCGAATTTCTCAGCAAAGAAGAACGCCGGCAGCGGCGTGCCTTCGATGGCTCCCCGCGCCTGCGCATAGCCCGTGCCGAAGGTGAGGCCATTCGAGGCTATTCCAATGGCGGCCACCGCCAGCCCGCAAATGCTTGCCACAACCAGTGTGCGCCAGAGCGGCTGCAACGCGTTCCAGCGCCGGATGCGGCGCATCGCCTTCAGCCCCAGCAGCGAAAACAGCGCTCCGACGCCGCCGCCAACGATGCCGCAGGCAAGCACCAACGGCCAGTCGCTGGCAAAGGCCACTGTTTCTTTGGCGACGCCGAAGTAAGTGTAGTTTCCGACCAGGCCCAACGAGGCGAGGCCGGCGAGGATCACCGCCGTTAACACCAGCCCATTGGTGCGGGATTCATAGGCGCGGCCCATCTCCTCAATAGCGAACACAATGCCGGCAAGCGGTGTGTTGAAGGCAGCCGCTATGCCTGCAGCCGACCCGGCCAGGATCAGCCCGCGCGCCTGCGTCATGCCGCCCCAGCGCGCGACCTGCAGCATCAGGGAGGCGCCGACCTGCACTGTCGGTCCCTCGCGGCCAATCGAGGCCCCGCAGCCTAGACCGACGACGGTGAGCGCGATCTTGCCCACCACCAGCCGCAACGAGAGGATGTGGCCGCGGTCTTGGTCATCGCGCAGATGGCGCGCGGCGATCGCCTGCGGAATGCCGCTGCCCTGCGAGCCTGGAAACAGGGAATGCGCAAGCCAGGCGCAGAGAACGAAGCCGAGCGGCGTCATCACCAGTGGCAGGTAAAAGCGCCAGCCGCTACCGCTGTCGATAACGGTATGGAATAGCGCCTGCGCTTGGTCGGCAAGCATCGCGAACAGCACGCTGATCAGTCCGATCGAAATGGCGCCTGCCCAGAAGATAATGCGCGGCTGCCAGACGCGTCGCGAAACCCACATCGCCTGCGAGCGTCGCAGCATCGGATGTCGTCGCGATAAGCGTGCCATGTGGGGTCCCTCGGTAATAGACCGGGCCTAACACACCCGCCGAGCCGATCAACCCTGCGAACCAGCAGCTATGGTTGGCGAGGATCAGTAACCAGGGCAGTGACATGGTTTCGATGGCGGAGGATGTATGGGACATCCCGCCGACGCGTGTGCCGGCGGGATGGAAGCGTTGATTGTGCGTGAGGGCTGCTCACATCGCCATTTTTTCGCACTCGGCCTGGGCCTTCTTGGTCGACGTATCTACCATGTAGGTTTTGCCCTTGGCGTCGGTCATCATCATCATGCAATGCTTGACCGGCTTGGCCATTTTCATCATTTCGGCGGTCATTTTGGGGTCAGGCATCATGGTGCCCATATGCCCGTCGGGCATGATTGCTGTGACTTGCCCGCCCTTCATCATGGACATTGAGCTCATCGTGTCCTCGGCGAGCGCCTGCGACACACACAGAGCGGCAATGCTAGCGGCGACAAAGATCTTGAACGAATGCATTCGGAATACTCCCATTTTTGGGGGCACAGTTGCCCCCATTCGTGGGTTCGCCGGACATTGCGGTCAGTTACATCGACACGAAGATGTGATCGTATGTTGCCTGTTTGACTGGCGCGGAAGGCGGAACTGGGGAGCTACAGACGAGTCGATTCCGCCGTCATCGGTATGTGCCAGTCATACTCCATCACCGCTTTGGCAAATGCTGAGATGGCGGGCGATGGCAGGCGGTCTGCGACTGAAACCAGTGACACCTCACGCACGATCTCGGGATCGACGACGAGCCGGTGGCAAACGCCGGGCTGGCTCGCCGAGAATTCGGCGATGAAGCAAACACCCATTCCGGCGGCGACCATGGCCAGGATCCAATCCTCGCGCTCACTGCGGTAGGCGCTCTTGATCTCGAAGCCGAGGTTTTGGCAGAGCTCGTCTATATGGTTGCCATACTCGCAATTGATGCGCTCGAGATAGGCTTCCCCCTGCACGTCCGTTAACTGCAGCGTGTTCCGCGTCTCGAACGGATGCCCGGTTGAGAAAGCGAGCCCGAGGCGCTCCGTATAGACCTGCTCCGCCCTCAGCCGATGATCGAACGGCTCCGGGCGCGCCAAGAGCGCGATGTCCAGCTTGCCCTGCAGCAAAAGGTCGGTGAGGTGGTCAGCGGCGCCTTCGATTACGGTCACCTCGATTCCGGGAAACCGTTCGCGAAATGCATTGAGGAAGCCGATAAAGCGCAGCGGCCCGATAGTGCACATGACGCCGAGCGTCACCGGCGCCGTCTCGAGCGACAGAAAGCTCCTGGCGGTGCGCTTGGCATGCTCCGAGCGCTGCGCGATCTCGTCGAGATGACTCCGCATCAGGCGACCAAAATCGCTGAGTTGGACATGGCTCTTGTCGCGATGGAAGAGCAGGCCGCCGAGTTCCGCTTCCAGCTTCTGTATGGCGCGGGTGAGCGCAGGCTGAGTGATATGCACAAGGTCCGCCGCCTGGCGAAAGTTGAGCGTCTGGCAGGCGGCCAGAAAATAACGAATTTCGTGCATTTCCATGACACATCCCCGCTGATGCCCGGCATGCATCGCCGCAATCAGAACTCGGCATTATCGGCAGGTGCTATCCTTAGGTAAACTTTCTCCGCTGTCCATGGCGAGCCCATCCCGGCGGCGGGATCAGGCGTCCAGCCTTGGGCCGATGTTTGGGATCGAGCCGGAGGAAAAGCCGATGCTGGAGCGCAACAAGGACAAGCAGCCCGACCAGGAAAAGCTGGAGGCCCTGCTGGGAAAGATGGTCGGCGATCTCGGCGCCATCACCACCGGGGCGGCCGTGCTGCTGGGAGACAGGCTCGGCCTGTTCTCGGCGATGAGCGAGGGCGGCAAGATGACCGCCGGGCAGCTTGCCGCAAACACCGGCACGCAGGAGCGGCTGGTGCGCGAATGGCTTTCGGCGCAGGCGGCCGCCGGCTATGTCGAATACGACGAGGCCAGCGACAGCTTCTACCTCAGCCCCGAGCAGGAACAGGTCTTCGTCAACGAGGACGGCCCCGCCTTCATGGCCGGCGCCTTCGAGGTCGTCTCGACGCTATGGCTTGACGAAGAAAAGGTGCGGCAGGCCTTTCGCTCGGGCAAGGGCCTGGGCTGGCACGATCACAGCGCCTGCCTGTTTCGCGGCACGGAACGGTTCTTCCGCCCGGGCTACAACGCCAATCTGATCGGCTCCTGGCTGCCGGCGCTCGATGGCGCGGTCGAGAAGCTGGAGCGTGGCATAGACGTCGCCGACGTCGGCTGCGGCCACGGCGCATCGACCGTACTCATGGCCAAGGCATTTCCGAATTCGCGCTTCACCGGCTTCGACTATCATGCCCCGTCGATCGAACGGGCGCGCGCCGCAGCCAGAGAGGCCGGCGTCGCCGGCAACACCCGCTTCGAAGTGGCGGCGGCCAAGGATTTTCCGGGCACCTACGATCTCGTCGCCTTCTTCGACTGCCTACACGACATGGGCGATCCGGAGGGTGCGGCCAGGCATGTGCACAAGGCACTGAAGCCGGACGGCACATGGATGATCGTCGAACCCTTCGCCCATGACAAGCTTTCAGCGAACCTCAATCCGGTCGGCCGCATCTATTACGCCGCCTCGACCTTCATCTGCACGCCGGCCTCACTGTCGCAAGAGGTTGGGCTCGGCCTCGGCGCCCAGGCGGGCGAGGCCAGGCTGCGCAAGGTGGTTACCGGCGGCGGGTTCAAGCGATTCCGCCGCGCCACCGAGACGCCGTTCAACATGGTGCTGGAGGCTCGCCCATAAGGCCGGTCGATCATCAATTTCGCTATGGAGGAAGGCATGACTGCCTACAATGTCGTTCGGTTTCGCACCAAGCCCGGTAAGGAACAGGCCTTCATCGATGCGCACAAGAACGCGAGCCTCGACGTCAGAGGCTTCAGCAAAGCCGTGCTGATCAGGACCGGCGACCGGACCTTCTGCGTCGTCGGTGAATGGACCGACATGGACAGCCTCGCTGCCGCCCGGCCGCAGATGATCGGCCTTCTGGATACGATGCGCGATATGCTGGAGGATCTCGGCGGCGACCTCGGCGTGACGGATCCCGTCTCCGGCACGTCCGTCGTCGAGATCCGGAACTGAACGGCCCAACTGCAGGTTTGGTGTGCACCGCTCGACCACCAATGTGGGGGCCAATCCATCAAAGTCAGCGAGCGACGCACGAACTGCTGGAGCGCGAACAGTCTTCGACGTATAACTAGGCCCAATCTCCGGAGGGTGAGCCATGAATGCAGTGCCTTAATGGCGGCTCGCAGGCGACTGGTTCGACAT
Source organism: Mesorhizobium sp. P2_C5_2 (assembly GCF_056404535.1). Classification (NCBI taxonomy): domain Bacteria; kingdom Pseudomonadati; phylum Pseudomonadota; class Alphaproteobacteria; order Hyphomicrobiales; family Phyllobacteriaceae; genus Mesorhizobium; species Mesorhizobium sp. P2_C5_2. The sequence goes on along the minus strand of NZ_JBFUDV010000003.1, from coordinate 702,889 downwards.
CTGCAGCTGCGACATCACCTTTGCGCCTCCGTAGCGCCTTTGCCCCTACCGGGCTGGATACTTTCAAAAAGAATTCCATCGGAATCGGCTGCCAGATCGGCAGAGATCAACCGAATGGCGAGCGCCTTCGAGCATTTTGAGGCCGTGGCCGAGTTCAGAACCGACCTATATGCACGCCATTGCCGCCGATTACCCCATGTATCGTGGGAAGGTCTTTCGAAGCCGGAATTCTTGAGCTACGTGCGACGGGTGCCATCAACGAGACGGAGAAAATTGACGAACAGGCCCAAAACCATTTTGCCCAGAAGCCATAGGTTTACCCGATAGCGCTCAATTCAAACTCAAGGGATTAGGCGTAAGGTATTGATTTATAATAAGTTGGTGGGCCCGGAGGGACTCGAACCCCCAACCAAGCGGTTATGAGCCGCCGGCTCTAACCATTGAGCTACAGGCCCCACGCGCGCTGGATTAGTGTTTTTCACGCGGCGGCACAAGGCTTTCCGGATGGGCTGGTCGAGATCGCCCAAATCAGCCCATATTCGCATCCTAGTCGACAGGCGCGACTGGATCGCAGACCGAGGAGATTTTCATGACCAGACATCTTTTGCCGCTCGCACTTGCCGCCGCGATCGCTTTTCCGGCGATTGCCGCCGCAGCCGATTCGCTGCCTCCGCCCCGCATCATCGTGTCGGGTGAAGGCCAGTCGACCGTGGCGCCCGACTTGGCGCTGCTGACGCTCAGCGTCATGCGCGAGGCCAAGACCGCACGCGCGGCACTCGACGCCAACAACGATGCCATGGCCGCCGTGATCGCGGCAATGAAATCGGCAGGGATCAAGGACCGTGACCTGCAGACCGCCGGCATCCAGATCAACCCGCGTTACAACTACACCAACAAGCCCGACGGCAGCCAGGAAGCCGAGCTTGTCGCCTACCAAGTGACCAACACGCTCTCCGTGCGCATCCGCGACATCGACAAGACCGGCGAGATTCTCGACAAGGCGGTGTCGCTCGGCGTCAACCAGGGCGGCGGCATCTCGTTCTCCAACGAGGATCCGAAAGCCGCCGTCACCGAGGCCCGCAAGAAGGCGGTTGCCGACGCCATGGCCAAGGCCAAGACGCTGGCCGAGGCCGCCGGCGTCAGCATCGGCCGGGTGCTGGAAATCACCGACCAGAACATCGCGCCGGCACCGATGCCGATCAACGCCAAGGCCTTCGATGCGGCAGGCGCCGCGGTTCCGGTACAGGCCGGCGAGAATGCCTACGCCGTGCAGGTCACCGTCACCTTCGAGCTCAAATAGGCTTATCCAAATCGGCAAGGCCCGGAGCATGCTGCGGGCCGAACTGGCCGGTATCTTAGTTGGCATCAAATATGAAAAACCCCGGAGGACCAGGTCCTCCGGGGTTTTTTTCGAGCCGCACCTTTCCGCTGAGGAAAGGGGCTCCTGGCTGACCCTCGCAGAAGGTCGTGCCGCTACCGGTCTTTGCTTAGCGATAGATAACCGGGCAGCCGCGCTCATTGGCGAACACGACCACCACGCGATCGCCATACTGGCGGCCCGCCACCTTCACCACGCGGCGGTTGATGTCGACGATGCGGACGCGGTGCAGGCCCATACGCTCGGCCTTGTCGAGCGCGCGGTCCGGCGAGCAGCGGCGCCAATTGCGGTCACGGCGAAAACCGTCCTCGTCGTCGCCGGTATAGACGCCGACGCGGCGATCATGGTTGTTGCCGAAGCCGAGATAGATCGAATCTGCCTGGGCGGGCACGGCGGCAAGCGTGCCGAGAGCTACGAGACCCGAAAGGGCTGCGGTCTTGATCTGGTTGAACATTGTCTTCTCTCCTTGTTGAGGGCTTGCGCCCGTCTTCGTCGAACCGATAGGGGGAGAATGCTCCTTGCAGTCTGAACTCTTTGCGAACCGGCCGTTCATTTTCGGTTAATCTGCCGGACAGCTCGAAAGCAACCGCCCCTTCAACAGTTGCAAACGACTTGGAGCCTCAAAAACGTCCGGTCACCCCAGAACGGGCGGCGGCTACATCCGTTCCAGACGCTTGAACATGATGCCGAAAAGTGTGAAGCGGTTTTCTCGGACAAACGCGCTCCGTTTTGTCCCCGACATCATGCTCTATCTCTTTGAATCTAGGGCTCGTCATCGAGCATATAGTCGAAATAGTCGTCCGGCTCGGCAAGATCGGTCTCGCTGGCGCGGACGCGGCCGCGTATGGAAATACCTGCATCATGCACGGTCTCGGCGCTCCCCGACACCAGCCTGTGCCACCAGTAGAGATCGTGTCCCTCGGCAACCAGCCGGTAGGCGCAGGTTTTCGGCAACCAGCTGATGGTCCGCACATTCTGGGGCGTCAGCCCGACGCAGTCCGGCACGCGCGCCAGCCGGTTGGCATAGTCCGAACAGCGGCAGGTTTGCCCATCGAACAGCCGGCAGCCGACTGATGTCCAGTAGATTTCCCCGGTGTCTTCGTCCTCGAGTTTCGACAGGCAGCATTTGCCGCAGCCGTCGCAGAGCGATTCCCACTCGGTGGGCGTCATCGCTTCCAATGTCTTGGTTTTCCAGAACGGCGTGTCCATTATGGGCGGAGATGTGGCCCTCGCTGGCCGTGAGGTCAAGCTGTAGTGCTGCCGCAGATGCCGGCCGCACCATACGAAAAACATGAAGTTGCCTTCAAAAGGCCGGTCAATCGTCCTTCGTTGCCGGTAATGTCCACAAACCGGAACCAATCCGGATGAAGAAAGTTTGGGCAGGGATGGGACCCCATAAGGAGAATTTGTGATGAAACGCCAACCACGGGTACTGGCAGGTACCGCACTCGGCCTGCTGATGGCATCCGCGCCGTTGGGCGCATCCCCGCTGCAGGGCAACGCCGTTTTCGGCCCCTTGCAGCACACGGCCGCGCCATTGATCCTGGTCCAGGACGACCCTGCTGCAGATGGTCAGCAGACCGACCAGGAACTGCCGCGCAAAAAGAAGCACCAGCAGGTCGAACAGGCGCCGGCGGAACAGGCAGCGCCAGCCGCTGAGCAGGCTGCACCAGCCGAGGAACAACAGCCGCGCAAGAAGAAGCGCGACCAACAGCAGCAGGCCGAACAGGCTCCTGCTGAACAGGCCGCTCCGGCTGAAGAGCAGCAGCCGCGCAGGAAGAAGCGCAATCAGCAACAGCAGATCGAGGCAGCGCCAGCGGACCAACCGGCCGAGCAGGTTGCGCCGGCGACCGATGAGCAGCCACTGAAACCGCGCAAGAAGAAGCGTGACCAGCAGCAGCAGATCGAGGCTGCACCGGCGGATCAACCGGCCGAACAGGCCGCGCCCGCAACCGAAGAGCAGCCGCTGAAACCACGCAAGAAGAAGCGCGACCAGCAGCAGATCGAAGCGGCGCCTGCCGAACAGCCAGCCCAGCAGCCGGCTGAGCAAGTGGCGCCTGCCGAACAGGTAGCGCCGGCGAACGACAACAATGCGCGCAAGAAAAAGCGCAAGCAGGACCAGCAGATCGAGGCCGCACCTGCCGAACAGGCGCCAGCCACCAAGGTTGCCCCTGCCGGAGAACCCGTTCCGCAGGCGGAGCCGGTTCAGCCCCCGGCCGATCAGCAAGCCGCTCCCGCCGAAGGCGAACAGCCCAAGGATCAGGCCAAGAAGAATGGCAAGAAACCTATTGGCGAACAGCCGGTGACAGGCGAACAGCAACCTGCGACTGGCGAACAACAGCCTGCGACCGGTGAACAACCCGCCACCGCCGAGCAGCCAGCGCAGGGCGAAGCCACGGCCAATCCCGACGAAGCACCCATTCTGGACAGCCAGAAGGACGCCAGGCGCAAGCACCGCAAGGACCAGGGCGGCCAGACGGGCGAGCAGCCCGCGCAAGGCGGCACCGAGGCGCAGAACCCGAAGCCGGCCCCGGTCGATCAGGGACCGCCGCCCACCGACGACAAGTCGGCGCAGCAGGCAATCCAGCCTGAAAAGATCGTTCCGGTAACGGAGGAACAGGGCACGCGCGTCGAGCGCGCACCCGACGAGAATGTTCGCGACCGACGGCGTCCCAAGGGCGCTGACGTGCTCAAGGAGATCGGCGACCGCGTCATCATCCAGTTCAACAACCAGACGATCGTCGAAAGCAATGACGGCCCGCGCATGAACCGCGGTGCCAAGGATGTCTACTACGAGGATCTGCCGCGAGGCCGCACCCGCGAAACCGTGGTGCGCGCCAACGGCATCCAGATCGTCACCATCCGCAACCGCAACGGCGACGTCATCCAACGCTCGCGCATCACGCCGGATGGCCGCGAATATGTGCTGAGCTATGTGGACGAGCGGCACTATGACGACGATAACGACTGGCGCGATCCTGGTGACGACCTGCCACCGATGCGGCTCGACATCTCGCGTCGGGACTACATTCTGGATTCGGAGGATGTGGAGGATCCGGACGACTACTACACCTTCCTCGAACAGCCGCCGGTGGAGAAAGTCCAGCGCCTCTATTCGATCGACGAGGTCAAGCGCTCGGCGCGTGTGCGTGACATCGCGCGGCGCGTCGACCTCGACACGCTGAACTTCGAATTTGGTTCGGCCTCGATCTCCGACACCGAAGTGCAGAAACTCGAAGGTGTCGCCAGCGCCATGGAGAAGTTGTTGAAGAAGAACCCGGCCGAAACCTTCCTGATCGAAGGCCATACCGACGCCGTCGGCACGCCAGAGGCGAACCTTGCTCTGTCCGACCGGCGCGCCGAAGCGGTCGCCGAAGCGTTGACCAATGCCTTTGGCATCCCGCCGGAGAACCTGACGACGCAGGGCTATGGCGAGGAGTATTTGAAGGTTAACACCACGGCGCCCAACCGCGAGAACCGCCGTGTCGGCATCCGCCGCATCACCTCGCTGGTGGCGCCGGTGGCAAGCAACAATTGATCTGCTTTTCCAGAGGCTTAATGGGCCTTCTGGTATCAGATTAGCAAGGAAGACCCATCCCGGTGAACCGGGATGGTATACCTATGAACGCCACGTCCCGTTCAACAAGAATTGTAGCGACATTAGAGCCGGCTCATTGAACCACGGGGCGGCAAACCCCAGATTCAGGGCTGGGCGTTCCCTGCCCCGTCCCGACTCCAGCGGGACGCATTGAGCCCCGCCGGCCCTCCCGGCGGGGTTTTTTTGCGCCGCAATGAACGCGACGCGCTTTGGCCTTGTGCCTATACCGGCTGATGGGCCTGGCCAAGGGCAAGAAGGGCGAAGAGTGATCAGCCCCCTTCTCCTCGTTCACGGGGAGGTAAGTCGCGGTCCGCATAGCGGGCGAAAAGCCAATTGCTTGGCTTTTCGAACGACGAACGCCGGCAGGCGGATGAGGGGCAGCGCCGACAGCAGGTGATATCAGCTAGTAGATGCTTTTGACGTTCGTCGGCGAATTCGCAAACACCTCGTCGGGCACGAAGAAGTCGCCGGCCAGCGGCCCGGTCGCACCCGGCGCGTAGACCGACAAATCCGTGACGCCCTCGGCGCGCAGCACCTCTTCGTCGATGTAGAAATTGCCTGACGTCTCGCGCGACGGCCGCAGGAAGATGGCATGCGCGGCATCGGCCATGATGTCGGGCAAACGGCTCATCGCCGCCACCGTGGCGCCACCGAGAAGGTTGCGCACCGCCGCCGTGTCGATGGTCGAGATCGGCCACAGCGAATTGACGGCGATGCCGTCCTTGGCGAACTCGGCGCTCATCCCCAGCGTGCACATCGACATGCCGAACTTGGCCATTGTGTAGGCAACGTGGTTCTTGAACCATTTGGCCTTCATGTCGAGCGGCGGCGCCAGATTCAGGATGTGAGGATTGCTTGCCAACTTCAGGTGCGGAATGCACATTTTCGACACCAGGAAAGTGCCGCGCGTGTTGATCTGGTGCATCAGATCGTAGCGCTTCATGTCGGTCTCCAGCGTGCCGGTGAGCTGGATGGCGCTGGCATTGTTGACGCAGATGTCGATGCCGCCGAATTTTTCCACGGTCTTGGCGACGGCCTCGGCAACCTGCGCCTCCTCGCGGATGTCGCACAGCATCGGCAGCGCCTTGCCGCCGGCCTGCTCGATCTCTTCGGCAGCCGAATAGATCGTGCCCGGCAGCTTCGGGTGCGGCTCGGCGGTCTTGGCCGCGATCGTCACATTGGCGCCGTCGCGCGCCGCCCGCAGCGCGATCGCCAGCCCGATGCCGCGCGACCCGCCGGAGATGAACAGCGTCTTACCCTTGAGCGACATGTCTTGGCACCTCCCTTGCGACATCACAGGCGCGAACCTTTGCGCGGCGACAATGCAGTGCGCAAGGCCCCTAGGCTTGCAAAGCTGATTACGTTGCGTAGGGTTGGAAACGATGGCGGGCCGGATTAGGTCTGCTGAGATTCAGGTCAGGCCGAGCCGAAAATGGTGGCTTCATACTTAAGTACGTGAGCACCGGAAGCGCAGGAAGCCGCCGTTTGCAGGAAGGCTTCACCTGAATCTCAGCAGAGCCTAAACCAGCACCAAGCCCTGCCGCATGGCGATGGCAATCGCATCGGTGCGGTTGGCGGCGCCGAGCTTGATCAGGATCGCGGCGACATGGAACTTCGCCGTGTGCACGGAAATGTTGAGCCGCCGCGCGATCACCTTGTTGGGCGCACCTTCGGCCAGCAGCGCCAGCACTTCGGCCTCGCGCGGCGACAGCGCCGGGTGGGCGGCGCCATCGTCGAGGGGTTCCTCGCCGAATAGCCTGCTGTGGCTTCCATCTCCGCTAGCTGCGCGATCGAAATCGCCATGACGATCCGGCGTCGAACGCCCGTCGGCGGACACCCGGTAGCCGGCCGCCGCCAGTCTGACAGCAGCCGCGATCAGAGTTGCATCCGCAGCCAGCGGTAACACGGCAAACACCTGCCCTTCCGGCTGGGCAGCGCGGACGGACAGCAGCACCTGCGGGGGCGAGATATTGCCAGCCCTCGCCCGATCGACCCAGGCCGCACTGTTCGCAACAGCATCATCGACGACAGCGACATCGGCAACCCCGCTACCGGCCACGACCGGAATTAGATCGCCCGCCGTGGCAAGTGACGCTGACAGGCGTTCCGCGCGCGCGGCATCGCGCAGCGCGATCAGCACCACGAGCTGGCGCTCGGCGCCCGCTACGTCAGGCCCACCCACTTCCGGCCTTGTCAGCGTGTCGCTTTCCATCAGCCCTCTCAGCTTAGCGGCTTCTCGCCAACGGTCAGCGCGACATCACGCTGCTCACCGCCGCGTACGACACCCAGCGTCACCGACACACCCGCGCTATCCGGCCCAAGCTTGCGGATCAGCTCGCGCGGTCCGTGTACGGCCTCGCCGTTCCACGCCACGATGATGTCGCCCAGAGCAAGGCCGGCGGCCTTGGCCGGGCCATTGTCGTCGAGGCTCATCACCATGGCGCCACGCGCTGCGCCATCGCGGATCGGGTGCAGGCCGGCGCCGAGATAGCCGCGGGCGACATGGCCTTTTTCGCGCAGAGTCGCAACAGCCCGCTCGATCGTCTCGTAGGGCATGACCAGCGCACGGCCACGCGGACCGAACAGCAGCATGCCGATCAGCGCGCCCTTGGCATCGAGCACCGGCCCACCCTCGAAACGACCGCCGGCATTGACCGCAAGATTGATGCGCCGGTCTATGGTGCCGCCGCGCATCGAGCGCCAGGCCGGACCAACCTCACCGACCGAGCCCGACACGGCCAGCGCCGAGCCCTGGCTGCTGCCGATGGCGATGGCGAGATTGCCGGGTCGCACGGCGTCAGCCTCGGCAAGCGGCGCGGCGCTGACCGCACCAGCCGGCTTCAGCAAGGCGACGCCGGTCGAGGGATCGCGGCCGACCAGCTCGGCCTTGACGGTCTCGCCCGAAGCGAGCGTCAGTTCGATCTCCTCGCCGGCCTCGACGGTCTCCTCGGCGGTGACGAAATAGCCGTCACGCCAGTGGAAGGCGCTGGCGGTGCGGTGGTGGTGGGTAGCGAAACTTGCCGTCGCCGGCGCAGCCACAGCCGCGACATCGGCGATGGCCTCGGAAAAGGCGCTAAGGTTGAAGTCGCTCATTTTGGTCTCCTGGGTTTCTTGTATGTCCCAGATATCGCTCGGCAGCCGGCTCGCAGATACTCGCCTGACGGCTAGTTCATGGTTTCACTGGCCATCTGGTCAGGTCGCGGCGGTTCCAGCCGCTCCGCACATATAGTCATCATCGCGCCTGAAAACACGGAGCCCAGCCATGGCCCTCGCCGCCGCCAAATTCCAACCGGACGACACACTGCTCGACGCCTATTCGACGACTGTGGCGGACGCAGTCGACCGCATCGGCCCCGCCGTCTGCCGCATCGAGCGCATTGGCGGCCAGGGCGGCCACGGCTCCGGCTTCGTCATCGCGCAGGACGGCCTGGTCGTCACCAACTTCCATGTCGTCGGCGACGCGAGGACCGTGCGCGTCTCGATGCCGGACGGCGCCTCCAGCGAAGGCCGCGTTCTCGGCCGCGACCCCGACACCGATATCGCGCTGGTGCGCGCCGACGGCAGCTTTGCCGATGTGGCGCCGCTCGGCGATTCCAAGCGGCTGCGGCGCGGCCAGATCGCGATTGCGATCGGCAATCCGCTCGGCTTCGAATGGACCGTCACCTCCGGCGTCGTCTCCGCGCTTGGCCGCTCGATGCGCGCCTCGACCGGCCGGCTGATCGACGACGTCATCCAGACGGATGCCGCGCTCAATCCCGGCAATTCCGGTGGGCCGCTGGTGTCGTCGGCCGGCGAGGTCATTGGCGTCAACACCGCGATGATCCATGGTGCGCAAGGCATCGCCTTCGCGGTTGCCTCCAATACCGCCAATTTCGTCATTTCGGAGATCATCCGCTTCGGCCGCGTGCGCCGTGCCTTCATCGGCATCTCCGCCGACACCACCAATCTGCCGCGCCGCGCGGCCCTTCTATCGCAGGTTTCGACGAACACCGCGGTGCGGCTTCGCAGCGTCGAAAAGGATGGTCCGGCGGCGAAGGCCGGCCTGAAGGAGGGCGACATCATCGCGGCAATAGACGGCCGCCCGATCACCGGCGTCGACGACCTCGTGCGCGTGCTCGACGCTGACCGAATCGGCCGCGAGACTTTGTGCACAGTGGTGCGCCGCACCGGCGTCAGCCAGGTGACGGTGACACCGATGGCAAGGGCCAGCTGAGGCCTATCGCTGCTTGAGCACCCGCCCGAGCAGCGACAACAGCAACGCCGCCAGCGCCCCGCTCGGGTCGAGATCAGGATCGAAGATCGTCACGTCCATGCCGATGCAGCGCTTGCCCGCTGCCAGCGCCGACAGGATGGCGACGAGATCGTCCGGATCGATGCCAGGGCTGCCGGGTGAATCCACCGCCGGCATCACCGTCTGATCGAGCACGTCGACATCGAGATGCAGCCAGTAAGGACAATCGGCGCGCGTCAGCGTCGCTCTTGTCTTTTGCAACACTCCGCCAACGCCAAGTTCCTGTGCGGCAAAGACATCGATGCGCGTGATGGCGGTCGCATTGATGTCGGGCCAGGCAAAATCCGCATCGCGGCTCTCGCGTTCGCCGATCTGCACCGCCGCCTCATCGGCGACGAGCGGACCGGCAACGCCGGGCCATTGCGTCAGCAAAGGTTCGCCACGTCCGGTGGCGAGCGCCAGATCCATGCCGGCAGCCGAGCCGAGCGATGCAGTGACATCGTAGTTGCCGGGATGGCGGAAATCGCTGTGGCCATCGACATGGACCAGTGCGACCGCGCCGGAGCGTCGCGCCGCCGCCAGCGCACCAAGCAGGATCGAACAATCGCCGCCGATGATCAGAGGGAACTGCCCTTGCCCGAGCGCACCGGCGACGATCTCGGCGAGCTCCAGGTTGAAGCCGCGGATCGCCGGACCATTGCGCAGCCTTGTGCCCGGCTGCGATTCAGTGCTGTAGGCAGGCCGCTCGAGGTCGACCACCCGCCCAGGCGCCAGCACGTCGACCAGGCCAGCCTCGCTCAGCGCCTGCGGCGCCCGCCACGTGCCGGGCACATGGCCCGGCCGCAACGGCCGGAGACCGAGATTGGATGGTGCGCGGATGAGGCAGATGTTGCGCATGCGGCAGGACCAGCTTCAATGCCATCCAGCATAAACCGCGTCGCGTGATCCCGACCACAGCAGCCGCAGCCGCTGCCGACACTTGCTGCCATCGTTCAGACGCCTGCCGCGCCCTCCGCGAATTGCGCCAGAAACTCCTCGCTGGGCGGGATCGGCTTGATGACGTCGATCAGCACGCCATTCGGATCCCGGGTGATGAAGTGGCGCTGGCCGAAGGGTTCGTCGCGCAGCGAGCGCAGGATCGGCAGGCCGGCCGCAACGATCCGCACATAGACCGCATCGGGGTCCCTCACCTCGAAATTGATCAGCAGGCCAGACGTTCGGCCGCGCCCCTCCTCAGGGATGGTCTCGTGGTCGCCGTGGACGATGCCGAGATTGACGCGGCGATCCTCGGCCGACTGCAGATGCACATACCAGTCGCTCGCAAACAGCGACTTGAAGAGGAAGTGGTTGATATAGAAGGCTTTCGTGCCGGCTACGTCGCCTGTCATCAACACCGGATAATAGCTCGTCGTCTTCATCTTTCTTTCTCCCGTCGAACAACATACAGTCTGCATGTTAATTGAAATAACATACAGGCTGCATGTATGCAACGTGAAACTGGCCGTCGCTCCAACCGCGACCGCACCGAGGCGACGCGCGCCGACCTGATCGCCGCGGCGCGCAAACTGTTCATCGAAAAATCCTATGCCGAGACCGGCACGCCGGAGATTGTCGCCGCCGCCGGCGTCACCCGCGGCGCGCTCTATCACCACTTCGCCGACAAGCAGGCGCTGTTTGCCGCCGTGGTCGAGCAGGAGGCGGCCGCGGTGGCGCAAGAGATCGATCGTGCCTCGCCGCCGTCGCTGTTTGCCCGCGACGCGCTGATCGCCGGTTCGGATGCCTATCTCGCCGCCATGCGCGCGCCCGGCCGCACGCGCCTTCTGTTGCTCGATGGGCCGGCCGTTCTCGGCCGCGCCGCCATGGATGCGATCGACGACCGCCATGGCAACCGTTCGCTGCGCGAAGGTCTGGTCGCGGCGATGCGCGAGCAATCGATGATGAGACTGCCGCTGGATGCACTCACCGCCCTGCTTGCTTCCGCCTTCGACCGCGCGGCGCTCGCCGTCGAGGCCGGTGCGTCAGCCGAAGACTATCGCGTCGTGCTCATGGCGCTGATCGACGGACTGTCTCCGGCTCCTCCTCAAGCACGGGGCCCGGCTCGAACTCGTTGAAGCAGCCGAGCTGGCTTTTGAACTGGTCGATCAGCCAGGCCGCCGCCGGTTTCGGGCTGCGGTCGACGCGGTGCATGGCATAGAGCGGCCCCTTTGCCTCCTTGAACGGTTCGAGGTCGAGCTCGACCAGCCTGCCGCTCGCCAGATCGTCAGCGATCAGCCAGCGCGGCAGCCCGCCCCAGCCCAACCCCGCGCGCATAAGCACGTGCTTGGTGCGCATATCGGTCAGCCGCCAGGTGCGATAGGCAAAGACGCCGTAGTCGCGTCCCTTGGTGCGCTCGGACTGGTCGGAGACGACCAGCTGGATGTGCTCGCGCACATCCTCGAGCGCCACCGGCTTCGGCAGCAGCGCCAGCGGATGGTTGGCTGCTGCCGCCGGCACCATCGACATGAAGCCGATGTTGATCAGATGCACATCGACCTCGCCCAGCAGCCCGCCAATGCCAAGATCGGCCTGTCCATTGAACACAAGATCGGGGATCAGGCCGAGCGTGCCGATATGCAGGCGCAGCATCACCGTCGGAAACTGCGCTTCGAACGCTTTCAGCACCCGCACCAGCACCGGCGCCGGCAGCGCCGCATCGAGCGCCAGCGCAAGTTCCGCCTCCAGCCCCTGATGGTGGCTGTCGACGCGCGAGCGGATGCGCTGCAGCACGCCGACCATACGCCGCGCATCCTCCAGCATCGCCCGGCCGATCTCGGTCAGCTGCGGCTCGCGCGTGCCCTCGCGCTCGAACAGTTTCAGGCCAAGCTGGGCCTCGAGATTGGCGATGCCGTAGCTGATGACGGACTGCGCCCGGTTGAGCTTGCGCCCGGCGGCCGAGAAACTGCCGGTGTCGGCCACCGCCACCAGGATCTGAAGTTGGTCGAGCGTCGGATTGGGTTGCATGGCATATCTACTTTATAGATGGATCATATAGAAAATATACCAGTTTTTTGAATGGATCGATAGGCCCATATCAAGCGGGACAATTCAATTCCCACTGGAGAGAACCGCTATGTCCATCCTTCTTGTAACCTCGAGCCCGCGTGGCTCCGCTTCGCACTCGACCCGCATCGCCACCGAATTCGCGCAAAAGCTTGTCGCCGCCGATCCGTCGGCCGAACTTGTCGTGCGCGACCTCGTCGCCAACCCGCTGCCGCATATCGACGCCGACTATTCGACCGGTATCTACACACCCGTTGAAGCCCGCAGCCCGCGCCAGACTGAAGTCGTCGGGGTTTCCGATGTCGCGCTCGACGAGCTGTTCGCCGCCGACACCGTGATCCTGGCCACCGGCTTCATCAACTTCAACATCTCCTCGACGCTGAAGTCGTGGGTCGACCACATCGCCCGTTCCGGCAAGAGCTTCTCCTATGGTGAGGGCGGCCCCAAGGGCCTCGTCACCGGCAAGAAGGTCTACATCGTGCTCGCCTCCGGCGGCATCTATTCCGAAGGTGCGGCCGTGCAGATGGACCACGCTGTCCCCTATTTGCGCTCGGTGCTCGGCTTCCTCGGCATGACCGACGTCGAAGTGATCCGCATCGAAGGCGTCGGCATGGGCGCCGATGCCGTTGCCGCAGCACTTGCCAAGGCGACCGCCAAGGTCGACGCCGTGGTTGCCGCAACCGCCAGCCAGCAGATTGCGGTGGCGGCATAAAGCGCCGGCGCTCACTTACTCAGTTGAAAAAGGCAGGCGCTTCGGCGCCTGCCTTTTTGGTATTGCGCAGCAACTTTCCCATTGGAACTGCTTGAAAAACAACGGGCTAGAGCAATCTAGCGATTCAATCTTTGAACCACCTTAGCCGAAAATCTTCTCGCCCTGTTCGTCGACCAGCTGGATGCCCTTCTTGATCGAGATGTCGACGGCGTCGTCGAGACCGGCGAAACGGTCGGCGCGGATGAAGCGGTGCTCCTTCATGACGCCGCCGACTTCCTTCGAAACCACGCCGCAGGTCTGGTACTGGCCGTCAGCCTTGTAGGGCGTGGCGCTGACCAGGAATCCCTTGTGCTCGATCTGTTTTGCCGGCGCCGCGCTCTTTGGCTCGCCGGCGTCACCGCCACCACCACCGCCGAAAAGACGTTTCAGAAAAGACATGGGGACCCTCCAACGGCAATCATCCCGCACCGATAGAAGGTGCAGGATGATTTTCAGTACCGTTCCTCAGTCGAACGGGCAAGGGTCGTATGCCGGTCCCCCGCCAGAGGTCAGCCGCGCGACAGCGCTTCCAGGGCTTCGGCGGCGCCTTCCAGTATGGCGATCGCTTCGGCCTGCTTTTCAGCCGGCGCATCGACGATCTCGCCGAGCGCTGCACGCAGCCGGTGGCGCACGGCGCGGAACTCGTCGCGCGCTTCCGAACGGCCGCGGCCGCGCCGCCCGCCCTCCTCGCTGTCGTCGTTCCAGCCGAACCACTCGCGCGCCTTGGCCATCTTGCGGCCGAAACGCTCGAGATGCTCGAGCACGCCGTCGATCATTTCGCGGTTTTCGTTGAGATGCGCCTGGCCCGCCTCGGTGATCGAAAACACCTTCTTGTTCCCATCGGCTGCCGAGGCGGCATAGCCGGCCTCTTCCAGGAAGGTCAGCGTCGGATAGACCACGCCCGGGCTCGGGCTGTAGATGCCGCTGGTGCGATCTTCCAGCGCCTTGATGATGTCGTAGCCGTGGCGCGGCGCCTCGGCCAGCAGCGACAGCGTGATCAGCTTGAGATCGCCATCGGCCAGCATGCGTCCGGCGCGGAACATGTCGCCCGGCCCGCCGCGCCCACCACCGCGACCGCCATGCCCGAACGGCCCGAAGCCGCCGCCACGGCCGCCGAACTTGCCGGCCATATGCAGGAAAGCGCGTTCGGCGCGCTCGCCAAAGGGATGATGTTTATGCATTGAGTGCTCCTTGAGTTCTATCTTACGATATATCTTAACTAGGTCGACGCACTCGACGAGTCAAGATATATCTTACGATGTATCTAAAAGCAGCGCCAGACGGTTGATTTCGCCGCCCCCGAGAGCTAGAAGGCTCGCGAGGGCACAAGCTTCTCCGTAAGCGTCTGACGTCAAGCAACGCATCCAACCCCGGTCCTTCCGGGCAATTCCGCCGCGCAACCGGCGAAATGGATGCCAAAGCGATGAACCGGATGCTTCAAGGAAAATCCAGAAATGACCACGACACGCAAGCGCAGCAGACTGCCGGCGCACTATGCTGCCATTGTCAGCCCACTGGTGCTGTCGCTGCTGATGACCTTTATCGTCTCGTTCATCTCGACGCTGAAAAGCCTTGGCTTTCACCCTAGCCTGCCATCCATCTGGATGAGCGCCTGGGGTCTGTCCTGGCTGGTGGCGTTTCCGACGCTGCTCATGGTGCTGCCGGCGGTGCGCCGCATTGTCGGCTGGCTGTGCGAGCCGGCGGCCCGATAACATCACGGCGACAAGGCTCGAAGACAAGCTTCGGGCCTTGCCCGCTACCAGCGGCCTTTGCGCCGGTTCCAGGCATAGAGAACATCGGCGAAGCGATTGTACGCGAACCGCGTCAGCGGCAGCGCGACCGGATTGCCGAACAGCGTTGCCAGCCACCCCTCGCCCGGCGTCGCCCTCCAGACGGCTACCGCGACATCGGCGCCAACCAGCAGCCTGCCCTCGGAATCGGTGGCATGCAGCCGGCGGCGGATGTCCTCCAGCGAGGCGCCATGGCCAGCCAAAGCCGCCGGCTCGAGATTGATGTCGCGAAACGCGATGCGTCCCGCCTTGATCGCCTCGATCAGCCGCCTTTTCTGCCGGGTGATGCCGCCATCGCAGACCGGGCAGCGTGTGTTGTACCAGACGGTCAGCAGAGGCTTGGACATGGATTTCAGACCGCGACCTGAGAGACGAAGGCGACTATCCCCGCAATGCCGTCGACCCGCAACATGACGAAGCGCCGCGCTTAGAACTCGTAGCCGAAGCGCTCGAAATCTCTGACATAGAGCCGCCGCACGATCGCTTTGGTCTCCTCGTCGTAGACGGTGCGATAGTCGACCGGCTCGCTGACATTCGATCGCGGAAGCTCGCCGGGAAGGCCGAGCCGCTCGGCCAGGACATTGAACTGTTCGGCCAGTCTTTCGAAGCGCAGGACCTCGTCGACGATCAGCTTTCCATCCCTGTCCGAAATCCAGCTCGTCTGATCCACACGCGCCAGCCGGTTCTTGCGTTCGAGGTAGCCCAGAAACGCCTTGAAGTCCCAGCGCTGCGCCTGGCGATGCCGGCGCCGGGAGGTTTTCCGGCGCAAATGCTGGTAGTTGGAAACGACCAGCTCGAAAGGGTTGCGCACCACGGCGAATTTGTGGGCGCTGTCATAGAGCGGGACCGGCAATTTGCGCCGCAGCCAGACGGCCTTGTCATGCTGGTTGAAATTGGCCTTTTCCGGCGCCTCGGGAACCGGCAGATGCGACAGCAGGCGCCGCCACCGCGTCGGCTTCGGCTTCAGGCACCATGGCCGCAGCGCACGGGTGATCGAGGTCCCGGCCGTCTTCGGGATGTGGATGAAAATAAAGTTCTTCTCGAGCGAGAGGAGCATCTCTCCTCAATATCGGCGGCTCGGGCGCCGTCAAGCGGCACCCGCACCGACCGCCAGGAAATGCTTTCGGCCGCGTAGTTTAAAGCAGCACGCCTATCCAAGCGAGGTGACGATCTCGCGATAGGCAAATTCGGGGAAAGCCTTGAGCGTTCGCGTCTTGACGCTGCCACCCGCCCCGAGCATCAGCGCAAAGCGGGCAAGCACCGCATCGTCGGGTGCTTCGACCACCGCCACCATGTCGCATTCCCCCATGGTGAGATAAAACGCCTTGAACGATCCACCCATGTCAGCCAGTTGCTTCTTGGCGGCATCGAGCCGCTTCGGCGACTCGCGCACATTCCTGGCGCCCTGTTCGGTCCAGTTCATCAGCAGGATGTAGGTTGTCATCGCACACCTCCCTCCGGCGCCACGGAGCACGGCTCAGGTCGTAGACCTGCGCCGGGGCGAACATCCGGTTTGTCACCCAGAACACGCATCCGACGGGGAAGTATCCGCCCGCAGCGAGCTTCGTGCAAGGACCGCCGCGCCAGCCCGATTGATGCGTGAAGGCGATTTCTCCAAGCGCCAGGGCGGCGGCATGGCGACGACCGCAAAACTGCCGGCGCCGACCAGGGAAAGCCGGTTTAAAAATCCGCCTGACTACGGCAATCTCCGCTCGTGGCCATCGACCTGGCGGAAATCCCCCGCCGATCCAGCCGTTGGAGAGCTTCATGCGCGAGAGCATCGACCTGCCGCCGGGACAGATTGAAATTCCTGCCGCATGGACCGGCGAGGAAATGGCGAAGCACCCTGAAAATTGGCTGGTCGAATTGGACAAGCAGGATGTCGCGGAACTGGAATTGGCGGCAACCGGCTTTCTCGCCCGCTCGCAAGATATCGGCAACCTGACCAAGGCCGATTTCCCCCTGCCCCGGCTTGCCGGCCATCTCGCCGCCCTCCGCGAAAAACTCATCGCAGGCATTGGGTTCGAGGTGCTTCGCGGCCTCCCGGTCGAGACATATTCCGCGCAAATGGCGGCAACGATCTTCTGCGGGATTGGCGCGCATCTTGGAAGCGCACGGTCGCAGAATGCCCAGGGCCATATACTCGGCCATGTCCGCGACACAGGCGCCGACGCCAGGGACGCCACGACGCGCATCTACCAGACGGCGGAGCGCCAGACATTTCACACCGACTCCGCCGACGTCGTCGGTCTGCTCTGCCTAAAAGATGCGATGCAAGGCGGCGAGTCCCTGCTGGTAAGCACGGTGACGATCTACAACGAGATGCGCAAACGACGGCCGGATCTCGCCCGCCTGCTGTTTGATCCGATTGCCACCGACCGGCGCGGCGAGGTACCGGAAGGCGAAAAGCCCTACTTCGAAATCCCGGTCCTCAACTGGCAGGCGGGATTGCTGACCGGCATTTATCAACGCCAGTACATCGACAGCGCGCAGCGCTTCCCGGATGCAATGCGGCTGAGCGCCGCGCATGTCGAAGCACTGGATCTCTTCGACAGCCTTGCCAATGACCCGAAACTGAACCTGTCGATGCGGCTACGGCCCGGCGACATGCAGTTTGTCTACAATCATTCGCTGCTTCACGACCGCATGGGTTTTCGCGATTGGCCAGACTCCGACAAGCGGCGCCATATGCTGCGCCTGTGGCTGTCGATTCCCGGCGACCGTCCACTGCCCGAGCGCTTCAGGCAGCGTTATGGCTCAATAGAAATTGGTGACCGCGGCGGCATCATCGTCAAGGGAACGCGGTTGAACGCGCCGTTGTAGAGCAATTCGATGAACCACTTGAAACGAAAAGGGCGCCTCGATGGGCGCCCTTGATCTTTGCAACCGGCAGATCTCAGCTGTCGAGGAAGCTCCTGAGCTTGCGCGACCTGCTCGGGTGCTTGAGCTTGCGCAGCGCCTTGGCTTCGATCTGGCGGATACGCTCGCGGGTGACCGAGAACTGCTGACCGACCTCTTCCAGCGTGTGGTCGGTGTTCATGCCGATGCCGAAGCGCATGCGCAGCACGCGCTCTTCGCGTGGCGTCAGCGAGGCCAGCACGCGCGTGGTGGTCTCGCGCAGATTGGCCTGGATCGCCGCGTCGATTGGCAGGATCGCCATCTTGTCCTCGATGAAATCGCCCAGATGCGAATCCTCCTCGTCGCCGACCGGCGTTTCGAGCGAGATCGGCTCCTTGGCGATCTTCAACACCTTGCGCACTTTTTCGAGCGGCATTGCGAGCTTTTCGGCCAGTTCTTCCGGCGTCGGCTCGCGGCCGATCTCGTGCAGCATCTGGCGTGACGTGCGCACGATCTTGTTGATCGTCTCGATCATATGCACCGGGATGCGGATGGTGCGCGCCTGGTCGGCGATCGAACGCGTGATCGCCTGCCGGATCCACCACGTCGCGTAGGTCGAGAACTTGTAACCGCGGCGGTATTCGAATTTGTCGACCGCCTTCATCAGGCCGATATTGCCTTCCTGGATCAGGTCGAGGAACTGCAGGCCGCGATTGGTGTATTTCTTGGCGATGGAGATGACGAGGCGCAGATTGGCCTCGACCATTTCCTTCTTGGCGATCGCGGCTTCGCGCTCGCCCTTCTGCACCTGGTTGACGATCTTGCGGAATTCCAGGATCGAGATCGCCGTTTCGGTGGCTAGGTTCTGGATCTCCGAACGCAGATCCTTGATCGCGTCCTTCTCGTTCTTGGTGAATTCCTTCCAGCCGCGCGAGGTCAGATTGCCGATCGAGCGCGTCCAGTTCGGATCAAGCTCGGAGCCCTGATATTCCTTCAGGAACTCCTCGCGGCGTACGCCATAGCTTTCGGCCAGACGCAACAGCTTGCCTTCGTTCTGCACCAAGCGCTTGTTGATGTCGTAGAGCTGCTCGACCAGCGCCTCGATGCGCGCGGTGTTGAGCGACAGCGACTTCACCGCCTTGATCAGCTGGTCCTTCAGCTCCTTCAGGCGGCGGTCCTGGCTGGGCGACAGCGTGCCGGCGGCAGCCAGACGGTTCTCGACCTGCTGGTCCTGCAGCTTGCGCAGCTTCTTGTAGGTGTCGGCGATGACGTCGAGCGTCTCCATCACCTGCGGGCGCAGTTCGGCTTCCATCGCCGCCAACGACAGGCTGGCCTCGTCCTCGTCTTCCTCGTCGTCATCGACCAGGCCGCGCGTGTCGGCGCCGACATTGGTGATGTCGTCTTCCTCGTCGCGGCCACGCCGCGGCTTGTCCTCGGCCTTGGGCGCTTCCTCGATACGCTCGACCACCGGCGCCTGCTTGGCTTCGGGGCCGGCATAGGTGGCTTCAAGGTCGATGATCTCGCGCAGCAGTATCTTGGATTCGTTGAGCTCGTCACGCCAGATGATGATGGCCTGGAAGGTCAGCGGGCTTTCGCACAGGCCCGCGATCATCGTCTCGCGGCCGGCCTCGATGCGCTTGGCGATCGCGATTTCGCCCTCGCGCGACAGAAGCTCGACCGAGCCCATCTCGCGCAGATACATGCGCACCGGATCGTCGGTGCGGTCGGTCGGCTCTTTCTTGGTGGTCGTGGCGGCGACGGCTGTGCCGGTCTGCTCGGCCAGTTCGTTGGCGTCTTCCTCGGCGTCGGCATTGCTGTCGGTGGCCTCGGGCTCCTCGCCCTGGTCGTCGTCCTCGACCACGTTGATGCCCATGTCGGACAGCATCGCATTGATGTCTTCGATGCGATCCGGATCGGTCTCTTCCGACGGCAGCACCGCATTCAGCTCGTCGAGGGTCACATAGCCGCGCTTCTTGGCGGCCTTGATCATCTTCTTGACAGCATCATCGGAAAGGTCGAGCAGGGGGCCATCGGTGGCACCTTCACGTTCGGTCTCGACCTCTTCCTTTTCCTTTGTCGCCATAGTCTTTATCTTCTCCTAGCGGCCGAACATCGAAGCCGCGTAAGCTGCCGCACCGGTCAAATTATGCGCTCGTGACGAAACGCGCTTCACCGGGCCGGTAACCGCATCAACTCTTTTGTTTGGTTCATATCGTGCCCCAAAACCGGTTTTCACTTTTGGGCGACATGCATTAAGTCCAGATTAACCCTGATATCTGTGGCAGGCTAACAACCTGTCCAGTGATCAGCACCTCACATCGCTGCATTTCCCATCGACGCCGGCACGGGTTAAGGTTTCGAATCGTCCTGATTCCGTCATTCTGCCAGAAGGTCAAGCGCCTCTCGCATGATTCGCATCAAAAAAGCGAATCAATTACCCGACTTAGAGGCGTCGATTCGACGCGCAGCACGTACATCATTCATTCTTGCGCAGGTTTCGACCTACACGCGCCCAGCCTTGCCCGAGGACACGCCGAACCCTTCGATCAGCGCTTCCGTTGCCTGCACATCACGAAATTGCGCCTGAATCTCGACGAGATGCCGGTAGTTTTCGTCCGTGGGATCGCTGGCGAGCGCTGCTTCCGCCTGCTTCAGCTCCTTATGTAAGGTGCGCGCGCTGCGCTGCAAGTGCAGCGCCTGGTTGAAGGCGTCGCGGGCATCGTCGAGGGCGGCGGTTTCCAGCGCCGGCCATTGCCTGGCGCGTTTGATCAGCATCACCGCCCGGCCCCAGATATCGCTGCAGCCGGCACGCTCGATCGTGGAGATCACCGCGCCGCGGTCATTGGCCATGTCATGCGCCATGGCGTCGAGGATGGCGGCGTGCAGCCGCTTCAGGTCAGTGTTGGCGAGATCGAGGAACTCGACATGGGCGAAATTCTCGTCGATCAGCGCCGGATGGTTGACCAGCGCCACGATGATCGTCGCCTCGCGCACCGACATCATCTCGCCGCCGCGCTTGACCATGGCGGAGCGTCCGAGGCTTTCGGTGATCGCGGCGCGCGCGCCGACGCCGCCGCCTTTCGCGAACTGCCCGCCGGGCGCTGAAGTCTTGCCCTGCCCCGGTTTCCAGTCCTGGCGGCCTTGCCGCACTTCGCGTTGGGCGCTGAAGAAGTTCAGCTCCCGCTCGCGCATCCACTGCTGGTAGTGGTAGCGCTGGCTCTCATCGCGGATGCGGCTGGTCAGTTCGCGCAGCGTCTTTGTCAGCCCCGCCCGCCGCTCCGGCGTGTCGAAGACGCCACCTGCCGTCTCGCGCATCCACAAAAGGTCGGCCAGCGGCCGTGCTTCCGCCAGCACGGCGCGAAACGCGTCCGGTCCCTCGGCCTTGACCAGATCATCGGGGTCCTTGCCCTCGGGCAGCAGGGCAAAGCGTACCGAGCGCCCGGCCTGAACCGCCGGCAGCGCCATGTCGGCGGCGCGCCACGCCGCCTTCAGCCCGGCCTGGTCGCCGTCGAAGCACAGCATCGGTTCGGGCGCCATGCGCCACAGAAGTTCGAGCTGGTTTTCGGTGAGCGCGGTACCAAGCGGCGCCACGGCATTTTCGAAGCCGGCCTGCGCCAACGCGATCACGTCCATATAGCCTTCGACAGCAATCACTGTGCCGCCTTTTGCCAAGGTTTTGCGAGCGCGAGCGAAATTGTAGAGCACATTGCCTTTGTGGAAGAGCTCGGTGTCGGGCGAGTTCATGTATTTGGCCAAAGCATCCGGCGCCAGCGCCCGGCCGCCGAAGGCGATAATTTTGCCCCGAGAATCCGGGATCGGGAACATGATGCGGTCTCGGAACCAGTCATAGGAGACCGGGATGTCGTCGCCATGGCGCACCAGCCCGCAGGCCTCGATGTCGGCCTTGGGCACGCCCTTGGCGGCAAGATGCTCCTTCAGCGCGTTGCGGCTATCGGGCGCGAAGCCGAGCCGGAACGATTGCTGCGTCGCTGGTGTCAGCCCGCGGTCCCTGAGATAGGCGCGGGCTTTCGCACCTTCAGGTCCTTGCAGCCGTTCCTGGAAGAAGGCAGTCGCCATCTCCATGACATCGGTCAGGCTGGCGCGTTCCTTCTCGCGCTGTTCCTCCCGTTCGTCGCGCACCGGCATCGGCACGCCGGCCATCTCGGCGATCTTCTCGACCGCTTCGGGGAAGGTCATGCCATCGAGCTCCGTCAGGAACTTGAAATGATCGCCCGAGACCGAACAGCCGAAGCAGTGGTAACGGCCCTTCTTGTCCTCGCAGTGGAAAGATGGGCTCTTCTCGCCATGGAAGGGGCAGCAAGCCCAATAGTCGCCGCGCGAGGCGTTGGTCTTCTTCCTGTCCCACGCGACGCGCTGGCCGATAACCGATGAAATCGGCACACGGTCGCGTATCTCGTCGAGAAAGGCAGGCGGAAAGCGCATCGGGGAACTCGTTTCCCCATCATATAATCATGCCGGCGAAATTCGACGACCCCGAATACCGGCCATACCCGGTTTCCACAGGCAAGAAGAAAGGCGGCCGTTGCAGGCCGCCTCCTTTCCAGCAATGCGCCGGCCAGGCTTACTGCGCGGCGATGGCGCCGAAGATGACGCCGGACAGGATGCTGACCAGCACGTAGTCATTGCCGACGCGGATCCACTCCTGGCCGCGGCCCGGGCGATGCAGGCCATAGCGGCCATAGTCGCGGATCGGTTGGTGACGCTTCCAGCTCGAGTATTTCTGGCCATTGCGCCAATGGCCGCGCTTGACGACCACCGTCTTCTTCACGACGCGCTTCTGGATGATGCGCTTCTTGACATCCCTGTTGGTTGGCTTCTGCCAGTCGACGTTGGTGTAATTCGACTGCGGTGCGACCGGCGCATTCACCGGTGCGGCCTGGCCGGTAAGCGAAGTAGCGGCCAGCATCGAGAAAGCGAGGGCGGAAAGAACAATGCGTTTCATAACGGGGCTCCTTGGTTGTCGATGCCTGAGGAGTAGCGCCCGAAGGATGAACTGAAACTGAACATCAGAATTACAATTATGTAATGAAATCCTTTGCTTATACCGGAAATTTGAACATCCTCGCAAAGGTTGTTGCCGAAACCACCGCAAACCTGGCCAATCCGCTGCGGCGCAAGCGATCCGCCATGCAATCATTTGTGCATCCGTCCATTTTCCGACACGGCCTGTCGCGCTGCGGCGGCCCCTTGAAATCGACAAGATTTTATTATCCGGCTAAAATATTCCAGCTATTATTCAAGACTGTCATGACGATGATTCGCGCCCTCCTTTTCTACCCCGCCCGCCACGCTTTCCGCATCGCGGTCCCTGGTCGCATGCAGGTCTCGAAATGAGCGGTTCTGTCGTTCTCCTGCATCTGGCCGGCGCCGTGGCGCTGATGCTGTTTGCCACCCGCATGGTCAAAACAGGCGTCGAGCGCGCGTATGGCGACGTGCTGCGCCACCGGCTGCGCTCCACCATGCGCAATCCGATCATGGCGGTGCTGGCCGGCTGCGGCCTGTCTATCGCGCTGCAGAGTTCGACCGCCGTCACGCTTCTCGTCGGCTCCTTCGCCGGCGCCGGCATCGTCTCGGGCATGTCGGGGCAATTGGCGGTGCGCGGCGCCGAGATCGGCTCGGCGCTGGTGGTCAAGCTGCTGACCTTCGATCTGACGCTCTTGGTGCCTATCTGCCTTGTCGCCGGCACGGTCATGTTCATGGCCACCGAGCGGCGCGACTGGCGCCAGTCCGGGCGCATCCTGGTCGGCATCGGCCTTTTGCTGCTGTCGCTGGAAATGATCGGCCAGGCATCGGAACCGCTGCGCCAGAGCACGCTGATGCCGCTAATCATCCAATATTTCTCCAGCGATTTCGTCACCGCCTATCTGCTCGCCGCCCTCATCACCTGGCTGTTCCATTCCTCGATCGCCGCGGTGCTGCTCCTGGTGACGCTCGCCGGCCGCGGCTTCATCCCGCCCGAACTCGGCATCGTGCTGGTGCTCGGCGTCAACCTTGGTTCCTCGATCATCGCGCCGTTGCTCACCCGCAGCGCCGAACCTGGCGTTCGCGTCGTGCCGATCGGCAATCTCTTGATGCGCGGCATGGGTTCGCTGGTGATGCTGATCCTGTTCATGACGGTGAAGCCGTCGGTCGCCTTCCTCGGCGCCACCGTGCCCGACCAGATCGTCAACGCCCACATCCTGTTCAACGTGCTGATCCTGCTCGCCGGCCTGCCGCTGGCCGGTCTGGTCTATCGCGTTTCGGAGAAGATCGTGGCGATGGGCACCAAACCGGTGCCGGCCGCAGCGCTCGACGTGGTCGAGCTTTCCGCGCTCAACGACAGTGCACTTGATGTGCCGAGCCAGGCGCTGGCCAACGCCACCCGCGAGGTGGTGCGGGTCTGCGAAACGGTCGAGATCATGCTGAAGCGCATCATCGAGCTCTATGAGAGCGCCGACGGCGACAAGATCAAGGCGCTGGCCGCACTTGATGACCGCGTCGACAGGAAGCACGCGGCGATCAAGCTCTATCTGGCCAAACTGACCAGAAACTCGCTCACAGAGGACGAGGCCCTGCGCTGCCAGGAATTGATTGGCGCCTGCGTCAAGCTCGAGCAGGTCGGCGACATCATCGTGCGCAACATGCTGGTGCATGTGAAGAAGAAGTTCGAGCGCGGGCTGGAGTTCACGCCCGAGGGCTGGAGCGAGTTGCTCGCCTTCCACACCTCTGTGCTGGCCAATGCCAGGCTTGCCTTCAACGTGCTGGTGTCGCGCGATCCTGAAACCGCGCGGCAGCTGGTGCTGGAAAAGGACCGGCTGCGCGACCGCGAGAAGGAAACCAGCGCCAGCCATTTCGTGCGCCTGCGCGACGGCACCGCCAAAAGCGTCGAGACCAGTTCCATCCATCTCGACACCATCCGCGACCTGAAGCAGATCAACTCGCTGCTGGCGTCGATGGCCTACCCGGTGCTGGAAGAGCGCGGCCTGCTCGGTGGGTCGCGGCTCAAGGCGGGCTGAGCCCGAACAAGCGTCTGCTGCGGCAAAATTAGTCTTTGCGCCTCCAGCCTTCCGTCGGCTAAGCATCGGCCAGGCCACCGGGAGGAAAATCGATGGACACCCATTCGCGCAGCTTCGCCAAGGCGCTATCGTGGCGCGCCACCGGCACCATCGACACAATGATCATCTCGCTCGTCATCACCGGCAGCATCAAGCTCGCCGCGGCCATCGGCGCTACCGAGGTCGTCACCAAATCCTTGCTGTATTACCTTCATGAGCGGGCGTGGCTGAAAATCCCCTACGGCAGAAAGAACGCCGCCTAACCTGCCGGCTGCCTTGACTGGAATGGACCGGGTCAAGAAAATCTAAAGCGGCGCCGACAATTTCTGCATTGCCGGCTGCGCCCATCCATGATTTGAGGCGACCTCGTTCGAGGATCGCTTCCGCGCCATGCTTCCGCTCATTGCCCTGTTCATTGCCGCCTTCGCTTTCGGCACCACCGAATTCGTCATCGCCGGTGTATTGCCGCAAGTAGCCGACGGCCTCGGCGTTTCGATCCCGACCTCCGGCTACCTTGTCTCCGGCTATGCCGGCGGCATCGCGGTTGGCGGACCACTGCTGGCGCTCGCCACCAAGCGCATTTCCCGCAAAACCTTGCTGCTTTGCCTGACCATCGCCTTCACCGTTGGCCAGGCCGCCTGCGCGCTGGCACCCGACTTTGCCTCGATGCTTCTCTTGCGCATTGCGGTCGCTGTCGCGCATGGCGCCTATTTCGGCGTCGCCATGGTGGTGGCCGTCGGCCTCGTGCCCGAGGACAAGCGCGGCATGGCTGTTGCCGTCATTCTCTCCGGCCTCACCGTCTCCAACGTCATCGGCGTGCCGGCCGGCACCGCGATCGGCAACCTGTGGGGCTGGCGCGCCACCTTCTGGGTGATGTGCGCGCTTGGCATCGTGGCGCTCGCTGCCATGGCCACCCTTTTGCCGCGCACGACAGGCGCGTCGAGCCCGTCCACCAGCCTCGGCAGCGAGGTTCGCGTGCTGGCGCGTCAGCAGGTCTGGACTTCGCTGATCCTGATGCTGATGCTGATGATCGGCCAATTCGGCCTGTTCACCTACATCACCCCGACGCTGCTCGAAGTCACCCATCTCGACGAGAGTCTGATCCCCTGGGTGCTGCTGCTCAACGGCGTCGGCGCCACCATCGGCGTCTTTCTCGGCGGAAAACTCTCCGACTGGAAGCTGATGCCGTCGCTGATCACCATGCTTCTGCTGCAGGCGGTGATGCTCGGCGTGATCTATGCCGTCAGCCCCTATCCCGTGCCGATGGTCGTCGCGATCTTCGTTTGGGGTGGCCTCAACTTCGCCATCGGCACCCCGATCCAGACCCGCATCCTGTCCTGGACGGCGGACGCATCCAACCTCGCCTCTTCGCTCATCCCGTCCGGCTTCAATGTCGGCATCGCGCTCGCCGCATCGCTGGGCGCCGCCATGCTCAACGCCGACTATGGCTATCGCAGCCTGCCGCTGGCCGGCGCGGCGGCCATGCTGGTCGCCGTGGTGGTCGCACTTGCCTCCTACATCTGGGAAGGGCGCAGCCGGGCCGCGCCTCCGCTACCGGCCCCAGCCGAGTAGCAGTACCGATCATCAGCGGCGTCAGACTGGAGCGGGCGCGTATCCCGAACTGCCCGCAAGGATCGAGGCGAGGCTGCGCAGGCCCTGCTCGAGCCTTTCCCTGCTGGACGCCGCGCCGAGCGCCAAGCGCACGCCTTTGGCCCCATCAGGCATAACGGAAAACTCCTCCGCTGGACTGAGCGCCAATCCCCGGCGCCGCGCGAGATCGGCGAGTTCCAAAGAGCTCAGCCGCCCTTCGAGAGAATACCAGAGATGCAGGCTGGACGGCGCCGAGGCGAAACCCCGGGGCAGGATCATGCGCGCCACCTCCAGTCTCGCTTGCGCTTCGACGCGCACTGCGGCGGTGATCTCGCCGGCGAGGCCGTTGCGTATCCATTCGCAGGCAAGGCCCGTCATCAGAGGCGGCGCCATCATTGTGGTTCCTCGGATTGCTTCGGCAATCGGCTCGATGGCCTCGGCGACCGGCCCCACGAGGAACGCCGTGCGCAGGAACGGCGATACGCATTTCGCCATCGTCGCCACATGGATGGTCCGCTCGGGCGCCAGGCTGAGGAAAGAGGGCGGAGGCCCTGAGACCAAGGGACTGTACGGATCGTCCTCGATGATGAGCAAGCCCAGCCTGCCCGCCACCCGCGCCAGATCCCGGCGGCGTGCCTCCGGCATGACCAGCGCCGACGGATTGTGCATCGTCGGATTGATATAGAGGATGCGCGCGCCGTGTCGTCGCACTGCCTCCTCGAGATAGTCCGGCCGCATGCCTTGATCGTCACGTTCGACACCGGCCAGTTCGCGCTTCGTCGTCCGGGCAAGCGCTTTCAGGCCCGGATAGGTCAGCGCATCCGTGACGATGGTGTCACCCTCGCGGGTTTGCGACAGAAGAACGGCTGCGAGCAAAGCCTGCGCGCCTGAACCGACAACCACCCGATCGACCGGCAGCCTGTCGCCGGTCGCAGAGAGCCACGCGGAACCGGCGGCACGCTCGGCGGGCGAACCGGGCCCGGGATGGTAGGCCAGAAGCGCCTCCGCGCTCGAACGCCGCAGCAGTCCGTCTATGCCGCTTCGTATCAATGCCGGCAGGCTGAGGCCTGCTGGCCCAGGCGGGATGTTCATGCTCAGATCCAGGATCGGTTCCTCGGCCTCCCCCGGCGTGACGAAGGTTCCTCGCCCAGCGGCGGCGTCGATCAGATTGCGGCGGCGAGCCTCGGTGAACGCTCTGGTGACTGTGGTCAGATCGACCCCCAGCAATCGGGCCAGTTCACGCTGCGGCGGCAATCTGTCGCCCGGCTGCAGGCGGCCGCTCGAGCGCGCGTCGGCAAGCGCGTCGGCGATCCTGAGATAGATCGGCCCGGGGCCCTCTCCCACATCGGAAAGCCATCCCAACTCGCTGTCGCCAATCATCCCTGCAATGCCTTATTTCCTGTACCATACATTTTGTCGCATTGTATGCATACAACTATGATACTAGTATGTATGGCAGACCTCAAGGCCGGATAGAGTGCCCCTATGGTGAGGTCGTCTGGAGTGACCATCATGCACGATGACGCGCACTATCCCCCGCTTGTGCCATGGCAAGTCGGAATTCGCGGCCGCTGCCCCCGCTGCGGAGAGGGCCGGCTGTTCAATGGATTTCTGACGCTTGCGCCAAAATGCGATGTTTGCGGGCTCGATTACTCTTTCGCGGATCCGGCCGACGGCCCTGCCTTCTTCGTGATCTGTTTCGCCTGCGTCCCTTCCGTGGTTTTCGCCGTCTGGGCGCAAGTGACCTTTGAACCGTCTATGTGGTTCCATGTCCTCGTTTCGTTGCCCATAGTTTTTGCGACCTGCATTCCACCCCTGAGGCCGCTCAAAGGTTGGCTCGTGGCAAGTCAGTTTTACCATAAGGCGGAAGAGGGCAGGCTGGCCAAGCCAGGCGAATAGCGCCGCCAAAACCCGCCTACGAGACCTAGAGATCGATCCGGAACAACAAGCTCTC
The DNA here is from genome assembly GCF_056404535.1 of Mesorhizobium sp. P2_C5_2. NCBI lineage: Bacteria > Pseudomonadati > Pseudomonadota > Alphaproteobacteria > Hyphomicrobiales > Phyllobacteriaceae > Mesorhizobium > Mesorhizobium sp. P2_C5_2. Next base: position 674,665 of record NZ_JBFUDV010000003.1, on the reverse strand, counting down.
GGCGCAGCCATACACGGCGTCCTTGATGAACGGGCCAACTAACCGGCCGCCGTTGGCCAGCACCACCTTCTGCGAGGCCGGATTGTCGAGGTCGGTGGTGAGTTCGACATACGGCAAGCCGACCGCCCTTGCCTCGGGGAGCATCAGCCGCAGCGCTTCGGTGGCGTAGCCGCGTCCGCGCTTCCAGGGCACCACGGCATAGCCGATATGGCCGAGCACATGGGACGGCAGTGCGGCGGTGCCAGGTTGCCAGCGAAAGCCGATCGAGCCGGCGGCCTCGCCGTCCCAGATCCAGCGCCGGAAGCCGGGCAACCGCGGCACTGTCGTGCCATCGGGCAAGGTGATCGGCGGACCCTTGGCCTCGGGATCGTCGAGGCCGGCGAGAAACGCCGCCGGATCCTCCTCGATCGCCGCCAGCTCCGCGCGCGTCGCTTCGTCAAGCCGCACATTGTCCGGCGACCAGCCGCGCTCAAGCGCAGCCCTATAGGATGGCAAATGTTCGAGCGCGGGTTTGACGATTTCGATCATGACGACAGACCACTTGGCGCCCGGGCCGCAAGCTGGGCGTGGCGGCGGAGAGCCTCTTACTGCAGCAGGCCTTTGACGATGCCGCTCGCCTTACCGAAATCCATCTGGCCGGCATATTTCTGCTTCAGCGTGGCGATCACCTTGCCCATGTCCTTCTGGCTGGTCGCACCGGTCGCGGCGATCGCTTCACGCGCCGCCGCGGTCACCGCGGCATCGTCTAGCTGCGTCGGCAGGAAGCCGCGGATGATCTCCATCTCGCCACGCTCCTGCGCGGCGAGTTCCGGCCGCTTGCCATCCTCGAATGCCTTGGCCGATTCCTCGCGCTGCTTCACCATCTTGGCCAGGATCTGCAGGATCTCCTCGTCGCTGGCCGGCTCCTTGGCGGAGCCGCGATTGGCGATGTCGCGGTCGTGAATGGCGGCCTGGATCAGCCGCAGCGTCGGCAGCCGGTGCTTGTCCTGCGCCTTCATCGCGCTCTTCAGGGATTCGGCGATTTTTGCGCGCATGATGCATTCTCCTTCGAACGGCGCGGACAATAACCGTCGCGAACTCGTAAAGCAAACGCGCCAAGTCCCTGATATCGTTTGACGAAACAAATGCCCGCTGTTTTGGCCCGGCATCATTGACCGCTCTGGCGCCTTCCCCTATGTACTCGGCCTTGCATAAGACAATGAATTGATGCGCGCAGGCTTGAGAAATCGGCCGCGCGGTTTGCTGCGCAGATGGCTTGCCATCGAAGCGCGCAGCTAGATAGGAGCGCCGCCATGGCCGAGATGACGCCCGCGTTGACCCCCGCCTGGGCAACCGAAAAGCCGACCGCCCTGCTGGTGCTGGCCGACGGCACCGTCATCGAAGGTCGCGGCCTCGGCGCCCCAGGCTCCGCCGTCGCCGAAGTCTGCTTCAACACCGCGCTCACCGGCTACCAGGAAATCCTCACCGACCCGTCCTATGCCGGCCAGATCGTCACCTTCACCTTCCCGCATATCGGCAATATCGGAACCAATGACGAGGACATCGAGGACCTCAACCCGGTCGCCCGCGCCGGCGCCGTCGGTGCTGTGTTCAAGGCCGATGTCACCAACCCGTCCAACTACCGCGCCGGCACCGGCCTCGATCAGTGGCTGAAGAAGCGCGGCATCGTTGCGCTCTCCGGCATCGACACCCGCGCGCTGACCGCGCTGATCCGTGAAAAGGGCATGCCCAACGCGGTGATCGCCCATGCGCCCGACGGCGTCTTCGACCTCGACGACCTCAAGCGCCGCGCCGCGGCCTGGTCCGGCCTGATCGGGCTCGACCTCGCCAAGGAGGTCACGTCGGGCCAGTCCTCCGTCTGGCGCGAAACGCCCTGGGTGTGGAACGAAGGTTTTGGCGAACAGGCCGAGCCGTCCATGCACGTCGTTGCCATCGACTACGGCGTAAAGCGCAACATATTGCGCCTGCTTTCCGGCCTCGGCGCCAAGGTAACGGTGGTTCCGGCCAGCACCGGTTCGGAAGAGATCCTGGCCATGCAGCCGGACGGCATCTTCCTCTCCAACGGCCCCGGCGACCCGGAAGCCACCGGCGACTACGCCGTGCCGGTCATCCAGGATTTGCTCAAGACTGACATTCCGGTGTTCGGCATCTGCCTCGGCCACCAGATGCTGGCGCTGGCGCTGGGCGGCAAGACCGCCAAGATGCATCAGGGCCATCATGGCGCCAACCACCCGGTCAAGGATCACACCACCGGCAAGGTCGAGATCGTCTCGATGAACCACGGCTTTGCCGTCGATGCCGACTCGCTGCCCGAGGGCGTCGAGGAAACCCATGTCTCGCTGTTCGACGGCTCCAACTGCGGCATCGCACTCACCGGCCGTCCGGTGTTCTCGGTCCAGCACCATCCCGAGGCCTCGCCGGGCCCGCAGGACTCGCACTATCTGTTCCGCCGCTTCGTCAATCTGATCCGCGAAAAGCGCGGCGAGGAACTGCTGGCCGAGCGCGCCTGAGCCCTACGCCACCGGCCGGCCTTCGCTGGCCTCCAGAATGGCGAACCACTGCTGGCGGTCGAGGCTGATCTCCAGCGCCTTGACCATCGCCCCCAGCCGCTCCGGCTTCATCGTGCCCAGCACCGGCACCAGCCGGGCCGGGTGGCGCAACAGCCAGGCGATGGCGACAGCAGCGAGATCGCTCACGCCGGTTTCCGCCGCCACTGCCGCGATTGCTGCCCTGACCCGCGCCTCGCGCCCTTCCTTGCCAGTGAACAGCGAGCCGCCGCCGAGCGGCGACCAGATCATCGGCGCATAACCGAGACGCTGCGCGTGATCAAGGCTGCCGTCGGTCAGCGCATTGGTTTTCAGCACCGACATTTCGATCTGGTTGGTGGCCAGCGCAAACGGCAGTCGCGAGGCCAGAAGGTCGAACTGCGAGGGCGTGAAATTGGAAACGCCGACCGCCCTCACCTTGCCCGACTTGACCAGCCCGGCAAGTGCCGCCGCCGTCTCGTCGGCATCCATCAGCGGATCCGGCCGATGCAGCAGCAACAGGTCGAGATAATCGGTGCCGAGATTGGCGAGCGAACGGTCGACCGAGGACGTTATGTGGGCCGCACTGGTGTCGTAGTGCTTCAGACGGTTTTGCGGCCGGTTGCCGGAGGCCAGCATGATGTCGCATTTCGAGATCAGTTCGATGCTGTCGCGCTTGCCTTTCCAGCGCGAAAGCCCGGCGCCAAAGGCCGCTTCCACCTCATAATTCCCGTAGATGTCGGCATGGTCGAAGCTGGTCAAGCCAAGGTCGACTGCCGAGCCGATCAACCGCGCGACCTGATCGGCGTCCGGGCGCACGGCGCTGTCGAGCAGGCGCCAGGCGCCAAACACCAGCCGCGACAGCGACACCCCGTTCCTGGTCAGCACAATGCGGCTGTCATGGCTCATACCTGTGCTCCATCTTCAGCGACGCAGGTGGCGGCGCTTCTCACCGCCGTTGGCCGCGCAACCTTCGTCACAAAGACGATGACTGCAAACGTGAGGAAGCACGCGCCAACCAGATAGGGCGCGCCGCCGAATGTCACGGGCGCATTCGGCCCGGTGAACCAGGAAAAGATCGTGGTATAGAGCAGCGGCGTGATGATCGAGGTGATCGAGAAGATCGAGGTCATCGCGCCCTGCAATTCGCCTTGCGCCGAAGGCGGCACCTTGGCGGCGGCAAGGCTTCTCAACGGCGGATCGGCCAATGCTTCGAGGCAGCCGACGACGATGACCGCGTAGATCATCCAGCCTTGCGAGGCGAAAGCGTAACCGAAGGCGCTGGCTGCGGTGAACGTCAGGCCGATGACAGCCGTCCTCCATTCGCCAAGTTTTGGGATCACGCGCGGCAGCACCGTCGCCATGACAATCGCCCCGCACAGGCCGAAGGCGCCAAGCGAGAAGCCGATCTGCTGCTCGCTCCAGCCATAGCGGTAGTTGGAGACGAACGACCACACCGCCGGGTACATCATGTGGCCGAGCGTCATCAGGAAGAAGGCGAGCCCGATCCAGCCGATGCCCTGGTACTGGCGCATCTGCAGCAGCGTGCCGACCGGGTTGGCGCGCTTCCACTCGAAGCGGCGCCGGTGCTTTTGCTCAAGCGTTTCAGGCAGGAAGAACATCGCGATCAGAAAATTCACGAAGGCAAGTCCGGCGGCGAAATAGAACGGCACCCGCGGCCCGAACGTGCCGAGCAGCCCGCCCAGCACCGGGCCGATGACGAAGCCGACGCCAAAGGCGATGCCAAGCAGGCCGAAATTCTTCGCCCGGTTCTCATCATTCGAGATGTCGGCGATGAAGGCCGATGTCGTCGAGTAGCTGGCGCCCGAAATGCCGGCCAGCACGCGGCCGATGAACAGCATCGGGTAGGACCAGGCGATGGCGCAGATCAGATTGTCGATGGAGAAGGTGAGCACGGAGGCAAGCAGGATCGGCCGCCGCCCGAAGCGGTCGCTCAATCCGCCCATGATCGGGGCGAAGAAGAACTGCATCGCCGCATAGACGAAGAACAGCCAGCCGCCCTCGATCGCCGCTTCGCTGATGCCGACGCCGCTCAACTCCCGGAGAAAGGCCGGCAACACGGGCATGATCATGCCGAAGCCGATAATATCCAGCAGCAGCGTGGTGAAGACGAGCGCGAGGCCCCGCCTGGCGGTTTTGGGGTCGATCATGATGGCGTCTGCTCCCTGGGACCGCCCTTGGGCGGGCGCCCGTTATAGGCGAGGCGTCACCTTGGAACAATAGGAGAACGCCTCAGGCGTTCTCCTCCTGACATCTGTTGCCGGTGATGAATCGGCCCGTCGACGGATGCGCTTTCAACCGCAGTCGGCTTAAACTCGCGAGCGCCTCAGATTGGACCCGTCAGCGTGTTGCAATCCGACAGCTTGCCGCTCTTGTAGCCGCGCGCCAGCCAGGTCTGCCGCTGCTGCGACGTGCCATGGTTGAAGCTTTCCGGAACGACGTAGCCCTGCATCTTCTTCTGCAGCGTGTCGTCGCCGATCTGCTTGGCGGCGTTCAGCGCCTCTTCGATGTCGCCCTGTTCCAGAATGCCCTTCTGCGCGGTGAAATGCGCCCACACCCCGGCGAAGCAGTCGGCCTGCAACTCGATGCGCACCGACATCTGGTTGGCTTCCGCCTCGCCCATGGACTGCCGCATCTGGTTGAACTTGGGCAGGATGCCGGTGAGGTTCTGCACATGGTGGCCGACCTCATGCGCGATCACATAGGCCTGGGCGAAATCGCCGGAAGCGCCGAACTGCTGGTCGAGCTGCTGGAAGAAGGTGGTGTCGAGATAGACCTTGTGGTCGCCAGGACAATAGAAGGGGCCGGCTGCCGTCGAGGCGGAGCCGCAGGCCGAGCGGATTTGCCCGCTGAACAGCACCAGCTTCGGATCCTCGTATTTCAGGCCCTGTGACTGGAAGATGCCGGTCCAGGTCTCTTCGGTCTCGGCCAGCACGGTCGCCACGAACTGCTTCATCTCGTCGGAAGCAGGCGTGCCCGCGCTGTCGTCCTGGCTGCCGCTGTTGTCGGTGATCTGGCCACCGCCACCCGGCAGTACGCCGCCGCTGTCGCCGCTGCCCAGGATCTGCGAGGGATCGAAGCCGAAATACCATCCGGCCAGCACCACGAGGATAACGAGCAGGATGCTGCCGCCGCCACCGGTGCGGCCGCCGATCGGGACGCGGAACTGGCCAGGGCTACCGCCGCCGAAACCACCACCACCGCCGCTGTCGCTGCGCTCGTCCTCGACATTGTCACTCTGACGGCGGCCCTTCCAGAGCATGGCAACTCCCCGTGATGCAAATTTTCGGCGAACCCGGCCGATGTCATGGTCAGGTCCGACCCAACAAACAATTATCCGAATGGTTGCACCAAGTCACAGTATTTTTCATGCGGGCGCCGTCGTGGTTCGCGCTCTGGTCGAGGCGCCATAGGCACTGTAGAATCCGGTTCGAACGGGGGTAAGGGCTTGCGAACGATCCGCCGATTTCTGTTACTGGCGGCGCTGCTGTGCCTCGGCCTGTGGCCAGCGCGCGCCGTCACGCTCGATTCCAGCGTCGCCGTGACCGATCCCGAGACATTGCAGGCGCTCGAGCGCGGCGGTCTTTCCATCAGCCGCCTGCTTGGCCCGGCGCTGGGCCTCACCCGCGAGGTCGACAATCGCGGCCTGTTTTCGGTGCGCGCGCTGACCCCGGTGCGCAACGCCGTCAAGCAGGAGATCGCCGACGAGCCCGCCGGCAGTCCCGATCCCTACGTCGCCGCGATGGCGAAGACGAAGGATCCCAGCCAGAAATTCAACCCGAAATACATTGACGATGACGGCTCGACGCTCGACCTGACCGGCGTCGTCAACCGCATGGACCGCGGCTATCTCGGCCACACCGAATGCGGCGAGATCCGGCTGATCTACCGCTTCCATTATTCGGTGGCGGAGAAGCCGGCGAAGGGAAAGCCAATCGGGGGAAAGACTGGGCAACGCATTTCGTCGCGCCTGCCGCTGACTATGAGCCTGGTCTTCAACGCCAAGCCCGGCGAGGCTCGCGCCCGCGCTTCGAGAGACCGTCCAAGCGCCACCGCAGTCTCGTGTGCCGACGTCGCCAAGCGCTGGCTGGCCGCCGGCCAGAAAGATCTTGCGCCCGATCAGCTCGCGGCCTGGCTGCGCTCCGATGAAGGTCCGCTGTCCAACGCCATGCTGAATTCATCGCAGATCATGCGGCTCGAACTGAACATGCAGGTTCTCAGGCTATCGGCCTCGAGCCGCCGCGACTTCGGCGGCCATGCCGAATACCTCCTCAAGATTTTCAAATGGGACCCGGCGACTTCGACTTTCCAGGAATCGAAGATGGAGAACCAGATCGACCGGAAGGTGGTGCTGGCTGATCGACCCGCCTTCGCCAAATGGCTGCTGACCGACCGCAACATTTACGACCTCGATCGCGGCCGGCTGGTGATCGACGACAAATTCCTGGCGACCAGCGCCGTCTCCGTGGCGCCCGGCGGCATGAGCCGGTCACAGAACAACATCGCCTATGGGCTGCTCGACGATGCCGATATCGACAAGGCGCTGAAGGATTATGTCGCCAGGGGCAACGAGCTGCGCGGCGTGAAATCGGTGGCCGGCTTCAATTTGCGCCTCAACGACATGACCTGCACCGGGTGCCATCAGACGCACGGCATTGCCGGCTTCCACTATACCGGCGCCGATCCGGCCAGCGAGCCGCGCCGCAACGCCGTCTTCGTGCCGGGCTCGGCGGTGTTCTTCGCCGACCTGCCGCGCCGCCGCGCCATCGTCGAGGACTTCGCCGCCGGCGGCCATCCGGATTTCTCCCGCGGCTTCGCCGCTCGTCCGGATGCCAAATACGCCGAGGCGCTGGAAGGCACCGATCTCTACAATGGCTGGGGCTCGATCTGCTACAGCGGCGAGGATGCAAGCTTCAAGGACTGGAGCTGCGGCGAAGGCCTGCGCTGCGCCGGCGTCCATGAGAGCGCCATCCATCCGGGTTTCGGCACATGCGTAAGCGAGGCGGGCACCCAGGTCGGCGATCCGGTCGAGTTCGGCGAGATCAAGATGTCGACATGGGGCAGCGACAAATATTGCCGCCTGTCGCCGGCTACCGCAAAAGCCTGCGCCATCGACCCGGCGCGCGACAAGAAGCCGCCGATAAAACTCGCCGGCTATGGCGCGGCGCGCCAGCGCTACGACAATCCCGAGCAGAAGACCGGCGGCTTTCCCGGCGGCATGCTGCGCAAGGCGAGCTGCGACAAGCTGCCCGACGAGGCAAGCTGTGGGCGGCTGGCCAAGACCGGCTTCAACGACTGCATCGCCTCGGGCAAGGACCACAAATTCTGCACCAAGGAATTCACCAAGACTGCCGGTCTGCGCGCCTGCGACAAGGCGCATCCCTGCCGCGAGGACTATATCTGCACAGCCGGCTATGACGATCTGGCCGAGGCCAAGCCCGGCAAGGGCACCTGCATTCCGCCCTATTTCATCTTCCAGTTCCGCGTCGATGGCCATCCGCGCAGCTGGGTGCAGGATGTGAGCGAAGAATAATCTGTGCGTTGGCGCTTGCGGCCGAGAGCTCAGCTTTTCTGCTTGGCGCCGGCGCTTTTGCCATCCGAGCTTTTGGAGCGTTCCTCGAAACGCGCGGCGCCCTTCTTCAGCGGCCGGCCGGTTTCGGCCTCGGTCTTGCGCTCGTTCTTGGCGGCTGCCTGCTTCAATCCCCTGGCAGCCTGCTTGCCCTTCGCGGTCGGTGCCTGTTCAACGCCCATGGTTTCCTCCTTGGCGCGCAACAATCGCGCGCGACGTCAGGAGCAACGAGCCTGAGGTGCGGAGGTTCCGGTGGACTTTGGTCCGAGGCTCGCAAGCCTCAACGTGGCGCAATCATCGCCTTGCGAAACGCTTCCAGCGTCTCGGCGCTGACATGGTGCTCGATGCCCTCGGCATCGATGCGCGCCGTCTCGGCGCTGACACCGAGCGAGCGCAAAAAGGCCTCCACCGTCTGGTGGCGAATGCGGCTTTCCTCCGCCACCTTGCGGCCGGCATCGGTGAGGAACACGCCGCGATACGGTTTGCGGGAGACGAGCCCGTCGGCGCACAGTCTGGTCAGCATCTTGGCCACCGTCGGCTGGGCGACGCCGAGCCGCGCGGCGATATCGACCTGGCGCGCCTCATTGCCGTCCTCGATCAGGTCGGCGATCAGCTCGACATAATCCTCGACCAACGCGCTGCGCCGCGCTTCGCGCGTGTGCCGGAAGCCTTCGGAATGAACATCGGCATCCGGAAGCGGCTCTTCGCGTCGAACCGGTTTGTGCCTCAGCGCCAATGCGAGCTCCCTCTTGGCTTTCGACAAATCAATCGCCCTTTGCCATTCATAGCACGGGCTTAACTGTTCCAGCCGTTTATTTGCATTCCATGGCAGGCGCAACCGGCGTTTGCGATCACCCCCTGCGCGTCCATCGGCTACCCCGCAAGAAGCACATACAATGAAATATAGCCTATTGCATAATGTTGAGCCCTGGCATAGATAGGATGGCAGATACCAATCCCTCCAGTGGAAAGCCTGCCATGTCCGAAGCCGACGCAACCGTGGGATCAGCCTGGCGATTTGACAGGCCGGAAGACAATCCGCCCAGTCTGCGTGAGGTGAATTCTACGATCGCGGTGCCGCAATCCGGCGTCTGGTTCCGCCGCCTGTTCGCCTTCATGGGGCCGGGCTACATGGTTTCGGTCGGCTATATGGACCCCGGCAACTGGGCAACCGACCTCGCCGGTGGCGCCCAGTTCGGCTACACGCTTTTGTTTATCATCATGCTGTCGAACCTGATGGCGATCCTGCTGCAGGCACTTGCCGCCCGGCTTGGCATCGCCACCGGCCGCGACCTCGCCCAGGCCTGCCGCGCCTATTATCCGCGCCCCGTCAGTTTCGTGCTGTGGATCGCTTGCGAACTCGCCATCATCGCCTGCGACCTCGCCGAAGTCATCGGCACGGCGATTGCGCTGCAGCTTCTGTTCGGCATTCCGCTGATCGGCGGCGCCATGCTGACGGCGCTCGACGCCTTCATCGTACTGCTCCTGATGAACAAGGGGTTCCGCTATCTCGAAGCCTTCGTCATCGCGCTTTTGATCATCATCTTCGGCTGCTTCGCCATCCAGATCTTTGCCGCCGCGCCGCCGGTCGGCTCGATCCTGCATTCGATGTTCGTGCCGTCGACGGAGATCGTCACCAACCCGGCGATGCTCTACATCGCCATCGGCATCATCGGTGCCACGGTCATGCCGCACAATCTCTACCTACACTCCTCGATCGTGCAGACCCGCGCCTATGAGCGGACCGAAAAGGGCAAGCGCGACGCCATCAAGTGGGCGACGACCGACTCGACCATTGCGCTCATCCTGGCGCTGTTCGTCAACGCTTCCATCCTGATCGTCTCGGCTGTCGCCTTCCACGGCACCGGCCATCAGGACGTCGCGGAGATCGGCCAGGCCTTCGAACTGCTCTCGCCGCTGCTTGGCCTCGGCATCGCCTCGATCCTGTTTGCGGTGGCGCTGCTCGCCTCGGGCCTCAATTCGACGGTGACGGCCACACTGGCCGGCCAGATCGTCATGGAAGGCTTTTTGCGCCTGCGCATTCCACAATGGGCGCGCCGGCTGCTGACGCGCGGCATCGCCATCGTTCCGGTCGTGATCGTCACCGCGCTCTACGGCGAAAAGGGCACCGGCCAGCTGCTGGTCTTCAGCCAGGTAATCCTGTCGATGCAGCTGCCCTTCGCGGTCATCCCGCTGGTGCAGTTCGTCTCCGACAAGAAGAAGATGGGCAACCTTGCCATTCCCCGCAGCGTGGCGGCCCTTGCCTGGGTCGTCGCGGCGGTCATCCTGGTGCTCAACTTCAAGCTGCTCTACGACACGGTCTTCGGCGTCGGCTGAATTTCCCCTTACGACCGCGACAAACCGGCAGTTCGCGCTATCTTGTAGCGCATCATGACAAGTGTCGAAGACGCCAGGAAATTCTACGCGCAACTGATGGCGGCCAATGCAGGCTCGGCTGATCCGCGCCTCGAAGAGGCGTTCGCCACGGTGCCGCGCGAGGCCTTTCTCGGCTCCGGACCGTGGACGGTGGTCGCCGGCAGGGCGCTCGCCACCGGCAACGGCAGGATCATGACGCCGAGCGCCGATCCGGTTCACATCTATCAGGACGTGCTGGTGGCGCTCGATGCAGACAAGGGCATCAACAATGGCGAACCCTCCCTGCACGCAATGTGGATTGCCAGGATCGCCCCCAGATCGGGTGAGGCCGTCACGCATGTCGGCGCCGGCACCGGCTATTACACCGCTTTGCTGGCCCGCCTGGTTTCGCCGGGCCGGGTGACCGCCTTCGAACTGGAGGCCGATCTCGCCGCCAGAGCGACAAAGAACCTCGAACCCTACCGCAATGTCAGCGTCGTCCATGGCGACGCCGTCACCGGCGATCTGCCGCCTTCCGACATCATCTATGTCAATGCCGGTGTTGTGGCGCCGCCGGTTGGCTGGCTGCGGGCGCTGAAGCCCGGCGGCCGCATGATCTTTCCGTGGCGTCCGTCCCAGAGCGTCGGCCTTGCCGTGATGGTGACCCGCACCGACAACGGCTTTGCCTGCGACCCGTTCATGCGATCATGGTTTATCCCTTGCGTTGGCGCCTCGGTTGCCAGCTCCGCGGCCAAGATCCCCGATCTCCAGAAAGCGGCGCTCAGTCGCTCGATCTGGCTGGCGGCTGACAAGACGCCGGACCGCACCGCCACCGCTGTCATCGGCGATGTCTGGTTTTCGTCACAGGCTCCTGGTGGTGGGCGAAAGCGGCAATAGGTATCGTTCATCGCCGGCGGTGGAAGTTTTTGCCCGCGACTGTCGGACGGCCGCCGGCCTGTGCGTCCTTGGATCGAAGTCCGGCCCTGACGGCGCGGGCCAAAGAGAAGGAAAAACCCAATGAGGAAGATCATCGCCGCCACCTTCGTCAGCCTGGACGGCGTCATGCAGGCACCAGGCGGTCCGGAAGAGGATCCGGTCGGCGGCTTCGAGTTCGGCGGCTGGACCTTCCATTACTTTGACGAGGTGGCGGGCATGGCAATGGAGGAACTGTTCTCCAAACCCTTCGCCCTGCTGCTCGGCCGCAGAACCTACGACATCTTCGCCGCGTACTGGCCGTATCAGAAAGATCCGATCGGAGATGCCTTCAACCCTGCGACCAAATATGTGGCGACACATCGGCCGGATTCGCTCACCTGGGAAAATACGCAATGGCTTGGGGAAGATATCGTCGCGGCGTTGCGCCGACTCAGCCAAGAAGATGGACCTGACCTGCTCATCCAGGGTTCGAGCGAGCTGATCCAGACCCTGCTCGCCAACGGACTGATCGACGAGATCCGGCTGATGACCTTCCCGCTGGTGCTGGGCAAGGGCAAGCGGCTGTTCGATGGCGGCGCGATGCCGGCCGCTTTCAAGCTCGTGAAGTCGCAGGCCACCACCACCGGCGTCATCATGGCGACCTACGAACGCGCGGGCGAGATCAAGGTCGGATCGTTTGCCACGCAGGAACCGTCTGACGCCGAGCTTGAGCGGCGCAAGAACTGGAAATAGACGCCTCTTTTCCTCTCCCCCACGAACGTGGGGGCAGAGGTGGCTCGGCGAAGCCGAGACGGAGTGGGGGTTGGCGCGATGGTGATCGAGTCTTCAAGGATTCGCCCTACGAAGGCCCCCACTCCTGCCGCTTCGCGGCCACCTCTCCCCCACATTTGTGGGGGCGAGGAAACCCAAGTTCGGAGAGGTTCAAGCCGCCACCGCCCGTCGGGCCAGTCCATCCCTGATATACCGTGCAAACTCCTGCGCGGCCGGCGCCGCGCCGAACCTTGGCAGATGCAGATTGATCGAAAAATTCGGCAGCGGCGGCAGCCCGGAATCGAAAGGCAGAATGTCGAGATCGGCCGGCACGGTGGAGGCCAGCCACGTGGTGACGGCGAGGTCGGAGCGCACCGTCGCGGTCGTCGCGTCGATGTTGCCGTTTTCGAACACGGTGCGCCATTCCAAACCATGCTCGTTTAGCGCCGATAGCACCACCGGACGGAAGGCGCAGGTATCAGCGACGATCGACACCGGCAACGGCCGCTTGGCGCGGGCGACGCCGCCCTTGGCGCCGACCCAGACCAGCCGGTCGATGGCGAGGCACTCGCCCGCCGACGGGCCAACCCGTTCCTCGATGACGGCAAGGTCGATGGTACCGGCTGCAAGGGCAGCAGTAAGGTCCGGCGAGGCTGCGCAGAGCAGTGAAATCTCAACCTGCGGATAGGTCTCGGCATAGGCCTTCAGCACCGGCGCCAGCAAGGTACCGACAAGGTCGTAGGGGACGCCGAGCCGCACCTGGCCGGCGACCTCGGTGCCCGCCATCTCGGCCCAGATCTCGTCATTGAGCCCAAGCAGCCGCTTTGCCTTGCCGAACAACCGCTCGCCGGGCCGTGTCAGCCGCAAGCCGCGCCGGTCGCGCTCGAACAGGCTGCAGCCCAGCGCCTCCTCCAGCCTTTTGACCTGCTGGCTGACGGCGCCTTGCGTCAAATGCAGCGCATTCGCTGCCGCCGTCATGCTGGCCTTGTCGGCGACGGTGACGAAGGTGCGGATCAGCGCTGTGTCGAGGTTTCGGATCATGGCTTGCATTATATCTGCTAATGCCAGCCATCGCAAACATTGCATTTACTGAAGTATGCCGGAGTCTACCATAAGGCCTCTGACAAAGGACGCCCCATGCTCCAGCCCATCCTGCCGCTCATCCTGTTTGCCTTTGTGGCTACCGCCACACCGGGTATCGCCACCACTCTGTCCACCGCTTCGGGCGCGCAGTTCGGCTTTCGCCGCTCTGTGCCGCTGATGGCCGGCAGCGCGGCCGGCCTTGCCACGGTGACCGGTGCCGCCGCCGCCGGACTCGCCGGCCTGCTGCTGGCCATGCCGTCGCTGCAGCTGGCGATGAAGATCATCGGCTCGGCCTATCTCATCTGGCTGGCAATCAAGATTGGCCGCGCCGGGCCACCCAACCTCGATGTGACGATGGCAAAACCCAACAGCTTCTTCGGCGGCGCCGGCATCCAATGGATGAACCCGAAGGGCTGGGCGATGGGGCTAGGTGCGGCGGCCTCGTTCGCGGCCCTTGCCGATGGACCGGGACAACTAGCACTGCTGCTCGGCTCGACCTTCGGCCTCACCGCCGCCATCTCGCTGTCGATCTGGTGCGTGGCGGGCATGGTGCTGGCGCGGCTGCTCAAGACCGAATGGCAATGGCGCGCGCTCAACATCGTGCTGGCGCTGGTGCTGGCGGCGTCGATCATTCCGATGTGGCGACGGCCTAGGCGCCGACCGCCACATCCAGCCCTCAAGCCGCGTAGCGGGCGGCCGGCTTGTCGGCGTGCAGGCTGCCGTAGAAGGCTTGCCTTGCGCCGAGGAAGGTATCGAGCTTGGCCGCATCGGCAAGCGCCGGCACGGTGACAGCTTCGCCCCTGGCGAGACCAACGAGCGCGGCATCGACCATATCGTCGGCGCTCATGATGATTTCCTTCGGCAGATTGTCGATGTCGCTGCCGGCAAGTTCCCAGAAATCGGTGCGGGTCGCGCCCGGCAATACAGCCTGCACCTTCACATTGGTGCCCGCGACCTCGCGGTGCAGCCCCTCGGTGAAGTTGACGACATAGGCTTTGGTGCCGCTGTAGATGCCGCCGAACGAGGTCTCATAGGCGAGCACCGAGGCGATGTTGACGATGGCGCCGCGATTGCGCGCCAAAAGTCCCGGCAACACGGCGCGGGTCAGGCGGGTCAAGGCGATGACGTTGACCTTGATCATGCGCTCGGCCTCGTCGGCGTCGGCGGTTGCCACCACCTGCTGGCCGCCGATACCGGCATTGTTGACCAATAGTGTAACGCTTTCGTCGGCAGAAATGACCTTTTCGACGCGGCGCACATCATTGTCGTCGGCGAGATCGGCGGCGATCACGCTGACCTTGCGCTTGTAGGCATAACGCAGCTTTTCAGCCAGTTCCTCGAGCCGGTCGGCACGCCGCGCCACCAGCACCAGATCGTAGCCCTGCCCTGCCAGCCGGTCGGCATAGACAGCACCGATGCCGGCCGATGCGCCGGTGATGACTGCGGTGCCCTTGTTGTCCTGTCCACTCATTGTCGTGTTCCTTTTCGCTGCCCTGCGAGACGGAAATCTCCAGTCCCGCCGCCTGATTTCCAATTAGTGGCATATACCACTATTTGGGAAATAGGTATATGCCACCATCTTGTCAACGGAGGCGGCAGAAACTATTTCTGCGGCAGGCCGGCCGACGATTTTGCCGGCGAGGAGTCGTGATGGACAAGACTGCGATGCCGGGCTTCAGCCCTTGCAACAACGCCACGCTGCGGCGCGCCGCGCGCAAGCTCAGCCGCTTTTATGACGATGTGATCGCGCCGTCGGGCCTGAAGGGCACGCAATACGGCCTGCTCTACCAGATCTATATCGGCAGCGAGCCGGCGATGGGCACGATTGCAGAAGAGATGGTCATGGACCTGTCGGCGCTCGGCCACACGCTGAAGCCGCTGATCCGCGACGGCTATGTCGACACCTTCGCCGACAAGGACGATCGCCGCGTCAAGCGGGTGCGGCTGACAGCCCTAGGCCTCGCCAAGCTCGAGGAGACGACAAAATTGTGGAGCTTTGCCCAGCAGCGCTTCGAAGCGCTGGTCGGCCAGCAACGAGCGGCGGACCTGCGCGCCATGCTCGATGAAGTCGCGGCGCTGGATTACGACGTGCCGGCGGCCGCCCCTTCAAGCTGAAAGAGCGGCCGCCAGTCAGATCTGCTAGAGCAATTCCAGGAAAAGTGTGAAGCGGTTTTCCGTCCGGAATTGCGTCAAAGCTAGCACTTCTACTCCGCCGGCATAGCGACCGGCCGGGCCGCCCAGCGGCCGGCCAGCACCACGCCAAGCCCGATCAGCGGGAAGATTGCGGCGATCAGGCCGAGATCGGCCGGCACGCCGTAGCGCAGCACAGCGCCACCGACCACCGCACCCAGCGCCACGCCGAGGTAGAGCGCCGAGGCGTTGAGCGACAGCACGATCGGGGCGGCATCGGGCGCCAGCTTGATGATGCGGCTGGCCTGCGCCGGCGGGAACGCCCAGCCGACCATGCCCCACGGCACCATCATGGCCATCAACACCGGCCCGGCGAGATGCTGCGGCAGGAAGGTCGGCACGACCGACAGCATGACCAGCATCGCCGCGCTCAGCGCCAGCGACCAGCCGACGGTGCGCGTCGCGCCGAACCGGTCGGCCGCCTGGCCGCCGGCGATGTTGCCGATGACGGCGCCAACGCCGAAGGCGAGCAGCATGCCGGGCAGCGCCAGCGGGCTCAAGCCGCCGCTCTGGATGGCCAGCGGCGCGATATAGGAAAACACCGAGAAGGCGCCGATCAGGGCGAGCGCCGTGGTCAACAGGATCGGCATGACGCCGGGGCGCAACGCCGCGGCCAGCCGCCGCCTGAGCGGCAGCCTGGTGCCGACGATGCCGCGCGGCAGCCGGTACCACAGGATGGCGCCAACCAGCGCGCCGAGCCCGGCAATGGCAAAGAAGGTGCCGCGCCAGCCGGCAAAGGCGGCGACAAGCGCGCCGAGCGGTGCGCCAAGCGCCACCGCCACCGTGGTGCCGCCAACGACGACGGCAATGGCGCGCGCCCGGTGGTGGTCATCGACCAGCGCCACCGCCGTGCCTTGCGCGGTCGCCGCAAACAGGCCCGAGGACAGCGCCATGATGATGCGGGCAATGAGCAGCAGCTCGAAGGACGAGCTCAGCGCTGCCACCAGATTGCCGATGACGAAGAACACCAGCGTCCACAAAATGACGCGGCGCCGGTCCCATTCGCCGGTCAGCGTCGCCAGGATCGGCGTGCCTATCGCATAGGCGAGCGCAAAGGCGGTGATCAGCGTGCCGGCGAGCGGAATCGAAATGCCGGCATCGCCGGCGATATCGGGCAGCAAGCTGGAAATGACGAAACCTTCAGTCGAGATCGTGAACGATCCGAGCGCAAGCCAGAAGAGGCGCTTGTCCATTGGGGTGTCCTTAGTTCAAAAGTTATTGAACAATTGGACATAGCAGGGCATGATGTCAATGAAGCCAGACGAAAATAGCTGAAGCCTGCTGACAGCCCTGTGTCAGGACAGCCATTGGGCCAATCGCGAAACGGAGAAACACTGTGTATGCGCAGGACAAGATGGACGCGTTGAAATCGCCACCGACTGTGCTTAGTTTCGGGCCATGACCTTGCCGCACCCCAACACAGACCAGATCAGCCTGCCGATCGTGCTCGCTGTGCTTGGCGACCCGACCCGGCTCGCCATCGTGCGTTATCTCGCCAGCAAGGAAGGCGTGGCGCTGAACTGCAGCCAGTTCCTCGACCTCGGCTCGAAGACCAACCTCAGCTATCACCTGGCCAAACTGCGCGAGGCCGGCGTCACCCGCGCCGAAGTGGTCGGCACCAACCGGATGATCACGCTGCGCCGCGCAGACCTCGACGCCCGCTTCCCGGGCTTGCTCGACAGCGTCATCGCCGCGGCTGGCGACGATCCCGCCCTTCCGGCGGTCGGAGGTCACGACATCGAAGTGCCGGCCTAACCGGTTACGAAGTCACGTTCGCTCCTAGCGCTGCCAAAAACCGATATGCGGGGCGAGAAGCTCCTCGTCCATCTCGGGGAAAGGACCGTGGACCTCGACCGGCTTCTGCCCGGAGCCAAGCACTGTGCGCGACGAGAGGCTCATCGTCGGATTCCCGGCATGGTCGCCAGTCAGCGCGAGAAGCTTGGTCTCCTCGTAGCCGTAGACCAGCCGGCCGATATTGGCCCAGTAGAGCGTTCCCGTGCACATGGCACAGGGCTCACCGGTTGTGACCAGCGTGCAGGACCAGAGGAATTCCGGCGGATAGGCTTCCGCGGCACGCCGGGAGAGTTCGGTTTCGGCGTGGCGCACGGTGTTGATGTTGCCTTGCCGCATCAGGATGCGATCGTCGGGGCCGACGAGCACAGAGCCGAAAGGATGATGCCCGTGCGCGGCAGTCTCGCGCGCGACGTCATTGGCGGCGCGAAGGTGGGCAACCATCTGGTCGCGGGTCATCGCCTGATCCCTCCGAGGCTGTCTTGAGCAGATACTCCCCAGACGAACTCTGGACGGCATGGACGCTAGCAGATGGAGTGCTTCGGCGATAGCCAAGGGTGGGGCTCCCGGCTGCGCGAGGCCGGCGTCACCCGCGCCGAAGTGGTCGGCACCAACCGGATGATCACGCTGCGCCGCGCCGACCTCGACGCCCGCTTCCCCGGCCTGCTCGACAGCGTCATCGCCGCGGCTGGCGACGACCCTGCCCTGCCCGCGGTCGGAGGCCACGACATCGAAGTGCCAGCCTGAGGCTTCTCGGCGACGATGGACGCCCAGGCGTCGCCGGTGATAGAAACGGTTCTTCGTCGTGAGGAGACGGTTGTGGGGCGTGCACGTGCCAGTGTAAGCAACGAGATCCGCGAATGCTGAAGGGCGTAGCGCTGGTCGTTGGCAATGGCAACTATCAGTTCATTTCCAAGCTGCCCAATCCCGAAAACGACTCGCACGAACTCGCCAAACTGTTGACTGATCTCGGATTCGACGCACAGCAGAAGCTGCACCGCGACCGTGCGAGACTGGAGCGGGATTTGCGCGACTTGGCAGACGACGCGACGGGATGCGACGTCGCTTTGTTGTACTACGCAGGTCATGGCATCGAGGCGGGGGGCGAAAACTTCCTGGTTCCTGTCGACGCCGATATCGAGTCCCTCGAGGCTGCCGCCGATCGGATGGTGCCGGTATCCGGCACTATCGCCAGGCTCAGGAAAGCTGTTCCGGTTGTCATCGTGGTGCTGGACGCCTGCCGCAACAATCCATTTCCTCCGGATGTACCGTTACGCGTCAATCCCAGAGCGCTGCCCCATACCATAACTGCCGGAGGTCTGCGTGAGCCGCGATTTCAGCAGCAGGGCCCGGCGTCCCAGCTCAACCTCGGTACCGTGATCGGTTTTGCGGCGGCCCCCGGCAAAACGGCGCTTGATGGGCCCAAAGGCGGAAACAGCCCCTATACAGCAGCCCTGGTGAGACATCTGTCGGCCATGCAAGGCGAGGAATTCGGTACGGTGATGCGCATGGTCACCGAAGAAGTCTATTTGAAGACAAAGGGCTACCAGCAGCCCTGGATCAATCAGGACCTTCGGCGATTCCTTTATTTCGGGAAGTCACCTTCGATAGCCGCCGACGAAGACGGTGAAATCCTTGTTGAGCGGCGCAAGTTACTGCTCACAATCTCAACGACCCCCTTGGCGACCAGAGGCTTCGTCGAGAGTCTGGCAAAGCGTGATGAGCTGCCGCTCGATCAACTCTACGGCATGCTTAAGGAGCTCAAGGTCGACACCTCGGCAGGCGTCGAGGACCTGGATGCTCAGCTACGCGCCGGCGCCATCAATTTGAAGAAATTTATGGCCGAAAGAGCAGTGCCGGTCCGTATCGACCCGGATCTGGTGCGCTTGTCGGGGCTGGCGGACCGTGCACAGGCCGAAGGCGCGATTGGCTTGGCTAAGGATTATCGCGCAAGAGCAAGCGCTCGGGCCGATGAACTCAGAACCGTACTTGATCGGCGCGAGGACGAGCTGAAGGTCGACCGCTTGCAACTGGCATGGACATATGCCCAGCACGCCGAGACCGCGACCCTCGCTTTTGATCACCACGCCGCCGCCAAGAACTATGCGAACGCCTTCGTACAGGCAGAAAAGTGGGATGCAGCTTTTGCCGCTTCCTGCAAACTTGGCGAGGCGGAAGCCCTGCTCGAGATCGCGAACCGCACCGACTCGGCGGAAAGCATGGCGCGAGCGCT
Organism: Mesorhizobium sp. P2_C5_2; assembly: GCF_056404535.1. Classification (NCBI taxonomy): domain Bacteria; kingdom Pseudomonadati; phylum Pseudomonadota; class Alphaproteobacteria; order Hyphomicrobiales; family Phyllobacteriaceae; genus Mesorhizobium; species Mesorhizobium sp. P2_C5_2. The sequence goes on along the minus strand of NZ_JBFUDV010000003.1, from coordinate 655,212 downwards.
TCAAAGCTTCGCACAGGCGTTGATTTCCAGCGAGGCAGCGCAAGATGAAACAGTCCGTGCCGAAGCGCAGAACGGTTACGCCAATGCGATGCAGATTCTCTATCCGCAAGATGAGGAAAAACTGTCCGCGGCAATCCGCTCATACGAAGCCGCGTTGACGGTATTCGATCGCGGTCACGACCTGCAGAAATGGCTCTCCATACAAAATAATCTAGCAACCGCGATGGAAAGGCTCGGGCGGCTGCGTGGCTTGCCTGGGACAGTGGAAGATGCCGAAACAATTATTCGAACCGCTCTTTCCGAAACCGACGCCGGCGGATTTCAGGTTGAACGGGTCCTGCTTCTGAAGAACCTTGCCAATCTGTTGAAGCAGAGATGGCAGGAAAGCCATCGCGACAGCGATATCGACGAGGCGATTGCAGCGTACCGCTCGGCGCTGGCGGTCGAGGAACTTGCCGGCGACCGCTTCGAATGGGCCAAGGTCGAGAATAATCTCGGCCTGGCGCTGCAAGCGATTGCGGAAGAGCGCGCCGACACTGACCTTCTCCTGTCATCCATCAAGTCGTTCGAAATGGCTCTTACCGTACGGACACGTGCGGAAAGCCTTGCCTTGTGGGCGACCACGATGAACAATCTCGGTTATGCACGCTTGTTATACGGTCGCTTCAAACAAGACCTTGCTTCAGTGGAAGAGGCATTGCGCGAGCTTCATGAAGCAAACCTCGGGGCAAGCGAGATCGGCGGCACGAGGAATCAGGCCTATGTCAAGGACAGCCTCGGCATGGCATATCTCCAGAAACATGCGCTGACTGGCGATCCGGAATCGCTCGAGGCAGCAAGAAAATATCTCTCCGAGGCAATTGCTGAATTCCAGGATGCTGGAAATCTGGCGGAGGCAAGAAAGACGAGGGAAAAAATCCGGTCTGTCGAGGGTATCCCCGCGAATTCGCCATCGGCTGATCCTATTTGAGCTTGGCAATCAGTTCCGTCAAATCAGCAGGGCTCACCGGCGTCTTGCCTCTGATGGAGGCCAAGGAAGCCTCGCTCGGTTCCGGACCGGCTTCACCGCTAATCCTTATTCCTGAGGTAGCCAGCAGAGCCTTGTCAGCTTCTGTAATTGCGCCGCCCGTGAATGGATTGAAGCGGATCCCGCAGGCGCTCAGGGAAAGATCCGCACCGATATCGGTAAGGGTCACCTTGCCATGGCCAAGACATGTCGGCACTTCCAGGGGGAACTCGAACGGAGAGTCCGGCAAATTTTCGCTGGCGACAAAGGTTATGAGACGCTTGCCTGTTTCTGGATCGAACTTCAGCCCGTCGGTTCGGGTCGCCACGCAAAAGGCCTTGAAATCAATTCCCAGTTTCTTGAGTTTCGCAGCTTTCTCCTTCGAGATGGCTAGGCTGGCTATTCCATCGCCGTTGCTAAAGCACTCAGCCTCGCCTTTCCTGGGGGACCCAAAGTTAAAGCCGATCTTGCGCAGCTGTTTCTGGTCGAGAATAAGGGGATAGTTCTTGTCGACAATGGGCGCGGTGCACTTCAAGGAATCCAGGCGAACGACACCCAGCTGCCATCCTTGAAAATCGGTAATCGATGCCCAGTCCTTGCTGTCGTCCAGCACGGTTGCATAAACAGTCAGCCCGCCCGCGGCGGATCCAGTTTCCTGACCATCCGGGCTATCGAGGATTTTGACGGATGCCGGGCCAAGCACCGAACATTGGTCCGCACAAGCGGCCGAAGTGAACATCAAGAAAGCAACAAGCGTAAATAAGTATCTTGTCGGAGTCATTTTCCTGCCCTCTACCGTCTTCACAGATTGCAAGAAATATCACTGATTGGCAAGAAGCTCCTTCAACTTGTCAAACTGATCTTTGGACGTTGCTTTCTTACCCTGTACCGACGCTAGAGAGATCTCGCTTGGGGTGGCGCCGCAGCCCCCGCCGATGAAAACACCCTGCTTCATCAAAACAGACTTGTCAGCGCCGGTAATTTTTTGTCCCGTAAACGGATTGTATCTTATTTGGCAATTCTTCAAAACCATAGTGCTAGATCCATAGTAGCCCACGCCATGGACAAGGACGCCGCGATGATAAAGGACAAAATAATCGGCAGTCTCATGCTTCACCCCAGCATATTCAACGCGAACTTCTTTGCCTGAACGCTTGCCATTTACATCGGTTATGATCTTAACTTAATCTATTACTATATTTTTTCTAGCACCAAGTTTGTCATGGGTTAAGCACCCTTTCTATCGACTGAAGCAGCATCGGGCCGAAGTCTGGTCGCGCGCCAAACACCTCTGGAGAAACAAGCAGGATCGTAGAGAACGCTGGAGTGCTCTACGTAGCACTGCTATGGCGCATATCGACCCACCGGAGCCCGCCGCATGCGCATTGCCGTTCTCGCCGACATCCATGGCAATGTGCTGGCACTGGATGCCGTGCTCGCCGATCTCGAGCGGCGCGGCGGCGCCGATCTCACCATCAATCTCGGCGATTGCGTTTCCGGGCCGCTGTGGCCGCGCGAGACGTTCGAGCGGCTCGAAGCGCTCGACCTGCCGACGGTGCGCGGCAACCATGACCGCCGCGTCGCCGTCGATCCGGCCGACGACACAATGTGGGCCTCCGACCGCTATGCCCAGGAACGGCTGACGGCGGCGCAGCGCGAAGCACTGTTCGCTCTGCCCTTCACGCTGGAGATCATTCCGGGCGTGGTCGCTTTCCACGCGCGGCCCGACCATGACGAGAAATATCTGCTCGATGCGATCGTCGATGGCCAGCTGATGCGCGCGCCGCTTGCCGCTATCGAGCGGCGGCTGAAAGGGCTCGACCCCGCCTGCCGCATCGTACTGTGCGGCCATAGCCACCGCGCGGAGTTGATCCATATCCCCGGCGGGCCGGTGATCTTCAATCCCGCTAGCGTCGGCGCCCCCGCCTATGACGACGACACCCCGCCAGCGCATGTTTCGGAGCAAGGCAGCCCGCATGCGCGCTACGGCATCGTCACGCTTGGCGAAGGACCCGACCGTTTCGAGAGCATCGCCGTCGACTACGACCACGAAGCGGCGGCCAGGCAGGCCGAACAGGCGGGACGGCCGGAATGGGCGCATGCGCTGCGAACCGGCTTCATGCCCAAACCCTCTTGGCAAGTCTCCGTCTGACCGCATAGCCGTGTCCTGCCCCCTCCCGGCACCAAAGATCGGACGCATTTTCGGACTTACATGGCGCCGTATCGTCCCTTATAAAACCGCCCGGGCATGCGACGGGGTCCGACCTGCCGCGGCTAGAGCAATTCCAGGAAAAGTGTGAAACGGTTTTCCGTCCGGAATTGCGTAAAAGGTACAGAGTATCAGCGCACGGCCAATGATGAGGCGCATAGCTAAGCTCCAAACAAGTTTGCATGCGCTGATTGCCGCTCCGCTGCTGACGGCGGCATGGCTGGCTGTTGTCCCGGCCCACGCCGAAGAAGTGCCCTTCATCTCCATCGTCACCGGGCTTGCCCCCGACGATCTGCTCAACATTCGCGCCAAGCCATCGCCGATGGGCAAGACCGAGGCGCGGGTGGCTGCCGGTGCGAGCGTGCGCAACCTCGGCTGCAACGACATTGACGGACATCCGTGGTGCAAGATTGTCTCAGACAATCCCGCCGTCACCGGCTGGGCGCCGGCGCGCTATCTCATCCCCGTCAATCCGGCGACCGTGCCCGAATCCGACCAGCCGGCGGATGCGCCCACCGTCGCCAATGCCGGCCAGACGCCGGACGACACGACACCACAAGCTGGCCAGACACCAGATGCCGTCAGCGGAGCGGTACCAGCCGCCGAGACTGCGATGCCCTCCCCTCCCGCTGCGTCGGCGCCGGCTGCCCCTACCGCACCGCCGCCCGACCTGAAGGCGCGGCTCGGCGAGGATGCGCCGGCCGATCGCGGCGCGCCGAAATCCGCCGACGCAATCGGCAGGACCGCCATGGAGGACGCCTATGGCCTGGCCTTCGCGGCGGTCGAACCATCCCCTTTCCCGCCCGCCCCGGGCGTCCCCTGCGCCCGCCATGTCGGCGAGCCGATGATGCAGTGCCAGATAAGCGTCGCCCCTACCGGCGGCGACAGCGCGGTGACCGTGACCTGGCCGGATGGCGGAACGCGCATCATCAGCTTTCATGGCGGCCTGCCTGTCGGCTCGGACTCTCCCGACGAATTCCGCTTCACCCGCGAGGGCAGCTTGAACATGATCCGCATCGGCGCCTCGGAACGCTTCGAGATTACCGACGCCGTCGCGACCGGAGGTTAGCTTGAGCCTCGAACGCCGGCGGGACAGCACCCCCCTCTGTCCTGCCGGACATCTCCCCCTCAAGGAGGGAGATTGGCAGCTTTGATGCCGGCTCCCCTTCTTCAGCATTGAAAATTGGCAAAAGCCGAAGTGACTATCCAATCTCCCCCCTTGAGGGGGAGATGCCCGGCAGGGCAGAGGGGGGTGCGACGGATCGCGTTTGAGTGTCGGCAGCCCCACAATCCCTCATTTTCGGGGTTACATCTCCCAAAACTCTTCCCTATAAGGCCCTCCTAGCCTGATACCAGAATCGCAAGCACAACCGGCCGGGTCTTCCCGTCCCGGTTTTTCGTGCAAGCCGCTCGCCGAACGGAACTCACAACGATGCCAAGACGCACCGACATCAAGTCGATCCTGATCATCGGGGCCGGCCCCATCGTCATCGGCCAGGCCTGCGAGTTCGACTATTCCGGCACCCAGGCCTGCAAGGCGCTGAAGGAAGAGGGCTTCCGTGTCATCCTGGTCAATTCCAATCCGGCCACCATCATGACCGATCCGGAACTGGCCGACGCCACCTATATCGAGCCGATCACCCCGGAAGTCGTCGCCAAGATCATCGCCAAAGAGCGGCCCGATGCGCTGCTGCCGACCATGGGCGGCCAGACCGCGCTCAACACCGCTTTGTCGCTGCGCCGCATGGGCGTGCTCGAGCGCTACAATGTCGAGATGATCGGCGCCGACGCCACGGCAATCGACAAGGCCGAGGACCGGGCGCTGTTTCGCGAGGCGATGAAGAAGATCGGCCTGGAGACGCCGAAGTCGATGCTGGCCAACGCCACCGACGTCAAGAACACCGACCGCAAGATGCATGAGGCCGAACGCGCCGCGGTCAAGGCCGAGGCGCCTGCCGATCTCGACGCCGCGCTCGATGCATTGGAAACCCGCTGGAACCTCGGCGAAGGCGACCGCAAGCAGCGCTACATCAGCCATGGCATGGCGATCGCCGCCCAGGCGCTCGACCATGTCGGCTTGCCCGCCATCATCCGCCCGTCCTTCACCATGGGTGGCACCGGCGGCGGCATCGCCTATAACCGCGCCGAATTCTACGACATCGTCCAGTCCGGCCTCGACGCCTCGCCGACCACCGAAGTGCTGATCGAGGAGAGCGTGCTCGGCTGGAAGGAGTATGAGATGGAGGTCGTCCGCGACAAGGCGGACAATTGCATCATCGTCTGCTCGATCGAGAACATCGACCCGATGGGCGTGCACACCGGCGACTCGATCACCGTCGCCCCTGCCCTGACGCTCACCGATAAAGAATACCAGATGATGCGCAACGCCTCGATCGCGGTGCTGCGCGAGATCGGCGTCGAGACCGGCGGCTCCAACGTGCAGTTCGCCGTCAACCCGGCCGATGGCCGCCTCGTCGTCATCGAGATGAACCCGCGCGTCTCGCGCTCGTCTGCGCTGGCTTCGAAGGCGACCGGTTTCCCCATCGCCAAGATCGCTGCAAAACTCGCTGTCGGCTACACGCTGGACGAGCTGGAGAACGACATCACCGGCGGCGCCACCCCCGCCTCGTTCGAGCCGTCGATCGATTACGTCGTGACGAAAATCCCGCGCTTTGCCTTCGAGAAATTCCCCGGCGCCGAGCCGGTGCTGACCACCGCCATGAAGTCGGTCGGCGAAGTCATGGCCATCGGCCGCACTTTCCAGGAGTCCTTGCAGAAGGCGCTGCGTGGCCTCGAGACCGGCCTCACAGGCCTCGACGAGATCGAGATCCCCGGTCTCGGCCATGGTGCCGCAATTGCCAATCACGCCGACGACCGCAACGCTATCCGTGCAGCACTGGGCACGCCGACGCCCGACCGGCTGCGCATGGTGGCGCAGGCGATCCGCATGGGCACCTCGCTCGAAGACGTGCACGCCATGTGCAAGATCGACCCGTGGTTCCTCGAGCAGATCGCCGGCATTCTCGCCATGGAAGCCCGCATCCGCGAGCACGGCATTCCGCAAGACGCCGTCAATCTGCGCATGCTGAAGGCGATGGGCTTCTCCGACGCCCGCCTCGCGTCGCTGACGAAGACCGACGCCGAAGTGATTCAGAAGATTCGCGAAAAGCTCGACGTTCATCCTGTTTATAAGCGCATCGACACCTGCGCCGCCGAGTTCGCCTCGCCCACCGCCTACATGTACTCGACCTATGAAGTGCCCTTCGCCGGCGCGCTTGCCAACGAGGCGCAGGTCTCGTCGCGCAAGAAGGTCGTCATCCTCGGCGGCGGTCCGAACCGCATCGGCCAGGGCATCGAGTTCGACTATTGCTGCTGCCATGCCGCCTTCGCGCTGCGCGACGCCGGCTATGAAGCGATCATGATCAACTGCAACCCCGAGACGGTGTCGACCGACTACGACACCTCCGACCGGCTCTATTTCGAGCCGCTGACGGCGGAGGACGTGCTGGAGATCCTGCGCGCGGAACAGGCCTCGGGCGAACTGGTCGGCGTCATCGTCCAGTTCGGCGGCCAGACGCCGCTGAAGCTCGCCGACGCGCTGGAGAAGGCCGGCATTCCGATCCTGGGCACGTCACCCGACATGATCGATCTCGCCGAAGACCGCGACCGCTTCCAGAAGCTGCTGCACAAGCTGAACCTGACCCAGCCGAAGAACGGCATCGCCTATTCGGTCGAGCAGGCTCGCCTCGTCGCCGGCGAGCTCGGCTTCCCGCTGGTGGTGCGCCCGTCCTATGTGCTCGGCGGCCGCGCCATGCAGATCATCCATGACGAGGGCATGCTGCAGTCTTACCTGCTCGACACCGTGCCCGGCCTGGTGCCGGAGGACATCAAGCAGAAATACCCCAACGACAAGACCGGCCAGATCAACACGCTGCTGGGCAAGAACCCGCTGCTGTTCGACACCTATCTCAGTGGCGCCATCGAGGTCGATGTCGACTGCCTCTGCGACGGCACGTCGACCTTTGTGTCAGGCATTCTCGAACACATCGAAGAGGCCGGCATCCATTCCGGTGACAGCGCCTGCTCGCTCCCCGTTCACTCGCTGCCTTCGGACCTGGTCGACGAACTGGAGCGCCAGACGGCAGCGCTCGCCCGCGCGCTCAATGTCGGCGGCCTGATGAACGTGCAGTACGCGATCAAGGACGGCACCGTCTATGTGCTGGAGGTCAACCCGCGGGCGTCGCGCACCGTGCCCTTCGTCGCCAAGACCATCGGCCGGCCCATCGCGAAAATCGCCGCCCGCATCATGGCCGGCGAGAAGCTGGAAGACGCCTTCGCCCATTACGGCGCCATGCCGGACCCCAGAAACCCCGGCCACATCGCGGTCAAGGAAGCCGTCTTCCCCTTCGCCCGCTTCCCCGGCGTCGACATATTGCTCGGCCCGGAAATGCGCTCGACCGGCGAGGTCATGGGCCTCGACCGCGACTTTGCGCTGGCCTTTGCCAAGAGCCAGCTCGGCGCCGGCGTCGACCTGCCACGCTCCGGCACGCTGTTCGTCTCGGTGCGCGACGAGGACAAGAAGGGCATATTGCCGGCGGTCAAGCGCCTTGCCGGCCAGGGCTTCAAGGTGCTGGCGACGTCCGGCACCGCCCGCTTCCTCGCCGAAAACGGCGTCGACGCCCAGAAGATCAACAAGGTGCTCGAGGGACGTCCCCACATCGAAGACGCCATCCGCAACCGCCAGGTCCAGATCGTCTTCAACACCACGGACGGCCAGAAAGCGGTGTCGGACTCAAAATCGCTGCGCCGGGCGACGCTGATGCAGAAGGTGCCGTATTATACGACGCTGTCTGGGGCGGCTGCTGTGGCTGAGGCGATTGCGGCGCTGAAGGCGGGGAACCTCGAGGTGCGGCCGCTGCAGGAATATTTTGCCTAAAGCGAAGCGGCGGCCGCCTCGGCTTCGGCATCGGCGTCGTAATTCCACACCCAGGCACGTTCCTGCGGCTGAGCATCAAGCTTGCGGTCGCGGGCATGCAAATTGCCGCTGGCGTCATAGCGAGCACCACTCACGCGCGCCATGCGCTGGACGCCGGCAGTCCGCTCGCGCCGCAGCTGCTCGTAAATCAGCAACGCCCGTGGGGCTGACTTGCGGTCTGCGTGGCTCAGCACGGTCGCCAAGGCAACTGCGTCTTCGATGGCCTGATTGGCTCCTTGTCCCAAATGCGGCAGCATTGGGTGGGCGGCGTCGCCCAGCAGGGTCAGGCGTCCGCGAGTCCAGGTTGCGAGCGGCTCACGATCGAACAGGCCCCACCGAAACGTCGTTTTCAGTTGGGCAATGACCGTCTCAACCATGGGGTCCCAGCCAGCGAACTCCCGGGCAAGGGCGGAGGGGTCGCCCCGTGCCGACCATGACTCCTTCATCGGCTCGTCAGTCGTCACAAAGCCGACGTAGTTGATGAGCAGGCCGGCGCGCACCGGATAGACGAGAAAATGCTTGCCTGCACCAAGCCAGTTGCGCATCGCTCCAGGCGGCCACGAGACACCAGCCGCCGGGATCACCCCTCGATAGGCGACCGATCCCGAATAGAGCGGGGCGGACGGGGCAACTACGAACTGCTGAAGGGTAGAATGGATGCCGTCAGCCGCGATCACGACGTCAGCCGTGGTGCGCAAACCATTTGCGAAAGTGATGACGGCCTGCTCATCGTCCTGTTCGAAGCCGATACATCGATGGCCGGCCTTCACAATTTCGGCAGGTAGCCGGTCGACGAACATTGCCAGCAAATCGGCGCGGTGCATGCCGTAGAACTCGATTTGGCTGGCAAGCGCGGGGGGCCACATCGCCGCCGCATAGGATCCATCGGCGCGACGAAACTGTGGGTCGATCCATCTGGCCCCCGATCGGATCAATTCGTCACCGAGGCCGAGCCGCCGAAGCATCCGGACACCGTTCGGTTGGATCACGACGCCGACGCCGACCTCGGCCAGGGCCGTCGCCTGCTCGTAAAGACGGACGTCGATGCCGCGTTGAAGCAGGGCGGCGGCAGCGGCGGCGCCGCCGATACCGCCGCCAACGACCGCCACGCGTAGCGGGCTCGGGCTCATCGCTCCGGCTCCTCAAGCATCGTCAGCCCTTGCCGCGTGCCGCCATCGCGGCCGCCCATGAATATGGCAGCCTAATGCCGGCACACAGCACAGGCAAACTGCGACCGTGTTGCAAGGCATCGCCGAGAAAATAAACAAGGTGCTGGAAGGCCGCCCCCACATCGAAGACGCCATCCGCAACCGCCAGGTGCAGATCGTCTTCAACACGACGGATGGCCAGAAAGCGGTGTCCGACTCCAAGTCACTGCGTCGGGCCACGCTGATGCAGAAGGTGCCGTATTATACGACGCTGCCAGGGGCTGCTGCGGTGGCGGAAGCGATTGCGGCGCTGAAGGCAGGGAGCCTGGAGGTCAGGCCGCTACAGGAGTATTTTGCTTGAGCGATTAGCTCCCTTCTCCCCGTTCAACGGGGAGAAGATGCCGGCAGGCAGATGAGGGGCAGCGCCACTCGTATCCAAAAGGTCAGCGGCACAACGGACAGGCGGCGTCGGTTACTTTGGTAGTTTCAAAACACCTTGCTTCCACAGAACTCGAAGCCGGTTTCTGATATTCATTGCGACCTGCCCAGCGTTTAGCTGGTCGTATCTGGAACGTGTATCCGCTAGTCCGTTGAGGCGTGCTATCCCATGAAGCGCCTCTAAGTCTGCAACGCCGTCAGGTCGTTTGTAGTAGGGAGCAATAATCGATTCCCATTCACGATTCTCAGGCCGCTTTGACCATGCGTCGCGTTGATCAGTGGTGATATCCATCGTTTACCCATTCGATCGGGTCTGATTCTAACTTAGCGCGAAGCAGCCGAAGTCGCCTGGGCTTCCGGGGGGCTGGCCATCTCGGGCACGCAGCGCTTGCTCGAAGTGGCCGAGCCGATTGCCACGCAACTGAGAGAAGACGCCGCCGCCGCAAGCCTCCAAGCGAACTTTCCCTTGAGATCAATTTTTTATGGCGGTGTTACAATACGGGTGAACGATTTGCCCGTTCTCCGCAAAGCCTAACCCACCCTCCTGCTTCCGAACTATATGATCAAACGAAGCCGATTTCGTCGGATCAAGATAACCTGAACAGATGCTGCATTTCATGGCACCCTGAAGTGATTGGCGTATGAAGATCGTTGACTTCGCGTCGGCTGAAAACGACTGGCCAGCACTATTCTGCGCGACTGCCAGAATTTTCGAAACAGCGCCAGGCGCAACCACTGTGATCATCTTCTCGTCATCGATAGGTCGACCAGCGTTGATCTCATCAATAAGAAACTCATATAGAGCAGCTACGCGCTCAAACCGAACCGCGCTCCGCGCCAACTGTAAAGCCTGGGTAATAAGCCCCTTATTTTCAACAAGATAACTCTCCATTTCACCTCTAGCTTTGATAAATTTTTTAAAGAAGCTCGGATCGTTGTTCTCGATTTTCCGCCGAAATAACAGCAGGATTCCAATTAAGAGATCGGGTATATGGCGACCCCGCTCTGAGTAGAAATAAACAGCGGGGTGCAGCCCAAGGCTCGCAGCGTTATTTCCGGAAACTCGCTCGACAACCCGAGCACAGTCCCTCAAAACCTCAATTGTTTTCTCGCCAGACGGATCGTCTTCAAAATCTTTCACATCCTTCTTACTAATACCCTGACGACCATTGGTCACGGCAATCAGACTCATAAGGAGTTCAAGCGCATTTATCGGCGACTTCGACCCTCCCAAAGGGAGATCTAGTGTTTTAATTGGGTTGTCCACCTCGGGATTAAATAGAGCGTGGTGCAGAAATTTGGCATTCTGTTCGATTTGAGATCGAGTATCGGGGAGAAATTTCGACCAATACTTGTGCCCAGTAGCGGCACGAACAATGGAGCGAGCGGCAATTGCGACAGATCGATGGCGATTTCGTAGCAGCAACTCCTCAGATTTATCAAGCGGAGTACCTTGGGTATTGATCTTAAAAAAGCTCGTCTCAGCTTTCTCCGCATCACCATTAACCCATTGAAGGTCTAGAGATCGCATCGCCATATTTCTCGCACGACGCACGCGATCCGCAGTGTGACCATCTTGATTGATCAGAGCATCTTTAATAACACTATATTTTCCAATGCGCTCCTCTATTAATTTTCTTGCGACATTCGCCACTTTTCTCTGGCCAACACTTACCTCATTTGAGAAGTACCTGTTAGAAATAATACCATCACCATAATCGTCTTCTATCCAAGCACGGAGCGCGCTAAGTCGATGCCCCCCATCGATAACGAAAACGAAGCTATCCGATTTCCATAGAATTATGGACGGTATTAACTCGTTGTCCAGAAAGCTCTCAAGGAAACTCAGAACCTGTTTCGGCGTCCAGTGATTCGTCTCCCTCTGAAAGTCCGGCTTTCTTAGCAAAGGAACTATCATGCCTGAGGCAGTTAGATTCTCTATAGAAAGTGTTCGTATCGACTCAGAAGATTCTAGATTCGGCCCTTGAACCGCGAAATCATCCCGCGTGATCATAGCGTCCAGTACGACGGATTCTGCCATTTTCCCCTCCCAATCCCGAGGCATATCCTTAGCTGGTAAATTTGACAATTCAACTGGTGCAAACATCTCTGGGAACAGGGATCGCAGGACTCTTACTACCGCTGGAGACGTCAAATAGAGCAGCACCAGGAACAGACGACACTTCGGCGCAGATCGAAGGTCTAGTTAGTTGATTAGGTTGAGGATTGATGTCCTATCCTCGCTGGCAGCACTTTCCCGAAACAACAGGGCGAGCGCATGTTCCCTCACCCCACCGCCACACACTCGATCTCGATATCGAACTCCATCGGCCAAGACGCCACCGGCACGAAACTGCGCGCCGGCGGGTTCACGCTGAAATACTTGGCATAGACCCGGTTGATGGCGTTGTAGAAGCCGGAATTGACGGCGTAGATGCGCACCATCACAACGTTGTCCAGCGAGGTGCCGGCCGCTTCCAGGCAGTGCTTCAGCGCCTTCAGCGACGCCTCGGTCTGCACCTCGATGTCGCCGCGCACCATCTTGCCGGTCACCATGTCCACCGGCGGCGTCGCCGAGATGAACACGAAGCCGTTGGCCCTGACTGCTGTCGAGCACGGCAGCCCGAGCGCCCGCACCTTGGCCGACATGACCGGCACTTCGATGACTTCTTTTTTCACGGTGATCTCCCTTTGTTTGCAGGGAGCCTATCCCGGCGCCGGCGGAACGCCAGCGCCGACGCATGGTCCAGCCAATTCACCCCACCGCCACACACTCGATCTCGATATCGAACTCCATCGGCCATGACGCCACCGGCACGAAGGTGCGCGATGGCGGATTTTCCGGGAAGTGCCTGGCATAGACGCGGTTGATGGCGCTGTAGAAGCCAGCATTGGCGGCGTAAATGCGCACCATCAGCACGTTGTCGAGCGAGGTGCCCGCCGCTTCGAGACAATGGCGCAACGCCCTGAGCGACGCCTCGGTCTGTACCTCGATGTCGCCCTTGACCAGTTTGCCGGTGACGAGATCGAGCGGCGGTATGCCGGAGACGAAGACCAGCCCTGCCCCCTTGGTCACCAGCGACAGCGGCACGCCGAGCGCACGCACCGCCGCCGACAGCACCGGCACTTCGATGATTTCCTTGGTCATGGCAATCCTCCCTGGTTTTGCAGGGAGCTTATCCCGGCACTGGCCGAACGCCAGCGCGGATGCATGGTCCAAGGCAGGTCAGAGCCACGCGTGACCGAAAAAACAAACCGCTACCCCTGCTCCGGATACGGCATGCCGTCCTTGTGCAGGAACCGGCCGTCCGAGCTTGGGCTCATCATGTCGATGTCGGAGCAGGTGATGACATCGTCGGGAGAGCGCGAGCCGACTTCGAGATAGCGCGCTGTCATCGTCGAGCGGTTGATCATGTGATGGCCGTTGCCGCTGTTCTTGGCGAAGGTCGCGCAGTCGCCGGTCTTGAGCAGCGTCTCGCCGCCATCCTCGACCAGCACCAGTTCGCCCTCCAGCACATAGACGAGCTCGTCCTCATGGCTGTGCCAGTGGCGCTGGCTCGACCAGCCGCCGGGCGGGAGTGTCATCAGGTTGACGCCGAAGTCGCGGAGGCCGCCCGCGTCGCCGAGGCTCTTGCGCGTGCGGTCGGCGCAAGGGGCGTCGAAGGGCGCGGGGTAGCCGGAGCCTTTGCGGACGGGCACAGTGGATAGGTCGATCTTGGGCATGGGATGCTCCTCAATTCCAGTCGAAATCTATGTCACAATTGCCCGGTACACAGGCCGACCAATCACGGATCTTGGCGCTGCCCCTCATTGCCCTGCCGGGCATTTCTCCCCGTATAGCGACGGGGAGAAAGAGGCTTGCGCCGGTGGTTTCGCCAACTGCCAGCGTTGCAGGAAGGGTGCCGGCGTTGCGGCCAGCCCCCTTCTCCCCGTCACTATACGGGGAGAAGATGCCGGCAGGCAGATGAGGGGCAGCGCCAGCGCCTGGCGAGCTGAAACGATGCCGGAGCACGAGCGCCCCGCGCCAGCCTCAATGACAACACCCATACTGCAGCTGTTCGTGCCAATCCGGCCGCCCTTCCGGCGTAAAATCCATCAGGTTCCACAAGATCTCGCAGGTGCCGATGGCGCGGGGGTCCTGGCCGGGATCCGTTGGCGCGAAGCCGAGCTCCGAACTCCAGAAATGCCTGATGCCGTCTTCATCGCGCTGGAACACCGACATTAGCGGCAGCTGCGCACCGTCATCGGCCTCAGCGTGATAGTCGCGCTTGAAATCGTTGCCGGCGGAAGAAATGAGCCGGATGTTCCTCCAGCCGCGGTCGCGGCCGAGCGCAATCATGTTCTCCAGCGCGGTCTTGCCGACCACGGCGAAGTTGAAGCCGGCGCCTTCGAGATGGCCGACCGCGCCGTCGAGCTGGTCGAGCAACGCCGTGCAGGACGGGCACGGCTGGTCTTTCCTTGCCAGCTTCGCGGTTTCGCCGCTCGCCGCGACATCGCGCGTTTCCTGCGGATGGCGCGGAAACATCATGTTGTAGAGGATCAGCGAATCCTTACGCGGCGCAAACAGCTCCGACAGTCTTATCCGCGCCGGCTTGCCGTTCGGCCCAAGCCCGTCGAAGACATAATCCTGCGGCACCAGCCCGCCTGGCGGCAAAGCGCGTCTGGCGACAGCCACGGCCTCCATGGCGCGGCGCAACTCGATTTCCTTCTGCAGGAGTTTTTCACGCGCGGTACGATATCTCCCGGATTCGTTGGGGAAGCTGATCATCATCGTCTCCTTGGCCGTCGCGCCGGCGTCCCGGCACGGATTGCGTTACGGCCCAAGGACGTTTCACGGCGATCGGTTCCGACATTTTTGATCCGGGAAACGAGCCCGCCTTGCCGTATTCTTCCCGTCAGCTAGATCTCTCGGGATCAGGGAGCATACATGCGCGAGCAGAACACCGAAGAGATCGACCTGCGCTGCCCGCAAGTGGTGGCTGACAATGCCGCCAAGGGGCTGAGGCTGCGCAAGCAGTTCGGCCGTGGGGGTACCGAGATCGGCGTCGCCCGCGCAACCGAATTGAAGAACCGCGAAAAACTCGCGCCATCCACCATCCGCCGCATGGTCAGCTATTTCGCCCGCCACGAGGTCGACAAGCGCGGCAAGAATTACGGCAATGAAGACAATCCGTCGGCCGGCACCATCGCCTGGCTGCTGTGGGGCGGCGACGAGGGTCGCGCCTGGGCGCTCGAGCTCAAAAAGAAGATCGGCAATGCGCCCGATATTTGAGGGTTAAGCAAAAGACGACTGGCGGGCCCCAAACCCCCGCCTGGGACCCGCCAAGGAGTGGCTGAACACATGCCGGTGCAGCCGCTCCACATCTGCCAGTCGTCGATCCGCCATCGGTCGAAAGGCATGGATCGTGAAGTAGCACCCGGTTGCGGCGGCCTATGTGAAGCAGTTCACAATCGGCAGGATTTCAACAGTGCAATCCGCCTTAGCCTTCCCAGGCGACGGGCACCATGCCCAGCCGCTCATAGAGCCTGAGCGCGGCGGCATTCTCGACCGTGTTGGTCTTCAGGTCGACGTGGTCGGCGCCGCGCTCGCGAAAGGTGGTGAAAGCCTGCCACATCAGCGCCTCGCCAATGCCTTTGCCGCGCGCTTCGGGGTGAACCGCAAGGTCCTTGACGAAGGCCCTCGTCCAGCACAGCGCCGCCGCCGCCAGCCTTCCCTTGGCGTCGATGACCAGGAAGCACAGCGCCGGGTCGAATTCCGCATCGTTTGAAATGCGCGGCCACCATTCGTCGAAGGGTCCGTCGGTGCCGTCGTCGAACACCTCGCTCAGCAGCGCATGCAGGGGTTGCGCGTCGCCATGTTCGAAGCAGCGCATGGCAAAGCCATCCGGCCAGTGCGGTGCAACGATTGTCTCGTCGAGGATCTTGCGCAGCCGGATGTCGTTTGGAGCCGGCGGGCGCGGTTCAGGCATTGCGCTCAGGCGTCGGGCTGCAGCCGGCGGCGCTTGCGGTCGACACCGAGGCCGGTCGCCTCGAGCAGGCCTTTGCGCTTGGCGTCGAAATAATAGCCGGTCTGGTAGAGCCAGTCGGCCTTCTTGGCATTGCCGTCCGACACCAACCATGCGCCGCGCAGATATTTGACCGCGTATTTCAGATTGGTCTCGGCATCGAACAGGCCCTTGGCCGGCCCGTCATAGCCCATGCCGCGTGCCGTCGCATGCTTGATCTGCATCAGGCCCCAATGGCCGTTGTTGTAGGCCTTGGGATTGTAGGTGCTTTCGCGGCTGACGACATGGCGCACCAGGTCGACCGGCACCTCATAGAGTGCGGCATATTTCTGGATCAGCTGGTCAATGTTGCCGCGAACGCCGGTCGCATGCTCTTCCGCCGGCGCCGGGCTGAGCGGCGCGGCGGGGAACTGCACCAGGGCAGCCGGATTCTGCGGCCCGACATAGGCCACCTGCTGCACGCCGGGCAGGGTTTTCTCGCCAGCCTTGGCGGTTGCCGGCATGACAAGACCGGCGGTGGTGTATGTCTCAGCCGTAACTGGCTGCCCAGCCTTGGCCGGCGCCGGCGCCTGCCAGGCACTGGCGGCCATCACCGCAGGCACGGCCGGGGCCGCGGGCGTCGCGCCGGCAAAGGCCGCGGTTGCGGCAACCGGCTGCGCGGCGGCATCGAGCCCTGGGGTTACGGGAGTCACTTCGGCCGCCTGGACTGGTGTTATGCCCGAGGATTGCGGCAGCACCGAAACCGTGTCGGGCAGCGGCACGGTGAAGCCGGCATCGCTGCCAGCAGCGGTCGCGGTTTCGGTCAGCGCAGGCGTAGCCTTCATCGGCGAAGTCGACTGGCAGCCGCTGAGTGCGGCGGCACCGACGATCACGCAGATCGCAATAAGGTTGAATTTTGCTGGCAAGCCGCGCGGGTCCGGTTTGTCGGGTTGTTAAGAAGTCCTTACACCAGCGATTCCTGGTGAGCAATCGGGGCCATCTGGTGGTTTTCGGGTGGCGAGAGCTGGCCCCAGATGCCATATTGTTCTGCATATGTACCGGTCGGTATGCCGGTTTTCGCCACTTTGCGGAAAGGAGCGCATCATGGAAACGACATCTTCGATCACAGCCGGCCACGCAGTGTTAGAAACAGTGATCGGCTTCATGGGCATCGCCTGGAGCGAAAAGGGCCTGATCAGGCTCTGCCTGCCCGAAAAGAGCCGCGAAGCGGTGGAGCGCCGACTGATGCGGCACTCCGGTGTTTCAGGCAATACTCCGGCCAACATTGGGCAGCCGCAATGGGTCGTCGAGCTGATCGCCGCGATCAAGGCCTACACCTCAGGTGAGGACGTCGATTTCTCCGATGTGCCGGTCGATCTCGACGGCGTCGACGACTTCCGCCTCGCCATCTACGACGCCGCGCGAAAACTCCACTACGGCGAAACAACCACCTATGGCGAACTGGCCAAGCGTGCCGGCCAGCCTGGCCTGCCGCGCGAAACCGGCGCCGCCCTCGGCGCCAACCCGGTGCCGCTGGTCATTCCCTGCCACCGCATCCTGGCCGCGGGCGGCAAGATCGGCGGCTTTTCGGCGCCCGGCGGCTCGGCCACCAAGGAAAAGATGCTGGCCATGGAAGGCGTGCGCGTCGGCCCGCCACCGCCGGCGCAGGTCTCGTTCGGGTTCTGAAAGGCAGGATCTGTTGCGGTGGATCAGGAACCTGTTCCACAGGTGGAATCGCGATGAAACGATCAGCCTCTAGCGGCGGCGCAGGAAGCGGCGATGGAAATGGTCGTTCTCGATCCGCTTGCAGAGATAGACCGGGCAGGAATCGGTATCGGCGCTCGGCACATAGGCCCGCTTCCTGACCTCGCCGATGTTGCAGAATTGCTGGCTCTGCACATAGCGGTCGAAGAGCGGCAGCCCCGGCACGCGCCTGGACTGATAGCGCAGGATGACCGCGCCCTGGCGGGCGATCGTGCCCTGCACCCTGTCGCAGCTCATACGGGTGGGGTCGTAGCGCGAAATCGCCTGCGCCTCGGCGGCCGCCAGCGTCAGGCAGACAGCCAGCAGAATGGTTTTCACGACGGTTTTCATGATTGCCTCCCAAAACCGGACTAACGCCATGAGGCGTCCCGATCTTCCCGATTGCTCAACGCTTTCATGCGATTGGGGCGGCCTTTGGGCAGCGCCACGGCGGCGCCTTTTTTCGAGCCGTCTTGTTTTTGGTGCAAAACCTGCCTATATCAGGTCCATTGATATTTCGGCCGATCGATCCGGGCCTCGCGATCTTCGCGTTTGCTGACGTCTATCTCCAAAATCTCGATACACACCGGCTGAACCTCGGTTCGGTCAAACCAAAGCAAATGCGAGGACTATTCATATGGCAACTGGTACGGTCAAGTGGTTCAATGCCACCAAGGGCTTCGGCTTCATTCAGCCTGATTCGGGCGGCGCGGACGTTTTCGTCCACATCTCCGCTGTCGAGCGCGCTGGGCTGTCGACCCTGGTCGAAGGCCAGAAGATCAACTTCGAGATCGAGCAGGACCGCCGCACAGGCAAGTCGTCCGCTGGTTCTCTGAGCAAGGCAGCCTGATTTTGCGATAGCGCGCGCCGGGCGAGAGTTCGGGGCGCGCGGCAAGTCACGGATGTACTGACAGTCGCGCGAGAAGCGCGCTGGAGCGGAAAGACCCGACCAGCTGGATCAGCAGATAGCTGCCAGCCCGGACTTAAAGCTCCCGATCAGGCTACCGAAAATGGGAAGGCGGGATTTATCCCGCCTTTTTGTTTGTCTGGGGTTAAGCGTCCTTCTCCCCGTCCCTATACGGGGAGAAGTGCCCGGCAGGGCGATGAGGGGCAGCGCCACCTCATCAGAACTGCCCCATCACCAGATCAATTTATGAAAGCCGGCGCCGCCCCTCATCTGGCTGCCGCCATCTTCTCCCCGTAAACGGGGAGAAGGACGATCCTCAGCGCCGCAGATGCAACGGCACCACCTTGTTATCAGCACCCAACAGCGCTTCGATCGACAGCGGCTCCTGGTTGAAGATCTTGCCGGCCAGTGCCGGGCGGCCAAGATGATACCCCTGCAGCAGATCGACGCCGCCATCCAGCGCGACGCGCAGATGCGTCGCCTGCTCGACGCCTTCGACCAGCACCTTGGCGCCGCGATCGTGCAGCGACGAGACGAGCGGCCGGAAAAAGCGCTCGGCGGCAGCGTGGCGGCAGAATTCGGCGAACCAGCCACCATCGATCTTGACGATATCCGGTTGAAGCAGGCTCATCCGCTCCGCGGTCGAATGGCCGGTGCCGAAATCGTCGATGGCGATGCGAACGCCGCGGCGCCGCATCTCGCGCACCAGCGGGGCCAGCACACCATCGTCGGCGGCCTGCTCGGTGATCTCGCAGACCAGCATGCCGGCATGCAGGTCGAGATCGCCGAGATGCCGGGTCATCAGCCGGATCTCGGCCAGCGCCCGCCCGAGATGATCGTTGATCATCGGGTTGTAGTTGAAGAACAGGCCGAGCCCATCGACGCCGATGTTGCGGAAGTTTCTCAGATGCAGCATCCGGCACATCGTCTCGACAAACAGGCGGTCACCCGCCGCGACACTGTCGAAGAACACAGCCGGCGCCACCGGCATGGCCGCACGGTGCGGTTCGATCAGCGCCTCGACGGCGACCGCGGCCAGCGCGCCGCCGCGTGGCGCAAAGATCGGCTGGTAGGCGCTCTTCAGCCGAAACGCGCCATAGACGCCGTATTCGATGCCGACCTCGTCGGCGAAGATAGCTTCGCCGACATCGCGCCGCCGCTCGCGCTGCCCGGTCATGGTCCGGTCCTGCGCCCGAACACCCTGCCCGGCCGCGCTGAAGCGGTTCGGCCGGCCGGCGCCTTGACCTGCTCGGTCGCCGCGACAGGTGGCTGCGCATCCTTGCCGAAGACGCGAAAGCTGGTCGGCGCCAGTTCCGGCTTTGCCAGCACGAAACCCTGCACCATCGAGGCGCCCGATTTCTCGGCCAGTTCGAGCTGCCAGCCCTCCTCGATGCCCTCGAACACGGTGCGGATGCCTTGCTGTTCGAAGTTCGTCACCATGGTGGTCAACAGGGCAAAGCCGGCGCCGGATTCCATCAGCTGCGTGATCCAGTGCGCATCGAATTTGACGATGTCTGGCTTGAGTTCCTTGATGCGGTTGATATCGGATTCATCGGCGCCGTAATCGTCGACGGCGATGCGGAAGCCATTGGCCCGCAGCGCCTCGACGAAACTGTAAAGCGTTTCCTGCGACGCCGACTTCTGCTCGGTCACTTCGCACACGATGCGGCGCGGATCGATCCCGGCCTCGTGCAGCACCAGCCGCATGTCGCGCAACGCGTTGTCGGCGATGGAGCGCTCGGTGAACACCGACGGGTCGAAATTGATGAAGATCGAGGCCTCTTGCGGCAGGCAGGCGCCGGCGTTGAGCAAATGCAGTGTGCGCGTCAGCGCCTCGATATGCAGGCGGTCGCCGGCCGGACAGGTGGAGAAGAAATTCAACGGCGATTGCGGCTCGCCGTCACGAAACGGCCGGATCAGCCCCTCGAACGCCGCCACCGACAATTTGCCCTCTTTGAAGGCAAAGATCGGCTGGAAGGCGCTCTGCAGGGTGTAGAGCCCCCAGACACCTGATGAGGTGCCGTCATCGTTACGGATGATGTGGGCAAGCCCGATGCTGCGCGACAAGGGTCCCTCGCTCCGCGAGACAGGCGAAATGGCTGGCGATCCTGCCGTCAAAGGTTTTAACGGCCGTTGATGAATTTATTCTTGCCAGGGATACGCCCCATGGATTGCAAGGTTCCAAGCGCGGACGAAGCCCGGTGTTCCAAAAGCCGATCTTCACAGGTCCTTGACCCCTGGCTCATCCGACAATGCTTGCACTTGGCGGGTTGATGCGACATGAGAAGCGCCGCAGCTGTTCCCGCTGCGTCGACCCCTCTGGAGATATCTGGTCATGGCCTTTCTTGCCGACGCCCTTTCCCGCGTGAAGCCTTCCGCCACCATCGCGGTGACGCAGAAAGCCCGCGAGCTGAAAAATGCCGGCCGTGACATTATCGGCCTCGGCGCCGGCGAACCGGATTTCGATACGCCCGACAACATCAAGAATGCGGCGATCGAGGCGATCCGCCGTGGCGAGACCAAGTACCCGCCGGTTTCGGGCATCGTGCCGCTGCGTGAGGCGATCGCCAAAAAGTTCAAGCGCGAGAACAATCTCGACTACAAGCCAGAGCAGACCATTGTCGGCACCGGCGGCAAGCAGATCCTGTTCAACGCTTTCATGGCGACGCTGAACCCAGGCGACGAGGTCATCATCCCCCGCCCCTACTGGGTCAGCTATCCCGAAATGGTGGCGATCTGCGGCGGCACCTCGGTGTTTGCCGACACCTCGATCGACAATGGTTTCAAGCTGACGCCGGCCGTGCTGGAAAAGGCGATCACGCCGAAGACCAAATGGCTGCTGATGAACTCGCCGTCCAACCCGTCGGGCGCCGCCTATACGGAAGCCGAGCTGCGCGCACTGGCCGACGTGCTGTTGAAGCATCCGCATGTCTGGACGCTGACGGATGATATGTACGAGCACCTGACCTATGGCGACTTCGTCTTCAAGACGATCGCCGAGGTCGAGCCAAAACTCTACGAGCGCACGCTGACCATGAACGGCGTGTCGAAAGCCTATGCCATGACCGGCTGGCGCATCGGTTATGCCGCGGGTCCGGTGCAGCTGATCAAGGCGATGGACATGATCCAGGGCCAGCAGACCTCCGGCGCCTGCACCATCGCGCAATGGGCCTCGGTCGAGGCGCTCAACGGTCCGCAGGATTTCGTCGCCAGGAACAAGGCGATCTTTCAAGGCAGGCGCGATCTTGTCGTGTCGATGCTGAACCAGGCGCGCGGCATAAGCTGCCCTTCGCCCGAAGGCGCCTTCTACGTCTACCCGTCCTGCGCCCAGCTGATCGGCAAGAAGACCAAGGCCGGCAAGGTGATCGACACCGACGAAGCCTTCTGCTCCGAACTGCTCGAGGCCGAGGGTGTCGCGGTGGTGTTCGGCTCGGCCTTCGGCCTCGGCCCCAACTTCCGCATCTCCTATGCGACGTCGGAGACGCTGCTGGAGGAAGCCTGCACGCGCATCCAGCGGTTCACGGCATCGCTGACCTGATCAGGACAGCCTGAAAACAAAAGCCCGGCGTCACGCCGGGTTTTTTGTTGGCGCCTCATGCTCCGGCATAGGCGGTGGCGAAGAGTTCGTGCATGCCGGTTTCGCCGCCATGCGCTCAGCCGCCATATTGTTCAGGGGTTACCGCTTCCATCCAATCGGCATGGACGCCGTCGAGCGCCTCCTGCATGGCGACATGGGTCATCGTCGTCTTCGGACCCGCACCATGCCAGTGCTTCTCACCGGGCTCGAACGAGATGACGTCGCCGGCTCTGATCTCCTGGATCGGCCCGCCCCATGTCTGCGCCAGTCCGGCGCCCGAGGTGACATAGAGCGTCTGGCCAAGCGGATGCGTGTGCCAGTGGGTGCGTGCGCCGGGCTCGAAGCTGACCAGCGTGGCGCGCAGCCGCGCGGGCGCTTCCTTGTCGATGATCGGCGTCTGCAACACGCGGCCGGTGAAATACTTGTCCGGCGCGATGATGGTCGGCACGCTGCCGCAGGCAATGATCTTCATGTCTGGCAATCCCTGAGTTCGGCAGACCCTACCCTGCCCCGGTGCCGGCTACCACCCCAGCCGCGGCCAGAACAGGCCGGCACGCCCACGGTAGGCCTTGTACGAGTCGGCGAGCGGTGTGCGCGAAAACTTCTTCTCTTCGTCGAGCGCCGCAAACACATAGAGGATGACAATCCCGGCGACCGGCACCACCGCCCAGATCGACCACGTCGCGATCCCCCACCCGATCCAGAAGATGATGTAGGACGTATAAAACGGGTGGCGGACATAGCCATAGGGGCCGTCGGTCAGCAGGCTGTGCGGATTGTCAGGCGCAAAGGCGAAGCGCAGCCGCGCCTTGCGCGACGTGACAATCGCCCACCAGAACAGGGCCGAGCTTGCCAGTTCGATGACGAGCCCGATGAGCTTTGCCGAAACCGGCTGCGCTTGGATCCACAATATGGCCAGAAAGAACAGCGCCGTGGCCATGACCGCCGCCGATATCACGATGGCGCCCGGAGACATGGCCTGCGATTGGAAATGCGCCCGCATCGACCAGACATACTGGCCAAGCGTCGCGATGCTGCAGATCGAGACAAGAAGGTCGAGGGCTGGTTCCATTGTCGGGATTCCGCAGGTGTTGCCATGGACCCGGCGGTCACGCCGATGGTCGATTTCTAGAAATCCTTTCTTAACCACATGTTTAAAGAACATATAGAGCCCGCGATGCGATGTTGGCCTTCAGGCAAATCTGAAGGTCTAATCCAGCATGAGCATTTCCGACCGCACGTTCCGCACGCCCCAGGCCGATTTGCGCCTCAGCCAGTCGTCGGGCTCTGGCATGCCCATCGTCATGATTCATGGTTCCGGCAGTTCGCGCGCCGTGTTTGCCCGTCAGTTCGACAGTCCGCTCGCCGATGCCCACCGGCTGATTGCGTTCGACCTTCCCGGCCATGGCGAGTCCTCCGATGCCCGCGACCCGGCAACCGCCTATACGATTACCGGCCTCGCCCAGACCACAGCCCGACTTCTCGATGCCCTGGGCATCGACCGCGCCATCATCTTCGGCTGGTCGCTCGGCGGCCATGTGGCGATCGAACTTGCCAGCTTCCACCATGCGGTGAGCGGCCTGGTGCTGACCGGGGCGCCGCCGGTTTCGAGGGGGCCTCTCGGCATGCTGCGCGGCTTTCATGCCAACTGGGACATGCTGCTCGCTTCCAAGAAGGTCTACTCCGAACGCGACGTCGAGCGTTTTGAGGCGCTTTGCTTCGGCGACACCGCAAGTCCGTCTTTCCGCGAAGCCATCAGGCGCACCGACGGCAGGCTTCGCGCCGGCGTCGCGCGCAGCATGTTTGCCGGCGGCGGCGCCGACCAGAAACAGGTGGTTGAACACGCTTCGTTCCCGGTCGCGGTCATCAATGGAGAGCATGACCCGCTGGTGCGGCTGAGCTACTTCGAGACGGTGGCCTACGCCTCGCTGTGGGAACAGTGCCATATCATATCAGGCGCCGGCCATGCACCGTTCTGGGAACGGCCGGAGCTGTTCAACCCGCTGCTCACGCGCTTTGCCGAGGCGGTGGTGAAGCGGAGCACAGCCAGTCCTGCACTGCAAAGCCAGGCCCGCTGAAACTTCCCGACAGTTTCTGATCCTGGCTTCTGCCTCTCCGCCTGACGGTGGCGCACGCCCCGATTTCTATTTTCCTTGCCCTGCCGGCTAACCCGTGGGACGATGGGTTTGGGCAGGTGGCTAAATGAAAACAACCCCGCCCGCGACGGTCGAACAGGCCGGCCGCCGCTCACGTCAGGGTGCGATCGGCGCAAAACCGTTTCCACTTTTGCTGATCGCAACCCAAGGGCAACGCCTGAGTGGAGGTCAGCCATGGGTACTCGCGCCGGAGGACGACGCACGGGACCGAAATGCATTGCCATAGTCGGTCCCTTTGCAAGCGGTAAGACGACACTTCTCGAAGCCATCCTCGCCCGTACGGGCGCCATCCCCCGCCAAAATCCCGTTTCATCGGGAAGCACCGTTTCCGATCATTCGCCCGAGGCGCGCGCCCATGCCATGAGCGTCGAGGCGACCTTTGCCACCACCGAATTCATGGGCGAGCAGCTCACCTTCGTCGACTGTCCCGGATCGATCGAATTCTCCTTCGAGGCCGAGCCGGTGCTGGCCGCCTGCGACATCGCCGTGGTCGTCGCCGAGGCCGACGAGAAGAAGATCCCTGCCTTGCAGCTCATCATGCGCAAGCTCGACGATCTCGGCGTGCCGCGCATCCTGTTCCTCAACAAGGTCGACAAGGCAATCGCCGGCGTGCGCGATACGCTGAAGATGCTGCAGCCGACAAGTGCGGCGCCGCTGCTGCTGCGCCAGATTCCGCTGCGCAAGGACAATGTGGTGATCGGTTCGATCGACCTGGCGCTGGAGCGCGCCTACATCTACCGCGAATATGCCGAAAGCCAGGTCGCCGAGATTCCGGGCGACGAAAAGGCGCGCGAGCTGGAAGCCCGCTTCTCCATGCTGGAGACGCTCGCCGATCACGACGACCAGTTGATGGAGCAGTTGCTGGAGGAGATCGAGCCGCCGAAGGACGCGGTCTTCGACGATCTCTCCGCCGACCTGCGCGCCGGCGCCATAACCCCGGTGCTGATCGGCACCGCCGAAAAGGGCAATGGCGTGCTTCGCCTATTGAAGGCGATCCGCCATGACGCACCGGACATCGAGGCCACCCGAAAACGGCTCGGTGTCCCCGACGGCAATCAGACCGTCGTCCAGGTGATGAAGACCATCCACACCGCGCATGGTGGCAAGCTGTCGGTGTCGCGCGTGCTCTCCGGCCAGATCGCCGATGCCGCCGAGCTTTATTTGTCGAACGGCGAGACGGCGAAGGTCTCGGGCATCTACAAGATGCTCGGCAAGGACCAGTCCAAGCTCGCTGCTGCCAAGGCCGGCGACACGGTGGCGTTGGGCAAGCTGGACGAGGTCAAGACCGGCCAGACATTGAGCTCCGCCAAGGGCGGCATGAAGCCGCTGCTTACGCTGACACCGCCGCAGCCGGTCTTTGCCTTTGCACTGCGGCCGAAGGAACGCAAGGACGAGGTCAAGATGTCGGCGGCCATCCAGCGCCTGGCCGAGGAAGATCCCTCGCTCACCCTGCGCCACAACCAGGACTCGGCTGAGACTGTGCTGTCGGGCCATGGTGAGATGCATCTGCGGGTCGTGCGCGAGCGGCTGGAGGGCAAGAACCAGATCCCGGTCGAAGGCCATGCGCCGGCGGTTCCCTATCGCGAGACGATCCGCAAGACGGTGCAGCAGCGCGGCCGCCACAAGAAGCAGTCGGGCGGCCATGGCCAGTTCGGCGATGTGGTGATCGAGATCAAGCCGCTGCCGCGTGGCTCCGGCTTTCAGTTCTCGGACACCATCACCGGCGGCGTCGTGCCCAAGACCTACATCCAGTCAGTCGAGACCGGCGTGCGCGACTATCTGAAATCCGGCCCGCTCGGCTTTCCTGTGGTCGATGTCTCCGTCAACCTCTCCGACGGCTCCTACCATGCCGTCGATTCCTCCGACATGGCTTTCCAGATGGCGGCCAAGCTGGCGATGAAGGAGGGCATGGCGGCCTGCTCGCCGGTGCTGCTCGAACCGGTGATGAAGGTCGAGATCGTCACCCCGTCAGAAGCCACGTCGAAGATCATCGCGCTGATCCCGCAGCGGCGCGGCCAGATCCTCGGCTACGACGCACGGCCTGACTGGCCGGGATGGGATGTCGTCGAGGCGACCATGCCGCAGGCCGAGATCGGCGACCTGATCATCGAACTGCGCTCGGCGACCGCCGGCGTCGCCAGCTATCGCTGCGCCTTCGACCATATGGCCGAGCTTACCGGACGGTTGGCCGACGAGGCGATGAACGCCAACGGCAAGGCTGCCTAGAGCAATTCCAGGAAAAGTGTGAAGCGGTTTTCCGTCCGGAATTGCGTAGAACAAAGAGCTGGATCGGTTCGCCGTTTCCTTAAAACGGTGAACCGATCCAGGCGGCGCCCGATCCGCACAAAAAACGGCGCCCGGATGATCCGGACGCCGCTCCTATTGCGGACCGTCTTCTTGGGAGGAAAACGGCAGGTCCGCCGCATGTATCCGCCGCGCCTGGCGGCACTGGCAGACGAATGGGTTCGGACGCGGTAGCCGCCTGAGCCCGGATCTTCCGAGTGATGCCCCCATCTCCCGGACGAACCAAACCGCGTCCTATGATCTGCTTAAACGATGAATCGCGCCTGCGCCATGTTACCTGAGGTTACATGTCACTGTTACGCGGCAATGCTGATCGGTTTTTTTCGGCGGTTGCGGCAGGCCTGAAAACAAAAAAGCCGGATCAACGAAGATCCGGCTGAGTTTGATTGGAAGTGCCTGTTAAGGCTAACCTCCAGAGGGGAACACTCGAGGGCGCTAATGGGAGGAGAACGCGCCCAAGAGATGATCTATATATGTGCTCATCATGCCCAAGAAACAAGCATCTATTTTGCAACACACGCATGCAAAAAGGCGCAGGCTGTGGTCTAACCCATTTTGGGGCCCGATAGGACCAGAAAAAGACTTCAAATGGCCTGCGCGGCCAGCCCATTGCTGTCACAGAACCGTAACCGGACCCGATTTTTGCGCCGAAGCGCGAAAATGCCAAATGACACGGAAACAGGCAGAGCGCGTTTATTTTTGCGGCACCGGCCAGAATCGGAAAGCCAGGCCGCTGGCAAGGGAGACCTGAAATGCGGACACCTCAGGCGATCGCCGGCAGCGCGCTCTTCTTCATCGTGGCACCTTGCGTCGTCGCCGGTGTGGTGCCCTGGCTGCTGACGGATCACTACCGTCTGCCACTGTCGACGGTGCCCGGCTTCGTCCCTGTTGGCGGAATCCTGATCGTCGCGGCCATCGCCCTGCTCATCCATTCCTTTGCCCGCTTCGCGCTCGAAGGCCTCGGCACCCCGGCGCCTGTTGCGCCCACTGAGAAGCTGGTGATCGGCGGCATCTACCGCCATGTCCGCAACCCGATGTATGTCGCAGTGCTGTCGATCATCCTCGGCCAGGCGCTGCTGTTTTCGAGCTGGAGCGTCGTCGCCTATGCCGCCATCGGCGCGGTCGTCATGAGCTCCTTCGTCAAGTTCTACGAAGAGCCGACGCTGGCCAGCCGCTATGGCGCCGAATACGAGACCTACCGCCGCAACGTCCCCGGCTGGTTGCCGCGGCTGACGCCGTGGCGGCGATAACCCGAAGCTGCGCCGCAGGCCTGTTTTAGAACGACCAGCTGCGCGCCTTCGCAATAATGAAGTCGCGAAACACGTGCAGCTTGGCCTGGTTCTTCATCGCGTCGGGATAGGCGAAATAGGTGTCGAAGGACGGCACCTCGGTCTCTGGCAAAAGCTGCACCAGATCCGACTCCTTGGAGATCACATAGTCGGGCAGCATGGCGATGCCGGCGCCGCCCTGCACGGCGCGCTTGATCGACAATATGTCGTTGATTTGCAGCGTCGGCACCCTTTGCCCGCCTTCGAAATCGCCGATCGTTTCCAGCCAGTTCAGTTCCGACAGATGCGACGGCACCGGCACGCCGAAGGTGACGATGCGATGGTTCTTCAGGTCTGCGACCGAGGTCGGCTTGCCGTGTTTGCCGACATAGGCCGGCGAGGCATAGAGGTGGAAATGCACGGTGAACAGGCGGCGCTGGATGAGGTCGGGCTGCTGCGGCTGGCGCAGCCTGATCGCGCAATCGGCCTGGCGCATGGTGAGGTCGAGTTCCTCATTGGCGAGGATCAGCTGCAGGCTGATTTCCGGATAGAGCTCGATGAATTCCTGCACCCGCTCGGTCAGCCAGCCGGCGCCGAGCCCGACTGTCGTCGTCACCCTGAGCACGCCTGAGGGACGGTCCTTGGCCTCTGTCAGCCGCGACTTGATGGTCTCAAGCTTCATCAGCACGTCATGCGCCGTGCGGAACAGCATCTCGCCCTGCTCAGTCAGCACCAGGCCCCGCGCATGGCGATTGAACAGCGGCACGCCGACATCATGTTCGAGCGCGCTGACCTGACGCGAAATCGCCGATTGCGACAGATGCAATGTCTCGGCCGCATGGGTGAACGACCCAGCCTCCGCCGCAGCGTGAAACACGCGAAGCTTGTCCCAGTCCAACGCCATTGAGTTCCCCTCGTTCTGTTTTTGGCGTCTGAATGAAAAATCAGGCTTTTGAACGGCTTGCTCTGCCGTCTTGATAGATTTTATTCCGCCGCTTCGCGATGCACCTCGATGCCGGCCAGGTACTTTTCCGCCTCGAGCGCGGCCATGCAGCCGAGCCCGGCGGCGGTCACCGCCTGACGGTAGATGTCGTCGGTCACGTCGCCGGCGGCGAACACGCCGGGCACGTCGGTGCGGGTCGAATTCGGCGCCGTCCACAGATAGCCGTTCGGCTTCTGCTTCAGCTTGCCGACGAACAGCTCGACTGCCGGCGCGTGGCCGATCGCCACGAACACGCCGTCGATCTTGAGATGGCTGATCTCGCCGGTCACCGCATTCCTAAGCTTCAGCCCTTCGACCGAAGGCGGCAGCGGTGTCTTGCCGGGCCGGCCGGTGATCTCGTCGACGATCGTGTCCCAGATGACGCGGACATTGTCCTTCTTCAACAGCCGCTCACGCAGGATGCGCTCGGCGCGGAAATCGTTACGCCGGTGGATGACGGTCACGCTCTTCGCCAGATTGGAGAGGTAGAGTGCCTCCTCCACCGCCGAATTGCCGCCGCCGATCACCGCGACATCCTTGCCGCGATAGAAGAAGCCGTCGCAGGTGGCGCAGGCCGAGACGCCGAACCCCATGAAGGTCTGTTCGGTGGGGATGCCCAGCCATTTTGCCTGTGCGCCGGTGGCGATGATCAGCGCGTCGGCGGAATAGGTGGTGCCGGAATCGCCCTTGGCGCGGAACGGCCGCACATTGAGATCGACCTCGGTGATGATGTCGTTGATGATGTCGGTGCCGACATGCTCGGCCTGCTTCAGCATCTGTTCCATCAGCCACGGGCCCTGGATCGGATCGGCAAAGCCGGGATAGTTTTCGACATCGGTGGTGATCATCAGCTGGCCGCCCTGCTGCAGGCCGGCGACGAGCATCGGCTTCAGCATGGCGCGCGCGGCGTAGACCGCGGCGGTATAGCCGGCCGGGCCGGAACCGATGATGAGAACAGGCGCGTGCTTGGTGGTCATCTAAAGCCTCTGTGGGGCAGACAATCGAGTGTGCCTTGGAAAAAGACGTGAAATGTCGCCGGTAATGTAAGGGTTGCCAACCACGCCAGCAAGACGAACAGGCCGTCGTCCCCGGAAAGCTTCGACCCACAGGCTTATTCGCGCAATCGCCGCTTTCGTTACCGCCCTAAAATCGCCTGACCAAGGGCTGGCATCGCCACAAAAGTCGTTTAATGACGAGATCGCGAAAGATTCTTGCGCTTAAGCTGAGACAGCCATGCCCCTGAAAGCCGACCTCGACGCCATCGACTGGAAGATTCTGCGCGAGCTTCAGGGCGATGGGCGCATGACCAATGTCGAACTGTCGAGCCGCGTCGGCATTTCGGCGCCGCCTTGCCTGCGCCGCGTCCGGCGGCTGGAGGAGACGGGCATCATCAGGGGCTATCGCGCTCTGCTCAACGCGCCGGCGCTCGGCATGGACGTCGTCGCTTTCTGCCTGATCGGCCTGCACCACCAGGCCGATGCGGAGCTGAAAACCTTCGCCGAGCGCACCCGCGGCTGGCCGATCGTGCGCGACGCCTGGATGGTGTCGGGCGAATCCGACTTTCTGCTGCATTGCGTGGCGAGCGATCTCGGCACGTTCCAGACCTTCGTCATCGAGCAGCTGGCCTCGGCGCCTAATGTCGACACGGTGCGCACCGCGCTCACCATCCGCCGCGTCAAGGACGAGGGGCTGGTGGCGTTCTAAGCTACGCCCAACCCTGCGATTACGTCGCACAGTCTGCGGTAATCATTGCCCGTCATCAGCTTGCGCGTCGTGAAACTGCCGTCCGGGGCCTTTTTGTTGAACCTGCCGCCGACCAGCCAGCCTTCTACCAGCCCTGCTCTTCGACCGGCTTCCATGTCGTCAGCCTTGTCGCCAACGATGATCGACCGACCGACGTCCACGCCCAGCAGATCACGAGCACGCAAAAGCATGCCTGGATTGGGCTTGCGCATCGGATGATCGCCTATCGCCAGTTCACCCGTGCCGCTCGAATGGTAGGCACAGGCAAGCACAATATCGATACGGCATTGCTCGGCTTCCAGAAGTGCCAGCAACCGGGCATTCACGGCGGCGAATTCAGGCCAACCGAAATAGCCGCGCGCAATGCCCGACTGGTTGGACACTATGACCACAGGAAAGCCGACAATATTGGCGGTTCGGATTACTGGCAGCATTTCCGGCCGCAGGACGATGTCAGCGGGATCGTCGGGATAGCCAGTATCGACATTGATGGTGCCGTCGCGGTCGAGGAACAGCGCCGGCGTCCCGGCTGAAAAGACCCGCGAACCGACCCGCTCGACCCACAGGCCGGGCTCAGCCAGCGGGTATGGGCCGGAGGCGTCGGTGTCAGCCATCACTGAGACGCGCTTCGACCACTTCGCAGAGATAATGGTAGAGGCACAGATGCCCCTGCTGGATGATCGGCGTCGAGGTCGAGGGTACGTTGAGCAGGATGTCGGTGAGCGGCTTGAGCTTGCCGCCGGTGTCGCCGGTCAGGCTGACCACCGTCATGCCCATCATCCGCGCCTGCTCGGCAGCGGCAAGAATGCTCGGCGAATTGCCGCTGGTCGAGATCGCCAGAAGCACGCCGCCGGCCGCGCCATGCGCCTCGACCTGGCGTGAAAACACCGTGTCGAAGCCATAATCATTGCCCCAGGCGGTAAGCATCCCGGCATTGGCCGGCAGCGCAATAACATTGTAGGCCTTGCGCTCTTTGAGGAAGCGGCCGACCAGTTCGGTGGCGATGTGGATGGCGTCGCTGGCCGAACCGCCATTGCCGCAGACCAGCAGCGCCTTGCCCGACGAGAGCGCCGACACGACGGCGCTCACCGCACGTTCCATCTCGTCGGTCAGGTCACGCTCGACCGTGGCGTTGATCGCAGCCGCCGAGCGGACCAGGTAATCGTTCAGTCCCGACATGAAATCCCTCAGTTTGTGGTGCCGGCGCGCAGTTTGCCGATGGTGCCGGTGGTGCTCTTGCCGGCGACGAGGTCGACCAGCACGACACGGCCGCCGGCCTTCTGCACCACATCGGCGCCGACCACGGTCTCGACGGTGTAGTCGGCGCCCTTGACCAATATGTCGGGCAGCAGCGCCTCGATCAGCGCCAGCGGCGTATCCTCTTCGAACACCACTACGGCGTCGACGGAAGCCAGGGCCGCGAGCACGCAGGCGCGGTCGTGCTGATCGTTGACCGGGCGGCCCGGTCCCTTCAGCCTGCGCACCGAGGCATCGCTGTTGAGGCCGAGCACCAGCCGGTCGCACTGACTGCGCGCCGCATGCAGCAGGCTGACATGGCCGGCATGCAATATGTCGAAGCAGCCATTGGTGAAGCCGACGCTGAGGCCTTCCTCCTTCCACGCCGCAACCATGCGCGCCGCCGATGCGGCGTCGAGGATGGCATCC
Organism: Mesorhizobium sp. P2_C5_2; assembly: GCF_056404535.1. Classification (NCBI taxonomy): domain Bacteria; kingdom Pseudomonadati; phylum Pseudomonadota; class Alphaproteobacteria; order Hyphomicrobiales; family Phyllobacteriaceae; genus Mesorhizobium; species Mesorhizobium sp. P2_C5_2. The sequence goes on along the minus strand of NZ_JBFUDV010000003.1, from coordinate 623,107 downwards.
TTGTGGGCGGTCGGGCCATGCGAGCGGAACAAGGCGCCGGTGAGTTCCTCGACCGTCAGCCGCGCGGTGCCGCGCTTGCCTACCACCACGCCGCCCGCCGCATTGGCGATGGACGCGGCCATGACGCGATCGGCGCCCGCGGCCAAGGCCAGCGCGAAGCTCGCGATCACCGTGTCGCCGGCGCCCGACACGTCGAACACTTCGCGCGCCTGGGTGGCGATGTGGCGCGCCTCATCCGCGCCGACCACGCTCATGCCCTTTTCGCTGCGGGTGGCGACGACGAAGTCGAAGCCATGCGCCGAGATCAGCTGACGCGCCGCAGCCACGATCTCGTCATCGGCAAAAACCGGATGACCGACCGCTTCGCCGAGTTCCTTGCGGTTGGGCGTGATGGCGGTTGCGCCGGCATAGCGCGCATAGTCGCGGCCCTTCGGATCGACCAGCACCGGTTTTCCCGCCTTACGGCAGATGGCGATCAGTTCGGCGGCAACGCCGTCTAGCAAGATGCCCTTGCCGTAGTCGGACAGGATGACGATGTCGGCGCGAGCGAGTGCGTCGCGGAAATGCCGGACCAGGCCCGCCCGCTCCTCGTCGTCGAGCGGCTTGATCTCTTCCTCATCGAAGCGCAGCACCTGCTGGTTGAGCGCGCTGAAGCGGCTCTTCGACGACGTCATGCGGCCGCGCGCCTGCGCCAGGCCAGCCGTGTCGGCACCAAGCTCGCCAAGCATGCGCACCAGATTGTCGCCGGCCGCATCGGTGCCGATCACCGAGACCGGAATGGCCTTGGCGCCAAGCGAGACGATGTTGGCGACGACATTGCCGGCGCCGCCCATCGTCGAGGTCTCGCCACGACCGTGCAGCACCGGGATCGGCGCTTCCGGCGAGATGCGCTCGATGACGCCGTTGACGAAACGGTCGAGGATGAAGTCACCGACGACCAGCACGGCCACGTCGCCAAAGCGGGCAATGGCGCGGTGCAAAGGTTCAGGCGAAGGCGGATTGTGCTTGATCATGTCACTGGCAATGCGAGGGAAAGGCCGATCTCAATCACGCTGAAAATTGTCAATTTACGGGCCGGATCGTTCATGGCGAAGCCGATATACCGCAAATCCACGCAGCGCAACGTCAAGGCAGCCGTCAGGTCTTCTGCAGGGCGACGTGAACGCCCAGTCCAACCAGCACTGCCCCGCCTGCCCGCTGCATCATGCGCTGCGCACGGCTGGAGCGCTTGAGCCGGCCGATCACCAGCCCGGCCAGGAACACGCAGACGATATCGGCCGAGGAAAACATCAGATTGACGATGGTGCCGAGCACGACGAACTGCAGCCAGACCGGGAATCCTGCCGAGGCATCGATGAACTGCGGCAGGAACGCCATGAAGAAGATCGCCGTCTTCGGATTGAGCACCTCGACAGTGATACTCTCGAAGAAGGCGCGGCGGGCCGATTTGCGCTCGATTGTGGGCAATGCCGCATCGCCCTCCCCGCGCTTGCGAAACAAGGAGACGCCGAGCCAGATCAGATAGAGCGCGCCGAACAGCTTGACCGCCATGTAGAGTGGCGGCACGGCGTGGAACAGCACCGAAAGGCCGGCGGCAGCGGCAAACACATGGAAATAGCCGCCAAGATGGATGCCAAGCGCCGCCGTCAGCCCCGACCAGCGCCCACGCGCCATGGTCTGCGCGGCGGCATAGAGCATGGCCGGACCCGGAATGTAGGCAAAGATCGCCGTGGTGGCGAAAAACGCGATGAGCAGTTCGGTCGACGGCATTTCTTCTACCTCAATGATTGGGCTCTGACAGGCTGCGCCTCACTGCCCTCATGTCCATATTGGCGATACCACAGATGTGGATATCTTCGAACTCATCCAACTATCTTGCCAGGCGTTTGCTCTGCCCCTCACCTGCCTGCCGGCATCCTCTCCCCGTATAGTGACGGGGAGAGGGACGCTCTCATCGACGGGTTTCGCCAATTGTCAGCGTCGCAGGAAAAGCGGCAGGTTGCGGCCAATACCCTTCTCCCCGTCACTATACGGGGAGAAGGTGCCGGCAGGCGGATGAGGGGCGGCGCGACCTCACGAGATTGTCGGCAATCAGCCCATAGCGACTGCACTGCTGGCGGCGGCGGGTTTAATCACGATCCAATTCTCGAGAGTACTCCTCAAGCATCTCGACATGTTCGGGCGGAGCATCCTTGGCGGCGTAGGCGCGGCGGCTGTCGTTGACGAAGCGAGCCTCGTAGGCCTCGATACTCATCAGGACGTATCTCGGCTTGTTGTGACGGGTGATAGAGACGGGTTGCTGGCTGGCAGCCGCAAGCACGTCTCCGAGATTCTGTTTCAGATCGGTAGATGGATAGTGCTTCATGGGTACTCCGTTTTGCACATAATAGACAAAACAGACAAAATAGACAAGAACGGCAATGGAAGGGTGGTCGTCCACTTTATCGACAGTCCGCGTGACCTCCCCTATAAGGACCGGAATCGCAGCAACCAGAGGCCTTCATGATCATCGTCACGGGCGGCGCCGGCATGATCGGCTCCAACATCGTCGCCGCACTCAATGCTGAGGGCCATGACGACATCCTGGTCGTCGACGACCTGACCGACGGCCACAAGATCGCCAATCTGTCTGATCTCAAGATCGCCGACTATCTCGACAAGGATGAATTCCTGCTGCGCATGGAAGCCGGCGACCTCGGCCGCGTCGAGGCCGTCTTCCATCAGGGCGCCTGCTCGACCACCACCGAATGGAACGGCAAGTTCATGATGGAGGTGAACTACGCCTATTCCAAACGGCTGCTGCATGCTTGCCTGTCGCTGCGCATACCGTTCCTCTATGCCTCTTCGGCATCCGTCTATGGCGGCGGCTCGGAGTTTCGCGAGGATCCGGCGCTCGAGCGGCCGCTCAACGTCTACGCCTATTCGAAAAAACTGTTCGACGACTATGTCAGGCGGACCGTCTTCGATAGCGATCATTCGCAGGTCGCCGGCCTGCGCTATTTCAACGTCTACGGACCGCGCGAGGCGCACAAGGGCGCCATGGCCTCGGTCGCTTTCCATCTGTTCAACCAGGTCGAGCGCGGCGAAAACCCAAAATTGTTCGGCGCCTATGATGGTTTTGGGCCAGGCGAACAAACCCGCGATTTCATCCATGTCGGCGATGTCGCCGACGTCAATCTGTGGCTGTGGAAGCGGGGCTCGAGCGGCATCTTCAACTGCGGCACCGGCCGCGCCCAGCCGTTTCGCGCCATTGCCGAGACCGTGATCGACACGCTGGGCAAGGGCGAGATCGAGTTCATTGAATTCCCCGACCACCTCAAGGGCAGCTACCAGAGTTTTACCCAGGCTGATATGTCCCGCTTGCGCGCAGCCGGCTATAACGGGCAATTCCGCACAGTGGAAACCGGCGTCAGAGACTATGTCGAATGGCTGAAAGCCCAACGATCCTCGTGATCGGCCCACGCTGGGTGGGCGACATGGTCATGGCGCAGTGCCTGTTCTCGGCGCTGAAGGAACGCTATCCCCACGCCGCCATCGACGTGCTGGCCCCGGCCTGGGCGGCACCTTTGGTCAAGCGCATGCCTGAACTGCGCCAGCAGATCGACTTCCCGCTGAAACCCGGCGCGCTCGAATTCACCATTCGCCGCCGCTTCGGCCGCCTGCTGCGCGGCCGCTACGACATGGCGTATGTCCTGCCGGGAAGCTGGAAATCGGCGCTGATCCCGTTCTTTGCCCGCATTCCGCGCCGCTTCGGCAACCTCCGCGAAATGCGCTATGGGCTGCTGACCGACATCGTGCCGTTACCCGAAAGCGTCAAGCGGCGCACCGCGCAGGCCTATTTCGGCCTTGCCCAGGGCGGACATTTCCGGCCGCCGCGGCTCACCGTCGATGCGAGCAATCAGAAAGAACTCCTTGCCCGCTTCGACCTGCAATCGGGAAAATTCGTCGCCATGATGCCCGGCGCCGAATTCGGCCCGGCCAAGCGCTGGCCGAGCGAAAGCTATGCCGGCCTCGCCCGCGAGATGATGGCAAAAGGCTTCCGGGTCGCACTGTTCGGCTCGAAGAATGACCGCGACGTCACCGCCGAGATCGCGGCACTCGCACCCGGCGCCGTCGATCTCGCCGGCAAGACTCGGCTGGAAGACGCCATCGACCTGATCGCGGCTGCACGACTGGCGGTATCCAACGACAGCGGGCTGATGCATGTCGCGGCCGCGGTCGGCACGCCGGTCGTTGCCGTCTACGGCTCGACCTCGCCTGAAAACACGCCGCCGCTCGCCGAGCAGCGCGAGCTGATCTGGCTGCATTTGTCCTGCTCGCCCTGCCATCAGAAGATCTGCCCGCTCGGCCATCTCAACTGCCTGAAGACACTGGATGTCGCGAAGGTTGCGGCGGCGGCGGACCGTTTGCTGGAGCTCCCGGCCGTCGCATGAAGGTGCTGATCGTCAAGACATCGTCGATGGGCGACGTCATCCACACCTTCCCCGCTGTCGAGGATGCGCGCCGCAAGCGCCCTGAGATCTCCTTCGACTGGTGCGTCGAAGAGGCTTTTGCCGGCATCGTCGCGCTGCATCCGGCGATAGCAAAGATCCATACCGTCGCCATCCGGCGCTGGCGCAAGCATCTGTTTAACGCCGGCACATGGCGCGAAGCGATGGGCTTGCGCCGCGCCTTGCGGGCAGGCCACTACGACCTTGTCATCGACGCGCAGGGGCTGCTGCTGAAATCGGCGCTGGTAGCGAAACTGGCCAGCGCCCCGATTGCCGGCTTCGACCGGGCGAGCGCACGCGAACCGTCAGCGGCGCTGTTCTACGACCGGCGCTACGCCGTACCGCGCGACCTGCACGCCATCGAGCGCACACGGCGGCTGTTCGGGCTGGCGCTCGATTACGAGCCCGATCTTTCGACGCTGTCATCGGGGATTGTGCCGCCTCCCCCAGGCTTGGCCGGCATCGACGGCAAGACGGCCTTCCTGCTGCACGGCACCAGCCGCGAGGACAAGAAATGGCCGGCCGAAGACTGGATCGGAGCCGCCCGCCTGCTGGCTGAACGGGGTACAACGCCGGTCACCACTTGGTCGAACGAGCGCGAGAAGACCGTGGCCGAGGCGATCGCAAAAGCCGTGCCGTCTACAATCGTGGTGTCGAAATCACCACTGGCTGAAATCGCCGCCATCCTCGGCCGCTCGACGCTGGTCATCGGCGCCGACACCGGCCTGACCCACCTCGCCGCCGCCTTCGGCCTGCCAACGGTCGCGGTGTTCCTGGCGACGGAGCCGGGTTTGACCGGCCCACGCGGGCAATATGCCTCAACGCTGTTGGCCGCGGCTGGCAGGCGCCTAGCGCCGGCCGACGTGGTGGCGGAAGCCGAAAAGCTGTTAGCCCTTAGGCTGCAAGCTCCAGCATAGGACCTTTTCAGAATTCGCTCTGGTGAGTCGAATAGCGTGGTTTTCGAGAACCGGAGCGGAGCGTACTAAGGTACGTGAGCACCGGAAGCGCAGAAAACCGCGCTAGTCGGCCGCCAGAGTAGAATTATCAAAAGGTCCTAGATGAATTGCACCTGGACGATCTCATAGCCCCGTGCGCCGCCGGGCGCGTTGACCTCGATGGCGTCACCGACTTCCTTGCCGATGAGCGCGCGCGCGATCGGCGACGAGATCGAGATACGGCCCGATTTCACGTCCGCTTCCTGGTCGCCGACGATCTGATAGGTCTTCTTTTCCTCGGTGTCCTCGTCGACCAGCACGACGGTCGCGCCGAACTTGACCTTGTCGCCGCTGAGCTTGGTGACATCGATCACCTCGGCCCGCGCGATATAGTCTTCGAGCTCGTTGACGCGGCCCTCATTGAGGCTCTGCGACTCCTTGGCGGCATGATATTCGGCATTTTCGGACAGGTCGCCATGCGAGCGCGCTTCGGAGATCGCCTCGATGATGCGCGGCCGCTCTTGCTGCTGACGCCAACGCAGTTCTTCCTTCAATGACGCGAACCCCTCGCCTGTCATCGGGACCTTGTTCATGATGCCTGACCTTTCCTGCCGCCACCCCCGCGTTTCGGGGAAAGCCTTGTCGATGGGTACAAAAAGAAAACGGGTCCGGCAGCCTCGGGCTAACGGAACCGTTTCACCGCAATTTCCCCCAATATAGCGATCTTCGCGCGCTTTTCACGCTGAAAAAGCGGGCTTTTGAAAAATCATGGGCCGATTGTGCAGTTGCCGTTACGGCATGCGCGCTCTGTTGCGGCTGCGACAACGAAAAACCGGCTGCGATTGCTCGCAGCCGGCCCAAGAAGCCGTTGGGGTGGGGTCAGCTTCTCATGAAATGGTAGATCTGTTCGGCCAGCATGCCGTATTCGCGCGAACCCTTGCCGGTGCGCTTCTCGATTTCGGCCAGCTGCTCCTGGGCGCCGGCCAGGTCACCGATCTGCAGATGCGCCTCGCCGAGATATTCCCGCACCAGCGTGTAATCGGGATTGATGCGCAGCGCTTCCTCGTAATAGCCGAGGCCGACCGTGACGCGGCCGGAATGGCGGTGCGAATAGCCGAGATAGTTGAGGATGCGCGGATCCTGCTTGTTCTCGGCAAGGCTGAGCACGGCGATCGCCTCGTCATAGCGCCCCGCCATCGCCAGATCGTGGCCGGCCTCATAGATGTTGTTGTCGTCGAGCATGCCGTATTTCGGCGTGACGCACTTCTTCAGCTTCTTGTCCCAGACCTCGCCCTTCTTGCATTTCGTGCTCCCGCCGTCGCCTCCGCCACCCTCGCCGGCGGTAAATGCTGGCGCCGCAAACAGCGGCAGAGCGACAATAGCCATTACCTGAATCAGCAAACGTCTGCGCATCGAAGCCTCCTTGAGGGATAACAATGAAATGCTAACGCCGAACGCGCGCCGTTTCATCCCGGAAAAAGGGCCACCATAAAACTATTTCTGCGGCCGAACCCACCTGAGTTTAACCAGAGGCAGGAGCCAGCTGGCCGAACATGACGTGACGCGCGCTGCAAATCCGCTATCATCCGCGAAAGGGACCAGCGGAGTGCGCGAGAGTGCAACAGCGCCGTGAACGGGAATGGGAGCTATCGATCGGCCCGGACACCGTTCGGCTGTTCATTCTCAAGGCAAAGGGGCTGAGTGCTGCCGTCAACGAAGACTATGCCGACGGCGCCGAGCATGAGGTCGAGTTCGACGGCGACACGCACGACAATCACCACCATGACGGCCTTGCCGAGGAAAGCTCGGAAAACCTCAGCGAGGAAGAGCTGCGCGAGCTGATCAACGACCTCAATGTAGATGAGGCGGCCGAGCTGATCGCGCTGGCCTGGGTCGGCCGCGGCGACTATGACGCTGCGGAATGGGCCGATGCGCTCGCCGCCGCGCGCGAGCGCGCCAACAAGCGCACGGCTAAATATCTGCTCGGCATGCCGCTTCTGGCCGATTGGCTGGAGGAAGGGCTGGAGGCGATTGGCGCGTAACGCCGGGGTAACCGATCGTGATCGGGCGCATGCGCTTTTCCCGGCAACCTCCGCAAGCCCACGCCGTTTAGGGCCAATGGCGGCGCTTGTCTTTTCCAGAATATGTGGGTTGGCGCTGGCCATGGTGGTCGCCGGATTGCTCACGACCCCGGCCGACGCCAAGCATCGCCGACATCACACGCCGCTGTCACCACGGATGGAGCAGCCGCTGTCACAGCGGGCCGACCAGCCGCTGAAGCCGAGCAGCAAGCACCGCCTGAAATCGCGCGGCAAGCGGCATATCGCACCGAACCAGGCAGAGTCGAAAACACAGGGGCCGCAGCCTTCGGCTGGCGCTGTTCCGGTGCCCGAGGCGCGCCCCGCAGAGGCGCAGAAGACCGACATTCCGATTGAAGAGCAAAAGACTGAAGGTCCGAAGACCAGCGGTGCACCCAACCGGTCCAATGACGATCGGTTCAATCAAGAAAAGTCCCGTCAGGAAAAGCAGGCGCGGCCCAGGCCGTCGGCCGCGGAGCCGTCAACCAATACGGAAAGTGAGCCTGAGCCGCCGGCCGTGGTGCCCGTTCCGACACAAAGGCCCGACGTCACAAAGCCGGAGGTAGAGCCGCCCGTCGTCGCCCCGCAGCCGCCTGACAAACCTGCGGATGCCGACGACAAGAAGATGCTGCCCGACCCCCGCTCCGCCGATTTGCCCGACGCAAAGATGCCGGCGGAGGAAGTTGCCTGTCGCGAGCGGCTGACGGCGCTTGGCGTCGAATTCGAGGAACACAAGGCGGAAAGCACCCCCGAAATCGGCTGCTCGATCCCCTATCCCCTGGTGCTGAAGTCGCTCGGAAAATCCATCGCCATCGGCCCCGCTACCGAGCTCAACTGTCCCATGGCCGAAGCCGCCGCCCGCTTTGCTGCCAATGTCATCCAGCCGGCGGCAAAAGCTGAATTCGGCGCCGACCTGAAATCGATCAACCAGGCATCGGCCTTCGTTTGCCGGCCGCGCCACGGCACGCGCAAACTGTCGGAACACGCCTTCGGCAACGCCCTCGACATCGCCAGCTTCACCCTGTCTGACGGCAGGAAGATCGAAGTCGGTCCAACGCCGCCTGAGAAGGACGCGAAATTCCTCAACGCCGTGCGCAAGGCCGCCTGCGGACCGTTCAAGACCGTGCTTGGACCTGGCGCCGACCCTGACCACGCCCTGCATTTCCATCTCGATCTCGAACCGCGCCGGCACGGCGGCACCTTCTGCCAGTAGGCTGGCAGACCGACCCACGTGCCGCATTTCGGCCGCAGGCATGAATGCGAGCGCTGAGCTTTCCTTTACCCTTGATCGTTAAAATGCCGGATATCCGTCAACGGGATTCCGTCAATGGCCGGCAGATTTCGCGCCGTTTTTTTCGCCTCCGCGCGCCAATCAAAACGCGCAGCGATGGCGGCCGCCGGCCTTGCGCTGGCCGCCGTTTCGGCCTGCAACACCGGCAGCGTGCTGTCGTTGCAGCCTGCCGTCGACGTCGGCTCGCAGACCGCGGCCGTGCCGCAATATGAAGGCATGCAGAAGCTCGTCCCGTCCAACCCCTACATGACCGCCGCCTATCCGCGCATGGACGAGCCGATGTCCGAGCCCGAACAGATGCCGGCCAGCGAAACCGACTGCCGTGGCGAGCTGAGGCGCCTCGGCGTCGTCTACACCGATGTCCAGCCGATCCACGAGGGACAGTGCGGCATCGACTTTCCGGTCAAGGTCTCGGCCATTGGCGGCATCCAGATGAAGCCGGCGGCGACATTGACCTGCGACATGGCCGCCAGCTTCGCCGCCTGGACCAGGAACGAACTGGTTCCCTCCGCCCGCTGGCGCTATTTCTCGGGCGTCAAGACCATCCACCAGGGCTCGAGCTATTCCTGCCGCAACATCGCCGGCGAAGGCGTTCTGTCCGAGCACGGCAAGGGCAATGCGCTCGATGTCATGAGCATCGAGCTCAACAATGGCGACGACATCGACGTGCGCAAGCCCGGCCTGTTCGCCTTCCGCACCCGTGGCTTCCTCAACAATGTGCGCGCCGATGGCTGCCAGTATTTCACCACCGTGCTCGGCCCCGGCTACAATTACGACCACCGCAATCATTTCCATTTCGACATCAAGAACCGCAAGAGCGGCTACCGCGCCTGCCGCTGACGGTAGCCGGCTCTCTTTGCCAAAACCCGGTCACGCCGCATAAGGTGACGCCGCACAAGCAGGCGGCGGCAGGTGGGTCAAAAAAGCCTTCGAAGACGCATAACGATCTGGCTGGCTGCTATCGTCGCTGCCTGGCTGGCGCTCGCCTATGTCGCCGCACCTGAATTCTGGACGTTTCGCGACCGCGGCTATCGCAAGCAGACCTTCGAGATGGACGCACACGCCGCAAGGTATTCCGGGCGACCCGATCAATGTCGGCCTTGTCGGCAGCGAAAAGGAGCTTGTGCATGCCTTCGCCGTGGCCGGCTGGGACACGGCCGATGGCGTGACGCTGAAGACCGCGATCGAAATCGGTGAAAGCGTGCTGTTCGATCATCCCTATCCCGACGCCCCGGTCAGCCGGTTGCTGTTCGAAGGCCGCGCCCAGGACCTCGCCTTTGAAAAACCGGTCGGCGGCAGCGCCGACCGGCGTCATCATGTCCGCTTCTGGCGCACCGATGCGACCGGCGACGATGGCCGCCCGCTATGGCTGGGCTCGGCCAGCTTCGACCGCGGCGTTGGTCTCAGCCACGACACCGGCGCCATCACCCACCATATCGGTCCCGACATCGACGCCGAGCGCGATCTCGTGATTCACGACCTGACTGCGGCCGGCATGGTGATCACGGTGAGCGATATCCCCGGTATCGGCGCCACCAAGGCCGGACGCAATGGCGGCGGCGACCCCTATTTCACCGACGGCAAGGCCATTGTCGGCGTGCTGCGACAACTGCCGTAAGGCGGCAAAAGCGTAGAAAATGGCGGCAAGCGGTCCGATGCTTTCGCGCCGCCCTGTTGCGGGCTGCCACTGTCATTCTCCAAAAATCAACGCGGACTATTTTCCAGCGGCCTGCGGCAATGCTATTGACCGCTGATGCTATACGTCGAAATCGCTACCGTGGTCGTCCTCATCTGTGTGAACGGCCTTCTGTCGATGTCCGAGCTCGCCATCGTTTCGTCGCGCCCGGCACGGCTCAAGGCGATGATCGACCGCGGCGTCAATGGCGCCGGGCGCGCGCTGGCGCTCGGGTCCAACCCCGGCAAATTCCTGTCGTCGGTGCAGATCGGCATCACCTTGGTCGGCGTGCTGTCCGGCGCCTTTTCCGGCGCCACGCTGGGCGACAGGCTGTCGGTGTACCTGGCCTCGACCGGCATCCGCGAGAGCGTGGCCGATCCGCTCGGCGTCGGCATTGTCGTTGCCATCATCACCTATTTCTCGCTGATCGTCGGCGAACTGGTGCCCAAGCAGATCGCGCTGCGCGATCCAGAACGCGTCGCCGCCCGCGCCGCCCCGGCGATGACCATCCTCGCCACCGTCTCGGCGCCACTGGTCTTCCTGCTCGACATTTCCGGCCGCGCCATATTGTGGCTGCTCGGCCAGCGCGGCGAGAGCGAGGAGAAGGTTACCGACGAGGAGATCAAGATGCTGGTCGCAGAGGCCGAGCATCACGGCACCATCGAGTCCGACGAGCGGCGCATGATTGCCGGTGTCATGCGGCTCGGCGACCGCGCCGTGCGCGCGGTGATGACGCCGCGCACAGAGGTCGACTGGATCAATCTGCAGGCGGATGAAAGCGCCATCCGCAAGCTGTTGATGGACACCCAGCATTCGCGCCTGCCGGCGGGCGATGGCGGCGTCGATATCATGGTCGGCGTCGTCCAGACCCGCGACGTGCTGGCGGCGATCCTTGCCGGCCGCGCGCTCGACCCGCGCAAGCATGTGCGCGCCGCCCCCATTGTCTATGACCAGGCCGACGCGCTCGACGTGCTGCAAAAGCTGAAGGATTCCGACGTGCCGATGGCGCTGGTGCATGACGAATACGGCCATTTCGAAGGCATCGTCACCCCCGCCGACATTCTGGAAGCCATTACCGGCGTCTTCCGCGCCGACCTCGACGCCGGCGAGGAAGAAAACGCGGTCAAGCGCGAGGATGGTTCATGGCTGCTCGCCGGCTACATGCAGGCCGACGAAATGGCGGAAGTTCTCGGCATCGACCTGCCGGAGAACCGCGACTACGAAACCGTCGCCGGCTATGTTCTGTCGCACATGCATCATCTGCCGGCGACCGGCGAATGCGTCGACGCGCAGGGCTGGCGCTTCGAGGTCGTCGACCTTGACGGCCGCCGTATCGACAAGCTGATCGCCACCCGCCTGCCGAGCGGCCATCGCGAAGTGGTGCGTTGACAACAGCGCCCGTTTAGACCGCGGCTTCGATCGGTTCGGCAAGTCTGGGATTTGAGCGTGAGGCGATCAGGCAGCTGGCGACGATCAAGGCGGCACCCGCCAACGTCGTCCAGGTCGCCGCCTCGTCGAAGAACAGCCAGCCAAACACGATCGCCCAGATGAAGGCCGAGTATTCCGTCGGGATCAGATATTGCGCTTCGGCCCGCGCATAGGACCAGCTCATCAGGAATTGGCCGGAAAGGGACAGCGCCGTCACGCCGGCCAGGGAAAGCCAGAGATTGCCCGGCAGGGCGACGGCCAGCCAGGGCGCGGCGGGGAGAAGGACGGCGGCAACGCACAGGTTCTGGAACAGCATGATCTCGCCTGGCTTTGCCACCAGCGCCTGCCGCCGCGAGAGGATCAGATTGTAGGCGTAGAACACCGTCGATGCGAGCACAGCCACCGTGCCAAGCAGAGCATCCCCGGTGTAGTTCCCTTGCCCGAACTGTCCGGCCATGATGATGACGACACCGGCGATGCCCGCCAGCGACGCCCAGATCGCCTGACGCTGGATGCGTTCGCCCAAGAGCAGCGCGGCCAGCAGTAGAGCAAACAGCGGCGCGACGAAACTAAGCCCGATCCCATCCGCCAGCGGCAGCCTGGCAAGCCCCCAGAAGAACGACAGCAGGACGATACCGACGACCACGGCGCGCAGCGCATGCAGCCGCACTACGGAAGGCGTGGGAAGCGTCCGCGGCCCCGCCGCCCAGGCCGTGCCCGCGACCACGGTCGCAAGCATGCTGCGCCATAGCACCGTGTTGTAGACGCCGACGGCGATGACCAGGATCTTCATCGCCGCATCCATGGCGGACAGAAGGAAGATCGCAAGTGCGCAGACCAGCACCGGGATCATGGGGGAAACGGCGCCTGCCAGGCTGGGTGACTTCACGGGACATGCTCATGTGATGGATCGCAGCGGCTATATCAGAGCAAAACGGCAGGGCCAGATGGCAGCCCTGTCCATATGGCGGTCCAACGGCGGTCCAGCTTCAGTGTGCGTCGGGCGGCGGCGCTTTTGGTGTGACGTTGCGCAGGAATGGAACCAGCGCGGTGGCAATGACAAACGCCACCATGATGACCAGGAACGCATCGGCGTAGGCCATGGTCGAAGCCTCGCGATAGGCCAGCTGCCAGAGCTGCTTCAGCGCCGCGGCATGACCATCAGCGACAGCACCGGGCAACTGGCCATAGCGCTGCCCGACATTGTCGAGGAGCCGCATCGCCGCTTCGTTTTGCGGCGTCAGATGCGAGGCGATGGTCAGGAAATGGAAGTTGGTGCGGTCATTGAGGATCGCACCGCATATGGCGATGCCGACCGCACCGCCGAGATTGCGCATGGTGTTGAACAGGCCGCTGGCATATTTCAGCCGCTCCGGCGGCAGGCTGCCGAGGCCGAGATTGACGCTCGGCGCCACCGCGAAGACCTGCGGGAAGCCACGAAAGATTTGTGGCAGAAGCAGCTCGGCCGCGCCCCACTGGCTGGTGATGGCGCTAAAGCTCCACATCGACGCACCGAAGGATGCCAGGCCGAACATCATCAGCCAGCGCGTGTCGAAGCGCTTGGCGAGGAAGATGTAGACGGGCACGCCGACCATCGAGGCGACGCCGGTGGAAAACACCGCCACCCCGGTCTGGAAGGCGTCGTAGCCCCTGACATAGCCGAGGAACAGCGGTGTCAGATAAATCGTGGCGAAGATGCCGATGCCGGTGACGAAGGACAGGAAGCAACCAATGGCAAAGTTGCGGTTGCCGAAGGCGCGAAAATCCACCACCGGCTGCGTATAGGTAAGGCTGCGGATGACGAACAGAACGAGCGTAACGCTGGCAACGATGGCGCCGTTGCGGATCGTCGCATCGTCGAACCAGTTCCAGCGCGTGCCTTCCTCCAGCACATACTCGGCCGTGCCGAGGCTGACGGCCATCAGGACCATGCCGACATAGTCGGCGCCCTTCAGCAGCGATGGATCGGCCTTGTCGATCTTGACCAGCAGCGCGACGAGGATGGTGATGATGGTGCCGGGAACGACGTTGACATAGAACAGCCAGTGCCAGTTCAGCGTATCGGTGATCCAGCCGCCGATGACGGGGCCGAGCGTCGGCGCGATCGAAGCGATGCTGCCGACCACCGCCGCCGCATAGACCCGCCTCGGCCCCTGGAAATAGTGGAACGACGAGGTGAACACCGTCGGGATCATCGACGCGCCGAGCAGCCCCTGCAGCGCGCGGAACACGATCATGCTTTCAATGCTCCAGGCGAAGCCGCACAGCATGCTGGCCAGCGTGAAGCCGGCCGCCGAGAAGGTGAAAAGCCAGCGTGTCGAAAACACTCGGGTGAGCCAGCCCGACAGTGGGATGACGATGATCTCCGCCACCAGATAGGAGGTCTGCACCCAGCCGATCTGGTCCTGCGCCGCCGACAGGCCGCCGCCAATATCCTGCAGCGAGGACGCCACGATCTGGATGTCGAGCAGCGCGATGAACATCCCGACGCACATCACCATGAACGGCAGGATGCTGACGAAGAAGGACTGCGGGGCAGCGCGCTCTGACATGGCGTCCTCAGTGCGACGCAGTATCGACCGTGACGACGGTGGAGAGACCTGGCCGCAGCGCGACCTTCTGCGCCTGGTCCTGGTCGATCGTGATCCGGATGGGAACGCGCTGGACGATCTTGGTGAAATTGCCGGTCGCGTTCTGCGGCGGGATCACGCTGAAGATCGCCCCGGTTGCCGGCCCCAGGCTGGTGACGTGGCCCTTGAGCGGCGCGTCGGGCGCGATGTCGGTATAGACCGTGGCAGCCTGCCCGTCGGTCATGTTGCGCAGCTGGTCTTCCTTGAAATTGGCGTCGACCCACAGGCCCGATGCCGGCACGATCGTCAGCAGATAGCTGCCCGGCGAAACATAGGTGCCGACCTGCGCCAGCCTGTTGCCGACGACGCCTTCGATGGGTGAGCGTATCTCAGTGAAGCCGAGATCTAGCTCTGCCGTATCGACATCCGCCTTGGCGGCCGCGACCGCGGCGGTGGCTTCCGCGATCTGGGTGTTGAGCACATCGAGTTGCTGCTTGGCGGCTGCGAGCCCGGCGCGCGAGGCGGCAACGGAAGCCTTGGCCTGACCGTCGGCGGCAAGGCTTCTCTGCGCGTCCTGCTGCGTCCCGGCCCTGGTGCTGGCCAGCACTTCATAGCGCTTGGCATCCTGGGCGGTGAAAGCAGCGGCAGCGCTCTTCGCATCGAGATCGGCCGAGGCCTGCTCGATCACCGAATTCTGCAGCGATATCTGGGCGCGCAGATTGTCGAGCGCCGATTGCTGCTGCTGAACGGAAGCCCGCGCATGCTCCAGCGCTGCCTTGAACGGCCGGTCATCGATGCGGATGATCAGCTGTCCGGCAGCGACATGCTGGTTGTCCTCGACGAGAATCTGATCGATATGGCCGGCGACCCGCGGCGCCAGCGGCGTGACGTTGCCGCCGACATAGGCATCGTCGGTCGACACGAGAAAGCGGCCGGCCTGCCACCAGTCGACGCCATACCATCCGCCGGCACCGATGGCGATCACCGCTGCCAGCGTCAGCCACGGCTTGCGACGCTTTTTGACGAGTGCGGGAATTTGAACAATCGAAGCCTGTGCAGGCTGCAACTCGGCAGTGGTAAGAACCTTGTTCATTGGCGGCGCGCCTCATCGGACCTGTGCTCGATCACTGTGTTCTCCACCAGTGGAAGGCCTGAGCCCGCGCTGCTGAAGCGATACCGCTGCCGCATGCGATCGGTCGCTGTCGGCCCCGTCGCCAGGGCGAAGCCCTCGCTGTCGAGTTCGCTGCCGGTTTGGCGATCAACCAGAACCGGCTCAGCCCAGCGGCCGTCAGCCTTGTCCACCACCACCAGGCTCGGACCCTCTGGCGCCAGGTGCTTGTTGCCCCAGGCAAGCAGCGAGAGGAGAACCGGGCGGAAATCGCGCGCCTTGGCGGTCAGCACATATTCATGGCGAAGCGGGCGCTCGCAGTAGACGCGCTTCTCGAACAGGCCGCGCTCGACCAGGCTGTTCAGCCGTCGCGTCAGGATGTTGGGCGCAATCTCCAGGCTCTTCTGAAACTGGTCGAACCGCGTCAGGCCCTGGAACGCGTCCCTGAGCAAAAGAATGCTCCACCACTCGCCGACAGCGTCGAGGCTGCGCGCGATGGGGCACGGGCGGGTTTCAAAGCTTGTTTTGGCAACCATGGCAGAGGTCTCTTTCAAAATGAAAGTGACTCATAGCCAAGTTAGTTGCATTATGCAAGTCACTCAGGCGTGATCGTGGAAACGGACACCAACGCATGGCGACTGCAGGCCGTAGGCGGCCTACGAAAACGATGTTAGGACGATCCAGGCCCGGCTAGTCGAAGGCCTGGGCCTCGGCATGCTCGCCGAACCGCGCAAGGCTCAAGCAGTGGCGTGAATGGAGGCTGGGGTGCCGGCCCCAGGCTACCCTCACCCATCATTGATCCACCGGAAGAATGGCAAACACCGCCAAAGCCTTTATATCGATAGCCATGGATGCATCGAACGAACACGCGCTGAACGACGAGCTTCTGCAAGACATCCAGCGCCTGTCCTTCGAATATTTTCTGAACGAGGCCAATCCAGCCAACGGCCTGGTTGCCGACCGCAACACGTCGGCGTCGCCTGCCAGCATAGCCGCCGTCGGGCTCGCGCTGTCGTCCTATCCGATCGGTGTCGAGCGCGGTTTCATGACGCGCACCGCCGCAATCGAGCGGACGCTCACCACGCTTCGCTTCTTCTGGAACGCCCCGCACGGGCCGGAACCAGATGCCACCGGCTACAAGGGCTTCTACTATCATTTCCTCGACATGCAGACCGGCCGCCGCGTCTGGAATTGCGAGCTATCCACGGTCGATACCGCACTTCTGCTGGCCGGCGTACTGGCCGCCGGCGCCTATTTCGACGAAGACGATGAACCCGAACTGGAAATCCGCCGGCTCGCCGATGCACTCTACCGCCGCGCCGATTGGCGTTGGGCACAGAATGGCGGCGCCACCGTCACCCATGGCTGGCGGCCTGAAAGAGGCTTCCTGCGCTATCGCTGGGAAGGATTTGACGAGGCGCTGATCCTGTACGTGCTTGGTTTGGGATCGCCGACCCACTCGCTGCCGCCCGAGAGCTACGCGGCCTGGCTGTCCACCTACAAGTGGAAGACAATCTACGGCCGAGAGCTGATCTATGCCGGCCCGCTTTTCATCCACCAGTTCTCGCATATCTGGATCGATTTTCGCGGCATCCGCGATGCGTTCATGCGCGATCGCGACAGCGACTATTTCCAAAACAGCCGCCAGGCAACCTACCTGCAGCGCAACTACGCCATCCGCAATCCGAAGGGGTTCAACGGCTATAGCGAGAATTGCTGGGGCCTCACCGCCAGCGACGGCCCAGGCCCGACCAAGCGCGAAATGAGGCTCGATGGCCGCCGCTTCTTCGGCTACCTCGCGCGCGGCGCGCCTTTCGGCCCGGATGATGGCACGCTGTCGCCATGGGCGGCGATCGCCTCCCTGCCCTTTGCGCCGGAGATCGTGCTGCCGGCGCTGCGCCATTTTCACGAGATGGATCTGCACGTGGGCAACCCTTACGGCTTCGTCGCAAGCTTCAATCCGACGATCGCCGCTGCCGACGGCCGTGCCTGCGGCTGGGTCTCGCCGGACCATGTCGGCATCAATCAGGGGCCGATCGCCCTGATGATCGAGAATTACCGATCGGACTTCCTGTGGCGGCTGATGCGCCGCGTTCCGGCTGTCACCACAGGACTGCGAAGGGCTGGTTTTTCCGGTGGTTGGCTGTGACAGGCGGCGATCATCGCGCATGGTCGTCAGCACACCAGCACGACCTTGCCGGTCGAACGGCGCTCGTCGAAAAGCCGGTGCTTCGCCAGCACGCCCCTTCACGCAAATGAAAAAGGGCGGCGCAAGCGCCGCCCTCATGGGAAGATGCTTTCCCTTGGGAGGATAGGCTTAGGCCGCCTGGGCTTCGCCGGCAATCGCGTCGGCCTGACGCGCTGCCTTGAGCACGCGGGCCCACCAGGCAACGTCGTTGACCAGGGCTGCGGCTGCCTGGTTCAGATGCTCGATCTCCTCAAGCTTCTTCTCGCCCTGGCGCACCGCCAGGAAATCGCCCCAGGCGATGTGGACGGCGGACTTGACCGGAGCCATCTGCAGCTCGACAGCGGAAAGGCGCAGGTGCTCGACCGCACGCGAGCCGCCGACGCTGCCATAACCGACAAAGCCGGCCGGCTTCTTGTTCCACTCATTGGCGGCGTAATCGATGGCGTTCTTCAGCACGGCCGTCGGGCCATGATTGTACTCGGCGGCGGTGAAGATGAAGCCGTCGAATTCGGCGACCTTCTTCTGCCAGCGCTTGGCAACTTCATTCTGCGACGGCGCCCAGGCGGACGAGGCAACCTCATCGAAGAAGGGGAGCGGCCAGTCGCGCAGGTCGACGATCTCGACATCGATGTCGGCATGGGTCTTGGCGATCTTGGCGATCCACTGGGCGGGCACATCGGCGAAACGCGCGGCGCGTGTCGAACCGACGACAATGGCGATTTTGGGCTTGGACATGGGGCTCTCCATATATGTAAAAGCTGGTATCGTTTGGATACCGGCGCTATATGAGATACTGTCAAACCACTGCGCAAGGAGGCACCGTTTTGTTACTGAGGCACCCGCACAACACCGAAGACTGCCGCGCCGTCTCGGAAATCCTGCAGCGCGTCGGCGACAAATGGACCGTCCTGGTCGTCGGCAAGCTCGGCGGCGGACCGCTGCGCTTCAACGAATTGCGCGCGGCCGTCGGCGGCATTTCACAGAAGATGCTGACCACCACTTTGCGCGGTCTGGAGCGCGATGGTTTCGTCACCCGGACCGTGTTCCCGACCATCCCGCCGCGCGTCGATTATGAGCTGACAGAGCTCGGCCATGAGCTGCTGATTCCGGTCGGCGCGCTCGGCGAATGGGCGCGCAGGAACACTGTACGCGTCCAGGCGGCGCGCGAAAAATTCGACGGCGTGCACGCCTGAAACCCTTGCGGTGGAAGGATTTTTCCCTCGAAGACGCACGGTTCAGGTTCAACTGAGCCGCCTTGCATCATCGGTCATGCCGTCACGGTCGAGCTGCCGTGTCTCGTTCGCCGGCGCATCATCATTTTGAGGCTGTTAAGCGTCTTCCGCTGAGAGGCCTTCAGGCCTTTGACGCAGGGTTGCTGCAACACATCGTGCCGCAGGTCTCGGCCCTTGCGGTCCGCTGGTCGCCAACTGTCCGGTCGTGCGTGCAGGCGACGCTCGGAAGCTCTTTCCTGATCTCGGTATAGGCGGTGGTGCCAAGCAGGCAGATCACCGCGACAAGGGCCGCCACGAGCCAGCCGTTCAGCATATGTTGACGCATTGTCTTCCCTCCGCCATCCGCAGAATCGGAGAGGAAGGCAACCATTGGATGTCGCGCAGCGCATCGCCCGCGCGGGGGATGTTACATAAGCGCAAGCTTGGCAGAATCGACTTGCGTCAGCTTTCCGCCGGAATCGGCTTCGGCTTGCTGTCGCCATCCAGCGCCACCATGACGAAATCGGCATGGGTGACCTTCTCCATTAGATCGGAGAGGTAGCGCTGCGCCCAGGCTTCGACCTTGAGCGTCATCGAGGTGCGACCGACGCGCTCGACATGGGTGTAGATGCACAGCGTGTCGCCGATCTTCATCGCCTTGGCGAAGGACATCTCCTTGACCGCCGCCGTCACCACGCGGCCCTTGGCGCGCTCGGCGGCGCGGATGCCGCAGGCAAGATCCATCTGCGCCATCACCCAGCCGCCAAAAATGTCGCCGGCCGCGTTGGCATCGGCCGGCATGGCGAGCGTGCGCAGCGTCAGATCGCCAATCGGCCGTCCGTCCGCGTAGTGCACCATGCTGTTGTCCCCTCAAGATCGATTACCCTCGATCCCGTAGCGTCACGGCGCCGACAGGTCAACGCGACGTGCGAGGCTGGCGGCGCAATGTCGTTTCCTTGGTGACATTTCAGAACCATGCGCCTCCCAGTCGCTTTTTTCACAACGCATGCCGGAAGGCGCGGCGACGCGGCGAGCCTGCCGCGTCTAGGCTGCGGCCAGTTTTCCGGAGCCGTCCAAATTCACATGCAGACCTATGACTTCATCATCGTCGGCTCCGGCTCGGCCGGCTCGGTTCTGGCCGACAAGCTGTCGGCTTCCGGCCGTTACTCCGTGCTGGTGCTGGAAGCCGGTGGCACCGACCGCCGCTTTTACGTGCAGATGCCGCTCGGCTACGGCAAGACCTTCTTCGATCCGGCGGTCAACTGGAACTACAAGCCCGAGCCGGATCCCGGTCTTGGCGGCAATGTCGACCACTGGCCGCGCGGCAAGCTGCTCGGCGGCTCGAGCTCGATCAACGCCATGGTCTGGATAAGAGGTGCGCGCGAGGATTTTGACGACTGGCGCGATGCCGGCAATCCCGGCTGGGGCTATGACGATCTGCTGCCGGGCTTCAAAGCGCTCGAGGACAATGAGGCCGGCGCCGATGCATGGCGTGGCACCGGCGGGCCGCTGCACATCACCGACACGACGAACGCCGTCCATCCGCTGACCAAGCGCTATCTCGCCGCCGGCCAGCAGGCCGGCCTGCCGCTCAACCCCGATTTCAATGGCGCTGCCCAGGAGGGTGTCGGCGTCTATCAGATCTCGACCAAAAATGGCCGCCGCATGTCGGCGGCGCGCGCGTTCCTGCGCCCGGCGATGAAGCGCAGCAATGTCCGCGTCGAAACGAATGCGCTGGCGAGCAAAATTCTGTTCGAAGGCAAGCGCGCCGTCGGCATCGAATATTTGCAGAACGGCGAGACGAAGACGGCGCGCGCCGGCCGCGAGGTCATCCTGTCCGCCGGTTCGATCAACTCGCCGCAGCTGCTGCAGCTTTCCGGCGTCGGCCCCTCGGCGCTGCTCGAGGAGCTCGGTATCCCGCTCGTCCACGCCAACGATAATGTCGGCGCGCATCTGCAGGACCATGTCGGCATCAACTACACCTTCAAGGGCAAGGTGCCGACGCTGAACCAGATCCTGCGCCCGTGGTGGGGCAAGCTCTTGGTCGGCATGCAATACATCCTGACCCGCTCCGGCCCGCTGTCGCTGTCGATGAACCATGGCGGCGGTTTCTTCCGCACCGACCCGGCGTTTTCGCGCCCCAACATGCAGCTCTATTTCCAGGCCTTCTCGACGGTCATCCCAAAAAGCGGCGAACGGCCGATCCTGACGCCGGACCCCTGGCCGGGCTTCTCCATCGGCCTGTCCAACTGCCGCCCGTCGAGCCGCGGCGAGATCATGATCCGCTCCAGCAATCCGCTGGACTATCCCAAGATCGTCGCCAACGCCTATTCCACCAACGCCGATGTCGACGAGATGCTGGCGGCGGTGAAGTTCGTGCGCAAGATCGCCTCGATGCCTGCGATGGCCGAGATCATCGCCGAAGAAGTCCTGCCCGGCCCATCGATCCAATCGGATGCCGACCTGATCACGGATTTCAGGAAACGCTCGGGCACCGTCTATCATCCGGTCTCGACCTGCCGCATGGGCCCCGATGCCGGGTCCGCTGTCGTCGATCCACGCCTCAAAGTGCACGGGCTCGAAGGTCTGCGCGTCATCGACGCCTCGATCTTTCCCGCCAACATCACCGGCAATACCAACGCCGCCTCCATCATGACCGGATGGAAGGGCGCCGAACTGGTTCTGGAGGACCAAAAATGAAGATCACCGACGTCAAGACCTGGGTTGTCGGCAATCCGCCACCCGGCATCGGCGGCAAGTATTTCATCTTCGTCAAGCTGACCACGGATGGCGGCGTCGTCGGCTATGGCGAAGCCTACAACGCCACCTTCTCGGCGCACATCACGGCAAAGCTCGTCGAGGACATGGCCGAGCGCTACCTGATCGGCCACGATCCGCACGACATCGAGAACTTCTTCCGCCGCGCCTATTCCTCCGGCTTCACCCAGCGCCCCGATGTGACCGGCATGGGCTGTTTCTCGGCGCTGGAAATGGCCTGCTGGGACATTGTCGGCAAGGAAGCCAACAAGCCGGTCTACAAACTGCTTGGCGGCCAGGTGCACGAGACGCTGCGCTCCTATACCTACCTCTATCCGCACACCGGCAGCGTCCATTCCGAAGACGCGCCCGACGGCAGGAACGTCTACAACGATCCCGAAATGGCGGCGGCCTGCGCCCTCGAATATGTCGAGCAGGGTTTTAACGCCGTGAAGCTCGACCCGGCCGGACCCTATACTGCTTTCGACGGCCACCAGCCGCGCCTCATCGACATCGACGTCTCCACCCGCATGATCAAGGCGATCCGCGAGGCGGTCGGCACCCGCGCCGATATTCTGTTCGGCACGCATGGACAGTTCACCGCGTCGGGCGCGCTGCGCATGGCGCGCGCCATCGAGCCCTATGATCCGCTGTGGTTCGAGGAGCCGGTGCCGCCGGACATGCCGGAAGTAATGGCGCAGGTCGCCCGCGGCACCTCGATCCCGATCGCCACCGGCGAGCGGCTGACGACCAAGTTCGAATTTGCCCGGGTCATCGAGAACCGCGCCGCCACCATCCTGCAACCGGATCTCGGCCGCTCCGGCGGCATTCTCGAAACCAAGAAGATCGCGGCGATGGCCGAGGCCTACCACATCCAGGTCGCGCCGCACTGCTATTGCGGGCCGATCGTCGGTGCGGCCAACATCCAGCTGGCGGTGACGCTGCCCAATTTCCTCATCCTGGAGTCGCTGAAGCAGTGGGACGGTTTCCACGCCACGCTGCTCAAAAAGAAGATCGAGTGGCAGGACGGCAATATCATCCCCTCGAAAGAGCCCGGCCTCGGCGTCGAGCTCAACGAAGCCGTGTGTGACGCGCATCCGTACACCGGCAAGGATTTGCATTTGCAGATGATGCAGACGCCGCTGATGCCGTGAGCGAGCGCTACGCCTTCATCGGCCTCGGCCATCTCGGCGGCAACCTTGCCGCCAGCCTTCTGCGCAACGGTTTTGCCGTCACCGTCTTCGACCGTGACCCCACGGCCGTCGAGCGCCTCGTGGCGCTCGGCGCCACCGCCGCGAGCAGTCCTGCCGAAGCGGCTGCGCGGTCCGGCAACGCCATCACGTGCCTGCCCTCGCCAAAGGTCAGCGAGGCGGTACTGGCCGGCCCCGGCGGATTGCTCGAGGGCCTGCCCAAGGGCGGCACCTGGATCGAGATGTCGACCAATGGCCGCGACGAGATTCTGCGCCTCGCCGCCCTCGCCTCGGCGAGGGGCATAGACACGCTGGAGTGCCCGGTCACCGGTGGCGTGCACCTGGCGGCGGTCGGCAAAATCACCGCGCTGGTCGGCGGTAACGCCGCGCTCTACGAGCGGCACCGCCCGGCCATCGAGGCGATGTGCGCAAAATCGTTTCTGATGGGACCGGTCGGTTCGGCGGCGGTGATCAAGGTGATCACCAACATGTTGGCCTTCATCCATCTCGTCGCCGCCGGCGAGGCACTGATGCTGGCCAAACAAGGCGGGCTGGATCTGGCCCAAGCCTACCACGCCATCGTGGCCTCTTCGGGCAACAGCTTCGTCCACGAGACCGAAAGCCAGCTCATTCTCAACGGTTCCTACGACATCGGCTTCACCATGGACCTAGCGTTGAAGGATCTCGGCTTCGCGCTCGCCATGGCCGAACAATCCGGCGTGCCGCTCAATCTCGCCACGCGGGTGAACGCGATTTTCGCACAGGGCAAAGCGGCCTATGGCGGCGACGCCTGGTCGACCCAGATCGTCAAATTGCTCGAGGAAGCCGTCGGCACCGACCTGCGCGCACCCGGTTTCCCGGCCAAACTGGAGACCTAGCCGGCAAGTATTTAGCCAATGTCTTCAGCGACTTGGTCCGACCTTCAGAATCAGTGCCTAAGGCACTTGATTCAATATCTCAGCGTCAGCGCGCCCGGCAGAATCTCGAAGGTCGCGGGAATACGCCCCGGCGACTCGCCGTCTATGTCGACCAGCGCGCCGTTCTTCTCGGCATCGCCGAGCGGTTCGACAACCACTTTCCTGCCGCGCAATATGGTGATCGCCGGATGATTGCGATGCCGTCCGCCATAGAGCAGGCGGATGTCCCAGATCAGCTTGAGCTTGCCGGCCGCGCGCAGGATGACGATGTCGAACTGGCCGTCGGCGAGCTCGGCATCCGGCGCGATCATCATGCCGCCGCCGAAGAATCTCCCGTTGGCCACCGCCACCAGCGCCATACGCGCCTCGACCGGCGTGCCGTCGTCGACGGTGATCCTGACGTCCTGGAAGCGGTAGCGGATAAACTCGACCACGGTGCGCCACAGGAACAGCGCCTTGGCCGATATCTTGCCCTTGCGCTTGTCGGCATTGACGGCGCGGTCGGTAGCGCCGGATAGGCCGAGGCTGGCGATGTTGATGAAGTGGCGGCTGGCCAGCGCACCATGATCATCGATGTAGCAGATGCGCCCGGCATCGACCTTGCGCGCCTTCGCCCCGGCGATCCGCTTCAGCACCGCGTCCACCTCTTTCGGCAGGCCGAGCCCGCGGGCAAAGTCGATGCCGGTGCCGCAAGGCAGCAAGCCAAGCTCGGTTGTCCGGCCACTCTCGTCGAATGCCTGCAGCAAACCGTCCGCCACCTCGCTGGCGGTGCCGTCGCCGCCGGCCGCGATCACCAGATCGAAACCGCTTGCCGCGAGGTCGAGCGCCAGCCTTTCGGCGTCGCCCTCGGCCTGCGTCTCGCGCAGCTCGAAATCGCCGAAATGCGTTTTCAGCGATGCGGCGACCTCCGGCCAATGCCGTTTCAGCCGGCCGCCACCGGCAATCGGATTGAGCACCACCCCGACTTTCAACGACGCCTCCCCAAAAGGACGGCGGGACGTGGTGGCCGCAAAGTCCTTTGCCGGCATTGAAACCCGTGGCGACCGCCGGAGCAAGGGGCGCAGCCGATTGAAGTGTCAAAAAGCGGGAAGGCTGTCTAAAGCAGCAGTCGCAAGAATTCAGAGGTTCGCGGCAAACGATCCCCGATAATCCCGTTATCCACAGGCTCGCGCCCATTCCCCAAAACCCTTACCCGGCGTAAGTTTAACCCATCTCAGGCGGCTACCGATCGCCACGCCGAAAGGCAAAGCGAAAAGGCGGATTTCCTGAGGCCCGTACGGCCCGAAGCGAGAGCAGGCTTGCCTGTTCGAGGGACGGATGCCGAGACCTACGGGGCCGCGGAAAGCGTGCGAACGCCAACGGCGGACCGATGCTGCCATGAAGGACGGCAAAAACCTTCGATGGCGCGCTGAGCGAAGCTCGCAAGGGTGGAGAACGGCGTGGTCTGGAACGGGCACTGCCCTCGGGTGGTGACTGGCAGGACCGTCAAAATCAAGGCCGGCATGGCGCGACGACTTTACGGAAGTTGCTGCCGCGACCGTGTCCTGATCTGACAGGGAGGCGCTGGGAGAAATCCCGGCGCCGACTGTCTTTTGGGCCTCCGCCACACACCTTTCCAGCCGGGGCTGCAACCCTCGGTAAAATCGGCTACCGTCCAGTGTCGTTTGAAGGGGGATACTTCATGACGCTGATCCGGAAGCCGGCCGCCACCCGCATTCCGCACCGACGCTGCTGTCCTGCCTCGGCCTGACCGGCCATGCTCCTGCTCCGCTGGCTGAAGCGCATCGTCAGGACCATCCTTTGGCTGGTCGTCATTGCAGTGCTGGTCCCGATCGCCGGCCTCGCCTACGGCTTCTTGACCACATCGTCGCCGAAACCGCTTGCCGGTGTTGCCGGCGGCGCTCCGCCCAAGGCGCTGGCCGACAAGGTCCGCGCCGAGATTGCGGGCTACCAGCGGCCGGGAACATCGACCTTCCTTGCCTACCCCGAATGGGCGACCGTCCTTGCCGCTCGAGACTATGCCGGCTTCGTCGCCAAGGATCAGCCCAGCGGCTTCCCCTACTGGTCCTACATCGGCCAGTTTTGGCAGGACTATACCACGATCCTGCGCGCCAGTTCCGCCGAGAAATTCAACTATGACGACCAGCTGATGCCGCTCATCACCGGCACCGGCTACACGCTCGGCTACGCGCTGCAGTGGGCCTATGAGAACACGGTCGGCCGCATCACCGAGGCCACCGCTGGCAAGCGTACCGCCACCGACATCTACCAGGCCAAAGCGGCGGCCGACTATGCCGGCTTTCTCGGTCAGTCATCATGGTACCAATTCCCTTACGCCGAAAAGCGCGCCGGCCTGTTTGCCGTGCAGCCCTCACCCGGCGATGGGGCGGTGCGCAGCGGCGAGCGCAAGCTCGCCTTCGGCTTCGCCGACACGGTCAAGCAGGGCTCCGCCTATGTGATCGGCGCACTCGGCACGCCCTCCGACCCGGCCTCGCTCGACATCCATGTCTGGGCCAAGGGGCCGGTCGGCGAAGCGACGCGTGAAGAAGCCGACACTTTGCTGGAGCGCGATTTCGGCACCGACGGCACCATCTTCATCACCAGGCGCGGTCAGCCGTTCACCGACATGATCCCCCGGCTGATCGACAGAGGCGTGTCCTTTGTCGAGATCGGCGGCAATGACCAGATCATGATCACCATGCTGTCAGCGGCCGAGCTTGCGCCGCCCGAGGGCGCCCGCGCGCTGTTCAGCCAGCCGATCCCGGTCGATCCGGCCACCCACCGCACCGGACTGATCGTCGCCGTGCGCAAGCTGCACCTTGTGCTGCCGGCGCTGCTGATGGCCGGCGCCAGGCTGGAACATGTCTACGACTATTGAAGCCGCGACTGCCGTACCGCGACGAGGCGGGCCTCCACGCCGGCCTATTTCTTTGGCCCGATGCCCGGGATCAATTTGAGGGCAGCGTTGATATATTCCGGCCGTATGGCGCCGCTGATGATCGTGAAGGTCGCCAGCATGATGCTGGCCAGCGCCCCGTCATGCCATGGTCTGAAGGCCAGCGCGTCGACGGCATAAGCCCAGAACGGGAAAGCGAGCATCGACATGACGATGTTGGCGCCGGGAGCCTCCGCATTGTCGGCAGCATCGCTCACCGATTTCAGGTACACCGGCGTCATTGCCAGCGCGATGATCAACATAATCCATGAAATGGTCCAGATGCTGAAGCCGGCCATTTCGACGCCATCGATGGCGGCTCGCACCGCGCCGGGAACGTCGGTGGATTTGTCGTCCAGCGCCTTCGCCAATGCTTTGGCGACCGGCTCCTCGGCCGCGTTGTCGAGGATGGAGTTGACGAAGATGAAGAATGCCACGACTTCAGCGGGCACATATTTTGCCACCCGGTCGAGATAGCCGTCACCCTCTTTCGGGTTTGTCTGGCCTTGACCGTTTTGCCCGCCTTCGTCGTCTTCGAGCGGAGCACCGCCTTGAATGCCCTCAAGCGTCGGGTTCCTTCTCGAAACCGCCACGCCAGGCTCAGCGGACCGGACAATTCTTCCCATGACAAACCCTTCTGAAATTGTTGTATCGCCCATCAGTATCGTAGTAGAAAACCGCGCCAAGAAACAGTTGTCATTGCCATAGCCGACAATATTTATTTTGAGATTCTTTCAGCAAATGCACATTGCCGCCACCCCATCTGCTCCCGGGCGTTTCGAAATCCACCTATAGTGTGCTGGTCTCGAAAACGTATCGCCTGGCTCATTGTGCGACCGTGGCCAAAATCCCGCCTTGTTCGCACGCGATGGAAGGGTGGTTGCCGGGGGGCAATCCGAGGACAAGACCGTGATCAAGACCGCCCTTGTCGCCATGACCATCGTCGGCTGCGACTGCGACGCCAAGCTTTGCGAATATATCGGCGAGACGCCGGCGAAGTGGACGACCATCGCCGACTGCGAAGCGGCGATGAAAAGCCAGATGCTGCACCAGAAGAACTTCGATTATCCGCTGGTCTCCGGCATCTGCCGCACCAAGGGTTCGGCGTCCTCTTCGCAGCTGGCAGCGACCGCATCCCGCCCGGAACTGAAGCCGGCCAGCCGGAGCGTTCAATCTGAAAGCCCATTGCCGCCGGAACTGAGCCATCGTCCGAGCGTTCCCGTCGGCTCGCCGACAACGGCCATGGAAGCAGCAGCAGCCCGGCCCGTCGCCTACGAGCAAGTGGTCGATGGCGGAACCGGCATGCTCTACCGCACCAAGAACGGCTATGCCGTGGTCAAGACCGACCTCGGCCGTGCCGCATCGGCAACGGTCGGCATAGCCAAGCGGTCGGCGAACTGGCTGGCAGGGCTGGTGCCGAGCGGGTTGTGAGCGGCGCGCCGTTCGGGCCAATACCACAGTGTCGCACTGCCGTTGAAAACTCCAGATAGATGCATGATGGTGTCAGGCATCAGAACGAAGGAGCGCCATTTCATGAAGCATGCCGTTCGCACCATGCTGTCCCTGATGCTGGCCCTGGCGCCGATGCCGGGCTGGGCGCAAGGAACCGGCCAGGGCGACGACAAGGTCGTCAACGTCGCCAGGGACGATCCGGATATGACGGCCGCCATTGCGCAGGCGCGTGCCAGCCTCGATGAATTCCTGTCCTTGTCGGAAGCGCCACCAGCCGGAACCACCGACTACAAATTGAAGGTCGAGGTCAAGGACGGAGACACTTCGGAGCATTTCTGGATCATCCCCTTCCACAAGACAGCAACCGGCTTTGTGGGAACATTGGCGAACGAGCCGCAGGCAGTGCACAACGTGACTGCCGGCCAGGAACTCGAATTCACCCGGGACGATATTTCCGACTGGGGCTACACCAGGAACGGCCGCCAGGTCGGCAGCTTCACCGTCTGCGTTCTCTTTAAGACGATATCGAAGGAAGAAGCCGACTATTATCGCCAGAATTACGGTTTCGACTGCTGATGCGCGTCAGCCTGGCTGAACCTTGCCATCCGTCGCGCCGATCTTGCGCACCAGCGCCGCCGTCGCCAGGATCGCGCCCATATCGGCGATCATTGGCGCAATATGGCTGGTGTAGTCGAGGGGCACGGAAATGGCGGGCAATTCGAAAAAGTTCTTCGGCTGCGGCAAAAGCAGGAAACCGTCGCTGCCGTTGAGCGCCACCCGCGCCGGATCATCGCGCCAAGTCTCATTCAGCCATTTCAGCGCCTGCGCCAGCCGGCCGCTCACCAGCGGTTGGGCGGCGGCGACATTGTCGGTACGGAATTCATAGTCGCCATCGAGCAGCGGATCACCGCTCGACAGCTCCTGCATCTTGCCGGCGAAGATGCCACGGAAGAAACCGACGACCGCATTGCTGCGCCGCGTCGCCACCAATGTGCCGGGAAATGGCGTGATCGTCTCGAAGGCGACGATGACGCCCTTGAAGACCGTCGACGAGCCTTTGCCCGTGCCCTGGCGCAACTCCGCCTCGTAAAGCTCGAACGGAAACTCCTCGTAGCGGCCTGACACGATGTCATCGAAGCTCTGCCGGTTGAAGGCGCCGACCACCGCGCGCGGCAGCCGGTCGAAGGAATTCGGCGTCACGCTGTGCTGATAGCGCACATCCCTGATGAAGCCGAAGATGATCGGCAGCAGCGTGTCGCGGAACGATTGTTGCAGCCGCGCCGCCGGCTTCATCGCCAGGAAATAGAGCAGCAGCGCCGCGAAGAAACCGCCGACATAGAGGAACACATGCGGCGTCGAGAACCACTGCTCGTTCAAGTCGGCGACCTTGTTGAACAGCCAGGCCACCAGCACCACAAAAACCAGCAGCAGCCCCAAAAACACCGGCACCCGCCAGCGCACCTGGCGGTAGGCCGAGGCACGTCCGGCCTCATAGGCTTCGATGTTTTTTCTGATGCCGGCGACCACCGTTTCATCAGGCATGAAATCCGCTGTTTCCATCGCCCCCTCGCAAGCCTGAACTCGCCCATGATAGCCGCTTTTACCGGAAAGTCGTCAATCGCCGAAGATAGCCTTCAGCCGGGTCTCGACCTTGCCCTTCATCCGGCCTGCCAGCGCCTCGACCGGCATCAACCGTTCATGCCCGCTGGCGCGCAGCCGCATGAAGGGATGTATCCGGTAGCCGGCAATGGCGCCGCGCTTGCCGAGATCGGCGCTGACATCGACGACGAAAATGCCGCCGATGCGGCCGGGCCATGGCTGGCGCGCCAGCGCCGTGCCGAGGAAGTCGCCGAGCCCATAGGCGACAAGCGTCTTGCCGACCCACTGCACCGGCTGCAGAACATGGGCATGGTGTCCGGCGATCAGCCCGACGCCATGCGCGGCAAGCAACCTCGCCAGCGCGTGCGTCTGCGGCTGCGGAAAATGCCGGAACTCCCAGTCCCAGTGCGGAATGGCGCAGGTGAGATCGATGTTCCTGTCGGCCGCGCCTTTTGGCCATGCCGCCGGATCGCTTTGCATCGACACAAGCTCGGTGAATGGCCCGGCGTCGCCATTGCGCCACAGTGTGAAGGCGGCAAAGCCGATCGTCAGTGGCCCGGCTTTGACCTGCTCGACCGGTCCCCTTTTTGCGGAGCCGATGGTGCGGATGCCGAGCCGTTTCAGCGCCGCAATCGTCTCTTCAAAACCGGCAATACCCTGGTCGAGCACATGGTTGTTGGCCAATGACAGCACCAGTTTTTCGCGCGCGATACCGACGGCGGTAAGTGCCTCGGCAAGAAACCGCTCGCTCATCGCATGGTGCGTGCCGAGCCGCGTGCCGAGTGCCACGCTCGGCCGCTCCACGACCGGACTTTCGCAATTGCCGATCACCAGATCGGCCGATCCCAAGAGCTTTGCGATCATTGGATCGCACTCCGGCGGGCTGCGGTTGGCCACCGCCGAAATGTCGCCGACGAAAGCCAGCCGCACCTTCCGCGCCGGCGGCGAATCGATGATGGTTGTGGCCGCAATCGGTGCAAAGTCCCTGACATCGCCACCGAGCGACGGCTTCAGGAAGCGCGGCAACCATGACAGTTTGTAGGAAAGCGGATAGTTCGACACGCGACGCCCAATCGTTTGCCTTGTGTAGACGGTCTGCCCGGGAAGTGTCGACCGTCAGTCCTTGAAACACTGCCGCCGGCAGACACGGCGCCAAATGCGTGTAATCTCCGTGCAGTCGCATAGTGGAGGAATGAGATGACACGAATGGCAAGCCTGTTGGCCCTCCTTCTGTTGTTGCCGCTGTCTGCCGCATCCGCAGCAGTGCCCGAAGCAGCAACCGCGCTGTTCGAGGCCAAGACCGTGGCCGAGCGCAACACCGCGCTCACCACGCTCGAGTCTGCGGCACCAGCCGATCCGGCAGCGGCCTATGCCGCCGGCGCCGGCGAATTCTTCACCGCGCTGGAAATCCTGGCCGGCGGCCTGCACCGGCACGGTTTCGACAGCCCGCAATCCTTCATGCTGCCGCTGATGCGGCTTCCGGTTCCCGACAATCCCAGTCCCGAACCGCTGACTTATGAACAGTTCCGCGCCATTCTGGTCGCTTTCCGCGACCGGCTGGAGAAATCCGCCGCCACGCTGGGCTCTGTGCCGGCGGATGCCGATATCGGCATGGTCATCGACCTCACCCTTGTCGGCATCGACCTCAACGAGGACGGCAACATCGCGCCTGACGAAAGCATGGCCGCCATCATGGCCTCGCTGTCGCGCGGCGGCATCGCGCCCGACGATACCGCGCCGGCGCTCGCCTTCCGCTTCGACCGTGCCGACGGTTACTGGCTGCAGGGCTATGCCGAGTTCCTGATGGCGCAAGCCGATTTCTGGCTGGCGCATGATTTCAGGACCATGTTCGACGGCTCGTTCCACATGCTGTTCCCGCACGCCAAGCTGCCGCTGCAGGACATTCTCGTCCCGCTGGACGGCGGCACCGGCGGCGGCATGCTGGCCTCCGAATGGCGCATTGCCGACTTCATCTCGCTGGTGCACCTCGTCAACTGGCCGGTGATCGAGCCCGAGCGCCGGCAGGCGGCGCGCCGCCATCTGCTGGAGATGATCCGGCTGTCACGCGAGGACTGGAAGGCGATCCGCACCGAGACCGACAATGACCGCGAATGGCTGCCCGGCCCGCAGCAGAAGGGCGCCAACCCCCTGACCGGCCTCGAAGTCGGCGAAGAACAGGTGCAGGCTTGGCTTGCCGCCTTGACGATGGCCGAGGACCTGCTCGAAGGTCGCGTGCTGCTGCCGCATTTCCGCATCGCCGACAAGGGCATCAACATGAAGCGCTTCTTCGAGGAGCCGAAAAATTTCGACCTGGTTTTGTCGATCACCGGCCCGGCCATTGCGCCCTATCTCGAGAGCGGCAAGATCCTGACCAGCGACGAGTTCGACCAGATCCAACGCCAGTTCGGCGGCGCCGGGTTTTTGACCTTTGCGCTGTGGTTCAATTGAGGGCAGACGCAGGGGCACTCACACCACAGCTCCTGACACCCTTGTGTCAGCAGCCTCGGGGCGGGTGGGGCCCGTCACCACTGCACCCTTTCCATTTTGGCGGACTCTGCCCATATTCAGGGCATGGCCAAACTCCCCGGTAAAAAGACGCCCTCGACGGCGGGTGACAACAGCGCTTCGCCGCCCAAACGGCGCAGTCCGCTGACCGATTTCCTCGATGCCTCGGAGCCGTTGCACAAGGGCGGCTTTGCCGAGGCGCCGCAGGCCGACTTCACCGGCGCGCCGCTGAGCGGCTCGATTGCGGACTGGGCCGAGCAGATCGAGCAGGAAGCCGAGAAGGAAGGGCGCCTCGCCGGCAAAGGTGACGGCGGCAAATCGCCAAAGGCGGCGAAAAAAATCCCGGAGCGCTCTGCCGCGCCCGGCCGGAGTTCGCGCGGCACCTCGATGGGCGGCGCGGCCACGGCCCGTGAACGCACGGCAGCCGGCCTCAATCCGGTCGCCGGCATCGACATCTCGCTCGAAGATGCGGAGACCATGGCCTCGGGCAGCGTCACCGCGACGGTTGCGGCGCTATCGGCGCTGATCGAATCCGGCAATCCGCTGCACAAGGACGGC
Source organism: Mesorhizobium sp. P2_C5_2 (assembly GCF_056404535.1). NCBI lineage: Bacteria > Pseudomonadati > Pseudomonadota > Alphaproteobacteria > Hyphomicrobiales > Phyllobacteriaceae > Mesorhizobium > Mesorhizobium sp. P2_C5_2. Next base: position 590,220 of record NZ_JBFUDV010000003.1, on the reverse strand, counting down.
GTGCTGTGGACGCCGCACCGCCCTGCCCGCCCGGAGAAATCCGAAGGCGGCATCGCCATCAAGATGGTGTCGGACTTCGAGCCCGCCGGCGACCAGCCTACCGCCATCAAGGATCTGGTCGAAGGCGTCGACAACAACGACCGCACCCAGGTGCTGCTCGGCGTCACCGGCTCCGGCAAGACCTTCACCATGGCCAAGGTCATCGAGGAGACACAGCGCCCCGCCTTGATCCTGGCACCCAACAAGACGCTGGCCGCGCAGCTCTATTCCGAGTTCAAGAAATTCTTTCCGGATAACGCCGTCGAGTATTTCGTCTCCTACTACGACTATTACCAGCCGGAGGCCTACGTTCCGCGCACCGACACCTTTATCGAGAAGGAATCCTCGATCAACGAGCAGATCGACCGCATGCGCCATTCGGCGACGCGCTCGCTGCTCGAGCGCGACGACGTCATCATCGTCGCCTCGGTGTCCTGCATCTACGGTATCGGTTCGGTCGAGACCTATACGGCGATGACCTTCCAGATGCAGATCGGCGACCGGCTCGACCAGCGCGCGCTGCTCGCCGATCTCGTCGCGCAGCAATACAAGCGCCAGGACATCAACTTCGTCCGCGGCTCGTTCCGCGTGCGCGGCGACACGATCGAGATCTTCCCGGCCCACCTTGAAGATCGCGCCTGGCGCATCTCGATGTTCGGCGACGAGATCGAGGCCATCACCGAATTCGACCCGCTCACCGGCCAGAAGACCGGCGAGCTGAAAAGCGTCAAGATCTACGCCAACTCGCATTACGTGACGCCGCGCCCGACCTTGAATCAAGCCATCAAGTCGATCAAGGAAGAACTCAAGCAGCGCCTGCAAGAGCTTGAAAAGGCTGGCCGTCTGCTGGAGGCGCAGCGGCTGGAGCAGCGCACCCGCTTCGACCTGGAGATGCTGGAAGCCACCGGCTCCTGCGCCGGCATCGAGAATTATTCGCGCTATCTCACCGGACGCCAGCCCGGCGATCCGCCGCCAACCCTGTTCGAATATATCCCCGACAACGCCCTGGTCTTCGTCGACGAAAGCCACGTCACCGTGCCACAGATCGGCGGCATGTATCGCGGCGACTTTCGCCGCAAGGCGACGCTGGCGGAGTACGGATTCCGCCTGCCCTCCTGCATGGACAACCGTCCGCTGCGCTTCGAGGAATGGGATGCCATGCGCCCGCTTTCGGTCGCGGTTTCGGCGACGCCCGGCGGCTGGGAGATGGAGCAGTCCGGCGGCGTGTTCGCCGAGCAGGTCATCCGCCCGACCGGCCTGATCGACCCGCCGGTCGAGGTGCGCCCGGCCAAGAGCCAGGTCGACGATGTCGTCGGCGAAATCCGCGACACCACGGCCGCCGGCTACCGCACGCTGGTGACGGTGCTGACCAAGCGCATGGCCGAGGACCTGACCGAATATCTGCACGAGCAAGGCATCCGCGTCCGCTACATGCACTCCGACATCGACACGCTGGAGCGCATCGAGATCCTTAGGGATTTGCGCCTCGGCGCTTTCGACGTGCTGGTCGGCATCAACCTGTTGCGCGAAGGTCTCGACATTCCCGAATGCGGCTTCGTCGCCATTCTCGATGCCGACAAGGAGGGCTTCCTGCGCTCCGAGACGTCGCTGATCCAGACCATCGGCCGCGCCGCCAGAAACGTCGACGGCAAGGTCATCCTCTATGCCGACCAGATCACCGGCTCGATGGAGCGGGCGATGGCCGAGACCAACCGCCGCCGCGAAAAGCAGATGGAGTGGAACGCCGCTAACGGCATCACGCCGGAATCGGTGAAGTCGCGCATCTCCGACATTCTGGACTCGGTCTATGAAAAGGACCATGTCCGCGCCGATATCTCGCAGTTCACCGACAGCGCCGGCGCCATGATGGGCAACAATCTCAAGGCCCATCTCGACGCCATGGAAAAACAGATGCGCGACGCCGCCGCAAATCTCGACTTCGAGAAGGCAGCCCGCATCCGCGACGAGATCAAGCGGCTTCGCGAGATGGAGCTGTCGATCTCGGAAGACCCGCTGGCCAAATATGCCGACATGGAAAGCCCGGTGTCCGGCCGCGAAAAGGGCAAGCACAACAAGGGCGTGGCCAAGCATCGTACTGCGGAGGAACAGGAGCGTTTCCGCAAGTTCGACGAGGCCCGTGCCGCCGAAGAGGCGGCCAGGGCTGCCCGGTCCAACCTCTTCCGCAAGCCGGCGCTCGACGAGATGGGCGCCGATGGCGCGGTGCCGGTAAAGAAGCCGCTGTTTGCCAAGCCGTCGATCGACAATATGGGCCCTGGCACCGACATGACGACACCGTCAGGCGCGGTGTCGCGTTCGCTGTTCAAGAAACAGTCGGCGCAAGAGGCGCACGGCTCCGACTTCGGCATACCGGGCGATCCGACAAAACCGCTGTTCAAGAAGAATTCGCTGGACGAGATGACGGTGCGGCGGACGGAAAAACCGGTCGAAGGAAAAGTGCCGGCCAAGCCCCAGCCAATCTCCCCCCAAGTGGGGGAGATGTCCGACAGGACAGAGGGGGGCGCGAAGGATCGCGGCGATTCCAGCAAACCAATCGTCCGTCAACGCGCCGGCATCGGCTCTTACGAAGACCCAGGTGACGCGCGTCGTGAAAAGCGGCGGCCGGGCAAGACCGGCAGGCCAGGAAAGTAGTTCATTCAAAACACTGGCGGGACAGCGCCCCCCCTCTGTCCTGCCGGACATCTCCCCCCCACGAGGAGGGAGATTGGCAGCTGCAGCGCTCCGCCCTGACCGCCCACTTGCCACAAACCCCGCCTTTGGTGTAATCGCTCCCGCACACTCAATCGTCTTGTCTTGAAAGGAGGGCTCACGTGTTTACGTTTTTTCGTCACCATCGTCAGCGTGGCCCGATTTCCGCCCTGCGAGTTCGCTTGCAGGGCTGACCAGGGACATCACGGGTTTTTTCCCGCTTCGATTTTTTGGTCTGCCCTTCGTGGTGCGCAACGCTGAGCCTGATGGCCTGCACGCACACCGTCAAAGTGCATCCGGAGTTGTCTCCGGCAAGACCAGAGAAATCACAATGGCCCTGATCAGCCTCAAATCCCTCGGCGTCACCATGAGTGCGCCGCTGTTTTCCAATCTCGACCTCACCATCGGCACCGGCGATCGGCTCGGCATCGTTGCCGCCAACGGCCGTGGCAAGTCGACCTTGCTCAAATGCCTGACCGGCGGGATGGAGCCGACCTCCGGCGACATCACCCGCACGCGCGGGCTGCGCGTCGGCCATGTCGAGCAGTCGGTCCGCCCTGCCCTTCTCGGCCGCACCTTCCATCAGGTGGTGGCCGATGCCTTGCCGCCGGAACAGGCCGACAGCGAGATGTGGCGGGTCGACGTGGTGCTGGATTCGCTCGATGTGCCCGGGCCGATGCGCGAGCGGGAAATGCGGGCGCTGAGCGGCGGCTGGCAGAGGCTGGCGTTGATCGCCCGTGTCTGGGTTACCGACCCCGACGTGCTGCTACTCGACGAGCCGACCAACCATCTCGACCTCGCCAAGATCAGCCAGCTGGAAAGCTGGCTGAACTCGCTGCCGCGCGAGGTGCCGGTGGTGATCGCCAGCCATGACCGCGCGTTCCTCGACGCTTCCACCAACCGCACGCTGTTCCTGCGCCCTGAGGAATCGCCGGTGTTTGCGCTGCCCTATTCGCGGGCAAGGCAGGCGCTGGATGAACTGGACGCTTCGATGGCGCGCCGGTTCGAGCGCGACATGAAAGTCGCCCAGCAGTTGCGCAAGCAGGCCGCCAAGCTCAACAACATCGGCATCAATTCCGGCAGTGACCTTTTGACGGTGAAGACCAAGCAACTCAGGGAACGAGCGGAGAAGCTCGAAGAGGCGGCGAACCCGGCGCATCGCGAGAAATCGGCCGGCGCGATCAGGCTGGCGAACCGCGGCACCCACGCCAAGGTGCTGATCACGCTCGACGACGCAGTGGTGGAAACGCCCGACGGTACGCTGTTGTTCAAGACCGGCAAGCGCCACATTTGCCAGGGCGACCGCATCGTGCTGCTCGGCCGCAACGGCGTCGGCAAGTCGCGTTTCGTCAATCTGATCCGCAACGCCATCGCCGAGCCAGACACAGTGCCGGACGTCAAGGTGACGCCGTCGACGGTGCTCGGCTACAGCGACCAGGCGCTGGCCGGCATCAGTGGCGACGACACGCCGCTGGCCATGGTCTCGCGCCGCTACGATGTCGGCGAACAGCGCGCCCGCTCACTGCTTGCCGGCGCCGGCGTGGTCATCGAGATGCAGGAGAAGAAGATCGGCGTGCTGTCTGGCGGCCAGAAGGCGCGGCTGATGATGCTGGCGCTCCGGCTCGCCAACCCCAACTTCTACCTGCTCGACGAGCCGACCAATCATCTCGACATCGACGGCCAGGAAGCGCTGGAGGATGAGTTGCTCAAGCACCAGGCAAGCTGCGTGCTCGCCTCGCACGACCGTTCCTTCATCCGCGCGATAGGCAACCGCTTCTGGCTGATCGACAAGCGGCGGCTGACGGAAGTCGAAGACCCCGAGGATTTCTTCCGCTCGGTGGCTGAACCAGACGGTTGAGGGTGAAGGATCGACGCTCGATGGGCTTATGGATGATCAATCCGTCTGTAAATTATTTGCTTACAGGCCCTTGATTTATGTAAGCAGTATGTTTACATACGTCATGATTAAGTCCTTCAAGAATAGGGCGCTGTCGGACCTCTTTCAAACCGGGAAAACCGGCAAGATCGACGCCAAGATGCACAAGCGCATTCTTGTCCGGCTTGACCGCCTGGAAGCTTCAGAGAAGCCGGAGGAGATGAACCTCCCCGGCTTCGACTTCCACCCGCTGAAAGGCTTCGATCCCATCCGCTACACGGTCCACGTCAATGGCCCGTGGTGCATCACATTTGAATTCGACGGCATGGACGCCGCCCGCGTCGATTTCGAGCAGTACCACTGAGGCGGCCAGATTGGAGAAGTTCGACTTATGACCGTGCACGAGCCGACGCGTCCGATTGAGCGTTGTCCCTCCCACCCGGGAGCGCTGCTTGAGGATATTATCCCGGCAACTGGAAAGACCAAGGTGGAAATCGCAAATCTGCTCGGGATCTCCCGACAGCAGCTCTATGACATCATCCGCGAAAAGAAACCGGTTTCGCCGGCTGTGGCTGCCCGCCTTGGGAAGCTGTTCGGCGACGGCGCCGCGATCTGGCTTCGGATGCAGGCGGCTTTCGATGCCTGGCATGCGGAGCGTGAAGTTGATGTTTCAGCCATCCCGACGCTCAAGGTTGCGTAGGCGCATTCGGCGGCGTCTGAATGGGATATCAAATTTTGCAGCAAAATAATTTCAGCGCTCTGTCGGATCGCCTGAATCTGCTGCGTCCTTGGGATGCCGACACGATGATGCCGGCTTCATCTGAGGAGAAAGCATCATGTCCATTTTGTCATCCATAGGCCGCGTCGCCACCCGTTACGCACAGAACCGCGCCCGCCATCGCAGCGAGCGGGAACTGCTGTCCCTGCCGATCGAACTGCGCAAGGATATCGGCTGGCCGGGAACCGTCGTCGACGCGCAAGACGGTCCGCGGATCTGCAGGGCGCCCTGACCATGCGGTCGGGAAATATCGATGCAGGCCGCCGCGGGGCGACCATTGCTCAGTCATGCGTATCGCCCGACAGCGGCGTCGCCTGCATCGATCCGCGCATTTCGAACGCCTCGAACCAGCGCGTCAGCCGCACCCGCGCGCCAAACGACGGCAGCTGGCGGAACGCCATCCAGGACAAAGTGGTGGCGAGCGCTATGTGGCCGACATGCAGCGGCGCCTCGTCGTCCAGCGTGCTTTCGATCCAGTCGTAGCTCGCCTCGATTTTTTCCCGGTAGCCTTCGACAAGGGCGCCGTAGCGCAGTTGTTCGGGCCGCCTTTCCGTCTCCCAGCGCAAGGCGATGCCCGTCTGCGCCAACCCTTGAGCGACTGCTTGCAGCTGCAGCGCCTGCCAGCGCGCCTCGCCATCAGGCGGCAGCAATTTGCGGCCGGCATGCAGCGTGTCGAGATAGGCGCAGATGACATCGGAATCGAAGATCGGCGACGCATCCGGCCGCAGCAGCACCGGCACCTTGCCGAGCGGGTTTTCAGCGTAGACATGGGCATTGCGCCAGGTCGGGCTCGTCTCGTGATGAATGACCTCGAGCCGATCGGCGATGCCGACCTCATGGGCGAAGACGAGCGCCTTGCGCGCGAAGGGCGAGTGGGTCTGGTAGTAAAGGATCATGGTCGTCTCGACGGTTGAAAAGGCAGTCCCCTTTTCTAGCCTGCGGGCTGCGAGAATTGCGCTCTGATTGAGGGCCGCCGACGCAACTTCATTTCACGCCAAAAAATCGCATCGGCCATGTAGGATTGCCCCCACCTCGTTCGTCCTAGGGTTCGCAAGACCAGATCAAGCGCCCAGACCAAACCCAAAGAGGAGCAAGACATGACCGACCAGACCCCCGTTCAGCCGGCCGCAAAAGTTCTCGGTGGATTGACCCCCTATCTGCAACTGGACGGCGCCTTCAAGGCCGCCGAATTCTACAAGAAGGCCTTTGGCGCCGAGCAGGTGTTCTTCTATCCGCCGGACGACCAGGGCCGCACCATGCACATCCATCTCCACATAAACGGCTCGACCTTGATGATTTCCGATTTCTACCCGGAAAACGGCATGCCCGCCGTCAAGCCGCAGGGCTACACCATGCAGCTCCATCTCGGCGCCGACGAAATCGATGGCTGGTGGAAGCGCGCTGTCGATGCCGGCTGCGAAGTCGCCGTGCCGCTCCAGCTCATGTTCTGGGGCGACCAGTGGGGCAACATGCGTGACCCCTTCGGTGTCGAATGGGCAATGAATGCACCGGCGAAGAAAGGCTGACCATCGTCAACGACGAAGTCCCTCACCGGCTGGCGCCGGTGAGGCTGCTTTTTGAGACACTCCAAGGAGAACCTTATGTCCTATGTCGATGGTTTCGTGCTCGCCGTGCCCAAGGCAAATCTCGATGACTACAAGAAGCTGGCCAACCTCGCAGGCCCGATATGGATGGAACACGGCGCGCTCGCCTATGTCGAATGTATCGGCGACGACGTACCCTATGGCGAGTTGACGTCATTTCCGCGTGCCGTTCAGGCAAAGGAGGACGAGATCGTGGTCTTCTCCTGGGCCGTCTATGAATCGCGGGAGAGCCGTGATGCCGTCATGGCCAAAGTGATGGCCGACCCGCGTTTGACACCCGATTGGGGCCCCATGCCCTTCGATATGAAGCGCATGATCTTCGGCGGCTTCCAGCCCTTCATGGAACTGTAGCCCCGCCTCAGGCCAACTTGTCCAACAGCGGCTTCAGCCTGTCACCATAGCGCTTCCAGAGATCGACCGAACCCTGATACATCGGCTGGCGCACCTGCGCGGCCGAAGCCGTGCGCACCGGACGATCGGTCTCGTGGAACGACAGCACCTTGTCGTCCCAGGGCAGGCCGAGATGCGCGATCAGCGCCCGCGTCTGCCCCTCCTGGTCGGCGACGAAATCCTCGTAGCGCACATCATGGACGATGCCGGGCAGCACGCTGCGCCAGTGCGCCATGATGTCGGCGTAGAGATTGTGGAAGTCGGCGAGTTCGCCGAGATCATAGCCGTAGCGGTGGCTGTCGCCGCGGAAATGCACCTTGTAGATCGAAAGGCAGGTCGCCGCCGCATCGCGTGCGCAATGGATGATTTTCGCCTTCGGCAGCATCATGTGGATGAAGCCGATGAGCAGGAAGTTGCCGGGCATCTTGTCGGTGACATGCCTGAAGTTGGGATAGCGGGCATGCAGCATGTCGAGATAGGCTTGGCCTGCCTCGGCAAACTCCGCGTCGGGCGCATCCACCAGTCCCCAGGGGAAGCCGCCGGGCATATTTGTCGGAAACTGCTTGCCGACCGCGGTCTTCAAAATGCTGAGCTCGCCCGCGCCGTAGACTTGGCTGTGGCTGGCGATGATCTGCTCGACCAGCGTTGTGCCGGAGCGCGGCATGCCGACGACGAAGATCGGCGTGTCATTGGAAATCGGGCTCGGCTTGTGCTTTTCGAAAAAGCCGGCGTCGAACACCGTCTTCATCGCCTCGAATTCGGCGCGCGTCCTGACGGGATCATAGTCGATGCCCTTGCGGCGGATGGCATTGCCTTCGGCGAAATAGTCGAAGGCCCTGTCATAATCCTTCAAATCGTCATTGGCCTTGCCGAGACCGAAGGAGAGTTGCATGCGCGCCAGGCTGTCGGCTGGCGCCTTGGCATGCTGTGCCTCCATGCCGGCGAGTTCGGCGTCACGCTCCTTCTGGCGCTTGACCTGCGTCAGCATCAGCCAGGCTTTGGCCATGCCTGGCGTGATCGCCAGCGCCTGCCGGAACAGGTCGGCCGCTTCATCGAGCTTGCCTTTTTCCATCAGCCCGACGCCGAGCCCATGCAACAGGTCGGCATCCTTGGGCCGGATCGTCAGCGCCTCGCGGAACGTTGCCAGCGCTTCGTCCAGGCGCCCGGCTTCCTGCAGCGTTTCGGCAAGCCCGATGCGCGCGCGGACATGGAAAGGATTGCGCCCGACCGTGCCGCGATACATCGTTTCGGCCGCCTCGAACTGGCCGAGCTGTTTCAACGCGGAACCCAGATTATCGCGTGCCGCGAGCTGGTCGGGCTTCAGATCGACCGCGCCGCGGAAAAAATCGGCGGCTGCGGCAACGCGGCCGAGATCGCGCATCACCGTGCCGAGATTATTGAGGAAATCGGGATTCTTCGGCTGCAGACGCACCGACTGCTCGATCAGCTCCAGCCCTTCGGCGCTGCGCCCGGTCTGGTGCAGCAGCAAGCCCAGGAAGTGCGCCGCCGCCGCATGATTGGCCTTGCGCGCCAGCACCTGCCGGTAGAGCGTCTCGGCCTCCTGCCGGCGCCCAGCCTGGTGCAGCTGCAGCGCCTGCTGCACATATTGGTCGAGGCCCAGCGGCGGCTGTCCGCCAGCTCCTGCACCCGCCGCTCTTCTTTGATCTCTGTTGATGGGAAACCTGCCGTGTTTGTCTGCTTGCCGGACCTAAGGCATGGACGAGACAGATTCAAGGGCAGATCGCGGCCGGGTGGTGTTCGGTCCGGTGCGCAAAATCAAAGTGCTGCGGGGGTGTCCAGCGAGCGCGCGGCGCTGCAGGTCATGACAAAGCTCGCCCGGTCAAATCAGACGGTTGCTTTCGGCAAGCTGGCGCTCCCGCCGCAGCGTTCCGTCGGTGTCGGCGATCTTGCGCCGCGCCGCTTCATCGCTCCTTATCGTCAGGCGCACAGAGAGGGCTTTCGGGAACGCAACGATTGGCGCGATGGTTATGGCTGGGCCGTCCGGCGTTTTCATGAATCTCATAGTTTTCGGCCTTTCAATAAAAATAAAACTCGGCGGCAGGACAATTATTCCGGCGCACCATCGATAAATAATTTGTGGATATGATTACGTCATAGCAGTTTTATCCAAGATTTGCATCCGACAAATTTTCAATTCTTCCGAATCGAGACCGAAATTATCTTGAACAAGCCACCGCTTAAGGTTATGAGTTATACGATAGTTTTTGGGCCAAGCTTGGCATATCGCGGCGTCAGAAGTTCTCGACCCGCCAAACTCATTCCAAATCCAATATCTGAAATTGCCGGCACAGTGGCGTACAGCGCATTTGCCCCGCGTCCGGGCGGAACCAGAGCCAAGCCAATGTCGGAACGCACCACCCATTCCATTGCCCATTTCGCGGCGCCCTTCGCGCTCGGCGGGCTGGAAGGGCAACTGCCTGCCGGCGACTATGACATCGATCACGATGAAGAGTTGATCGAGGGCATGTCGCGGCTTGCCTGGCGTCGCGTCGCCACCTTCATCCATTTGCCGGCAAGGGCGGTGAAGAACCCGACCACCAGCCAGCTTATCGCCATCGACTACCTCGAACTCGAAACAGCGCTGAGGCGCGACCAGGAGAACGCAGCATGATCCGCTTCCAGCAGAATGCGCGTCCGCGCACCGACACGCCCTCGCACCTCTTCGCCATCGGCCAGACCGTGCGCATGAAAAGCCACAGCGGCCTGACTCAGAAGACCGCCGAGCTGTTTCAGATCAAGAGCAGGTTGCCGGTCAAGGACGGCTCGCCGCAATACCGTATCCGCAGCGAGCAGGAGACCTATGAGCGGGTCACCACGGAAGACAATCTCGAAGTGGCTGATCCGGTTGTTACTGACAAGCCGGCCATCTGACACCGCGCCCACCCAACACCTACGAGGAGCAGACAAAGATGGCCAAGGGTCAGCAGCGCAGCAACCGCGAAACGCGCAAGCCCAAGAAAGACAAGGTGGTGGCCAAGGCCGCCTCCCCGTTCGGTTCCGCGGTCAAGCAGGCCGAGAACAGCCTGAAGCCGAAGTCGAAGGGCTGACCAGCCCGGGCGCCTCGTGTGCCTGTCGGCAATGGACTGACGATCTCGCGCAAAGCTCTGCAACGGAGGCTTGCTTGACGTTCTTCATCGAGTTCTACCGCTCGCGCAACACTGACGAAGCCACGCTCGACAAGGTATCGCTGGACGCGCCGAACCTTCGCGCCGCCCTTCAGGGCGCCACCGCGCTGTTCCATAGCCTGGCCATGCCGCAAATCCCCGACCGCCTGCGCATCTGCGACGAGGACGGCAGTGAGCTTTATGCCGGCCCCGCCGATGGGGCGTATTCGGCGTAGGCAGCCACTCCGATTTGATCCACGCGCAACCGTAAGCGCTCGTCTCATCATTCCCTTCCCGGCCTCGGCGCTGGCGCGGCAATCCATCGCCCGGGGCGAGTCACTGGTCTCGCCCCGTTTTGCGCCCACTCAGCAGGGACCGTTGTCGACGACGCGATAATCCGCGGCACGAGCCTCACAGGCATTGGGGAAGGTGCGCAGCTCGCCATGCCGGCGGGCGCAGACAGGCGCGTATTCGCGGGTGCAGAACGTCGGCTCTTCGCTGCCACCGCCGCCGCCACCGTCACGGCAAGGGCCGTCGCGCACGATGCGGTAACCCGAGCGCTCCGCGAGGCAGGCATTGGCGAAGGTCTGGCGGTCGCCGCCGCGCCGCGCGCAGACCGGTTCATATTCCCTGGTGCAGAATTCCGGTTCCGGCCGTGGCGGCCGCGGGCGTGGTCCCGGCCCGTCATCGACGACGACGGTGCAGGCCGCAAGAAGACCCGACAGGAAGAGAATGGTAAAACCCTGGCGCGAGAAGATCGTCGCAAGAAATCTCATGAATATGCCTCCCTCGAGACCCCCGTCCCGGCGCAAAACGCGCCTGTCGATCCTCGTCATTCCCTTGCCGAATGCAACCCCCGTTTGCGGCGCGCCAGCGCCGCGCGATGCCTCGCCCCCGCATCGTTGCAGCCCTGGACCAGCCCGCTGGACCATGCGTGGTCGGGCTCTGGCTGATGACCGCCAACGGGGCCGGGTTTATCGAAGCGCCTGCGTTGGGATGCGTCGATGGGCGCGGCCCGCGGCGCTATCTTGCAACTATCACGTTTCCGTGCGATAAATTTTGTGTTCGGGCATTTGCGACCCGGAGAGCGGAACGTTTTGGACGACCTTTCCCCGATACTGTGAATCTCTGACGGCCCCGTTTTCGGCGGGGGGTTTTACCATGCGCGAATGCAGGACTGCCGAAGCAACCACCGGGACTTGCCCACGATGCCAGGCGGCGGGCAAACCACAAGACTGACACGGGTGAAGGAGTTTCCCCAATGGCCCAGACCGGCACCGTTAAATTCTTCAACGCGACCAAAGGCTTCGGCTTCATCACGCCCGACGGCGGCGCCAAGGATGTGTTCGTCCACATTTCCGCGATCGAGGCTTCGGGCCTGCGTACCCTCGTCGACGGCCAGAAGGTCACCTTCGACGTTGAACCCGACCGCATGGGCAAGGGTCCGAAGGCGGTCAATCTCCGCGCGGCCTGAACCGGCGGTGCCCGCGCGCCCGCCAGGACGCGCGAAAGAAGCACTTTAAGCGTGCTGAACCGGCTTTGTCAGCCGTCCCAGAGATTTCGAAGGCGCGACGTTTCCCGTCGCGCCTTTTTCATGTCCGCCGCTGCCGGGGGCAAAGGACGCTCGACCCGTTCATCGAAGGGCTGACCGCCAGAGCGATCGTCTGGCGCGAATTGTCTTCGCTGCAATGATCTATTTGAGCCCCCTTGACCGTTGCCGGGCTCGCCAAAACTTTCTCTTGCCGATGGCGCTAAAATAAAGGACAAATTTCCCTTCGGGCATTTGCCGGCCCGAAAACTGGACTTTATGGGATCAAAGGGAGCTTCCCATGCCGCAGACCGGCACCGTCAAATTCTTCAATCATGCCAAAGGCTTCGGCTTCATCACGCCGGACGACGGGCAGAAGGATGTCTTCGTCCATATTTCCGCCGTGCAGGCGTCGGGTCTTCCCGGTCTGGAGGATGGGCAGAAAGTGACATTCGACACCGAGCCGGACAAGCGCGGCAAGGGTCCGAAGGCCGTCAATCTGTCGGTCGGCTAAGCCGGCTCAAGACGACGGAGACTGACGAGGCGGAGCGCCTTCCGCACGCGCTTGGTTTTTGCCGCATGACCTGAATCAGAGGCGCAAATTCCGTTCAGCCCCCGTTCAGCCACGGTCTTCTATTAATCGTCCCCAAGGCCGGACCGCATCCCCGAAAACTACCCGGACCGGCACGAAGGAGACCAAAATGAATCGCATTTTCAAGACCGCCATCCTGGGCGCCGCTCTCGCCGCGACCACGCTCGCCACTCTGCCCGCCGCCAACGCCGACGAATGGCGCCATCGCCATTATGGCCGTCACCACAATGGCGACGCCATTGCCGCCGGTGTCGTCGGCCTTGCGGCCGGCGCCCTGATCGCCGGAGCGCTGAGCAATCCGCAGCCGCGCTACAGCAGCTATGACGACGACTACGACTACCGCGAAGTGCGGCCGGTTCGCCGCTACTATGCCGAGCCGCGGGTCGTCTATGCCGACCGTTATGCCGAGCCGTGGACCCGCGACTGGTACGAGTACTGCTCGGACCGCTACCGGAGCTTCAATGCCCGCAGCGGCACCTTCACCGGCAATGACGGCGAGCAGCATTTCTGCACTGCAAATTGAGGCATCCCTGCCCCAAACAAAAGCGCTGACCGCAAGGTCAGCGCTTTTTTGTTGTTGGGTAGCCACCCAGGGTGTGTTGAGATTCAGGTCAGGCCGAGCCGAGAGTTATGGGCTCCGAGAACCGGAGCGGAGCGTGCTTTTGGGTACGTAAGCACCGGAAGCGCAGGAGACCATGGCTCGCAGGCCGGCCTCACCTGAATATCGGCACACCCTTAAGTCAGGAACGGATTGGTCCGCCGCTCCTCGCCAAAACGGCCGCCCGGGCCATGGCCGCAGATGAAGCCGATGTCGTCGCCGAGCGGCAAAAGCTTGGTCTTGATCGAGGCGATCAGCGTCGCATGATCGCCACCCGGCAGATCGGTGCGCCCCACCGAGCCGCGAAACAGCACGTCGCCGACATGGGCAAACTTGGCCGCCCGGTTGTAGTAGACGACATGGCCCGGCGCATGGCCGGGGCAGTGCAGTACCTCGAACATATGGGTGCCGAACGACACGGTTTCGCCTTCACCGAGGAACCGGTCGGGGACGCAGTTACGCACCCCGACAATGCCATAGCGCTGGCCCTGGTTCTCGAGATTGTCGAGCAATAGCTTGTCTGCTTCATGCGGGCCGATGATCTCGATGCCGAGCGCTTCCTTCAGCTCCATGGCGCCGCCGGCATGGTCGATATGGCCGTGCGTAATCCAGATCGCACCGGCGGTGATCGCGTTGTCCTTCAACACCGCCAGCACCTTGTCGATGTCGCCGCCCGGATCGACGACGACGCCATGCTTGTCATCCATGTCGAACAGGATGGTGCAGTTCTGCTGGAAGGGCGTGACCGGCACGATGCCGGCATTGAGCTGACCCATGATTGTCCTTTCGCTGTGTCTTGCGTGATGTAGAGCAATTCCAGGAAAAGTATGAAACGGTTTTCCCGAGAAAAGCGCGTAGCGCTTTCCCCTGGGAATTGCGCCAAAATAGGCACGGGCAGGCAACGTCCACAGCTCCACGACAATCTTGACAGACCCCAAAACAGAAATGGGCGGCCCAACGGCCGCCCATATGTCGAAGCCTGAGATTTCGAGGCTTACTTCTTCATCGCGCCCATGACCGCACCGATGATGCCGGTCAGGATCGCGCCGCCGCCGGCGCCGCCGACGAGGTTGTCGAGGTTCAAAGCGCTGCCCAACCCACCGGTTGCCGCGGCAGCCGCTGCCGGATCGACCGTGCCGCCGCCGAGCAGGCTGCCGAGGATCGCCGCGCCGCCGACGCCGCCAATGGCGCCGCCCAGGATTTTGGTCAACTGGCCCATCGCCGCCTGCTTCAGCGCAGCGCCGATCGCCTGACCACCGACAACACCCGCAATTACCTGTACAACGATCGCAATGAGCGTGTTCGTATCCATGTACCTAGTCCCTCCATAGCTGCCAGCCTCCCGGGCCGACACCATCATGAGACGCCGAATTAGACGAAAGTCAAATGCGCAAGTGCTGAAATAAAAGGGGCGGCCCTAAAACCGCCCCTGCTTGCGAAAAAAGCTGTGATTTTCGTTATTCTGCGGCTATCGCATGCTTAGGCTGCACTGCGGCAGAATAGTCGTTCATCAAAGTCTTGGCGATCTCGCCGACCTCGAATCGGTAGGGGCCGATCTCGGAAACCGGCGTCACTTCCGCCGCCGTTCCGGTGAGGAAGCACTGCTCGAAGCCTTCGAGCTCCTCAGGCATGATGGCGCGCTCGATCACCTCAAGGCCGCGGTCCCTGGCGAGGCCGATGACGGTGCGGCGGGTGATGCCGTCGAGGAAGCAATCGGGCTTGGGCGTATGGATCTTGCCGTCCTTGACGAAGAAGATGTTGGCGCCTGTTGCTTCGGCGACCTGGCCGCGCCAGTCGAGCATCATGGCGTCGGCATAGCCCTTGGCCTCGGCGGCGTGCTTGGACATGGTGCAGATCATGTAGAGGCCGGCGGCCTTCGACTTCGACGGCGCCGTGCGCGGATCGGGCCGGCGCCATTCCGCCAGGTCGAGGCGGATGCCCTTGAGCTTCTGCGCCGGATCGAAATAGCTCGGCCATTGCCAGATGGCGATGGCGCAGTTGATGCGGCTGTTCTGCGCCGACACGCCCATCTGTTCGCTGCCGCGCCAGGCGATCGGCCTGACATAGGCGTCCTGGAAACCCTGCTTCTTCAGAAGCGTGGTCGAGGCGTCGTTGAGCTCGGCCACCGAATAGGGAATCTTGAAGCCGAGCAGGCGCGCCGATTCATGCAGGCGCTCGGTATGCTCGTTCAGCTTGAAAATGGCGCCGCCATAGGCGCGCTCGCCCTCGAAGACGGCGCTGGCATAGTGCAGGCCGTGGGTCAGCACGTGGATCTTGGCGTCGGCCCATTTGACGAACTCGCCGTTCATCCAGATGAAGCCTTCCAGCTGGTCGAAGGGAACGGATGCCATGGAAACCTCCCGCGGGCGGCGGCCCGCACATCATTGGTGTTGTTGTTTGTTTCGCGACAGCCGCATCGGACGGCCGGATGTCTTGAAGCGTAAGCGGATAATCGAACTCTGGCAAACTCAGGAAGTTCCGGAAAAACCGCGATCCCTTGCCTTTTCGTTCGCAATCCGCCCAAAAGCTTGTCAAAAATTACCATTGCGGGGAAATTACGTCAATAGTACTGACATAATCTCCCTCTATGGACGGAGAAATGATGACGGATCGAAGCCCAGCTGCCGGAAAACCGATCAAGACGGCGATCACCGACGAGGACGGCATCGACTTCGCCATCATCGAACTGTTCTTCTTCGCCTATCGCGATTTCACCTCCGATCCCGACCAGATCCTGGCCGACTACGGCTTCGGCCGCGCCCATCACCGGGTGCTGCATTTCGTCAACCGCCGGCCGGGGCTGACGGTCGCCGAACTGCTCGACGTGCTCAAGATCACCAAGCAGAGCCTGGCGCGGGTGCTGAAGCAGCTGATCGACACCGACCATATTGTGCAGTTGCAGGGTCCGCGCGACCGCCGCCAGCGTGAACTTTACCCGACGGCCAAGGGCCGCGCGCTGGCGCTGGCGCTGGCGCGGCCACAGTCACGCCGCATCCGTGCTGCATTGGAAGATTCCGGAGCCAGCGAGCGCCCCTTGATCGAACGATTCCTGGAAGCGATGGTCAATCCGGAACTAAGGGCGCAGATCGACATTGTGCCTGCAAACATGTCAGGGAAAAGCCATGGAGACCATTGAGAGGGTGGACCAGCCGACGGCGCCGGACGATGACGCGCCGCATCTGCTTGTGGTCGACGACGACACCCGCATCCGCAATTTGCTGAAGCAGTATCTGACCGAAAACGGTTTTCGCGTCACAGTCGCGGGAAATGCCGGCGAGGCCAGGCGCAAGCTCGCCGGGCTCGACTTCGACCTCCTTGTCCTCGACGTCATGATGCCCGGTGAAACCGGCGTCGACCTCACCAAGGCGCTGCGGGCGGAGAAGAACGTGCCGATCCTGATGCTGACCGCGCTGTCGGAAACCGACAGCCGCATCACCGGGCTGGAGGCCGGCGCCGACGACTATCTGCCGAAACCCTTCGACCCGCGCGAGCTGATCCTGCGCATCAACAACATCCTGCGCCGCGGCGGCCCGGCGACCACGCCCAAGGTCGAGCAGCTGGTCTTCGGCCCCTACACCTTCCAGATCGCCAGGCGCGAACTGAAGCGTGGCGGCGAGGCGCTGAAGCTGACCGACCGCGAGCAGGAGATCCTGGCGATCTTCGCCGCACGCGCCGGCGAAACCATACCGCGCCATGAACTGGTCGGCGACGATTCCGAAGTCGGCGAGCGCACCATCGACGTCCAGATCAACCGCCTGCGCCGCAAGATCGAGCGCGATCCGTCCAATCCGGTCTGGCTGCAAACGGTGCGCGGTATTGGCTATCGGCTCAGCGTGGAATAGCTGGCCCGGCCAGGCGTTTCAGTTGCTTGCTGGCAAAGCCGTCAACCCAAGCTATTTGGTGACAGGTTCGGTGGCCACCGGATGTCGCTGGAGCATTTACGAGTATAGAGATCTGGCCGTTTGCGCTTTCGACTTTCGGCCTCCCGAGATCAGCCCAGCGGCGGCCCATATGATTGGTGTTGCCAACATCGAAGCGTATCCGTCGATTCCATAGTGCCAAGCGAGATGCACGGACCCCAGTTGGATTGCTATCAGGAAGATGACACTGCCCCAACGCAGCAAACCACCGAAGCGCCAGAGATAGATGGCATTCAGAGCTGCGACAGCGACATGCAGCGAAGGAAAGGCTGAAATGCCGCTGCCAAATTGTGGACCGCCCAGTGCTGCATTGGCTAGCAGCGCCCCCTGTGTCTTGAGCGCCCACAGAGGATAGACGGCATCGATTGTCTGAAGATGATTCATCAGCGGAGAAAACGTGGCATCGCCGTAGTAAGGCATGACGAAGGCTGGCCCGACCGAAGCGAATATCGATGCCGCTAGGTTGCCGAGCAATGCCCAGGCAAGAACAAATGCCATCAAATATTGCGAGCGTAGGCGCTCATTGCTTGTCGAAAACGTCACGCAAAATAGCACAACGAACATCTCCACGAACCAAAGATTATAAAAAGAATTCAGGCCGGAAATTATAGGGCCGTACCCAAGCAGGGGATGCAATATCTGCCACGCATCGACGCCACCGTGGATTGTCCTGTCAATCGCAATGATGGTGGTGTCGGCGTAGAACGGCGTGATCTTGCTGAGGCCGACCTTGATACTGGTGAACAGAGAGAAGAAGATAGGCAAGACCAACGCGACCGGCAGACCAATGATGATGCGATTTGATAGTTCGTTGGCTTCCAGCCGAGCCCGTAGGGCAAGAAACGGTCTCTGTGGCCGCTCAAGCAACACACGCACCGAAATTACCGCAAACAGGATAGCAATCACAACAGAACCAGCCCGCAAGAAAGCCAAGTTGTATAATGCGACGCTGATAGGGATATTCCAATGCACCGCCGATATAAGCGCCGCCAGTACATAGACAAACACCGTTACAAAGAACGCTTTATTGGTCCGCCACGCCATCGAGCCACCGCGAAGTACGGTCTCGACTATCGATATCATTTGGCCATTGACCTGGCACTCACAAGGACAGGCATAACGCCGGTCGTTAGGTGCGGCGCCATTTTCGGACGAACGTCTTTTTGATGATTGGGAGCGGTGGCGGTTCGGCGCTGATGATTGTTGGTGACGCCGGGCTGTTTACAACAGCCGCAAGGGGGAACGCCACGGCGCCAACAATCAATCCAGCCGCCAACCAGGCAACTGTCGACCGGTAATCCTGTATCATAGCCCCACCCTCAATAGGCAGATAGAATGCCAGTTCGGCATTAAGCAAAGATTACGTCGGCACGCGCTTCGTATAGCAGAGCGGACTGCCGAGGTTCAATTAAGCTGACCCAGGATTCCGGAGCTGCTCGCCAGCACCAGACTTTTGTAGATCACAAACGCGATCGTGCAGATTGCCGCGACCGAAATCGGCACGCCAAACGGCACGACGCCCTTGCGGTCCAAATGCTGGACAAAGAGCCGGAAGGCGCTCTCCGGCAGCATGAGCGGGTTTCTCACCATCGCCGCGGTGGCGAGGGCGAAGATCAGCAACAACACCGAAAACAGGACGAGATTGCCGCCACCGATCAGGAACGGCGTAACAGCCATCAGCTTGACGTCGCCGGCGCCGATCTTGCGCAGGCCCCAGAACGGGAAAAGCATGACAAAAAGCAGAAGCCCGGCAACCGCGCTCAGGCCCATGTCAAACCATGATCTCAAATAGAGAGACAAAAGCGCCAGCGATCCCAGGCCCAGCCCAAGCAGCAGCAGTACATCGCGATTGGCTATCTTCTGGGTGGTGAAATCGAGCCAGGCGACCCGTGCGAGCAGCGGGACGGTGAGCGCCTTGAGCAGTACCGATCCAGCAAATAGCATACTACTGCCGCTCGACGTTTTGCACGCTGGACGATAACAGCTTCAGATTGTTGACCACGGTCGGATCGTTGGGCGCCAGTTCATAGGCCTTGAGGAAATTGCTGCGTGCGTCCTGCAGCTTGCCGCGCAGCAGGTAGGAATAGCCGACATTGTTGTAATATTCGGGCGACGCGCCAACCAGCTTGAAGGCTCGGGCGTAGGCTCGGTCGGAGAGGTCGAAGCGGTGGATGCGGTCGCTGCAGGCGGCCAGTCCCATCCATGCGCCACCATCGTTGGGCGCCAGTTGCGTCGCCTTGTAGAACAGCGCTCCGGCATTGCCGTAATTTTCCGCGCGGAACTGGTTCTTGGCCTCGGCAACCGCCTGATCCGAGGCATAATATTCGACATCGCCGACCGTTTTCAGGCCGTCGAATGCATCGCCAAAGGACGTTACGTCGCCTTTCGACGGCTCGTTGGTGCGAACGACACCGTCGGCGGTGTCCGCCCCGTTCGTCTGGCAGCCGACGAGTGCCGCCATGAACAGGCAGACCACGACTGCAATTGGCCTTTTCATACAATCTCCCCGTGAGTCCCCCGACCCATATTAGGACCAAAGCATATGTGCAACTAGAAGAAAATGCCCTTCATCCGAATGATCACCGGCAGCATGATGACCATCAGCACGACCGGAAAGATACACAACCCTAACGGAATCATCATTTTGACGGGCAAGGAGTTGGCCTTCTCCTCTGCCGTCAAGATTCTCTGGCCTCGCATTTCGTCGCTGTAGACGCGCAGCGCCTCCGTCAGGCTGGTGCCAAGCTCTTCCGATTGCCGAAACAGTACGGCCAGAGCCCGTGCCTCTTCAAGCCCGATGCGGTCCGCGAGTTCCCGCAGCGCGTCGCGCAACGGCTTTCCAGCGCGCAGTTGCAGGTTCATAATCGAAAGCTGGATGCCTAACCATTTGTGCGTGCCTGCCAACTCGGTGCCGACGCGCTCGACGCCTGCCTCCAAACTCATGCCGGCGTCCGCGCAGGTGATCATCATGTCCATGAAATCTGGAAACCCGCGACGATAGGTTTCCTTCTGAGCATTCTCGAAGCGATCGAGCAGAATGGCTGGAATCACTATGCACCCCAGCCCCAACAAGGCGGAGCCGGCAAGAGCCGCGAAACCGGGTAAATGCGGTGGCAACACCCGAGGCAGGATTGCGTAGGCAGCCAAAAATCCGACACACACGGCGCCGAGCCGCGATAGGGTATAAAGCAGTGGAGCGCTCGCTTGATAGAAGCCGGCACGAAACAGCTTCGCTTCAAGCGCGCTCGGCTCTTGCCGCTCCTTCTCCATTGTTCGAAAATATGCGTCGACAGGTCGCTGTGCCGCGATCCTGGCCAGTTCTTCCTGACCCGCGAGCGAGCGGGGGTCGACCACACCTTCGCCTACAAGGCTTTGCGCGACCAGCTTTCGCGTCTGCAGGGCCGGCAAGAAGACAAGCGCGCCAAACAGGAAAAGCGCCACCGCCGCCACGAAAACGGCGATGGAGACCATAAAGCTCAGGTCGCTGGTGTTGGAAAGCAGGTTAATGGCTCGCTCCTCAAAAGTCGAAATTGACCATTCGATACATGATGAAGTCGCCCAACAGGGCCCACACTCCGAACCCCACAAAAACAGGGATAATCAGCGGGTCATGCCATACTTTGCCATAATACGCCGGAGCCGTAACCTGAAGAATCAAGAACATCACAATTGGAAACAATGAGATGATCCAGGCCGAGACGCGCCCCTCGGAAGAAAGCGCTCTGATCTTCAGCCGTAATTTCTGCCGTTCACGCAGCACCGATGAAAGATTCGCCAGTATCTCGGTCAGATTGCCGCCGGTCTTGGATTGAATTGACAGCGCTATCGAAAGCAGGTGAAGGCCCTCGAATCCTACCCGCTGAGACAGTTTCCGCACGGCCTGTTCGATGCTGAGCCCAAAGGTGATCTCGTCGGACACGATGCCGAATTCGGTTCCCAGGGGGTCAGGCATCTCCCGCGCCACAAGGCCAATTGCCACTGAGGCCGGATGTCCGGCGCGCAGCGAGCGCACGATCATGTCGAGTGCATTCGGGAGTTGCTTCGCGAATTTCTGGATTCGCTTGTTGCGAGCCCGGCGAAGCACGAGAACGGGCAGCACAAACCCGACAACAAGAAAAACGACGAGTGCGAGCAAGAACGACTTGCCCAGGACGAACGACAGCAGCAGCGCCAATGCCAAGGAAGCGAGGACGAATATCGCGGCGAATGTCAGCGGATTTCCGGTAATGCCGGATTGGGTATAGAGCCTGTTCAGCCCTACCAGGCCAAAAAGAAAGTCCCCCGATTCCGTCAGTCCCCGCTCGCGCAGCAAGTTTTGCAAAGTCCGCTCAGCCGGAACTTCATCTGACAATCTCTTCAACCGACGATTGATCGCGCCGACTGCCGCACGGCGACCGGCAAAGGAAAGATACAGAGCCTCGCCGGCGAGAATGACCGACGCCGCCGCAAGCACATAGATGAAGTAAAGCAGTCCCTGACCGGTCGGCATCAGAGGGCGACCTGCGGATTGAAGGCGTCCTTGGCGAAATGATGGCCGAGCGTCGCTGCTTCCGGTGCAAACCGGGGCCGGACGCCAGTGGCGCGAAAATCACCTATGATCGTGCCGTCGGCCGCGACCTCGCGGCGGACGAATTGATAGATTTCCTGCAGCTGCACGACATTGCCTTCCATGCCGGTAATCTCGGAAATCGACGTCACGCGCCTGCCCCCATCGGCGAGCCGTTGCGTCTGCACTATGATGTCGATGGCTGAAGCAATCTGCGACCGGATGGATTCGTGCGTCATCGGCATGCCGGCCATGCCGACCATCTGCTCCAGGCGAGAAATAGCGTCGCGAGGCGTGTTGGCGTGGATGGTGGTCATCGACCCCTCATGGCCGGTGTTCATGGCCTGCAGCATATCAAAGGCCTCCTCGCCGCGCACCTCGCCGACAATGATGCGATCGGGGCGCATGCGCAGCGCGTTCTTGACCAATTCGCGCTGGCGCACTTCGCCCTTGCCCTCGACACTGGGCGGGCGGGTTTCCAGTCGCCCGACATGCGGCTGCTGCAATTGCAATTCGGCAGCGTCTTCGATGGTGATCAGGCGTTCCCTGGACGGAATGTAACTGGACAAAGCGTTGAGCAAGGTCGTCTTGCCGCTGCCGGTGCCTCCTGAAACCAGGATCGACTTGCGCGACCGGACGGCGATCCGCAGCAGCTCGACCATCGGCGGGCGGATGGAATTGAGCACGATCAGGCGCTCCAACGAATAAGGGTTCTTGGAGAATTTGCGGATCGACACCAGCGGACCGTCCACCGAGATCGGCCGAACCGCGATGTTGACGCGCGAGCCGTCGTCCAGGCGCGCGTCAACCATCGGCGACGATTCATCGACCCGCCGGCCGATATTGGAGACGATCTTGTTGATGACGCGCAGCAGATGCGCCTCGTCACGAAATCGGATTGCCGTCTCTTCGATCATGCCGCGCCGCTCGATGAAGACACGCTTGTGCGTATTGATCATTATATCCGTGATGGAATCGTCCTTGAGCAGCGGCTCGATCGGACCGAGCCCCAGCATTTCGTCGGCCGTGTCGATGGTCAGTTGATCGAGCTCGCGGGCATTCAGCGGCACGTTTCGACCGCGAACGAACTCGCGCACGATCGGCCGGATCTCATTGAGGATTTCATCCTTGGAGGCATTTTCAAGGGCGGTTAGATTGAAGCGATCGATCAGGTGGCGATGAAGCTCGACCTTGAGCGTCAAAAAATCGTCG
Organism: Mesorhizobium sp. P2_C5_2; assembly: GCF_056404535.1. Taxonomy (NCBI): domain Bacteria; kingdom Pseudomonadati; phylum Pseudomonadota; class Alphaproteobacteria; order Hyphomicrobiales; family Phyllobacteriaceae; genus Mesorhizobium; species Mesorhizobium sp. P2_C5_2. The sequence continues at coordinate 567,306 of NZ_JBFUDV010000003.1, read as the reverse complement.
CCGCCCGCGGCGACATCCATCGCCTGAGACGGAATGCTGGGCGCCTCCACGACGGGTGGCGGCTCCTGCATCACCCGTATCTCACTCGGTCCTTTTATGAAGCGGCCCAACATCTTGCCCAAGCCCCCTGAAAATCCCCAGGCTGGAAACTAAGCGTTAACCACGAGGGGCACAAGCGCCGAACAAGGCCAAGGCGGCCGATACTTACAACATAGTTAAGAATGGCTTTTGAAAAAAGACGCTTTATCTTTCTTGAAAGCGCCCGTCCGCAGAACCTCACGGAACCTTTCGGCACGCAACGAACAGTGCACCTCCGCGAGCCATCCCTAACCCATTAGATATAAACGAATATGCAGAACCGCTAATTCAATTGCGCAGCCCCTGCACCGTGGCGGAATTGTGAACGAATGGTTAAGGCGGCTTGAAAAATTAAGCGAATCAAGATCTTGTCAAAATTCAAGTGCCTTCAAATCAGGTATTCGAAGGTTAAGAAACTGTTAATCCGTTTGACTCTGCTTTTTCGTGCGACCTAGGATTGAGGTGACGGGGGATGCTTGGGTATGGGGTTCATCCTTGGCTCTGTCTCGTCGGGTTCAAACCTCCAAAGGGAGAAATTGGCATGAAGAAGCTCATGACGATGACCCGGCAGTTCCGCGACGATGAAAACGGCGCTGCTATGGTCGAATATTCTATCTTGGTCGGCATCATCGCTGCGGCGTCGCTGCTGGCTATCCTGGCCATCGGCGGCTGGGTCGGTGACCAGTTTACCGGCCTTTGCGCAAATCTCGACGGCAAGGGCGTTGACGCCGCCGGCACCGGCAGTGGTTCTTGCTCGCCGTAACCATGAACTCCCCGGGTCGGGATCGATCCCGACCCGGGTTTCTGCATCAGGAAGAAACTAGCATCGTCCTGGGGGACGATTTTGGGGTGGGGAGATGCGCGCCAATACTCTTATCATGATTATCCTCGCCGGCGTGTTCGGCGTACTTGCGGTTGTGCTTGCCAATATTTGGCTGGCGAATCAGCGCACTGCGATGGCGCAATCCAATGGAGGGCTGACCAGTACGGTCGTTGTTGCGGCAGTGCCGCTGAAATTCGGCGACACTCTGGGTGCCGACAAGCTCCGCGAGATTCCGTGGCCGGCGGGCGCAATACCCGCAGGCGCGTTCAAGACAACCAAGGAAGCGATGGCCGGCAACGGCGCAAGGCAGGCGCTGCAGGCTATCAGCGCCAATGAGCCGATCCTCGCCAGCAAGATCACCGGCCCCGGCCAGCGCGCCACGCTTTCGGCCGTTCTTGGCGAAGGCATGAAGGCCGTTTCCATCAGGGTCAACGACGTGCTGGGAGTCGCCGGTTTCGTCTTCCCGGGCGACCGGGTTGATGTGCTGTTGACGCGCTCGGTGCGCGGCGATGATGGTGCCGACAAGAGTTTTGTCGACGTTCTGCTGCAGAGCATGAAGGTGCTCGCCGTCGATCAGGTCGCCGACGTGAGCAAGGACAACCCGACAGTGGTTAAATCGGTGACGCTCGAAGCCACCACAAAGGACGCGCAGAAACTGACGCTTGCCGCAGGCGCGGGGCAGTTGTCTCTTGCACTGCGCCAGGCTGCCGGCAGCAAGGGCGAGACGACCGATCGCGTCACGCTTTCCGACCTGAACGGCGACACGCCGGACGATGTCGCGAAGAGGCAGGCCGAACTGGACAAACAGGCCGCAGCCGACGCCGCAGCCGCAGCCGAACGTCAGCGCGCGGATGAAAAGATCGCCGGATTGGAAAAAGCCGTGGACCAGTTGAGCAAGGTCAAGCCGGTTCCGGCCGTGGTGACGGCACCCGCATCAAAGGAAGTCGTCAAGGAAGTTATCAAGTATTTGGAGCCAGCACCGCCGAAGAATGTTACAGTGGGCGTGTTTCGCGGCGTGAAGCTCGAATCCTATGACGTGCCGCGACAACCATAAAAGGACGCGCGGCGAAGCGGGGGCTGCCGGCGGCAGCAGTTTGGGAGATGGGGATGCAGGGTTTTTGGATGAGGGTAGCGGCGGCCGCGCTGTTCTGTTTGGCTGCGCTGCTGACGTCGAGCCTTGGGGCTGAAGCAGCCGACCGCTTCATCGACGTATCGAACCCGAGCGTCCATCGCGTCTTCCTGCCGATGTCGCAGTCGGTGACCCTCCAGGTGAGCGCCAATCTCGGCGACATCGTTGTCGGCGACGAGAAGATCGCCGATGCGCAGCCGATGACCGACAGGACGCTCTATGTCATCGGCAAGAGCGCCGGTACCACCACGGTCAATCTCTTCTCCCCGGAAAAGCGCTCGCTGGGCGTGATCCAGATCGAAGTCGGTGTCGACGTCAGCGACATGGCGCAGGCGATCCGCCAGGTGGCGCCCCGGGCGCGCATCGAGATCGGTTCGATCAACGGCAAGGTCAGGCTTGGCGGTCACGTCAAGGACGGCGCCACGCTGGCGTCAATCCTGGAAGTGGTACAGCAGTATGGCCCCGACGCCATCATAAATTCCGTCATTGTGGATGACAGTCAGCAGGTCAATCTGGAAGTGCGGATTCTGGAGGCCAAGCGCAATGCCGGCCGCGACCTCGGTGTTTCAATAAGGAGCACGAATGGCAGCGGCACAACCCGTACAGGCACGGGCGACGCGGCCGTCGACAAAGATGGCATAGTGCTTGGCCCGGGCGAGTTGCTCAGCGGCCTCTTGTCGGGCAGCAATCCATTTGCGGCTTTGATCACCCGGGTTATCGACAGCAACATCAAGGTCGACCTGATTATCGAAGCACTCGAGGCCAAGGGTGTGGTGCGCACGCTGGCTGAGCCCAACCTGACGACGCTTTCGGGCGAGCCGGCCAGCTTCAACGCCGGCGGCGAAGTGCCCATCCGTGTCATCGGTACCGATGGCCAGGTAACCATCACGTACAAGCAATTCGGCGTCAATCTGCTGTTCACGCCGGTCGTACTCGACGATGGCAAGATCCATATGAAGCTGGCTCCGGAAGTGAGTGACCTCACCGGCTTCACCACCGCCGGCGACCCGATCTTCACCAACCGCAAGCTTGATACCGTCGTCGAACTGCGCGACGGCCAGAGCTTCGCGGTCGGCGGGCTGCTGTCCAGCAAGACCACCAAGCTGCAGAACCAGGTGCCATGGCTCGGCCAGGTGCCGGTCATCGGCACGCTGTTTCGCAATTCGAGCAACCAGAAGGAAGAAACCGAACTGGTCGTCATCGTCACACCGCATGTCGTGCGGCCGGTGAAGCCCGGCGAACAGCTGGCGACGCCGTTCGACAAGACACGGCCAGCCAACGATCCGGAATTCTTCGTGCTCGGTCAGCTCGAGGTGAACAAGGACATGATCCGAAAATATGAAACGGGAGACGGTGTGACTGGCCCCTATGGCCACATGCTGGACTTCAAATCGAAGGACAAGATGCTCTATGTCAAGAAATAGCGCCTTGATCCTCATTCTGTGCGCCGGTGCACTATCGGGCTGCGCCGCCGACTATCTGAACCACTACGATTCGGTGACCCTGGCCGCCGGCGACACGCAGAAATTCAATTCGCTTCTGCAGACGGTCGACCCGCTCAATCCGAACGCGAAGAACACGCATATCGAAGGCGACGGCACGCGGGCTACGCTTGTTGCCCGCAACTACAAATTTCCACCGCCACCGCCACCGCCGCCAGCGATGACGGTCAATGTCGGCGGGTCGGGTGTGACCAACGGAGCGAATTGAACAGAAGGATGCGGTCGCAACGCGCCGGGCGGGACGAGGGGCCAGGTGCAAGGAAGCAGAGAGTAAGGTCATGTTGGGGACCATTAGGGCGTTCTGGAACGATCAACGCGGCATAGCGATGATCCTTGTGGCAATCATGCTGCCTGTGCTGATTGGCTTCGCATTGTTGGCCATCGATATGAGCCGGGCCAACGGACTTCATAACGATTTGCAGAAGGGTGTCGATGCGCTTGCGCTTGCGACAGCCGCGGAACTGGATGGCAGATCGGATTCGATCACCAGAGCCAATCTGGCGGCGTCCACTCTTCTGACTGACCAGAAAACCAAGTTTTCGACCGCAGGCGATCATACGCTCGCCCTGTCTGATGTAACGGTAACGTACTTGACCGGCATTCCCGCCAGCGACACCACCAGGTTGAGTGCTGTCGGCGTCGACTCGAACGGCGTCAACTGGGCCAGCACTGATCCTAAAGCGGTGTCATTCTCATTGGTGACGGTGAATGCCTCCGGCCTCACCGATGGTGCGGGTGCCTTCGCAACGATCTTTCCTGCAAGCTTTATCGGCAGCAAAGACACCATCGATATCCAGCCTCAAGCGGTGGCCGGGTTCGTTCAGTCGATCTGCGAAACCGTGCCGGTCTTCATGTGCAATCCGTTCGAGACGACGGTTGCCGCCACCAGCCAGACGATTCAGCAAGCCTTCGCTTCGGGGAATACATACAGCCGCGAATTCCGCATCCTGAAGGTCGACAACAACCCTGGCCCAGGCAATTTCGGCCTTCTCGACAACAACTTGTCCTCGCTGCGCGACGCCATAGCGATGGGCACAGCCGGCACCTGCTATAATCGCAATGCGCTCACCACCAAAACCGGCGTCACCTTGGGACAGGTCAGCGCCGGTCTGAACGTCCGCTTCGACCTCTACAGCGGCTCTCTGAACAAGTATAACAAGGACTGGAACTTTCGGCCGGCTACAAACGTGCGCAAGGGGCAGAAAAGCAACACCTGCAACAAATACGATCCAGTGACCGACAATTCGGCACTGCCACTGCCGTCTGGCGTGTGGGACCCCGGCAACATCGCCTATTCGCAAAAGGTCACGAACGCCTCAACATTTTACAGCCAGTATTGGAACGTTAATCACAAGGGCGCCGCCGTCCCAAGTATCCCAAGCACGACCCACCCAACATCCAAGACCCAGCCAGCGTCTCGATACGATGTCTACAAATATGAGATCGCCAATGGCCTGGTAGGGGATAAATCAAAAGGCCCGACAAACGAGCGCGGCACGCCATCTTGCTACAAGGGCGACGCGCCAACGGTGGACCCCGAGCGCAGATTGTTAAACATGGCGATCGTCAACTGCATCGCCAATCAGGACAAGATCAATGGTCACACCCAGCTTAAGCCGGATGGCTTTGCGAGCATATTCCTGAACGCGCCTGTCTCGAAGTCCAACCCGAATGACGACCCCGATGGCACCGGCGCGGAAAAGCCGATCAGCCTTGAGATCGTCGATGTCGATGGTGGGTTTGCCAACAACACGCTGGTCGACAAAGCATTCCGCAACGAAGCCCAGCTGTATCGGTAGAGGCGACATGACCAGGTTGGGCAATATCATCCGGCGGTTCCAGGGCGACGAAAGCGGCGCCGCCTTGGTGGAAGCCGCGATCACCATACCACTCGTGTTGCTGCTATCGGCCGGTGTGTTCGAGTTTTCCAACGTTTTGAACACGCGCCTGCTCCTTGAAGCAGGCGTCGAGGACGCAGCCCGCTACATGGCCCGATGCAGTAGCGACTGGGACACTTGCATGGCGCGCGCGCAAAACCTTGCTGCCAACGGGGCGGTCAGTAGCGGCAGCGCCAGAGTGGCTGGCTGGCTTCCAGAGGACGTTAAGATCACCAAGCTATCCACGCCTGCGACCGATGGCAGTGGCAACATACTTTATCTAAGTAATAGCAGCAACGTTGATGTCGTGCAGGTCAAAACCACGTGGCCATATAACGGCATGGTGTTCTGGGATTATCTGGGCTTTGGAAGCATCGACATCAAAGTATCGCATCAGGAGCGTGTCTTCGGATGGTGATGGAAAGCCGAAGATTCTCCGCCGAGCAGTCCGGCGCCACCATGGTCGAAATGGCCATCGTTCTGCCATTGCTGTTGACGCTTCTGCTCGGCTTCGTCGATTTCGGCTATGCTTTCTACCAATGGAACGCTGGGAACAAAGCGGTGCAAGCCGGCGCAAGACTGGCGCAGATTTCTAGCCCTGTAGCTCTCGGCCTTCCATCTGAGACGCTAACGCAGAGCGATGTAACCAAAGTCGGTACCGCGGTGCCGGCCGGAACGTATGACTATGTCTGCACTGCAAGCGCTGCAGGCGTGGCTTGCTGCAGTATCGGAGGAGGCTTGTGCAAGCCCGAGAACGCGAGCCAGGACTCGTTCGACGCGATCTATGACGGCACCACCAACCGTGCTGGAATGCATGACTTCCTGCCGATGCTGGAAAAGTCGGAAGTGCGGATCGAATACGCCGCCTCCGGCCTTGGCTACTGGACGCGGCCCAGCGGGCCTGTGCCGACCATCACCGTCAGCATCACCGACCATCCGTTTCAGTTCTTCTTCCTGGCCGGACTGCTCGGATTCGGAACCATCACCATGCCCTCCATGCTGAGCACGGTTACGGGCGAAGACATGAAGAGCACGTGGACACCATGAACGCCATCAACACCAAGGTTACACCGACCAAGCGAAAGCAGGTGGCGCTGTTCTCGTCGGATGCAAATTTCAAGCGCGATGTGGCGACGCGGCTCGATGCGCTTGCGATCTACGACGTCAGGGTTTCCGAGACCGGCGACTTCCTTAGGGGTCCGCCCGCGGACACGCGCCCCGGCATCGTCATCCTCGACCTCGGCAATGGCGAGTTGCTCGGCAGGCCGGAGATCGTCGAAGCGCGCGCCCTTTGGGCGACGGTGCCGCTGATTGCGGTTTCCGACGAGCTGTCGTCGGAGCAGACGCGTGTGCTGGTGCGCATGAACGCTTCGGACTGGCTGCACAAGCCGCTCGACGGCAAGGAACTGCTGAACGCGGTGACCTTCCACGACACCGGCAACCAGGGAACGAAAAGCCGCATCATCACCTTCATCAGCGCCAGCGGCGGCGCCGGCGCGACGACGCTCGCTCTGTCGGCGGCGGAGCACCTGGCGTCGAAATCGAAAGAACGCGGGGCTTCCACCTGCCTGGTCGACCTCGATTTCCAGAGCGCCAATTGCGGCGCCTATCTCAACCAGTTCAACCAGTTCGACCTCGGTGGCATCATCGGCCAGCCGGAGAGGCTCGACGTCGAGCTGATGGATGTCATCAAGCTCTCGCGTCCGTCCGGGCTGACGCTCTATTCCTTCGAGCGGCCGCAATTGCCTTTCGAGCCGCAGGGCGCCGATTTCGTGTTTCGCCTGCTGGACCTCGTTGCTTACCGGTTCGACGACATCGTCATCGACCTGCCGAACATCGAAACGCGCTGGCACAATTCCGTGCTGTCGACGAGCGATGAGATCTTCATCGTCTTCGAACTCAACGTCGCCTCGCTGCGGCAAGGCAAGCGGCTTTACAAGAAGATCCGTGAGTTGCGTGGCAATGCTGTCAGCATCACGCTGGTCGCCAACAAGCACAAGCGCAAATGGTTCGGGAACCACTTTTCGCGCAGCGAACTGGAAAAGATTTTCAAGGCACCGCACATCAAATCGGTCGCGCTGGACAATGCGCTTCTGGCCGATGCGTTGAACCGTGCTATCCTGCCTGCCGAGGTGGATGGGCGTGCGCGCTTCAACAAAGACCTGAAGCGGATGTTCAAAGAGCGGCTTGATGACGCTGCCAAATAGGTATCGGCCAGGTAGGTATCGGATTGGCCCGAGATTGGCCTGCGTCATGGGCATGGCGCTGGCGATGTCGGTCCAGGACTTCGCCAGCGCGCGATCGGCACTTTCGGATCAGCCGCCGCTGCCGGCAATGGGCCCCAGCCTGCGCAAGACTGTCGCCTTCGAAACCACGGAACAACCCGGAACAATCGTTATCCGCAAGGGCGAGAAAGCGCTTTATCTGGTGACCCGACAAGGCCAGGCGCTTCGCTATCAGATCAGCGTCGGCCGCGACGGATTTGGCTGGACCGGGGTCGTCAAGGTGGGGGCCAAGACCGAATGGCCGGAATGGCGCCCGCCCCGCGAAATGCGCGCCCGCCAGCCGGAGCTGCCGCAAATGGTGCCTGCCGGTCCCTACAATCCACTCGGCGCCAGGGCGCTCTATCTGCTTCGGGACGGGCGTGACACGCTCTATCGCATACACGGAACCAACGATCCGTCAGGGGTTGGCTTCGACGGAACATCAGGGTGTTTTCGCCTTACCAACACCGATGTGATCGATCTCTTCAAGCGCGTCGCGATCGGCGCAAAGGTGGTGGTTCAATGACGATGATCAGCGAACCGGACATGCCGGCAATCGAGATTGGCGCTCCAACCCGCATTGGAGAGCAGGCTGCTGTTGGGAAACCGGGCGACAAAAGCATTATCGGCGCTGTCATCATCGGCACGTCCCTGCTCACCCTGGTGAACATCGTAGCCGCGGTTTATCTCTACCGAGGCATCAACGATATGCGTTTTTTGGAAGCGCGCCTGGAGCAACTCGGGACGTTCGAACAACGAATCGGGGGCCGGTTGGATACGGTCAACAACGGTTTTCAGAGCCGATTTGAAAAACTGGACAGTCAACTGCAGAGCAGCTTTGGTGAGATCAACCGGAGCATAGCCCGGCTGGAACAGAACCCGCCTCTTGCTCGTGACGAAGTCATGTCAAGCGCGGCGGAACCTTCCGTCGACACGGCCAGCAGCATGGCGGAGGCACCAGCCGTTCTCGATGGTGAAGGCGCGGCCGAGCCCAGCGTTGTCGATGCGCCGCGTCCGCCGAAAAACAGGATCGCAGCTGCAACTCCAGCCCCAAGCCCCAACTATCAGCGCATAGAGCAGGCCGACGGCAAGGTTTACTACAGAAAGATCAACTAGCGCTGGAAGACGTGGGCTGCCCTAGTAATCTCGCTGCAGAGCAACAAGCCTCGCGGCAAGCATTTCGGACCGCTGTCGGGTTTCGCTGAGGAAGACAACATGACAGTAGGCGCATGCTGTCAGACCCAGAAGCAGCACAAGGCTGTTCTTCAAGGTGAAATCGACCATTAGTGAGAATGGAAGGCCCCCGGGTACCGTGAACGAGGCGATCGTGCTCGCTGTTTCGGAATTGCTGGTGGCGGCGATCATCAACCCGGCAAAAAGCAGGGCGACGTGATTTGCAAGGAAGAAGAACGCAGCCGACTTTCTTGTCCGGCAAGCCGTCCAGCAAACGACCGACGCGGCGGCCAGGATGGAGGCATCAAGGACCATCGACGCCCCCAGAAAGAGATGGACCTGTTGCCAGAACATCGTCGACAGCGGCCTTAGCTCGAGCCAGATCCGCCACATTGCAGGACTGGCCGGATAGGCTCCCAGCAAGAGGGTCGCCATGCGCTCTCCTGCCAGAATCAGCAGGATCAGAGCTGGGAAGGCAAAGAGCATTATCGACTTGCGCTTCATGTCACCCTCGACAATCTGGCATCAAGATAGATTGCATAGATTACGCGAGGCTTAACGGAGCGTTGCTGGTCCCGCGGCAGCGCGGCCAGCTGCGAATGGCAACCTGCAAGTCAGAAAGAACCATTCGCCATCAGTTGTTTTGGCTGAGCACGAGCGTCACCACCCTCGGCTCGACTCGTTGCAGACATCGTTCCGGAATATTCGGCCACATCGCCTTGGCGCATCCCTCGTCTTCAACTTGCACCGGCGCCAGCGAGCGTTCTGAGCTGCGGGCTTGCTCGGCGGTCGACAGGAATACTTGCGTAGCCAGAGCGGTCGCCATGGATACCTGGACGAAGATAAGGGCGTAAGCGAATCGTCTGATCATCCGCTCGAAACGCCCAATCCACGAAGTGGTTCCAACGTAACGCACCGGTGAACACTTGATCACGATTCTTGCGACCACGTGCGTGCTGGTCATTGGCCGCCATGCCACAGCTGTTCCAGAACGGCTCGGCGTGGAATAGAATGCCACCGACGGTCGCCGTTTGGCCATAGACGAGTGCCATCGACGAGCGACGAGCGGAAGGACACATGGCGACCACGCAACTGGAACGGCCCGAACATGGCGGCTTCGGCGCGCGCGTATCACGCGCGCTGAAAGCCATGCCGCGCGCCTGGAACCGGTTCTGGCGGCTCGTCGCGCTCTACATGCCGAAGCGGCTCTATGCCCGCTCGCTGATCATCGTCATCGCGCCGATGATCCTTCTGCAATCGGTGGTCGCCTTTGACTTCATGGAGCGCCACTGGGCAACCGTGACGCAGCGCCTGTCGCAAGCCACCGTGCGCGACATCGCCGCCATCATCGACATGATCGAGACCTATCCGCACGACGGCGACTACGCCAACATCATCCGCATCGCCCAGGACCGCATGCAGCTGAAGGTCGACCTATTGCCGCCCGACCCGCTGCCGGCGCCCGGACCAAAGCCCTTCTTCTCGATCCTGGACGACGTCCTTTCCACCGAAATTACCCGCCAGATCAATCGCCCGTTCTGGATCGACACCGTCGGCAATTCCAACATCATCGAGGTGCGAATCCAGCTCGAGGGCAAGGTGCTGCGCGTCTTCGTGCGCCGCAGCCAGGCCTATGCCTCCAACACCCACATCTTCCTGATCTGGATGGTCGGCACCTCGCTGGTGCTGCTGACGATCGCCATTCCCTTCCTGCGCAACCAGATCCGGCCGATCCTGATGCTGGCCGAGGCCGCCGAAAGCTTCGGCAAGGGCCGGCCGATGCCACGCGATTTCCGCCCGCGCGGCGCCGAGGAGGTTCGCCGCGCCGGCTTTGCCTTCATCCAGATGCGCGAGCGCATCGAACGCCAGCTCGAACAGCGCACCGCCATGCTGACTGGCGTCAGCCACGATCTCAGAACCATCCTCACCCGCTTCAAGCTGCAGCTGGCGCTGGCCGGCGGCAAGCCCGAGACCAAGGCCGCACTCAACCAGGACATCGACGACATGCAGTCGATGCTGGAAGGCTATATCGCCTTTGCCCGCGGCGAAGCATCGGAAGATGCCGGCCATTTCGATCTTGAGGCTTATTTCCAGAAGCTCGGCGAGGAGGCGTCGCTGCACAAGCGCAAGCTGTCGACCGTGCTCGCCGGCGATCCGGACGTGCATGTGCGCCCGCACGCTTTCGCCCGGCTGTTGTCCAATGTCGCCGGCAATGCCTTGCGCTATGCCAAGACGGTGGAGATCAGCGCCAATCACGGCCGCGGCTCGCTCGTCGTCACCATCGATGACGACGGCCCGGGCATTCCGCTGGAAAAGCGCGAGGACGTGTTCAAACCGTTCGTGCGGCTCGACGAGGCGCGCAACCTCGACGCCAGCGGCACCGGCCTTGGGCTCTCCATCGCCCGCGACATTGCCCGCAGCCATGGCGGCGACATCATGCTGGACGACAGCCCGCTCGGCGGCCTGCGGGCGGTGATCAAAGTGCCTGCCTGATCAACGCATAATCCGGTAAGGCGGGCTCGGCCAAAAACCACCTTCATCCGCCCGTCATGAAATCATGATCAAGAGCGCGCATGAAGCGCGCGACCTCCGTTGATTCGGCTCAGCCGCCTCACTTCGACCTCGTGCCTGCCCGGGTGCGCTGGAGCGAAGCGAGGGCAGCCGCATGGGTGCCGTTCCGCCATCGCATCAAGGCAACCGACGATCCGAGCAAAGGGCCGCCATGCGCATCCTGATGGTCACCGACGCCTGGCGCCCACAAGTCAACGGCGTCGTCCACACGCTGGAGCGGCTCACCGAAACGCTGAAATCCTTCGACGTTGCGGTCGACTTCCTGACCCCGAACATTTTTCGCACCTTGCCCTTGCCGACCTACCCCGACATCAGGCTGGCGCTGACCACGCCTGGCCACGTCGCGCGGCTGATCGAGGCTCGCAAGGCCGACCATATCCACATCGTCACCGAGGGACCGCTCGGCATCATGGCGCGGCGCTATTGCCGCAACGCCGGCCGTCCCTTCACCACCAGCTACCACACCCGCTTTCCCGAATATCTCAGCGCCCGCCTGCCCGTGCCGGAAAGCTGGGCCTATCGCTGGCTGCGCGATTTCCACAATTCCGGACAAGGCACACTGGTCGCCACCCAGTCGCTGGCCGACGATCTCGCCGCGCGCGGCTTCAACAAGCTCAGGCCGTGGACGCGTGGCGTCGATACCGACCATTTCCGCCCGGACAAGAAGAAGGACCTCGGCTTTCCCGGCCCGGTGTTCCTGTGCGTCGGCCGTGTCGCCATCGAAAAGAACTTGTCCGCTTTCCTCGATCTCGACCTGCCCGGCAGCAAGGTGATCGTCGGCGAGGGACCAGAACTCGCCAAGCTCAAGGCGAAATATCCGCAGGCGCATTTCCTCGGCCATCGTCCGAATGACGAGCTGGCCGAAATCTACGCCTCTGCCGATGTCTTCGTTTTCCCGAGCCGCACCGACACCTTCGGCAACGTCATCATCGAGGCGCTGGCCAGCGGCACACCGGTCGCCGCCTATCCGGTCACCGGACCGATCGACATTGTCGGCGACGGCATCGGCGGCGCGGTGTCGACCGATTTGCGCGAGGCCTCGCTCGCCGCCCTCAATGTCGACCGTGCTGAAGCCCGCGAGCGCGCCATGCGCTACAGCTGGAAAGCCTGCGCCGAGATGTTCATGGATACAGTCGAAGAGGCGCTTGGGACGCCGCGGAAGCTGGCCGCCTGACAGACCCGGCGCGCAGGATGTAGTGAGTTCCAGGTCAGGCCGAGCCGGGAATGGTGCATCAGCCTCGGCGATGCCGATTGGTGGCAGTTGTGTGGCCACCTCAATGCCGCCCACTCATGAATTTCCCTCAGGAGATCCGGAACTTCGACACCTTGCCAATGCCTTGGAAAAGTCTTCCGCGTGAAGTTGTTGATGCATCGGAGATCATGCGACGGCCAGCTTTGATCCCTGCGAGCGCGCTCCTTGCGAGAGCTTGTGCGGCGGTTCCTTGCGGTGCATTATTCTGCGAGTGTAGTTCCCTGTGGGATTGACGCCGATTTCAACGCTGGACGAGTTGCCTGCCGTATCGCCGAAGCGTCGTGTCTTGCGCATCAGCAAAACCGTTGCGAGGGTGTTCGACTATTACCGTGCGAATGCCTGGCCACTGTTCTTGGCTGCCTGGTTTCCCTGCTTGCTGACGACGATCTGTCTGACGATGCTTGCTCTTATTCTTTTTGCTGATCCGGAGCAGGCACCCGCCTGGCTTCTATCGCGCGGCTTTGATCCCAGGACTTGGCTTTCCGCGATTGTTGCCGCTCCGTTCTCGGCGATGGTCTTTGCGTTCGTTCTGGACCGCATGGCAAACGCGCCCGAGCATGGCCGTGTCGTTGTTCGGCGCGGCATTGAAGGTGTTAAACGCTTCGCTATCCCGGGCATGCGCTTTGAGCTCGACCGGCGGATTGTTCTGGCTGCGTTGCTTCTCGCGGCCATTCAGCTTCTTTGCGGCTTCGCGGTCGCCGGCGAGCACAAACTGCTTGTTGCCGGCGTGCTGGCCACACACGACTTGCCGCTCAGACCCGAGGACGTCGCGCCTTGGACGCCGGCGATGGGAGTCTTCAACGTGTTCGCGGGTGGTGTCGTACTTGCCTGGACATATCTCTTTGTCGGCGATTTTCTCTGGACGGGGTCGCTTGATCCAATCGGGTGCTGGCGTGCGCTCGACGGCAATCGTCTGCGTTTCGTCGCCATAATGTTCATCGTTCTCGCAATAGTTGCCATATTCAAATATGGGCTGGTCCTGGCCGCAGGCTTGATCCTGATTCCCGCGGACGCCGCGCCGCCTTCCTTCTTGAACCTCATGCTGATGCATTTCGGCCTCGCATGGCCGTTCGACGTCCTGCATCTTGTGCTCTCGGCCGCAACGGTCGGAACCATTCTCGGCGCGTTCCGGCCCCAACCTCGTCGCTAGTCCTAATGCATGTCGCCCAAAAGCGACCTCGGTTTTGGGACAACGACATGCATAAAAACAAAAGCCTAAAGCGCGTCGCATGAATCCGTTTCGACGCGACGCGCTTTAGAACAATCGCCCGCCATCCGGCACTTTGCGCTCAATGGCGCCGAGGACCACGGCGCCTTCCTCATCAGGGAAGCCGAGCGTCAGCACTTCCGACATGAACGGACCGATCTGGCGCGGCGGGAAATTCACCACCGCAAACACCTGCCGGCCGATCAGCGTCTCCGGCGCATAATATTTGGTGATCTGCGCCGAAGATTTCTTCACGCCAATATCGGAGCCGAAATCGATTTTCAGCTTGAATGCGGGCTTGCGCGCCTCAGGAAATGGCTCGGCCTCGACGATGGTGCCGGCACGGATGTCGACACGATCAAAATCGGCAAAGCTGATCTCGGGCTTGCGCGCACTGCTCGAACTCATGGAAGCTCAGGCGTTGCCATAGGTCTCGAACAGGACTCCGGCCAGCGCATCCTTGGCCGAGGTCCCCGACCAGACGACGAATTGGAAGGCCTGGAAATAGCATTCGCAGGCTTCCAGCGCCGACGACAAAAGCACCTCGACCTGCTGGCTCGACGGCTCGACCCCGCCGGCTAGCAGCAGCGACTGGCGAAACATGATCGCGCCTTCCTGTTCCCAGAGATCAAAATGGCCGAACAGCATCTGCTCGTTGATCAGCGACAACAACCGCATCACTTCCAGCGCGCGCGCTTCCGGCACCTTAATGTCGAAAGCGCAGGCCAGATGCAGCGCCTCGAAATCCTCCATCCACGAGAAGGAGACGTGATAATCGGTCCAGCTGCCGGCAACCGAGATCGAGATTTCATCATCGCCGGCCCGTTCGAAGGACCAGTCATTGTTATGGGCCACCTGCTCGATGACATCCACCGGATGGATTTCGCGGGAGAATTCGAGTTCGAGAAGTTCCATGGAATGCTTCCTGTGTTCAGGGGAGCGCCACACGCTCCGCGGGGCACACACGACGAACAATCTTGTCTAGAACTCGGACGGCCAGGACTTCACGACACAAAGACCCCGGACCGGACCCCACCGCCCGGCCGCATGACCCTGCTCCGAATCATGCAACAAATTCAGTCTATTGATCGGGAGTCGCGTGAACAGCCTAATTTTTCGCACTGCGTCATCAGCATGTGGAAAGGCGCTGTCACAAAGATTCATGCATTGCCGGTAAACGATTCACGGCAAAGCACTTTTTCGGATTGTGCTTTGTGGAAAAGTTTAAAGATTATTTTTTTGCTTTGGGCTTTGCCGCAGCCGCAGGTGCGGCCTGTCCGGTCAATTCGGCTAGCCTGGCTTCGAGCGCGTCGATGCGGGCGGCCAGCTTGGTGTTTTCTTCCCGGGCCTTGGCGGCCATGTCGCGCGCTGCCTCGAACTCCTCGCGCTGCACCACGTCCATGGTGTTGAGGATGCGCTCGGCCTGCCCCTTGAAGGCAGTCTCGACCTCGCGGCGCACGCCTTGCGCGGCGCCGGCGGCGTCGGTCATCAGCTTGGCGAATTCATCGAGAATGCGGTTCGGTCCGGTCGACATGGCAAATCCTCGCTTGCTCGAATTGACGTAGTGGCGCTGCGCGCCGAATGCAAGAACGTTGCGATGGCTGCGGCATCGCACCTCGCCAGCCCAGCCCTGTACGTGATGGCGCGACGTCGCCTATTGTAGTGCTTTCAAGTCGACCTGCGTCAAGCCGCTCTCACTAAGGATCAACCAATGGCAACGCCTCCGCGCCGACCGACAAATCCGATGGCAGCCGCTGAAGCGGCCTTCAAGCCGATCAAAAAGCCGGCGCCACCAATTCGCGAACCTTCAGCCGCACCGAACGTCAGGGAGCTTGTTTCGATCCGGATCGACCGGGCCGTGCTCGAGCATTTTCAGGAGGATGGTCCCGGCTGGCAGGACAGGATCAACGACGCGCTCAGGCAATTGGTCGCCGGCAAGCCGCAGGATTGAGCCTGCTATCTGCGGGTCATGGCAACCACCACCTTGCCTTGACCCCGCCAAAACCCTGCCGCATGGTCCGCGCCCGAACGCGAGCCCTTCCGGGAGGCCCTGTTGAACGACTATTTCCTGCTGCCGATGGCGTCGCTGTCCTTCCCCAACATCGACCCGATCCTGGTCCAGATCGGGCCGCTGGCGGTGCATTGGTACGGTATCGGCTACATCGTCGGCATCCTCTTCGCCTGGTGGTACGCCAAGCGGCTCGTTAACAACACCAGGCTGTGGCCCGACGGCGTCTTGCCGATGAAGCCCATCGATCTCGACGATTTCATCGTCTGGGCCGCCGTCGGCGTCGTGCTCGGCGGGCGCACCGGCTATGTGCTGTTTTACGATCTCAAGCGCTACATCGACCATCCGCTCGACATTATCGCCATCTGGCAGGGCGGCATGTCGTTCCATGGCGGCCTGCTTGGCGTCATCCTCGCAATGACGCTGTTTTCCATCAAGCGCGGCATTCGCACCTGGACGCTGTTCGACGTTGTTGCGGCCGGCGTGCCGGTCGGCCTCGGCCTTGTCCGCGTCGCCAACTTCGTCAATGCCGAACTCTGGGGCCGCGTTACCGATGTGTCATGGGGTGTCGTCTTCTGCAATGAGCGCCTCCAGCAGACTGTGGCGGGTTGTGTCGCGGGCCTCGAACCGCGTCATCCGAGCCAGCTCTACGAGGCCTTGCTCGAGGGCATGGTGCTGTTCCTGGTCCTGCGCTTCCTCACCCATTCGCGGCTGAAGCTGAAGACGCCGCGCTTCGTCGGCGGCGCGTTCATCTGCGGCTACGGTCTGTCGCGCATCTTCGTCGAGTTCTTCCGCGAGCCCGACCAGCAACTCGGCTACCTCCTCGGCGGCTGGCTCACAATGGGAATGGTGCTGTCGCTGCCGATGGTGCTGGCCGGCATCTGGGCCATGGCCACCGCGAAGCCGATGCCGCAGCCACAGCCGGCATGACACGGCTGAAGACCCGCATCGTCGACCTCATCGGTGCGCTCGGCCCCCTCCCCGTCAACGAATACATGGCGCTCTGCCTGTTCGACCCCAGCGATGGTTATTACACCACGCGCGAGCCGTTCGGCGCCGCCGGCGACTTCGTCACCGCCCCGGAGATCAGCCAGATGTTCGGTGAACTCGTCGCCGTCTGGACCTATCAGGCCTGGCAGGTGATCGGCCGGCCGCTGCCGGTCACCGTCGCCGAGATCGGCCCGGGCCGCGGCACGCTGATGAAGGACATGATGCGCACCCTGGCACGGCTCGATCCGAAGTTGATCGAAGGCGCATCGTTCGCCCTGATCGAGACCAGCCCGCGACTGACCGAAATCCAGAAGCAGACGCTTGCCGGAGGTTCGGCTGAGGTCGGCTGGCACGAAACCATCGCCACGCTGCCGCAGGCGCCGCTGCTGATCGTCGGCAACGAATTGTTCGACGCCGTGCCGATCCGCCAGTTCATCCGCGCCGGCGCCGGATGGCGTGAGCGAATGATCGGCCTCGACGACGCAGATGAATTGAGCTTCTTCGCCGGCGCCGGTTCGGTCGAGGCAACGCTGCTGCCGGCCAATGCCGCCGAGGCGCCGCAAGGCGCTGTTGTCGAGGTGGCGCCGGCGCGCGCTGCGCTAATGGCAGCCATTGCCGAACGAATAGCTAGCCATGGCGGCGCCGGGCTGTTCCCTGATTACGGCCATCTCCAGCCTGGTTTCGGCGACACATTGCAGGCCGTGCGGAAGCACGCTCCCGAAGATGTGCTGGCCAATCCAGGCGAAGCCGATCTCACCGCGCATGTCGACTTCGCAGCGCTGGCCGCTGTCGTGCGAGCGCACGGCCTCGAAGCGGAATTGACGACGCAGGGCGACTTCCTGCTTTCAATGGGTTTGCTCGAACGAGCCGGGCTGCTGGGCAGCCAGGCAAGCGAAGAGGCACGACAAGCCATTGCCGACGCCGTAGAGCGCCTGGCCGGACCCGACGCCATGGGCACGCTGTTCAAGGTCCTGAAAATCCTGCCGCGCCAGCCGGGCTAGAGCAATTCCAGGAAAAGTGTGAGCGGTTTTCCGTCCGGAATTGCGTGAAAACAAAGAGATAGAGCGGTTCGCCGTTTCCGCGAAACGGAGAAACGGTCTAGAGGTCGTTTACAAGCCGCTCCGCCACACCACCAAGATAGGTCTCCCAGACATGGTCGCACATCAACCGGCGATAGTGCCCCGTGCTGATCAGACCGCGATAAGAAGCGCCGCCGACATGAAAGAAGCTTTTGTCCAGCATACGATGGTCGGCCTCGATGCCGCCGAGCTTCCGGCTGACCGTGGTCTTTGCGGCATCGACGATGTTGTCGTCATCCAGCCTGTCGCGCAGCATTGGCCAATTGCCGCCGCCAGTATCGAGCCCGGTGTCGAAGCGCGGCGTGAAATCGAGATCGAGATCCTCGACGACCGAAAAGCGAAAGAAGCAGAGGCCCGCCCAGAAATACCATCCGTCATGACCTCTTTTGGCGAGATATTTGGTGCCGTAGGCGTCCTTGCCCTCCATGCGTGTGGCTATATCGACGGCCACCACGGGAAAGCAGTCATGGTCGAGAAAGCCGAACAGATCGGGCCGCAGCGGGCGCACGATGTTGTGGAAGACCCAGTTCATCGAGATGCCATGCGAGCGGTTCGGATTCCATTCGGGATTTCGCGGCAGGCCGAAATAGGCAATGCCGCGCTGCTGGCAGATGGCCTCGATCGCCTGCCGCGCCGCGGGCTTGGACGAATTGTCGATGACCACCAGTGTCATCCCGCTCGAATAGATCTGCCACGCCTTGGTCAGCGCATCGATGACCCAGGGCGTGTTGTAGGCGATGGAGAAGCAAAAATGCCGGGTGCCGGTCCGCCGCAGGCCTTCGGCAAATTCCGCCCCCGACGCCGCCTGCCGTGACCGGAAATAGCCTTTCACCAGCGTGTTGCGAAAATCCTTCGCCTTGCGCACCTGCGGGTTCTGATGGATCTGTCGGATCAGGCTTTTGACTGGATTCCAGCCCATGAACTTTGCCCGCCCCGGAAATTGTCTGGCCATTGCCTATAGTCGAATGCCTGCTTTTCGCCAACTCGGAGCCAATGCGGCATGGCTGCCGCAAATGCTTGGCCGAACTTCGCCTTGACGAAAGCGCTGGCGCGGACAACAAACCCATCCATGCTGAATCAGACCAAACCGGATCCTGTTCGCTCGCCGCTGCTGGAAGCAGCGAGGCCGCGAGGCATCCGCCATGGCTATTTCACCCGTATCGGCGGTGTCTCCAGCGGCATCTACCAGGGGCTCAACATCGGCACCGGCTCGGATGATGACCAGATGCTGGTCGCCGAGAACCGGCGCCGCGTCGCCGCCTGGATGGGTGTGCCGGCCAGCCATCTGTTGACTGCACATCAGGTTCACTCGCCCGACGTCGTCATCGTGAACGAGCCCTTCCCCGGTCCACGGCCCAAGGCCGACGCCGTCGTCACCGACCGGCCGGGCATCGCCATCGGCGCCTCGACCGCCGATTGCGGCCCTGTGCTGTTTGCCGATGCAGAGGCGCGCGTCATCGGCGCGGCGCATGCCGGCTGGAAGGGCGCTTTCACCGGCGTGCTTGAAAACACGATTGCCGCGATGGAAAGCCTCGGCGCCCGCCGCGATCGCATCGTTGCGGTTCTCGGCCCGTCCATCGGCCCTGAAAACTACGAAGTCGGGCCGGAATTCGTCGCCCGCTTTGTCGAGGCCGATGCCGAAAACATCGGCTATTTCATGCCTTCGGCCAATCCGGGGCATGCGATGTTCGACCTCAACCTCTATACGATCGACCGGCTCAAGAAGGCCGGCGTGACCGCCGAGGGGCTTGGCCGCTGTACCTATGCCGAGGAGGATCTCTTCTTTTCCTACCGGCGCACGACGCATCGCAAGGAACCGGACTACGGTCGGCAGGTTTCGGCAATTGTTTTGGAGAATGAATAATGGCGCTGCATTTCGAACGGTCGGAGTTTGACGCCCGGCGTGACCGCCTGATGATCGAGATGACCGAGAAGAAGCTCGATGCGGTGCTCCTTTTCGCCCAGGAAAGCATGTACTGGCTGACCGGTTACGACACGTTCGGCTTCTGCTTCTTCCAGTGCCTGGTGGTGAAGGCCGACGGCTCGATGGTGCTGCTCACCCGCTCGGCCGATTTGCGCCAGGCGCGCCACACCTCGATCATCGACAAGATCGTCCTGTGGACCGACCGCGACGGCGCCAACCCGGCGATCGACCTGCGCAACCTGCTCAACGACCTCAATTTGCTCGGCGCCCGCATTGGCGTCGAATACGACACCCATGGCCTGACCGCCTTCAACGGCCGCCGCGTCGACGAGCAGTTGCAGACCTTCGGCCAGATCGCCGATGCCTCCGGCATTGTCGGCCGTCTGCGCCTGTTCAAGAGCCCGGCCGAAATCGCCAAGGCCGAAAAAGCCGCCAACCTGTCCGACGACGCGCTCGACGCGGCGCTGCCGCTGATCAAGCAGGGCGGCGACGAGGCGCTGATCCTTGCCGCCATGCAGGGCGCAGTGTTTGCCGGCGGCGGCGACTATCCGGCCAATGAATTCATCATCGGCTCGGGCATCGATGCGCTGCTCTGCCGCTACAAGGCCGGGCGCCGCAAGTTGACCAAGAACGATCAGCTGACGCTCGAATGGGCGGGTGTTTTCCACCATTATCATGCGCCGATGATGCGAACCGTGCTGACCGGCAAGGTGTCGAAGCGCCATCAGGAGCTGTTCGACGCTGCCCGCGCCGCTCTGCTGGCGGTCGAGAAGGCGATGACGCCCGGCAACACCTTCGGCGACGTCTTCGACGCCCACGCCCGCACGCTGGAAGCGCACAATCTGACCAAGCATCGGCTGAACGCCTGCGGCTATTCGGTCGGCGCCCGCTTCGCCCCGTCCTGGATGGACTTACCGATGTTCTACCAGGGCAATCCCGAGCCGATCGCGCCCAACATGACGCTGTTCGCGCACATGATCATCATGGACTCCGAAACCGAGACCGCGATGACGCTTGGCCGCACCTACCTGACCACCGAATCCCAGCCGAAGCCGCTTTCACGCCATGATCTCGACTTGATCGTACAGTGAATCCATAATGGTTGGTCCACGCGGGGGCGTTCACGGCTAAGGAGTTTTCGGGCAGATGAGACGATCGCATGTGACGACCGTGTCATTGCTCGCAGCGCTCGTGCTGGCCGCTTGCACCAACGCCAAGGACGTCCTCGAACCGTCCGCCATCACGCCGCCGGTAGCCTCGGCCCAACCGGCCCAGCCTCCGTTGGCAGCCCCGGGCACCGCGCCCGTCGCCACACCAGCGCCGGCTGTCAGCGCCACGACACCCGCCAACCCTGCACAGAGCGCAGCCGCTTTGTCGAAGACGCGGCTACAGATCGCGCCGATCGTCGGTGCCTCGGTGGAAGCGGCAACGCCGCTAACGGCCGAACTGCAGACGCGCGCCAGGCAGCGCGGCATCACGCTTGCCGGCAGCGCCGACCAGGCCGCCACGCATGTGCTGAAGGGCTACTTCTCGACCATGACGGAAGGCAAGGACACCACCGTCATCTATGTCTGGGATGTCTATGACCCCGCCGGCAACCGGCTGCACCGCATCAACGGCCAGCAGAAGGCGCCGTCTGCCAACGCCGCCGAAGGCTGGCCAGCTGTCGCGCCCGCCACCATGCAGGCGATAGCAGACCAGACGATCGACCAGTTCGCGGCCTGGCTCGGCGGCAGCGCCGGCTGATCCGCCTGTTGCCGGCTTTCGTCACTGTTGACGTTTTTGAGATTAGCCGGCGGATTCCGACCAACGAGGCTTGCAATACCGGCACGGCTCGCTAAAAGCCCGGTTAAGAGGACCTCCCCCATCCTTCGCCAGGAACGGTGCATGAAGCTTTTCGCGGGCAATTCCAACCGGGTGCTGGCCGAAGCGGTCGCCCGCTATCTCAACGTCCCGCTGGGCAAAGCCAGCGTCAGACGTTTCGCCGATCAGGAAATCTTCGTCGAAATCCAGGAAAACGTGCGCGGCGAGGATGTCTTCATCCTGCAGTCCACCTCGTTTCCGACCAACGATCATTTGATGGAACTGCTCATCATGATCGATGCCTTCATGCGCTCCTCGGCCAAGCGCATCACCGCGGTCATTCCCTATTTCGGCTATGCCAGGCAGGATCGCCGGGCGTCGGGCCGCACCCCGATCTCGGCCAAGCTGGTCGCCAACATGATCACCCGCGCCGGCGTCGACCGCGTTTTGACGCTTGATCTCCATGCCGGCCAGATCCAGGGCTTTTTCGACATTCCGACCGACAATCTGTTCTCGGTGCCGGTGATGGCCCGCGACGTGAAGGCGAAATACAAGCAGCTCGGCAATGTCGTCGTCGTCTCGCCCGACATCGGTGGCGTGGTCCGCGCCCGTGCGCTGGCCAAGCGCTTTGACGCACAGCTGGCCATCGTCGACAAGCGCCGCGAACGGCCCGGTGAATCCGAGGTGATGAACATTATCGGCGCGGTCGCCGGCAAGGATTGCCTGCTGATCGACGACATCGTCGATTCCGGTGGCACGCTGTGCAACGCCGCCGATGCGCTGCTGGCCAACGGCGCCACCAGCGTCACCGCCTACATCACCCATGGCGTGCTGTCGGGCGGCGCGGTTGCCCGCATCGCCGGCTCGAAGCTGCAGGAACTGGTGATCACCGATTCCATCCAGCCGACGCAGGGCGTGCTCGATGCACCGAACATCCGCGTCATCTCGATCGCCGACCTGATGGGCGAGGCGATCTCGCGCACGGCGACCGAGGAATCGGTGTCGAGCCTGTTCGACTAGAGCAATTCCAAGAAAAGTGTGAAGCGGTTTTTCCGGGAGAAGCGCGTAGCGCTTTCCCTGGGGAATTGCGTCAAACAAACAGATAAAGCGGACGCCTACATTAGCGGCCCGTAATCTGCATTGTTGTTGCAGGCAGACATTTCTCCCGACGCGCTTGGCATGGCATACTGCCCCTCCAAACAATGGAGGAGTAGCAGATGCAGCGTAGGACTTTGCTCGGGCTTGCGGTTTCCATCGCGGCCGGCTTTTCAGCGCCGGCGGCCTTGGCCGCCGATTTTCCGGACCGGACCATCACAATGGTTGTCCCCTTTTCCGCCGGCGGCTCCACCGATTTGGTCGCGCGCCTCGTCGCCAACAAGATGTCCGAGAAGCTTGGCCAGCAGATTGTCGTCGAAAATGTCGGCGGCGCCGGCGGCAGCATCGGCGCTGCCCAGGTCGCCCGGGCTGAACCGGATGGCTACACAATCCTCATGGGCACGGTTGCCACACACGCGCTCAACCCGCTGATCCTGAAGACAAAGCCTTACGATGCGGAGAAGGATTTTGCTCCGATATCGCTGCTTGTGCTGGTGCCGAACGTCCTGGTCGTGAACCCCGAGTTCCCCGCCAAGGACGTCAAGGAACTGATCGAGTTGCTGAAGAAGGACCCGGACAAATACGCCTATGCCTCATCCGGCAACGGCACCCCGCTGCATCTCTCGGGCGAGCTTTTCAAAACCATGGCCGGTGTGAGCATGCAGCACATCCCCTACAAGGGCGCCGGACCGGCCTTGAACGACGTTATCGGCAATCAGGTACCGATGATGTTCGACAACCTCCCGTCCTCGTCGGGGCATATCAAGAGCGGGACGCTGAGGGCGCTCGGCGTTACCACCAAGGAGCGCGTGCCCTCCTTCCCCGACGTGCCGGCTATTGCCGAAACCATTCCCGGCTATGAAACCTACAGCTGGAACGCTCTGTTCGCACCCGCAGGCACCCCGCCGGAGGTGATCGCCGTTCTTCAGAAGGCGGCAGTCGAATCCCTGAAAGATCCGGACGTGATTGCCCGCATGGCCCAGTTCAGCGCCTCGATCGTGGCCTCCACCCCGGAGGAGCTTGGAGCGCATGTGAAGGCTGAACTTGCCAAATGGGAGCCGATCGTCAAGGCCAGCGGCGTTCAGATGGACTAGGCAGCACCGGCGCGCCCGGTGCCTCTTAGGGCGCCGGGGCCTCAAGTCGAGGCTGAGCCCGTCGCATGCCTTCGTCGCGCGCGCCGCGCATATAGCCTCGCGGCGAAGCGCCCAGCATGCGCTTGAACATGGTGATGAAGGCCGGCACGCTGTCATAACCGAGGTCGAGCGCCACCCGGGTGATCGGCTCGCCGTCGGCGAGCCTGGGAAGTGCTGCGAACAGGCAGGCCTGCTGACGCCACGTCGACAAGGACAGCCCCGTCTGGCGGTGGAAGGCGCGGGTGAACGAGCGCCGGCTCATGCCCGCGGCGTCGGCCCATTCATCGATCGTGGCATGTGGCGACGGGGCAGCAACAAAACGCCGGCAAAGTGCTGCCAGCCTCGGATCGGACGGGAAAGGCAGACCGAGCGGCCGTTCCGGCAAGGTCGGGATCTCGTGCAACAGCAGGTTCATGATCAGCCCGCCGCGCCCTTCGAGTTCACCGCCTTGCGGCAGTTTTTCCGATTCGACGATCAGGCTGTGCATCAGTTCGGTGACACCGACGACGCGCAAGCCTTCCGGCAGGCCGGGAATCGCTCCCGGCATGACATAGACCGAGCGCATCGAGACATCGCCCAGCATTTCGACGGAATGCTCGGTGCCGGCCGGGATCCACATTGCATGGTCAGGGGGCACCATCCAGCGCCCGTACCTGGTCGTCACCAGCACGACGCCGACCAGCGCATGCAGCAGTTGGCTGCGGCTGTGGCGATGTTGCGGCACGTGGTAACCGTCGGGATATTCGGTCGGCAAAGCCACCGCCGGCCCGGAAACCTCCTCCAGCCATTGCCAGCGGCTTTCGTGCAATCGGCCGAGATCGGCATTGCCGGCGCGGAAGATGTCCCTGCCATGTGGCATCGGCTATGGCCCACTTGCGAAACTATTGGACCAAACCACGAAAGAAGTCGCCGCGCAAGCGGCTTATAAGGCAACCATCCCCCAAGGCGCTTCATACGAGCGTCCTTAAGGCGGTCCGCAGGAGCGGCCGCCAAGCCTGCCCGCGGGCAAACGCCCGCCAAAAAGACCTCGGAGCCTGCCTTGACCGATACGACAGCCACCAGCATTGCGCCGCAGCCAAGCGCGAGCCTCCCTTCAGTCCAGGCGACCGCCTTCACCGTCATCCTGGCGGTGAGCTTTTGCCACGGCGTCAACGACATCATGCAGTCGCTGCTGCCGGCGATCTATCCGCTGCTGAAAGAGAATTACGGTCTCGATTTCTGGCAGATCGGTCTTTTGACCTTCACCTTCCAGGTCACGGCGTCGCTGCTGCAGCCGGTCATCGGCATGATCACCGACAAGCGGCCAATGCCTTATTCGCTCCCCTACGGCATGGCGTCCTCGCTGATCGGCCTGATCGTGCTGGCCTATGCCGGCCACTATGCGCTGCTTCTGGTCGGGGCCTCGCTGATCGGTATCGGTTCGGCGATCTTCCATCCGGAATCCTCGCGCATTGCCCGCTTCGCCTCGGGCGGCCGCTTTGGCCTGGCGCAATCGCTGTTCCAGGTCGGCGGCAATTTCGGCCAGTCGATGGGGCCGCTGCTTGCCGCCTTCATCGTCGTGCCCTTCGGCCAGACCAGCATTTCCTGGTTCGCCGTCGGTTCGCTGATCGGCATCATCGTTCTGTCACGGGTCGGCGGCTGGTACAGCCGGATGCGCGCCGCGCAGGGCAACCGCAAGGCGGCAAGCTTCGTCTCGCCCTTCCCGCGCCGCAAGGTGATGGGAGCGTTGGCGGTGCTGACGCTGCTGGTGCTGACCAAGAACGCCTACATCGCCTCGCTCTCCAGCTACTACACCTTCTATTCCATCCATAAGTTCGGCGTGTCGGTGCAGATGAGCCAGGTCATGCTGTTCCTGTTCCTCGGCGCCTCGGCGCTGGGCATCCTGCTCGGCGGCCCGTTCGGCGACCGCTACGGCCAGAAGGCAATGATCTGGTTCTCGATCGTCGGCGTGCTGCCTTTCACGCTGGCGCTGCCCTACGCCAATTTCGAATGGACGATGGTGCTGACGGTGCTGATCGGCCTGATCCTGTCCTCGGCCTTCTCCAACATCGTGGTGTTTGCGCAGGAACTGGTGCCGGGACGTGTCGGCACGATCGCCGGCATCTTCTTCGGCTTTGCCTTCGGCATGGGCGGTATTGCAGCTGCCGTGCTCGGCGTCGTCGCCGACATGAAGGGCATCGATTTCGTCTTCCAGATCTGCTCGTATCTGCCGCTACTCGGCCTGCTGACTGTCTTCCTGCCCAACATGAAGGAAGCCAGGAAGGCGCAGGCGGCGACCAGCTAAAATCAGCTCATCTTCCGGATTTGACCCGAGGGCGCGGCATTTGCTGCGCCCTCGTTTATTCTTTCGCCATACGCCGGGTGAAAAGCCTGTTAGGAGATAGTCATCAACGAAGGCTTGGGGCCTCCGACGAACGCCCGTTCATGGTCGGCGCGGAAATGCTGATCGATGGCGGCTTGAGCATCGCCTGACAGCACAAGGCACCCGCCTGACGGCGGCTTGTCAGCCGCGCGCTGTAGACCGTAGGTTAGTTACTCAACGTCTCTGGAGAAAGATATGCGCAAGATCGTGCTGGCCGTGTTGGGTGTGCTTCTTTTTACTTTGCCGGTTACGGCACGCATCGTTCCTTTTCCACCAGGCTTCAAGACCCAGTCCGTCGAAACCAACGGCACCAAACTCTATGTTCGCGTCGGCGGCAAAGGTCCCGCCGTCGTGCTGCTGCACGGCTTTGCCGATACCGGAGACATGTGGGGCGCAGCGGCAGC
The DNA here is from genome assembly GCF_056404535.1 of Mesorhizobium sp. P2_C5_2. Lineage (NCBI taxonomy): Bacteria > Pseudomonadati > Pseudomonadota > Alphaproteobacteria > Hyphomicrobiales > Phyllobacteriaceae > Mesorhizobium > Mesorhizobium sp. P2_C5_2. The sequence goes on along the minus strand of NZ_JBFUDV010000003.1, from coordinate 540,632 downwards.
GGCACTTGCGAAGGACCATACCGTCATCGTACCGGACCTGCGCGGCATGGGTCTGTCGGCCCACCCGGAAGCCGGCTACACCAAGAAGAACCAGGCCGTCGACATCGCCGGCGTGATGGACGCGCTGAAGATCGACAAGGCCGACCTAGTCACGCACGACATCGGCAACATGGTCGGCTATGCGCTTGCCGCGCAATATCCCAAGCGCATCACCAAATGGGTCATCATCGATGCGCCGCTGCCCGGCATCGGCGACTGGGAAAAGATCAAGCAAAGCCCGCTGCTTTGGCATTTCAACTTCCGCGGTCCGGATATGGAGCGGCTGGTCGCGGGGCGCGAGCGCATCTATCTCGACCGTTTCTACAACGAACTGTCGGCCGATCCCAAGAAGATCGACGGGGCGACGCGCAAGCACTACGCCAAACTCTATGCTCGCCCGCATGCGATGCATGACGCTTTCGAGCAGTTCAAGGCCTTTGACCAGGACGCGATCGACAACCAGGCGATGCTCGCCGCCGGCGGCAAACTGACCATGCCGGTGCTGGCTGTTGGCGGGGAAAAATCCGCCGGCACCACACAGGCCGATACATTGCGGCTTGTTGCGACCGATGTCACGGGCGGCATCGTGCCTGACTCCGGTCACTGGATCATGGAAGAAAACCCCGACGCCACCGTCAAACTGATCACTGGTTTTCTCGACAAATAGGCACTGTCTCGCTGACATTTCGATGAAAGCAAAAGCACCCGCCTGACGGCGGGTGCCTTCATCTATCCAGGTGGATGATTCTAGGCCTTGAAGAAGGCCAGGAGGTCGGCGTTGATGACGTCGGCATGGGTGGTCGCCATGCCATGCGGGAAGCCCTTGTAGATCTTGAGCTCGCCCTTCTTCAGCAGCTTGACCGACAGCAGCGCCGAGTCGGCGATCGGAACGATCTGATCGTCGTCGCCATGCATGACCAGCACCGGCACGTCGATCGCCTTCAGATCGTCGGTGAAGTCGGTTTCCGAGAACGCCTTGATGCAATCATAATGCGCCTTGGTGCCGCCCATCATGCCCTGGCGCCACCAATTCTCTACGACAGCCTGCGAAACTTCGGCGCCGGGTCGATTGAAGCCGTAGAACGGGCCGGCCGCGACGTCGTGGAAGAACTGGGCGCGGTTGGCGGCCTGGGCGGAGCGGAAACCGTCGAACACCTCGATCGGCAGGCCGCCTGGATTGGCTGCCGTCTTCAGCATGATCGGCGGCACGGCGCCAATGAGCACCGCTTTGGCGACACGACCGCCCGAGCCATACCGCCCGACATAGCGCGCCACCTCGCCGCCGCCTGTGGAATGGCCGACATGGATGGCGTCCTTGAGGTCGAGATGCGCCACCAGTTCCGCGACGTCGGCGGCATAAGTGTCCATCTCGTTGCCGGTGTCGGTCTGGGTCGAGCGGCCATGGCCGCGGCGATCATGGGCAATGACGCGGTAGCCCTTCGACAGGAAGAACAGCATCTGGGCGTCCCAGTCGTCGCTGCTCAGCGGCCAGCCATGATGGAAGACGATGGGCTGGCCGGTTCCCCAATCCTTGTAGAAAATCTCGGTTCCGTCCTTGGTGGTGATCGTGCTGCTGCCGGGCTTGGTCATCTCAATCTCCATTGATTATCTTTCGCGATAATAAATATCGCGATAACTACATGACTAGCGCAGATCGAAACTCTTGTCTAGAGAAAATATGTATCGCGATATCATTTTTCGTGGTACATATCTGAAGTGCTCAGTCGGCAAAGGAATGCGTCGTGCCCCTCCCGTTGGACAATCAGCTCTGTTTCACGCTCTACGCCACCAGCATGGCGATCAACCGTACCTACAAGCCGATGCTGGACGAGATGGGGATCACCTATCCGCAATATCTCGTGCTGAACGCGCTTGCCGAGGCCGACGGCATGTCGGTCGGCAGCATTGCGCACAGGCTCGCTCTGGAATCGAGTACCATCACGCCGCTGGTGAAGCGCATGGAACAGGCAGGCCTGGTCACCCGCCAGCGCAGCCAGACCGATGAGCGCCAGGTGCAGGTCGACCTGACGTCAGCCGGCCGCGCCCTGCTCGTCCAGTGCAACTGCCTCAACGAAACCCTGATCGAGCGCTCGGGCATGACGCTGCCTCAGCTCGATGCCCTGAACCGGCAGATCCAGACGCTGCGCGACGCGCTGAGCGGCGACCGGTAGGCAGGCAGCGAAATCGCTACAGCCCCAGAGCGGCCTTGAAAGTGGACAGTTCCGTGTCGGTGATAGGGACCACGTGCTGCGGTTCGGGATAGGCGCCCGTCTGCACGTCGGAGATGAACTCGCGATAGGCGGCGACACGCTCGCGCTGCAGCCGTTCATACTCGGCGGCGAAGTTGCGGTAGGTCTTGGCGTGGCGCGGTCTGTGGCCAGCCGTGTGGCCGAGCACGTCCTCGCTGAAAAGATACTGCGCGTCGGCATGTGGCCCGGCGCCCATGCCAAGCATGATCATCGGCGTATTCCTGGTGATCAGTTCGCCAATCCGGTCGGGCACCACTTCCAGCTCCGCGCCGAAGCAGCCAATGGCCTCCAGGCGCTTGACATGATCCCACACCGCACGCGCGCTCTCGGCTGTCCTGCCGACGGCCTTGAAGCCACCGGTCCAGGTGCATTGCGACGGGATCAGACCGACATGGGCGACGACCGGCACGGCGTTGTCGCAAAGCGTCTTCTGGATATCGAGCGAGGCGGCGCAGTAGAAGCAATCGCCGCCGATGCGCATGTAGTGATAGGTGGTTTTGAGATAATCCTCTGCGGTGATCAGATTGCCGGCCGGGCCGTAGGGCAGCCCGACCTGCACGAAGCAGCGGCCGGCCGCCTCGCGCATCTCGGGTGAGAAGAAGCGGCCCTCGATCGACAGCATGTCGACGCCGGCCGCATCCGCTGCCGCAGCCTCTTCGAGCGTGGTGACGTAAAGCATGGAGATCTTTTGTCCGCGGCTCTTCATGGCGCGGATGTCGGCGACGGTGGGGCGGCTGCTCTTGGTGACCATTGTTGTTCCTCAGACTGTGAAAGCTTCGCGGAAGGACTGCAAGGCACTCTCGGGATCACCGGAGGCAAACGCCTCCATGCCCACGGGTCCGCGATAGCCCATGTCCTTCAGCGCACGGGCGATGCCGCGGTAGTTGATCTCGCCGGTGCCGGGTTCCATCCGTCCCGGCACGTCCGCCACCTGGACCTCGCCGATCCATGGCAGGCAGGCGCGGCACAGTTCGATCAGATTCCCTTCGCCGATCTGTGCATGGTAGAGGTCGAGATTGAGGCGCAGTCCCGGCCGGTTCACGCTCGACACCAGCGCCAACGTGTCTTCCGCGCGCCCAAACGGCACACCGGGATGGTCGACCGGAAGGTTCAAATTCTCCAGCGTGAAGGTCACGCCCTCAGCCTCTGCGAGGTCCGCGATGCGGTTGAGCGTGTCGCGCGCCTTTAGCCACATCGCGCCGGTGATGGTCTCGCAAGGCGTGACCGGCAGGCCGCCTTCGCCGAGACCGGTGCCGTGCAAATTGAGCCGTGCGACGCCGAGGCGCTTGCCGACCGCCGCCGTCTCCTTTGCCGTCTTCAACAGTTCGGCGGCGCCCTCGTCATCGGCCAGCCGCCCGCGCAGATAGCCGTTCATGATCGAGAAGGTGGCGCCGGATTTCTCCAGCATTGCGAGGTCGTGCTCGGGCCAGTTCCACAGGCCGACCTGGAAGCCCATTTCGGTGAGGCGTTTGACGCGAAATTCCATCGGCTGGTCGCGCCAGAGCATTTCGGCGCAAGCCGCGAGCGAGAAAGTGTCGGACATGTCAGACCTCGATATGCACGCGGCCGTCCTCGACCTTCGTGGCGTAGGTTTTAAGGTTCACGCAGACCGGCGCGCGCACGGCTTCGCCGGTCCGGTAATCGAACACACCGTTGTGCTTCGGGCATTCGATCCTGTATTCCATAACCAGCCCGTCGCAGAGATGCACCTTCTCATGCGTGCACAGCCCGTCGGTACAGAAGAAGGTATCTTCCGGACTACGGAAGATGGCGAAGGTCCGACCTTCGTGATCGAAGCGGATGACATCCTCTTCCTCGATATCGTCCGTCGCACACGCATCAATCCACTTTGCCATTGCTGGTTCCTGCACGCTGTCACTGGTTGGTTGAAAAGGCGGCCGGCGGGATTCCGCCGGCCGCACAGGAAGATGCCCGGGAGGAGGAGATGGGCATCTTCACTGCGTCGCGCTGAAGCTCTCGATCTCGGCTTCAAGCTCGGCCATCTGCTCGCCGCCGGCCATCAGATCGGTGATGGCTTCGCGGCTTTTCTCACCCTTGCGGAAATCAGCGGCCTTGGAGCCTCTGATCAGCACGGCGAAGTGATCGCCGACGGTCAGCGCATGGACCACATTGTGGGTGATGAAGATGACCGCGATGCCCTTGCGGCGTGCCTGCAGGACGATGCGCAGCACATGCGCCGCCTCCTTGACGCCAAGCGCTGCGGTCGGCTCGTCGAGGATCAGCACGCTGGCGCCGAAATGCACGGCGCGCGCGATGGCCAGCGCCTGGCGCTCGCCGCCGGACAGTCCGCCGACAAGTCGGTCGCCGTCATCGATGCGGGTGATGCCGAGCTGGCGCATCTCGGTGACGGCGATCTCATTGGCCCGTTTGCGGTCGTAGATGGTGAGCGGCCCCCAGCGCCGTGTCGGCTCGGCGCCGACGAAGAAGGAACGGCCGATGCTCATCAGCGCGAACGTTCCGCCAAACTGGTGGACGGTGGCGATGCCATGGTCGCTGGCGTCGCGCGGGCTGGCGAATTCGACCGCCTTGCCGTCCATTTCCATTGTTCCCGATGTCGGCTTGTGGACGCCGGAGAGGATCTTGATCAGCGTGGATTTGCCGGCGCCATTGTCGCCGAGCAGGCACAGCACCTCGCCTGCGTTAACCTCCAGCGAAATGTCGTGGAGCACGTCGATCGGACCGAACGACTTGTTGATCGCGGTCAGCCTGAGCAAGGGCGTGGTCATCAGCGGGCCCTCTGTTTTGTGCGCGGCGCATAGGTCAACGCCATTGTGCGGAAGGTGTTGTTCATCAGCACGGCAGCGAGCAGCAGGACGCCTATGATCAGGCTCGCCCAGTTGGCGTCGAAACCGGTGTAGAAGATGCCCTGGTTGACGATGGAGAAGGTCAGCGTGCCGAGCACGATGCCGACCACCGAACCGTAGCCGCCGGTGAGCAGCACGCCGCCGATGACCACCGCGATGATCGAGTTGAAGATGAAAGACTGTCCCGCCGCCACCTGGGCGCTGTTGTAGAGGATCGCCTGCGACATGCCGACGAAGGCTGCGCACAAGCCGCTGCTCATGAACAGCGCGATGGTGACCCGGTCGGTCGGGATGCCGGCATTGCGGGCGCTGACGGCATCGCCGCCCATGGCCAGGATCCAGTTGCCGAAGCGCGAGAAATTCAGGATGAAGCCGACGACCAGGATGATGGCGATCCACCAGAACAGGGTGACCTGAAACTTGCCGCCGAGATAGTCGCCGAACAAAAGCTTGGCGGTCGGCCCGCTCTTCAGCGCCACACTCGTACTGCCGGACAGGATGACCGAGAGGCCGAGCGTCAGGCCGGCCAGCGCGAACAGCGTTGCGAGCGTGACGACGAAGGACGGCACCTTGGTGCGGATCACCAGGACCCCGTTGATGAAGCCGACGGCCAGCCCGAGGCCGAGCGCTGCGAGAATGCCGACGATGATTGGCAACCCGTAATGGCCCGAGAGGATGGCAATGGTCATTGAGCTGGCCGGGATCATCGACCCGATGGAGAGATCGAGGTGTCCGGCAATCATCAGCAGCCCCACCGGAAGGGCGATGATGCCGAGTTCCGAAGCGACGTTGAGCCAGCTGGCGGACCCGCCGGCCGACAGGAAATTGGCGCCGCCGAAGATCGAGAAGAAGACCAGAACGGCAATCATGCCGATCAGCGAGCCAACCTCTGGGCGCCGCACCAGGCTGCCGATCGAGGGTATCGAAGAATGCGGGGGCGCTGTCGCTGCCACCGCGGGTTGGTGATGGGCTTGGGATGTCATCAAAATGGTCCCTGGCTTGGACGATGGGGAGCCGGGCGCGGCCTTTCTTCGCGGCGCCGGCTGGCGATGTCCGGCCCTCGGATGCACCTCGGGCCAGACACTCAGCGACGGGCGTTACCGGGCGCCGGCCGCCGCGCCACCCATCGTTGCGGCGACATTGGCTGCGTCGACGATCCCCGGCCCGGTCAGAACCGGTTTCGTCGGCAGGTCCAGCCCATAGTTGACGAAGCCGTTGAGCAACGACACAGCGAGATAGCCCTGCAGATAGGGCTGCTGGTCGACAGCGAACAATTGTGTGCCGTCCTTGATGCGCTGCAGACCGGTTTCGTCCATGTCGAACGAGGCAAGCTTGACCTTGTCGCCGACACTGGCCTGGCTGATGGCATTGGCCGCGCTGTTGGCGTCGCCGGCGCTGATGGTGATGACACCGTCGAGCGTATTGTCTTTCAACACGGCCGCCTTGATGGCCTCGGCGACCGCGGTCGGGTTGCCGAAGCTGGATGAAGGCAGCGGCAGCTGGCTCGATTTGCCGCCGCTCTTGGTGATGGCGTCCGCGATGCCCTTGCAGCGGTCTTCGGTGTTGGTGGAGCCCGGCAAGGTGTTGACGCACAGAACGTTCTTGGCGCCATGGCTGCCGAAATAGGCGCCACCGCCCAGACCAGCCGTGTATTCTTCGTTACCGACATAGTTCATGGCGCCGAGCCGCTTGGCTGCATCCATGCCGCCGGAATTGTAGATGATGAGCGGCACGCCCGCGGCAACGACTTCCTTGAAGGCGTCATCCATCGCCTCCGGCACCCAGTCGGGGCCGACGATGGCGCTCGGCTTCTGGCTGAGCGCGGTGCGGATCAGCTTGGCTGCGTCCGGCCCGAGATTGTCGTAATTCTGCGGACCGAGCCAGGTGACCGAGCCGCCGGTGAGTTCAGCGACCTTGCCGGCGTCGTCTGCGCCCTTCTTGACCTTCGACCAGAACGGGTCGTCCGCCTTGCCGCCGATGACGAAGATCTTCGCCCCGTCGGCTATCGCCGCTGTGGCTGATGTCGCCAGCACGGCGGCCGTCATCATCGCCGTCAAAAAGTTCGTGGTGCGTTTCATGTCATTTCCTCCCGGTTGCCGTCCTCGGACGGATTTAGAAAAACGTTGAATTCATCTGCACGCGCACCTCTCCCGTTGCGCGTGGCGTCAATTGATCAATGGTTCGCCGCGGCCTTGGCGTTCATGCGTTCCTTCTTTTTCTGGAAGCGGGCGTCCATCGCGGCGTCGCCGTCCCTGGTGCCGTCGTGCCAGGTGCCGAACCAGCGATCGAGCGGGATCAGCCCGTCGCCGCCGTAGTTCACCTCGAAGTATTTGTGGTGCAGGTAGTGCGCGTAGGCATGGCTATCGACGGCCGTGTCCTCGCTCACCTCAAGCTTGTCGAAGCCGAGATGACCGTTGACGGCGCCGAAGCCGGCAACATGCAGCTGGAACAGCGCAACGATCGGATTGGACGGGATGATGAGGTGCCAGAAGGCGACCGCGTGATAAAGGAAGCCTTCCACCGGATGCATCGACAGCGACGACCACGGCGAGGGGTTGATCGAATTGTGATGGACCGAATGGATCCAGCGATACAGCGGTCCCCAGTGGATCAGGCGGTGGATAAAGAAGAAGTGCACCTCGTGAATGGCCGGCGCGATCAGCACCAGTGCGGCGAGGTAGACTGGATGATCCGACCAGCTGAGCCACGGTGCGTAGCCATTGGCAAAGCACCACAGGAAAATGACTTCGACCACGGTCCACAACGGGATGGTGATGAAGAACGAGCGCAGGAAGTTGTCGAGGTTCTGGCTCTGGAACCAGAACACATCCGAAGGCGCATCGCCTGGAAATTTGTGGTTGTATTTGAACCGCGTCGCCTGGGTGCGCCTGATGTAATAGCGCAACTCGAAGATGCCGTAGAACACCAGGATCGCAGCGGCGTTGACGGCGTAGAGCCACAGCGCCCAGCCCCAGCTGAGGGTTTTCATCGTCTCGACGCCGGGGACGACATAGAACCAGTAGATCAGCGCCGTGGCCATGTGGAACGCATTCCACGGCCAGATATAGCCGGGCAGCCATGCCAGGATTTTCGGCAACCTGGGCGGCCAGTTCAACAACGGCGCCCCCTCGATGCGCCCGTTCGGCTTCCAGTCACCGCGCTTGTCGCGCGCGCCGTATTTGAGATCGTCCATGCAAATCCTCCACCCACAAAGCGCACCGGCCATGCCCAGGACGGCCCGCACGCGCACGCTGCCTGACACCGCCGGGGCGGTGGGCGAAAACCCGTCTGCGCTGTGCTGCTGCTGTCCCTGGGCTGGCGGTGCGTCCGCCTTGCTTGCTTTTCCCGAGATAAACATCTTGATCCAAAATGAATCAAGAATAGAATGTTTATTCCAAACCTATTGTGTCATTCATATCAATCGCGCACGGCAAATGATATCGTCGTATCAATTGCTACAGACGGATGAGACAAAATGGATCAAAACAAGCGGCCAACGATCAGGGATGTCGCCGCCGAGGCCAATGTCTCGGTGGCCACCGTCAACCGGGTGCTGAGCGGCGCCGGCGCCGTCCGCCAGGGCACGCGCGAGCGCGTCAGGCTGGCGGCCGAGCAGATCGGCTTCTACGGCATGGGCGCGCTGCGCAGCCGCATAGCGGCCGCCCGGCCGCGGTACCGCTTCGGCTTTCTGCTGCACCAGCCCGGCCGCGCCTTCTATCGCAACATCGCCGAGGCGCTGCGCGCGGTGGCGCCTGCCATGCCTGACTGCGAGATAGAGTTGCGCACAGAGTTTCTCGACGATCTGTCACCGCAGAACGTCGCCGCCCGGATGCTGGCCTTGGGCGCCGAATGTGATGCCGTCGGCGTAGTCGCCGCGGTCCATCCTCTGGTCACCCAGGCGGTCGATGCGCTGCATGCCCGCAACGTCCCGGTCTTCGCGCTGATTTCGCAGATCTCGGCCACAGGCCATGTCAACTATATCGGCCTCGACAACTGGAAGGTCGGGCGCACCGCAGCCTGGGTGTTCGAGCATGTCTGCCGGGCGCCCGGCAAGCTCGGCATCCTCGTCGGCAACCATCGCTATCGCTGCCAGGAGATGAACGAAAGCGGTTTCCGCTCCTATTTCCGCGAGCACGCGCCTGATTTCACGCTGCTGGAGCCGCTGCTGACCTTCGAATCCAGCGCGATCGCGCAGGAGATGACCGAAAAGCTGCTCAACGAGAATCCGGATCTGTCCGGCCTTTACGTCGCCGGCGGTGGCATCACCGGCGCCATCGCAGCACTTCGCTCCACCGGCCGCGCCGGCAGTATCGTCGTCGTAGGCTACGAACTGATGGACTCGACCCGCCCGGCGCTGCTCGACGGCACGCTGACCTTCGTCATCTCGCACCCACTCGTCCGCATCGCGCAGGAAGCGCTGGCCGGCATGGTCCGCGCCGTCTCGGCGCCGAACGAGGGCGGCAACGTCACCACCATCCTGCCGTTCGAAATCTACACCCGAGAAAACATCTAGGCGGTGGATATCTCCAACGAGTTCACAACGCGATCGGAATAGCCTACCTCGGGCGCTAAAGGCAGCTTTGGACCTCGACATGTCCAATCATGGGCAAAGCACAAAGTTCAAAGTGCAATACCAAGCATTGCCACCGACTTGCACCCTTTCTTTTTCAACTGTCTAATGAAGTCAGCCAGTTCGATGGCTTCTATTTCGCCGGCCGCACAACGCGCGTCCAGGAACAAAGTCGACTGCCCCGCCTGGACTAGGCTCCTGTTGTTGGCATCGCAACCAGGACGGAGCCCTCCTCGACCCTCGCAGGATAGATCTTGAGATTGACGCAAGGTGGCAGGCGCTTTGCCGCGCCGGTGCGATAATCGAAGGCACCGGCATGCTTGGGGCATTCGACCTCGTAGTCCATGACCAGCCCGTCGGCGAGATGGACGGCCTCATGTGTGCAGAGGCCGTCCGTGCAAAAAACCTCGTCGTCGGGTGAGCGGAAGACCGCGTAGGTCCGACCTTCGTGGTCGAAACGGCGGGCACCTTCCTGTTCGATATCGTCGAGGCCGCAGACCGTGATCCAGCTGGACATTTTTTCCTCTATGGGTTGCGGCCGGGCCTCCGGAACGGCAATGACAGCCGCCCAGAGGCCCCGTCCTGGGATTAGTTCTTGTTGAGGTAGTCGGCCGCGTTGGCCGGCGTCACCAGCTCGAACGGCACGTAGACGACGCGGTCGACCTTCTCGCCCTTGGCCAGCGCGAGTGCGGCGTCGACACCGCCGCCGCCCTGCCCCTTGGCGTTCTGGAACACCGTCACAGAGAGGTCGCCGGCCTTCATCGACTGCAACCCGTCCTGCGTGGCGTCGATGCCGCCGACGACCACGTTCTTCATGTCGATGCCGTTGGCCTTCAGCGCCAGGATGGCGCCGATAGCGGATTCGTCGTTGTTGGCGATGACGGCGTCCGGCGCGCCACCGGCGGTCAGCCAGTTGGTCATCAGGTTCTGCGCATTGTCGCGCGACCATTCGGACGACTGCTTGTCGACGATCTTGATGAAGTTGCACATGTCGGTGCCGAAGATCTGCTCGACATCCTTGGTCCGCTGCAAGGCCGCCTGATGAACCAGGCTGCCCATGACGATGTAGGCGTTGGCACCTGCCGACTTGCCTTTAGCGCGCAGCATCTTGCACACCTCGAACGCTTCCAGAGTGCCTGACTCCACCTCGTTGGAGCCGACATAGACCTGTTTCTCCGGCAGGTTCGCCATGTCTGACGGTTCGAGGTTGACGAAGACCAGTGGGATGCCGGCCTTGGCGGCTTCCTCGCTGAGCGTCCTTGACGCATTGGTGTCGACCAGCGTGACGATGATGGCGTCGACGCCGCTGGCGATGAAGTTCTTGACCTGGTCGAGCTGCTTGGCGACGTCGTTCTGCGCGTCCTCGACCTGGATGCCGGCGCCCTTCTCCTTGGCGCGGGCCTGCATGCCGTCCCTCAGCAACGTCTGAAAATTGTTGTCGAAGTTGACGATGCTGACGCCGATTTTTGCAGCCATCGCATTGGTCGACATAGTTGCGGTGAATGCCGTCGACATCAAGGCCGCCAACGCTGTCGAAATGAGAAGTTTCTTCACGGTTTTCCTCCCTTGCGGATGGAGTGCCGGTTCACTCCTCCTTTGACTTCCGGCCCTTGCGGGATGGCTTGCGATGACAGCCGGAACCGCCTCGCGTGACTGTCTTTTGGGTTGTCACTGGGCGGCGTTGGCGCGCGCCTTCTTCTTCTCGTAGCGGGCCTGCATGCGGGCCTCGCCTTCCTTGCTGCCGTCGTGGAAAGTGCCCAACCATCGGTCGAACGGGATGAGCCCGTCGCCGTAGTTCACCTCGAAATATTTGTGATGGAGGTAGTGGATGTAGGCGTGGCTATCGATGCTGGTGTCCTCGCCGAGTTCGACCTTGTCGAAGCCGACATGACCGGGAATGGCGCCGAAGCCGGCATAGTGGAGCTGGTAGAGCGCGAGCAGCGGGTTCGACGGGATGATCAGGTGCCAGAATGCAACGCCGAGATAGCCGAACTGCTCGACCGGATGCATCGACAGCGACGACCACGGCGAGGGGTTCACTGAATTGTGGTGCACCGAATGCACCCATTTGTAGAGCGGCGGCCAGTGGATCGCCCGGTGCAGCAGGAAGAAATGCGTCTCGTGGATGATCGGCACCACCAGCGCCAGGCAGAACAGGTAGACTGGGTGCTCGGCGACAGTTAGCCACGGCACGTAGCCATTGGCGTAGGCATAGAGGATCGCCACCTCGATGGCCGTCCAGATCGGCATGCCGGTACCGAAGGTGCGCAGCATGTTGTCGAGGTTCTGATTCTCGAAGAAGAACGCCTTGCTCTTCTGCTCGGATGGCCATTTGCCGTTGTATTTGAAGCGGTTGCCCTGGGCTCTCAAGATGTAGAGTCGAAGCTCGAAGACGCCAAAGAAGACGAGCAGCGCCGCACAGTTGACGAGGAAGAGGCGCAGGATCCAGCCGACGGAGAGCGTCTTCATCACCTCGACGTCGGGCAGCACGAAACGCCACCACGCCACCGCCGAGAGCGCGAAGAGCAGATTGTAGGGCAGGAAATAGCTCGGCAGCCATTTCAGCAGCGCCAGCGGGCGCGGCGGAAAGGTAAACAGCGGCGCGGTGCCGGCCGCTTCGTCCGGTGCCCAGTCGCCGCGCTTGTTGCGTTTGCCGTATTTCAGGTCGTCCATGCTGGTCTCACAGGGATTGGGAAAGGGTCAAAAAGCGGTCGTAGGCGGCATCGTCCATGTCGACCTGGTGCTTGGCTTCGGGGTAGCTGCCCGCGGCCACGTCGCGGTCGAAGGCGCGGAAGGCGGCGATGCGCTTTTCCTGCAGCTCCGCCTCCAGCGTGACGAAGTCGGCGTAGCGCTTGGCATGGCGCGGATAGTGGCCGGCATGCGTGCCCAGCACGTCGCTGGAGAACAGATATTGCGTGTCGCAGGCCGAGCCGCAGCCCATGCCCATGGTGATCAGCGGGGTCGCGCGCGTGATGTGCTCGGCCAGCCGCACCGGAACCACCTCGACCTCGATACAGGCCGCACCTGCATTCTCCAGATCTTTCGCCGCGCGCAGTACCTTGAATGCTTCTTCCGCCGTGCGTCCGATGGCGCGGAAATTGGTCCAGGTGGCGCGGTTCGGCACCAGGCCGACATGGCCGGTAACCGGGATACCCTCTGCCGCCATCGCCTCGATGAAGCGCGGTGAATGCGAGCAATAGACGGCGTCAGCTCCGCGCCGCAGCATGGCAAAGCCGAGCCGTACCGCCTCGTCGGGCGAGGCGACCGCGCCATGCTGCATGCCGACCGACAAGAAGGCGAGAGGCGCCGCCTGACGGATCAATTCCAGATTGTGGTCGGGCTCGCTGGAGAGGATCACGATATTGCAGGCGACAGCTGCGGCGGCCTCGGCCGGCGTGTCGACGTGAAGCTGCAGCCATTTGCGGCTGCCCTTGGCGCTCCTGAGATCGTAGGCCGTCAGCCGTCTCGTCACTCGTCGTCCTCCCCTTCACGATCGCATATGCGAAAATGCCCCCTCACCCGGATTGCCTGATTTGCGGCAATCCGACCTTTCCCCGAGAGGAAAGGGCGATCGTCTGCGCTTGGCGCCAGCCTCTTCTCCCCTAGCGGGGAAGGCGGATGCGAAGCGGCCGGATGAGGGGGCGAACTTCATATGCGATCGCCTTCCGTTCGCGGGGAGTTAGCACCACAAGGGAGGCGAAGGCCTGCTATACCTTGATCAAATCAGATCAAAGGTTCTCGGCGGTGAATGTGACGAAGCGGATTGGCGGGTTCTCGACCGGCAGGTCGTGCAAGCTCAATGTCGCAAGCACGAGATCCATGGCGCGCCTTGCCTGCGCCTCGGGTGCCTGGTCAAGCACGACATCCATCGTGCCCTCGCGAAGTGCGACGGCACTGCGCTCGGTGAGCTCGTGGCCAACGAAGAAGACCCGGCGGCCGAGCGGGTGGCGCTTCAGTACATCGTTCAGCGCGGCGTTCGCGCCACCGGCATTGTAGAGGCCTGCAAGGTCCGGCCAGCGCTTCAAGGCTTCCAGAAGCTGCTCGGCGTTGCGGTCGCCGTCGTCATGACCGAACAGTGCACCGACCAGTTCGAAGTCGTCGGTCGCCGTCTGCATCAAATAGTCGAAGAAGCCGCGCACCCGATCGCGATGCACGCGGTAGATTTGACTGTGGCAGACCGCCACCACCTTGCCTGGCCGCCTTTGCATGCGCGACAGCATGAGTCCGGCCATGCGCCCGGCCGCGTAGTTGTCGATGCCGACATAGGCGCCGCTGGTGCCGGAAATCTCAGTGACGATCTGCACGGTCGGGATGTTCTCAGCCTCGAGCTTCCTCAAGGCGGCGCCGACCAGCGGATGGTCGGGAACGGCGAGGATCAGGCCGGCGCGGCGCATCTCGGGATCAAGAATGCGCCGGGCGATGGCCGCCGGGTCCGCCTCATCGAGAAAGGTGCGGTGGACGGTAATGGCGCGGTCGAGCGTCGCGGCTATGCGCTCGAAGGCGCGGGAGAGACGGGCAAAGAAGGTAGCGTCCGGGCGCACCAGGATGACCTCGATCCTGATCACGCCGCGATGGGCTTCCGGCAGGCGGCGCGGATAGTCGAGCGAGCGCGCGGCGGCAACGACCTTTTCGACGGTTGCGGGCCTCACCCCGCCCCTGCCGTTCAGCACGCGCTCAACCGTCGCGGTACCGACCCCGGCGCGGCGAGCGATCTCAAGGAATGTGGGCGTCGAAATCTTGGTTCCTCGCAGTCGCGAAACCGGAACCTGCCAGTCGCATCGGCTCTTTGCAAGACGCATGCATTTCCAGGTCGACGCTGTATATTCACGCAGCCGATGCCGGCATAAGGCCCGTAAGGCTCATGGCTTGCACCCTTTCCCGCCTTCCGCTATAGAGCCGCCACCCGCGTAGACACCCTTGGAGGCAACGCGGCGGAAGGCTGCCTTCCCTTGTGATCCCGAATAAAGGTCCGCGTATGCGGCTTCTCGCATTCGGACATCCAGGCCTGGCGGCTTTCGACGTTTACGGTCCAGGCACATTGCCCGCCGCAAACGCTCCATAACACGCGAAAGGAAATGCCATGAGCCACGATACTTACGAGCTCAAGGCCGAAGCGCGCGAACAGGTCGGTAAGGGGTCCGCCCGTGCAGTTCGCCGTAACGGTAAAGTGCCTGCAGTCATTTACGGCGACAGACAGCCTCCCCTGGCTATCGCGCTGAACTACAAGGACGTCTACTACAAGATCCACGGCGGCGGGTTTCTGACCACGATCGCCACGATCGACGTCGACGGCAACAAGATCCAGGTTCTGCCCAAGGATTTCCAGCTCGACCCGGTCAAGGATTTCCCGGTCCATGTCGACTTCCTGCGCATCGGCAAGGACACCCAGGTCAATGTCGACGTGCCTGTCCACTTCATCAATGAAGACAAGTCGCCCGGCATCAAGCGCGGCGGCGTGCTCAACATCGTGCGTCACGAAGTCGAGTTCCACTGCCCGGCCAATGCGATCCCGGAATTCATCACCGTCGATCTCACCGGCGCCGACATTGGCGATTCGATCCACATCTCGGCTGTGACCCTGCCGGCCGGCGTCAAGCCGGTGATCTCCGACCGCGACTTCACCATCGCGACCATTGCCGGCTCCTCGGCGATGAAGCCGGAGACGGAAGAGACGGCGGAAGCAGCAGCCCCCGAAGTGGCGGCCCCTGCTGCCGAAGAGAAGTAATTTTCAGGCCCGGAGCAGACGATGCTTGTCTTTGCAGGCCTCGGCAATCCGGGCGCGAAATACGCTGATAACCGGCACAATGTCGGCTTCATGGCGGCGGACGCAATCGCCCGCCGCCATTCCTTTTCGCCCTGGTCGAAGAAGTTCCAGGGCCTGATCGCCGAAGGCACGATTGCCGGCGACAAGATTCTCCTGATCAAGCCGCAGACCTTCATGAACCTGTCGGGACAGGCGATCGGCGAAGCCTTGCGCTTCTACAAGCTCGGCCCCGAAGCACTGACCGTCTTTTATGACGAGATCGACCTGCCGGCCGGCAAATTGCGGGTCAAGGTCGGCGGCGGCGCCGGCGGCCATAACGGCATCCGCTCGCTCGACCAGCATGTCGGCAAGAATTTTCGCCGCGTGCGCATCGGCGTCGGCCACCCCGGTGTGAGGGAAATGGTGCACGGCCATGTGCTCGGCGATTTCGCCAAGGCCGACCGCGAATGGCTGGACGTGCTGCTCGGCACCATCGCCGACGATGCCGGGTTGCTGGCGAAGGGCGACGACAGTTCCTTCATGAACCGGGTGACGCTCGCCCTGCGCGACAAGCTCGTGCCGACCGGCGATGACGACCGGCCGCCGCCCAAGGCGCCTAAGGCACAGAGCCGCATCCGCCAGGCGCGGCCACAGCAGGCGCCGACCAAGCTGCCGGAAAGCGGTCCGATGGCCGCGATGCTGAAGAAACTGTTCGGCAAGAAGGACTGAGTGTCGACGCTATCGGGACCGCAGGGCTTGACGTTCCTCACCCCTATCGCCCATAGCCCTCATCAAATTTCGATTTCCCGATAGGACCGGACAAAATGGGTTTCAAATGCGGCATCGTTGGCTTGCCCAACGTCGGCAAGTCGACGCTTTTCAACGCGTTGACCAGGACGGCGGCGGCGCAGGCCGCCAACTATCCGTTCTGCACCATCGAACCGAACACCGGCGAGGTGGCGGTGCCCGATCCTCGGCTGCAGAAGATCGCCGCGACCGCCAAGTCGAAGGAGATCATCCCGACCCGCATCTCCTTCGTCGACATTGCCGGCCTGGTGCGCGGCGCCTCCAAGGGCGAAGGGCTGGGCAACCAGTTCCTCGCCAACATCCGCGAGGTCGACGCCATCGTGCATGTGCTGCGCTGCTTCGAGGATGACGACATCACCCATGTCGAGGGCAAGATCGACCCTGTCGCCGACGCCGATACAGTCGAGACCGAGCTGATGCTCGCCGACCTCGACAGCCTCGAGCGCCGCATCGTGCAGTTCCGCAAGCGCGCCGGCAGCAAGGACAAGGAAGCAACCACCGTGTTGCCGATGATGGAGGCTGCACTCGAACTCCTCCAGGCCGGCAAGCCGACCCGCATCCTGCTCAAGGGCATTTCAGCGGAGGATTTGCGCATCCTGCAGGGGCTGAACCTGTTGACCTCGCACCCCGTGCTCTATGTCTGCAACGTCGCCGAGGCCGACGCTGCCACCGGCAACGAGCACACCAAGGCGGTGGAGAAGATGGCGACCGCGCAGGGCGCCGGCACGGTTGTCATCTCGGCCGCGATCGAGGCAGAAGTCGCCCAGCTCTCCGACGAGGAAGAGATGGAATTCCTGTCTTCGCTCGGGCTCGACGAGCCTGGCCTGAACAAGGTCATCCGCGCCGGCTACGACCTGCTGCACCTGATCACC
This sequence comes from Mesorhizobium sp. P2_C5_2, assembly GCF_056404535.1. Taxonomy (NCBI): domain Bacteria; kingdom Pseudomonadati; phylum Pseudomonadota; class Alphaproteobacteria; order Hyphomicrobiales; family Phyllobacteriaceae; genus Mesorhizobium; species Mesorhizobium sp. P2_C5_2. Next base: position 523,527 of record NZ_JBFUDV010000003.1, on the reverse strand, counting down.
TATTTCACCGCCGGGCCGAAGGAAACGCGCGCCTGGACCATCCACAAGGGCGACAAGGCCCCGCAGGCCGCCGGCGTCATCCACACCGATTTCGAGCGCGGCTTCATCCGCGCCCAGACCATCGCCTACAACGACTACATCACGCTGGGCGGCGAAGTGGCGGCCAAGGAAGCCGGCAAGGCGCGCGACGAAGGCAAGGAATATGTCGTCCAGGACGGCGACGTGCTGCTGTTCAAGTTCAACACCTGAGCCTCCGGGCGGATCGCGGGCGGCGCGCTGACGGCGGCCGATCACAGCGTCGTCAAGTGGAAGACCGGCATGCTGCTTAGCTTGACTGCCCTTGGCACCGGGTCTAAGGCCGTCTGCATGCGACTTGGCCGCCCCCGTGGGGAACGGCTGCACCTGCAAGACCCATCGCTATCGAACGAAACCTCTTGGGCTCAACCAACGGAGACCGGCGATGATCAAGGCCTTCGTCGTCGACAATGACCGCCTGCGCCTCGCCGACGATCTTGTGGCCAATGGCGATCAGGTCGTCTGGGCCGACCTTCTCAATCCGACCAAGGAAGAGGAAGCAACGATCGAGACCTGGCTCGGCGTCGCCATTCCGACGCGCGAGGAGATGGAGGAGATCGAGATTTCGAGCCGCCTCTATATCGAGGACGGTGCCTATTTCATGACCGCCACTCTGCCGGCGCAGACCGAGGTCGACGATCCGCTGATGTCGCCGGTCACCTTCGTCCTTGCCGGTCCGAGACTGGTCACCATCCGCTATCATGAGCCGAAGGCGTTCAAGACCTTTCCGCTGCGCGCCGAGAAGGTGGCGACCGGCTGCACCACCGGCAACACCATCCTGATCGGCCTGCTGGAGGCGATCGTCGATCGCCTCGCCGACATTCTCGAACGCGCAGGCCGTGACATCGAGACGATCTCGCGCGACATCTTCGAAGCGCGCTCGACCAAGGTGAACAAGCGCAACCGCGATTTCCAGGAACTGCTCAAGGCCATCGGCCGCAAGGAGGACATCGCCTCCTCGATCCGCGACAGCCTGATCTCGCTGCAGCGCCTCACCGGCTTCCTTGCCCATGTCGCGACCCAGACCAAGATGAGCAAGGACATCCGCGCCCGCATCAAGACCGTATCGCGCGACGTGCTGTCGCTCGCCGACCACGCCACCTTCCTGTCGCAGAAGATCTCGTTCCTGCTCGATGCCACGCTGGGCATGATCTCGATCGAACAGAACGCCATCATCAAGATCTTCTCCGTCGCCGCCGTCATCTTCCTGCCGCCGACGCTGGTGGCCTCGATCTACGGCATGAATTTCGACATCATTCCGGAGCTGAAATGGGAGCTCGGCTATCCCTTCGCTATCGGCCTGATGATCCTGTCGGCGATCCTGCCCTTCTGGTATTTCCGCCGCCGCGGCTGGCTCTAATGCATGTCGCTCAAAAGTGGTCCCGGTTTTGAGAGAACGACATGCATAAAAACAAAAAACTAAAGCGCGTCGCCTGATTCCGTTCAAACGCGAGGCGCTTTAGGCCCAACAGAATTCGCTTGACCAAACGCCTCCCGGACGGCATCCGGATGCCCGGTGATCGTACAACCTTGAACCGGATTAGGATCATGACCGGAAAAAGCTGGGCCTATGAGGATTTCACCGAGGGCGCGTCGATCGACCTCGGCGCCAAAAAGGTGAGTGCGGCCGAGATCGTCGAATTCGCCGCCGAGTTCGATCCGCAGCCGATGCATCTCGACGAGGAAGCTGGCAAGGCCAGCATCCTTGGCGGGCTCGCTGCCTCCGGCTGGCACACCTGCGCGATCTTCATGCGCATGTTGTGCGACGCCTTCCTGCTCGACTCGACCGCGCAAGGTGCGCCCGGCATCGACCATGTCAAATGGAAGAAGCCGGTGCTGGAAGGCGATACGCTTTCCGGCAGGACCGGTGTGGTCGCCAGGCGCCTGTCGAAGTCACGCCCTCAGCTTGGCCTGGTCACGTTTCGCAGCGAGTTGCTCAACCAGCGTGGCGAAAGTGTCTTTGAACTCGAAAACACCGTCATGTTCCTGACCCGGGAGGCGGGCGCATGAGCCTCGACGAGTTCTTCCGCATTGGTGAAACCATCAACCTCGGTTCGCACACATTCGACGCCGAGGCGATCAAGGCGTTCGCCCGCAAATACGATCCGCAGCCTTTTCACGTCGACGAGGAGGCGGCAATGAAAAGCGTGTTCGGCAGCCTCTGCGCCTCAGGCTGGCACACCGCCGCCACCTGGATGAAACTCAGTGTCCAGGCCCGCATGGATGCCGGGTGGACCGGCCCCGGCCCGGTGCCCGAATTCGGCCCCTCGCCCGGTTTCAAGAATCTGAAATGGCCAAAGCCGGTCTATGCCGGCGAAACCGTCACCTTCATGCGCACGGCCCTGTCCCACCGCCCGCTCGCCACCCGCCCCGGCTGGCGGCTGCTCGCGCTGCGCTCGGAGGGCGTCGACTCGGCAGGCGACAAGGTGCTGGAGTTCGACAGCGCCGTGCTGGTGAAGGCTGAGTAGGAAGTAGGAAGTAGGGAATAGGCAGTAGGCAGTAGGCAGTAGTGAGTGCTGCGCCTTGCATGGAATGCGGAGCTCCCTACTCCCTACTCTAATGCCCTTCAAACCCGATCAACGTCCGCACCGGCACACCCAGTGCTTCCAGCTTGGCGCGCCCGCCCAGATCCGGCAGGTCGATGACAAAGCAGGCGGCAAGAATATCGGCACCGATCTGGCGGAGCAGCTTGACCGCTGCTTCCGCCGTGCCGCCGGTGGCGATCAGGTCATCGACCAGGATCACCTTCTCCCCCGGCGCAACGCCGTCCTTGTGCATCTCCATCTCGTCCAGCCCGTATTCCAGGCTGTAGGCGACGCGCACCGTCTCGTAAGGCAGCTTGCCCTTCTTGCGGATCGGCACGAAGCCGGCTGAAAGCTGATGCGCCACAGCGCCGCCGAGGATGAAGCCCCGCGCCTCGATGCCGGCGATCTTGTCGATCTTCTGCCCGGCATAGGGATGCACCAGCTCATCGATGGCGCGGCGGAAGGCGCGCGCATTGCCGAGCAGAGTGGTGATGTCGCGAAACAGAATGCCAGGCTTGGGATAATCCGGAATGGTGCGGATCGCGGCGAGCAGCGTGTCTTCGAGTGACGATTTCATGGCTTGAACTTACCTGAATCGGAGATTCGTGCGCGACAATTGTTCGATGGAACTGCAGCCCATCAGCTTCATGCCGCGCTCGATCTCGACCCGCATCTGCCCGAGCGCCCGCTCGACGCCTGGTTGGCCGGCCGCCGCCAGCGGGAAAAGATAGTAGCGCCCGACGCCAACAGCCTTGGCGCCCAGCGACAGCGCCTTGAGCACATGCGTGCCGCGCTGCACGCCGCCATCCATGATGACGTCTATTCGGTCACCAACGGCATCGACGATCTCGGCCAACTGGTCGAACGCCGCCCTCGAGCCGTCCAGCTGTCGGCCACCATGGTTCGACAGCACAATGCCGCTGCAGCCGATCTCGACGGCACGTTTGGCATCCTCCACCGACATGACGCCCTTGAGGCAGAACGGACCTCCCCACAGCTTGACCATCTCGGCGACGTCGTCCCATGTCATCGACGGATCGAGCATCTCGGTGAAGTAGCGGCTGATCGACATCGTGCCGCCGCCCATGTCGACATGCTCGTCGAGCTGCGGCAGCTCGAACCCCTCATGGGTGAAATAGTTGATCGCCCAGCCCGGCTTCAGCGCGAATTGCAGCATGCCGGCAAGGCTGAGCTTGAAGGGGATGGCAAAGCCGGTGCGCTTGTCGCGCTCGCGGTTTCCTCCGGTGATGCTGTCGACGGTCAGCATCATCACCTCGACGCCAACCGCCTTTGCCCGCTGCATCATCGCCCGGTTGAGGCCGCGGTCCTTGTGGAAATAGAACTGGTAGACCTGCGGGCTGCTGCTGATCCTGCGTGCTTCCTCGAGGCTGACGGTGCCGAGCGAGGACACGCCGAACATGGTGCCGAATTTGGCCGAAGCCTTGGCCACCGCGCGCTCACCCTGATGATGGAACAGCCGCTGCAAGGCGGTCGGCGAGCAATAGACGGGCATTGCCAGCTTCTGGCCCATCACCGTCACCGACATGTCGATCTCGCTGACACCGCGCAATACGTTGGGGACGAGGTCGCAGCTGTCGAAACTCTCGGTGTTGCGGCGATAGGTGACTTCATCGTCCGCCGCGCCGTCAATGTAGTTGAAGATCGGTCCAGGCAGCCGCTGCTGCGCCATGCGCCGGAAATCGGAAAAGTTGTGACAGTCGCGTAGCCGCATCATCGATTTCCAAATGCCATGGCGAAAGAAGCTGCTGCGTCGAATATCAATCCGATGCCGCCATGCCAACGGGCGAATTGCCGAACTGCCTCTTGGTCACAGCCATGAACGAAAAAGGGACGCCTTTGGCGCCCCTTTCCGTCGAAAGCCGACTATTGGGAATAGCTTACATGCCGAGATCGGAACGCAACTCGGCCTTGGCTATGTCGTACTCGGCCTTGAAGTCGTCCCGGTTAAGCAGGACGGCGGCAATGACGCTGCCGGAAATCTTGCCCATCTCGACATCGGACGGATAGTGGATGCCGCCGACCACGCGGTTGTGGGCATACTCGGCCGCACGCGCCATGATCACGGCGCGCTTTTCCGGAACCATGTCGGCCAGGATAATGCCCATCATGGTGCCGACCGTGGCATGGCCGGAAGGCCAGGAACCAGAGCTCGACAGCTTGACCACCGGCTTGACGAGATCACTGAGCTGGTGCGGTCGCGGGCGCTTCCAGACATCCTTGGCCGGGTCGACGACCGCGCCTTCGGTGGCCACGACACGATCGAAGAAGGCTGCGAATTTCGGCAGCTTTTCCTTGTTGAAATTCGGCCCCATGACATTGGTGAAGCGCCAGACGTCTTCCTCGGCGTCGGCAACGGCGCTGGCCTCCATTTCGGGCGTGCGCGTCACCTGCAGCGTCAGCACGGCGCCGAGCTCGGCCTTGGTCTCGGCCGAATCATTGGCCGGTGGCGGCGGCAGGATCATCGTCAGGTCGACGTCCTTGTTGGTGACGAAGGGTTTTGCGTCTTCGGCCTGGGCGGCCGAGCCGGCGATGAGCAGCAGCAGTCCTGCCGCAAGCGATGCGTATCTTTTCATGGGTGCGATCCTTTGATGAGGGCGGCACAGGATCGCCAGCGGCAGTGACGGCCGTGTGACAAGCCGCCTCCGGAAAAGCAAAAGGGCGCCTCGCGGCGCCCCTTTTTTATAGGTGGCTGGCAGCGCTTAGTGCGCCACGCCTTCCCACACCTTGCGCTTGGTCAGATACATCAGCGTCCCGAACAGAAGCAGGAACACCAGAACGCGGAAGCCGGTCTTCTTGCGGTCTTCCATATGCGGCTCGGCGGCCCACATCAGGAAGGCCGAGACGTCGCGCGAATACTGGTCGACCGTCTGCGGCGAGCCGTCATCATAGGTGACCTGGCCGTCGGACAGCGGCTTGGGCATCTTCAGCGACACGCCGGACATGAAGTAAGGATTGTAGTGCGTGCCTTCCGGGATCACCATGCCGGCCGGCGGCGTCTGGTCGTAGCCGGTCAGGAGCGAATGGATGTAATCCGGACCGCCCTGGGCGTACTGGGTGAAGATGTCGAACACGAAGCGCGGGAAGCCGCGCTCGACGCCGCGTGCCTTGGCCAGCAGCGACATGTCCGGCGGAGCAGCGCCACCGTTGGAGGCAGCGGCTGCCTGCTCATTGGCGAACGGCGCCGGGAAATAGTCGGACGGCTTGCCCGGGCGGTCGAACATGTCGCCGGCATCGTTGGGACCGTCATGGATGGTGTATTCGGCGGCAAAGGACTTCACCTGCGCCTCTGAATAGCCCAGGCCTTCCAGCGTGCGGAACGCCACCAAATTCATCGAATGGCAGGCCGAGCAGACTTCCTTGTAGACCTTCAGGCCGCGCTGCAGCTGCGCCTTGTCGTAGGTGCCGAACGGACCGGCAAAGCTCCAGTCCATTTCCTTCGGTTCGTCGATCGGGAAATGCGTCGGTGCTGCCGCGTTGTGCGCCTCTTCAGCGGCCATCGCCACGGTGCCGACCGCTCCGATGCCGCCAGCAAACAGGCCTAGCAAGGCGAGCGAGGTGAGAATCTTTTTCATGCCAAATCCCCTTAGATTCTCGCTCAGCCCTTGGTTTCCGGCGCGGAGGTCGCACCGGCCGGATGTCCCCCACCGGCACCCTTGTTCTTCTCCAGCACCGCCTCGGTGATCGAATTCGGCAGTCTGCGCGGCGTCTCGATAAGGCCCAGCACCGGCAGCGCGACCAGGAAGAAGGCGAAGTAGAACAGTGTCGCCGCTTGAGCGTAGCCAACGTAGTTGCCCGAGACCTCACCTATCAGGAGGGTCAACAGACCACCGCCTTCCGCCGGCTGCGAGCCCAGCCATCCGAGCAGGACAGCGTCGGCGACGAACAGCCAGAAAAACAGCTTGTACCAGGGCCGATAGACCGCCGAGCGCACCTTGGAGGTGTCAAGCCACGGCACCAGGAACAGCATGACGATGGCGCCGAACATGCACAGCACGCCGCCGAGCTTGGAGTTGATCGGCCCGATGTTGAAGGTGATGGCGCGCAGGATCGCGTAGAACGGCAGGAAGTACCATTCCGGCACGATGTGGGCCGGCGTCTTCAGCGGGTTGGCGATCGTGTAATTGTCCGGATGGCCGAGGAAGTTCGGCAGGTAGAAGACGAAATAGGCGAAGAGGAACAGGAACACGATCATGCCGAACGCGTCCTTGATGGTCGCATAGGGCGTGAAGGCGACGGTGTCGGTCTTCGACTTGACCTCGATGCCGGTCGGATTCGACTGGCCGACCACATGCAGCGCCCAGACGTGCAGGACGACGACGCCGGCAATCATGAACGGCAGCAAATAGTGCAGCGCAAAGAAGCGGTTGAGCGTCGGATTGTCGACGGCGAAACCGCCGAGCAGCAGCTGCTGGATCCAGTCGCCGACCAGCGGAATGGCGCTGAAGAAGCCGGTGATGACGGTGGCGCCCCAGAAGCTCATCTGCCCCCAGGGCAGCACATAGCCCATGAAGCCGGTTGCCATCATCAGCAAGTAGATGATGCAGCCGAGGATCCACAGCAGCTCGCGCGGCGCCTTGTAGGAGCCGTAATAAAGTCCGCGGAAGATGTGGATGTAGACGGCGACGAAGAAGAACGAAGCGCCGTTGGAATGCATATAGCGCAATAGCCAGCCCGAATTCACGTCGCGCATGATCTTCTCGACCGAATTGAAGGCGAGATTGGTGTCGGCCGTATAGTGCATGGCCAGCACGATGCCGGTCAGGATCTGCGCCACCAGCATAATCGCCAGGATGCCGCCGAAGGTCCACGCATAGTTCAGGTTGCGCGGCACCGGATAGGCGATGAAGCTGTCATAGACCATGCGCGGCAGCGGCATGCGGGCGTCGAACCAGCGTTCGATACCGGTCTTGGGCGTATAGGTCGAGTGTCCCTCGCTCATCGAAATATCCCCTGGCTCAACCGATAAGGATTTTGGTATCGGAAATGAACTTGAATACCGGCACGGCCATGTTTTCCGGCGCCGGGCCTTTGCGGATGCGGCCGGCGGTGTCGTACTGCGAACCGTGGCACGGGCAGAACCAGCCGCCGAAATCGCCTTCCTGGCCGAGCGGAATGCAGCCCAGATGCGTGCAGACCTGCACCATCACCATCCAGGCTTCCTTGCCGGGCGTGGTGCGGTTGGCGTCGGTCGCCGGCGCATCGGCCGGCAGATTGGCGTTGCGGGCGATCGGATCCTTGAGGTCGGCAAGGTTGACGGTCTCGCCGTCCTTCATCTCTTGCTCGGTGCGGTTGCGCACCACGACCGGCTTGCCGCGCCATTTGACGATCAGCGACATGCCAGGGGTCAGTGAGGAAACGTCGACCTCGACCGAGGCCAGCGCCAGCGTCGAGGCATCGGGGCGCATCTGGTCGATGAACGGCCAGGCGACGGCCCCTGCGCCAACCACTGCGGCCATGCCGGTGGCGACGTAGAGAAAATCACGACGGTTGGGATCCTGGGTGTCGGTTGCGCTCACGGGTGCCTGATCCTTTCGCCTCTTCCGAGCCGGCGGTCGAGCTTTGTTCCCCGCTCCATCGCGCCGGCCCGACAGCGCATGGCGAACAAGCTAGCGAATTCCTCCGGCATTTGGATTTCGGTTTATGCGTGAAGCCCGTTTTTGTCCAGCGGGGTGAGGCCACAAGGGCAGATTGTCGCGGGGACAAAACACCGTGTCAGTCGGCCAGACGCCAAACGGCCGGGAAAGGCGGCTAAACAACAGGGAAATCTCAGCAAATCCGAGGCTCGCCGCCCTGTCTCGACAGGACAGGTTGCCGTGATCTAGTCTCGCCGATATGGCACACATCATCGACCGCGAGACCTGGACCAGGACGCCCGGCCGCTGGCAAGGCGAACTGCAACTAGGCGCCTACGGCTCCAACTCCTGCCTGATCTTCAACTATCAGCCGGAGGTCGGCGGCGGCCCGCGCCTGCACACGCATCCTTATTGCGAGATCTTCATCATTCGCCAAGGCACCGGCCTGTTCACGATCGGCGACCAGCGGATCGAGGCCACGGCCGGTCAGATCCTGATCGTGCCGCCGAACACGCCACACAAATTCACCAATCTCGGACCCGGCCCTCTCGAATCGACCGATATCCACGAAAGCGGCAGTTTCATCACCGAATGGCTGGAATGAGTGTTTGTCGGCCGGCGGCCTTTAGCTGGCGCCGAGCCTGACCAGAACCGCCCTCGGGATGTCGTATTCGCGGATCACCGACTCGTGCCGGCGCAAGCCGCAGAGTTCGCGCTGGATGAAATAGGCGTGCACTGCCGCGGCGGCTTCCTTCAGCAGCCGGGCGCGCTGGTCTTGCTCACGATTCTCGCGCAGCTTCTTCAGCGTTTCCTCGACACGTTGGCCGGTACGGCCAAGCGCAGCCGCTTTTTCGGCCAGGATCTCGTGGCCGAGCAGGTCGAGCGCGCTCTCCTGCGCGCTGCTTTGTCCAAAATTCGAGGGCATTCTGACCGACATGATCGCGTTCTACTCCGCCGGCCGCGTCTCTTCCAGCACGCTTTCCTCGTGATAGAGGAAGCCGCCGGACTGCCGTTTCCACAGCCGCGCATAGAGCCCGTCCAGCGCAACCAGCTCGTCATGCGTGCCTTGTTCGACGATGCGGCCGCCGTCCAGCACCACGAGCCGGTCGAGTGCGGCGATGGTCGACAGCCGATGCGCGATGGCGATGACCGTCTTGTTCTCCATCAGCCGGGTCAGGTTCTCCTGGATCGCCGCCTCTATGTCGGAATCGAGTGCCGATGTCGCCTCGTCGAGGATCAGGATCGGCGCATCCTTGAGGAAGACGCGGGCGATCGCCACGCGCTGGCGCTGGCCGCCCGACAGTTTCACGCCACGCTCGCCGACAAAGGCCTCGTAGCCAGCACGGTCCCGGTTGTCGCGCAGGCTCAATATGAACTCGTGCGCCTCGGCCTTCTTCGCCGCAGCGACCACCTCGGCATCGGTTGCATCGGGCATGCCGAGCTTGATGTTGTCCCGCAGCGAGCGGTGGAACAGGGCGGTATCCTGGCTGACCACGCCGATATTGGCGCGCAGCGAATTCTGTGTCACCTCAGCGATGTTCTGGCCGTCAATGGTGATCTGTCCGCTCTCGAGGTCGTAGAGCCGCAGGATGAGGTTGGCGAGTGTCGTCTTGCCCGCACCGGACGGCCCGACCAGCCCGACCTTCTCGCCCGGCCGCACGACGAGATCGATGCCGTTGAGCACGCCGAAACCTTTGCCGTAGTGGAATTCGACATTCTTCACGTCGATGCGGCCGCCGACCACGACAAGCTCCCTCGCATCGGGCGCGTCGACAAGCCCAAGCGGCTGCGAGATCAGCGCCTTGGAGTTTTCCAGCACACCGAGGTTTCGCAATATGCCGTTGAGCTGCATCATCACCCGTCCGAGCAGCATGTTGAGCCGCAGGACCAGGGACAGTGTGAAAGCGACGGCGCCGACGGTGATCGACCCTTCGACCCAGAGATAGACGGCAAAGCAACCAATCGCGGTGATCATGATGCCCGACAGCGTCGTCAGCGCCATGCGCACGCCGGTCAGCCGCCGGGTGAAAGGCCGTAGTGCGTCAAGATAGATGTCGAAGCCGTTCCGGATGTAGCGATCGTCGCCATCGGCCGAGAACAGCTTCAACGTCTGCACGTTGGAATAGGAATCGATAATACGCCCATTGATCATCGAGCCAGCTTCAGCCGTGGCCTCGGCATGCCTGCGGATCGAGGGCAGATAGAGCTTGGCCAGCCAGGCGAAAGCGAGAATCCAGATCACCACCAGCACGGCCAGGCGCAGATCCAGCCCGGCGACCAGCGCCAGCGTCGTCACCGTATAGATGAGCATGAACCAGATGACCTCGATGAAGCTTTCCATCAGGTCGCCGGTCGCTTGCCCCGCCTGCCAGACTTTTGTCGCGATGCGGCCGGCAAAATCGTTCTGGAAGAAGGTGTAGGACTGCCGCGACACATGCCGGTGCGCCTGCCAGCGCACCAGATTGTAGAAGCCCGGCGTGATCGTCTGTTCGTTGACCAGCGCCGACAGGCCGACGACGATGGTGCGGATGACCGACACCACCACGATCATGAACACCAGCTCAGGCCCGGCGGCTGTCCACAGCGCGTGCCAGCTGCGTTCACCGGGAAGCTGGTCGAGAATGTCGACCAGCCGCCCGACGAAGTAGAACAGCCCGGCCTCGATCAGCGGCGCAACGCCGCCGATGACCAGCATGGCGAAGAAGGCGAACTTCGCCTGGCCGACATAGTACCAGAGGAAGCCGCCGACGCTTGACGGTGGCCGAAGATTCGCCGGCTCCCTGAACGGATAGACCCAGTTCTCGAACCAGCGGTAGACGGCTGTCATCATGCTGATGTCATCACTCCGCGGCTTCTCCCTTCATGCCGATATCGTGGGCTATGGCATCATTGGCGGCATCGACCGGACCGTCGTCGAGCAGGAACCCGCCCGACTGGCGCTGCCAGAGCTGCGCGTAGAGCCCGCCGCTGGCGACGAGTTCCTCGTGCGACCCTTCCTCGATGACGCGACCCTTGTCGAGGACGACAAGCCTGTCCATCGCCGCGATGGTCGACAGCCGGTGCGCAATGGCGATGACGGTCTTGCCCTGCATGAGCTTGTAGAGATTCTCCTGGATGGCGGCCTCGGCTTCGGAATCCAGCGCCGACGTCGCTTCGTCAAGGATAAGTATCGGTGCGTCCTTCAACATAACGCGAGCAATAGCGATGCGTTGCCGCTGGCCGCCGGACAATTTGACGCCGCGGTCGCCGACATGAGCGTCGAACCCTTTACGGCCGGTGTTGTCCGAAAGCCCGCCGATAAACTCCAGCGCCTCGGCCCGCCCGGCTGCCTCGACAAGCATCTCTTCCGTGGCATCGGGCCGGCCATAGAGGATGTTGTCGCGCACCGAACGGTGCAGCAGCGAGGTATCCTGCGTCACCATGCCGATCTGCGCGCGCAGCGAATCCTGCGTCACCGATGCAATCTCCTGGCCGTCGATCAGGATCCTGCCGTTCTCCAAATCGTAGAAGCGCAACAGCAGGTTGACCAGCGTCGACTTGCCCGCGCCAGAGCGGCCGACAATGCCGACCTTCTCGCCGGGCTTCACCGTCAGCGACAGGCTCTCGATGACGCCCTTCTGCTTGCCATAGTGGAAGCGGATGTCGTCGAAGCGGATTTCGCCCTTGGTGACCGCAATATCCTTCGCCCCCGGCCGGTCCTCGACCAGGCGCGGCAACGAGATCGAGGCGATGCCGTCCTGCACCGTGCCGATGTTCTCGAACAGGCCAGACATTTCCCACATGATCCACTGCGACATGCCCCACATCCGGAGCACCAGGCCGATGACCACGGCGACGGCGCCGATCGATACCGCCTGGCCGAGCCACAGCCACAGCGCCAGCGCGGTGACCGAAAACAGCAGCAGGGCGTTGAGGATATAGAGCAGGCCGTAGAGCACCGTCACCAGCCGCATCGACTGATAGACCGTGTCGAGGAAGCCGGCCATGCCTTCCCTGGCGAACGTTGCTTCGCGTCGCGCATGGGAAAACAGCTTGACCGTCTGGATGTTGGTGTAGCTGTCGACGACGCGGCCGGTCATGGTCGAGCGCGCATTGGCCTGCGCCGCGCCGACCTTGCCAAGCTTCGGGATGAAGTAGCGCAACAGCCCGATATAGCCGAGCAGCCAGAGGCCGAGCGGCGCCGCCAGCCGCCAGTCGGCCGAACCGACGATCAGCACCATGCCCAGGAAATAGACGATGACGTAGTTGAGCACGTCGATCACCTTGATGACGCATTCGCGCACGGCGAGCGCCGTCTGCATCAGCTTGGTGGCGATGCGGCCGGCGAACTCGTCCTGGTAGAAGCTCATCGACTGCTTCAAGAGATAGCGATGCACTTGCCAGCGGATGCGCATGGGATAGTTGCCCATCAGCGTCTGCTGGTTGAGCAACGAATGCAGCCATACCGTGCCCGGCAGCGCGAACAGCACGACAAAAGCCATGCCGGCGAGCTTCCAGCTCTCGGTCTGCAGGAAGGTTTCGCGATTCTGTCCGGACAGCCAGTCGACGATGCGGCCCATGAAGCCGAACATCCACACTTCGGCCACCGCGATCGCCGTCACCAGCGCCGCATCGACCAGGATGTAAGGCCAGGCGCCGCGCGTATAATGCACGCAGAAGGCAACCAGCGTCTTCGGCGGCTCGACCGGTTCCGCTGCGGGGAACGGATCGAGCCTTTTTTCAAACCAGCTAAACATAGCGATGCTCACAAATCAGTTTTCCGCTCACGCGGCGTGGGAGAAATCTCCGGACCGTACGGCGTCAGGGACCGACGGCCCGGAATCACCCGGGCCATCGGTCCTGCTTCGCGCAATATAGGGACTTGCGGGCTTTTCGCCGACAGACGCGTTCGACTGACCTGACGGCACGCCGCCGCCAGCCCGGTTTTTCGTGCCAGGCCGGATCAGCCGGATGATCCGGCGCACCAGCGACGGCCGGCTGTGGTCGGGAACCGCGCGCGAGAAATCGACATCCGGCAGCATGCCGCGATGCGGACGCCGGCGGCTCTCGGCGTGAACCGCCGACGAATAGGTCTCGCCGATCAGCAACGCCCAGGTCGCCGTCTTGCGCTCGTGCAGGCTTCTTGAACCAGGTATTCTGTAGGGATCGAACATCGGTCCGTCCTCCGTGTGAAAATAGAGATAAAAAGGCGAAGCAACATCGTGCGCCGGCATTCGGCCGGAGGCACGGATTGCATCGGTCGGGACGCGAGAACAGGCCTCGGTCGGGACACGCTCAGGTGGGGCGCTTGGCCCCTTCAACAGGTTGAAAAACATCGCAGGATTCCTTCGAAAGCCGAAAACTTGGTTCGGCGGGAATCGGTGCGATCAGATCTCAGAAGTCAGGTAAATCGTCGTACCGAAACCGCCGGCAGGCAGGTAAGCCCACGAGAGGGGCGCTGGATGTGCATGGTCATCATGAAATACCCCTCCATCGGTTCGGGTTGACAATGCGTGCGGTATAATCGACTTCGCAGAAAATGGCCACCCGCAGGTCCAGCAATTTCCAAAACCAGGAGTCCGCTGTGGCCGATCTGCCACTTATTAGAAAGACGCGGAAATGAACTCTCGTCTCCGCATCGCCCTCTACCAACCTGACATCGCCGGCAACACCGGGACAATCCTGCGCTTCGCCGCGTGCCTCGGTCTCGCCGTCGATATCATCGAGCCGGCCGGCTTCCCGCTCTCCGACAAGGCGCTCAAACGAGCCGGAATGGATTACCTCGAAATGGCTGCCCTGACCCGGCATGTCGACTGGAACGCCTTCGAGGACTGGCGCCAAGCGAGCGCGCGCCGGTTGGTGCTGCTGTCGACCAAAGCCACGACCGCCTATACGGCTTTCGCCTTCGCCAAAGGTGACGTTCTTCTGTTCGGTCGCGAATCCGCTGGCGTGCCGGATCCTATCCATCAGGCGGCGGATGCGCGGCTGACGATCCCCATGCAGCCGGGCACGCGCAGCATCAATGTCGCGCTGTCCGTCGCCATGGCCGCCGGCGAAGCCATCCGGCAGCTCGGCTAGAGCAATTCCAGGAAAAGTGCGAAGCGGTTTTCCGTCCGGAATTGCGTCAAGACAAGGACTTAGAGCAGTTAACCGTTTCCGTGAAATGGTGAACTGCTCTAGCGGTTCACCGTCAACTCCCGTCATCTTCGTCCAGGCGCACATCGCCTTCTCCTTCGTTTGCACATCCACGTTTTCTTGGCTACAAGCTCAACTTAAGTTGAGGTCAAGCGGAAAAATCGAGATGGCTCCTGGTGAGGAACTGACGGTTGGCCAGGTGGCCATGCGCAGCGGTGTGGCAGTGTCGGCGCTGCATTTCTACGAGGCGCGCGGGCTGATCCGCAGCCACCGCACGTCAGGCAACCAACGGCGCTATGGCCGCGACGTGCTTCGGCGGGTGGCCATCATCCGGGTTGCCCAGGAGGTCGGCATCTCGCTGGCCGAGATCGGCGCTGCTCTTGAATCATTACCTGAAGGCCGCACGCCGACTCGCGAGGATTGGAATCTGCTTTCAACGGCTTGGCGCGACAACCTCGATCAGAAAATCAGCCAGCTAAAGAAGCTGCGCGACGGCTTGACCGACTGCATCGGCTGCGGCTGCATGTCGATCGACAAATGCCCACTGCGGAACAAGGAAGACCGGTTGAGTGCCCAAGGGCCGGGGGCAAGACGGCTGCTGGTGGAGTCCTAATCCGCCGCCGGCAGCCGCCGTATCGTGAATTCGATGACGTCTCCCGGCCGTTCGAACCAGCTTTCGATCTCGGTCCAGTAGGCCTGCTTGGGAAAGCGTTCGAACCATTCCTTGGCTTTGAGGCGCGCATCCGAGCGCGGCAGGACGAAGGTTTCGCGAAGGAAGCCGTCGCGCGGCATGCGCTCGTGCTCGGCGCGCGAACGGTCGAGCCGCTTCTTCAAGCCATCCAGCGGCGGTCTTGCCGGGGTGCGCATGAAAGAACTCCTGGGGCCTTGACCAGATGACACTTGACCCTTGCCCTTAAGAGATTAGGGATCGCGCCCGGAAAAGACGAGTCCTTTGTCGGCTGAGACCGGAGACCTGATTTTGGAACGACCAGAAATACCGGCAGGCCTTCCCGCCGACATCGAACAGAAGAAGATGAAGGCCAGGCTCTGGTTCGAGACGCTGCGCGAGCGCATCTGCACGACCTTCGAGCAGATCGAACAGGAACTGCAGGGACCGCTGGCCGAATGGTCGCCCGGCCGCTTCGAAAAGACGCCGTGGGAGCGCGACCAGGGCAAGGGCGGCGGCGGCACCATGTCGATGATGCGGGGCCGCGTCTTCGAGAAGGTCGGCGTCCACACCTCGACCGTCTATGGCGAATTCTCGCCCGAATTCAGGAAGCAGATGCCCGGCGCCGAGGAAGACCCGAGCTTCTGGGCATCAGGCATTTCGCTGATCGCGCATCCGTGGAACCCCAACGTCCCTGCCGTGCACATGAACACGCGCATGGTCGTGACATCGCGCCACTGGTTCGGCGGCGGCGCCGACCTGACGCCGGTGCTCGACCGCCACCGCACCGAGGAGGACCCCGATACGGTCGCCTTCCACCGCGCCATGCAGTT
The DNA here is from genome assembly GCF_056404535.1 of Mesorhizobium sp. P2_C5_2. Lineage (NCBI taxonomy): Bacteria > Pseudomonadati > Pseudomonadota > Alphaproteobacteria > Hyphomicrobiales > Phyllobacteriaceae > Mesorhizobium > Mesorhizobium sp. P2_C5_2. The sequence continues at coordinate 507,719 of NZ_JBFUDV010000003.1, read as the reverse complement.
CGCCTGCGAGAAGAATGCCGGCGTAGCCGACCACCCCAAATTCAAGGCCTGGTGCGACGAGTATTTCTACCTGCCGCACCGTAACGAGCCGCGCGGCGTCGGCGGCATCTTTTTCGACTGGCTGCATTCAAGCGAGGACAAAGGCGGCTGGAACGCCGATTTGAACTTCGTCCAGGATGTCGGGCGTTCTTTTCTTGTCGTCTACGGCCACCTGGTTCGGGCCCATTTCAACGAAAACTGGACCGACGATGACCGCGACGAACAGCTCATTCGTCGCGGCCGTTACGTCGAATTCAACCTTCTTCACGATCGCGGCACCATCTTCGGCCTGAAGACCGGCGGCAATGTCGCTTCGATCCTGTCCAGCCTGCCCCCCGAGGTCAGGTGGCCGTAAAAATTCGGTGAGCGGAGCGTGAGCCGCAAAGCTGTCCCATTCGCAGAATCTGGGCATGCAATGTGGCAGCTGAACTATCTTTTTCGTCTAATAGGCAATTGAAATAAAAGGCCTATTTGTCGTTTCCGGGCCGGGAAGCGCCGGCGGCCCCCTCAAGAGCAATACAAGGGGTGTCGCGACACGACGCTACCGGACGGCCCTGAACAAGGCGGAGCATTCTCCCAATCGAATGCCCCGCATTTTTCCAGGAGTACTTACCATGCGAAAGCTCATTGTATCGGCAACCGCCGCTGCCCTTCTCGCTTCCGGTTCGATCGCCTTTGCCGCGGTCAAGCACACCACGGGCACGGTCAAGACCTATGATGGAACGGCCATGAGCCTTGTTCTGGACGATGGATCCACCTTTACGCTGCCCAAGACCTTCAAGGATCCTGGCCTGAAGGCCGGCGAAAAGGTCCGCGTTTCCTGGGACATGAGCGGCAAGAACAAAGTTGCCGAGGCAGTCAAGATCATGAAGTGACGGACCGCCCGGAACTAGACCGAGTTGGTCTTTCTCCGGGTCAGCGTAGAGAGGCGGAGCAGCGCTGCTCCGCCTTTTTCACGCCCACGGCAACCAAAACCGCCGAACCGTGTTATGCTTGTTCCCCCATACGTGCCCCCAAACCGACTGCTACGACAGGGCGCGCAACAAAGGTGGCGGAGCTTCGTGTGCCCATGAGAGGCGCAGGCTCCCAGGAGGAAAGGAGAAAATCCCATGAAGGAATTCCATTGCGGCTCGCTGGTTCCCGGCTGCGAGTGGCACACCCGTGCCGACGAGGAGGCCGAGGTCATGCGCCGCGCCGTCGACCACATGCGCGAGACGCATGGCGAAACGATCATCCGCGAGACGATGATCGAAGCGATCCGTTCGCGCATCGAAAAGGTCCGCGACGCGGCCTGAACAAAAGCAATTCCAGGAAAAGTGTGTAGCGCTTTTCCCGGGAAAACGCGTAGCGCTTTCCCCAGGGAATTGCGGCAAGAAGATACCCTACCCGGCCTTCAAGGCCTCCGCGGCGCGCTCAAGCAGCGCGTCGCGATCGAGCGAAAAGCCGGAGCCGATCCATTCCTTTTCAAGGTTTTTCAGGATCGCTCCGAGTTTGGGCCCGGGCGACGCTCCAAGTGCCGTCAGATCGGCGCCCTTGACCGGGAACACCGGTTTTTCCCATTTCAGCGCGAAAGCCAGCAGGCGCGAAAAGCCGCCGGCCTGGATGAGGGCGTCACTGTCCTCGACAGCGCGCGCCCGCGCCGAGGCGAGCGACAGCCGCAGGCGATCGACAAAACCCTGGCGATCGCCAGCATAGAGTTTTTTGGCCAGTTCCGCTTCGCTCGTCTTGGGCTCGACGGAAGCCGCCAGCGCCCAATGCCGCAGGCGATCCGCCTCATTGGTGGAGAGCTTCAGCCGCTCGGCCAGCGTCTTCATCCGCGTGGCATCCGGCGGCACGATCGCCTCCAGCCTGAGCAGCGGGTCCGGTGCCCAGCTCAGATCCTTCTCGGTCTTGGTCAGTCCGTGTATGGCATCGATGCCCCATTTCTCGCTCTCCGGCAGCGCGCTGGTCAGCACGCCGGCCTGGCGCATCCACAGCAGCGCGCGCGACGGGTCTGGGGCCAACAACAACTTCTTCAGTTCGGACCAGATGCGCTCGGCCGAGAGCTGGCCGAGCCCTTCCTTGAGCCGGGCACAGGCTTTCAGCCCGTCGGCATCGGGCCGGCCATCGCCATACCAGGCGAAGAAGCGGAAGAAGCGCAATATGCGCAAATAGTCTTCGCGGATGCGCTGTTCGGCATCGCCGATGAAGCGCAGCCGGCGCGCCTCGATATCGGCGACGCCGCCGACCAGGTCGATGACCGTGCCGTCGGCCTCGGCATAGAGCGCGTTGATGGTGAAGTCGCGCCGTTCGGCGTCGGCCTTCCAGTCGCGCCCGAACGAAACTTTTGCCCGCCGCCCGTCGGTCTCGATATCGGCACGCAGCGTGGTGATCTCATACGGCGTGCCGGCTGCGATCACCGTGACCGTGCCGTGCTCGATGCCGGTCGGCACCGCCTTGAAACCCGCCGCCTCGGCGCGACGGATGGTCTCGTCAGGCAGGCATGTTGTGGCGATATCGATGTCGGCGACCGGCTGGCCGATCAGCGCGTTGCGCACCGCGCCACCGGCGATACGCGCCTGTTCGCCGCCTTGCGCCAGCACGGCAAGCAGCCGTTGCAGATGCTTTTCAGCGAGCCAGTCGGCCCTGCCCGCCAGCGATATCGGATCACTCAAGCATAGAGCCTTTCGTAGAGCGTGCGGATGATGCCGGCGGTGACGCCCCAGATACGCTGGCCACCATAGGGCATCTCGTAGAAGAACCATTCGAGATCGTTCCACATGCGGCTGTCCCTGGTGTGATTGGCCGGATCCATGAGGAAGGAGAGCGGCACTTCGAAGGCGGCATCGACCTCGTCGGCATTGAGCGACAGCGTAAAACCGGGCTTGACGACCGCCAGCACCGGCGCGATGCGATAGCCGCTGCCGGCGACATAATCGGGCATGCGGCCGATGATCTCGATGCGGTCCGGGCCGAGCCCAATCTCCTCGAAGGTTTCGCGCAAGGCCGCTGCTTCCGGTGTCGCATCGGTCGCATCGATGGTGCCGCCGGGGAAAGCCACCTGCCCGGAATGGCTGCGCAGCTTTTCCGCCCGCTTGGTCAAGAGCACGGTCGCATCGCGCCCATGATCGACGACCGGGATCAGCACCGCCGCATCGCGCAAGGCTTTCAGCTGCTTCAGCCGGGGATGACCGGGATTGAAACGATGGTCGCCATAATCGTCGCCGGCATGGGCTTCAGCCTGCGCCGCGACCCGCGCGCGAAAATCCGCTGTGGAAAACGGCGGCGGCGTTACCTGGTCCATCATGCGCTCAGCCGCTTCAGCTTTTCCGCCGGCATGATCGGATAGACCTCGCCTTTCGAACGCACGGCAAACATCGTCCTGCCGTCGATGTCGATTTCCTCGCCATGCTCGACCAACTCGTACATTACCGGCCGCGACACCAGCGCTTCCAGCCGTCCGCGCACCAGCACATAGGGTTTTAGCCCACCGGTCTCGTTCTCGTCGACGAAGCGCAGCGGATGGCCGGGTCCGGCCTCGACGACATCGCCGACATTGGTGCGAAAGGTGATGGTCTGCTCGACGCCGGCGCCGGAAACATCCATTTCGACGGCAATGAACGGCGCGTCGACGACGCGGATGCCGACCCGTTCGACCGGCGTCACCAGATAGGTCCTGCCGTCCTCGTCCTTGCGCAGCACAGTGGAAAACAGCTGCACCAGCGGCATACGGCCGATCGGCGTGCCGAGATAAAACCAGGTGCCGTCCTGTTTGATCTCCATGTCGAGATCGCCGCAAAAGTCGGGATTCCAGCGCTCTACCGGCGCCGCGCCCTTGCCGGCGCGGGTGGCGCGCGAGATCAGCGCCTCCAGGCCGCGCGCCTCTATGGCACCGGTAAGGCTTTGTTCGCGATGTTCGGAGCGCTCCGTCATGGTCACGAAATAGTCACTGTTGTTCCGCTTGTCAGCCTAAGTCTGTGATTTAAGTTGAAATGCAGGCGCCAGGCGAGGCCGAATCGAGGCATTCTGCGGCACTACAATGCATGTCGCCCAGAAGTGTCGAGCGGTTCTGGGTCAACGACATGCATCAAAGAGAATGCAAGCCGGTACTTCCAACACAAGGATCGATGCGGCATGAGCGTGATGGTCAAGGAAAGCCCGATCAGCGAAAAGGACATGATCGCCCAGGCGGAGACGGCGCTGGCCGATATTTCCCGGGTCCGCGATGGCGTCGGCCGCGTCATTTTCGGCCAGGAAGCGGTGGTCGAGCGCACGCTGGTGGCGCTGCTCGCCGGCGGCCATGCGTTGCTGGTCGGCGTGCCTGGCCTTGCCAAGACCAAGCTGGTCGAAACGCTCGGCGTCGTGCTCGGCCTCGATTCGCGCCGCATCCAGTTCACCCCCGACCTGATGCCGTCCGATATTCTCGGCTCTGAGGTGATGGAGCAGGACGAGGCCGGCAAGCGCTCCTTCCGCTTCATCTCCGGCCCGATCTTCGCGCAATTGCTGATGGCCGATGAGATCAACCGCGCCTCGCCGCGCACCCAGTCGGCGCTGCTGCAGGCGATGCAGGAATATCACGTCACCATCGCCGGCGTGCGCCACGACCTGCCGGCGCCCTTCCACGTGCTGGCGACGCAGAACCCGTTGGAGCAGGAAGGCACCTATCCCCTGCCCGAGGCGCAGCTCGACCGCTTCCTGATGCAGGTCGACATCCTCTATCCCGAGATCGAGGCCGAGCGCCGCATCCTCTTGGAAACCACCGGCATCGAGGACGCCAAGGCGCAAAACGTCCTGCAGCCGGCGCGGCTGAGGGAGATCCAGACGCTGATCCGCCGCATGCCGGTGCCAGAGAGCGTCGTCGACGCCATCCTCAAGCTGGTGCGCTCGGCGCGTCCCGGCCAGGGCAATGCCGAGACCGACAAGCATGTCGCCTGGGGTCCAGGCCCGCGCGCCAGCCAGGCGCTGACGCTCTGCGCCCGCGCCCGCGCCCTCTATGACGGACGGCTGGCGCCGTCGGTCGACGATATCCGAGCGCTGGCTGAGCCGGTGCTGCAGCACCGCATGGCGCTGACCTTCGCCGCCCGCGCCGAGGGCACGACCGTGCGTGACGTGGTGGCGAAACTGGCCAAAGGCATCTGATGGCGCGTATCGGCGAAGTCCAGACACCGGCAGCGACGCGCGACGCGCTCGCCAGAGGCCGGTTGCGGGCTTCGCTGGTGCCGGACCTGCTGGTCGAGGCGCGCCGCATCGTCAACACCGTGATCGCCGGCTGGCATGGCCGCCGCAAGCGTGGCATCGGCGAGAATTTCTGGCAGTTCCGCCCCTATGTCGAAGGTGATTCCTCACGCATCGACTGGCGCCGTTCGGCCCGCGACGACCATACCTATGTGCGCGACCGCGAATGGGAGGCTGCCCATACGGTGTGGTTGTGGGCCGACCCCTCGCCTTCGATGCTCTACAAATCGACCGGCGCCAGCGTTTCCAAGGAATCGCGTGCACTGGTGCTGGCGCTGGCCATGGCCGAACTGTTGTCGCGCAGTGGCGAGCGCATCGCCTGGCCGGGTCTGACCGACCCGTTCACCGCCCGCAACGGCGCCGAGCGCATCGCAGCGCAATTGATGCACGCCGCCGATCCGCCGGCAAAGCCTGACCTGTCCGCCATCCGCCGCTTCTGCGACATCGTTATCGTCAGCGATTTTCTCGATCCGGTCGAGGAGACCATGGCCTGGCTCGACGTGCTGGCGCGTCATGGCGTGCGCGCGCATCTGATCGAGGTTGCCGACCCGGCCGAGGAGACCTTCCCCTATGCCGGCCGCACCGAATTCACCGATCCCGAGACCGGCGACAAGCTGACCGCTGGCCGCGCCGAAATGCTCGGCGACGAATACCGCCTGCTCTACACCGCCCGCCGCCAGGAGCTGGCCGGCTGGTGCAAGCGGCTCGGCTGGAGCTATACCGTCAACCACACGGATCGCCTCGCCTCCGAGGCGCTGGTGCGCATCCATATGGCGATGACCGCCGATGGTGCGTTCGCCGGAAAGGCCGGCGCATGAGCTGGCTGCCGCTCTCCTTTGGCGCTCCCATGGTGTTGTGGGGCCTGTTGGCGCTGCCGGTGATCTGGTGGCTGCTCAGGCTGACGCCGCCCAAACCGCAGACGGAAGTGTTTCCACCGCTGAAGATCCTCGCCCGCGTGCTGAAGCGCGAGGAGACGCCGCAGCAGAGCCCGTGGTGGCTGACGCTGCTGCGGCTGCTGATGGCAGCCCTTGTCGTCGCGGCACTGGCCGAACCCGTCTTCAACCCGCGCGAAAAGCTGCCGGCCGAGGGTGCTGCCCTAGCGCTGGTCATCGACAACGACTGGGCAAGTGCCGCCGATTGGGGCAAGCGCGTCGCCACCGCGCAACGGCTGATCGCCGATGCCGGTTCGAACGGCGTGCCGGTCGTCATCGCTTTCACCGCCGAAAAGCCGAATGCCGAGATCGGCCCCTTCGACGCCGCTGCGGCCCTCGACCGGCTGCGCGCGGCAAAACCGCGCCCAATCCCGACCGACCGCCCCGCCGTCTATTCCCGCGTCGCCGGCGTGCTGGAGACCTTGCCCGGCGCCAGCGTTGCCGTGCTGGCCGACGGCCTCGCGGCCAAAGGCGACGAGGCCGCCTTCAACACGCTGTTGTCGAAAAATGCCGCCCGTGTCGTCTGGGCCAGTTCCGACCGGCTGGCGCTGACCGGGCTGACCGGCGCCGAAAACCAGGTCGACGGCTTCGCCCTGACCGCCGTCCGCGCGCCGGGCGATCCGGCGCCGGCACAGGTCACCGCCGGCGCCTTCGACGATAAGGGCCGCCGCATCGCCGATGCGACGCTAACTTTCGCCCCCGGCGAAACCACCGCCACCGGCACAATGGCGGTTCCGTTCGAACTGCGCAACGACTTCGCCTCGATCGCCCTCGATGGCGAGCGCCAGGCAGGTGCGGTGCGCGTGCTCGACGAAAGCTCGAAGCGCCGACGCGTCGGGCTGTTGTCGCAGGCCGAAGCAGACCAGGCGCAGCCGCTTCTGTCGCCGCTCTACTATATCAGGCGCGCGCTGCAGCCCTTCGCCGATCTGGTCGAACCGTCGAGCGCCGACCTCGCCGACGCCATCCCGCAGCTCCTCGACCAGAAGCCGGCGATGATCGTCATGGCCGATATCGGCACCATTCCGCCGCAGGTCCGTCAGCGGCTGGTCGATTGGGTCGACAATGGCGGCACACTGGTGCGCTTCGCCGGGTCGCGGCTGGCCGCCGCCGGCAATGACGACGATCTTCTGCCAGTCAGGCTGCGCACCGGCGAGCGTTCGCTCGGTGGCTCCTTGTCATGGACGACGCCGCAGGCGGTCACTGAATTTCCCAAGAACGGCCCCTTTGCCGACCTTGCCCCGCCGGCGGAAGTCACGGTGAGCCGTCAAGTCCTGGCCGAGCCGACACCCGACATCGTCGAGCGCACCTGGGCAACGCTTGCCGACGGCACCCCACTGGTGACCGGGCTGAAAAAGGGCAAGGGCACGCTGGTGCTGTTCCACGTCACCCCGGAAGCGACATGGTCGACGCTGCCGATCTCCGGCAGCTTTGTCGAGATGCTGCGGCGCATCGTGCAGCTATCGCGCAACCAGGGGGCAGCGGTCGCCAACGCCGAAGCCGCAGCCACTTCGCTGGCGCCCTACCGCATGATCGCGGCCGACGGCACGCTGGTGCCGCCGACGCCGGATGCACGGCCGCTGGTGCCCGTCGCCGGCCCGCTGCCGGTGACGTTCGAGAACCCGCCCGGCCTCTACGGCTCGGAAACCGGCGTGTTCGCCCACAATCTGCTCGATCCGGCCACAGCCTTCGCGCTCTTGGTACGCCCGCAATTCACGGTGCCGGTGACCAATATCCAATATGCTTTCGATGAGTCGCGCGACCTCAAGGGTCCGCTGGTCACCGCGGCGCTGGTGCTCATGCTGCTCGACACGCTGGCGGTGTTCTGGATGGGCGGTCTGTTGTCGCGCCGGCCGCGCCGCGCCCGCTCGGCCGCCGCAACGACCGCTGCGCTGCTGCTCGCCCTCGGCATGCTGTTTGGCCATGCCGACCTCGCCCGCGCCGACGATGCCAAACCGGGCGACGCCGCGGCAATCGAGGACATTGCCAAAACCCGCATCGCCTATGTGCTGACCGGTGTGCCGGGCGACGATTCGATCAGCCGCGCCGGGCTCGAAGGGCTGACCCGCTTCCTGATCGAGAAGACCGCGCTCGAGCCGGGCGCGCCGGCGGGCGTCGACATCTCGAAGGACGAACTGTCCTTCTATCCGCTGATCTACTGGCCGATCGACCCTTCGGCGCCGATGCCGAGCGAAGCCGCGATCGCCCGCATCGACGCCTATATGCAGCAGGGCGGCACGGTTCTGTTCGACACCCGCGACCAGTTCGCCAACGGCATCGGCCCCGATTCGGCGAGCCCGGCGACCGAGCGGTTGCGCGACATCCTCGGCAATCTCAACGTGCCGCCGCTGGAGCCGGTGCCGGCCGACCATGTGCTGACCAAATCCTTCTTCATCCTGCCCGAATTTCCCGGCCGCTTCGCCGGCAGCCCGCTCTGGGTGGAAGCCTCGCTCGACGCCAGCAATGCCGAAAACCGGCCGGTGCGCGTTGGCGACGGTGTCTCGCCGATCCTGATCACCGCCAATGATTTTGCCGGCGCCTGGGCTGTCGATGAGAATGGCGATCCGCTTTTGCCGACGGTGCCGTCGGACCCGATGCAGCGCATCTATGCGCTGCGCGCCGGCGTCAACATCATGATGTACATGCTGACCGGCAACTACAAATCCGACCAGGTGCACGTGCCCATCCTGCTCGAACGGTTGGGGCAGTAAGATCATGAACTGGTCGATCTCCTTCGAACCGCTGCTGTCCTGGCCCTTGCTGGCTTTGGTGCTAGTACCTCTGCTGTTGCTGGCGGCAGTCGGCCTGTGGTTTCGCCAGCGCGGCGCGATCTTCCGCTTTGCAGCACTTCTTGCGCTGGGTGCTGCGCTGCTCAACCCGGTGTTCCTCGATGAGGAGCGCGAGGCGCTGAAAAGCGTCGTTGCCGTCATCGTCGACCGCAGCCAGAGCCAGGACATAGGCGACCGAACCAAACAGACTGACGAAGCGCTGGCCGGATTGCAGCAGCGCCTTGGCCGCTTCAAGCAGTTCGACGTGCGCGTCGTTGAGGCCGGCAAATCGGAAGCCGCGGACGAGCGCACCGAGACCAAGCTTTTCGCAGCACTCGAAGGCGCCTTCCGCGACGTGCCTCCCTCGCGCATCGGTGGCGCCATCATGATCACCGACGGCGAGGTGCATGATGCGCCGCCCGCCGCGCCCGACTTCAACGCCCCGCTGCACGCGCTGATCACCGGCGACGAGCATGAGAAGGACCGCCGCATCCGCTTCGAGAATGCGCCGCGCTTCGGCCTCGTCGGCAAGCCGCTCGACATGACCTACCGCGTCATCGCCACCGACGGCGAAACCGGCCCGGTCGATGTCCGCGTCTCCGTCAATGGCGAGCAGGTCGCGGTCGAAGAAGCGACCATCGGCCAGGCCATGCCGCTGCAAGTGACCATTCCAGGCGCCGGCCGCAACATCGTCGAGCTCTCCATCGACCGCGAGCCGGGCGAGCTGACCGACGCTAACAACCGCGCCATCGCGCTGATCGACGGCATTCGCGAAAACCTGCGCGTGCTCTTGGTTTCCGGCGAGCCGCACGCCGGCGAGCGCACCTGGCGCAATCTGTTGAAGTCCGACGCCTCTGTCGATCTCGTCCATTTCACCATTTTGCGGCCGCCGGAAAAGCAGGACGGCACGCCGATCAACGAATTGTCGCTGATCGCCTTCCCGACGCGCGAATTGTTCGTCGAGAAGATCAAGGATTTCGATCTCATCATCTTCGACCGCTACCAGCACCGCGATGTGCTGCCGATCCTCTATTACGACTACATCTCCGAATATGTCGAAAAGGGCGGCGCGCTGTTGATCGCCGCCGGACCGGAATATGCCGGCGACGCCTCGATCGCCCGCACGCCGCTGATGTCGTCATTGCCGGCGATGCCGACCGGCGAAGTCATCGACAAAGCCTTCTATCCCCGCCTCACCGATCTCGGCCAGCGTCATCCGGTGACGCGCGGCCTCGACGGCTCAGCCTCCGAGCCGCCACACTGGAGTCGCTGGTTCCGCACCATCGGCGTCCAGAATCCCGAAGGCGAAGTGGTGATGAAGGGCGCCGACAACCGGCCGCTGCTTCTGCTCGACCGCAAGGGCGAAGGTCGCGTCGGCATGCTTCTGTCCGATCAGGGCTGGCTATGGGCGCGCGGCTTCGAGGGCGGCGGCCCGCATGTCCAGCTTTACCGCCGCATCGCCCACTGGCTGATGAAGGAACCCGAGCTCGAGGAAGAGCGGCTGACCGCCGGCGGCCGCGGCATGGTGCTGGAAATCCGCCGCCAGACGATGAGTGACGATCCCGGCCCGGCCCAGGTCATCACCCCGTCGGGCAAGGCACTGATCGTCAGGTTGGAGAAATCCGAACCCGGCGTCTTCCTCGGCAGCATCGAGACCAAGGAAATCGGTCTCTACCAGATCGGCAATGGTGACCTGACCGCCCTTGCCCATGTCGGCCCGGTCAATGCGCCGGAATTCTCCGACGTCATCTCCACCGAAAACCGGCTGAAGGCTCCGGCGGAAGCCACCGGCGGCAGCGTGCGCCGGCTGGCGGCGTCCTCCACCCTTGGCCAGCTCACCGGCGGCGTCACTTTGCCCTCCATCGTCCCGGTCCGCGCCTCCGGCGCCGCCTCGGGCGCAGACTGGATCGGCCTGCGCAGCACCGACGACAGCGTGCTGAAAGCAGTCTCGCGCGTGCCGCTGTTCGGCGGCTTCCTCGGCCTCGGCCTGCTGCTCCTGGCGATGGGCGCGATGTGGTATCGCGAGGGACGATAAGAGCCTCTTCCTTCTCCCCGTTCACGGGGAGAAGGTGCCCGAAGGGCGGATGAGGGGCAGCGCCAACCTTAATGACTAGCAATCCTCTACGACATACCATCCAAACTATTGTCACCCTCCGGCGCCGCCCCTCATTGTCCTGCCGGACATTTCTCCCCGTATAGTGACGGGGAGAAAGACGCTGGACCTACTCCTCCGGCTCCGTCGTAAACAGCAGCGGATAGCCTTTGGCCTTGCCGGCATCGGTGGCCCGCGTCGCCTTGGTCTCGGCGACATCCCTGGTGAACACGGCCACGACGCAGACGCCGCGCTGGTGCGCGGTGATCATCACCCGGTGCGCCTGGTCTTCGCTGAGCTTGAACTCGCCCTTCAGCACCGTCACCACGAATTCGCGCGGCGTGAAATCGTCATTGATGAGAATGACCTTGTAGAGCTTGGGCCGCTCGGTCTGCGGCTTGGTCTTGGTGCGGGGCTTGGAGGTGATTTCAGGCATGGGGAACCGGCATTGCGCAAGGGTCGCTCTCACTTTGTCATGGGGGAAAGCAGTCGTCCATTTTGATCGGCGCGCGAAACCGGCTTCCCGGCGGCACAGCCGTTCACAAATTTAGGAACTGTCTGCTGCGGTTCAACGGCCCTGGCGGTCTGCGATGCGACGAGCCTGGAATTGCCGTGCGCTGGATGTCGCATCCGGCCTCGATCCGGCCGCCCGTCGCTCCATCCAGGCGGCCGCGAGCCAGCCGAGAAAGCAGGCCAACGCTCCGCCGGTGAGCACGGCAAGCAGCAGGCTCTGCCATGGTGTGATGTATTGCCAGTTGCTGGAGATCGCCGGCGCAAACAGCGACGGCTCGGTGCGCCCGCTCACCGGATCAGGAACCGGGCTGGCGGTAAACTGGATCAGCACCCTGACCACAGCCGAGGCCACAAGGCCGCCGATGGCCATCGAGCGTAGAATGGATGAAAGCCGCTTTTTCATGCGGGCTGTCCTATCGGACCGGCATTGCAAACGGGTTAAAGTCCTGGGTGGCCGGCACCCATCGACGGGATAATCATGCTCGTCAGGTACGACAAGGCCGCTCCAGCCGGGGGGTATGGCTGGAGCGGCCTTGTTACAGACAACCCTGTCGGGCTGGTCTGGATCAGGCCTTCGGGGCGTCCTTCTTGACGACCTTCTTGTGCTTCTTGTGCTTCTTGACGGGCTTCTTGGCGACGACCTTCTTCACCGGGGGCTTGGCGGTCGTGGTCGCCGGAGCGGCCGTCGAGGCAGCCGGAGCAGCGGTCGTGGTGGCAGCGGCATTGCCCAGAGCCGGCATCGCGAAAGCGAGAGCGACGGCGAGACCGGTGGCGGAGAGGATGGACTTTTTCATGGCTTCATTTCCTTTTTTGTGCGGGTCGGTTTGAGTGTCACTGAACCGGGTCGATCGGTGTCACTCCAAGCAGCTTCAAAGCGTTCGCGAGCATCCGGATACCCTGTGCCTGTTTCTTGTTGGCGCAGAACCGGTTTCCCTTTCTTTGCAGTGCTTTCGCCGCGGTGACCTGCGTTGCCGCGGCATGGGTTTCGAGGGCTTCGTCTACCTGGCGATTGAGATCGATGCAGCGCTCGTTCCTTGTGATCGGCGTCACCTTTGCGCTGGCGGCTGCGACCGCGGCCGTGACGAGCGAAATGCTGAACAGCGCACCCATCAAGCTGATCGTGAACCTGTGCATCGGTAATGTCCGTTACTCCGGAGACTAGCGTCGCAGCCGATGACCTGACCGCCACGGCACCGTTTATGCCCTTGATTTTTTTCGGAAGTTTTTCCGAACTATAGAATTTTGTTTCTGGATTGTTTCTGGCAAATCGGCTGAAGACACGATCGTCTCCGCTGGCCAACATCTGGCCAGAATTCTATCGTGTGGGTGACGTCGCCAAAGCAGACTCAGAAAGGCAGCCGCCGACCGGCCGCCAGCAATGACAGGATCGCCGTGAAATCCGATGCGCACATACTGATCGTCGACGACGACAAGGGAATTCGCGACCTGCTTCAGGAATTCTTCCAGAAGCGCGGCCTGCGCACCACGGTTGCCGCCGATGGCATCGAGATGGACGACATCCTGCGCCGCACGCAGGTCGACCTAATCGTTCTCGATGTGATGCTGCCTGGAAAGAGCGGGCTGGAACTCTGCCGCGACCTGCGTGCCAGCTACTCGACGCCGATCATCATGCTGACGGCGGTTACCGAGACCACCGACCGCGTGGTCGGGCTGGAGATGGGCGCCGACGATTATGTACCGAAGCCCTTCGATCCGCGCGAACTCCTCGCCCGCATCCGCGCCGTGCTGAGGCGCAATGGTGCTTCAGAGCCGAAGCGCGCCACCACCAAGCAGATCTATCATTTCGCCGGCTGGACGATGGACTGCTCGCGCCGCCGGCTGATGGCGCCTGGCGACGTCAGGGTCGAACTGACCATGGCGGAGTTCAACCTGTTGCAGACCTTCGTCAAGAGCGCGCAGCGCGTGCTCACGCGCGACCAGCTCATCGAGCTTTCCGGCGGCGACAGCGACTATTCCTTCGACCGCAGCATCGACATTCTGGTCAGCCGTCTCAGGCGCAAGATGGAAGACGACCCCAAGACGCCGAAACTGATCCTGACCGTGCGCAGCGGCGGCTACCAGTTCCTGCCCGAGACCACCTCCGAATGAGACGCCTGCTGCCGCAAACCCTGCCGGTCTGGGTTTTGCTCATCGTCATTGCCGGCCTGCTGATAAGCCAGGTCGCGACGCTCTATATCGTCTCGCGCGACCGTGCCGTCGCCAATGACGAGGTCGATCTCTACCGGCTCAACGACCGCGCCTATTCGCTGGTGCAGCTGATGCATGACGATACGCCCGAGCAGCGCAAGCTGACGGCGTCCGGCCTGTTCAATGCCACCTATGCGCTCACCGTTTCGGACACGCCCGCCGTCACCTCATCGATCGCCGGCGACGACGAACTGGCCGAGCTCGAGGACATTCTGGTCGGACGACTGTCGAAATTCGGCATCACCGACGCACGCGTCCGGCGCGATCCGGCATCGCAGGCAGCCAACGCCCCTGGCGGCGTGGTGCTCACCAAGGATGTCGGCGCGGTGGAGCGTGACCTCTTGGGATTGGCGGCCAGCTTCGCCCAAAGCGACAAGCTGACGGCATCTGTCCGCTTCGCCGACGGCCAATGGCTGAACTTCACCGAGCCCAACACGCCGGTCGGGCCGATATTGAGCTTCGACAGCCTGCCGCTCTATTCGCTGATCGCGGCCTTGGTGGTGATCATGTCGATCTGGTCGCTGCGCCGGCTGACGGCGCCCTATCGGATGATGGAAACAGCGGTCAACCGAATCGGCACGGATCTGAAGAGCCCGCCGATCGCCGAGACCGGCAGCCGCGAAATCCGCGCCGCGGCCAAGGCCGTCAACGCCATGCAGGTCCGGCTGCGCGACTATGTCGAGGACCGCGAGCATTTGGCCGCCGCACTCGCCCACGATCTGCGCACGCCGCTGACCCGCATGCGGCTGCGCCTCGAACTGTTGCGCAAGTCGACGGCGCGCGAGGCGCTCGCCCACGACCTCGCCGACATCGAGAGCATCGCCAGCTCCGTCATCGACTTCGCTACCTTCGAAGTCACCGAGGAGAAGAGCGAGCGCATCGATTTCTGGTCGCTGGTGGAATCGATCGCCGACGGTTTCGAAGACGTCTCGTTCGACCATGACGGCGCCAGGCCGCGTGGCATGATCTGCATGGCGCGGCCGGTGGCGCTGAAGCGCTGCGTCAACAATCTGGTCCAGAATGCCGTGACCTACGGCAAGAAAGCCCATCTCAGCCTGCGGCAGTCGGACGGCACGATCACCCTGGTCATCCGTGACGAAGGACCGGGCATTCCGCAGGCGCAGCTCGATCAGGTGTTCGGTTCCTTCGTGCGGCTGGAACAATCACGCAACCGTCAGACCGGCGGTCTCGGCCTCGGCCTGACGATTGCCCGCAACATCGCCCGCGGCGCCGGCGGTGAAGTCAATCTCTCCAATCATCCCGGCGGCGGCCTGCAGACGGAACTGCGCCTGCCGTTGGCGGCATAAGGCAGCAGACTACCGTCTCGATGGGCACCGGGGCTGGATCAGCCAACCCAACCTTGCAATAGTGCGGCCGCTCGAACAGGAGGAGATCGCCGCATGTTTTACGCCATCCTGGCCTATCACGTCGAACAGACCATCCAGTCCCTGACGCCGCAGCAGGATGCGGCGCTGATGCACGACCTGCTCGAGGTCAATGCCAGGCTGACCCGTGAGGGCAAGCTTGGGCCGGCGGCAAGGCTGGGCGCGACCGCTGACGCCGTCACGCTGCGCGGCCCGGGCGAAGGCATCGTCATCGACGGTCCGTTTGCCGAGACCAAGGAGCAATTGCTGGGTTTGTATGTCCTCGACTGCGCCACGCAGGAGGCGGCGATCGCGGCCGCGCGCGACTTGCGTCGCGTGAACCCCTCGGCAGTCTACGAAATCCGACCGATCACATTCTACGTTCCCGGCGTGACGTTCCCCGCCACGGAAGGCGGGGACGATTTCAAGGAGACCGCCAGCGGCTGAGAGCCGCCTGCCCGACCGCATGGCCGGTCAGGCAGAAGCGAGCTCGTTGCCCAAGCGTACTGTCTCTGCGACCAGAAGCTCAAGGTCCTCACGCCGGGTCCGGTGATTGTTGATCGCTACTCGTAGGCAATGCCGGCCTTGCACCGTCGTGTCGGAAATCGCGGCGATGCCGTCTTCCTGCAGCCGCAGCATGATCTCGGTGTTGAGCGCCTTCGCGCGCTCGCCATCGAGCCCGCCCGCACGATAGCGAAAACAGACGATATTGATGCTGGTCGGCGCCGTCACCTCGAGCGCCGGTTCAGCCTCGATCAGGCTCGCGAGATAGTGCCCCTGAGCAATGTTCTGGTCGATCAGGCGGCCGAATTTTTCGACGCCGTGTTCCCGCAGCGCCATCCACACTTTGAGCGCCTTGAAGCCACGTGACGTCTGCAGGCCGTAATCGTGCAGCCATTGCCCCGAGGCGAGGCCGCGCGGCGTCGATTCCAGATATTCCGGCGTCACCGCGAAGGTCTTGCGATGCGCCGAGGCATCCCTGACCAGCGCGCAGCCTGCCTCGAACGGTGCATGCAGCCATTTGTGCGGATCGAGCGCGATGGAATCGGCCCATTCGAGGCCGGCAACGCGGTGCGCATTCTGTGGCGCAATCGCGATCAATGCACCGATGCAGCCATCGACATGGAACCAGAGGTCCTCCTCATGCGCCAGTTTTGCCAGCGCCTGCAGATCGTCGATCGCGCCGGTGTTCACCGTACCTGCATTGCCGATGATGCAGGCCGGCTTGAACCCGGCCGCGCGATCTTCGGCAATCGCCGCCCGCAAAGCCTGGATGTCGATGCGCAGGCTGGCATCGCTGGCAATCCGGCGCAGCGCCTTGTTGCCGAGGCCGAGTGCCTCCATGCCCTTGCGATGGCAGGAATGGATCTGGTCCGATCCATAGAAACGCAACGGCTTTTCGATTGCTGCCACACCATGCTCGCGCACGTCGATGCCGGCCTTTGTGTTGCGCGCCACGGTCAGCCCGATGATGTTGGCCATCGAGCCGCCGCTGACCAGCGTGCCGCTGGCTGAAGCCGGCATGCCGGTCATCTGCTTGCACCAGTCGACCACCTGGCCGTCCATCAGGGCGGCCGCATGGTTGCCGCCGCCGAGATTGGAGCCCTGGATTGCCGCCAGGAAATCGCCGAGCGCACCGGTGAAGTTGCTCGACCCCATATACCAGGACCAGAAGCGCGGATGGATGTTGCCCATCGGATAGGGCATCACCTTGTCGACGACATCGCCATAGATGTCGGCAAGCGGTGTCGGCGATTGCGGCAGCGACGCGGTGAAGAAGTCCCTCACATCTCCAGGCATCTCCTGCCACACCGGCCGTTGCCTGACATCGCGCAAATAGGCGACGGCATCGTCAACGATCCGATGCGACAGGCTCTGCACATCGGCCCAGTCCGAGGGGTCAAGCGTTTCCTCGGCAACCGAGGTGACAGGCATCGCGTCCATGCAGATTGCTCCCGCGCCATCATGCCGGGAACTGGCAGCCGGGCGTCGAGCGCGAAAGAGCAAGCTCATCCGCATTCATCTCGGCCTCGATGCCATCGAACAGCGGCGTCGTCATGTAGCGTTCGCCGGTATCGGGAAGCATGCACAGGATCACCGATCCGGCCGGTGCCGTGCCGGCGATCTGGCGCGCAACGGCAAAAGCCGAGCCACCGGAAATGCCGGTGAAGATGCCCTCCTGCTGCGCCAGCGCCTTGGCCCATTTCATGCCCTCCGGCCCGGCGATCGGCATCACCTCGTCATAGAAGTTGCCATCGATCGCTTCCTGCAGGACGTTCGGGATGAAGTCCGGCGTCCAGCCCTGGATCGGGTGCGGCTCGAAGGCCGGATGGCTGGCGGCCGGCGCGCCGCCGGCGCCGCGCACCTGGGGCTTGCCGCTGCCGACAAGCTGGGCGTTGGCAGGTTCGGTGAGCACGATCCGGGTCTCCGGCCGCTCGCGGCGCAGCACCCGCGCCACGCCGGCGACGGTGCCGCCGGTGCCGTAGCCGGTGACGAAATAGTCGAGCCGCGAGCCGGCGAAATCATTGATGATCTCGCGTCCCGTGGTTGCTTCATGAATATCGGCGTTGGCCTTGGTCTCGAACTGCCGGGCCAGGAACCAACCATTGGCTTCGGCCAGTTCCACCGCCTTGTTGTACATGCCGAAACCTTTCTCGGCGCGCGGCGTCAGCACCACCTTGGCGCCCAGCATGCGCATCAGCTTGCGGCGCTCGACCGAAAAGCTGTCGGCCATCGTCACCACCAGCGGATAGCCCTTCTGCGCGCAGACCATGGCAAGGCCGATGCCGGTGTTGCCGCTGGTCGCCTCGACGATCGTCTGTCCAGGCTTGAGCGCGCCGCTGCGCTCGCCTTCCTCGATGATGTTGAGCGCCAGCCGGTCCTTCACCGACGCCGCCGGATTGAAGAACTCGGCCTTGACGTAGATGGTGGCGTGCGCCGGGCCGAGATTGTTGACGCGGATGACCGGCGTGTCGCCGACCGTGTCGAGAATGCTGTCGAACAGGCGGCCGCGGCCGGCCGTGGTTCTGATTTTCTGCTTGTGCAACATGGATAGCTCCTGGTTTTGCTCACGGGCCGGTTACAAACCGGCGGTTTGGGCGACGAGGTTTCGACACCTTGCCGCACTACAGGTCCTTGACGTGCCGCAATGTGGTAAACACCACATTCGGCGCGCAATTTTGCGAGCCGGTGCACTTTGTCGTGGTCGGTGATAAAGCAGGGGCCGGCGGGCCAGCGTGGGAACAGGCGTGGTATCTGGCGTGGAATCGAACCTGGCGAGCAGCCATCAAGGCCTTAGCGTGCGCCTGTTTGGGCCGCTGGCGATCGTGCGCAACGGCGTCCCGGTGACGTTGCCGGCATCGCGCAAGCTGCGCGCGTTGCTGGCCTATCTGGTGCTGGCGCCCCATCCGGTCGGACGTGGCAAGCTGTGCGAACTGCTGTGGGATGTTCCAAATGATCCCAGGGGCGAACTGCGCTGGTACCTCAGCAAACTGCGGGCGGCTCTCGACGAACCGAACCGCCGCAGGATCGAAACCGCTGATGATACGATCGCGCTCGATCTCGACGGCGTCTCGGTCGACGTGCAGGATGTCGCGTCGGCGGCTGCCGCGGGTATAGAAACGCTCGACCCCGAGCGGCTGCAAGCGCTGTCAAAGCTCTTCGTCGGCGATTTTCTGGAGGGGCTGGAGATCGACCGCAGCCCGCTCTTCAACAATTGGCTGACCGCCCAGCGCCGTCGTTTCGGCTCCTGCCACGCGGCCCTCCTGGAACATCTGGTCAAGACGCTCCCTGCCGATAGTGACGACACGTCCGCCCACCTCGAAAAATGGCTGGAGCTGACCCCGTTCGACAGCCGGGCCCACATCGCCCTTCTGACAAGGCTGGCGCGGCGCGGCCAGTTCGGCGCCTGTGAAAACCATCTGGCGTCCGCCGCACAACTCTTTCAGTCGGAAGATCTGGATTTCGGCCCGGTGCGCCAGGCGTGGCTGGCCATTCGCGCGGAACGTCCCTGCGGGACTTTGCCGGCACAGCCGGCTACAGCGCCCGCTGCGAACCAGGCGCCGAGCACGCTCGCGGAAACCGAAGCCTCGACACCGCACAAGGCGTCGCTTGCCGTGATGCCGTTCGCCGAAGACGCCAACAGTGGCATTCGCGGGGGGCTTGCCGATGGCTTTACCCACGACATCATCACCCGCCTGGCCAAGCTCAAGGATTTCTTCGTCATCGCCCGTGGCTCGGTCTTTGCGCTGGCCGAGAAAAACATCGCGCCGGAAGATGCCGGTCGCCGGCTGAATGTCGGCTATGTCGCTACCGGCACGGTGCGCAGCCTGGCGGGCCGCGTCATCATCACTGTCGAGCTTGTCGAGGTGCGCACCGCCAGGATCGTCTGGGCCGAGACTTTCGAGCGCAGACCCGACGACATCTTGTCCGTGCTCGACGATATCGGCAACAGCATCGTGGCCTCTATCTCATCCGAGATCGAGACGGTCGAGCGCAACCGCGCCATGCTGAAGGCGCCCAATTCGCTCAATGCCTGGGAGGCCTACCATCGCGGCCTCTGGCACATGTATCGCTTCACCCGCAGCGAAAACGACCTCGCCCAGCATTTCTTCGATATAGCCATACGGCAGGATCCGACCTTCGCCCGCGCCTATGCCGGCCTGTCCTTCACCCGTTGGCAGAGCGCTTTTCAGCGCTGGGGCGACCGCGACCAGGACAGCGCGCTTGCCTTTGAGGCGGCCGGCCAAAGCCTGTTGGTCGACGACCACAATCCAGCCGCGCACTGGGCGATGGGCCGGGCGCTGTGGCTGCGCGGCGAAGGAAATGCATCCGTGCTCGAGCTGGAACGAGCCGTCGACCTCAGCCCGAACTTCGCGCTTGGCCACTATGCGCTGTCCTTCGTTCAGTCGCAGTCGGGCGATCCGCAAGCGGCGATCGGCTCGTCGGATCATTCGCGCCATTTGTCGCCGTTCGACCCGTTGCTGTTCGGCATGCTGGGCGCGCGCGCCATGGCCCATGTCCGCCTCGGCCAATTCGACGAAGCGGCTGATTGGGCGCTGAAGGCGGCCGCCCGCCCCAACGCCCATGTCATCATCCTGTCGATAGCCGCCCACTGCCTGGCGCTGGCCGGCCGGCTGGACGAGGCCAAGACTTTCGCCGCTGCCATCCGCAAGACGCTTCCAGGCTACCGCGCCGACGACTTCATCGACACTTTCCGCTTCGACCCGGATGCCACGGCCCTGTTCAGGCTCGGCGCCAAACGCATCGGGCTGAATTGAAGCAGGCGCGGCTGTCGGGGATTTCCCCCTGATTGTCTGCTCAGGAAATGACGGCGATCTTCCATGCCAGCATGGCGACGATTGCCGCAGCGCACAACAGCGTCGCCCAGCCGTGCCGCCCCAATGCATGCAGGACAAGAACGGCCAATGCGGCAATAATCGCCGCAAGCCCGCCTTTTATGTAGAAGACCTGCTCCGCGCTCAGCGGTGTGCCGGCGGCCCCGCCGATTCTGAAGAACTCCAGGATCGCCCGCGCCGCAATCACAAGCATCAGCCCGAGCGCTGCTTGCGCCGCCCGCGGTTTAGACGACCAATTCCAGATCCGCTGCAAAAGCGCCTTGTCCTTGATGGTCCCGAAGGACCGCGTTCCCTATCTGCGCAGCACCGCGCTCAGCACGTCGCGTATGCCGATCGCGCCGACAAAGCGCGACTGGTCGTCGAACAGCGCCACCGGTGCCGTCTGCGAGCGGTGCATGGCCAGCATCACCGTCTTCAGCGACGTGCCGGGGTTGGCCCAGAACACCTGCGCCGTTTCCTCCGGCTGAGCCTCGACATCCGCGCACGACACCCATACCGCTGGCTTGCCGTCGCGTTCGGCCGCCGCCACCAGCCCATGCTCGTCGATCTTGAAGCGCGTCGTCTTGCGCCGGTCGAGCCACACCCAGCCGTTATCGCCGTGCTCGAGATCGCGGCTGTCGCGCATGACGTTCCAGGCGGTCAGCACCGAGAGCGGGTTCACATTGGCGATGAAGTCGCGGACATAGTCGTTGGCGGGCTTGAGCACGATATCTTCCGGCGCCCCGGTCTGCACAATGCGCCCGCCCTCCATGATGGTGATGTGGGTGCCGATCTTCAGCGCTTCCTCGAGATCGTGGCTGACGAAGATGATGGTCTTCTTCAACTCCGCCTGCAGCTGCAGCAATTCGTCCTGCAGCTTGGTGCGGATCAGCGGATCGAGCGCCGAGAATGGCTCGTCCATCAGCAGGATCGGCGCCTCGGTGGCGAAGGCGCGCGCCAGGCCGACGCGCTGCTGCATGCCGCCGGACAGTTCATGCGCGTATTTCTTCGACCACTGGTCGAGGTGGACCAGTTCGAGCTGCTTTTTCACGCGCTCCTTGCGCTCCTGCTCCGGCACGCCGGCAAGCTCGAGGCCGAGGCCGACATTTTCCTCGACCGTGCGCCATGGCAGCAGGCCGAACTGCTGGAATACCATCGCCACCTGCTTCTGGCGCAGCCGCCGCAGCGTCGCCTGATCGCAGGTTACGACATCGACGATATTGTCACCGTCCTTGACCAGCACCTGGCCGCGCGACACGACGTTGAGCCGGTTGACGGCCCGCAGCAGCGTCGACTTGCCCGAGCCCGACAGGCCCATCAGCACAGATATCTCGCCCTCATGCACGGTCAGGCTGGCGCCCGCGCAGCCCAGCACATTGCCGGTTTTTTCGAGGATTTCGGCGCGCGTGGCGCCGCCGTCGATCAGCGCCAGCGAACCGGCCTGATCGGAACCGAAGACGATATCGACATTTTTGAAGTCAACGGCGACGGTCATTTCTTGCCTCCAACGCCGATACGCGTCATCCGGTCGAGCACGATGGCGAGCACGACAATCGCCAGGCCGGCTTCGAGCCCGAGGTCGATGCGGCGCGAGCCGAGCGCACGGTTGATTTCAGTGCCGAGGCCGCCGGCGCCGATCAGCGCTGCGAACACCACCATCGACAGCGACAGCATGATCGACTGCGTCAGGCCGGCCATGATGGTCGGCAGCGCCGAGGGCAGTTCAACCTTCCAAAGCAGCTGCTGCTTGGTGGCGCCGAAAGCTTCGCCGGCCTCGATGATCGACTTCGGCACCGAGACGACGCCGAGATGGGTGAGGCGCACCGCGGTCGGGATGACGAAGATGATGGTGACGATGAGGCCGGGCGCGTTGCCGAGGCCGAACAGCGTCAAGACCGGGATCAGGTAGACGAAGGTCGGCAGCGTCTGCATCAGGTCGAGCACCGGCAGCATGATGCGGTAGACTTTCGGTTTGTGCGCGGCCCAGATGCCGAGCGGGACGCCGATGGCCATTGCCATGGTGGCGGCGGCCACGACCAGCACCAGCGTCTGCACCGTCTGCTTCCAGAGGTTCTGGTTGATGATGAAGATCAGGCCGAGAAAGACGCCGATGGCCAATGGCCGCGAGCGCTGCAGCAGCCAGGCGATGATGGCGACGATGAGCGCCAGCAGCACTGGCGGCACCACCAAAAGGATGTCGACCAGCCCGTCGAGCAGGAAATTGAGGCCGTTCGAAAAGGCCCTGAACACAGTGTCGAAATTGTCGGTGAGGAAACCGAAGAACGCCTTTCCCCAGGCGCCGATCGGTATCTTGTGATCGACCATGAATTTCGAAATCGGATCCATATCGCCCCTCTCATGCGCGAGACCGCCTGCCCCCGGCCTCTGCTGTCGTTACGTCATCTTCTCACAGGATATGAAAAAGGGCAGCCTTTTCTAAATTGGCTGCCCTTCCTGGTTCGGCTTTGCCGAATTCAGTCGGCTCAGCTTCCGAGCGCGGTCTTGACCGCCGCAGCCGCATCGCCGCCATCGAAGGTGGTGACGCCGGCTATCCACGGCGCAACCGCGTCAGGGTGCTTCTTCAGCCAGTCGGCTGCGACCGTGTTGGCGTCGCCGCCTTTCAGGATCGCGTCCATCATCTCGCCTTCCATGTCCAGGTTGAATTTGAGATTGGCGATGAATTTGCCGGCATTCGGGCACTCGGCGGTGTAGCCCTTGCGCACATTGGTGAAGACGGTGGCGGCGCCGAAGCCGCTGTCGCCCATGCCGTCGAGATAGGTGATCTTCATGGCGCCCATCACCGGATGCGGCGTCCAGCCGAGGAAGGCGATCCACTCATTGTTCTTCATCGACTGCTCGGCCTGCGTCAGCATGCCGGCCTCCGAGGACTCGACCAGTTCGAAGCCTTCGAGATTGTCCTTCGGGTTCTTGATCATGTCGAGGATGATGCGGTTGCCGTCATTGCCGGCCTCGATGCCGTAGATCTTGCCGTTGAACTTGTCCTTGAACTTGCCGATGTCGGTCAGCGACTTGACGCCGGCGTCCGCGACATAGGTCGGCACGACGATGCCGTAACCGGCGCCCGTCAGGTTGGTGCTGATCGTCTCGACCGAACCGTCGGCGGTGTAGTCCTTGATGTCGTTGGTCATCGACGGCATCCAGTTGCCGAGGAAGACGTCGAGATCCTTGTTCTTCAGCGACGCCATGGTCACCGGCACCGAAAGCTGGATCGTCTGCGGCTCGTAGCCGAGCGCGGTGAGCAGCACCGAAGCGACGCCGGTCGTCGCCTGGATGTCGGTCCAGCCGACATCGGAAAGGCGCACCGCCTTGCAGCTTTCCGGATCGCCGGCAAGAGCAGCGCTCGTGGACAGGAAAGTCGCCAGACCGAGGCCGGCGACGAAGGTGTTCATACGCGACATAGATATTCTCCCATTGTGATTCTTTGGCGAAGCGTAGTTACGGTTTCTCTGCCCGCCTTGTTTCGCCAGCCAAACACCATTCTGGTGTGGTTTCAAGCATTAAGGCAATCACGATCAACGGCGCGGACTGGCCAAACAGCGACACGCCTGCCGCTTTTTCGATGGCAGCCGGCTTTTCCAGTGAAATGCTGCGGTGCCCCCTCCCCGTGCCGGGACAACTCGGCTTAAGGTGTGCCGGGGTTCAGGTCAGGCCGAGCCGAAAATGGTTGATGCCGAGAACCGGAGCGGAGCGTACTCAAAGTACGTGAGCACCGGAAGCGCAGGTATCAGCCATTTGCAGGCCGGTATCACCTGAAACGCGGTACACCTTAAAAGGGCGGCATGGCCAAGCTATACTTCCACTATGCGACGATGAATGCCGGCAAGACGACGATGCTGCTGCAGGCGTCCTACAATTATCGCGAACGCGGCATGACGACGATGCTGTTCGTCGCCGGTCACTACCGCAAGGGCGACACCGGGTTGATCTCGTCGCGCATCGGCCTGGAGACCAAGGCCGAGATGTTCCGCGACGGCGACGATCTCTACGCCCGCGTTGCCGAGCACCATGAGCACACGACCGTGCATTGCATCTTCGTCGACGAGGCGCAGTTCCTCGAGGAAGAGCAGGTCTGGCAGCTTGCCCGTATCGCCGACCGGCTGAACATTCCGGTCATGTGCTACGGCCTGCGCACCGATTTCCAGGGCAATCTGTTTTCCGGTTCGCGCGCGCTTCTGGCCATCGCCGACGACCTGCGCGAAGTGCGCACCATCTGCCGCTGCGGCCGCAAGGCGACAATGGTCGTGCGTCTCGGCCCTGACGGCAAGGTGGCAAGACAAGGCGAACAGGTGGCGATCGGGAAGGACGTCTATGTCTCGCTCTGCCGCCGCCATTGGGAAGAGGAAATGGGCCGCGCCGCACCCGACGACTTCATCGGCTTCACCAGAGGCTGAATGGCCGGGGCAACATGAGAATTCTCCAGTTCACAGTCGATTGCCCGTTTCCGCCGGTATCAGGTGCCGAGATCAGGAACACCGCCAACGCGCGCGCCTTGGCATCGATGGGCGAGGTTCTGACGGTAAGCCTGACTGGCGCCCCGGCGCCTTCTCCACCGCCGAATATCCGTCACCGGATCATCGAGGCGGCGCGCGGCCGGGCTTCCTGGTACAGGCGTAGCCCCCATCCGACCATGCACATCATACCGGACGACGAACTGGCTGAGGCAGACGCTCTGTGGGGGCAATTCGACCCCGACCTCGTGGTTATCGAGGAGATCGTGCTTGCGCAGTTGCTGACGCTGGCGTCGAAACATCGCGCGCGCACCGTCCTTGACCTGCACAACATAGATTCCCAAACGGTGGCCGACCGCATCGCCGGGCTGACGCTGTGGCAGCAACTTCGCGGCTGGCGCCAAAACAGGCGCAAGAAGACAGAGGCCCGCGACGCCGACAGACATGCGGCAGCCACCGCCGATCAGGTCTGGGTCTGTTCGCGGACCGACGGGGCGCTGCTGTCGGCTCTCGGCCCCGTCAACGACATGAGGCTCATCGCCAACCCCATTCCGGACGAGAGCGTGCTCTCCCTGCCGATTGGTGCCGAGCGGTACCGTGAGCTCAGCCTGTGCTTCATCGGCCATCTCGGCTATTTCCCCAACATCGACGCCGTCAAGCAGATCGGCCGCGGGATGGTGCCGCGCCTCGCCGCCTCCGGCCGGCCCTGGTCGATCACCGTCGCCGGCAAGACCCCGCGCGATGTCGTGCGTGGTTTGTGCGCCAGGCATGGTCTGCAGCTGATCGAGAACCCGCCGCATCTGCCGGAATTGCTCGGACGTGCCGGCTATGCGCCGATCCCGCTACGCTTCGGCGGCGGAACCCGCATCAAGGTGCTGGAGGCCATGGCGGCGGGCCTGGTCGTCGCCGCCACCGAAAAAGCCGTCGAAGGGCTTGGCCTGCAGGCGGGCAGGCATTTCCTGTCCAGCGACGATGCCGGCCAGCTGGCGACGAAAATCATCGACCTGTCGGCGACGCCGCAAGCGGCGGCCGAGATGGCGGAACTCGGCCGCGCCTTCGTGCGCGACAGAAATTCGTTGGCAGCGATCGAAATCGCGATCCGCCAGGCGGTTGCGGCGATCCCGCTCCGCCCCAATGAATAAGAGGGCAATACCTACGCCATATGGCGTTTGTTAAGGCCTGCCGCCTACTTTGGCCGCAGCCAGAGCCAGCCGGGGACCGCCATGCTTCGAGCCATTTCGTCAGCATTCGTTTTTTACTTAGCCGGCATCATCGTAGCACAGGCCGACGGCGACGCCGCGCTGGGCAAGAAAGTGTTCTACCGCTGCATGGCCTGCCACGAGGCGGAAACCGACCGCGACAAAGTCGGCCCGCATCTCCTTGATATCGTCGGCCGCACCGCCGGCACAGCCGAGAATTTCAACTATTCGCAGGCCATGAAGGATGCCGGCGCCGCCGGCCTCGTCTGGGACGAAGCCAACCTCAGGGCCTATCTCGGCGCCCCCAAGCTGAAAGTACCCGGCAACAAGATGGCCTTCTCCGGCCTGACCAGCGACGAGGACATTGCCAACGTCATCGCCTATCTGAAGGCCGATCCGAAGCCCTGAACGGCTGGATGCGTAGCGCGATGGCGATGGCTTTCGCCAACTGTCACGCGCCTGCAACCGATTGAGTTCTCTGTCGAATTTCAGCACATCCACACCAGCCGAGATCGACTGCTTTGCCAGCGCCAAAGTTCAATGACAGTTGAACAATGCCTGACCGGCTGGTTAATCACG
Organism: Mesorhizobium sp. P2_C5_2; assembly: GCF_056404535.1. NCBI lineage: Bacteria > Pseudomonadati > Pseudomonadota > Alphaproteobacteria > Hyphomicrobiales > Phyllobacteriaceae > Mesorhizobium > Mesorhizobium sp. P2_C5_2. Next base: position 481,009 of record NZ_JBFUDV010000003.1, on the reverse strand, counting down.
CCATGACCCCGCCTTCATTGCCTTTCAAGACGAAGGCGTATTTTTTTGTTTTCGGGGCGGGTCTTGTCTTGCGTCTTTCAATCCCCGGATGCCCCACATATATTCGCCGCTGTTCGCAGCCAGCGACCGGAAGCCGAAGCGGGAGGCCCCTATGGCGACATTGCAGAATTTCGATGCCGAAATTGCCAAGACCAGGCAGGTTGTGCAGGACATGCGCACCAAGATCGAGCAGTCCGGCACCGTGCTTGATACGCTTGCCACGGCCGACAAGAAGATCGGCGACGCCAATTTCGACATCGAGAATGCCCGCATCGAGGATGTGCTGAAGCAGCAGAAGGTGATGGAAGGCAACATCGCCGACCTGATCATCGGTCTGGAGGACGCCACCAACGTCTTCGGCACCGAATTCGAAAGCATGAAGAACTACACCGGTTGGGAAAGCTTTGTCGGCGTCTTCTCGGCGCAGCGCAAGCAGCGCATGCGCACCGACCGCGTCCGCAACATGTCGCTGGCCGGCAATCTGCAGGAGCTTCTGGTCAAATCCGACACCATCGTCGGCATCCTGAAGGCGCAAAAAGAGGTCCTCGACCAGCGCTACAAGACCTCGGAAAACAGCCTGTCGCAAGTGATCGAGCGCCGCAAGGTGACCATGACCAACCTTGAAGCGGTGCAGAAGCGCATCGAGGAGGTCAACCCGCTGCTGCTCGACATCGAGAACAAGATCGCGGCCTCGACCAGCCAGAAGGAGCGCACGCAGCTTGAGGGCGAGCGCTCGAAACTGGCCACCGAATACAATGAAAAGCAGGCCAAGGAGCAGGAATTGCTGGCCGAGAGCCAGACGCTGGAGCGCTACACCTCGATGTTCCAGACCTTCGTCGATTCGCTCAACAACCAGATTGCCGCGCAGTCGACGCTGATCAACAAGCTGACCATCGATACCGAGCAGCGCATCGTGCTCTACAAGGCCCTTGAAGACTCCCTGAAGACCGCCGCCCAGCAGGACGTCGCCCACAAGATCAACACGCTGGGCAGCCAGGTCGACAACACCGCCGAGGAGACCATGGCCGGTATTGGTGCCGCCTCGCAAAAGCACATCGGCGATCTCCTCGAAATGCACGAGAAGAATATGGTCGCCAGCTCCGACATCCAGCGCCGCAAGAAGCTTGCCGACGACGCCTTCGCCCGCCGCTTCGACGACGTGATGAAGAAGCACAATTCGGCAAACTACGTGCAGTCGTAAGGAGCGGCCGCACGCGAGCACACCCGGCATGACTCCCGAAAACGAAGCGGCGGCGCGCTATTTTTCCGCCATCACGGCCGCACTCAGCGGCCTTGAAGTGTTCATGCGCGACGACCGCTCACCGCTTTACCGGCACGGCATCGTCGCCAAGATCGTCGCCGAATACATTGCCCGGCTGGACAAGTCGTTCTCCTGCTGGCGCAACCGTCTCGGCTTCATGGACACGTTCCGCATTTCGCGCGCCGACAGCGGCTATCCCGTCTTCCAGAACCTGCTCGAACTGGAAAACGATCGCCGCCAGGCCGACGCGCGGCTGGCCAACATCCCGCTGGCCGGCGAATTGCGCGAGGAAATGGCCGACTTCATCCTGCGCCACAAGGAATTCCCCGAGGCTTTGCAGAAGTCGATGGCCGAGCGGCTCTATCTCGAAGACGTCAAGAGCGAGCAGACTTTTGGCCCGTTCTCGCTGGCGCAGACGGCCAAAGTCTCGGTCAATCCCAAGACTTTCCGGCCCTACTACCTCGTCCACTGGGCAAGCTTCGACGGCAGCGCCAACCTGCCGCTGGTCTATATGGTGACGGTGGAGGATTCCTCCGAAGCCATGATCCGCCAGCTCGTCGACAGCAACGGCAAGCTCAACGAACAGGTCGACATCCCGCTGCCGGTCGACGGCCTGCTCAACCCCGAGCTTGCCCACCGTTTCGACGATTTCACCGAAAAGAATTCCGCTTACACGCTGTCGCCGGCGACGATTGCGGTCAATCTCGACAAGGATTTCGAGCCGCTGCACCCCAAGCAGTTGCGCCGCGTCGTGCTTGGCCCCTTCTATTCCGCGGGCATTACCGACAACAACTCGACGGTGACCGAAGTGCTGGCCAAGGTTCGCAAGCCCGAAAATGCCTGGCTGCTCACCTGGACCATCCAGGAGGTCTATTCCAAGGGCGAGAAGCCCGGCCGCAAGGGCCTGTTTTCCAGCGAGAAGACAACGCAGGAATTCTTCATCAACACCGACGATCTCGAGGCCGCGCGCCAGGGCGTGTCGAGCTACGAGAACCACGCCCTGATCCCGCATGAAGCCTACCAGGCACTCTACGCCGCCGGCGAGGCACAGAAGATCTTTTCCGGCTACAAGGTCCACATCCTGTCCAACGGGCAGGTCATCTCAGACGTCTGACCGTAACACCACGGAGCATCCTTCATGGACACCGGCCTGACCACCATCCCGGAAGCGGCGATCGAAAAGCACCGCGCTACGGCGCAGAGCTTCATCACTCGCGTCGTCGTTCTGGAAGACCCGTCGCGCGAATCCGGCACCGCCCTTGCCGGCACCAACCGCCGCTTCGTCTCGACCGTCTCGGTCGGCTCGGTGCGGCGCACGCGCGAGGTCGAGCTGACCAAGACCGTCGCCGCCATTCATCCCGACGACCAGCTGATGAGCATCCCGCAGCACACGCTTTTGTTCCGCGCCCGACGTGGCCTGGCGATTGCGCTCGCCATCTCCGACGTCTTCGCCGAGGGCTCCGACCTCGAAAGCCTGCAGGCCAAAAACACCCGCGCGCCGCTCGAAGGCGACGAAGCAGCCACCTTCAAGAAGCTTCTGTCAGCCTCGGCTTACGTTTCGGCCTTCAGCCTCGCCTCTTATCTGTTCCAGCGGATCGACAGCGACGGCGAGGCGCCCAACGATATTCCCGAGCCGGACTTCCTGTTCGACACGCCGCAGGACGCGGTGAAGTCGATCGTCGCCGGGCTGGACAAGGCGATCACCGGGTCGAAGGACGATGGCGACCTGACGACCCGGGCGCGTGCCTTTGCCCGCGTCGCCATAGACGGGCTGCTGGCGCGCAAAGGCCGCTTCGACGGCATCGGTCCGTTCGAGAACGCCCATATCCGCATCGACGCAGACGATTTTACCCTCGACGGCTTCGACGTGGCGCCCGGAAAGCGCTCCAAGCCACTGGTGATGACCTTCAAGAAGCCGGAAGAGGTCGTCGGCAATCACATCGCCAAATACCAGTCGGTCAAGCTCGCCAAGATGCTGATGGCCTATGATTTCGAGCGCGAGCTGAACCCGTTCGTCGAGCTCGGCGGCTTCCTCTTCACCTTCATCGGCGACGGCGCGCCCGGCACCGGCAAGACGACGCTGATCCAGATGATCTCCGGCCTCGTCAATGGCTATTGCCAGGTCGCCGGCTATCCCTTCGCCTATGAGAATTTCGGCGTCGACCAGATCTCGTCCTACCAGGGCAAGTCAGGCCAGAACTGCCGCCAATTCATCAACAATGTGCTCAACCCGCGCGTCATCGGCTTCGGCACCGTCGATGATATCGACCAGGTGGCGGCGCGCCGCTCCGACGACCGCGCTTCGGCCGGCCAGCAGGAGATCACCGGCGTCTTGATGGATGCCTTTGCCGGTGCCGGCACGGTGGTGCGCGGCAACTGCTCGTTCGGCATGTTCTCCAACTATCCAGAAAATGTCGACGACGCGCTGCGCCAGCGCGCCGGCGCCCGCTGGCTGGTCGACGGGCCGCAGAGCCGCGACGACTATATCGACATCTTCGTTTTGCTTGCCGGCAAGAACCACAAGATCCCGCTCGGCGACCACAAGCTCTACGCCGCGCAGGAAATCGAGCGCGCCGTGACCGAGGCTTATGAGGAGCATGAGAAGCCGCAGGAAGACGGGCTGATGAAGGTTTACGAGCGCTACATGAAGGAGAATGGCGCGCCGAAATCGATGGCCGACATCGGCACTTATCTGCACCTGATCAAGGACGCCGAGCCGCGCTTCACCGGCCGCGCCATCAAGAACGTCACCGACGCCATCAAGATGCGCGCCATGGACATCGAGCTTCCCGACGACTGGTTCGAGAAACCGGAAGCCTTCATGCACAAGGGCTACGACGAGAAGAAAGCCATGATCGAGGAACTGCGCGGGCCGTTCTCGATGGACATGGTCATGCAGGAGATCAACCGCTACGCCGATTCCGAATTCCGCTATTCCGACAAGTCCGACGACGCTGCGGTGGAGAAGCTGCTGCGCGACGCAAGGCTGCGCGAACGTGCTGGGCGGGAGATGGAGGAGATGAAGAAGAAGGGGCTGTGGAATGCGTGAGCCTAGCACCTCTTCCTTCTCCCCGTTCACGGGGAGAAGGTGCCCGAAGGGCGGATGAGGGGCAGCGCTGTGCATGGAGGAAACGAGCCAAAGGTATCAAGAGCCCGTCAGCTCCGAAAAGTAGAGAACGATGCCGAGGAAAAACTCTGGCACGAATTGCGTGGACGGCGATTGAATGGTCACAAATTTATTCGTCAGCTACCGATCGGCCCGTATTTCGCAGACTTCGCTTGCCGCGAAGCCAATCTGGTCGTTGAGGTGGATGGCAGCCAGCATGCAAATCGATCTCGTGATCGATACAGGGATGAGACGATGAACAGGAACGGCTGGTCGGTATTGAGGGTTTGGCACGCCGATGTCCTGACGGGCCGTAGGAGCGTACTGGATACGATCGTTGCGGCTTTGGATGGTCGGCTCAATCAGAAGATGATTGCAGTCGATGTGAAGTTTTTGCCTGCCTCAACGTTGGGGGACAAATGATGAGCGTCGGCGCCGCCCCTCATCCGCCCTTCGGGCACCTTCTCCCCGTGAACGGGGAGAAGGAAGGATGACCCACCCCGCCAAAAAACCCGACCTGCTGCGCGACAACGAGCTGATCTATGGCCGCCTGTTGACGGTCGACGAGTCGCACCTCATCCAGCGCTACAACAAGGCGCTGGTGGCCTTCGGCCTCAAGCCCACCAAGCTGAAGAGCTTCCAGATCGACCGCACCGGCTTTTCGCCGGAAGTGGCCGAGGAATGCGGCGACTACGACTATCTCGACCCCAATGAGGTCAACCGCCGCTTCATCATCCTGACGCCGTCGCAGATCGACCTGCCGGTGGTGCACACCGCCTTCTCCAACACCTCGCAGCTGATGTTCGAATTCATGTCCAAGAACCAGCGCGCCATCGATGCGCTGACCATCAAGGACGTCATCTACGGCGAGATCGAGGATTCCGTTCCGCTGGTCAACGACATCGAGGACCTGCTGTCGATCAGCCAGGTCGAGTTCAAGGTGCTGTCGGCCGAGGACGTGCTGGGCAAGGCCGCCGAGCTCGGCAAGCTGGTCGACCGGCTGAAGCAGGAGCCGGACGCCTGGCGCGACAACGCCATGCTGACCCGCATGGTGGAGCTGGCGAAGGTCTGCGGCGACATCCGCGAGAACGCGCTGGTGCCCGACCAGGTGATCTTCCGCCACAACGCCTATTGGACCAGCCATTTCGGCGGGCTCTACGTCTTCGTCGACCCCGACATGACGACGGTCATCAGCGACCCGGCCGCACCAGGCTTTCGCCGCTCGCGTCCCTGGCAGGTCAGCTATCTCTCGATCAACGATGCCGACAAGGTGTTCAAGTTCCTCGCCAGCACCGGCCGTATCGAACTGCCGAGGGCGTCATGGGTGGAAAGCTCGGGCTATCTCGAGCATCGCGCCGAGATGGTGGTGCGCTCGCTGATCCGCGACACCGAGCCGAACCGCAATCTGACCGACGTCGACAAGGTTTGGCTGCAGACCTGGATCCACGGCCATGCCGACCTGATCACCAGCGACGGCAATTTTCCCTTCCTCAACGCCGCCAAGCGCGAGATCGCCCAGCTCGGCCATCTCAAGATCGAGGATGTCCCGCCGCGCCAGCGCTTCCTGGTCGTGCGCGGCAAGCCCGACCATCCCGACGCCTGGCTGACCAACCAGCTGATCTCGGATTTCGTGCCGCAGGACTTCGTCTCGCGCTACGTCTTCAACAAGCCCGGCTTCTACAAGGACTATGACGGCTTCAGCGACGCCTGGCGATCGCATGTTGTGGACGTTCTGAAAACCACATATTTGAAGGACAAGGTGGCGTTTCGCACGCGCCTTTACGGCCTGACTGACTAGAACGAAATGAGCCGTCATTTCGTTCTAACTTGTTGTTTTGGCGCATGATGTTGTCCAAAAAGTCTGCAACTTTTTGGCATCATGCTGAGGGGTGATGTGAGCCATGCTTGATCCGATCGTGAATTTCTTCACCCGCATCTTCCAGTGGATCGGCCGCGGCATCGGCCTGGTCATCGGCGTAATCCTGTGGCCGTTCATGTGGGCCGGGCGCTGGTACACGCAACGCGGCTGGATCCTGAAAGCGGTGGTCGGCCTGGCTCTGCTGGTGCTGATCGGCCTTTACGCCAACTTCTTCTATGCCACCCAGTGGTGGAACAAGTTCGACCCCAACTACGTCGACAAATACACCTTCGATAACCGCAACATCTCCGCCGGCGAACAGGTCGCGGCCGGCGCCGGCACCGAGACCGCCAAGACCTGCGGCAATTCAGGCATCGCCCAGGTCGCGGCCGACCTCACCGATTTCAACGTCAACCAGAATGCCTGGATCTCGTCGATGATCCTCTACAAGCTCGGCCTGTTCGGCGTCGACTGGGATCATACGCCGTTCATGGACAACAAAGCCTCGTTCCAGCGCGGTATCAACCAGGCGGTGCGCCGCACCGCCACCGAGCTTGCCGACAATCTCGGCCGTGTGCGCACGACGTCGCAGATCGACGCCGATTTGCAGGATGCGCGCGGCAATCTGCAGTTCGACGAATACACTTGGTATTTCGGCCTCAACCCGTTCGGGCCCAAGACGCCGACGCCGAGCTATTATCGCGATGCCGTCAACAAGCTGCGCTCGTTCAACGCCCGCCTCGCCACCTGCCAGGCGACGTTCGATGCCCGCGCCGACAATCTGAAGCAGTACATCGACCGCATCTCCTCGGATATCGGCTCGACCTCGGCGATCCTCAAGGAGCGCGCCGAAAATCACAACGATGGCTGGTTCGACTTCCGCGCCGACGACCGCTTCTGGTTCGCCTATGGCCAGCTCTATGCCTATTACGGCCTGATGAAGGGCGCCCAGGCCGATTTCGACGACGTCATCAAGGAAAAGCATCTCGGCAATCTATGGGACACGATGGATGCGCAATTCGTCTCGGCGCTGCGCATCCAGCCCTTCATCATCGCCAATGGCCGCGAGGATGGCTGGATCATGCCGACCCACCTGACGACGATGGGCTTCTATGTGCTGCGGGTGCGCTCCAACATGGTCGAGATCAGCAACGTCCTGACGCAGTAACGTCCGTCGCTGCCTCGACGGCGATGGCGAATTTGCGCCGTCGCCTCTGTCGCATTCCGTGCATTGGGCGGCTGTTTTGAGACGGCGCAATGTCGCATCCTCTGGCTTCTATACGGCGCGGCAACGGAGCCAGGAAGAACCGGCGACAGGTCGGCCCGGCCGCAGAGACACTTTCTTCATAGGAAACATAGTTGCATGCAAGTTGACGCCGCGGCAGCGACAGGGTTAGAACATGCCCGCGCCCGGGTTCAACATGCCTGCGAGTGAGATCAAACCCGTCCCCTCCACCGTCCAATCCGAAGGAAAGCCGTCATGGCCGAAGTGAAGTCCGACATCGAGATCGCGCGCGGCGCCAAGAAAAAGCAGATTCAGGAGATCGGCGCCAAGATCGGCATCCCGACCGAGCACCTTCTGCCCTATGGCCACGACAAGGCGAAAATATCTGCCGAGTTCATCAAGTCGGTGAAGGGCAACAAGGACGGCAAGCTGATCCTCGTCACCGCCATCAACCCGACGCCGGCAGGCGAAGGCAAGACGACGACGACGGTCGGCCTCGGCGACGGTCTCAACCGCATCGGCAAGAAGGCGATCGTCTGCATCCGCGAGGCCTCGCTCGGCCCGAATTTCGGCGTCAAAGGCGGTGCTGCCGGCGGCGGCTACGCACAGGTCGTGCCGATGGAGGACATGAACCTCCATTTCACCGGCGATTTCCACGCCATCACCACCGCGCATAATCTGCTTTCGGCGCTGATCGACAACCACATCTACTGGGGCAACGAGCTTGGCATCGACACCCGCCGCGTCGTCTGGCGCCGCGTCATGGACATGAACGACCGGGCGCTGCGCGAGATGATCTGCTCGCTCGGCGGCGTCGCCAACGGTTTCCCGCGCGAAGGCGGCTTCGACATCACCGTCGCCTCGGAAGTCATGGCGATCCTGTGCCTTTCCACCGACCTGAAGGACCTGGAAAAGCGCCTCGGCGACATCATCGTCGCTTATCGCCGCGACAAGACGCCGGTCTATGCCCGCGACCTCAAGGCCGACGGCGCCATGGCCGTTCTCCTCAAGGACGCCATGCAGCCCAATCTGGTGCAGACGCTGGAAAACAACCCGGCCTTCGTCCATGGCGGCCCGTTCGCCAACATCGCCCATGGCTGCAACTCGGTCGTCGCCACCACGACCGCGCTGAAGCTCGCCGACTACGTCGTCACCGAAGCCGGTTTCGGCGCTGACCTCGGCGCCGAAAAATTCTTCGACATCAAGTGCCGTAAGGCGGGCTTGAAGCCGGCAGCAGCCGTCATCGTCGCCACCGTGCGCGCCATGAAGATGAATGGCGGCGTCAAGAAGGAAGACCTCGGCAAGGAAAACATCGAGGCGGTGAAGAAGGGCTGCGCCAATCTTGGCCGCCACATCGAGAACATCCGCCAGTTCGGCGTGCCGGCGGTGGTTGCCATCAACCACTTCTATTCCGACACCGACGCTGAAATCCAGACGATGAAGGACTACGTCGCCTCGATGGGCGAAGAAGCGATCCTGTGCAAGCATTGGGCCAAGGGATCGGCCGGCATCGAGGAGCTGGCCAACAAGGTGGTGGCGCTGGCCGAATCCGGGGCGTCGCAGTTTGCGCCGCTCTATCCGGACGCCATGCCGCTGTTCGAGAAGATCAACACCATCGTCCAGCGCATCTATCGCGGCTCGGAGGCGATCGCCGACAAGTCGGTCCGCGACCAGCTGCATGCTTGGGAGCAGGCCGGCTATGGCCACCTGCCCGTCTGCATGGCCAAGACGCAGTATTCCTTCTCGACCGACCCGAACCTGCGCGGCGCGCCGACCGGCCACACCGTGCCGGTGCGCGAAGTCAGGCTTTCGGCAGGTGCGGGCTTCGTCGTCGTCATCTGCGGCGAGGTCATGACCATGCCGGGCCTGCCCAAGGCGCCGTCCTCGGAAAAGATCTTCCTCAACGAAGCCGGTCAGATCGAAGGCCTGTTCTAAGAACGTGCAATCCCTAACAAAAGGGCGCCGCATCGATGCGGCGCCCTTTGCATTTCGGCGAGCAGTTAGGCCGCGTTGCGCGCCAGCGCCCGCTGGTTGGAGGCATAGATCGTGTCGCGCTTGGGCAGGGCGCCCGTCCTGAGGCCATCGATCCATTCGGCGGTGTCGAGCACGGCCGCAAAGCGCGACTGCAGGATGACCGTCACCACCCGGTGGATCTCCTCGGCCGAGGCGTAACCGGCGCTGTTGGCGTAAGGCAGCGAGCCGGTGGCGTCGGACAGGAATTCGACCGCAAAGCCGACATGCGCGGCGTGGATGATGGTCGACAGATCGCAATTATGCGTCATGTAGCCGATCACCGTGATCGTATCGATGGCGTTGGCGCGCAGCCATTCCTCAAGATCGGTGCCGGCGAAGGCGCTAGGTAGCGACTTTTCGACATAGTGGTCGCGCTCACGCCTGGCGATCTCAGGATGCAATTCGCCGCCATGGCTGCCCTTGGCGAAGATTGGCGACGTCTCCGGCGCCATCTGCTTGACGACAACCACCTTCACGCCTTCGGCAGCGGCGGCATCCATGGCGCGCGCCACATTGACCACGCTGTCGCGGAACGGCGGATGCTGGATGGCGAGGTTGCCGCCGTCATAATCATTCTGGACATCGATGACGATAAGTGCGCGGCGCGGCGTGGTGTTGGCGGACATGGTGTTTTCCTCTAGGGCTTGAATGGGACGGGCCGAAACTAGGCGGATCGCCCGGCTGCCAAAAGTGGCCCAATTGACATCGTTCGAAAGAATTGGGACAATCCGCTTCCTTGCTGGAACCGACCATGACCGACCCGATCATTGCCGTCCTCGCTTTTGACGGCATCAGCCCGTTTCACCTCTCGGTGCCGTGCGTGGTGTTTGGCACCGACCGCACCAAGCTCGGTCTGCCGCGGTTCGACTTTCGCGTCTGCGCGCTCGACGATGGACCCATCCACACCGATGCCGGGCTGACGATCGCTGTTCCACATGGGCTCTCGGCGTTCGACGCTGCCGACATCATCATCATTCCCAGCTGGAAAGATCTCGACGCCCCGCTTCCCACCCCGCTCCTCGAAGCGCTTTCGCGCGCGCACCGGCGCGGCGCGCTGATCGTCGGCCTCTGCCTCGGCACATTTGCCATTGCCGCCGCCGGGCTGCTTGCTGGCCGGCGGGCGGCCACGCATTGGTCCTCCACCGACCGGTTACAGGCGCTGCATCCCGACATCGAAGTCGACGCCGACGTGCTCTATGTCGACGATGGCGACATCGTCACCTCGGCCGGTGTCGCCGCCGGGCTCGACTGCTGCCTGCACATCGTGCGCGCCCGCTATGGCGCCGAAGTAGCGTTGCGGCTGGCCAGGCACATTGTGCTGTCGCCGCACCGACAGGGCGGGCAGGCGCAATTCATCGAGCGCCCGCTGGCGAAAACCCCGGCAACCGACCGCTTCACCCAGGCGCTCGACACGGTGCGGGCAACGCTCGGACAAACCCACAGCCTCGACCGCGTCGCCGAGGCCGCCGGCCTGACCCGGCGCACCTTCACCCGCCGTTTCCAGAAATCTATAGGCACCAGCTTTGGCGAATGGTTGGCCGGCCAGCGCATCGAGCTCGCGCAACGGCTGCTGGAGGCGACCGAGAAATCAATGGACATGGTGGCCTTCGAAGCCGGCTTCGGCAGCGCCACATCGCTGCGCCAGCATTTCGCCGCGCGACTGCGGACCTCGCCGGCGCAGTACCGGCGCGAATTCTCCAGGCGGACCGGCGAGCAGGCGATGTCCGCCCTGTCTCATTGATCATCGGCGGACGCGCATTCAGCCGCGCTTGACCGCTCGGGCAGGATTGCCGACCACCGTCGTGTTATCAGGCACGTCGCGTGTCACCACCGCGCCGGCGCCGACGATGGCGCCATCGCCGATACTGATGCCGCCGAGGATAATGGCGCTGCCGCCGATCCAGGCGCTGTCGCCGATGGTGACCGGCCTGGCGATCTCCAGCCCCGCCTGACGGCCCACAGCCTCCTTGTGGTGCTCGGCGCAGTAGATCTGCACATTGGGGCCAAGCAGCGTTCGCCTGCCGATGCGCACCGGCGCCGTGTCGAGGATGGTGCAGCCGGCATTGAGGAAGGCGCCCTCGCCAAGATGGATGTTGAAACCGTAGGCGCAATGGAACGGCGCCTCGATGCGGGCGCCCTCGCCCGCGTTGCCGAGCAGTGTCTTCAGCCCCGGTCCGAGATTGCCGCGCTGTCGGGGCGGCAGTGAATTGTGCTCGAACACCGCATCGCGCGCGATCACCCGCAGCGCCTCAAGCTCGTCGTCGATGCAGGTGTACCACTCGCCTGCAATCATTTTCGTGCGTTCGCTTGCGGACATGGCCACGCCTCCGATCTGATCTCATGCCAAAGCACAATCCTCCGCTGGGGAAAACCCCGCTGGCCAAATGCCCGGCCTATGCTAGCTTGCCGCGCGGGCCGTCCGAGGTCCTGCGCTGAGGGGATCAACCATGCTCTATCTGCTTGCTCTTCTGATCGGCATCATCGCCGGTCTTCGCGCCATGGCCGCGCCGGCCGCGGTCGCCTGGGGCGCTTATCTCGGCTGGCTGCCGGTCGCCGGCACCTGGGCAAGTTTCATGGGCCATTGGGCTGCCGTCGGCATCTTCACCATTCTGGCTGTCGTCGAACTGATCACCGACCAGTTGCCCTCGACGCCGAGCCGCAAGGTGCCGCAGCAGTTCGGCGCCCGCATCCTCATGGGCGCCTTCAGCGGCGCGGTGATCGGCGCCACCGCCGGTTCCACCATTGGCGGCCTGATCGCCGGCGCCATCGGCGCGGTCATCGGCACGTATGGCGGCGCCGAAGCGCGCGGCCGGCTGGCGGCTGCCTTCGGCAAGGATTTGCCTGCCGCTCTCATCGAGGACGCGGTGGCGATCATCGGCGGCCTGCTGATCGTGGCGGCGGTGGCATGACGGCAAAGACTTTCGACGCCATCGTCATCGGCGCTGGACAGGCCGGCCCGTCGCTCGCCGGCCGGCTGACGTCAGCCGGCATGAGCGTGGCGCTGATCGAGCGCAAGCTGATCGGCGGCACCTGCGTCAACACCGGCTGCATGCCGACCAAGACCATGGTTGCCAGCGCCTATGCCGCGCATCTGGCGCGGCGCGCCGCCGACTATGGCGTGACGTTCTCGGGTCCTGTCGGGGTCGATTTCAAAAGGATCAAGGCGCGCAAGGACAAGGTCACCAGCGACTCCCGCACCAATCTGGAGACCTGGATCGCCGGCATGAAGGGCTGCACCCTCTATCGCGGCCATGCGCGCTTCGAATCCGCCAACACGGTGCGCGTCGGTGACGACCTTCTGACCGCCGAGAAAATCTTCCTCAACACCGGCGGCCGCGCCTCGGTGCCCGACCTGCCCGGCATCCACGACATCGACTACCTCACCAATTCCTCGATGATGGATCTCGAAATTCTGCCGCGCCATCTCGTCGTCGTCGGCGGCAGCTACATCTCGCTCGAATTCGCGCAGATGTTTCGCCGCTTCGGTTCCGAAGTCACCGTCATCGAGAAGAGCCCGCGCCTGACCGGCCGCGAGGACGAGGATGTGTCGGCGGCCATCCTGTCGATCCTCGAAAACGAAGGCATAGAAGTCCATGTCGGCGCTAACGACATCGGCTTTGCCAAACAGGGCAACGACATCGCCGTGAGCTTCTCAGCCGGCAAGCCTTCGGTGGTCGGCTCGCATGTGCTTCTGGCGCTCGGCCGCACCCCCAACACCGACGATCTCGGCCTCGACAAGGCTGGCGTCGCGGTCGATCTGCGCGGCTTCGTCACCGTCGACGATCAGTTGCGCACCAGCGTGCCTGGCATCTGGGCGATGGGCGACTGCAACGGCAAGGGCGCCTTCACCCACACCTCGTATAATGACTTTGAGATCGTCGCTGCCAATCTGCTCGACAACGATCCACGCAAGGTCAGCGACCGCATCGAGGCCTATGCGCTCTATATCGATCCGCCGCTCGGCCGCTGCGGCATGACCGAGGCGGCGGTAAAAAAGTCCGGGCGCAAGGCGCTGGTCGGCCAACGACCAATGACCCGCGTCGGCCGCGCCGTCGAAAAAGGCGAGACGCAAGGTTTCATGAAGATCCTGGTCGATGCCGACACCAGGGAAATCCTCGGCTGTTCCGTGCTTGGCCCCGGCGGCGATGAGGCGGTGCACTGCGTGCTCGACCTGATGTACGCCAAGGCGCCGGTCGATACGCTGGCGCGCGCTGTGCATATCCATCCCAACGTCTCGGAGCTGTTGCCAACCATCGCCCAGGAGTTGAAGCCGCTCGCCTGACGTAACTCTGCGTCAAGCTCCGCGCTTTCTGCATTGGTGCATTGCAGCAATGTACATTGCGCATGGCACGGCTTCTCGTTCAGTCTGAAATTGAACCGATTCAGTCTGGACTTTCCATGCCTTTGCCGATCCTTGCGCTTGCCATTGCGTCCTTCTGCATCGGCACCACCGAATTCGTCATCATGGGCCTGTTGCCCGAGGTCGCCGCCGATCTCGGCGTGTCGATCCCCTCGGCCGGTCTGCTGGTCACCGGCTATGCGCTGGGCGTCGTCTTCGGCGCGCCGATCGTCGCCATGGCCACCGCGCATTTGCCGCGCAAGCCTGTGCTGGTCGCGCTGACGGCGATGTTCGTCGTCGGCAATCTCCTCTGCGCCATCGCGCCCAACTACTGGCTCCTGATGGCGGCACGTGTCTTCACCGCTTTCGGCCACGGCGCCTTCTTCGGCATCGGTTCTGTGGTTGCCGCGAGCCTTGTGCCGCGCAACAAGCGCGCCAGCGCCATGGCGATGATGTTTGCGGGATTGACGCTCTCCAACATTCTCGGCGTTCCCGCCGGCACCGCGCTTGGCGAAGCGTTCGGCTGGCGCTCCACCTTCTTTGCCGTCGTCGGCATCGGCCTGATCTCGGTCGCCGCCATCGCCTGGCTGGTGCCCTCCAACGTCGCTGAACCGAGCGGTGGCGGCCTGCGCGGCGAGTTGCGCGTGCTGGGCAAGCTGCAGGTCTGGCTCGCCATGCTGATCGCCTCGCTGGCCTCGGCCAGCCTGTTTGCCGTCTTCACCTACATCAAGCCCTATCTCACCGAGGTCACCGGCCTGTCGACCTCCGCGGTCACCTGGGTGCTGCTGCTGTTCGGTGCGGGCATGACCATAGGCAACATCATCGGCGGCCGGCTGGCCGACTGGAAACTGATGCCGACGGTAATCGGCACGCTGCTGCTGATGGCGGTGCTGTTTGTCGGCTTCACTGAGTTCGGCGCCATCGCCAGCGTCGCCATCGGCGTCGTCTTCCTGTGGGGTCTGCTGATCTTCGTCGTCGTGCCGCCGCTGCAGATCCGTGTCGTCGAGGCGGCGTCCGAAGGACCGAACCTTGCCGCCACGCTCAACCAGGGCGCCTTCAATGTCGGCAATGCCAGCGGCGCCTGGATCGGCGGCGTGGCCCTTTCCGCTGGCGTCTCCTATGCCCATCTGCCGCTGGTAGGCGCGGTACTCGCGCTGCTGGCCGTTAGCGTGGCCGTTGTCTCGCAGGCGCTCGAACGATCCGCGCCGGTGGCTGTTCAGGCTGCCGCCGAATAATTCCATTGCGCCCATGGCGGCGCGAACTGGACCAATCGACAGCCCTACGGCAAACGTGCATGTGTTCTGCCTCTTTTCCTGGAGGCATCCCATGCAGAAATCGATCGAACGCATTGCCGGCGACAGCGAAGGCGTTTTCTACGAATTCCCGGCATTCCACTTCACCGGCGCCGACAAGGCAGCGCCCTCTGCCTATCTGCAGTCGGCACTCCATGCCGGCGAATTGCCGGGCGTCGTCGCCATCGACGCATTGATGCCGGCGTTGAACAAGGCCGAGGCCGAGGGGCGCATCAAGGGCAACATCACGGTCGTACCCTGGGCCAACCCGATCGGCCGCGCGCAATATCATTTCGGCGAACATCAGGGCCGCTTTCATCTCGGCACCCGCACCAACTTCAACCGTGCCTTTCCGCTGCTTGCCGCGCCTGATACCGCACTGTTACCGGACACCACGTTCGGCACTGCCGACCAGCAGTTGAAGACGCGGCTGCTGCAACTTTCCATCGGCCACGACATCGTGCTTGATCTGCATTGTGACGATGAAGGGCTGGCCTATCTCTACGTCCAGACCAGCCTGTGGCCGGCAATGGCCGATTGCGCCGCCGCCATGGGCATCGATGCGGTGGTGCTGTGGAGCGAAGACAGCGCCGGCACCTTCGAGGGCGCCACGATCATGCCCTACCAGAACGTCCCCGCCGACGTGGCGAAGTTCGAGCGGCGCGTCGCCACCACTGTCGAATATCGCGGCATGCTCGATGTCGACGGCGGGCTGGCCGCATCCGATGCCGAAGGGCTCTACCGGCTGCTGGTGGCGCGCGGCGTGATCGCCGACCCGGTCTTGGCCGCACCCGGTCCTTTCATTGGTTTCGTCGCGCCGTTGGAAAACATCGACATGATGCCGGCACCTCGGGCGGGTGCCGTGCTCTACGACGTGAAGCCCGGCGACCGCGTTTCCAAAGGCGCACGCCTGGCCACCATCGTCCATACACCTGGTGAGGTCGGCGGCCGTACCGAAGTATTCGCTCCGCAGGACGGCGTCATCCTGACCCGCCGCTCGCGCCGCATCATCCGCGCCGGCGAGGATCTCCTGAAGCTGGTCGGCGACAAGAAAAGCGCTGATGCTCGGTCAGGGACGCTGGAGGACTGAGTTAGCCCGAAATGGCCAATCGCGCTTTCGCCTCCAGCCATTCAGCCATCTGCCGGTAAGGCAAAGGGCCGTGGCTGATGCGGGAGACGCCAAGTTCGGCCAGCCGCTGGCGTGGCGGCACATGCGCCAGCGCGATTATGTTGACCGGCAACGCGGTGGCTTTGCAGAGCGCCTCGATCAGCCCCTCATCGCCAAGACCCGGCGCAAAGAAGCCGCTTGCGCCGGCCTTTTCATAGGCCTTCGCCCGCTCGATCGCCTGGTCGAGCAGTGCCTTGTCATGCGCATCCGGCTTGGCCTTGAGGAAGATGTCGGTGCGGGCGTTGATATAGGCGGGAATGCCCAAAGCTTTGACGGCAGCAACCGCGGCCTCGATACGTTTCACCTGCACGGCGATGTCGTGCAGGCCGGCGCCGCCGACGATCTGGTCCTCGAAATTGAAACCGATGGCGCCGGCCTGCAAGGCACGTGTCACTGTCTGAGCGACGACCGCTGGCTCGACGCCGTAGCCGCCTTCGAGGTCCATGGTCACCGGCAGGTCGACCGCCGCGACGATGCGCCTGATGTTGTCCAGCGCCAATTCCAGAGGGATCTTCTCGCCATCGGCATAGCCGAAGGCGGCTGCGACCGGCCAGCTTCCAGTGGCGATGGCCTTGGCCCCTGCTTTCTCAACGATCTTGGCCGAGCCCGGATCCCAGGCATTGTAGAGAACAATCGGGTTTCCCTTGACGTGAAGGGCGTGGAACGTGCGTGCGCGCTCGATCTGGTCGGTCATTGCTATCTTTCCCGTCTTTCTCGATGTTGGACCGATAGTCTAGGCAGGACCGCCAGCTCTGGCGATGTGCCATAGGCCCCGGAAGCGGCGGCCACAAACAGGCTTTTCAAACCTGTTGCGCATCCGGCTTTTCGCCGCTATGGATTTCGCCCATGAATATGCGTTCGATCAAGACCATTTGGTGGTGGGCTCGCTGACAGCGGCCTGTTCGAACGCGTGCGCGTGAAAATAGAAGGTGGCCGCAACGGAATGTCCGGGCGGCCATTTGTTTTTTCAAAGCCAGTCCCGGGTCCGTTGCCCAACAAGCCAGATGGAGACGGCAATGACGACGATAAAGGTTCTGGAAAACGGCGCTGAACGCTTCGTGACAGCAGGTGGCGTCACCATCACCCGCGATCGTCACGATAAGCCTTATGCCGGAGCCATCGACGCCTATGTCGATGGGCTGAATTCGCGCCGCGGTGCCGTATTTTCCTCGAATTACGAATATCCCGGCCGCTACACGCGCTGGGATACGGCCATCATCGATCCGCCGCTGGTGATTTCCGCGCGCGGCCGCGCCATGCGCATCGAGGCGCTGAACGGCCGTGGCGAGGTGCTGTTGCCGATGATCGGCAAGGCACTCGCCAGCTTGAGTGAAGTCACAATCACCGAAACCTCGAAAAAGCTGATCCGCCTCGACGTCGCCAAGCCAGGCCGGGTCTTCACCGAGGAAGAGCGCAGCCGTGTCCCCTCCGTCTTCACCGTGCTGCGCGCCATCACCGCTTTGTTCAAGACCGAGGAAGACGCCAATCTCGGCCTCTACGGCGCCTTCGGCTACGACCTCGCCTTCCAGTTCGATCCGGTCGACTACACGCTCGAACGCAAGCAGAGCCAGCGCGACCTCGTGCTGTTCCTGCCCGACGAGATCCTGGTCGTCGACCATTACTCGACCAAGGCCTGGACCGACCGCTATGACTATTCCGGCGATGGCTTTTCGACCGAGGGACTACCGCGCGACGAGATCGCCGAACCGTTCAAGACCGCCGACCGCATCCCGCCGCGCGGCGACCATGAACCCGGCGAGTATGCCAATCTGGTGCGCAAGGCGATGGACTCCTTCAAGCGCGGCGACCTGTTCGAGGTCGTGCCCGGGCAGATGTTCTACGAGCGCTGCGAGACACAGCCTTCGGAGATTTCGCGCAAGCTGAAGTCGATCAACCCCTCGCCCTATTCCTTCTTCATCAATCTCGGCGAAAACGAGTATCTGATCGGCGCCTCGCCGGAGATGTTCGTGCGCGTCAATGGCCGCCGGGTCGAGACCTGCCCGATCTCCGGCACCATCAAGCGCGGCGACGACGCCATTTCCGACAGTGAGCAGATCCTGAAGCTGCTCAACTCCAAGAAGGACGAATCCGAGCTGACAATGTGCTCGGACGTCGACCGCAACGACAAGTCGCGTGTTTGCGACCCAGGTTCGGTGCGCGTCATCGGCCGCCGCCAGATCGAGATGTATTCGCGCCTGATCCACACCGTCGATCACATCGAGGGCCGGCTGCGCGAAGGCATGGATGCCTTCGACGCCTTCCTGTCGCATGCCTGGGCAGTCACCGTCACCGGCGCGCCGAAGCTCTGGGCCATGCGCTTCATCGAACAGAACGAGAAGAGCCCGCGCGCCTGGTATGGCGGCGCCATCGGCATGGTCAATTTCAACGGCGACATGAACACCGGCCTGACCTTGCGCACCATCCGCATCAAGGACGGCATCGCCGAGGTGCGTGCCGGCGCCACGCTGCTCTTCGACAGCATCCCCGAGGAAGAAGAAGCCGAAACCGAACTGAAGGCATCCGCCATGCTCTCCGCCATTCGCGACGCCAAATTAGGCAACGCCGCCGGCACCGAACGCACCACCGCACGCGTCGGCGACGGCGTCAACATCCTGCTCGTCGACCACGAGGACTCGTTCGTCCACACGCTGGCCAATTATTTCCGCCAGACCGGCGCCAATGTCTCGACCGTCCGCACGCCGGTGCCGGAGGAAGTGTTCGAACGGCTGAAACCTGACCTCGTCGTGCTGTCGCCCGGACCGGGTACGCCGAAAGATTTCGACTGTGCCGCCACCATCAAGAAGGCGCGCGCCCGCGACCTGCCTATCTTCGGCGTCTGCCTTGGCCTGCAGGCGCTGGCCGAGGCCTATGGTGGCGAACTCCGGCAATTGCATGTGCCGATGCACGGCAAGCCGTCGCGCATTCGCGTCTCCAAGCCCGGCATCATCTTCTCCGGTCTGCCCAAGGAAGTCACCGTAGGTCGCTACCACTCGATCTTTGCCGATCCGGTGCGGCTGCCCGATGATTTCATCGTCACAGCCGAGACCGAGGACGGCATCATCATGGCCTTCGAGCACCGCAAGGAGCCGATCGCAGCGGTGCAGTTCCATCCGGAATCGATCATGACGCTCGGCCACAATGCCGGCATGCGCATCATCGAGAACATCGTTGCGCATCTGCCGCGCAAAGCCAAGGAAAAGGCTGCTTAGCGACGATGGCGGCAACCGAGAACATCGCGGCGACGGCGGCAAAGGCAGCGGCCAGGCACAGGATCGCCAGCCTTGCCTTCTGGTCGATCGTCGTTGCCTTCGTCGTGCTCGCGCTCAAGCTTGCCGCCTGGTACGTCACCGGCTCCGTCGCGCTCTATTCGGACGCGCTGGAATCGATCGTCAACGTCATCGCCTCGGCCGCCGCCTATTGGGCGATCCAGGTCAGCTACAAGCCGGCCGACCAGGATCATCCATTCGGCCACCACAAGGCCGAGTACTTCTCGGCTGTGCTGGAAGGCGTGCTGATCGTACTCGCAGCACTTTTGATCCTCAACGAGGTCTGGCGCTCCTGGCAAACGCCGACGCCGCTCGAGCAGCCTTGGGAAGGTCTCGCTGTCAACGGCGTCGCCACCGTCATCAATGCCTTCTGGGCCTGGACGCTGATCCGCGCCGGCCGCGCCGCGAAATCACCGGCGCTGGTTGCCGATGGCAATCACATCATGACCGATGTGGCGACCTCGATCGGCGTGTTTGGCGGCCTGGTCGGCGCGATCCTGACCGGCTGGCAGATCCTCGATCCGGCGCTCGCCGTCATCGTTGCGCTCAACATCCTGTGGCAGGGCTGGCACGTCATCGGCTCGTCGATGAACGGGCTGATGGACCGCGCCGTCGACACGCAGGAGCACATGCACATCCGCGACATCATCTCGGCCAACTGCAAGGGCGCGCTGGAGGTTCACGACCTCAAGACCCGCATCGCCGGCCGCGCCACCTTCATCGAGTTCCACCTCGTCGTCGACGCCGACATGACGGTGGGCGCCAGCCACGTGATCTGCGACCGCATCGAGGATGCGCTGAAAGCCGAAATCCCCTCCGTGCGCGTCACCATCCATGTCGAGCCGGATGATGAAGCGAAGCTGCCGAAAGGCACCACGGCAGTGCCGTTCGCTTAACCTCGCGCCAGGTGCCAAGGTCTGTCGAGATTCAGGTCAGGCCGAGCCGAGAGTGGTGGCTTCCGAGAACCGGAGCGGAGCGTACTTGAAGTACGTGAGCACCGGAAGCGCAGGAAGCCGCCGTTCGCAGGCCGGCATCACCTGAATATCGATAGACCTTAAGGTGCACAGGCCGACTGCGGCATCGACTCCAGCCGATAGACTTTGTCGTCCGATTCCGTCTTGCCATCCGCCGCCTGCGAACACAGATCGACGATCGCCAGGCTGCTGTTGGGGTTGGCCAGCATCATGGTGCCGTTGGCGCCGCGCTTGAGGTAGATTTCCTTCTGCGCGATATCGCAGGAAAAATTGCTCATCTTCGAACTGGCCGCGCAGCGCCACTGGTCCGCTTCGCCCTGGCAGGAATAGGTCTGCGTGATCTTGGCCCCGTTCTTCCGGGTGGTCACCGAAACGGCAATGTCGGCACCGTCGGGCCAGTTGGCGACATCGCCGCCTGAGGCAAAGGACGCGAGTTCGACCGGCCCGCGGAAGACGCGGATCGATTGCGTCACCTGGTCAGGATGCGAGGAGAGATGCGCGGCATCGTAATCGCGCCCGTAGCAGAAAGGTTGGTCCGGCTTCAGCCGCTCGCGCAACGGAGCGCCAAGCGCCGGATCGATCGGGTCGATCTTGGCGAACTCAGCCTTGCAGGTCGCGACCGGCATCGGGTCGAGGCGAAAATTATCGTCTTCCGAGCCCAGCGCCTGCCGGTCATATTCGGCCTCGCCGAGTTCATCTTCCGATCCCGCGTCGAGATAAAGATCGGACGAGACGTCGGTGAGGATCAGGCGGCCTTTGTCATCCAGCTTCAGCGAGGCCATGGTTCGGTCGCAGTCCATGCCGCAGCGGATCGGGCCTGACTTGCCGTCCTCGGACTCGTGATTGCACCAGCCGCCGGCCCATTGCGGCGTCTTGGCGCCGCGCACGGTGGTGGTGAGAAAGCCGTTGTAGGAGGTATCGGCGTTTTCCATCGGCTCCTCGTTCGGCCGGCTCACCGGATCATGGCCATAGAGGAAGAAAATCCGCGCCACCTTCTGCTTCGGATGCGCCTTGAGGTGGACTGCGTCATAGACACGGCCGAAACAGGCATCGGCGCCGTTCGGGCTGAGTTCGGGCAATTTCAGTGCATCGTCGGCGACGGCCGAACCCGCGAGCGCGCCGAGCAGCATGGCGCCAAATCCAGCGCTAGCGAAATTCTTCCACTTCCTGAACGTCATGTGCCCCTCCCTCGCATCGACAGGACGTAGCGTCAGTTTATGCTAGGATCATGGCCACAGCCACGCAATTTGCGGTGAGCGCCAAGACGAGGAGGATGCCATGCGCCGACGCGACATGTTCCGGGCCAGCCTTGCCGGCGCCGCCGGCCTGTTCGGACTGAGTCGGGCAGCGGCCGCCGAAGAAAAGCCGAAAGTCGCCTATCACCTCAGCGACCTCGACAAGGTCAACTTCGTGCTCGGCAACATCAAGAACCACTATGAAGGCACCGGTGGCAAGGTCGAGATCGTGCTGGTCGTGCATGGTCCAGCCCTTGCCGGCTTCAAGTCGAAAGGCATATCGGCGGCGATTTCGGGACGCTTCGCCGGCCTCGTCCAGCAGGGCCTCGAGCCGCACGCCTGCGGCAACACTATGAA
The DNA here is from genome assembly GCF_056404535.1 of Mesorhizobium sp. P2_C5_2. NCBI lineage: Bacteria > Pseudomonadati > Pseudomonadota > Alphaproteobacteria > Hyphomicrobiales > Phyllobacteriaceae > Mesorhizobium > Mesorhizobium sp. P2_C5_2. The sequence continues at coordinate 458,876 of NZ_JBFUDV010000003.1, read as the reverse complement.
GGGCATGGAGATCACCCTTGCCGACCTGCTCGAGGGCTTCCACGCCGCCGACAAGGGCGGCGTCGTCAAGCTCGCCGAACTGCAGCGCCAGGGCTACGCCTATCTCAGGCCGTGAGCCGCCACGGACTTGAACGCAAGGCCGGTGTGAGCTTACGAAGGGAGAGCAGAAATCCCGAAGGAAAAGTGCCCATGGCCGCGACCGCTCTTGTCATCCCCGATCTTGCCGGCAAGGCGGTGCTGGTCACCGGCGCCTCGACCGGCATAGGCGCTGCCCTTGCGCTGGCCTATGCCGCGCAAAAAAGCCGTGTCGCGCTGCATTACAATTCGAGCCGCGAGGCGGCGGAGAAGCTGGCCAAGACCATCCGCGACGGCGGCGGCGAGGTGTTCCTGACCCAGGGCGACTTCTCACAGGCCGCCGATGTCGAGCGCGTCGTCGAGGAGAGCGCTAAGCATTTCGGCCGGCTCGACGGGCTGGTCAACAATGCCGGCGGCATGCTTGGCCGTGTGCCTTATGCCGAGCAGACCGAGGCGCATTACGACGCGGTGATGGACCTCAACGCGCGCTCGGTGCTGACGGCGTCACGCAAGGCGATGCCATGGCTGAAGAAGCAGGGCGGCTTCATCGTCAACACCTCGTCAATCGCCGCGCGCAATGGCGCCGGCGGCGGCGCCGGACTCTACGGCTCGGCCAAGGCCTTCGTCTCCAACGTCACCCGCGGCATGGCCAAGGAACTGATCGGCTTCGGCATCCGCGTCAACGCGGTGGCGCCGGGTACGATCCTGACCCCATTCCACGAGCGCTATTCCACCGACGAGCAGATGAAGGGCATGGTCGCCACCATTCCTCAAGGGCGCGCCGGCACGGCGGAGGATTGCGTCGGAGCCTATCTGTTCCTCTCGTCGGACCTCCTTAGCGGCTACATCACCGGCCAGGTGATCGAGGTGAATGGTGGCCAGTTGATGCCTTGAGCGGTCAATTGCATACTGCGTCTCGCAACCATGCATGTCGTGCGAGCGTTTGCTGAGGTTTGAAGGGGAGACGTAAGGCAATGTACGGACTGATCGGCAAAATGCGGGCGGCGCGCGGCCAGCGCGACGCGATCATGGACGTCCTGCTCGCCTCGACCGGCGCCATGCCCGGCTGCCTGAGTTATGTCATCGCCCGCGATCCGGCCGATGCTGACGCGATCTGGGTGACCGAAGTGTGGACCGATGCCGCAAGCCACAAGGCTTCGCTGCAGCTGCCGGAAGTCCAGGCGGCGATCGCCAAGGCGCGGCCGATCATCGCCGGCTTCGAATTCCAGGTCGAGACCCATCCGGCCGGCGGCTTCGGCCTGGCCGCTGTCAAGAACGAGTGACATCCGAGGGCGGGCTCGGGGTCGTGAATTTCTTCCGAGACAGGGTTCGCATTTTTCTCTTCCAGGTCTAGGACCCGACATGGACTCCTCGCCAGATCAGCCGGCCGTCGAACGCATGGCGCGCATGCGCCCGGTCCGACAGTGGCTGGTGCTGCTGATCTTCTCGCTGCTGTTCGCCGGCGCGCTGGAATATGCCGCACTGCCGGCGGCGCTGCTGATCGGCCCGATGCTGGCGGCGATCCTTGCCGGCACCAATGGCGCCACCGTGCGCGTGCCGCGGCCGCTGTTCGGCGCCGCCCAGGCCGTCGTCGGCTGCCTGGTCGCTGCGTCGATCTCCGCTGACATCTTCTCGGTTTTCTACAAGGAATGGCCGCTGTTCCTCGTCGTGGTGCTGGCGACGTTAGCGGCGTCCAGCCTGCTCGGCTGGCTGATCAGCCGCTGGCGCATCCTGCCCGGCACCACCGCGGTCTGGGGTTCGTCGCCAGGAGCAGCCACCGCCATGGTGCTGATGGCCGGTGCCTTCGGCGCCGACCAGCGCCTCGTCGCCTTCATGCAGTATCTGCGCGTCATCTTCGTCTCGATGACGGCGGCACTCGTCGCCAAAATGTGGGTCGACACCTCAGGCGTTGAAATCCCGGCTATCGTCTGGTTCCCGCCGATCGATCCGGCTGCCTTTGCCGCCACGCTCGGCGTGGCATTGATCGGCGGCCTGCTCGGTCGCCTTTGCCGGCTGCCCTCGCCCTTCTTCCTCGGCACCTTCATCTTTGGCACCATCGTCCATCTCGGCTTCGGCGTGGCGATGCAATTGCCGCAATGGCTGCTGGCGCTCAGCTATGGGATGGTCGGCTGGTCGATCGGGTTGAACTTCACTCGGCCGATCCTGCGCCATGCGACACGGGCGCTGCCGCAGATCGTCGGCTCGATCGTCGTGCTGATCGCCTTTTGCGGCGGGCTCGCCTGGCTGATCAGCCATGTCCTCGGCATCGATCCGCTGACCGCCTATCTCGCAACCAGCCCCGGCGGCATGGACAGCGTCGCCATCATTGCCGCCGCCGCGCAGAACGTCGACATATCCTTCGTCATGGCGCTGCAATCGGCCCGCTTCCTGGTCGTGCTCATCGCCGGGCCGAGCATAGCGCGGCTGGTGGCGAGAGCCGTCAGGGACTGAGTTACGAATTCAAAGATTCGTTGAAGAGGAAATTGCCCATGAACCGTCGCGTGAATGCCGTCGATCTCTCAAGCCGTGTCGCCGTGGTGACCGGCGGCGCGCAAGGCATCGGCCTTGCGGTGGCCCGCCGCCTGCTGTCGTCGGGCGCCAGCGTTGCCATCTGGGATGTCGACCAGGCTGCGATGAAGAACGCCGTCGCCGAACTCGCCCCGCTCGGCCGGGTCGAGGCTTTGCTGTGCGATCAATCATTGATCGAGGCCGTCGACAGCGCCGCGATCGAAACCGAGCGCTCGCTTGGCCCGGTCGATCTGCTGGTCAACAATGCCGGCATTGCCGGACCGGCAGCGACGGTAGTGGATTATGATCCTGCCGCCTGGCGCCAGATCATCGATATCGACCTCAACGGCGTTTTCTACTGCTGCAAGCGCCTGGTGCCCGGCATGATCGCGCGCTGCTACGGCCGCATCGTCAACGTCGCCTCGGTGGCCGGCAAGGAAGGCAACCCGAACGCCGCCGCCTATTCCGCTGCCAAGGCCGGCGTGCTCGCGCTGACCAAATCGCTCGGCAAGGAACTGGCCGGCCACGACATCGCCGTCAACGCGCTGACGCCGTCACCGGCGCGCACCCGCATCCTCGAACAGCTCACCGAGGCCCAGGTCGCCTACATGCTGGGCAAGGTTCCGCGCGGCCGGTTCGTCGAGGTCGAAGAGGCGGCCGCGATGATCGCCTTCATGCTGTCGGACGAAAACTCCTTCACCACCGGCGCGACGTTCGACCTGTCCGGCGGCCGCGCGACGTACTGAAGGCAGCGCTATTCCTCACTGTCGTCGTCATCGCCGTCGGCCGCGAAGGACTACGAACCGCTCAGCATCGCGGCAAGCCGGTCGGGGAGGAAATCGACGAAAGCGCGAACCTTTGGCGACAAATGGCGATTGGATGGCCACAGCAAGCGGAACTGGCCGCGGCCGTCGACGTGATCGTCCAGCACCGTCAGAAGTTTGCCGTCGCGCAACGCCTCGCGAACCAGGAAATCGGGCATCGAGCTGATGCCGAGCCCGGCCATCGTGGCGCCCTTCAGCGCCTCCGTGTTGTTGCAGGTCAGCATAGAGCGAACCTGCGGCTCGGCGCTGCCGCCGATGAACGGCCAGCCCTGCAGCTTGCCGCTGTTGGGAAAGCGGAAGCGTATGCCGTAGTGGTTCACGAGATCGTCCAGTCCGCTCGGGTTGCCGTGCTGATCGAGGTAGGAAGGCGCTGCACACAACAGCAGCCGGAAGGGCGCAAGCGGCCGCGCCACCAGGCGCGAATCCGGCAGGTCGCCGCTGCGGATCGCGATGTCGACGCCTTCGTCGATGAGGTCGACGATGCGGTCGTTGAAGTCGATGTCGAGTTCGATTTCGGGATAGCGCGCCATGAATTCCGAGAGCACCGGGAACAGCAGGTGATAGGTGACGATCGGCGTCGAAATGCGCAGCCGCCCATGTGGGGTTTCGCGCGTCCGCGACAGCATCGCCTCGGCATCGTCGATGTCGTCGAGGATGCGGCGCACCCGCTCGTTGAACAGCTTGCCCTCCTCGGTCAGACCGATGCGGCGCGTGCTGCGCTGAAGCAGCCGTACGCCAAGGTCCTGCTCAAGCCTGGCGACGCTCTTGCCGACGGCCGAAGCCGAGATGCCGAGCGTTCGGCCGGCGGCGATGAAGCTGCCGAACTCAGCCGTGCGGGCAAAGGCCAGGAGGCCGTTGAGGCGATCCATTACATCTCTCCATTCGAGCGTTTCAGTCCGCTATATCTGGAGATTTAACACTATTTTTCTGGAAATGTCGCCGGCCTATCTTCTCGTCAGACCGGCGCCGCGCTCCCAGCGGCAGGCCGGCGGATCCTGCTTCAGATAGGAAAGTCCATGACCTCGAAGACCCCAAACGGCGCAGCCGCGCCATGGCTCGTCCTGCTGTCGGTATGCCTTGCCGCCATGACCATGCCCTTGACCTTCACCGGCCCGGCCGTCGCACTCTCGCGCATTGCAGCCGATCTCGGCGGCAGCCCGATCGCGCTCAACTGGGTGACGAACGCCTTCATGCTGACCTTTGGCGCCACTCTGATGGCGTTGGGCGCGCTCGCCGATAATCATGGCCGCAAGCGGCTCTTCCTTGTTGGCCTCGGCCTCTATGTCCTGGCCACGCTGGGCGCGATGCTGGCGCCTGACATTGTCTGGTTTGATACACTTCGGGCCGCGCAAGGGCTCGGCAGTGCCGCCGCCTTCGCTGGCGGCGCCTCCGCGCTTGCCCAGGAATTCGAGGGGCAATTGCGGCTGCGCGCCTTTTCCTTCCTCGGCACCAGTTTCGGCATCGGCCTCGCGTTTGGACCGATCGCGTCGGGCCTGCTCATCGATGCCTTCGGCTGGCGGTCGATCTTCCTTCTGGTCACCGCGCTTGCGATTGCAGCTGCTCTGCTCGGCCTGCGCACCATCAACGAATCGCGCGACCCGGATGCGACCGGTCTCGACTGGGCGGGAGCCGGCACCTTCACGATCGCGCTGGCATCGCTGACCTATGGCGTGTTGCAGGCGCCGCAGAGCGGCTGGACCGATCCGCTCGTCATCGGTCTTCTCGCCATGGCTGCTCTCTTCTTTGCCGCCTTCGTCATCGTCGAGCGGCGCGTGCGCCGGCCGATGCTCGATCTCTCGCTGTTCCGCTATCCGCGCTTCGTCGGCGTCCAGTTTCTGGCGGCTGCCCCCGCCTATGGCTTCGTCGTCCTGCTCGTACTGTTGCCGATCCGCTTCATCGGCATCGAAGGGATGAGCGAGATCAAGGCCGGGCAATTGATGATCTGCCTCTCGGGACCGCTGTTGATCCTGCCTCTGCTTGCCGGCCAGCTCGCACGCTGGATCGCTCCGGCGACGATCTGCGGCGTCGGCCTGCTGATCGCCGCCGGCGGTCTTGTCTGGCTGAGCCTGACACCGCCTGTCGCCATCGCCCTGGTGGCGCCGCTGATGCTGATCGGCGTCGGCATCGCTTTGCCCTGGGGGCTGATGGACGGACTTGCCGTCAGCGTCGTGCCAAAGGAGCGCGCCGGCATGGCGGTCGGCATCTTCAACACCACCCGTGTCGCTTGCGAAGGCGTGGCGCTGGCCATCGTCATGGCTGTTCTGTCGGGTTTCACGGCGGCGCAACTGGCGGCTCAGGGAACGGCGCCTTCCCTCAGAGCAATCGCCGCCGCGCAGCTGCTGGCTACCGGCAATGTCGGCGAAGCGGCAGCCCGCTTGCCAGGTGCCGGAGCCACGGTCCTGATCCAGGCCTACGAGACGGCGTTCGACAGGCTGCTGATCGTGCTGGCGGCAATCACCATCGTCACCGCTCTTGTCGTCTTCCTCGGCTTGCGTCGCGCACCGGCGCCGGAACACGAGACCATGCCTCTATGCCAGGAAGGATAGGCGAACTCAACTGATGATGAGGCTCGCTATGCGGTCGCCGTCCAGCGTGAAGACCATGTCGCCCTCGCCGTTGAAGCCGTCGCCTTTGACGGCAATGCGGACTTGGTAGCTGCCTTGCGCCTCGGCTATGCGGACAATGCGAAGATTGGATCTCACGCCGATATTGTCCGACTGGTTCCAGCGCGCGATCTGCTCGCGGCCGTGGAAAGACCGTCCCCAGTCGGTCAGGGACGCGTCGGCTGTGAACGTGTCGAGAAACGCCTCGGTGTCTCCGGCATTAGTAGCGTCGACAAAGCGGCGGATGGGCTCGGGTGTGGTCATCAGTCCAATCTATGCATCAGATCGTCGTCCAGCCAACGGCCGAAGAAATAGACCAGCTGCTTGTGCCACCACGGCCAGTCATGGCTAACGTCGCCGCCCCAATAGTCGACCCAGGCGGGAATGGATTTGTCGCGCAGAATCTGCTCCAGCCTACGCGTCTCGACCAGCATGCGCTCTTCCCAGGCGCCCTGCCCGCAACAGAAAATCATCCTCAGCGCCTTCAGCCGTGCCAGCAGCTTGGGGTCGACGATGCCGGGCAGATAGTCGAGCGGCGAGTTGTAAAAGATGTCGCCTTCCAGCGCCTTGCCGAAGAAGTCGCGCGCCGAATAGACGCCCGACAGCGCGATGACGCCGCTGGCCAGTTCGGGAAAACGAAAGACGAAATTCGAGGAATGGTAACCGCCCATCGAGCAGCCGGTGAACAGCGGTTTCAGCTTGCGCCCGCCATTGGCTTGCTCGGCGGTCGCCAGAAACTCCGGCAGCGCCTCCTCGCGCACATAGCGGAAATAGGCCTCGTGGCGACCGATGCGGTGGGCAGCGTCGGCGTGCTTGTTGAAGAAGGATTCCGAATCGATGCCGTCGACCGCAAACAGCTGGATGCGGCCGGTGTCGATGAATTCGGAGAGCGCCCCAACCCCGCCGGAATCCTCGAACTGATAGAACCGCCCCTGCGAGGTCGGGAACACCACCACCGGCCGGCCGGCATGGCCGTAGCGCTTGTATTCCATGTCGCGGCCGAGATTGCCGGCGAAATGCTTGTGATAGGAAATGTCCATCGCCTACGCCTTTTCCGCGTGGATATAGGCGACGGCCTCGCGCAACGCTGCTTCGTCCTTGGAGCGCATCTGATAGGCGTAATTTCCCATGGCGCGGCTGAAAACCTTTTCTATCGGCTGATGGTGGACGATCTTGTCGCGATGCGCGGCTAGCACGTCCTCATGGCTGTGCAAATAGTGGAGGTGCTGCTTGCGGCTGGCATAGGCGGTGAAATACTTGCCCTCATAAGGCCCGCCGGCAGCGTCCTTCACCACCATGTCGGCCCACGCCGCGTAGACGTCGATGTCGAACGTGTAGTTGATCGCATCGGTCATCCAGGCGCCGGGCGGCCGCATATTGACCTCGAGCGCGATGACGCGGTCCTTGGTTTCGAACAGCTCGATGTGAAAGAAACGCTCACGCACGTCGAACGCCTTCAGGATTTTCCTGCCCGCCTCCTCGACCGCGGGCCTGATCTTGGGAAAGCAGGTGTAGCTCATGTGGCGGTCCTTGTTGACCACCTCCATGACGCTCTGGTCGTAGCGGTGGCTGGCGGCAAGCACCACCTCGCCGTCGCGGTTGACCAGCCCGTCGAAGGTGACCACCAGCCCCTCGATGAACTGTTCCATGACGAAGGTCACATCCTCGGGCTTGTCCCGGAAGAACTGATCGAGCTCTTTCGCGTTCGAGATCTTGAAGGTGTTCGAGGCGCCCGAGCCGGAATCTGGCTTCACCACCACGGGATAGCCGACGCGACGGATGAAGGTCATGGCGCCGGCACGATCGGAGCATTTGCGCTGCGCGATGGTATCGACGCCGCTCTTGCGGAAGAAGGCGCGCATGCGGCTCTTGCGCTTCAGATTCTTCACGAAGTCGAGCTTGGTGCCATAGATATTGAAGTCGGTGCGGATATTGGCTTCCAGTTCCAGCCAATGCTCGTTGAGCGACTCGAAGCGGTCGATGCGGCCCCATTTGTGGATGAAATGGCCCATCGCCCGGAACACCGGATCGTAATCCTCCATGTCGGCAATGCGATAATATTCCGACAGTGCCGCCTTCAGCTTGCCGTCCAGCGCATCGAAGGGCGCATCGCCAATGCCCAGCACCGTGGCGCCGGCCTTCTTCAGCCGGTCACAGAAATCGGCGCCGTTGGTGGGAAAATGCGGCGAGAAGAAAACGAAATTCATGGATGACCCCTCCCGGCATCGCGACCTCGTCCATGCATGTCGCCCGGACTGCGAAGGAACGACGACACGCACGAAACAACACCAAGTCTGGCGTATTTGCCGCGCGCGGGGAAGAGGCCCGGAATGGGCGCAAATGCGCCTACTTGCCTCTCCATGGCCGCTCCTGTATGAAAACCGCCATGAACACGCGCGCCTCCTCCGTCGCTTCCCGTCCGACCGGCTTTGCCGGCGAGACCGTTCGCGCGCTGGCATCGACCCTGCTTCTTCTCGGCCTTATCGGCGATCGCCGGGTTCGCTGAAGGAGCGCCCGGCGGTCGAACCGCCGCTTACGCGCACGCTCCTTGGCCAGTTCAAATTGGCACTTCACATCAAGCGAACGAAAATCTGGTAAGGCGCTGCTCGCCACCAATCCGTCTGAAGACCGATCCGCGAGCCGCCGGGAGAACAAGACGATGAACGCACGAGAAGAAATCCGATCCGGCGAAGCCGAAAGCGTAAAGCGCGCGGCCGGCCACATGCCGGGCGCCGCCCGCAAATACCAACCCTATCCGACCGTCGGCCTCACCGACCGCACCTGGCCCAACAAGGTCATCGACAAGGCGCCTGTCTGGTGCTCGGTCGATTTGCGCGACGGCAACCAGGCGCTGATCGATCCGATGGGCCATGAGCGCAAGGCGCGCATGTTCGGCCTGCTGCTCGACATGGGCTTCAAGGAGATCGAGATCGGTTTCCCCTCAGCCTCGCAGACCGACTTCGACTTCGCCCGCTGGTGCATCGAACAGGGCAATGTGCCGGCCGATGTCTCGCTGCAGGTGCTGGTGCAGTGCCGTCCCGAACTCATCACCCGCACCTTCGAGGCGCTGCAGGGCGCCACCAATCCAATCGTGCATTTCTACAATTCGACCAGTGAGTTGCAGCGCCGCGTCGTCTTCGAGAAAGACGTCGGCGGCATCAAGCGCATCGCCACCGATGCGGCCAAGATGATCACCGACATGGCCGCCAAGGCCGGCGGCGGCTATCGCTTCGAATATTCGCCGGAAAGCTTTACCGGCACCGAACTCGAAGTCGCGCTGGAGATCTGCAACGCCGTCACCGAGATCGTCAAGCCGACGCCCGACAACAAGCTGATCATCAACCTGCCGTCGACGGTCGAGATGTCGACGCCCAACATCTATGCCGACCGCATCGAATGGATGTGCCGCAACCTCGACAACCGCGATAACCTGTTGATATCGCTGCATCCTCACAATGATCGCGGCACCGGCATCGCCACCACCGAACTCGGCCTGATGGCGGGCGCGGACCGCGTCGAAGGCACGCTGTTCGGCAATGGCGAGCGCACCGGCAATGTCGACATCGTCACCCTGGCGCTCAACATGTACACGCAAGGCGTCGATCCGCATCTGGATTGCTCCGACATCAACCGGATGAAGGACGTCTACGAATATTCCAACCAGCTGAAGATCACCGAGCGCCACCCCTATGTCGGTGAACTCGTCTACACCGCCTTTTCCGGCTCGCACCAGGACGCCATCAACAAGGGCATGAAGGCGCTGAAGAAGGCAAACACGCCGGTGTGGGAAGTGCCCTATCTGCCGATCGATCCGGCCGATGTCGGGCGCAGCTACGAGGCGATCATCCGCATCAATTCGCAATCGGGCAAAGGCGGCATCGCCTACGTGCTGCAGGCTGATTACGGCCTCAATCTGCCGCGCAATCTGCAGATCGAGTTCAGCCAGGAGATCCAGGCGATCACCGACGCGGAAGGCAAGGAAGTGCCGGCAAAGCGCATCCACGACCGCTTCCTCGAGACCTATGTCGACCAGCCTGGCGGTCGGCTCAAATTCCTCGACCACCAAACCTATCCCGATACCGAGATAAAGGGCCGGCGCGTGGTCGAGGCGGTGATCCTCGACAACGGCAAGGAGACGACCATCACCGGCTCCGGCACCGGCCCGATCGACGGCTTCGTCAATGCGCTGTCGCGCCATGTCGGCGTCGACATGTCGGTGCTTGATTATTCCGAGCATTCGCTCCAGCGCGGCTCGAACGCCTCGGCAATCTCCTATGTCGAGATGGAATATCCCGGCGGCAAGCTGTTCGGCGCCGGCATCAACACCAACATCGTCGCCGCCTCGCTGGAAGCCGTGGTTTCGGCTGCCAACCGGATAATCGGCCGCAAGGCCAGCTGATCTCTTCCCGGGCGTCGTATCTCGGCGGCGCCCGGAAATCCCCCATTTGCCGGGGGAAATTCCGATTTTTTCGCGTTAACCATAGGCAATTATCCGGTGCGGTACGCGATCGCATAATATTTGGATGCTTGTGTGGTGGTGCAGGCGCTATATTATCGCGCCTTAACCTGTGCCGACTTCGAGAGGATCGACACTTGCAGCATGCCACGCCTGCCGCCCCCGCAGTGCGCGAGACACTGGAGCGACTGCTCGCCAGCGAAACGTTCGGACGGTCCGAGCGCGCACGCAAGTTGCTGCGCTACCTTGTGGAGCGCGAGCAAGCCGGCGAAGCCGACAGGCTCAAGGGTTTCTCCATCGCCATGGACGTCTTCGGCAAGGACGGCGATTTCGATTCGTCGACCGATGCCGTGGTCCGGGTGCAGGCCGGCCGGCTGCGCGAACTTCTCCAGCATTATTTCGCCAATGAAGGCATAGCCGAACCGGTCCGCATCGCCATTCCGCGCGGCGGCTATGTGCCGTCCTATGAACTCAACGCCATACGCCTGCCGGTTGGGCAGGAGCCGGTGGCGCTGGCGCAGGCGGTAGCCGCCTTGCCCGGATCGCCTGACCAGGCGGCTCCTGCCACGCTCCCCGCGATAGCTTCGGTGGTTACAGAACCCGGACCTTCGCTGGCGCGCCATCTACAGTTCTTCTGGGTCGCCATGACGCTGGTCATCCTCATGCTGGGCCTGCTCATCCTACGCCAGGGCAGCGGCGCACTGCTTGCCACCAGCGATCCGGCGGCGGTGGTCGAGACCGCGGGCGCCACGAGCAGCATCGCATCGCCGACGATGGAGGCCCTGCCCCTCGTCTACATCGCCGTGAAGGCCACCGGCCCCGAGGCAGGCCGCGTCGCCGCCTCGCTGCGCGCCGGTCTTGCCGGTTTCGACACCATCGACTTCATCGGCCGCGACGCCGACAGCAAGCGCGACCCGAGCACCGACCCGACCAGCTTCGTTTTCGATGTCCTGCCGGGACCCATGGCAGGTGACGTGACGCTCGAGTTGCAGAGCGTGGCGACCGGCCGCGTGCTTTTGTCGCGCAATCTGACGGCCGGCGACACCACGCCTGGTACCGTCGAGGATCGTATCGCCACCATCCTAAGTTCGACCATTCCCGCCGCCGGCCCGCTGTACAGCTACATCGAACAGAACGGCATTCAGACCGGGCTGACGAGGTGCCTGATCCTCAACGACAGATATTATCTCGACCAGAGCACCAAGACTCACGAGGCCGCCTATCGCTGTCTGGAAAGCCTTGCCAGCCAAGGCGCGAAATCGTCGCTCGTTTATTCGGAACTGGCATCGCTCCATCTCGAGGCCGCGACCGATCACTACGCCTATCCGCCTGACGCGACGGTCGAACAAGCGATGTCTTTTGCCCATCGCGCCATCCAGATGGGGCCGACCAGCCCCTACGCGCACCGCGCATACGGTTACCTGTACTCGCGCCTCGGCAACACCGAGGAAGCGATCCGCTGGATGCGCAAGGCCTATGAGCTCAACCCCTACGACCTCAGCATGGCTGCCGCTTACGGCTATGGCCTGATCTTCGCCGGCAAGTATGCCGAGGGAACACCGATCCTGACCCATGCCGTCGAGACGTTCAGCGGCCACCCGACTTGGTGGGATTACGGGCTTTTCGCCGGGCAGTTCATGCTGGGCGATATGAACAAGGCCGCCATCGCCAGCGAGTCGCTGCGCACGACGGCGATGAAATCGCATTATCTGGCGGCACGGCTGATCGGCGCCAAGGCCGCCGGCCGCGAGCAGCTGGCGGCCAAGCTTCTGGATGAGCTGACCACCAAATTCCCAAAATTCGCCGCTGACCCGCGTGCGGCTTACGCCGAGCGGAAATATCCTGCCGATCTGACCGAGCGGCTAGTCGAGGCGTTGCGAGCCGCGGGCCTCGGCAACGCGAGCTAATCTTTCCGGATCGCGAAAATTTTACTGGCCATCGGTCTGGACTGGGCGCAATCCAGCCCCAATTCAAAATTTCCTGTCCGATCTTGCAATAATCATACATTTTTCATGGTCTCATCCCTCTATGTTGCCGAGCGGGGCGTCGGGCCGACGACGGTCGTCCTGCTGCATGGCTTCGGCGGTTGCCACGACATCTGGCGCGAGGTGACCTCGGCGCTGGCGCCTGACATCAGGACATTGGCCTACGATCTTCCGGGACACGGACTGTCGCTCGATTTCCCAGGCAGCGGTCCCGCCAGGACGGCGGCGCGAGCGGTTCTCGCTGATCTCGCCGCGCGCGGCATAGCAAGGGCGCATGTCGCCGGCCATTCGATGGGCGGTGCGGTCGCTGCGCTGATGGCGCTGGCCGAGCCTGAAAGGATAGGCTCGCTGACGCTTCTGGCGCCGGGCGGTTTTGGCCCGGAGATCAACGGACCGCTGTTGCGCCGCTACGCAGCGGCGGCCGACAGACGGGAAATTCGCGCCTGCCTTGCCGCCATGTCGGGGCCGCAAAGCCCGCCGCCGGAGCGCATCGTTGGTGTCCTGGCGGAAGTACGCCGTCGCCCCGGCCAGCTGCGCAAGCTGATCGAGATCGCAGTCGGCATGACCAGGGATGAGCGGCAGGGCGTCATCCCCCGCGAACAGATGGACACGCTCGATATGCCGGTGATGGTGGTTTGGGGAACGGACGATCCGGTGCTGTCCGTTACCCAGGCTGATGGCCTGCCGGCGCATTTTCATATCCATCACGTGCTGGATGCCGGCCATATGCTGGTCGAAGAAGTGCCTGAGGTGGTCGCTCAGGCGGTACGCCGGAACATGGCACGCCGCAGCAGGCGCCTGCGTCCGACACTTGGCGCCGCGGCGAGCTGAACCTCACCAGCTTCCGGCATCTCGCCAGTGCATTTTGCCGGCGGCTGTGTTAACTCGCTATTAACCATATATTAGCGAGGGATAATGAAGGACTCAGACGAGCAATTCACCTCTTTAACCCCGTCGCGCAAACTGTCCGATGCCGTTCGCGACGTAAAGAACGCCCTTGCCGATCGCGACGATATCGTGGTCGACATGCGAGATGCGCACCGCATGCGGCTTGATCTGCTCGCCGCTGAACTCACCCCGGTCTTTGCCGAAGTGCCCACCGACATGGACAATTTCGACTTCGTCGTCTCATCGGGCCTGCAGCCGCGGCTGTGGATCGACGCCGTCAGCCATGTCGCCATGGGGCGTGACCGCCGAACCTACCGCTTCCTCAGGGATACCCGCATTGGCCGCGTCGTTTTGGCCGAGTCGACCGATATGAAACCGGTTGCCGATCAGGTCACGCGCTATGTGGCGGAGCGCATCGTCGAGCGTCAGCGTATGATGGAGGGCGGCGTCGAGCCGGCCGTTGCCGGCCTGAACCGCGCCGCCGTGCGGGAAGCCGAACCACCCTTGCAAGCAGCCGCGCCCGGCAAGCGCTGGTCGACCTTCCTGTCCGGCCTCGGCCTGATCGCCGCCGGCGCCCTAGTTGGCCTTGCTGTGTCGGCCGTGCTGTTTTGGGATCGCATCCTGGCGATGAAGATCAGCTTCTGATCAGCGATTTTGCCTCGGCATCGACGCCGAGTTCCATCACCTGCAGGTCCGACGGCGGCATGGCCGGCCCGGTCAGGCCACGCCGCGTCAGCCGGATCCGCCAGCTGCCCTTTTCCCCGTCAATGTCGAGCAGATTGTACTGTGCCGCCGGGTTCTTGCCGCCTGGCGACTGCCCGGCGGCGGCGACGCCGACAACCGGAATCCTGGTGCCGCGCCCGCCGATAAAGAACAGCGACGGCAGATGCGAATGGCCGTGCAGCACAAGCTCGGCGCCATGCCGGTGAACGGTCTTGTGGAAGCGGGAGATGCCGAACAGGCGTTTTTGTTGGGTGACGGCGCCGCGCACCGGTGGATGATGGATCATGATCACCCGCAGCAGGCCGCGTTTGGCGGTTGCGTCGAGCATCGAGGCCAGCCTTTGCGCCTGGCCTTCGAGGAAGAAGCCGTTGGCCATGAAGGGTGCTGTGGCACGCGCCGTCGAAACGCCGATCAGCGCGACATTGCCGCGCACGCGCAGATAGGGAAAGGTGTTGCGGTCGATCGGCGCAGTCACGCCGTCGCCGGTCATCCATGCTGCCCAGGAGCGGCAGACCTTGTCGAAGGCGCCCGGCACATAGGCGTCGTGATTGCCCGGCACCACCGAGACATCTTCCGGCGAGCCCAGCGTCTCCAGCCAGTGTTTTGCCATCTCGATCTCGCCATCCAGCGCCAGGTTGACCAGATCGCCGGTAACAGTGAGGTGGTCGGGACCGCTCGCCTTCATGTCGGCGACGATGGTATCGATGACGGCATCGTGCATATGGCGGCGGCGGTTGCGCTGCCAGTTGACGTAACCGACCACGCGCTTGGACGCGAGTTCGCGATAGGTTACACCGGGAAGCGGCCCCAGATGGACATCGGAAATATGCGCGAGCCTGAACATCCTTCCTTCATAGGCGACGCGCCCTGCGCTTTCCACTCACTGTTTCCTGTCCACTCGCGGTTTCGCTAGCGATGGCGATATCGGACCCGGAGCAGGCGTTTCGCCAGACCGGCTGGGCGGGCCTCAGGGCAAGGCTGTTCCATCTCTATTTCCTGCTGCGGCGGCCAATGACGCTTGGCGTGCGCTGCCTGATCCACCACCGCGCGTCGAACTCCGTCTTCCTCATCCGCCACACCTATGTTCCCGGCTGGCAGTTGCCGGGCGGTGGCGTCGAAGTGGGCGAAACGCTTGACGAAGCGCTGGCGCGGGAATTGACGGAGGAAGGCAACATCGCACTCACCGCCCCGCCGCTGCTGAGATCGATGCATTTCAACCGCCGCTCGAGCCGTCGCGACCATGTTGCCTTCTACCTGATCGAGGCCTTTAGCCAGACGGCGCCGAAGCTGCCAGACCACGAGATCGCCGAGGCCGGCTTCTTCCTGCTCGACCGTTTGCCGGAAGGCACGACGCCGGCAACGCTGCGGCGGATCAATGAGGTTTTTGGAGGCGAACAACCTTCGCCCTATTGGTGAGCAGCGATTTATCTTGTCGTGAGGGGTCAAGCCGCTATTGTCACCTAAGCTCTGGGGAAAACTGAATGCCATCCGATAGGACCGAAGCCGTAAATCTGTGGCCCTATGTCGGGATTTATATTTTGACACAGGTGATACTTTACTTGGCGTGGCTTGGTTTTGGCTTCCTGGTGCCTGCTCCGAACAGTGTTAACTCAGCCGCCAGCTTCGTCATTATATTTGCTTCGACATTTTTCGCCTACTCAGTGTTCATTCGGCGAAACGGAAGACTTTTTAACCGAGGTGAGTATTGGAGAATGGTGCTCTTTTCAACAGCAGCAGCGTTGATGTTTTCAGCGGTATGTTTGCTGGTTTCAATTACAATCGGCATCGCGCCCGATGTCGCCGGCATCCCTGCTCTCGCCTGGATCATAGTGTTCGTCGTGTTGGCGGCTTTTGGCTTTTGCCTCAATGCAGTCGGCTTCTCCAAATGGTTCGGCAAGGTCATGCTGAAGACATTCAGTGCCAGACAGATCCAACTCGATACAGAACCCTTCAAATAGATAGATTGCCACCGGGCAGATTCACGCCGCTTTCCTGAAGCGCGCCCGGTCATGCGGCGCGGCGTAATCCAACTCCGGTCCGACCGGCACGATGCGCGTCGGGTTGATGCTCTCGTGGCTGCCGTAATAATGCGTCTTGATGTGATGAAGGTTCACCGTGCCGGCGACCCCGGGCACCTGGTAGAGATCGCGCAGATAGTTCGACAGGTTCGGGTAGTCGGCGATGCGGCGCAGATTGCATTTGAAATGGCCGACATAGACCGGGTCGAAACGCACCAGCGTGGTGAACAGACGCCAATCGGCCTCGGTGATGCGCTCGCCGGTGAGATAGCGCTGGTTCGACAGTCTCTCCTCCAGCGTATCGAGCGCAGCAAACAACTCGTCGAACGCCTCCTCATAGGCCACTTGCGTGGTGGCAAAGCCGGCGCGGTATACGCCATTGTTGATGGCCGGATAGACCAGCGCATTGATCTTCTCGATCTCGCCGCGCAGCGCCGGCGGATAGAAATCGACGCTGGCATCGCCCCATTCGTCGAAGGCGGAATTGAGCATGCGGATGATCTCGGCGGATTCGTTCGAGACGATGGTCTGTTCCTTCTTGTCCCACAGCACCGGCACCGACACCCGGCCCCAATAGGCGGGATCGGCTTTGGTGTAGATCTGATGCAGGAAATCGAGGCCGTAGAGCGTGTCGCCAGTGGCTCCGTCCTCAGCCAGAAAAGTCCAGCCGTCGGCGCCGAGGAAATGATACACGACCGAAACCGAGATGACGCCCTCGAGCTTCTTCAGCGCCCGGAAGATCAGCGTGCGATGCGCCCACGGACAGGCGAGCGAGACATAAAGATGATAGCGGCCGGGCTCAGCCTTGAAGCCGCGCGTGCGGCCTTGCGCCGGCGCGCCCTCACGCGTGATCCAGTCACGCCACTGCGTCTCGGCGCGGATGAACCTGCCGCTGCTATCGACCTTGGCCGGGCGATCCTGCCATTTGCCTTCGACCAGCAATCCCATGCGAAATCTCCTTGCGTGCGTTTCGCCAATGTAGGCGTAACGCGGCAATGTCGAAGGCGTCATCTGCTGAACAGAGCGTCACCCGTCCGAAATGCCTGATGAAAACGGCCGATTGCAGCGGCCGAAAAATGATGCTAGCGGACACTCCGCATGTTCGACTTTGCCTCGATACGGTTTGACCGACGACGAAAGGGCGCCCGCGCTTGATGCGCTGACTGGCGAACGCTGCCGCTTGCAGCAACCTTCCTCGTATATCGGACCGCGAAGACCATGAGCCTTGCCGACGTGAAATACCTGCCGGAAACCCCGGCGCATGATCCCGAAATCGAAGCCATCAACGACGAAGCCTTCGGCCCTGGCCGTTTCGTGCTGGCCGCCTACAAGATCCGCGAGGCCGGCGGCCACGAGCGCTCGCTGTCCTTTGTCGCCGTCGACGGTGACATCGTCGTTGCCTCGGTGCGCATGACCCGCATAGCCGCCGGCGCCGGCCGCGCGCTGATGCTTGGACCGCTTGCCGTGCGGCCTACCTTCAAGAATCTCGGCATCGGCCGCCGGCTGGTGGCGATCGCACTGGAAGCGGCCGCCAAGGCCGGCGCGCCGGCGGTGATCCTTGTCGGCGACGAGCCTTATTACGGTCCGCTCGGTTTCAAGAAAATCCCGCGCGGCCAGATCTCCATGCCGCGCCCGGTCGACCTCGACCGGCTGCTGTCGCATGAGATCGTGCCCGGTGCGGTGGCGCGGCTCTCTGGCGAGGTCGGCCATGCCAGCCTTGCCAAGATTGCCGAGCACGCGCCGGTGATGGCCTGACCTCCAGGATCCGTCCCGGCACCTGTCGCGATTGACCCCCACGGTCAGGTTGCACCATGGCGGCGACCTCCGTAGCATGATCAGGAACAGCACGGAGGACGCGGCATGAACCCGAACGGCCAGATTGCGATCGTAACCGGCGGCGGCTCCGGCCTCGGCGAGGCAACCGCCCGCGCACTGGCCGACAAGGGCGCGCGCGTCGCCATTTTCGATATCGGCATCGACCGCGCGGCGAAGGTGGCGGGCGACATTGGCGGCACCGCCATCCAGTGTGACGTCAGCAGCGCCGACAGCGGTGCGGCCGCGGTCGCCGAAGTGGAAAAAAGGCTTGGGCCGGCGCGCATCCTGGTCAATTGCGCCGGCATTGCCATCGGCGTGAAAACCATCGGCAAGGAAGGCCCGCACCCGCTCGACCAGTATCGCAAGGTGATCGAGATCAATTTGATCGGCACGTTCAACATGATCCGCCTCGTCGCCGACCGCACTGCCAAGCTCGAACCGGTGCAGGGCGGCGAGCGCGGCGTCATCGTCAACACCGCTTCGGTCGCCGCCTATGACGGGCAGATTGGCCAGGCCGCCTACGCCGCATCCAAGGGCGGCGTCGTCGGCATGACGCTGCCGGTCGCCCGCGATCTCGCGCGCTCCGGCATTCGCGTCTGCACCATCGCGCCCGGCATCTTCAAGACTCCGATGATGGCCGGCATGCCGCAGGAGGTGCAGGATTCGCTTGGTGCGGCCGTGCCCTTCCCGTCTCGCCTGGGCGAGCCGTCCGAATATGCGGCACTGGCGTTGCATATCGTCGAAAACCAGATGCTCAACGGCGAGACCATCCGCCTCGACGGGGCGATCCGCATGGCGCCGAAATAGACGGCCATGGCGGCCGACGCAGCCGCAGTGAAAACCGGTCCGCTGGCCGGCCTGAAAGTCATCGAGATGGCCGGGCTTGGCCCGGTGCCGCTGGCCGGGCTGATACTATCGGAGATGGGCGCCCAGGTGCTGCGCATCGAGCGCACCGGCTCGGACCAGCCACTGCCGCCACTCTCCGATGAGCACAATCTCGACCGGCACGGCCGCTCCATCCTGCGTGTCGACCTCAAGCAAGCACAAGGCACCGAGCTGGTGTTGCGCCTCGTCGAGAGAGCCGATCTGTTGGTCGAAGGCTTTCGCCCCGGTGTCATGGAGCGGCTCGGTCTCGGCCCAGATGCCGCATTGGCGCGCAACCCGGCGCTGATCTACGGCCGCATGACCGGCTTCGGCCAGGACGGGCCGCTGTCGGCTCGCGCCGGCCACGACATCACCTACCTCGCCTATTCCGGTGTGTTGCATGCCATCGGCCGGGAGGAAGGCCGGCCGGTGCCACCGCTGAACCTGATCGCCGACAATGGCGGCGGCGCCATGATGCTGATCGCTGGCGCGCTCGCCGCGCTGTTTGAGCGCTCGCGCTCCGGCAAAGGCCAGGTGGTCGACGCGGCGATGGTCGAAGGCGCTTCCATGCTGGCAGCGCCCATACATGCTTTCATGGCGGCCGGCCTGTGGAACGACCGGCGCGGTGCGAACCTGCTCGATTCCGGCGCGCCCTTCTACGACACCTATGAGACCGCGGACGCACGCCACGTCGCGGTCGGTTGCCTCGAACGGCGCTTCTTCGCCGAATTCGCCAACCTGCTGCCGCTCGGCGAGCATTTTATCCGCGGCCAGTACGACAAGGCGCTATGGCCGGACATGCGCGCCGCCATTGCCGGCCGCTTCAGGCAGAAGACGCGGGACGAGTGGGATGCATTGTTTGCCGGAAGCGACGCTTGCGTCGCACCGGTCCTGTCACTGACCGAAGCCAGGGATCATCCACACAACCGCGCCCGTCACGCATTTGTGAGGACAGGCGCGCTCGAACGCCCGGCGCCTGCGCCGCGCTTTTCCGCCTCGCAGCCGTCGCTTGCCACCATGCCGGATGATGACGACCAGCGGCCGCAGACATTGCTGGCGCGCTTCGGTTTTTCGGCGGATGAGATCAAAGCGCTTGTCAAATCCGGTTTGATTGGCCAATAACTGGATGAAGAAAATCAACTTAACCCGGTGAGCATTTTGGACCAGCCGAAGAAGGACGTCATTCGCACGACGGACGCCGAGGCGGTCAGGCTGGCTGGCACATTGATCCGCAGCGCCCGTTTCGGTGCCCTGGCGGTGATCGAGCCCAAAACCGGTTCGCCGCTGGCCTCCAGGGTCGGGGTCGCCACCGACACCGACGGCGCGCCGCTGATCCTTGTCTCGGCGCTCTCCGCCCACACCGGTGCGATGCTTGCCGATCCGCGCTGCTCGCTACTGGTCGGTGAACCCGGCAAGGGCGATCCGCTGGCGCACCCCAGGATAACGCTGGTTTGCCGGGCCCAGCCGCTTGAACGCGGTTCGGGCGCGCATGCCCGCGCCGAGCGGCGCTATCTCAACCGCAATCCCAAGGCAAAGCTCTATTCCGGGCTCGGCGATTTCTCGATCTTCCGCCTCGAGCCGGAGCGCGCCAGCCTCAATGGCGGGTTCGGCAAGGCCTATCTGCTCGACCGTGCCGATCTCATCACCGATGGGCCGATCGTCGACGAGTTGGCCGCCAGCGAACAGTCGGCTCTCGACCACATGAATGCCGACCATCTCGACGCAATCGCCGTCTATGCCCATCACTTCGCCAGGGCCGAAGGTGATGGCTGGATCATGACCGGCTTCGACGCCGAGGGCATGGACCTGGCATCGGGCGACACCGTTTGCCGTGTCTATTTTCCGCAACCATTGAGGACCGCGCGCGACCTGCGACCCGTCCTCGTCGACATGGCCAAGGCCGGACGTGCGCCGGCTACGCAGGGTTAGCAAGGATAATCGTCATGAATCAAAAGCATGTCTTGAGATTTGGGCGAAATCATCTACGATTCACACGACGCTGAATCAGCAGCGCGATCCATCGCTGAATTATAGCACCTAACGCTATTTGCCCCCATAGCGTTCGGATGAGCAGGGAAACATGGGGCATGGTCTCGACCAAACTAATCGCCAATGCCGAATCGGCGGCGACATTTCTGACCCTTATGGGCAACGAAAAGCGGCTTTTGATCATGAGCTATCTGACCGACGGTGAAATGTCGGTCGGTGCCATCGCCGAAAAGGTGGTGCTCAGTCAGTCCGCTTTGTCGCAACATCTGGCCAAGCTCAGGGCGCTCGATCTTGTCGAGACCCGCCGCGACCGGCAGATGATCTACTATTCCTGCAAGTCGGAAGCCGTGCGCGAGCTGTTGCGCATGCTGGACGGCGTTTTCGGGATAGGCGACTTGTCCCAGATGGCAACGCGTCTGCGCCGCGCCGGGACTTGACCTGCGGCTCCGATCGCTCCTTACCTCGCTGACGATTTTTCGCCGGCCGAGGTATTGATGGATCCGATCCAGATCGACGACGCGCACGATCCGCGGGTCGCGGCCTATCTCGACATCCGCGAACGCGATCTCACCGGCCGCCATGGCCGGTTCGTCGCCGAAGGCAAGGTGGTGCTGGACGTTCTGCTGTCAGCCGGACGCTTTGCCGCGGAGTCGATCCTGGTTCTCGAAAACCGGCTGGCCGGGCTCGACGACATCCTGCGCAAGGCCCCTGCGGACCTGCCGGTTTACGTTGCGGCAAGCGAGATCATGGACAGGATCGCCGGCTTCCACATGCATCGCGGCATATTGGCAATCGGCAGCAAGGGCACGCCGCAGCTCGCAGAAGCCTTGCTCGACACCTTGCCTGCCGACGCGCTGATCGTCGTGCTCATCGGCATCGCCAACCATGACAATATGGGATCGATCTTCCGCAACGCGGCCGCCTTCGGCGCCGATGCGGTGTTTGTCGACGCGACCTGTTGCGATCCGCTGTATCGCAAGGCGATCCGCGTCTCCGTTGGCGCGGCGCTGAAGGTTCCCTTCGCCTCCTTCGGCGACACTGAACCTTTCATCGCCAAGCTTGACGCGTTGGGCTTCGGGCAGGTCGCTTTGTCGCCGCGCGGTGAGGCTGACATTCGCGATGCCGCGAGACCGAAACGACTGGCGCTCTATCTCGGCACCGAAGGCGAAGGCCTGCCCGAGAGCCTGCTTGCGCGCCTGCGGACGGTGCGGATCGCAATGTCTGAAGGCTTCGATAGTCTGAATGTCGCAGCCGCCTCAGCGATCGCGCTGCATCATTTTTCGAGTGGAAAGTCGTAGTCGCCGAGGATTTTTGAAAGCCCGCGGCCTGAAGCTCAGCCCGCCGAATCTGCCTTCTGCAGCGCCCGGACGCGATCGGCGAGGCTGGTGGTCCCCGATCGCGTTTCCTGCGGCGCCGCCAACGCCTTGGTGATCGGCGAATCGGGTCCTTCGAGCTTGGCGGTCAGGCTGACGACCTCTGCCGCCAGGGTGTTCATCTGTTCACGCAACGCATCACCGGCGCTGCGCCTGTCGTCGCCATTTCTCGTGGTTTCGGAACCGCCAAGCTCCGTCTTCAGCCGCTTGTTCTCGCGGGCCAGTGTCGTCAGCCTGGCTTCCAGCCGCTCGCGATCGCCTTCGAGCTTGGCGAGCACCTTGTCCATGTCGTTGTTCCTGGCTGGGGCATTGTCCTGCGCGCCAACCAGGCCAGCAGCCACGGGGCCTCCCGCAGCGTCACCCTTCAATCGTTCGCGAAGCCGGGACAGTTCCTTTTCGCGGCGATCGAGCTTGTCCTCGCGATCGGCAAGTGTGGCGAGCAGACGCTCGAGCTTCTTCTCGAGATCGGCCGTTCTTTTCTTCTCGGCCTTCAAGGCATCTCGCATAGCCTTGCCCTCGGCGACGACCTCTTGATGGCGCTTGTCGGCTTCCTTGCGCTGGCCGCGCAGCACCGAAATGTCGTTGGCAAGCTTTTCCAGCTCGGATTCGCGCGCCACCAGTTCGATCTGACGGTTGCTGGAGGAGAAGGAGGCGTCGTCATACATATGCTCGATCTTTTCCAGCTCAAGCGCGCGCCTTTCCATCATGCGCTCGGCCTGCACCAGCTTGTCCGTCAGCTGCTGCAATTGCTGCTCGCGATGCAGCAGCTGTTCGTTTTTTTCTCCCAGTTCGGTAAGCGCCTGCTTCTTGTCCTTGCGCTCGACCGCCAGGCCTTTCAGCGCCTCGTGCCCTCGACTGATTTCGACGAGCTGCTCATTCACCTGCTCGCGCAGCGTCTTGACGCTGATTTCGAGCCGACGTGTCGTCATGGCGAACTCGGCCCGCAAGCTGTCCTTGTCGGCCTGGATCTCGGCCAGCGTTCGCGGCACCGACGCCTCGACACGCTTGCGTGTCAGCGCGACCGCCCGCCGCCAGATGGCCGGCGCAACCAGCAGCGCCAGAAAGCCGGCGCACAAAAAGCCGAGGGCGAAGAACAGGATCGACTGAACCAAGGTGACTACCCGTTACGGGCGGGCCGCTATCCGGCAACCGCCAAGTCTGGACTTTGCCATGTTCGCATGACGCAAATCCAGCGCTGCGGCAAGAGTATGCCGCAGCCAGGTTCAGCTTGTGACCTCACAAAATGCGCTCGATGGCATGATCGCGGGCTGAGGCCATGTTGAGATTCAGGTCAGGCCGAGCCGAGAATGGTTGATGCCGAGAACCGGAACGGAGCGGACATTGGTCCGTGAGTACCGGAAGCGCAGGTATCAGCCATTCGCGGGCCGGCATCACCTGAATATCAATATGCCCACTCAGAAGGGATTCCAGGTCGGCCGTTGCGTCAGCTTCAGATAGCCGAGATTGACGCCAAGCCGCGCGCCGACGCCGGTGCGGATCGGCACCAGCAGGACCCTGTTGTTCTGCAGCACGTTGAAGCCAACGCCGGCCACGACATAGGCCGAACCGGCGACGCCGCCGAACCGGTTGTAGAGATTGCTGACGTCGTCAAGATTGTAGACGAGCATCATCACCCGCGATCCCTCGCCGCCGAAATCCCAGCCGAGCGACGGACCTTGCCAGAACACCTTATGGTCGCCGGCATTCTTGGTGTAGAGCGTGCCTTCGCCATAGGTCAGGCCGCCGATCACCGCGCCGGAACCCTCTTCGCCGAGCAGATAGCCATTGGGCAGGCCGTAGGAGGCAAAAATCTTCTCGACAACGGTGGCGAGACCGCCCGACGTCGCGCCGAAGAACTTGTGACCGGAATCGACGATCTCCTGAGCGGTGTATTCCTGCGCCCGCGACGCAGAGGTTGAGAAGGCGAGAGCGCCCATGAGGGCAATCGCCATGAAGAAGACACGGACAAAGGTCCGGTCGTAGAATCGGGAAACCATGCTTCCAATCTCCGTCAGGGAGCACTTTCGCCGACGCCTCGCACCCCGTCCGGCTCTTTAGGCGGCCGTTAAGGATGACTGTTACGGGCAAACTATGCCGTAATCCTTTTTCAACCATTAACCTTCCACATGAACATGGCGGTTCGAAGGCTGTCTGACCGTCTGCGCGGGCTCCCATCCTGTGCAAACACGCCATTTTTGCTAACGAGAATTGTGGATTTGTTGCTGCACGCTCGGGCGCTGTGTATTCAGAAGCGCTGGGGAAAAAGCGTGATTCGGGTGGGTGAGGCGCGACGGCCGGTCGCGTGGCCGCCCGGATGTGAATTTTTAGCAGGGATTTTCGCCGATGGCCGAGCTTTTCACTCTCTCCGCACCCGACCTCGCAGCCTTGTTGTGCAGCCGCGTCTGCCACGACATCATTTCGCCGGTTGGGGCCATCAACAACGGCCTTGAACTGCTCGACGAGGGCGGCGCCGACGAAGACGCCATGAAGCTGATTCGCCAG
Source organism: Mesorhizobium sp. P2_C5_2 (assembly GCF_056404535.1). Lineage (NCBI taxonomy): Bacteria > Pseudomonadati > Pseudomonadota > Alphaproteobacteria > Hyphomicrobiales > Phyllobacteriaceae > Mesorhizobium > Mesorhizobium sp. P2_C5_2. The sequence continues at coordinate 434,253 of NZ_JBFUDV010000003.1, read as the reverse complement.
AGCGCCAGAAACGCTTCGGCCCGCCTGCAATTCGCCCGCATCGCCTTCGGCGCCGCCGGTTCGGCCGGCATGATGATCGACACCGGCGACGCCGAGTCCGTCGCTATCGCTTTCCTGAAGAACGAGAAGCCGGAACTGGTCTGGAACGGGGTTCGCGCCCTGCTGCCCAAGAACAAGGTCAAGCTGCTGCTCAATTTGCTGCTCGTCGCCAACGCCGCCATCCCGCGCGGCGGCAAGCTGGTGGTCACGCTGGAAAACCTCGACACCGAGCCGCGCTTTGCGCTTGCGGCGAGCGGCCCGATGCTGCGCGTGCCGCCGAAATTCCTCGAACTCCATTCCGGCAACAAGCCCGAGGAGCCGATCGATGCCCATTCGGTCCAGCCCTATTACACGCTGCTCTTGGCGCGTGAGGCCAATATGACGATCTCGATCCACGCGACCGCCGAAGAGATCGTGCTGTCCGCGGTCTGACGATCCGAAGCCGTTTGCCGGCTCGGCCAACGCCCAAGAACAAATCAAGTATCTTTTGCCACTGATATTTGCGGCCTTGGCCGAAATTCAGAACAGCCAAGCTTCATCGTCGGTGACGCGTCCGCCGGGGCGGCGCGCAAACGACATTTTTGCAAAAACTTTACCTAACGGCTTTTCGGCTTCTTTACCAGATCGGTCTAAGGTGCATCCCGATACCCGGATGCCGCCGGTTCGCCCCACGGCAAAGAGGACCCGGAAATGAAGCGCTGCATGTTTGTCGACGATTCAAGTGTGATCAGGAAGGTCGCAAAACGGATTCTTGGCGGCTCCGACATGGTGGTGATCGAAGCGGCCACCGGACTGGACGCGGTCGAGATGTGCGCTGCCGAGATGCCCGATGTGATTGTCGTCGACGGCGCCCTGCCCGACATGCAGGCGGTCGATCTCATCCGCCAGGTCCGCGCCATGGAAAGCGCGATCAAGCCGCAGATCCTGATTTCGCTGGTCGAGGTCGATGTCGCTTCTATCATGAAGGCAAAGCGCGCCGGCGCCCAGGGCTATCTCTTGAAGCCGTTCAACCGGCCGCAACTGCTTGAGCGCTTTCGTACTCTGAAGATCGCCGCCTGATTCGGGTCGGCTCGACCAAAAGGAACAGCAAAAAAGCCCGGCCTAAGCCGGGTTTTTTATTGAATTCAATCAGATGATGTTCGCTCAGGCGCTGACGCGGATGTCTTCCGGCTCGCGCAGCACATAGCCGCGACCCCAGACCGTCTCGATGTAGTTCTGGCCACCGGACGCAGCGTCGAGCTTCTTGCGCAGCTTGCAGATGAAGACGTCGATGATCTTCAATTCCGGTTCGTCCATGCCGCCATAGAGGTGGTTGAGGAACATTTCCTTGGTCAGCGTGGTGCCCTTGCGCAGCGAGAGCAGCTCCAGCATCTGGTATTCCTTGCCGGTCAGATGCACGCGCTGGCCGCCGACTTCGACGGTCTTGGCATCGAGATTGACCACCAGGTCGCCGGTGGTGATGACCGACTGGGCATGGCCCTTGGAGCGGCGCACGATGGCGTGGATGCGGGCGACCAGCTCATCCTTGTGGAACGGCTTGGTCATATAGTCGTCGGCGCCGAAGCCGAGGCCGCGCACCTTGTCCTCGATGCCGGCCATGCCGGACAGGATTAGGATTGGCGTCTTCACCTTGGAGAGGCGAAGTGTCCGCAAAACTTCGTAGCCGGACATGTCGGGAAGGTTGAGATCGAGAAGAATGATATCGTAATCGTAAAGTTTACCGAGATCGACGCCTTCTTCGCCGAGGTCGGTCGTGTAAACATTAAAACTTTCGGATTTGAGCATCAGCTCGATGCTCTGAGCGGTTGCACTGTCGTCTTCTATCAGCAGAACGCGCATTTCATTCCCCTTTTCTGCCGCCGGACCATGTCACGACCCATCCGGGACCGGAGCAGTGATTGCCTGAACAGAGGCTGCCATCGAATGGTTAACAAAACCTAATTCCGCACCCAGGACGGTACCAGATTTTTTAACCCCTTTCTACACCCTCTTGAATCTAATGATGAATCACAGACCCAAATCGCTAATGCAACACATTAATAAGTTGGACTAAGTGACTCAAGGGACTCGCTGGCCGGCTTCCGTATCGGGAGCCGGAATTTTTACCCGGCCTTAAGTCCTCGCCCTTATGATTAACAATGCCCGTAAACGAATGGTTACCAACGGCGAAAAACTTTAGGAATTTGTTTCCCATAGTTCGGGGAATGCCGGTGGATACGGGTGGCGCCAGGCCCTGGCGGACGGATTGGACGATATGTGCAGGTGTGCGTTTTCCGGGAGTACCGAATCATGAAGTCACGTGAAAACCTCGTTCGGCTGAAGCAATTTCAGGTGAATGAGAAGCGGCGGCAGCTGCTGCAGCTCGACATGATGATCGCCGAGTTCGAGCGCATGGCCGTTGAACTGGAGCTTCAGATCTCCGCCGAGGAGAAGAAGGCCGGCATCACCGACATCAACCATTTTGCCTATCCAACCTTCGCCAAGGCGGCGCGTCTGCGCCGCGACAACCTCAGAAACTCGCAAGGCGACCTCGCCCAACAGCGAAGCGCTGCCGAATCATTACTCGGCGAGGCTGAAGCGGAGCTTTCCAAGGCCGAGATGCTGGAATCGCGCGACACCAAGATCCGTGACGCGGAACTCGGCGGCCGCAGCGCCATGATCGGCTGAAGACCGGATCTGATCCAGCCGGCGGCGCCTGACGCCGCGCTTCGCTTTGAGTGTAGCCGGACCAAAGGTTCCGGCGCCGCTAATCTGGCCGCAAGGCGGCCGCAGCTTCAGGCCTGTGCCAGCAATTCCGCTTCCTGGTTCGCCGCTGCCCTTGCCCGCGCCTCCTTGATGTCGGGCACATGTTCTTCCGACCAGGACCGTATCTGGGTGAGCAGCCCCGCCAGGTTCTGGCCAAGTTCGGTCAATTCATATTCCACCCGCGGCGGGATCACCGGAAAGATTTCGCGCCGCACCAGCCCGTCGCGCTCCAGAATGCGCAGCGTCTGCGTCAGCATTTTGGGCGTGATGCCTTCCAGCCTGCGGGCCAGTTCGCCATTGCGCAGCCGGCCGCGGCGCAACGCGCAAACCACCAGATAGACCCATTTGCTGGCCAGCATTTCGAGCACGGCATGCGAAGGGCACGTTCGCCGGAAGGCATCGTAGCCGAAGCCGCAATCATCATCACTATCCATGAGGTGCCTATATATAGAAAAGGTACATACTAGACAAGGGAATATTACTATCCAAATTATAGTGGCACCAACAGAGCAGGAGAGACTCCCATGCGTGCCGTTATCCAGAATTCCGTCGGCGGACCCGACGTCCTCGTCATCGCCGACCGTCCCGCCCCCTCGCCCAAATCAGGCGAAGTGCTCGTCCGCGTGCACGCAGCCGGCATCAATCCGGTCGATGGCTCGGTGCGCGCCGGCTATTATCCATTGCTGGGCGAACCGCCCTTCACCCTCGGCTGGGATATTTCAGGCACCGTCGAGGCGGTGGGCCTAGGCGTTAACGGCGGCCTCAAGGTCGGTGACGCCGTGTTCGGCATGCCGCGTTTTCCCAAACAGGCCGCGGCCTATGCGGAACTCGCTGTCACCCCGGCTGATGAAATCGCACCGAAGCCGCAAGGCATCGATCACAATCACGCCAGCGCGCTGCCACTGGCCGGCCTCACCGCCTGGCAAGGCCTTGTCCGCCATGGTGGCCTCAAGCCGGGCCAGCGCGTGTTGATCCATGCCGCAGCCGGCGGCGTTGGGCATCTTGCGGTGCAGATCGCCAAGGCGCGCGGCGCCTATGTCATCGCCACCGCCAGCCCGAACAAGCTTGACTTCGTCCGCTCGCTTGGCGCCGACGAGGTCGTCGACTACACCAAGGGCGACTTCACCGCTGCGGTCCGCGACCTCGATTTGGTGCTGGACCCGATGGGCGGCGACCATGCCGACCAATCGCTGACAGTCCTGAAGGACGGTGGCGTCCTGGTGTCGCTGCTCAATGTCCACGACACCACCCGGGCCAAGGCTGCGGCGCGAAACATCCGCGTCGAGCGGATGTCCGTCGTGCCTGACCGCGAAGGCCTCGTTGAGCTCGGCAAACTGGTCGATGCGGGAAAGCTTGCCGTCCACGTGGCAAAGAGCTTTCCGCTCGAACAGGCGGGCGCGGCGCACGCTTTTCTCGCCACCAGGCCGATCGGCAAGGTGGTGCTGACGGTCTGAAGCAGGCATTGCGACAGGCAAAAGGGCGCGGTTACCGCGCCCTTTTTTGTTGAGATCCTGGCTCTAATGCCGGTATTGCTGGATGCGCGTCGTGCGCAGCCCGGCAAGGCCGTATTCGTCGATCGACGCTTGCCAGGACAGGAATTCCTCGGTGGTCAGCTTGTAGCGCTGGCATGCCTCGTCGAGGCTCAAAAGCCCGCCGCGCACCGCAGCAACCACTTCCGCCTTACGCCGGATAACCCAGCGACGTGTATTCGTCGGCGGCAGATCGGCAATCGTAAGGGGGCTGCCGTCAGGCCCGATAACATATTTGACTCGCGGTCTAACAAGATCGGTCATCGTACTCTCTACAAAAAACTCAAAGACCCAATCCCCACCACATTACCGCCACAGCTTTAAAAATTGCCTAAGCGAACCCTAATGACTAGGTAAGGATCATGAACGCCGCGTTAGTCTTTTCGTCGGCATTTGAGTGAACGGCCGGCAGGCGCGCAATTTCCCCGCCAAATCGGCGCTGCCGCAAAGCTGGCGCCGCGGATGTGGTTGACCTATATTCGCGCCACTGCCATTGAAGCGCCGCGCAGAACGAAAGAACCATGAACAGCCTCGACCTTCCCGCCAGCCCGCAAAACACCCGCGTCGTCGTCGCCATGTCGGGCGGTGTCGATTCGTCCGTCGTCGCCGGCCTTTTGAAGCGCGAAGGCTATGATGTCGTCGGCGTCACGCTGCAGCTCTACGACCATGGCGCGGCAACGCACCGGGCCGGCTCCTGCTGCGCCGGCCAGGACATTGACGACGCCCGCCGCGTTTCCGAGACATTGGGCATCCCGCATTACGTGCTCGACTATGAAGAGCGCTTCCGCAAGGCGGTCATCGACCCGTTTGCCGAGAGCTATGTCGCCGGCGAGACGCCGATCCCGTGCGTCTCCTGCAACCAGACGGTGAAGTTCGCCGACCTTTTGGCGACCGCCAAGGACCTTGGCGCCGACGCGCTCGCCACCGGCCATTATATCCGCTCCGGCGCCAATGGCGCCCACCGCGCGCTGTTTCGTCCGGTCGATGCCGACCGCGACCAGAGCTATTTCCTGTTTGCCACCACGCAGGCGCAGATCGATTATCTGCGCTTTCCGCTCGGCGGCCTGTCGAAGCCTGCGGTGCGGGCTATCGCCGAAGAGATGGGGCTGACCGTTGCCGCCAAGCAGGACAGCCAGGACATCTGCTTCGTGCCGCAGGGCAAATATTCCGACATTATCGCCAAGCTGAAGCCGGCTGCCGCCAACCCGGGCGATATCGTCCACATCGACGGCCGCGTGCTTGGCCGCCATGACGGCATATTGCGCTACACGATCGGCCAGCGCCGCGGCATCGGCATCGCTTCGGGCGAGCCGCTCTACGTCGTCCATCTCGACGCCGACCGGGCGCGCGTCATTGTCGGCCCGCGCGAGGCGCTGGAGACGCACAAGATTTACCTGCGCAACATGAACTGGCTGGGCGACCGCGCGCTGTCCGACATCCCGGCCTGCGGCATAGAGCTGTTCGCCAAGGTCCGCTCGACGCGGCCGCCGCGGCCGGCCGTGCTGCATCACCGTGCCGGCAGCACTTTTGTGGAACTGGTCGACGGCGAGTCCGGCATCGCGCCGGGACAGGCCTGCGTGCTCTATTCCGACGATGGCAACGAGGCCCGCGTCTTCGGCGGCGGCTTCATCGAGCGTTCCGAGCGCGGCGCCGAGGCGGAAGCCATGCTGACGCGGCTTGCCGCCAGGCCGGCGCAGGTCCCCGCGGAATAAGTCAGGCAGCTACCACCCTCCTCAGAGACCGTTTCGAAATTCGCTCTGGGGAGTCATATGGTGGTGTTTTCGAGAACCGGAGCGGAGCGTACTTAAAGTACGTGAGCACCGGAAGCGCAGAAAACGCCATCAGATGACCGCCGGAGTAGAATTTCCAAACGGTCTCAGGACTTTGTGTGGGTGACCGTGCCCGCGGTCAGGATGCGCAGCACCCTGATCGCTTCCTCGCCGCTGGTGCGCGGCTCGGCCCGCGTCTCGATGCACTGGATGAAATGCTCGAGTTCGCGCGTCAGCGGCATGCCCTGGCCGACCGCGACATAGGACGGCTCGTTGGTGGTGAAGGCCCATTGGCCGCTGTCTTGCCACACCGCGTGGCGGTAGACGGCAAGCTTGCGCTCCCATGGCTCGACATCGTCGAACACCGCCATGGCCTTGGTGCCGACCACGGTCAGCCGCCGCTCGCGATAGGGATTGAGACGCGAGGTGAAGAGATGGCTGCGCAGACCGTTGGGAAAGCGCATGTGCAGATGCGCGAAGTCGCTGAGATTGTCGAGCAGTGCAGCCCCTTCGCCGCGCACCTCGATCGGCTCGGTTCCGGTGATCGCGAGGATCATCGACAGATCGTGCGGCGCCAGATCCCACAGCGCATCGTTCTCGGTGTGGAATTTGCCGAGGCCGAGACGATGCGAATGGATGTAACGGACTTCGCCGAGCTCGCCATTGTCGATCAGCGCCTTCAGCGTTTCGAAGGCGGGATGGAAACGCAGGACATGGCCGACCATGAAGACGCGGCCATTGTCCTTTGCCGCCTGCACCGCCCGCTCGGCGTCGGGCACCGTCAGTGCAATCGGCTTTTCCACCAGCACATCCTTGCCGGCCTCGGCGGCGCGCACGGCAAGATCGGCATGGAATTGCGGCGGCAGCGCCATGACGATGGCGTCGATATCGTCACGCACGAACAGCTGGTCGGGCTCGATCGCCAGGCAGTCCTGCTCACTGGCAAAACCTTCGGCCCGCGCCCGATTGGCATCGGAAACCGCATGCAGCGCGCCGAGCGCCTTGAGGGTGCGGATGTGGTTGCTGCCCCAGTATCCGCAACCGAGGACTGCAATGCGCGGCTTCATCAGCTTCAAACTCTAATTTCTTGGCCGAGACATAGCGACGTGCCCCGTCGAACTCAACCCCGGGTGCTCACCTCAGATGTCTGCCCGGCAAAGCTTTTCATCAGTGACAATATGCCGGCGCGCCGGGCGTATCGATGCTTGACAGGCTCGCCCTCCCAACCTTATATCCGCGCGACCTTGGCGAACGCCCCGAAATGCCTTTCGATTTAAGGCGGATTTCGGGCCTTTCGTCGCCCTGGCGGGGTAGCTCAGTTGGTTAGAGCACGGGAATCATAATCCTGGGGTCGGGGGTTCAAGTCCCTCTCCCGCTACCACTCGAGCAATAAGATCAATAGGTTACGCTGACATCCGCTACCGTTAGCCATACTGATTGCTCTCACTCGCATCGGCACACGAACCCGGCATTCGCCCCGTGCAGACAAAAAAGGCTCGGCAAGGGCGCCCTACTCAGCAGCCATAACTGGTCGCATTTCCAGTTCCTCCGTCGAAGCCTCATGGATTTCATCCGCAGTCGGGATCTCATCCGCGGTAGGCTTGATCCGGAACCACGCGATGTAGAGCGCGGGAAGGAAGAGCAGGATCAACACCGTGCCGGCCGCCGTGCCGCCGATCAGTGTATAGGCCATTGAACCCCAGAAGACGGAGTGTGTGAGGGGGATGAAGGCCAGCACGGCGGCAAGTGCGGTCAAAATGACGGGCCGGGTGCGTTGCACCGTGGCCTCGATGACGGCGTGATAGTCGTCAATGCCGGCAGCACGGTTCTCCTTGATCTGCTCCGTCAGGATCAGCGTGTTGCGCATCAGGATGCCGGCCAGCCCTATCATGCCCAGAATTGCGTTGAAGCCGAAGGGCTGGTGGAAGGTGAGCAGCATCGGCACGACGCCGACAAGGCCAAGCGGTGCTGTCAGCACGACCATGAACATCGTTGAGAAGGATCTCACCTGCAGCATGATGACGATCAGCATGGTGGCTATCATGGCCGGGAAGACTTTAGCCAGCGCGGTGTTGGCCTTTTCCGCCTCTTCGATCGATCCACCCATTTCGATGTGATAGCCGGCCGGAAGGGACGCAATCAAAGGCTGAAGGGCCTTCATTATCTGCTTGGAGACCTCCGGAGGCTGCGTCGCCTCATTGATGTCCGCGCGGATCGTGACAACGGGCGTGCGATCGCGGCGCTTCAGGATTGGCTCTTCCTGACGGATTTCCGAATGCCCGATCTGGTCGAGCGGAATCGAGCGGCCGTCTCGGCTCACGAGTGAGAAATCCGCCAGACGCGCCGGATCCAGCCGCTCGCCGCCGGCGCTGCGTGCCACGATGGGGACATTGCGGATGTCCTCGCGAACCTGCGTAACGGGAATGCCGGTGAGGAGGAATTGCAGTTGCTGTGCCACCTCCGCCGGCGAGAGGCCGATAAGGTTCAGTCGATCCTGGTCCGGCACGAAGCGAAGCACGGGCGTGCGATTGCCCCAGTCGCGGTTGGCCTGCCGCACGTCCGGGACGGCCCGCATGATGTCGAGGGCTTTTTCGGAAATGCCGTAGAGTTGCGTGGCATCGGGTCCCATGACCCGAAACTCGACCGGGAACGGCGTGTAGGGGCCGAACACGAGTTGCGTAACGCGGACATACGCCTCGGGTGCAAGTCCCTGCGCCACCGCCTCCCGAAGCCGGTGCTTCAACGCCTCACGCGCCTCGGCGTCCGGGGTCAGCACGACAATTTTCGCGAAGGCAGGATCAGGCAGTTCCGGAGCCATCGCGAAGAAGAAGCGCGGAGCGCCCTGACCGACATAGCTCGTCACGATCTTGGCCTCGGGCTGGCTATCCAGCCAATGTTCGAGCTTCTCGACCGCGGCGGTCGTTGTCTCGATACTGGCACCTTCCGGCAAGCGAACCTCCACCAACACTTCGGGGCGGTCGGATGTCGGAAAGAACTGCTGTTTGATGCCCCCCATACCGACGACGGAAAGCGCGAAGGCGATGCCGACGACACCGCAGGTTACAAATTTATGCCGCACGGCAAAGGTGATGAGCCGCCGCAAACGTCGATAGTTAGGCGTGTTGTAAATGGCGTGGTGACCGCCCTCGACCGGTTTGATCGCGGGCAGCATCTTGACGCCGAGATAGGGCGTGAAGACCACCGCTACGACCCATGAGACGATGAGAGCGAACCCCACGACCCAGAAGATGTTGCCGGCGTATTCGCCGGCCGTCGAGCGCGCAAAACCCACCGGCACGAAGCCAGCGATCGTCACCAGCGTTCCGGAGAGCATCGGTGCAGCAGTGTGGCTCCATGCATAGGCCGCCGCCTTGATGCGGTCCATGCCCTCTTCCATCTTCACCACCATAACCTCGATGGCAATGATGGCGTCGTCCACGAGAAGACCAAGCGCCAGGATGAGGGCGCCGAGCGTGATGCGGTCGAAGAACCGACCGGTTTCCAGCATGATGAGGAACACGACGGCAAGCGTCAGAGGGACGGCAGCCGCCACGACGATGCCGACGCGCCAGCCCATGCTGAGCAGGCTGATCAGCAGCACGACGCCGAGCGCCATCGCGAACTTCAACATGAATTCGTCGACCGCCGAAGTGATGTTGACGGCCTGATCGGACACCTTGTCCAACGTCATCCCAAGCGGCAGCGTCGTTGCGATCGCGGCAGTCTTGTCCTCAAGTGCCTTGCCGAGCGCGCGGCCATCCCAGCCCTCCTGCATAACCGCTGCAAGCATGATGGTGGGCTCGCCCTGACGACGGATGAGGTATGTGGGAGGGTCTTCATAGCCGCGGCTGACCTCGGCAATGTCGGAGAGCTTCAGCGTCCGCCCCGCAGCGACAATCGGCGTGTCGGCGATCGCCTGAACGCTGTCATAGGCGCCGTCGACCCGAATGAAGAGCCGCGGCCCCATTGTGTCGATCGAGCCTGCGGGCGTGACGGTGTTCTGCCGCTGCAACGCGGCGACGATGTCCTGTGCCGACACGCCGAGGGTTGCCAGCTTGGCGTAGGAAAACTCCACGAATATCTGTTCGGGACGTTCACCAAGGATGTTGATCTTCTTGACGCCGGGCACGTGCAGGAGGTCCTGGCGGATCACCTCGGCCTGCCTCGCCAGTTCCCGCATCGGCATGCCTTTGGCCTTCAGCGCATAAAGGGCGAAGCTCACATCCGAATATTCGTCGTTGACGAAGGGGCCGAAGACGCCGGGCGGCAGGTTGCGGGCTTCATCCCCGAGCTTCTTGCGAGCCTGGTAGAACTCCTCCTGCACGACGGATGACGGTGTGCTGTCCTTCAGCGTGACCGTCATATACGCATAACCCGGCCGCGTGGTCGTCTCCACGCGGTCGTACCAGGTCAGTTCCTGAAGCCGCTTCTCCAACGGTTCAGCGACGAGATCCTGCATCTCACGCGCTGTGGCGCCCGGCCATGCCGTCGTGACCGTCATGGTCTTGATGGTGAAGCTCGGGTCCTCCGCCCGGCCGAGCATGAAGAAGGCGTAGGCACCGGCAGCCACCAGCAGGAGGATGAAGAACAGGGTGACGGCGCGTTCGCGAACGGCTATCGCGGACAGATTGAAGCTCATCATTTGCTCCCGCTTTCGGACTCAGTCCGGACGAGAGCGCCCTCCTGCAGGAGATGTGCGCCGAGCGACACAATGGGAACGTTGGAGTTCAGTCCGGAGATCACAGCGGTCTCGCTGGTCACACGAACAAGCTGGACGGCCTGAAAGTGTACGGTCGAGGTGGCGCTGTCCAACACCCAAACGCCGGTCTTCCGGCCGTCATCAAGCACGGCTCCCAGCGGCACCTGTACCTCCGGCTGTTTCTCCTGGCTTGCAAGCCGAATGGTTACCGTCGCGCCAAGCGGTGCTGCGGCAGCCTCGCCGTCGAGCACATAGCGGGCCTCATACGTGCGGGTCTGGGCATCGGCGGAGTCCGACAACTGCCGCAGATGCGCTGAATAGCGACGCTTATCGCCACCATACACGCTGGCCTCGGCTGCCGAGCCGATCGCCGGCCGGATCGTTTCGGGAAGCGTGACCACCGCTTCGCGGGGGCCGGCCTTGGCGATCCGGATTATTGGCTGGCCGGCAGCGACGACCTGCCCCGGCTCGCCGAGCGTTTCAACCACTGTTCCATCCGCGTCGGCCAAAAGGACTGCATAGGCCGCCTCGTTTTCGGCGACCCGTGCGTCGGCCTCGGCGGCGGCAAGTTGCGCCTGGGCTGTATCCATCGCAGCCTTTGCCTGTTCATAGCGCTGGGGTGTCACCCACCCACTGCCAAGCAAACTGGCGTATCGCCGTTCATCCGGCTGCGTCTGAACGACGGCTGCACGCGCTGCGGCAACGGCGTTGCGCTTCGCCGAAAGCGCAAGGCGCAGATCGGTATCGTCAATTCGCATCAGCGGCTGACCGGCCTTGACATTCTGGCCAACGTCCACCAGCCGTTCCACGATCTTGCCGGGAACCCGAAAGCCGAGATTGCTCTGCACCCTCGCCCCGATGATGCCGGTGAAGCCGCGTTCTGATCCGGTCACCGGCGCTGCCGACACCAATCTGACGAATGGTGCTTCCTGCCTCGGGTCGGTCACCAAAGGGGCTTCCTGCGCAGGGGTAGCAAACGTCGAGAATGCCGCCGCCCATGACATCGCCATCAGCGTCGATCCCAATACGATAACGGTTCTCTTTTTCACGCTCGTCACCCCTTCTCAAAATAGATTGCGTTCGTGCTCTATATCGATTATAGATTACGAACGCAATCAAAAAAGGAGATCAACGATGAGAGTGAGCCGCATTCAAGCCGCAGAGAACCGCGAGACTGTGATCAATGTGGCAAGCCGGCTTTTTCGAGAGCGCGGCTTTGACGGCATCGGCCTCAAGGATTTGATGAAGGGTGCCGGGCTGACCCAGGGCGCCTTTTACAAGCAGTTCAAGTCAAAGGACGACCTGGCTGCGCAGGCGTCCAGGCGGGCGATGGAGAGCGCTACCCACCGATGGTCGGCCGCAACGGCGGCAAGCCCTGAGGATCCGCTCGGCGCGGTGATCGCGTTCTATCTCAGCATGGGCCATAGCGGAGAAAAGAGGGACGGTTGCCCGATCGTGGCGCTCGGTTCGGATGCCGCCAGACAAGGCCCGGACGTAAAAGCGTCGTTCGAAGCCGGCATCAAGGAGCATCTCGAGATCCTCGTCCGTTTCATTGCCGAGACCAATGCCGAGGAGGCCGGCGGCAAGGCCATGGCCATTCTCTCGACAATGGTCGGCGCGGCGCTTCTCTCGCGGGTCGTCAACGATCCCGACCTTGCGCAGGCTTTTCTGGATGCGGCGACCAATCAGGTTCGCGAAGCAGCCGGCGCTTGAGCGGCGTGCGCAGTGCTGGCGACGCACCCAATTTGATTGGAAAATAGATGCGACGGATTGTTGTTACAGGCATGGGAGCGGTCACGCCCCTTGCTGCCAATGTTGAAGCGTCCTGGTCACGCCTGCTTGGCGGTCGTTCGGGAATTCGTAGGCTTCCGGACGATGTGGTGGGAGACCTGCCGGCGAAGATTGGCGGCGTGGTTCCCTCCCAGGAAGAAGATCCAGACGCCGGTTTCGATCCCGATATCATCCTGTCTGCGAAGGATCAGCGCAAGGTAGACCGGTTCATTGTCTTTGCGCTGGCTGCGGCGGAAGAGGCGCTTGCGCAGGCGAAATGGAAGCCTGCCTTGGAAACGGATCGACTGCGCACGGCCACGATCATCGCCTCGGGCATCGGCGGGTTTCCTGCCATCACCGAGGCGGTGCGCACGGTGGATACGCGGGGCGCCCGCCGCCTGTCGCCCTTTACGGTGCCGTCCTTCCTGGTGAATCTTGCGGCAGGCCACATCTCGATCCGCCATGGCTTCAAAGGCCCACTCGGCGCACCGGTGACGGCGTGCGCGGCCGGCATCCAGGCGATCGGCGATGCGGCTCGTCTTATCCGCGCCAATGAAGCCGATATTGCCGTGTGCGGCGGGACGGAAGCATGCATGAATATCGTCAGCCTCGGTGGGTTTGCCGCGGCACGCTCTCTTTCGACCTCCTTTAATCACCGTCCTGATGAGGCCTCCCGACCGTTCGACAAGTCGCGCGACGGCTTCGTCATGGGAGAAGGAGCCGGCGTGCTGGTCATCGAGGCGTTGAGCCACGCGCTGGCGCGCGGCGCAAAACCGCTCGCCGAACTCGTCGGCTACGGCACGACGGCGGATGCTCATCACGTCACTTCTGGTCCCGAGGACGGTGGCGGTGCGCGCCGGGCCATGGAGATCGCAATCGCCCAAGCAGGGATTTCGCCGCGCGAGGTTCGTCATCTCAATGCGCATGCGACCTCCACGCCTGTCGGCGACCTAGGTGAGATCGAAGCGATCAAGAGCCTATTCGGGCGAGATTACGCGATAGCTGTCAGCGCAACGAAATCCGCGACCGGGCACCTGCTGGGCGCGGCCGGCGGGCTTGGTGCCATCTTCGCGATCCTGGCGCTCAGGGACCAGGTGGCACCACCGACACTCAATCTTAGCGCTCCCGACCCGGCCGCCGACGGCATTGACTTCGTCGCAAACGAGGCCCGGCCAATGGAGATGGAGTACGCGATATCCAATGGCTTCGGCTTTGGCGGCGTTAATGCCAGCGCCTTGTTCAGGCGCTGGACCGCCCCGGTGACCCGACGCGAGCACCGGGGGCGCTCATAACCGCCCCCATTCGCTCCGACCTTTCATGCTTCCCCATCTCCGGTCCAACACAAAGAAAGAAATGATTCCAATGAACAAGACCAATCCTGGCGTCGCCCTCGTGACAGGGGCATCTTCCGGCATCGGGCGGGCGACGGCCCAAGCCTTGCAAAGCGCGGGCTTTCGCGTATTCGGAACCAGCCGTCGCACGACCTCCAAGCAATCCGACGGCGTTACCATGCTGACCTGCGACGTGACCGACGACGCGTCCGTTGCGAAAATGGTCGATGACGTTCTGGCCAAGGCCGGACGCATCGACCTGCTTGTCAACAATGCCGGCATGGGTCTGTTTGGCGGCGCGGAGGAGTCCTCGATTGCCCAGGCCCAGGCGCTGTTCGACGTGAACGTCTTCGGCGTTTTCCGCGTGACCAACGCGGTATTGCCGGCAATGCGACGCCAAAGGAAGGGCAGAATCGTCAATTTGAGTTCGGTACAGGGGTTCATCCCCGCTCCCTATTTCGCGCTTTACGCGTCGACCAAACATGCCATCGAGGGTTATTCTGAATCGCTTGATCACGAATTGCGCCCGTTCGGCATTCGCGTTTCGCTTGTGGAACCCGCCTATACCCGCACGTCATTCGAAGACAATCTCGCCGCCCCCGATCAGTTGCTTGATGTCTATGACTCCGCGCGCGTTGGCATGACTCTGGCCGTCCGGAAAGCGATGGAAAAAGGCGATGCGCCCGAAGTGGTAGCCAAGACCATTTTGGCCGCTGCGATCGATCCCGCTCCGAAGAGGCGCTACGCGGCGGGAAAAATGGCGCGCCAGGTCAGTTTCCTTCGCCGTTTCGTCCCCGCGTTCGCATTCGACAAAAGCCTGCGAAAGCAGCTCGGGCTGCCGGTCTAACGATTTCGGCTGCAGACTAAACGAGGTCTTCGTATCTAGATGCTGGTACTAGACAGCCAACGTTCACATTGAGTACAGGGCGCAATTCAAGATGGCTCCTCATCCAAGACAACGGAGCAGGAACCGCCGATCCGATGACTGGGGGGAAAGGCGGTAGCGCTCTCCCGCTACCACTGCTACACCTAACCATATGATATTATTGTGGATTTTTGGCGATCAGGGTCAGGAGCACCTACTCCGGCGGGCCTGACTCCTCTCAACTGGTTGATAATAAAGACGTTTCGTCTCGGGGGTTCAAAGCCCCACCGCTACCATATAGCCTGTACTAGCAATTGCGGCTGCATTTGCGCGCCGCAGCCTGCTTAAAAGGAGATGCCGTGGCAGGTGGACCGCGGCGGACTATCATCGGATGCCGCCTGCCATGGGGGAGCCGCTCTTCAACAACGCAGGATATGCTTTCGTCAAAAAGAAGGACTCTAGTCTCTCAGAAGATGGGAGTATGTCTCCAAAGTCGAGTTGGCGTTCGAGGAGAACAAGTCTCTCCTTTCGGCTATCAGCGCTCGAGCAGCTTCAAACACACGATCCAGATGGACGGCCATGGCTTGCGATGCGCGTTCCGGGTCCCTTAGCCGGAGACCCGTGACGACATCCTCGTGTTCTCGTCGCCAGACATGCAGACTCCCCTCTCATCCGGCCACTCCCGTGAGGGGAGAAGGCAATCGAACCCATGTTCAGTCGCGGTCACAGCGGTGAAGTGAGCCGTCAGGTCGCTCCGCGAAGGACGACCGGCACGATCATCCTATGGAAGGGTGTTACCAGCCCGATATAGAAGCGGCCGAAGAGGTTCTTGCGCTTGACAAGGGTCGTTGCCCTTAGCCGCGTGCCGTGCTCGCCGAGATCGGCGACTTCGATCACCAGGCGAAAATCGAGATGCCAGTCGTCAAGGCCAAGGACCACCTCCCTCTCGCCCTGTGAGAGCAGGGGAAAGATGCCGATCTTGTCTTGGTGGGGCGATGGCGCGGACTCCGAGCCGGCCTTGAGCCCGACGAAGCGTCCGAGAAAGTTTCGAAGCGCCACCAGGCGCCGCACCCAGTCCGGCATGCGGCCCATCGACAGGCGGGCGCCTTCGATGGCCGTCAGACGCCGGTTGTTGATATCGATTTCGAAACAGTCCGCCCAATCGGCGTCGGGAAGGCTGATATGGGGAAGTTTCACGACAATACTGCGTGTCGATGACATAGTCTCTCCCTCCGAATTCATTAGAGAGAGACTATCATCCGGTGCAAAGTGCTGGGCATGTACCAACGTCGCTGCGACACCATGTCCAGCCCATCCACATCCACTGAGCGGACCTTCCAAACTTCAGTTCAGGGTGGTGCGCTGCCATTGCCGGACATACACTTCGTCAGTGAATCCCGAACAAAAGGGTTTACAGCAGACCATGATCGATGATGGAGCACTCCGGCGCCTGATGAAGGCAATCGCATTGGCTGACGACGCAGCCGTGCTCGGCTTGCTGACCGCCTCTCCTGCCCTCGCCCGGGCGACCCTGAACGAGGGGGCGACGCGGGCGGCGGACAACTTTTTTACCGAGATCAAACACTACGTCTATACTGGCGACACCGCGCTTCACGTCGCAGCGGCGGCCCATCGGACTGAGATCGTGGGCAAGCTGATCAACCTTGGGGCAGACGTCGCGGCGAGAAACCGGCGGGACGCGACACCGATCCATTACGCGGCCGATGGGATTCCTGGGTCGCCGAAGTGGAATCCGGTCGCCCAATCCGAGACCGTCGCCTGGCTGATCGCGTCAGGGGCCGATCCCAACGCCATCGACCAGAACGGCGTGACACCTTTGCATCGCGCCGTCAGAACTCGGTGCGCGGCGGCGGCGGGCGCGCTCCTGGACGGCGGTGCGGACGCCTTGCGTAAGAACGGGAATGGTTCGACGCCAATGATGCTTGCGACGAGGCAGACCGGCCGTGGCGGCAGCGGTTCGCCTGAGGCAAAGTCGCAGCAGGCGGAGATTATCCGGCTACTTGAGCGCTACGGCGCGACGCCGTAGGCGCAACGCCTCGTCTCAGACTGATCTCGGAATGTCCGCTTTTTCTGTGACTTGCCGCGCTCGAAAATCGGGGAAGGCCAGAATAAATGCATCCCCTCGCGTCGAGTGACTGGAGGGGATGCCGATCGGGGTGGCGGAGATCCGGGCTCCAGATACAATCAATTCAGGTGCTTGCGAATACCGTCAGCGATCTGATCAAGCGCAGCTTCGGTCGTCGGGACCTTGCGCAGGGCGTTGAGTGCGACAAAGTCATGGATCGTGCCATTGTACTGCACGACTGTCACCGGAACGCCGGCATCGGAGAGCTTGCGAGCATAGGCTTCGCCTTCGTCACGCAGCGGATCGTTTTCCGCTGTGATTACCAGGGCCGGTGGCAGACCGGTCAACTCGGCCTTGCTGGCGCGTATTGGCGAGACATACGGGTTGTCGCGCGTCTTGGCATCCAGCGCGTACAGGTCCCAGCCGTACTTCATGAACGCGCGCGACAGGAAGTAACCGTCCGCGAACGTCTTGTAGGATTCAGTATCGACGCTTGCATCCGTTGCGGGCACCAGCAGTGCCTGATAGGCGATCTTCGGACCCTTGCGATCCTTGGCCATCAGTGAAATCGCGGCGGTCATATTGCCGCCAACCGAGTTGCCCGCCACCGCGATACGGCTGCCGTCTGCACCGATCTCCTCGCCGTGAGCCGCCACCCATTCCAAGGCGGCATAAGTCTCGTCCAACTGGGTTGGAAACTTCGCCTGCGGCAGCGGGGTGTACTCGACGAACACGCCGACTTGGCCGGATTTGACGACGAGGTCGCGCAGTAGGCGCATGTGGTTGTCGAAGTTGCCGACGATCCACACGCCGCCATGGATGAAGAACAGGACGCCGGGGCTAGCCTCAGTGTGATCAGGCTTCATGATGTATATCTTCACGGACTGACCATTCTGCGTGATCGTCCGCTCTGTCGTCGTTACACCGGACATATCGACCGGGGACTGGTTCTGCAGAGCCGTCAGGATTTCCTGCGGCTTTGGCTGCGGCAATTCCCAGAACGGGCTGGGGTCCTTGCTGAGTTCCGTAAGGAATGCGCGCACCGTGGGGTCCAAGTGTGTATTGTTTTTGAAGTCTTCAGCAGAAGCTGACTGGGTCATGACGGTTGCTCCAATGATGAGGGCCAATAGGCCACTAAAGCGTTTCATGGTGTTCTCCGTGAGCGAGTGAGTGGACTCGGAGAAACTCCGAGATGGTTCGTCCTGCGGCATCCAGGCGATGCTCTGATGTTCCTCCCCTTTTGAGTTGAGAGGCCGGGGCGGCCAAATCAAAGAGAATGAAAGAGATAAACGGCGTAGACCGATACGATGACCAAATCGAAGATCACGATCGGGCGCATGTGAGCGGTATGCGGCCTTTTCCAATCGGCCAGGATCAAGCCGATTAGCCCGGCCTTCTCGATGCCGGCGGCCAGCATCAACGGAGCGCGGAGCTCCGGGCGCCACGCGGCGTAGATCAATAGCGCTCCTAGGCTCGGTGCCAGCAAGCTCCAATGTCGCGTGAACAAGCCCCCGACGCCATCGGGCGCGTCGACCCCGAACAGGAGTCTGGGCCCGCGCGCTGGGAATAGAAAAACGACGATTGGCAACATCGTAAAAGCGCCGCTGACCAACAGAACGACGTTAATGTAGTCGGCTATGATCATGGTAGTTCTCCAACGGTCGAGCCGAGGCGCGCCGCCCCGGCGTTCATATGAATGGACTTGCAAGGTCAGGGGTACGCGCGCCGCATGAATAGCTCGAACAACGCGTCCGGCAGCCAGGCTTTCAGTCGCGGGATCCAGCGGGCGAGCGCGCCGACGCGATAGCGCGGTGCCGGCACTCGGGCATGCACCGCCTGCACGACGGCGGCGGCCACATGCTCTGGCCGAGTATGACTGGCGAGGCCGTCGCGGCGCATGCGTCGGACCAGCTCGGCTCGCCGCTGGGCGAACGGGTTGTCGGCTGCGCTGACTTCCCGGATCGACTGATCGAGAGAGCCAGTGGCGACCGGGCTCGGGCTGACGGTGCAAGCATAAAGGCCGAGCGGCAGCAGCTCCTGCCGCAGCGATTCGGTATAGCCCTCGAGAGCGAACTTGCTGGCAGAGTAGGCCGCATTCATCGGCAGGCCGACCTCGCCCCCGATCGAGCTTATGTTGATGATACGCCCGGACCGTCGCTCGATCATGCGCGGCAGCACGGCTTGGACCATGCGCGCCGCGCCAAGAAAGTTCGTGTCCAGCTGGTCCATGAATTCGTGCCACTGGGTCTCGAGCACGGCGCCAAACAGGTCGTAGCCTGCGTTGTTGACCAGCACATCGATACGGCCCTCGCGCCGTAGCAGCTCGCTCACACAGGCCACGACGGACGCTGCGGTGGTAACGTCGAGACACAGCACTTGCAGGCCGTCCTGCCACCCGCTCTTGAGTTGAGCGCGCTGAGTCACGTAAACTCGGTGACCATGTCCGTGGAGCTGGCCGGCGATCGCCGCGCCGATGCCGCGCGTGCCGCCGGTGACGAGTATGACTCGCGATTCGTTCTTCAAAGTCTGGTTCCTTCGGGCGCGAAGTGAATCGCGCGTCACAGTTCGTCCAAAAAGGAAACGATGGCGCGCGTGGTTTCAGTAGGCGCGTCGACTACCGAAAGATGAGCCGTCGGCAGTTCGACGAAGCGCCCTCGCGGCAGTTGACCGGCAGCGCGGCGCAGATCACCGACTGGATACACGAGGTCGTGTGTTCCGGCGATAAAGAGCGCCGGTGCGGCGATGCTGTGCAGACGCGAAGCTAGGTCCTCTCTCTCCAGCAGCACCGAGCGAACCGCCCGGGCCAACGCCGTACCGCGGGCGTGTCGGATGTGTTTGCGGAATTCGTTCATGAAGACGATCTCGCGCTTCCGCGTCTCGGGCATGAAGTAGGTCTCTGCCACGCCCTGCGCGTAGACATTGCTGTTTTTCAGCCAGCGTGCGCCCCAACTGACGAAGCTATCGCGCCAGCGCGCACTGCTCTTGAAGACCGGAGTGTTCAGCATGACGACAGCGCGCGTGCGGTCTGGGTAGCTCAGCGCGAATTCGCCGGCGACCAGGCCACCCCACGAGGTGCCAATGCAGACTACCGGCTGGACGATCTCAAGGGTTTCCAGCACCTGCACGACAGCGTCAGCACAGTGAGCCATGCTGAAGCTGCCTGCGGACGCGCCGCTGGCACCGTGACCGGGGCCATCAATGAGGATCAGCCGGTAGCGCTCCCGCAGAGCGGCCATCTGCGCGTTGTAGATGCGGTGATCAGCCAGGACCGAGGGCCAGAGCACCAAGACCTCCAACGAGGCGTCCGCGCGGCTGGGAACGCCGGTATCGTAGACCGCCAACCTCCCGACGTTGGTTGGAATCGAGCGCGTCTTGACTGTATTGGGTTCGTTGCCCGTAATGCGGGCGACCGTCTCTGGATGGGGTGAGGTCATTTGGTCCAAGGGAGCTGTAAAGCCAGAGGTCCGCTCCGGCAGCAGGAAGGAATGTTATAGCCGTTAACATAAGTCGCAAGGAACCATAATGTCAACACCGATAACATCCGCTCTATGATCCTATGAAACAGCCTCCCAAGTCCCCCGCTGCCGGGCGGTATCATCACGGCGACCTGCGACGCGCTCTGCTAGAGGCAGCGGCGAAGGCTCCAGACATCGAACACATTTCACTGCGCGAGTTGGCTGCCGGGCTAGGTGTTAGCGCCGCTGCGGCTTATCGACACTTCGACAGTCGCGAAGCCTTGCTGGCGGAATTGGCGGCCGTCGGGATCGGTCAACTCCAACAGTGCTTTGCTGAGACGTTCGACCTTCAAGCCCCGGCCGCCGACGCACAGGAGGCGATTGCACGGCTCTACCGCTTGGCCTTGGCCTACCTTCGCTTTGCCGACGAACAGCCTGCCATGTGGCGCCTGATCTTTGGTGTGTACGCCGTGCAGACCCGTGCCAGCGCTTTGCAATCAGGCGCGCCGACCAGCTATTCGTATTTGCCGGCAGCCTTACAGGGGCTGTACACAACCGGCGTCATAGCAGCACCACCGGTGCCGGGCGACTTGCTCTTCACATGGAGCACCGTCCACGGCGCAGCAGCGCTGCGGGTAGGCAACGTTGCCGCAGCGCTGGGCGAAGTGGAGCAGGTGGGTGGCGAGGTGGTGCAGCGTGTTTTGCGGGGAATAGGCGCGCGTGGAGTTTCAGCGTTCTGCTGAAGCCTGGCCCGCGCTCCATGGCCGAGCGGCAACTACTGCGGCAGAAGGCGCACGACTGGTGGGACGCTGATCTACATACAGGCTCACTTAATAGGCGTAAAGATACGCAGTGCGCCTATGAATTCTCTTGGCAATTTGGTCGGAACAATTGCAGAATGCTGACAGTCCACAAGGCATTCGCAGGGGGAATGATATGCCTGCGACTTCAGAGTTCTTTTTCAGAACAGCCAATATGTTTCTCATTCTGGAATCGTAGCTGGCCGCTAGATGGCGATGTCCGCGTTTATGATGTGATTTCGGCTCCGGCACATACCAATTGCTAGGATGGCTTGTCCGCCATATTCGGCGGGCACTACGCACTCAATCCGGTTAAAGGTAAGATATGACCGCGCAGGTCACCGTTTTATTCTGGAACATCCAGACAGTCGGCTCGAGCAAGCTCGCACCCGCGCAGGGCGGCAACCAGTTGATGACGCTCATGGCCAAAGTGATCTCTTCTCAAAAGCCCCCACCTGCAGGCCAACAAGATCGTTCAGATCCTCGACGAGATCGATCTCTATTTCCGGCCGCGGCGGACTACCAAATCGGTTTCCATCGGCATCGTGAACGACTGCTTCAAGCCCGGCATCATCAGCACGATCAACGCCTTCAACCGCGCCTTTCCGGATGTCACCGTGGAGTTCAAGACGGAATCGTCGGCAAAGCTGGCGAAACGCGTGAGTGATGGCGAGGTCGAGATGGCGATCGTGCGCGACCTTTCGGAGATACCTGAGGCCGGCGAGATCCTGTGGTCGGAACCGCTCATCTGGGCCGGCGGCCCTGCCTACAAGCATGGCAGCGGCGAGCCGTTGCCGCTGGTTTTCTTCCCAGACCCTTGCGTCTACCGGCGATATGCCCTGGAGACGCTGGAAGCCCACAATGTGCCGTACAAGGTTTTCGCTAGCACATCCTGGACGATCTTTGAACGGTCACTGCGCTCAGGCGTCGGAATATCGCTGGTGACAGCGGACGTCTGCAAGGTTTGCGGTGTGGATATCGTCGATCCAAGATTGCCGCCGGCGCCGGTCACGAGCGCAGGCACTCACCACCCTGTTGCGCCACAGCCTTAACCGGGGGAAGATCGAAACGCATCCACATCGGTAATCAGCATGTGACCTGGCGACACCGTGACACACAACGCCAGTTCGGCGCGTGCAAGGGCATCTTGGGCCGTGAGGCTGCTGGCCCAAAATACAGGGACTTCACCTTCCCTGATTTCGACCGCATCGCCCCAGTCGGGCGCCATCAAATCCTTGATACCGATCGCCGCAGGATCGCCAACATGGATGGGAGAGCCGTGAGCATGCGGGTAACGCGCGGTGAGCGCGCGGACCTTGTCGACATCGCATCGTTTTATCGACCGCATCGAGGCGAGCATCTCACCCCCGAACGGCCCAACCTGACACGTCTCGATTCTGGTTCGGAAAGTGGGCGGTGTTTTTCGATAGTCGGTGCTGCGCAGTCTCACACCCTTTTCAGCAAGCGCTGAGTCTACGCTCAAGGCACTGCCGAGCGCGAAGGCGGCAAAGTCGTCGCGCCACAAATCGATGATGTCCGCTTTCCAGCCAATGACCTCGCCGAAACAATAGATGTTGTACTGCGGGGCGTCGGTACGGATATCGATATCGCCAAGGGTCGGCAACGACGGGCTACCGATGCGGTTGATGCCGACCAGCGGACAAGGTTTCGGATTGCGAACGCAAAACTGATGAAATTCGCCGGCAAAGCGGCGCGGCAAAATAACAAGATTGGCCTGGAGTTTGCCGCGCGCAAGTCCAGTCGTGCGCCCCTCATAGGCGCCTGTTCTGACAAGTTTGCGCAGCTGGCTTGACTCGACGAGCCGCAAATCCTCAGACATCAGTGACGCGGAAGGGTAAGCCATGGCTTCCAGAGGTATTCACGGTTCAGAGTCAGGTCGTGACTGTCTAAGATCATCGACGCCTCGTCTGCCTGTCAAATTCTTATAATCTTTCCTTGCCGATAAATTCTATTTATTGGCCGGCCAACGCCTACGCTACAGACACATCCTGACACTATTCATGCGCTTCAGCGGCAGCCTCGACAGGCTATCGCTTCTATTTGCCGACCGGCCTCATGCAGGAAACCGAGGTCACGATGCATGTAGAAAATGAGGAACGCGGCGTAGAGGACAAAGACCAGGCTGAAAACCAGCGTCTTGACGACCAGCGAGAGCGCGAAAACGTTGAGATGGGGAGAAGCACGGGCAAGAAATGCCAGCACGATGTCGGACAAAAGCATGCTGATGACAAGGGGGAACACCAGGGTGAGCGCCATCATCAGGATGCGGTTGAGCAGGCCGAGGAACAGCAAGGCGGCCTCCTTGCTGAACACGGGCAGGAACGCGTCGACCGGCCAGAGGCCATAGCTGTCATAGATGCCGGTCAAGGAGAGCTGGAGCCCGCCGGCTGCCAGATAGATGCTGAGCATCGTAACGGCGAGCAAAGTGCCGGTGGAACTGGTTTCGTGGGTCATCATGGGGTCGATCAGGGTCCCCATCGTCGAGCCCCTCTGCAGGTCCAAAATGTCGCCCGCTGCCTCGGCGGCCCAGAACGGGATCCCCATCGCCAGGCCGAGCGTCACGCCGACGACCGCCTCCTTGAAAATATAGAGGACGACCAACGCCATCGAAATGTCGGCGCTCGCCAGCTTGCTTGCGATCATCGGAAAGACCGGGACCGCCAGCGCCAGCGCAACGCCGTTGCGCAGAAGCCCCGACAGCGGCACGCGCGAAAAAAGCGGCATCAGAAGCATGAAGCCGATCAGGCGCGCCAGCGCGAAGCTGCCGGCGAGAAGGTAGAGCTGAAACTCCCGGAGGGACGCGAAGAGGGGCTCGGCCGCCATGTCGTGCGGCTCAGCGTGTAAGGACCGGAAATTCATCCAGCGCCGCCGATGCCTGCTGGGCGATCTGCTGGCCAAGCAGCGGGCCGGTTACCATGATGACCAGCAGGATGACCACGAGCTTGATGGTCTGCGGTAGCGACTGATCCTGGATCTGCGTCAGCGCCTGCGCAAGGCCGACAAGGAGACCGACGGCAAGTGCCGCGACGATTGCCGGGCTGGATGCCAGCAACACCGTCATAAGCGCGCCCTGGACCTTCGCCAGAATGATGTCATCGTTCATGCAGCTCTCCCTGTGCCTCAAACGTAACTCAGGATGAGGCCATGCATCAGCCTCGACCAGCCGTCGATGGCGACGAACAAAAACAGCTTGAGCGGTATCGAAATGAGGACCGGCGAAACCATGATCATGCCAAGCGTCATCAGGACATTGGCGACGACGATGTCGATGATGAGAAAGGGCAGATAAAGCAGAAAGCCGATCTCGAAGGCACGCGTAAGCTCGGAGGCGACAAAGGCCGGAACAAGGATCGAGAGATCGTCGTCCCTGAGGTTCTGGCGCGCTTCCGGCGGCCAAAGCCGGCTGGTGCCGTCGAGGAAGAACTGCCGCTCCTGTGGCTTTGTGAACTTCATGAGATGGCGCCGCAACGGCTCGCGAACCAGTTGCGCCGCCCTGGCGATGTCGTCGGTGGTCTGGAGCTGGACCTGCCCCTCTTCAAGCCGGTTCATCATCTCGCTCAGCACCGGCGTCGTGACGTAGACGGTCAGCACAAGCGCGATGCCGTAGAGCACGAGATTGGGCGGCATCTGCTGGACGCCAAGGGCGTTGCGGATGAGAAACAGGACAACCGATATCTTCAGAAAGCCCGTCATCGTGACGACTGCCAGGGGCAACAGGCCGACAAGGCCGATGGCCAGCAGGATCGCGAGCAGGTTGGGCGAATTCTCAACCATTGTCGAACATCCGCAGGATCCGTACGCCCAGATGGTCCCCCACCCGCACTACCTCGCCGCGGCCGACACGTTTGCCATTGGCTATGATGTCGACCGTCTCTTCTACGGCATCGGGAAACGCAACGATGGCGCCAGGCGCAAGCTGCCTGACGTCTCCAAGCGGCATGACCGTGCGGCCGACCTCGAAAGCGAGCGCAACGGGCAGCTCGTCCAAGCTCGATTCTTCCAATGTCTGGCTGCTTGGCGGTGTCTTCTGATCCATGGTCCACTCCCAGTTCGATCCGGCGATTGCCGCCGGCGCGGCAAGCAATTGCGACCCGGCGGCTCTCAGGCGCACCGGCGCGAAAAATCGCTCCGCGACAATGATTGCCGCCGTTCGGTCCTTCTCGGCATCGCCCAGCAGGATGACATCGTCGGGCTGCAGGCTGCGAAGCATGCCAAGGGTGATCGTGAGCGCGTCGCGCCGAAGACAGACCAGCAGCGGGAAATCGGCCGGAACCGGAAGCGGTGCGCCAGCCTCGTCAAGGAGGCGGGCCATGCGAACCGCGAGCTCGGCATCGTCGGCAAAGAACGTGCATTCCGTCGTTTGATCATCACCGCTCAAGGCAAAGGCGAAGGGCGTCGTTGGCGGCGGTGCGGCGCTGCGTTTGACCGATATGAGCTCTATCTTTTCGCCGAGCGCGCCCTCGAGCCTTTCAAGGTCGTTCGCCAGGACAGCTTCCAGCAGCAAGGCGGCGTGCCGGGGCGCAAGCTTGCTCAGGTCCACCGAAACCTTCGCCTTGGCCAACCACCGTTCGACGGCGCGAAGCGGCAGTTGCAATGTTGCCCCCTTTGCACCGACCGTCACGCCGATCGCGCACAGGGATTGCTCCGCCGCGTCCGTTGCCGGCCACCGGGCGGCAATTTCGGTTTTGTCGCCCGCAACCGTGATCCGGGCCTTGCCGCGCCGCCGGTAGAAGGCGTTCAATGCCGCCATCTCAGTTGCCGTCACAGATGCCGGCATCAGCCGTTCGGCACCGTCCGTCCGGCGGGGCTGGTGCTGCTCCCGATCCTGTTGCGCCATCGTTTCGGCTGACGCCAAAGCCTGCAGCATCTTGCGTTGATCTCCACCGTCAGGGCCGCGTCACCGGGCCGGGGCGCTGCCGTTCCGCAAGAATGGCGAAGCGCGCCTCGTGTCTTCTGTTTTCAAGCAATTGCGAAGGACCTAGCCCGACGAACCACGTTCATCCTCCTCGGCGAGTTCCAGCAATGCGAGACGGCGACGCGCGCCGCGCCTGTCCAGGGCCTCCGTCAACCGGTCCAGTTTCGACACCGCCAGCTGGCGCGCATGATGGCGGCGGCGCGCTGCCGACAGTTCCGATGCCAGGCGGTCCCTGTCCGCATCCGCGGCCTTTTGCCGATCGCGCAGTTCCTCGGTCCTGCCGGCGGCGGCCTCGAAGCGGCCCTGAAGCCCGTGCAGGCTGGCGACCTTGACTGGCCGGCCAACGAGGGAACCGAACGCCGCATCCTCGGCATCGGCCGTTTGACGAACATGCCGGCTTACCGCCGTGGAGGCATCCCGAGCCATCACAGCCGCCCTGCGCTCGGCGCCATGTCCCTTGATGACGTCCTGCAGCGCGCGGTCTTGCTTGCGGCGCCTGAGCTCGCGCAGTCGAACGATCATGTCATGGTCGGTCATTGACGATGTCCCGCATGCGTTGACGTGTGGTTTCGAAATTTTCCTGAGTGGCCGAGGGCTGGCGCAGGAAGGCGTTGATCGCTTCCATCTTGGCCACGGCCTCGTCCGCGATCGCATCGCTGCCCTTTTCATACTCACCGACACGCAGCAAAAGTTCGATGTCGGCATAGCGGGCAAGCAGCGCCCGCAGATGGCCCGCATCGGCGCGATGCGCCGGTTGCGTGACCGCTTCCATGAGGCGGCTGCGGCTGCGCAGCACGTCGATAGCGGGGAAATGGTTGCGCTGCGCCAATTCGTTCGACAGGAACACATGGCCGTCGAGAAGGGCCTGGACCTCCTCCGCGACCGGATCGAGCGTGCCGTCGCCTTCCAGAAGGACGTTGTAGAGGCCGGTGATCGAACCGACGCGGCCGGGGCCGGAGCGCTCGAGCAGACGCGGCAGAACCGCAAACAGCGACGATGGAAAGCCGCGGCGCGTCGGCGGCTCGCCCGACGCCAACCCGATCTCGCGCTGCGCGCGGGCAAACCGCGTGACGTTGTCCATTGCAAGCAGGACGTGCTTGCCCTGATCGCGAAAATATTCGGCAATGCTGGTCGCCACATACGCCGCCTTGACGCGCTCGATTGCGGGCCTGTCGGACGTCGCCACCACGACGATCGCCCTCGAGCGCCCGCGCGGCCCGAGCTTGCGGTCAAGGAATTCGCGTACCTCGCGACCGCGCTCGCCGACAAGGGCAACCACGGACACGTCTGCATCGGTGCCGCAGACGATGTCGGACAGGAGGTTCGACTTACCGACGCCAGGTTCACCGAAAATGCCGACGCGCTGGCCACGCGCGCAGGTCAGCAACCCGTCAAGCGCGCGGATGCCGAGCTGGATCGGCTCGGAGATCAGGCTGCGCTCCAGCGGCGATGGCGGATAGGCGTTGACAGGGTAGGTGCCAGTAATGCCTTCCGGCGAAAGCGGAGTGCCGTCCAACGGCTCGCCGAGCGCGCTGATGACGCGTCCCAGCAGGCCGGGACCGACGGGCACACGCTGGTCCTTTCCGGTCGCAAGCACTTCCGTCAGGTTCGACAGGCCGGCCACATCGCCAAGCGGAACCAGGATCGCCATGTCGTCGAAGAAGCCGACGATTTCGGCCTTGGCGACGGCTCCGGTCCTGGGGTCGGACAGTTCGCAGACCTCGCCGATGCGGGCTTCCTCGACGGTCGCATGGATGACCCAGCCCGTGACCCTGCGCACCCGCCCCTTGCGAGGCCGGCTGGCATCGTCGCGCAGCACCGACCGCAGGTTCGGAACGATCGACGCCAGACGGCTGTCGCTCTCGGACACCGGCGCCGTCATGATGTCTGCGCCCTTGCAGCGATCGCGCCTTCTATGGCCCGCAATTGCGCGTCGATGCTCGCGTCGACGACGGCAAAGTCGGTCGACAAGGTGCAGGCGCCGGCGGCAAGGTTTTCATTCGTGTCGATCTCGACCGTCATGCCCAGCTGGCTGTCGCGCAACACCGCGTCCAGTGCATCGCGCACCTTGTCCAGGGCGCCGGGGTGGATCTGGACCTTCAGATGTTTGCCTCTGCGCAGCTCGGCAACGGCTTGTCTTGCGGCCTGCGCCACAAGCGTGCCGACATCGAATTCGCCAAGCATGCGCTCGACCACGCCAAGCGCCAGGCTGACGACCTCGTTTTGAATGCCGCCGAGGTAGCGATCCACCTTCACTGCTGCCTCGCTTATCAGGCGGGCGGCTTCCTCTTCGCCTCGCGCCTTGCCGTCGTCATAGCCCTGCGCATATTCGGCCGCATAGGCGCGCCGCGAGGCCTCCCGCAACTGCTGCGCTTCTCGCCGCGCATTTTCGACCAGGGCATAGCCCTGCTGCAGTTCGCGCGCCTCGGCCGCGCGCAGGATGCGGGCGCTGGGACGTTGCGACATCACGCCGGATGCCTTGTGCGGTTCGGTCATAAGACCATCGCTCGTCGCACAATGGCGGGCCCGGCCCTGACGAAGGCTTCGTCTGCCTTCTGGTCGATAAGCGCATGCGGCATGAGCTTCAAACGCACGCGCATGCCCGTGTCGCCGGACAGCGACTGACACCATGCGCCAAGGCAACGCAGGCCGTCCTCGTAAACGAGACCATGGACATCTTCCAGCGGCCCGGTCGGCCGCAGCGGCCCGGTCAGATCGCGATTGGCGAGGGCAAAGGCATACGTATCGGCTCCAAGCGCTGCCTGCAGGGCGGCGGCTTGCCGGCCGGCAATGACCGAGGCCAGACTGCCGGCCCAATAGATCGCACCGGACCGAAGCGCTATGTCCTCCAGCGCCTCGCCGGAGGCAAGGGCGATGGCCCGGTCGATGTCATCGGCAGGCGCCGCGGTTTCCAGGGACAGGCCGTAGCGCTCCTTCAGAAGTCCGGACAGCCGGCCGTGCAGGCGAGGCAAACCAAGCATGCACAGGCATGCGGCTTCGTCGATCGAACCATCGAAGCACGGCACCAGCCGCGCCGCATCCGCGTAGGCGGCGGGATTGGACAGGAATGCCTGCCAGCCAGCACTCGGCGCCGGGTCTTGCTGCATCACGTCCTCTTCAACGGCATTGCCGCGGGATCCAGCGCGTAGACGCCGGATGGGCGTCGCCGCCACTGCAGGTAGAAAAGCCGTGAGCCCAACGCCAGGATGACCGCCGCCATCCCGCAAAACAGCCACATGGCCGCATTGAGGCTGTCGGGATGCAGCCAGATGCCGAGGAACGATGTGAGCCTTGGCTCGGTGACCGCCTCGGGCGCCGGCGCCGCTACCGGGATGAGCGTGACCGAGACATTGTCATAGGTCAGCCCGGCCACGCCCTTGGCCACCAGCATCTTGACCTGCGGGACGAGCTCATTCATCGCAACCGATGCACGATGCCGGATGAAGACCGACGCCGATGACGGCACCAGCTGCTGCCGCAGCGGGTCGTTTTCGGGCAGGACGAGGTGAACGCGCGCGGAAAGCACGCCATCTATGTCGGAGATCGTCTGCGACAGTTCCTGGCTCAGTCCGTAGATCATCGTCGCCCGCTCCTCCACCGGCGACGAGACCAGCCCGCCTCGCTTGAACACATCGCCCAGCGTCTGAAATTCCTGTTTGGGCAAGCCGTTCTCATCGAGAATGGCCATGGCTTCAGCGAAGCGGCCTTTCTCAACCGAAACCGCCATCTTGCCGTCCTTGGCTGTTTCGCTTTGCGCCGCGATGCCATGGCGCATCAGCGTCGCCACGATCTCGTTTGCCTGCCTCTGGTTGAGTCCGGAATAGAGCTCCACCGAACATGCCTGAAGCAGAAGAATTGCGAGAAAGACGAGCGCGAAGCGGCCGCGCGCGACGCAACCGTTCAACAGTCTTGTCAACAGCGGTAAGGACAGGTTGGGCACGAACACTCCTTGACGCCTACTGTTGCTTGACGAGCGCGTTGGTCGACGAGGTGGCGGCGGTGACGCTGCTCGTCACCAGTTCGAGATTGGCGGCCGCCCACATGACCGAGATGTATTTGTCGAGGAGTTCCTCGCTCGTCCCCGGATCGGTCGGATTGTCCGCCGCCCCGGTCGTCTGCTCGGGTGATTGCCCGGCCGTTGCTTTCGCGGATGAGGCCGGATCTCCGAAGGCCTTCTGCATGCCCTGAAGCGGTCCTTTCAATGCGTTGACGGCCGCGCCGAACATCTCGGATGGCCCTTTGAACGCCATGCCGCCTGCCTTTTCAACCTCGGCCAGATATTCAAACAGCTGTCGCTCAACGATCGGCTCGGTTCTTTCAGGATTGGAGGATTGCCCGGCCATGGCCGGGCTGGCGCCGGCCGATGCCTGCGCCACCTGCTGGCCCGGCTGCGCGGCGGCATCGCCACGCTCGGCCGCGCCGGCTTTGGCCGCTTCATGCTTTTCCTGCATGGCGCCGACCATACGGTTGCCCTCCGGCGTCGCGGCGGCAATCGCTTGCTGCTGCGTGCCGGCGCTTGCGGCCAGGTTCGAAAGCGTGGCCTCCAGCGCTCCGATGGGTGCGATAGCCATGGGCTTGACCTCCGTCCTCAGTCGACCTTGTAGGAAGGCACATCCACGACCTCGGCCTGCTTGGCGCCGCGAAAAACGCGGACTGATGTAACTTTCGCGGACTGCTGCTTGGGTTGCGGCGCGGCGGCCTGCCCGAGCGTCTGCTTTACCAGCGCGATGTAGGAAGGCGGACCCGATACCGAGGCGGCTTCGTCCTGCCTGGAGATCGTGACGGGAAACCTTGGGTCGAGCACGCCCAACCGCGAGAGCCGGTCCTGCGCTCCGGCCACCGCGTTGGCACTGAGGGGCAGTATCTCGGTGCGTATTTCGGCCTCGGTCGCGACGTTCATGACGATGCCGTCGAAATGCCAGACCAGGCCATAGCGGCTGCAGATCGCTTCGAAAAATGCGCGGGCTGAACTCTGCGGCATGCCGGCGCCCAGCCGTCCCTTTACCTCGGCGCTGACCCGTATCGGCATACCCATATTGCGCCCCAGTTCGACGAGCGCGTCCGACACGGACTGGTCGATGGCAATGTATTTGTAGGGCCCTGACGGCCAGTGCGGTTCGGCAGCGGCGGACCGGTCGGCAAGACCGAGCATCAGCAACAATGCCAGAATGCCTGTCCCGGCGACCGCAGCCGCCTTCAGGTCTAACCGGTCGATGTAGCGTCCAGTCGCCATCTGATCCTGCCCGAGGCTTGCATCGGCCATCATCCGCCACGTCGCTCGAAAGCGCCGCCTGACCATTCTATCGCGCGGATATGGACATTGGAAGTCCAATTGGAATGCGAATATTAAATTCGTGCCAAACGTTGCGCCGGATCGGCAAAACGCTATGGTGTGGACTGAATCGGATGCAACCGTCGGCATCGTCGGCACGGACAGGCAAGAAGTACAGCCAACAGGATCGGTCTTTGTGACAGGAAACAACGGTCCGCTTGCAAGACAGTCGGCCGGGTTCACTGCGCGAAGCCGCGGCCGGGCGGCGTTGGGCGGCGCATGGCTGATTGCCGGCACGATTGTGTCGGCACACGCTCAATCGAATGGCGGCTACGATCCCAGAAGCTGGACCTACGACCAGGATAGAAGCCTGCTAGTATCGCCTGCCGCTCCTGACGAAGCGCCGGATGAAGGCCCGGCGCCGACGCGCTCTGCGATCCCCAGGCAGGTCGTGGACTTCAACGAGCCTCAACCGAAGGGATCGATCGTGATCGACACCACGCAACGGCGTCTCTACTACGTGCTGGGGAACGGTAAGGCGCTGCGCTATGCGGTGGGCGTAGGCAGGCAAGGGCTGGAGTGGTCCGGCCGCGATACGATCTTCAGCAAGAGAGACTGGCCGGACTGGCGGCCGCCCGCCGAAATGCGGGCCAGGGAAGCAACCAGGGGCCGGGACCTGCCGGCACGCGTTCCCGGAGGACCAAACAATCCATTGGGCGCGCGCGCCCTCTATATCGGCAACACTTTATACCGCGTTCACGGCACCAACCAGCCATGGACCGTCGGCCAGGCGAATTCTTCCGGATGCATCCGCATGACGAACGAAGATGTGATCGACCTCTATGACCGGGTAAAGATCGGCGCCCAGATCATTGTCCGGCATTGAACCTTGATCCCCTTTAACATCAAACAGCTCGAGACCTTTCTGCTAGTTGCGACCTTCGGCAGTTTTCGCAAGGCGGCCGACCGGCTTAACACGACCCAACCGGCGGTATCGGCGCGAATAGCGAGCCTCGAGGAGGCGCTCGGCGCCAGGCTGTTTGAGCGCCAGAGCAGCATGGTCAAACTGACTGCCGAGGGCCAGCGTCTGCTGCCGCCCGCACAACGCGTTTTGCGCGACGCCGAACGCTTGCAGCTCGCCGCCAGCTCGCTTTCCGAAACGGCGGGAGTGCTGAGGTTAGGCATGGCCGAATCAATCGTGCACACATGGCTGTCGGACTTCCTGGGCGAGCTCAAAGAACACTACCCGCTTGTGGAGACTGATATCGTCGTCGACGCTACGACAACGCTGCGCAGCGAGCTGATGTCTCATCGCATCGATCTGGCGGTGCTGATGGGGCCTGTGCTGGAGTACGGCATCGAGAATGTCGACTTGCCGTCCTTTCCGCTGGTATGGGTCTGCGCGCCAAACCTGAAGTTGCCGAAGTACGGTCAACTGACTCTGAACGAGTTGATGCAGTTTCCAATCATAAGCTATGCCCGCAGTACGAGGCTCTACAGCGAAATCCATCGCAAGCTCAGCGGTGAAGTGGAACAGACGCCGCGCATCTTTCCCGCCAACTCACTCGCGGCGTCGATCAAGATGACGCTCAACGGCATCGGCATTGCCTCATTGCCCGAACAAGTGGTGCGGGAGCACACTGCGGACGGCACACTGCGCATCGTCGACTGCGAATGGCATCCGTCCGATCTGCAATTTACCGCTTCTTATCCTTCAGAGCCCTCAAACTCCGTAGCCGAAAGGGCGGCCAATCTCGCCGCCTGCGTCGCCCGAAGGTACGCGGCGCGAGCCGTGGAACCATAGCTGCCCGCCGCTTTGGGGATGCGGCGGGCGCTCTGTCCGCGGGCTATCAGACCGATCTGTCGGGCAGATAGATCCTGTCGCCCGAGAAGATCATATCCGGCGTCAGGATGTGATCCATGTTGAGCATCATTGTCTGCGCCACATCGACCGACTGGCTCCTTGCGATCAGGCGGATGGTGTCGCCGCTTTGCGCCTGGACCCAGCGATAGCCGTCCTTCTCTAGCGTCGGATTCGCGCGGCCTTCGGAATCGCTTTTGCCTTGCGGCTCGACATAGTCGACTGCAATCAGGCCGCCACGCGGTTTCCTGCTTGTAGGGGGCGGCGATTGCGGTTGGGAGGACGTCGATTGAGGCGCCGGCGGTTGCGATGACGGCGGTGGTGGTGCTGGCGGTTGGGAAGACGTTGTTTGGGGCGCCGGCGGCTGGGATGACGTAGGCGATGGTGGCGCCGGCGACTGGGACGTCGTCGGTTGCGGTGCCGGCGGTTGCGGTGTGGCAGGCTTGGTCTTCCAGGGCTCGCCGTCGAGACTGTCCCAGGCAAACAGGATCATGCCGACGCCGAAGGTTATTCCGAGCGAGAGACGGTCGGCCCTCGCCCAGCGCTTGTCGGACTTGGCCCTTTCCTCGGACTCCTGCTGTGTCCTGGGAACCGGCTTGCGGTTCAGAATATCGGTTCTGGCGGCCGACGCCCAGAACTCGCTGCAGCCGACCGTGAACAGACCGCCCGCTACCCAGGCCAATGGGGAATCGAGGTTCTGGAATGTGTAGAAGGCCGATCCAAGCACATAGAGCGGTTCGCCGAGATGCTCGCCCGCATTTCGGAACACTGTCCGCCCGGTGAAGACCTGCAGGCCGGTCTTGGTGCCGAAGATTATGTTGCCGAGACCATAGGTGCCGTTCACCCACAGATTGTCGCCGTGCAGGGCAGCGTTGACTGAACCCGGCGCCGCAAAGACGAAGGTTACAGCGTTGATGGCGTTAAGCGTTCGTCCAAGCCGCGTGTTGCCTGCCGTGGCGTTGGGAAAAATTGCCTGTGCGCTGAAGACAAGGCCACGAACCCCAAAGGCTACGCCGGAAGCCGTTGCGGCCCATTGCGGCGGCAAGGCTTGCTGTATCCCGTAGGCGGTGCCGGCCATGCCACTGAACGTCGCCAGCAGTTGGCTGTTTTCCTTGAACCGGGCATGGCCCAGAACCTCGTCGACCGCGGCGGCCTGTGCAGGCGTCATGGTCTTCTTGTGGGTTGCCCGGAACGTCGTCATGTGCAGCACGGAGAGCGCGTCGGTGTGCTCCGTGGTCATCCATTCAAACTGCTCGGGCGTGAACTTGCGAAACAGGCCCGGGCTCATTTCCCCGAACAGTTTTGACGGCACCGCCTCGATCTGCGGTTGGGTGAAGGCTTCAATGTGGTCAAGCGGGAAATCACCCCATTGGGCCATGGTCAGCTGAGGGACTTGCTTTTCGGTCAGCCAGGGGACCTGACCTGCATCGAGCTTCGTCACATCGATCGAGCCGACCTTGTCTTCGGGGATCGCTCGAACCATGGGTTCTGTAAGTGAGCTCAACCGACCGGACTTGCCCAGGTCAGCGAATTGCTTGGACGTGAACTCGGCGACCTGGCCGGGTTTGAACCAGGCAATCCGGCTCGGACCCACCTTCGTCATATCGAAGAGGGCAACCTTGCCTCCCTTGATCTGCTGCCATTGCGGCTGCTTGAGGTGTGAGCTCAGACCGGTATTCACAAGAGCCTGCGTCTGTTTGTCGGTGAGATTGCCTATGTGACCCTTGGTCAGCCAGGGAATTTGTTTTCCGACCAGACCCGTAATGTTGACATCGGTTATCTTTGCTTCGGGGATGCCGCGCATCTGGACCTTGGTGACGTAAGGCAGCAAGCCGGCACGATCCATGTCGGCCCATTGCTGTCCCGTCAGTTCCGCCAC
This sequence comes from Mesorhizobium sp. P2_C5_2, assembly GCF_056404535.1. Lineage (NCBI taxonomy): Bacteria > Pseudomonadati > Pseudomonadota > Alphaproteobacteria > Hyphomicrobiales > Phyllobacteriaceae > Mesorhizobium > Mesorhizobium sp. P2_C5_2. The sequence continues at coordinate 399,217 of NZ_JBFUDV010000003.1, read as the reverse complement.
TTGCTCGCGCTTCAGCCACGGAATCTGATCCGGGCGAAAATCGCTCATGACGAGGTCCGGCACCTGGTCGAGCGGAATGGCCTGGACGCCATTTCGGGTGAGCCCGTTGTTGGGCTGACCCTTGTTTGCCGGCGCGGGCTGGCCGGGTTCCAGCAGGGGTTTGGTATCGCCGCTTGTGTAGTGGCCATACAGTTTGTCGGCCTGATTGCGATAAAACTCGGTGTAAGTTCCCTCGCTGGTGCTCGGCTGCTTGTCGCCAATCAGCCTCGCCATGTCAGCGATAGCCTGGGGTCGATCGATCTCACCGGACTTGTATCGGGCGAATATTTCGGCCATCGGCACATCGGCGGCGAGAATTGCAGCCGGCGTGCCGCCATTGGCGGCAAGCTCGTCGGCAATGACATATTGACCGAATGTCGATTCGCCCTCGGCGTGCAGATTGGCTGGGATCAGTGTATCGCCATAGGCTTTCCCGCTCTCAAAATTGCCCGGCGGAAGGGCGATCGCGGCACTGGCGGCGTGCTTTGCCTCGTGACCGAGCAGGTCGATGAATTCGGCAAGCACGGTGTTGCCGTCCGCATCGGCGGCGCGGAACGTTTCGGCGTCGACAAAGATGACGCCCAGATTGCTATCGAATTGCGATCCTGTCGCCGTCACGTCCTCGCCAGTCCTGGCGTCGGAAAGCCTGAGATCGCGCCGCGCCGGGTTGACGATGCGCACGCCCCGGTCGTTGGCATCGCGCAGGAGGCCCATAAGCGTCGGCGACCTGCTGAGCTGATCCACCAGATTGTCCCTGGTGACTTCCGGCATGCCGAGTTCCTGATGCAGCATGTCATTGAGCAGGCTTGCCGCCTCCTTGCGATTTGCCGCGATTTCAGCCGGCGTCAGCGGCTTGGCCATGGGGTTGTCGAACAGCCCATGCAAGACCGGCCCACTCTCTGGTGACACCGGCCTTGGCGCCGGATTTCCGGGAGCGGCGATGTCCCTGCCTGTTGGCGATGAAGGCAGTATGTTTTGACGGGCACCTCCCTCGAACAACAGATTGAGGTAATGGGCCTGCGTGGGCGTCAGTTCGCCCCGCGCCTGCTGATCCAATTGTTGCCGCAGTGCTTTCCACGCCGCCTTGCTCATGCCTTCGGGCCGTCCTTGGGCAGTGGCGAGCTGGTCCGGATACGGCGCATTGCCGAATTCCGGGAACACGTCCGATACGCGTTCGCCGGCAAGCCTGAGCTGCGGATCTGGAGAGGCCGCCGTCTCGCCGAGATAGGCATCGAGATGCGCCAGGAAATCCGGTGTCACGCGCCCGCCAGAAGTCCCCAGCGCCGACAGGACCTTGTTTGCGTCGTCGCTGAATTGGGGATGCGGGCGCGCGGTCCGGTCATGGGGAACCAAGGCCTTGTTCACCGAGCCGACCTCCGCCGTCAGCAGCGGCAATTGCGGAAGGCTCACCGACGCGCCGAAGCCGTAATCCGTCCGGTCCAGCCGTTTGACGGGGCCAGCGCCCGCCTCACGTGGCACACCCTGGAAGGCAACGCTGCCGCGCCAGGGCTCCTTGCCGCCTCCGAAAGGCGCAACGACACTGAAATTCCGGTAGAGGACGCGATCGTCCATACCGGGCACCTTGCCTTCGGCGCTGTAGTGGCTGGCGCCGCCTCGCGTGGCCTCTTCCCAGAACGAGGCCGCCTCGCGGCTGAGCGGGCCTTCGGGCCTCAGCGTATAGCCCGGCCGGCCGCCCTCACCGCCAAGATAGTAGAGCTTGCGCGCGACGAAGGCTCCGCCGACGGAGAAGCCGCCGATGGATATGGACAAGCCAAGGGCTTTTTCGCTTTGATACGTGTTCTTCGTCAGCATCGGCGCCGCGCCGACCCACTGACCAGCCGTTTCGTCGAAAGCGTAGTTCGGCCGGTAGCCATTGGCGAACAGTGCCTGACCTCTCGCATCATCGGGATGGACAGGCAGCAGGAAGCCGGTGCCGCTGGGACCGTTGTTCTTCAGGCTGAGTTCGCCATAGGCCTGGCGGCTGGGCAGCGGCAAACTGATGCCGAACATCGATCCGCCGAGACCAAGCGTGTTGGTCGCCAGGCTGTTCAGTACCGGCCCGCCAACAATGTTGGACTCATGCTCCTGCAGGAACCAGGAAACCGTCGCGCGGTCGGAGCGCCAGACCCCTTGCGCATCGGTGAAGAAGTTCGGGGACCGCCACGAGCTTGCGCTGTCGGCATCCCGCAATTGCTGCAGAAGGACAGGCACGGTGCTGTTGATTTCGGTCCCGACCTTGGGCTTGCCGCCAGGCAGTGCGTCCGCCAGGGAATGCGCCAGCGACTGGACCGCGGGATCCGCGGATTTTTGCTGGTTGGCGGCATAGGCGCGCATCTCTCGCCAGAGATGCGGCGTCCACGTGTCGTGCCCGGACAGGACCTTTTCGTTGTAGCGGCCTTCCGGCGAAAGCTTGCCGGACGGGCTGAACGCCCGCCCCAGCTGCAGCCTGGGACCGTAAACCCATGTGCCGCCTGCATCGGCGGCAAGAACCTGCAGGAGCGCGTCCTGCTGCTCTGGCGTCACGGTCTTGCCGGGCTTGGTGGCGCGTCCCTTCAAAGCCGGCAGCGCGGCCTTTGCCGCGGCGACAAGGTTCGGATCGGTGGCGCCCGTCGCGGCCTCGACGTAATCGCGTACGATATCGCGGCCGGCATCGGTCCACCGAGCTTTTGCGGGCAGCGCTCCGGCCGTCAGCAACTGCTCGCCGCCAGGCAAGCCGCCTTCGGACGACAGACCAAGTCGGTCGATCACTTCGGCCGGCGACAGTTGCGGCAGCTTGCCTTGCGCGCCGAACACCTGGAGGGTCGTCACGCCGTTCATCGAAAGCTGCCCGGCCGGCTTCGAGCCGGTGAAGACGCTGTGTTGGTCCGAATCGAGTATTTCGGTCAACGCATGATGCTGAGCCGGCGTCATTTCGGTGCCGGCCTCTGGCTGGCCCCTGCCCCCCAGTTGCAGCCTGGTCGTGGTCACCGCATCGCGCAAAACCGAATCCGTCGAGCGTTCGAGCGAATGCAGGTAATCGCCGACGAGTTCCACCTGCTCCGGAGTCCATGTCGATGCGGGCGTTGCCGTCTCGCCGGGCAGTTCAGGCAAGGTCGCGGCGAGCGTTTCTCCCAGCGCCGAACGGTTCGTGATTTCGGGATTGTCGGCTGGATCGAACGCATGGACTTCGCGCGCCGGAGTGTTGACCCGAAGCTGGCCGTTGGGCGTCGTCATCGACAGGCGTTTGGCGCGCTCGACGGTCGAGCCGGAACCTAGGTAACCGGCTTCCGTGACGTGTTCGCCCGGCACGACGGCGTCGTGGACCATGCTTGCCTGCGGGCCGGCGATGATGGCTGTCGCTTCCAGATATTTGCCGCCCGCCTCGACATAGATGCGCTGTCCCGCAGCCACCCCTTGCGGAACCGGTCGCTGGTAGATGCTGTCGACCAGTTCGCCAAGCTTCGGATAGTCATAGCAGGGAGCGGTGTCGAGGTAACGCGTACCGATGCGCCTCAGGCCGGCTTTGATGGCGAGGAACGTCTGGCCCAGGCTGAGCGGGTTTGACGAGAACCTGTTGATGACCGGCGTGCCGTCGGACCTGACGGACCGGGGCTGTCCGGTGTCGGTCACCGCGTTCGTCTCCGCCTCTTGCCGCGTGACCAATTCGGTTGTCCAGCGGCCATCGTCGCCGAGATAAAGCACCGGCAAGGAAGGATCGAGCTCGACGGGAGCAGCGACGGGCTCGGGCGCGGGTGCTATTGCCTTGGCTTTAGGCAATACCGTCGTTCTTTGCCCCGCCGGCAGATTGAAGTCGGAAAGGGTCTCGCCAGTGTGGCGATTGCCTATCGTGTAGCGCATCAACGGTCTTGTAGCCTGCGTCGAACCGTTAGCGTCCGATGAGGCTGGGTCACCTGTGAAACTGCGGCTTTGCGGGTCCCAGATCAGAGGACGCTGCGTGTTTGCCAACACCACTTCGCCCGGCACAACGATCGGGTCGCTATCGGCGGGTGCATCCCCCTCCGGCTTTGTCGATGATCGCGAAACTGGAACCAATGCCGTGCCAGGTTCGCTCGCACTACCAGCATCGTCCACGTCTTGGCGAATGACGGGAAAAGCAGGGTCGTGGTAGACCAGTTCGCCTGTGTCCACAAACGCGCCGTCTGCGTCGGCTTCCAGAAGTTTCATCGGTTTTCCCGAATGGCCTATGGCTGGCCCGGAAGTCGAGGAATCGGTGTAGTCGGGCGAGGCATCGGCATCGAAGCTGGCGGGATTTGCCTCCTCGCCTGTTCCCGGGCGTAGCGTGCGTAGCCCATGTATGCCCAGGCCAGTTCCGGTAACGCCGGTACCCACGCCAAGGATTGCGTTGGCGAACTGGAGACCGCTCATCTGGTTGCCATTGCTGGCGAGATCGATAATCGACGCACCGACCAATGGGAGGCCTGCAGCCACAGCGCCGACATCCACTCCCCAGGCCGCCTTGTTGAGCTTGGTGCCCGATTGCATATAGGTTCGCGTCGCATCAGCCAGCGGCGAACCCGCGCGTGTCGCGCCGATGCTGCCGCGAAAGGCCTGAAGCGCGTTAATTTCCTTTTCGCCTATGGCGACCTTCCCAGCCATGCCCACGGTGCGGAACGTGCTGGAAAACCCCGGCAAAACCGTTGTCACGACACTGCCGATATTCATCAATGAAGCGCCATCGTCCCACTCGCCACCGTGGTTCAGATAGTCGACCTCCTTTATCAGTGCCCGGGCCCCGAGATACGCCGCTCCCGTATAGGCTATTGGCGCCGCGACCGGCGCAAGCGGCGTGAATGACAGGACGGTGGCGATGCCAGTGCCGAGGCCAATCAGCGGATCGACAAGCCTGTCCATGACCGAGACGTGACGCGCATCGACGACCTCGAGCGCGATCTTGCCATCATCGCCGGCCTTCATCTCAAGGCCCTTGGGAATAACCAGCTTGCCGCCTTCGGCAAACTGTATCGTGTGGTCCTGCATATCGGCCACGTCGGCAAAATCATGCGAGGTCGCATCGACAAAGCGCGTAGCTCCGTCGCTGTCATGCACGGCAAAGAGGGCCGTCGGCCGCATGCCTACCGCTTTGTCGACGTAGAAGATCGGCACGACGCGCACCGCCGCATTCTCGCCGCCGATATCGCGAATTGCTTGCGCCACATCGTCGACCGTCTTGCCGCCTTGTTCGGTCGAGGGGTCGAGATTGAGTGCACGGGCTACGGTGTTCTCGAGGTCCTTGCCCGGCTGTTCGCGGAACGTGTTGTCATAGCCCGTTTTCAGCATCTGCTTGAATTTGGGCTGATAGATTACATCGAGCGTCTCCTGCTCATGCGTGTCCAGGTAGGATCTGTCCACGCTGGCGTTGCGCTCGATCAACAGCGAGGGTTCGCTGAGCATAAGCTTGTGATAGTCGCTGAAGCCCTGCACCACCTGGCGCAAATCTTCCGCTTTCGAAATCTTGTTGCTCGTTGCTTTCAGCGCCAGCTGGGCGGCGGCCAGCTTCGGATCGACCCAGCGGCCGGTGGCATCGCCGTCTTGCGTGTCGATATCGATCCAGACCGCCTTGTTGCTCTGCGTCAACGCATCGATGCCGATCTGCGCATAGGCCTGGGCAACGTCCGGCGCCACCTTGATGGTCTGCCCGTCAACATCGATTTCGACCGGCTTCTCGCCTTTGGCCAGGGTTCCGTCAGGCACGTTGACGGTTCCCGATCCGTTTGGCGCCGCAAGGCCCTTGTTGACGTCGGCCTGCAGCCCGGCCAGCTTGGCTTTCAAGTCCGCAATGCCCTTGTCAAGTTGCCCATTGAATGTGTCGTTGAGCGTCTTGGCCGCTCCCTGCTCGGCGACCTTGACGGCCGTCAGACCGTTTGACGTGCATTGCAGCGCGTTCGAACCATCCCCTTGTAGAAGTTGCTGCCAGTCCTTGTTGAGCTGACGGTCGCGATACTCATTGCGGACGTTCTTGTTGTCCGGCCTGTAGGTAAGCGCCTGTTCCGTCGTTCCCTCGTCGAAATGATTGACCACCCAAAGCTGGTCCCCATCGCGAATCTCGAGGGTGGATTCGTGATAGTGTCCCAGGTAGTCCCCGTTGATACGGTTCACTGCAACGCTTGGGTCGAATTTCTGCTTGGCTAGATACTCGATAAGCAACTTCTGCTCGAGAGCGTCCTGCCGCGCGCCGACCTGGGCGGCGTTGTTGTGGGCGTCATAGTAGTTCTGCTGGGCCTGTGCCAGCTCCAGCTGACTGGTCGCGGCAGTCTGCAACGCCTTGAGGTCCTTGTACTCCTTGGAGTCCACGGGAACGCCTTTGAAGTCGGCCTCATTGAGCATGGAATCGATGGTGAGCTTGTCGCCCTTGCTCAGATGCAGACTTACTTCGGAAAACTGCCTGTCGACGGCGGCATGGTCGGCGACCTTCTGAGCGTATGACGGTCCGGGCGGGGCGCCAACCGGCCCCATGGAAGGCACATTCGGATTGGTCAGCGGCGCGAGCTTGCTGTTGCCCGCAATGGCCTCGCTGAGTACACGTCCCGCGTTTTCATACTCGGCGCGCGCGCCCTGCGCGCTCTTGAGCATGGTATTGGCCTTGGTCAGCCGATCCTGTGCCTCGGCGAGCGTTCCCTGCGGCTTTTGCACGGTCCATGCCTGCCCCAAGGGGGCCAACCCCTTGTTGACGGTGGCGCGCGCGGCGGAGACGGCGTCTTTGTAGGCGGGGTCGAGAAGTTGAACGTCCAACTGAGCCTGCTGCTGGGCAGCCAGCGCGCGCGTCTCGTTTACCCGCGACCACGCAATGTTCTTGTTGATCATGGCCTGGGCAACTTGCGGATCGACCCAGGTCCAGACCCCATCGATATTCATCGGCGTCCACTTCCCACCGGAAGGGGCGTTGCCTGGCGGCGGCGCGCCGAACGTACCGACCACCTTGTTGTTGCCGTCAAGCTGGGCCGGCTTGCCCGGGCCGTATTTGTCGAGCAAGGCCTTCAAATCCAGATCGGCCTTCGACGCATCCGCAATCAGGCCAGGCAAGGCCTCCCCGGCCAGAATGCCCTCGGCAAGGGTCTTCACGACCTGGCCTTCCTTAGCCACCTCGGGGTCGCTGCTGTTGGGGTTCACGGCCATCAAGGTGTTGGCCAGCGCTGCCTGCGTGCTTCCGGCATCGATGGCCAGATCGGCGCCCATGGTGGTGTTGTGCAGCGTCATGCTGCCGTCGGGTCTGGTGGTCAGCGTGTAACCATTGAAGGTGACCGCTACGGTCGTACGGCTGCCGCTTGCGACAGTGACCTTTTCGCCCGGATGGATGACCGAATCGCCAGGTGAACTGAAAAGCTGCGGGTTGGCCCGCCGCAAATCGTCCACCGTGACGCCATATTGTTTCGCGATCGCGCCCAGGCTGTCGCCCGATTTCACCTCGTGCTCGATCGGCTTGCCGCCATTGATTTGCTCGGTGGTCGTGGTTGTCACCCGGCCATCCTTGTCGGTGACCGTCTTGACTTGCGTGCCGGCTTTCGGATCGACGGCGGTGGTCGTCGTCTCGCCTGTCGCGATGGTGCGAACGGTTTCACGGGTCCTGCCGTTGCCATCGGCCCATTGCGTGGTTTCCTTGCCACCGGCATTGGTCACGACAGTACGTTCGTCGTGCTGGATGTCGTTGGTGTAGACGGTTTTGGCGCCGGTGTGCGCGTCGACGATTTCGACCGACTGGACGTCGCCATTGTCGCTCGTTGCCGCCACGCTCTTGACCTGATAGCCGGCCGCCTGCAGCTCGGCGGTCACCTGTTCCGGCTTGAGATTGTTCTCCCGCGCGATCTGGTCGATGCTTTTCCCCGCGGCAAGACCGTCCGTGATGATGCGCGTGCTGTCGCCGCCCGGCTTCTGCTTGGGAGACAAGGTGGTCTTCGTGCCATCCGGACCGGTGACGGTGGTCACCGGAATGGACGGCCCACCGCGCGGTGTCACGGTCTCTACGGACGCGCCGTTCGGCATCGATGTACGCTCGGTGACGGTGCCGGTGTTCAAATCGTCTTCGTAGCGCGTCGTCACCGCGCCGGTGTCGGAATTGTAGCTGCTGGTCTCCTTGCGCCCGAGCCCGTCGCGCACCGGCGTCGAGGTCGCCGGCCCGCCGGTCTTTTCCTGGACGCTCGTATAGTAGCTGTCATGCTGGTAGTCGTAGTATTGCGTGACGGTGCGGCCACCGCCGGCCTCTATGGTCGTTGTTTCGACATCGCCATTGCCGGTGATGGTCACACCCATGTGCCCGGACCGAAGCGCATCGATAACCTGGTCGGGTCTCATACCGCGCGCGGCGGCGATCTGATCGATACTCTTGCCGCGCACGGCTTCATCGACGATGCCGCGCGCCGTTGCCGCGTCATCCTCAGGCTTGCCGACGCCAAGCTTGAGAGGAGCCATGGCGGTCGGCGCAAACTCGTTGCGCTGGGGAAAGATGTTTGGCGTCAGCGCTGTGGAGGCGCGCACCGGCTGAAAACCGTTTGTGGTCGCATTGGCGCGCGCCAGGTTGGTCACCGACGCCGCCTGTGCCTGAAGCCGGGCTGCCTCGATCGCGCTCGCAATCGCCTTTTGCAAATCGAGCAGGGTCCTGGCGAGCGATATCATGGGTGCGACCTCCGGATTGCGTAGCCGGCGACAAGACAGCCGCCACCCGCTCCGGTCGCACCCTTTGGGATGCTACCGGGCGGGCTTCCAATAGATGCCGAAAGCAGCGAGTTGCTCTTCCGACTGCCTTACCCGTTCCGCAGCATCCGGCTCGGAGCGCGCCGCCATCAGCGCCACCAACAGCTCGACGGCGGCGAAAGCCGGCGCCATGCTGCAAAAGAACGACTGCGAATTCGATGTGACGATTATCGTCTCTTGCGCGATCCGGGCGAGCGGCGCGACGCTGCTGTCGGTGATCGCCACCACGCTGACGCCTTGCCGGGCCGATTGACGCGCCATCTCGATCGTCGCGCGCTCATAAGGCGCCATGCTGATGGCCAACACCATGTCGCCACGGCCGGCGCGCCGGAGAGCGTCCAAGCCCTGGCCGGACATTTCGCCAACAACCGCCACCGGGCGTTCATCGTCAGCCAGGAGCGACATGAGGTACGCGAAGTGGCTTGCGACGGGGTAAGACCCGCGCGAGCCGAGACCGAAAAGGCGTCGCGATCGTTGCAGGACGTCGGCGGCGGCAATGATCTGCATGGCGCTGGTATATTCGCCGAGGCTCGAAATCTGGGCGGCAAGACTGTCGGCGACGACGCCGGCCACCGAATAGCCCGTTTCACCGGCCCCTCCGATCGCTTGCCGCGCCGTGCCTCGCGCGCTCGCCTCGCGCAACGCGCGAGCGTAGAGGCTGCGCATATCCTCGTAGCCTTCGAGGCCGAGCCATCGAGCCAGTCGCATCATCGTGCTGTGCGAAACGCCGGCCTGTTGCGCCTGTTCGCGCATCGACATCAGCGCCACATCCTTGGGATGATCCAGCACAAAACGCGCCGCTACCCGCAACTGCGGCGGCATCGTTTCAAAGCGCTCGACCAATAGTTCCGCCAACGGACCATTTTCCATTTCATCAAACCCCTTTGACCCCATCGCAGCTTACGCCCCAGACGCCTGCAATGCAACACTTGGAACTAAATTGGTTCATAAATTCCAAATGGACTTCCAATCCCAGTTGGACTGCCGTAAGGTGATAGTCGCAAGAGGCCAGGCAGCATCGCGCGGCCACCTGGCGTTTATAATTCGAATGATTCTTCAAGGAGACGATCATGACTACAACCCCTCCGATCACCTCTGGCGGCTCGCCGGAAGACAACCTCGAGAAGATGATCAAGCAGCAGGAACGCATGTTCAGCCTCGAGGTAAAGAAAGATACCGCGAAATCTGAACATGACATGAAAATGGGCCTGGCAAGCACGATGGGCCGGTCCGCCGAAAAAGTCTGACGGCTTACCGAATTCACGCCGCCGCGGACAAGCGGCGGCGTCTTCGCCACCCGGCATCTTGAAAACCGTCATTGGGGAGACGAACCGGCATGACCGCCTTTTCAGCCGGCAAGCCAATGGAAGCGGTGCAGTTGCCACAGTTGAGGGCTGCCGGGACGACGCCCGCCGGCCATCCGATCGTCCTGGCCGTCATTCACGGCGTGCACGGCGGCGCCGAAATCAGTCTGCACGAACCCGTTCACACAATCGGCTCCAGCACCGAAGCCGATATAGTCCTTGGCGATGCCGGCATAGGGCCGATTCACGCAAGGCTGCGTCGGCAAGGCGGCATCGTCGAGATCGAAGCGATCGGCGGTGACGTGGTCCTCGCCTCGGGCGAGACGATCAAGGAAGGACATGGCAGCCGTTGCAGGCTTCCCGTCGTCATGACGCTCGGTGGCGCGACGGTCCAGCTGGCTGGCCAACGACCGTCGACGGATTGGACCGCTGCCGGCCGCCTGGCTATGGCAGCGGGCTGCATCGTCTTCGTCCTGTGCGCGATCACCTTCACGGCAAGCGGGCTGTCGAAATCCTTGCCCGGCCTCAGCCACCTAGTGTCGGCGTCGGACGGCGAGCCTGTCAAGGTCGCCTTCGCCGACCAGGCCAGGCAACGGACGCTCGACGATTCCTCGCCGCTCATGGCACAGACCCTTGCCGAGGCGGAAAGCCGGCTCAGGCAGCGCCTCGACCAAAGCGGCCTGGGCGCACTGACCATTGAGAAATCATCGGAGCGTCTCGTGGTCTCGGGCGTGATCGCCAATGACATGTCGGGCGCCTGGACCGAAACGCAGTCATGGTTCGACCAGAAATTCGGCGCCCATGTCGCGCTTGCCTCCGCCGTCATGATCGGCAACGCCCAGCAGGCGCCGCGGCTGATGCTGCAGGCGATCTGGTATGGCGAGCAGCCCTATGTAATCGCGGCCGACGGAGCCCGCTATCACGAAGGCGCCTTCACCGACGACGGCTGGACGGTAAAGCATATCGGCGACACGGAACTCTTGCTGACCAAGGGCGGCGCCACGGTCGCGCTGAAGTACCAATGAGCCGCCGGCTCGAAGGGCCACGGCTGGACATGGCGCGAGCGGACGGTCGCGACGTCCGCCAGGCCGAAAGCGTTCGCGGCCAATCGATCGGCCGGCGACGCATGAACGACGCGGAGAGAGCCGCGGGCCGCGCCCGGCAGGCGGCATCGGCCGGAGCCGCAGAAGACCCGCAAGTGCCGGAATTCCAACCGGCCAGAAATGCAGCTGACCTGTCTCTCGACGAGATGCTCCTCGACTTCGTCATGCCCGTCGGAGCGGAGCCTGGCATCCTGCGGCGCTGCGTGCCGATTTTGCAGCGCTTCGTTGCGGACCTGGTTCCAGACCTTGAGGGCGGCGAGCAGCTCAGAACGCTTGCCGTGACGCTGATGGAAGAGGAAATCGAGCGCCATCGCAATCTGGTCGGTCGCATGCAGGAAGGAAGCGGAATCTGATTGAACCGCAAGAACCGGTGCATCTGCTGCATGTCCTGGGCTATCTCTACGGGTGTCACGGCCAGGCAAAGCGGGGCGTGGCCTACCTGCTCATCGCCGCGCAGCTCGAGCCACGCAATGCCGGCGTGCTGAAGACGCTTGCCCATCTGCTGATCCTGGAGGGCGAAGCCGAAAAGGCGCTAGCGACGGTTGCCAGGCTGGAGACCATGGACGGGAATGACCATCCGGCTCTCGCTCTGCTGAAGAGCCGCGCCCTGCTCGCAGCCGGCCGCAAGACCGAAGCGCGCAGCGCCCTGCGCAGCTTCCTATCGCAAAGAGGTAGTCAATGACGCAGCGGCTCCTGCAACTCCTGGTCAAGCTGTCTCGCCGCAGCGATCTGGTCGTCGCCGTCCTCCTGCTTTTCGCGGTGGTGATGATGCTCATCCCGCTGCCTACATTCCTCGTCGACATTCTCATCACCACCAACATCGCCATCAGCGTGCTTATCCTGCTGGCGGCGTTCTATGTTTCGCATCCGCTGCAGTTTTCCTCGCTGCCGTCGGTCATTCTGATCGCGACGCTGTTTCGGCTGGCCATCACCATCACGACGACACGGTTGATCTTGCTGCAGGCCGATGCCGGCGGCATCATCACCACCTTCGGCACCTTCGTGGTCGGCGGCAGCATCGCCGTCGGACTGGTGATCTTCATGATCATCACCGTCGCGCAGTTCATCGTGGTTGCCCGCGGTGCCGAACGCGTCGCCGAGGTTGCCGCCCGCTTCTCGCTGGACGCGCTGCCGGGCAAGCAGATGAGCATCGATGCCGAGTTGCGCAACGGCGATATCGACCAGGCCGAGGCGCGCCGCCTGCGCCAGCAGCTCGAACGCGAGAGCCAGCTTTTCGGCGCCATGGACGGCGCGATGAAATTCGTCAAAGGCGACGTCATTGCCGGGATCGTCATCATCCTCGTCAATCTCATCGGCGGTTTCAGCGTCGGCACGCTGCAGCACGGCATGTCGCTCGGCGAGGCGGCCACGACCTATGCGCTGCTCACCGTGGGTGACGGGCTGGTCGCGCAGATACCTGCGCTGCTTGTTGCCGTGGCGGCCGGAACGATGGTGACACGCGTCGGCAGCGCGGATGGAAAAGGCGATCTCGGCGGGCAGATTACCAGTCAGCTCCTGCGCGATCCCCGAGCCGTCGCACTGGCCGCCATCATCATGGTCGGCCTTGCCCTGGTGCCAGGCTTTCCGGCGCTGGTGTTCCTGGCAATCGGCGCCTGGCTTGGGGCGGGCGCCTATCTGATACACCGCGCAATGCGGCACCCCGACGAGGGCGCCGGCCAGGCAGCGGCTGGGGCTGTCGGCGACGACAAAGCCGCGCTCGCAGCGCCTCAATCCCTGGCGCTGCCTGCGTCCTATCGCATTGTCGTGCGTCTCGGACGCGGGCTGGCGCAGGCTATACCGGAGACCGAATTCAGCACGCTCGCCGAAGGCGTGCGCGGCGAATTGTTCGGCGACCTCGGGGTCAACGTTCCAGCTATCGGCATGCAGGTCGACGAGACCGCTTCGCCGCGCGGCATCCGTATCGACCTGGAAGGCGCACCGATCCTCGACGAGGAAATCCCTGCCGCGCGCGTCCTCGTCGAAGCTGATGCCACGCATCTCGAACTGCTTGACGTGACATTCGAAAAGGCGTCGCCGGTTGCCGGCGGGCGCAAATCCGTATGGGTCGACGAGCGCCATGTTCACGTCTTGAAGGAGGCAGGGTTCAGCTTCGCGACACCGGCCGAAGTGGCGGCAAGATGGGCGAGCAACGCGCTTCGTCTTTATGCCGGTCATTTCGTCGGTATCCAGGAGACACGCAAGCTCCTGTCCGACATGGAAGCCGAGTACGCGGATCTGATCAAACAGGCAGAGGAAATCGTGCCGCTGCAAAAGATCGCGGAGGTTTTGCGCCGGCTCGTCGGCGAAAACGTGCCGATCCGCAATCTGCGCCTGATCCTCGAAGCCATCGTCGAATGGGGCCAGCGCGAGCAGGACGTCGTGCTTCTAACGGAACGGGTGCGCACGGCACTGAAACGCCAGATCAGCTTTCGTTGCGCGGATCGCAACAACATCATTGCAGCCTATGTGCTGCAACGATCGGCCGAGGACATCCTGCGAAAAGCCGTGCAGACCATGTCGAGCGGCACATTCCTGAACCTGTCCGACGACGATGCGCAGGCCCTGGTAGGAGAGATCGAACAGGTGCTGGCGCACAATACCGCCAATGCCGCGCCCGTGGTGCTCGCAGCGATGGATGTGCGGCGCCATATGCGCAGCCTGCTGGTGCACAATGGGATCGAACTTCCGGTCCTGTCCTTTCAGGAACTGGCGCAGGAATTCAACGTCCAGCCGCTGGCCACGATCACCGGTCGTTCCGGCAAGGCCGCGCGGGGTGGTGCGCAATCTCTGCCGCCGGCACAGTTAGAGGCCGAGCGAGAGGCCGCTTCGTGAGGAAGTTTGGCCGACGGGACTTCTCCGTATTCAAGCCCGACTCACCTTACACAGCGCGGGCTCGCTCTGGAACCAGGACACAGCGATAAGATCGAAAGATGAGCCAGGAAGCGGAAGAAAAAACACTGCCGGCTTCCGAAAAGAAGCTTCGCGATGCTCGCCGCAAAGGACAAGTGTCGCACAGTCGGGATTTTGTCTCGGGCTTTATCTTCCTTGCAGTGCTGGCCTATCTCTACGTCGCATGGCCAATGCTTCTGGACCATGTTCTGCAGCTGGTTCAGACCGTGACCACACCCGGCGACGCATTCGCTGACATCAGCATGCGAGCCGTGCGACATACCTTTTCGGTGCTGATGATCGCCACCTTGCCACTGGTTGGGATCGTTGTCGTGCTCGCCATCGTCTTCGGCATGCTGTCGACGTTCGGGCCGGTCTTTTCCTTCGAACCGCTGAAGCCGCAATTCGACAACATAAACCCGGCAAAGGGTCTTCAGAAAATCCTGTCGCTGCGCAATGTCATCGAATTCGCCAAGAGCCTGATCAAAGTGGTTCTGTTGGCCGGCGTGTTCGCAATTGTCCTGGCTTCGTCGCTGCAGCCGTTATTCGACGCGCCCGGCTGCGGCCAGACATGCCTTGGGCCGACCGTCCTGGCGGTACTGGTGCCGCTGGGCTCTGCCGCGGCACTCGCCTTCGTCGCCATCGGCGTGATCGATGTTCCACTGCAGCGCTGGCTGTTTCTTCGCGACATGCGCATGACGGTGAGCGAGTACAAGCGTGAAAACAAGGACCTCGAAGGCAATCCCCTGATCCGCCAGGAACAGCGGCGGCAACGACGTCAGGCCGTGACGAGGCCGATAAGGCTCGGCGTGAAAAATGCGGTGATCGTGTTCGTTTCCGCCGACCGTGCCGTGGCATTGCGTTACATCAAGGGCGAGACGCCGGTGCCGGCGGTCGTCGCCAAAGGTCAGGGCCGCGCGGCTGGCGAACTGGCAGCCCAGGCGCGTGAGGCAGGCATCGTCGTGGCCGGGGATGCGGCGCTCGCCGACGCCTTGTTCGAGGGGGCGCCGATGGGGTCCTATATCAAGCAGGAGATGTTCGCGCCGGTCGTTCGCCATCTCTCCCGCAACGGCCTCACCTGAAGGGCGTCGCGCTGGAGCGTTCGGACGATCATGCTTCAATAGACTCTGAAGGGACCGATATCGGCGCGGCTGTCGACATCGGTGATGAGCATGTAGCCTGGCGCGTTGGTGATGAAGATTTCCGGGCGCGCGCGCTGCAGGGCATTCTGTGCGGTAAGGCCCGACGCCCAGAATACAGGAACTTCATCTTCCCGAACCCCAACCGCGTCGCCCCATTCCGGGGCCTCGATGTCATCGATGCCGATGACGTCCGGCGCGCCGATGTGGATTGGCGCGCCATGGGCCTGAGGATAGCGAACCGAAATCGCCCTCACCTTGTCGATATCGATACGGCGGATCGGGCGCATGGAAACAGCTATGTTTCCGCTGAAGGGTCCCACACGGACTGTCCTGATGGCGCTGCGATAGACCGGCACCTTCATCCCCATCCTCACATGGCGCAGCTCGATGCCACTTTCGATCAGCCTGTTCTCGAACGTGAAGGAACTGCCCAGGGCAAATGTGGAAAAATCTCCCCGCCACTCTTTGGCAATATCCGTCTTCCGGCTCACCAATTCGCCAAACCGGTAGACATCGTACTGCGGCGCGTCGGTGCGCAGATCGATGTCGCCGAGCGCTCTTATGTGGGGCGACCCAACACTGCCTACCGCGACCAGGGGGCATGCCTTTGGGTTTCTGACGCAGAACTGCTGAAATTCGTGGGCGTATCTGTTCGGGATCACCACGACATTTGCCTGAAGTTTGCCTGCCGACAGACCAGGGGTCCGTCCTACGAATTTCCCCAACCTGATGGAAATGCGCAGCCTTGCCGCGCTCATTTTGCGAACGTCTTCGTCCTTCTTCCATGTGAGTAGCCGGAGAGTCGCGGCGCTCATGGCAACACCATGCGGAGAGCCGTCCCGGCCATTGGCGGGGTTGGGCGCTTTCCTGGTCCGCTTTCCCTACGCAATGGTTGAATGAGTCGCGGCCCAATGTCGGCGCAAGACGGACCCAGACCGCAATCTTCGCACGGCCTGGTCGTGCCGTATCGTTTCATGCATCCGACCGGCCGGCAGGATGGGTTGCAATGTCGCTGCCTCATCATCGAATTTACAGCGACCGACATCGTTCTCCCTCGTAGCGCAGGATGGACTTTACGACCCGAGTGGTCTGTGCGCGATACCGCATGGTTTGATCCCGATACCGCAGACTGTTGCAGCGGCCTCCAGCAGCCCGATTCCCTGGCCCCTCCGGCGCCACGGCGAGTCTCGACCACATCGTGAGAGGACCTGAACTGGAGGCTGCTGGCGCACGCGCCCCTGGTCGCCGCCGGGAGAATTGCTGTCGTTCTCATCGTGATGGACCTAGAGAGAAAGGATCCAGTCAGCCCGTATCGCCGCTTGCCCGGATCGTGTTCAACAATGCCTGTTGCGTTGCTTGCCGGTACCAAACATGGGGGTCGCTAAGGACCGCCAGCTTTCTCGACCCGGTAGCCGAATGTCGCGACGAAGCGTTTGCGGTCAGCCGGGCTGATTGCATCCGTGACGATTGTAGAACCGGCGCCGGGAGGGGCGACACGCACCAGTGCGCGACGGGCGAATTTCGAGGAATCGCCGACCGCGAGCACACGCGCCGACCGTGCGATCGCCTGCTGCTTGACCGCCACTTTCTCAAGATCGAAATCCATCAGCGCACCATCCTCGTCGAAGCCGGAATAGCCGAGCACCGCGTAGTCGAAACGGAAGCGACCTATCATGGCCAGCGTCGTCTCGCCGGCCAGCGAACCGTCGGCGCCGCGCACCGCGCCACCGAACACGAAGAGATCGATACCGGGGCGGCCGGTCAAAATCGCCGCGGCCGGCAGGCTCGCCGTGAAGACGCGCAGCCGCCGCTTCCCACACAAGGCCCGCGCGACGGCTTCGACAGTGGTGCCAACATCCAGAAAGACGATACTGTCCTCGGGAATCAACTCCGCCACCCGCTCAGCGATGCGCAGCTTGGCATCGGCGGCAACCGTTCGCTTTTCGGAGTAACCCAAACGAACGGACGCCTCGCACACCCCGACGCCGCCGTGAAAGCGCTGCAACAGGCCTTCGGCATCGAGCCTGATGATATCGCGACGCACGCTCTGGGCCGAAACGCTGAAATCGCGGGCCAGCGTGTCGATGGTGGCAAAACCGTGCTGGCTGACGATCTCGACGATGCGCGCCTGCCTTTCGGTAATCTTGTCGTTCAAGCTGGCTTCCATGGCTCCGACCTTGTCGCGACAGCTTCGAAATGTGTAAGATATCTTCCATGTACTATCGCAGCATGATAAGCCTGCGGCAAGAGGAGAATAATGGTGAGCGAAGAGTTTTTGTGGTCGGCGTGCGAGAAAGCCCTGTTCGGGCCGGACGGCCGGTTCGACGCCTGGGCCATGGTATGGCGCCTTGGCGACACGCCTGCGGACGCAGTTGCCGTCAGCGCGGTCGAGGCACTGCGCAGGCTGGCCGCCAATGGCGGCATCCGCCGCGTACCGGTCGGCATAATCGGACCGAAAAGCGCCACGGACGACGAATTGGCAATGGCCGAACATATAGGCGGCGAGCTGGCGCGGCTCGGCCTGCAACTGTTATGCGGCGGCAAGAATGGCGTGATGGAAGCCGCCTGCAAGGGTTGCAGCGAGGCCGGCGGGATGGCGATCGGCCTGCTGCCCGACGAGGAATGGACCGCAGCCAACGACTATGTCGCCATTCCCATTGCCACCGGCATCGGCCCGGCCCGCAACGCCATCATCGCCCGCAGCTGCCAGATCCTCATCGCCATAGGCGGCGGCCACGGCACGCTTTCTGAAATGGCGCTTGGCCTGCATTTCAACCGCCCGGTTCTGGCGCTCGGCAACACGCCTCCGGTCGACGGCGCCACCCTGTGCCAGGATGCCGGCGAGGCCCTCGCCCGTCTGGCCGGATACATTCTGCGAGGCTAGGGGCCAAGCTTGTCATAAATCTATCACCCGTTGCGGATACACGACGTGATGAACGAAAACTTCCACATACAGCCATTCAAATCGGAGGGACGCGGTTCGTGCTGCCAGTAACCGTTTTCTATCTGATCTTTCTGGCAGCGCCGATCCTGCTGTTGCTCATGGGTTCGTTTGGCGAGACTTGGAGCAACACGCTTCTGCCGCAAGGTTTTACCGGACGCTGGTATGCCGAGATCGCGGCGGACCCGAGTTTCCGCCGCGCCTTCACGACCAGTCTTCAGGTCGTGACGGCCACATGTGTCCTCAACGTCATCGTCGGCCTGCCGCTGGCCTACGCCATCCATTCGGCAGCCCATCGCGGCCTGCGCTTCGCCGCGCGGCTTGCCGCGCTGATGCCGGTGGCCGCGCCCGAACTGGTGCTGGCCTTCGGCTTCATCCTGGTCTTTTCGTCGGACAGCCTGCCGTGGCTCGGCAGTTTCTGGCTGCTCGTCGCCGCGCATCTCGTGCTGACGCTTCCCTACAGCGTCACCACGCTGCTTGCCGATATGGAACAGCTGCGCCTTGCCGACTACGAAGGCGTGGCAGCTTCCCTTGGCGCGGGCTTTGCCCAACGCGCCCGCGACATCGTCGTGCCGCTTGTTGGCGCGAGCCTAACCTCTTCCCTGCTGACGGTGGCGGCGCTGTCGATCGGCGAGTTCCAGATTTCCAATCTGATCTCCGGCTTTCTCTCGCGCACCTATCCGGTGGTGCTGCTGCAGGCGTTCTACGGGGCGACGGGATTTGCCTGTGCGGCAACCGTGGTGCTCCTCGCGTTGGCCACCATGGCGTCGCTGGCGAGCTCGCTGGCGGCACGCACGACAGCCGGCGGGAGGACGGCCTGATGCTGGATCTCGACCAAGTCTCGTTCCAGTATCCGCGCGCAGACGCCGGCCTCAGCGATGTGTCGCTGAAAGTCGGACCGGGCGAGCTGGTCGCCGTCATAGGCGCTTCCGGATCGGGCAAAACCACCCTGCTCAACCTGCTTGCCGGCTTCCTGACCCCGACTCAGGGACGCGTGATCATCGACGGCAAGGATGTCTCGACCATGCCGCCGGAGCGGCGCGATCTCGGCATCGTGTTCCAGTCCTACGGACTCTTCCCGCATATGTGCGCCTGGGAGAATGTCGCCTATCCGCTCAAGGTACGGGGCATGACGCTGACTGAGAGGCGCAGGCGTGCGCTTGAGGCCATGGAGCGCGTCGGCATGAGCAACCGCGCCGACAACGCACCGCGCGAACTTTCAGGCGGCCAGCAGCAGCGCGTGGCGCTTGCCCGCGCGCTGGTGTTCCAGCCGCGCGGCTTGCTGCTGGACGAACCGCTTTCAGCCCTCGACGCCAATCTGCGCGTCGAGATGCGCGACGAGATCCTGCGCGTGCAGCGCGCGGCCGGCATCGCCACGCTGCTGGTCACGCATGACCAGCAGGAGGCGCTGTCGATCGCCGATCGCGTCGCCGTCATGCGCGACGGCAGGCTGGTGCAGGTGGCGCCGCCGCGCGAACTCTACGACAGCCCGGCCGATGAGGCGGTGGCGCGTTTCGTCGGCGAGGCCAATCTTTGGCGCTCGACGATTGCGGCCGCGGGCCGCATCGAAACGCCGGTGGGCGTTCTCGCCTGCGACACCGCCGGCCATGCCCCCGGCGCGACCGTCATTGCGCTTGTGCGGCCCGAAAGCGTGGTTCCGCTCGGCGCGGATGCCCTGAGACACGTCAACGCACTTGCCGGCAACATCGTCGCCGACCGTTTCCTCGGCTCCACGCGCCGCATCGATCTTGCCGTCGGCAACGGCACGGTGCGGCTGGAAACCCGCATGCGCGAAGACATAGGCGGCGTCGCGATCCCGCCGGACGCGATCCGGCTGCTGCCGCCCAGCCAGCAAACCAGTTAGTCAAGCGACAGAGAGGAAATCGCAATGAACACGCATATCGGCCTCGGCGCCGCCCTTCTGGCGGTCTCGCTGCTAAGCACGCCTGCCTTCGCCTTCGATGGGCCGGAACTCTACCAGGGGGAGCAGGCCCTTTACGACGCGGCCCTTCAGGAGGGCATGGTCGTCTCCTTCGACACCGGTCCGACATGGGCCAACTGGGCTGCCGAATTCAAGGCCTTCAAGACCCGCTATCCGGGCGTCGAAATGGTCTACAACGATCTTGGCTCGGCCGCGACGGTCGTGACGCTCGACAAGTCGAAGAACCGCCCCCAGGCCGATTCCGCCTACTACTTCGCCGCGTCCGCGCTCGACGCCGCGTCCAAGGGCCTGGTGGCCGATTTCAAACCGGTCAATTTCGACAAGCTGCCGGAAGCTTTCCGTCATGAAAACGGCCAGTGGTTCACGGTCCATACGCTCAACGTATCGTTCCTCGTCAACACCAGGCTGGTCAAGAACGTGCCGCAAGGCTGGGCCGATCTCTTGAAGCCCGAATACAAGAATTCCATCGTCTATCAGGATCCGCGCTCGACGGGGCAAGGCCAGGTGATTGCCTTCGCCGCGGCCTTCGGCAATGGTGGCAGCATGGACGACGTTCAGCCCGGCATCGACTATCTCGGCAAGCTGACCGCGGCCGGCAACGTTCTGCGCACTGTCGGCACGACGCCTTACGCCCAGTTTCTGAAAGGCGAGATCCCGATCTGGATCGGCTACGAGAATGACGGCCTGAAGGCGAAGTACACGGACGGCATGGGCGACGACATTGCCGTGGTCATGCCGAAGGAAGCCTCCGCGGCCGCACCCTACGCCATCTCGCTGGTCAAGAACGGGCCAAACCCGAATGCCGGCAAGCTCTGGCTCAACTTCATCATGACCGAGACGGGACAAGGCATCTTCGCCGAAGGTTTCGTGCGTCCGTCGGTGCCTGGCGTCAAACTGCCCGAGAGCGTGGCTGGCAAATTGCCGGACGCCCCGCAACTGAAGCCGATCGATATCGTCAAGGCGACCGCCAGGAAAAGCGAGATCGACACCGGCTGGGCGAAAGCTGTGCTTGGCCAGTAATCATTGCCACATGGCGGTCCGCGAGGACGAACCTCGCGGACCGATGCACAGCAAGGAACAAAAATGTCCGCAAGAACGCCCGCCACCGTCACAGCGTCATTTGCCGTGCCAGGAGCGGTGGTATTCGGCCTGTTCTTTCTTTTGCCGCTTGCCGCCATTCTGACCGAAGCCATGAGCGACGGCGGTTCAGCTTTCGCCCGCATCTGGGACGATCCGACGTTCTGGACGGGCTTGCGCGGCTCCGTCCTGCTTGGCGTTGCCGCCCCGCTCTTTTCGCTTCTCGTTGGCGTGCCGGTGGCCATCACGCTGGCGCGCCTGTCGCCGCGCATACGCACCTCGCTTTTGATCGCCATCTCGTTGCCCTTGACCTTCTCCGGCCTGATTGTCGCCTATGGCTTCATCCTGTTGCTGGGACGCGCGGGCTTCGTCACGCTGCTTCTCGCAAAGCTCGGCTTCGACCCGGCGGCGGTCGGCGGCTTCATCTTTTCCACCCTCGGGCTCGGCCTCGCCTATTCCTACTATCTGGTGCCGCGCGTCGTTCTCATCGTGCTGCCTGCCGTGCGCAATTTCGACACCGTTCAACTGCGCGCAGCGCGCTCTCTGGGAGCCGGACCCCTGCGGGTTCTGGCGGATGTTCTGATACCGCAGATCATGCCTTCGCTGATCGCCGCTTTCTGCCTCACTTCGGCGGTTTCGGTCGGCGCCTATGGTACCGCGCTCGCCCTGGTCGGCACGCAAGTGAACATTCTGCCGCTGCTGCTTTACAGCAAGATCTCAGAGACCGGCACGGACCTGCCGTCGGCAGCCGTCATCTCGATCGTCCTGATGGCGATCTGCGCCTGCGCCATCGCCATCGGCGAGATCGTCTTCAGCCGCTCCAGGATGCGCGGCTGACCGCAGCTTCGCTGTCGACAGCTTCATCGGCGTCTGCCGCCAGCCGGATTGCGGCAGGCGGCCACTACAAACCAAGCATGCGGATATGGTCTATGGAGCGTTTGGCGAAACGGCGCCAGTCTGACGGGTTGTCGTGCTCGGCGACGATGTGATCGCCACGTGTCCTGCAAAACAAATGTACCAGCCCCGCCCGGTGCGCTTTACCCGTCGGCGGATACCTCTCCAAATGAAGCTCGCCGGCGGATGGTCCGGCAGCAGCGCTATGGCCTCGACCCACTCTGGCAGGGCAATGGTCGGGGCAAGCGTAGAGTCGAGGCGCCTTTCAGGGCTTGGCTCGTTAGCGACAGCGTTGCTCTGGCTGCGTTGACCGCTATTCAAATAGCCAAGAATGAAGGTCCCTTTACTGGTTTTGACCCAAGATTCGAAGGCGGTATTGGCAATTCGATGACTGGGGGGAAAGGCGGTAGCGCTCTCCCGCTACCAAAATTCTATAGACAGACACATAGGGATGTATGACGCCAGTCGTCTCATTGCAGCGGGTCGCGCGAGTTTGCAATTTTGACACCGGTTTTGCAGCAGGGCGCTTCTGTCAAGACAGGGCGATCCGATAGCCGCGAGCGCCTATCACGTTTCGGTGCTCTAGATTGCACTCCCGGACAAGCCTCAAGACAACATCCCCATCGAAGCGGTGGCTCTCCTACGCTTTCTTCAGAAATTCCGTTCGCAGAACCAGATTTTTGACCTTTTCGGCCCGACACTCAACCTCATCTTCGTTGCCCGTGAGGTGGATGTTCTTGATCAATGTTCCGCGTTTCAGAGTGACGGAAGTGCCCTTGACTTTGAGATCCTTGATGAGCGTGACGGAATCTCCGTCACTCAAAGGGGTGCCATTGCTGTCTTTGACTGTCATGATTTCGCTTCCTGCCGTTGTGCATCCAGCCCGTTGAGGAGATCGGCGAGTTCCTCGGCATCGTGCTGGTTCATTCCAACGATGGTTCGGCTGCCCATCTCGGCGGGCCGCCCGGTAAGAGCATCGTTGACGGTCCAGGTGCCGGCCGGCTCCCCGCAAAGTTTGTAGCGTTGAATCATGTAGGCATGATAATCGCGGCTGCTCGCCATGCCAAGGGTGGGTCAATATTTTTCGGTTTGTATTGATGTTCTGAGCATCAATGATACCATCCAAATTATCATTTCTCATACCCAGACGCTGATGCCTCGATGATCACTGCTTCCCAGCTCCGTGCCGCCCGCGCCCTTCTCAACATCGACCAGAAGACCTTGGCGGAAATGGCAGGCGTCTCCGCACCGACAATCCAACGAATGGAGGCCCGCCAAGGCAATGTGCGAGGCGTTGTCGATAGTTTGATGAAAGTGATCAACGCGCTGAATCCTGCCGGCGTCGACCTTCTCAGCGAACATGTGTGTTGTAGCGATGGCGGGCGCGGCGCCAGGTTCCGGCATCCAGATACGCTGTTGGGCAGGCCTAATTAATGCATGTCGCCCAAAAGTGACCTCGGTTTTGGGACAACGACATGCATAAAAACAAAAGCCTAAAGCGCGTCGCATGAATCCGTTTCGACGCGACGCGCTTTAGATCATACAAAGTACCCTCGGCGCCACGCATTCACCGTCCTTCGTCTTCCTTTTCTTCCCGAAACACCCAATGAGCCTCTCCCGGCATGTCAGCTCGCGGTCCCGGTTTTCCGCATGGAAAGGCAAGGTTCGCTCATGATCCTGTATCTGCGCCGGTTGACCGGAAAGGAGCGAAGCGAAAGAACCGACCGGCACCTCGCTCGCTTTTTGACGTTCATCGCAGGAGCCGCCAATGCTGGCGGCTTTCTGGCAGTTCAGCAGTATACGTCCCACATGTCAGGCATCGTTTCCTCGATGGCTGACCATCTGGCACTCGGCAATGTCGAACTGGTGTTTTCCGGACTGGGAGCCTTCTTGTCGTTTGTCGCCGGGGCCGCCTGTTCGGCAGTCTTGGTCAACTGGGGAAGGCGGCAGGGTCTGCAGAGCGAATACGCGTTCCCGCTTGTCCTGGAAGCGATCCTGTTGATCTGTTTCGGTCTACTCGGCAGCCATCTTGCACGTCACGAAGCGCTGTTCGTGCCGATGACCGTGATGCTGCTTTGCTTCATCATGGGGTTGCAGAACGCCATCATCACCAAGCTGTCGGAAGCCAGAATCCGGACGACGCATGTCACCGGCCTGGTGACTGACATGGGCATCGAACTCGGCAAGCTGCTTTATTGGAACATCTCAGGGAATGACTCGAACGGACTGTTCGTGAAGGCAGATCGAAGGAAGCTGAGACTGCTCGCGTCGCTTGTAGCATTGTTCTTTATCGGCGGCGTCATCGGCGCAGTGGGTTTCAAGCACGTCGGCTTTGCCGCAACGCTGTTTCTCGCAGCCATTCTCCTCGTTCTGGCCACCATGCCAGTCCTCGAGGATGTCTCCGTTCGCATGAAGCGGTTCTGGCAGTAGCTCGGCAGTCCTGCCTCAGAACAGCGACAAGACCAGCCTCCAACGGACGCCCCGTCCTAAGCCTTATGCCGCCCGTCGTGGTACGCGCCATGGCCTGAACGCCAAGAGGCCAAGCTCATGTTCGATCTCGTCGGCTCCGACCGATGGCGGTATCAGCAGCACCGGCTGGACGAAATCACTCACCTTGCCTGCCATGACGAGCGCGTTGCGATCCGGAGCGCCGCGAGTGTCGAGCAGTCTCACATTCTCCCAGATATTACCAAGTTTTGCAGCAACATGATCCGGCATCACGTCGAGGTCGTGGCGAGCATGAACGTTACCAATCAGAATGCCGGAAGAATTCTTTAGACGTGTTTGCGCCAAGCCGAAAAATGTCTCGGCGCACAAGTGATCTGGAATGCGCCGCCCGGAATATGCGTCCAGAACGATAGCATCATAGCGGTGACGGCCAGCGCGCAGAAAATCCCGTCCATCGGAGACGCAGCAGCGAACTCCACGAGGTAGACCAAAGTACTCTTGGGAGATCTGGAAAGCCTTTGGATTGATGTCGACGATCGTGACACGCACGCCAACTCTATCGAGCATCGTGCCAAGGCTGCCACCGCCACAGCCGATCATCAAGACATCGATCGCTTGTGCTTGCGCGAGAAGACCAAAGATCGCGTGTATGTACGGCACGACGCTGACGCCATTCGGGTCGCACTCGCTTTGATAGCAACCACCCTGGCGATAAATGAACGAACCGGAGTCCTTGGTCCGCAGAACTTCGATGTTGCCGAAATCGGTATGATATTTCGCAATCCGGATCATGACCCTGTCACCACAGCCAGTGTCGAAATCTGCCGCCCGGCTGGCTTCACGTACTCTCCATCTGTCAGGAGCTTACGCGGAGCCGAGGGATACCTCCATCATTGCAGCTCGCCTGGCAGATGCGTCACGCATCATTATTTGAATGCTCCCCATTTTAATATATGCTCCAACGCGTAGAGATAATACCTCAAAGCTGACAAAAAGGGGATGCGACCGTGATAACTGCTCCACAGTTGCGTGCCGCGAGGGCGCTGCTTGGCATCGACCAGCGCAGGCTTGCCGAATTGTCTGGCCTTTCCGTGCCGACAATTCAACGTATGGAGGCTAGCGAGTCGATTATCCGGGGCAACGTCGATTCCCTCATGAAGTTGATCGGAGCGCTTGACCTCGCCGGCGTCGAATTGATCGCCGATGGCGCCTCAAGCCAGATCGGCGGGCGCGGCGTGCGGCTGAAGGCAGACTTTGATCCTGCCAAGGTTCTTGGCCGGGCAGATGCGGACGCCAAATTCCCTGTGAGGAGCGTGGCGTGATTCCGGGGGCCGCGGTCCTTCTGTGGAGCGTTGCCGCGCTCCTGGGGACCGCAGTGCTTGCGGTTTCGGAAAGCCGCAGAGCGGGATCGCGAACACGCCTGATCTACAGCTTGACGCTAGGCATATCGGCGGCTGTGCTCCTGGTTCTCGCGAGCCGCATCGCCGATGATCCCGTCACCCCGTCGACTGCCGTTTTGCCGCTTGGATTGCCATGGATTGGCGCTCATTTCCGTCTGGATGCGCTCTCGACTTTCTTCCTCGTCATCGTCAACTTCGGCGGCGCCATGGCCAGTCTTTACGGCCTCGGCTACGGCAGGCATGAGTCTGCG
Source organism: Mesorhizobium sp. P2_C5_2 (assembly GCF_056404535.1). Lineage (NCBI taxonomy): Bacteria > Pseudomonadati > Pseudomonadota > Alphaproteobacteria > Hyphomicrobiales > Phyllobacteriaceae > Mesorhizobium > Mesorhizobium sp. P2_C5_2. The sequence continues at coordinate 373,102 of NZ_JBFUDV010000003.1, read as the reverse complement.
CCAAATCGGGTGCTGCCGTTCTTCCCGGCTTTCCTTGCCGGAATGAATCTTGTCGTGCTCGCGGACGACGCCTTCACTTTCCTGCTTTCCTGGGAATTCATGTCGCTCGCTTCCTGGGGGCTCGTCATGGCGCATCATCGCGAGCAGGACAATGCGCGGGCGGGCTACATCTATCTCGTGATGGCGAGCTTCGGCACGCTCGCACTGCTGCTTGCGTTCGGCCTGTTGGCTGGCCCGGGCGGAAACTACACGTTCGAAGCGATGCGTGCCGCCTCATCCACCCCGCTCGTCACTGCTTTCGTCCTGGCTCTCATGCTGTTGGGCGCCGGCTCCAAGGCTGGACTTGTTCCGCTGCACGTTTGGCTGCCGCTCGCTCACCCGGCCGCGCCAAGCCACGTCTCGGCCCTGATGAGCGGCGTCATGACCAAGGTAGCCATCTATGGCTTCATACGCGTTATTTTTGACCTGCTCGGTGAGCCGGCATGGTGGTCGGGTGTTGTCGTGCTTTTCCTCGGCGGCCTGACGGCAGTTCTGGGCATCCTCTACGCGCTGATGGAAAAGGACCTGAAGCGGCTTCTTGCCTATAGCACCATCGAAAACGTCGGCGTCATTTTCGTGAGCCTTGGCCTCGCGCTGGCCTTCAAAGCGAACGCCATGCCATCGGCTGCAGCGCTGGCGCTCACCGCCGCGCTGTTCCACGTCCTCAACCATTCCTTTTTCAAGAGCCTGCTGTTTTTCGGCGCGGGCGCGGTGCTGACGGCAACTGGCGAGCAGGACATGGAGAAGCTGGGCGGCCTCATCCATCGCATGCCCTTTACAAGTTTTGCCTTTCTAGTCGGTTGCGTCGCGATCTCGGCACTTCCACCCTTCAACGGATTCGTCTCCGAATGGCTGGCCTTTCAGGCGATATTGCAAAGCCCCGATCTGCCGCAATGGGGCCTGAAGGTCATGGTGCCCGCCGTTGGTGGTCTGCTGGCGCTGTCAGCGGCACTGGCCGCGGCCTGCTTTGTAAAGGCGTTCGGGATTACATTCCTCGGCAGGCCACGGACTGCTGCGGTTGAACGCGCGCGCGAAGTCGACCGCTACTCGCTGGCGGCAATGTTCATCCTCGCGGCACTTTGCCTGTTCGCCGGCGTCCTTCCAGGTCTTGTCATAGACGGCCTCTCGTCGGTGACACTCCTGCTGATTGGCAGCCGGATGCCTGTGCAGATGGCGCAGCCTTGGCTGTCGATCGTACCGATTGCAGCGAGCCGCAGTTCCTACAATGGCCTGCTGGTGTTTCTGTTCATCGCCTTTTCCGCATCCGCGGCTGCCTATGTGATCCATCGCTTCGCCTCGCATGCACTCCGTCGGGGTCCCGCCTGGGGCTGTGGCTTCCCGGATGCGGTTCCAGCCGCGCAATACACGGCTGTCAGTTTCGGGCAGCCTATCCGACGCGTCTTCGGGACGTTCGTATTCCGTGCAAGGGAAACGGTCGAAATGCCGGCGCCAGGCGATACCGGTCCGGCACGTTTGAATGTCGAAATGCATGATGTGATCTGGGAGGCGCTCTATCAGCCTATCGCCAGGGCCATCGATTTCGCGACCAACCACCTCAACCATCTGCAGTTCCTGACGATCCGGCGGTACCTGACCCTCGTCTTTCTCTTTCTCATTGTCCTGCTCCTGGTGCTTGCACTATGGCCGTGATTCTCGAGTTGGCCGTTCAAGGCGCGCAGATGGCGCTGGTGCTTTTGCTGGCGCCGCTCCTGACTGGCTTCGTGCGCAAGGTGAAGGCACGACTCTTGCGTCGCCAGGGCCCTCCCCTGATCCAACCCTATCGCGACCTCCTGCGGCTGATGCGCAAGGAAGTCGTTCTGGCGGACAACGCATCCTGGCTGTTTCGCGTGACCCCATATCTGATCTTCGCCGCCACCTGGGTCGCGGCCGCGCTTATCCCAACCTTCGCAACCGGCCTCACATTCAGTTGGACCGCGGATCTCATAGCCATCGTCGCACTGCTTGGAAGCGCACGGTTCTTCCTGGCGCTGGCGGGGATGGATGTCGGCACGAGCTTTGGCGGCATAGGCTCGAGCCGCGAGGTCATGATCGCTTCGCTGGCCGAGCCCGCCATGCTTCTGATCGTCTTCAGCCTGGCGCTCGTCGCGGGTGCTACGCAACTCTCAACGGTCGCCGCCTTCATGGGGTCACCGGAGGTTGGCTTGCGGGTGTCGCTCGGGATGTCTCTCATCGCCCTCGTGATGGTGGCGATCGCCGAAAACGCCCGCATACCAGTGGACAACCCGTCGACCCATCTGGAACTCACTATGGTTCACGAGGCGATGGTGCTGGAATATTCCGGTCGCCATCTGGCGATGATCGAGTTCGCCGCCTTCCTCAAGCTCCTGCTTTATATGTCGCTGATTTCCTGCGTCTTCCTGCCTTGGGGATTGGCGAGCGCCGGGGCAGGACTGGCATCCCTTGCTCCGGGTGCCGTCGCCTATGTCGGCAAGCTTGCGGTCTGCGGCATTCTTCTCGCCCTGTTTGAGACTGCCATTGCCAAGATGCGTGTCTTCCGTGTCCCGGATTTCCTCGGGGCAGCGCTCATGCTGGCCCTGCTCGGCACGCTCCTGCTGTTCGTCTCGCGGAGCCTGTGATGCACAGCCTCACCTTCGACATCGCCCATCTGCTCGCCGGCGGTCTGGTGCTGGTCAGTTTCATGATGCTGTATCAGGATCGCCTCTTTGCGCTGATCAACGTTTTTGCGCTTCATGCAATCGTGCTCGCCATGTCCGTAGCCTGGCAGGCATACATCCAGGACGCCCATCATCTTTACGTCACGGCGGCAATCGCCCTCATTTTCAAGGCGATCGTCATTCCCGTCGGGCTTCATCGCATCATTCATCGGCTCGGCATCCATCGTGATATCGAGACAGCCGTCGGGATCGGTCCGACCATGCTTGCCGGAATAGGTCTGGTGGCCCTGTCCATGGTCTTGATGCTGCGGGTCACACCCGAAGCCGATCCCCTTGCCCGTGAGGATCTGGCCTTCGCGCTGTCCATCATTTTGCTGGGGCTGCTGGTGATGGTCACCCGCCGGAATGCCGTCAGCCAGGTTGTGGGATTCATGTCGCTCGAGAACGGCCTGGTCCTCGCGGCCACGGGGGCAAAGGGCATGCCGTTGGTCGTCGAGATCAGCGTGGCCTTCTCGATCCTTATCGCCTTCATCGTCATCGGGGTCTTCCTGTTCCGCATCCGCGAACGGTTCGACTCGGTGGATGTCGGCGCGCTCGACGATTACAGGGGAGAACACCGTTGACCGCGTTTTCCCTCAATGCGGTGGCCGCCATTTTGCTGATACCGGTTGTCGCTGCCGCACTTCTGGCGGCGCTGCCGAACTATCGGATATCGGCCGCCCTCAATGTCGCCGCGAGCTTGCTGACCTTGCTCGCCGCACTGTCGCTTCTTGTCACCGACCGCCCGCAGCCCGGGCAGTATCTGCTCGTCGACGATCTCAATATCGTCTTCATCGTACTCAACGCATTCGTCGGCTTCACGACCAGCGTCTTCAGCGCTTCCTACATTGCCCACGAACTGGAGATCGGGCGGCTGACAGCCCCGAACTTGCGGTTTTATCACGCAATGTACCAAGTCATGATGTTCGGCATGAATCTGGCGTTCGTGTCGAACAATATCGGCTTGATGTGGGTGGCGGTGGAGCTTGCCACGCTGACCACCGTGCTCATGGTCGGCATCTATCGCACGCATGAAGCGCTGGAAGCCGCCTGGAAATATTTCATTCTGGGAAGCGTCGGCATTGCGCTCGCATTGTTCGGCACCATCCTCGTCTACATGGCCGCGCAGCCGGTTGTTGGCGAGGGTACGAATGCCATGGTCTGGACAGTGCTCATCGCACACGCAGCACACTTCGATCCAGCCTTGCTGAATGTCGCCTTCGTCTTCTTGCTGCTCGGCTACGGCACGAAGGTCGGCCTCGCCCCCTTGCATGCCTGGCTACCCGACGCCCACGCGGAAGGCCCGACGCCGATTTCCGCGGTGCTGTCGGGCCTGCTGTTGAATGTCGCGCTCTATGCCGTGCTGCGCTTCAAGCTGTTGCTCGCGGCAAGCCCGGAAGCGATCGCACCTGGGCCGCTGATGATCACGATGGGGCTGACGTCGCTTGTTTTCGCCGCCTTCATGCTCTACCGCCGCCGCGACATCAAACGCCTGTTCGCGTACTCTTCGATCGAGCACATGGGCATCATCGTGTTCGCTTTCGGCATGGGTGGCCCGCTCGCCAATTTTGCCGGCCTGCTGCACATGGTCATGCATAGCCTGACCAAGTCGGCGATCTTTTTCACGGTCGGCCACATTGCCCAGGTCAAGGGGACACAGAACATCGCCGAAATCCGGGGGCTAACGGAGACGCATCCTGCGCTTGGCTGGGCGCTCGTCATCGGCGTCGTTGCCATTGCCGGCCTCCCTCCGCTCGGCATCTTCATGAGCGAATTTCTGGTCGTGAGTTCGACATTTGCAAGACACCCCCTTTTGGCGATGCCGTTGGTCTTCGGGATTCTACTCGCTTTCGGAGCCCTGCTGCTTCGACTAACCGGCGTCGCTTTTGGCGAGCCGCGCGGCAGCACTGCACCCGCCGAGGCGTCCTACATTCCGATGTATTCCCACTTGGCGTTGGTGTTTGCCGCCGGCATCTATCTGCCGCCACCGCTGGTCACCTGGTTCCAGCATGTCGCAAGTATCCTGGGGTGAAGCAGAGGAGAGAAAGAGCATGCCCGCGCTGATCGATCTCATCCTTGCTGGCCAACGTGTCGAAAATCATTTCCCGTGGTCGCGCGCCGTGGTGACTCCGAAAAAGTGGGGCTTTGCCGTCGAGCAATTGGCCGAGGGCCACTGGAGCCTGCTCGGCCTATGGGGTGAGCCAGGCGCCGTCCACATGGCACTTCTTGACGAAAACGCCGGGGACATCGGCGTTGTCAGCCTGGAATGCCCGGATGGCCGCTACCCATCGGTCGGCCGGCTGCATCCGCCCGCGTTGCGGCTCGAACGTGCGGCCGCTGACCTGTTCGGGCTCCGGCCACAAGGCGCGCCTGATACGAGACGGTGGCTTGATCATGGCTATTGGGGTGTCAGCTATCCGTTGAGTACCCGCGTCCGGACGTCTGCTGCGACAGCCACCCCCTACCCTTTCCTGTCGGCCGAGGGAGAGAGCCTGCATCAGATTCCGGTCGGGCCTGTACATGCCGGCATCATCGAGCCAGGGCATTTTCGATTTACAGCAAGTGGCGAAACGGTCGTCCGGCTGGAGGAGCGCTTCGGATACACACACAAAGGCATAGAAGGCTTGATGGCGGGGTCCGATATCGATCACGCAGCCAAACTGGCGGGCAGAACCTCTGGCGACAGTACCGTGGCATACTCCCTTGCCTTTGCCCGCGCGGTCGAGGTAGCGCTAGGTGTCGAGGTTCCTCCGCGCGCAGTCTGGCTGCGAGCGCTCATGGCCGAGCTGGAGCGCCTGGCCAATCATCTGGGCGACATAGGCGCTATCTGCAATGATGCCGCCTTCGCGCTCATGCATGCCCACTGTGGGGTGCTGCGTGAGCGCGTATTGCGGGCAAGCGATGCCGCCTTCGGCCATCGTCTGATGCGCGACCGCATCGTGCCGGGAGGAGCGGCAACCAACCTAAGCGATGACGGAGCAACAGCGGTTTGGTCTCTGATCGCAGAGATCAGGCAGCGGTTTCCCGCGCTGGTCGAACTCTACGACAACACGGCGTCGCTGCAGGATCGGACAGTCGCAACTGGCCGGCTGAAGGTGGAACTCGCTCGTCAATATCGCGCCGGAGGCTACATCGGCCGAGCCTCCGGTCGGGACTTCGATGCCCGACGCAATCTCGCTTATCCACCATATGACGGACTCGCCTTCAATGTACCTCTCCTCCAGGAGGGCGATGTGAACGCCCGTGTCTGGATTCGCATCCACGAGGTCGAACAAAGCCTGTCTCTAATCGAACAAATCCTGCGACAACTGCCAGACGGACCGATCCGTGTCGATTGCGCGCAGATAGGCGGACCGCAGGAAGGCATGGCACTGGTCGAAGGTTTCCGGGGCGACATTCTGGCTTGGCTGCGCATCGGCAAAAGCGGCCTGGTCGAGCGCTGTCACCTGCGCGATCCCTCTTGGTTTCAATGGCCGCTGCTTGAAGCCGCTATCGAAGGAAACATCGTTGCCGACTTTCCGCTGTGCAACAAATCGTTCAACTGCTCTTATTCGGGCCATGATCTCTGAAGGCACGCTGTCATGCGCAAGCTTCTTTTTGAAAGCTTGATACGCCGCCCTCTTACCGAGCGTCCGCCGTTGGCAAGCGGCACGGCGGTCGACGAACTCGCACGCGCGCTTGATGGGGCTGCTCATAAACGATTGGGACGAAGCCTGTCGATCCGGGCGGTCGATGCCGGTTCCTGCAACGGCTGCGAACTTGAGATGCACGCGCTGAACAACGCCTTCTATGACATCGAGCGTTTTGGAATCCGGTTCGTCGCATCACCGCGCCATGCCGATGTACTGCTCGTTACCGGACCGGTCACAAAAAACATGCGAGAGGCATTGAAGCGGACCTACGACGCAACACCCAACCCAAAATGGGTGGTCGCACTTGGAGATTGCGCAGGCAATGGTGGCTGTTTTGCTGGCAGCTATGCCGTGATGCGCGGAGTGTCGGAGGCCTTGCCTGTCGATCTGCACATTCCAGGTTGCCCGCCACCGCCAATCGAAATTTTGAAAGGCCTGCTCGCCTTGCTTGAGGGGGTGAATTCAAAGACTGGTGCTGCCCGAAGGTGACTATCGATGTAGAGGCTTTGCCAGGGTTGGCCTTGTCGCTGCATAGATCCAACCAATGCGTAGCCGTGAGTTTAAGGGCATCAGCCAACCTCAGTCCCAAAATTGGAAAATTTCGACTGAGCCGCATGCCTCCGATAGCAAAAAGAGCGCTCTCTCAATAGTGGGTCCAATGATGTAGCGCTCTCCCGCTACCACCATTCCCCCCACTCCTTTGATGCCGTGGGGAAGCTACCCTCACCCAAGAGTGCCGTTAGCCGCCCAGCGATTTCGACTTCGATTCCGCCAATCCGAGCCGGGTCAGACCGCGACGCTTCCGCCGTGCGGTCCCACGGGCAAAGCGACAACACATTCCCGCACACGTCTCGCCGTAAATTTGGTATGCATATGCGAGGGAGGGGTAACAGATGAAACACAATCCTGGCTTGCCGTCCGACGCGACGCCGACGCTTCTGTTTCCGAAGACCTGATGCAAACGCAAAGTAAGACCTCATGTCTTCTCTAGATGTGACCGGCTCATCCAGCCCCGCGGGCTGGGGTTTGGCCGCAAAGCTGTTTACAACCCTCGTCCTTCTTGGCGCGATCGCGGTCCTGGTGACCGGGACGCTCGGTTACTTCCGCGCCCGCGACGCCCTCGAAAAAGCAGTCTTCGACCAACTCACGGCCGCCCGTCAGACCAAGACGCGGCAGGTCGAAACCTACTTCCGCACGATCCAGGCGGAACTGCGCCTGCTTGCCACTTCCAAGATGGTGGTCGATGCGACACGCGAGTTCCGGACCGCGGTCGACCAACTCGACCGGGCAGGCGCTCCGCCTGAACTGCGGCAAAAGGTCGGCGATTGGTACGCTGAGAACTTCATCCCCGGAATGACGCGCACCCTTGGCAGGGAACCGGCCCTGTCGGACTACCTTCCGGTCGATGGTGCCCCCTACTATCTGCAGGATCACTACATTGTGGAAAATCCCAATCCGGCGGAGCGGCGCAAGCTTCTCGACGACGCCGGCGACGGAAGCGAATACTCCAGGCTGCATGCCATATATCATCCATTGATGCGCGCTGCGGCTACCACGGTCGGCTTTTTCGATCTCATGATTGCCGATCCCAAATCAGGTCGCCTGATCTATACGGTCGAGAAGGAGGTGGATTTCACCACGTCTCTTCAGTTGGGTCCCTACCGCAGCACCAACGTCGCAGCCGCAGTCGCCCGCTGCTCGCAGATCGCAGACCCGTCAGCCATCTGCCTGGAAGATTTCGCCTCTTATGCGCCATCAGGCGGCGCACCGATCGCCTTCATGGCAGCACCGGTGATTGCCCAGGGCGTCGTCATCGGCGTGCTGGTCGCACAATTGTCGAATGATGAGATCGACAACGTCGTCACCGGTAACCGCCGCTGGCGGCAGGAAGGGTTCGGCGACACGGGTGAGGCCTATCTCGTCGGACCCGATTATCTGGTGCGCTCTGGCCCGCGGGCGTTCTACGAGAACCGCGATAACTTCTTCGCCGAGCTCAAATCCGTCGGCGCTTCGGACGAGGAGATCGCCGTCATTCAGCGTTACGGGACACCAGTGCTGCATCAGCGCGTCGACACCAAGGCCTCCCGTGCCGCGCTCGCCGGTGTCGAGGGCACGGGCGAGGTCATCGGATACCGTGGCGTCCCGACGCTCGCTTCATGGGGACCGCTCGCGATTTCCGATGTCAAGTGGGCTCTCGTCGCCAAGATCGACAGCGCCGAAGCCTTCGCACCGATCGCCCAACTCCGCCGGGATCTGTTGCTCGTCGGAGGACTGGCGCTGCTCGTGGTCGCCGCCACCGCCGCCTGGCTTTCGCGCGCGCTGCTCGGACCGCTCCGCGATCTCACTGCCGGGGTGAAACGCTTCTCTGCTGGCGACTATGCGACCAGCGTGCCGGTCCGCACGCGCGACGAGATTGGCGAGCTCTGCTCGGCCTTCAATGGCATGGTTGAGGATTTGCACCAGAAGAATGTCGTGATCGAGACCAAGAACCGCGAGAACGAGCAGCTGCTGCTCAACGTCCTGCCGGCACCGATCGCCAATCGGCTGCGCGCTGGCGAGGAGAGGATCGCCGACGGCTTCGCCGAGGTCACAGTCGCCTTCGCAGACCTGGTCGGGTTCACCGCATTGACATCGGAAATGCCGCCGCACGATGTCGTGATGTTTCTCAATGGCCTCTTCACGCGCTTCGACGTTGCCGCCAATGATCTCGGCATCGAGAAGATCAAGACGGTGGGCGACGCCTATATGGCGGTGTGCGGCCTACCCGTGCCGGTGGCCAACCACGCCGAGCGCATGGTCCGCATGGCCATCCGCATGGTCCACATTACCCGCGAGCACGCGATGGAACACAACGTCTCGATGAAGCTCAGGGTTGGCGTCAACAGCGGGCCAGTGGTCGCCGGCGTCATTGGGAAGAGTAAGTACATCTATGATTTATGGGGTGACACAGTGAACCTGGCGAGCCGCATGGAGTCTGGCGGAATTCCCGACTCTGTTCAGGTGACGCGCCCCGTCTACGAACAGCTCAAGGACCAATTCGTCTTCGAGTCGCGCGGCGCTATCGAAGTCAAAGGCAAGGGAAAAGTGGAAGCCTGGGTATTGAGATTTTAGTCGCGGGGGCAGCTCCGATGCCGGCTTGCCCTCCACCTGTCCGCCGTCAATGGCTTCGCCGCGGGCGCGACTGGGCGCCCTGAGTGTCACGCTGAAGTACAACGCCTTCGGCCAGCGCCAGACCTCGACCGTCAGCGGCGGAGGCGGCATCTTCATCTTCGGCCGGGATGGCCTGCTGCTCGCCGAATACACCCCGCTCGGCGTGCTCATGAGGAACTACATCTATCTGGAGGGCAAGCCGTTCGCCATCGAGAACCTGGCCGGCGATGTCTTCTACATCCTGAACGACCCGGTGTCCCAGCCGCAGAAGATGCTGTACGGGTCTCCCGCGGCCGTCGCCTGGCAGCGTGTCGCCGGCATCTTCGGCAACACCGTCTCTCAGCCGGTCGGCGCCACCAGTGCCAATCCGCAACGCTTCCCCGGCCAGCAGGAGGACCCGACCAGCGGGCTCTACTACAACTACTTCCGCGACTACGACCCAGCCACCGGCCGCTACATCGAGCCAGATCCGATCGGGCTCAACGGCGGTATCAATCTGTATGCATATGCTTTAGGCAACCCGGTTAGCCTAATTGATCCTCTTGGTCTTTGGACCGGACAGCTGGGTCTTGCGTTGAATTTCCAATTCGGCCCCGTAGTTGTACAATTCTCGGCTGGGCTTGCGATTGATGGTACAGGCGCGCTCGGTACTTACTACGCTGCTGGCGGAGGACTTGGGGTGGGGGCAGATGTTTCAGGAGGAGTATCAGTTGCCTACTCGCCCAACGCATGCTCAATTGACGACTTGAACGGTCCCTTCAACGACGTTAGCCTTGGAGGAGGTTGGGGACCGCATGCGTCGGGCGATGGTTTTTTTGGGAAAGGAGCTAACGGTCGATCCATAGCCGGAGCGGGGATTACGCTTGGGGCTGGGTTGGGCGAGGGCGGAGCGGACACAGTTACGACGACCAACGTTACCCCCATTGGGCATATCTGGTGAAACGGTTTGCTGCGGTGCTCTTGATTGCGTTGGGATTGGGTTCCTTTGCATTTCATGCCGGATTGATAGTTTATTACAGCAATGTGCTGCCGCGCGATCCTCGACCTGAATTGGGAAGGACTTACCCAATCAACAATCACGGTACTGTCGTTTATCTAACCGAGTGTGAGCAATCGGAATTGACGTGGCTGTATTTCGCAGCGTTCGCCTTCGCCATCTCGGGCGGAGTGCTTTTTGCGTCAAACAAAAAGAAAATCTGAAAGTATACACGGCAATGTGGTCAGCGAAAATCGGACAATCTCCTCTGTGCAGTATGCCACCGGATATGGCTACGACCTGGATAAGAACCTCGCCCAGATCACCTATCCGTCCGGACTGGTCATTAGCTACCAGCGCGATGCGCAAGGCCGCGTCGTTGGCATCACGAGCAAGCTGAACGCCACGGCTTCGACGGTGACGCTTGCCTCGGGAGGGCAATACCTGCCGTTCGGCTCGATGAACGCCCTGGCGCAGGGCAACGGCGTGCAGATGATCTACAGCTACGACCAAGATTACCGGTTGAGCCGGATTCAGGCCGGGGCCGCTCAGGATCTCACCATCGGCTACGATGCGGCCAGCCACATCGCCAGCCTCACCGATGGGGAGACTTCCCAGCCTGACGCAAACCTTCCAGTATGATCTGGTCGGGCGGGTCACGAACGGGGTGGGTACCTATGGCAACGACAGCTATACCTATGATGCCGCCGGCAACCGGCTGACGCGTTCGCTGGTCAACGGGGGAGCGACCTTGACCACCTACACCTACACGAGCACCAACACCCAGCTCGCCCAGGCGGTGACGGGATCGACGATACTCAAATACGCCTACGACGCCAACGGCGCGCTGCTTACGCGCAAGCTCGGCAACACCACGCAGCAGGCATACACATACAACGATGACGGTCGGCTGGCGACGGTGGCGGGTGTCACGCTGAAGTACAACGCCTTCGGCCAGCGCCAGACCTCGACCGTCAGCGGCGGAGGCGGCATCTTCATCTTCGGCCAGGATGGCCTGCTGCTCGCCGAATACACCCCGCTCGGCGTGCTTATGAGGAACTACATCTATCTGGAGGGCAAGCCATTCGCCATCGAGAACCTCGCCGGCGATGTCTTCTACATCCTGAACGACCCGGTGTCCCAGCCGCAGAAGATGCTGTACGGGTCTCCCGCGGCCGTCGCCTGGCAGCGTGTCGCCGGCATCTTCGGCAACACCGTCTCTCAGCCTGTCGGCGTCACCAGTGCCAATCCGCAACGCTTCCCCGGCCAGCAGGAGGACCCGACCAGCGGTCTTTACTACAACTACTTCCGCGACTACGATCCGGCCACCGGTCGCTACATCGAGCCAGACCCAGTCGGTCTCTACGGCGGTGCCAATCTGTATGCATATGTCGGCGCAAATCCGGTCGGTTCAATCGATCCCCTTGGATTGTGGCGTCTTCCAGACTACTTCGGCGGGAATATAAACATTGCCATTCCAACCCCCTTTACCGGAACGCTGGTTGGATGGTCAGGCACAGTTAGCGTTGATCGATATGGCGACTTCTTTGTGAGCCCCATTGGCGCAGGAGTCGGTAAGTCAGCAACAGTTCTTTCTGGAGGGCTCACTGCGAATTGGCTCGATCAAAGTGGCACACCGTCGCAGTGTCAGCTCGCGAATTTTCTCTCCGCTAATGGATTCAGCGGCTCGGCTGGGTTCATTGGGGGAGTGTCTCAGTCTTACACGCCAGGAGCAGGATGGGCAACAGGCGTAGGAATTATGAGTCCGCAGGTAGGAGTTAGTTACAACTATTCGTTCCAATTCGGAAACGTTGGTTTTGGGTGGTAACTCGTGAAGTTTGTGCCCATGGTCGCATTTGCAGCCGCGCTCTTCCTAATAGGAAGCTGGTGCTTCTTTTCTCCTAGAAGCATCCAATCACTTGCGTTGAAAGTGATTGGAATCGGTCCTACGGCAAAAAGCGCTGCCTTAAGAGCATATGTTCAATCTAGCATGTATGTAGTGAGTGTCCGCCTAATTGGCCTGTTAGCCTACGGTATGGCTGCTGTAATTATATACGGCATCTATCGTGGATCTAAGTGAAGCGGCCGAATTGGGGCCGACTCCGGAGTGGGAGCAATTGAAGCGTTCAAGCTGACATTTCGAAATCCGGCGGACCCGCGTCTGCGATAAACACATATGCATATGTTGGTGGAAACCCGATAACTCGCATTGACCCTCTTGGCCTGAACTTCATTATTGCCGGTCACGGCACACTGCATCTCTACCACGACGACGGTTCTATCGCGGGATCGGATCCGTATACCTCGGGCATGCATGGTAGTACCGACTACACACAGGCTGGTGTGGGACCAACACCGCCAGGCAGTTACACGGTCGATCCCTCCGAGATCAACCCGGCAGGCTTCTTCCGAAAATACATTGACCCACGGGATTGGGGTGATTACCGCGTGCCTCTCCACCCTGACCCAAGCACGTACACATATGGGCGAGATGGGTTCTTTATCCATGGTGGCCGCATTCGGCACGGTTCCGAAGGTTGCCTCAAGGTTGAGGGACCGAATCAGAACGACTTGTTCGACCAGTTGGAGAAGAACACATCGCCTGTGCCCGTGACTGTGATGAAATGAGCAAGGGCGAGAAAATGAAGCCTGGTCGTTTCTGCGTGGTGGGCATGGCTCTTCAAGGGATGGGACTGGTAGCGTTCATTCTGATTTCGCGTACAAGTATTGCTACGGTAGGCAAGCCGGTCGTGATTGCGTTGACGTTGGCCAGCGTGGCATTGCTGCTGTGGCACAGTGTCAAGCAGGCGAAAACACCGATGGTGATAATCCTGCTTCCGGCATTGCTTGCCCTGGGGTATACCGTTGCCTTGCACGCGGTCGGGGCCATCGGGTTCCGTGGGTTGTTACGAGACATTGAATTTTCGACTGATTACTTACTATCCGTGCTTCGCGTGACCGGCATTGTGTTCGTGCTGTACGTGATCGGGACCACGTTGCTTTACTTCGTCGGCAAGATGCTGAAAGTGCAGTCGCAGTAACCCGATACCATAGTGGTGCTCAACGACGCCCGCCCCTGCGGTGGCATCGCGGAGGCCGGACTGTCGAACGTCTTTGGTCAAGTCGGCGGGCAAGCATCATTCGATGCCGCCCTGCTGATCGATACATCTAAGGTGAGTTGGTCCAGTCCATTCGATATTAGTGCAGCTTTGGTTTCGTGCAACTGCGGGAGGCGTGATTGGAGCATTGGGCTCTAATCCGCCCCAGATCGGTAACGGCGGTCTCTCCAGCGTATGTGGTGGTGGAGAGATAGGTGGCGCCTATGCTGGAGCTGGACTTTCTTTCGGCATCACAAATGCTAATTCTGCGGATGACCTCCGCGGACTCGCGTCATAAGGCACGTTGAACCGGAGAATCATAGCGCCTGCTATTTCGAATATCGCGTTGAATCGGTTCGCTACGAAGGAGTGGATCAAGGTTGTCGTCTGGATGTCGGGCAACCGGTGACGGTTCATTACCTACCGGACGCCCCTCAAGTTTCGACGACATCGTCCCCATCCGAACAGTTTGCCCTATTGGTCTTAGTGCCACTCTTCCTCTCGGTTCTGGGTGGCAGCTTGAGTGGCTGGAGTGTGTCGCGTCGTAGACGGCGTTATGACAAGGGGGGAAACTAGGGGAGGGAGGCTCTGCAAAAACGAGGAATCCTCATTCTCGCCATCATTGCTGCAATTCCTTTGGCGATCGTTGCCGATCAGACATTCGGGAAAGGATTTTCGTGGCAAGATATGGATTGGAACGGTGATGGTCATACCTCGTTCGCAGAGTTCTTTCACACGTTTGACGTAGGCTCACGCGAAGTACAGGTAAATAGTAAGCAATGCAGGGAAGCCTATCTCTTGAAGGATGGGATGCCAGTTAAGCTGCTGTGCCCCTGACAAAGGGGCCGATACTCCGGCGGTGGAGGCCCAACTGTCGGAAGAGAAGAGATATAGCTCGGTAGCGCCGCACACGGCCAGACCGTCGTTGAAGGAGATTTGTTTACTGGCGTAGGGCGGTACTCCGGTTTCGGTGATTGCGGAGGTTCGCCATTCGTGGCGGGCAATGTCTCCTACGTCTTGTAGGCATTGAGCCACCCAACAATAGAGATTGTTTGTGCTGTTTAGGTCCGCAACGAGGTCGCCAGCGGAGCGTCCGCTTGCTGATGACTTCAGCCTGGAAGCTGACCGTCAGATCGCGGCTAACTGCAGCATTTTCCACTTTGAGGCGAAATAATTCTCAACTATGGTCCGTCAGGCTTAAGGCATGGGGGATTGCCGATGGTTTTATCACGCAGGGATGTCGTGCTCGGCGGCCTGGCGCTGGTCGCGGTCGGTGCAACCGGCAATATTGCTCAAGCCGCGGCGTCAAAATCCTTTTTCGCCGGTACCGCCAGCGACAACGATTTTGTCTATCGCAAGACCAACTTCGCCAAGATCGACAAGCGATGGCATCGCCAGATCGTCAAGTATTTCAGCAGCGAGTCGGTCGGCACGGTCGTGGTCGATACCCGTCACCACTTCCTCTACCTCATCATGGAAAACAAGACCGCCATCCGCTACGGCGTCGGCGTCGGCAAGGAAGGCTTCAAATGGTACGGCCGCGCGACGATCGACCGCCGCGCGCTGTGGCCGCAATGGGTCCCGCCCCCCGAAATGCGCAAGCGCAGGCCGGAGCTACCGGCCATGATCGAAGGCGGCGCGCCCAATAATCCGCTCGGGCCGCGCGCGCTCTATCTTTACCGCGACGGCGCCGACATAGGCTACCGCCTGCATGGCACACTGGAGCCATGGAGCATCGGCACCGACGCTTCCAGTGGCTGCATCCGCATGTTCCCGGAAGACATCATCGACCTCTACCAGCGGTGCCCGATCGGCACCGCGGTGGAGGTCCTGCCGCACATCGCCGACCAGGCGCCCCCTTCCACCACTGTCGAATGATTGGGCGCATCATGAACCGCATGATTGAAAACACGCGCCGGCTGCTCGCAGCCAGCCTGCTGGTGCTGACCGCATCCTGCTCGACCAGCAACACGCTGACCCCGCCCACGCCCGACGTCACCAACGCCGAGATTGCCGGCTTCCAGAACGTGCAGCCGGGCAGCGAGGAGGATTTTATCCTCAATGTCGGCCGCCGCACCTATTTCACGAAAGGTTCGGCCGCGCTCGATTCTGTCGCCAAGACCACCCTCGACACCCAGATCGCCTGGTTGTCAAAGTATCCGCGCTGGCTGCTCAAGCTGCAGGGTTTCGCCGACGATCCCGGCGCAAGCGAAACAGCGCTGTCGCAGCAGCGCGCCGATGCGGTGATGGACTACCTCGCCGCCGGCGGCATAGACCGCAACCGCATGTGGGCCAAGGGCTACGGCAAGGACAGGCTCGTCCGCGATTGCCCCGACAACGCCTGCAGGTCGCAGAACCGCCGCGTTGTGTCTAACTTGCGCGATGAGAGGGACGAGTCGTAGGGGCTGCTATTTTGCTTGTCACCATATCCGAGTCTCACACGCGACAGCGGCATGGCCGCTTCGCGCCTGCTTGTATCATCCGCTGCCGCCCGCTTTGGCTTCCGGCATAACTTGCAGCAACGGTTGCGGCGATACCGCGATCTCTCCCGTGAAGGGCCGATCGTGGGCGAGAATCAAGAGAACGGATGCCGCCACGCCGGTCGCAAAACTTCCAAGAGCGATCGCCGATGCCATTCGGTTATCACTATGAACGACCGCGATCGCGAGAAGAGCACAGAAGGCTTGCAGGATCAGGCAGGCCCACTTCGTGGGGTTGACTTGTGCGGAGCTGACGAGAACCCGTTGGCGACGCGCCTCGAAGGCGTCTTCAAGCGACCTCGTAATCTCGCGCTGCGCGATCTCCTGGCCGGGATTGCTTGGCGTCAAAGCCAGCGTCGTCCGCAGCGCCTCGTTAAGCGCCGGCGGGATTATGGTGAGGGTCGCCGCGCTCTCGGCCATCAGCGGCCACTCCTGGCTCGTCGTTTCCTCGATATAGCGGCGCACCAGCGACCGTAAGCGCGCCTCGGGCTCCCCGGGAAAGCTGCTCGCCAGAACCACGACCGACCGCAATGCACTGGCCTCGCGATTGACTGCCGCATTGGCGTGATCGTTGTCGCTCCAGACCTGAGCCGCGGTGAACGCCACAAACAAGCCAAAGATGATACCGAGCGGCGGCAACATGCCAGGCGAAAGCGCCTTGAATGACCGCGCCGTGGAGCCCACAGAAAGAGCGGCGATGCCCTGGTGCAAGATGAACGCGACGATATAGGTGGCCCCGAACACGACGAAAGCCATCCAAGCGAGTGGAAGAGTATGCAACCAGCCACTCATAGTAGCCCCTGCCCTATCCTGAGAATTCGTCGTCAGGCGTTTGTAAGGCCGTCGTTCCACTCGTGGCAATGGCACTGAGTTCCATCGTGTCAACAAACTCTATGCTCGGGTACAATCGGCTGCCCAGGGGAGTTCAGGACGCCCGGCAAAAGGACAGCCTCCGCCTCCGCTGCTTCCGCGAATTTTCTGGTACGATGTATCTCCATTGCGAGCGAAGATGCAGTCCTAGGAGATTGATCGTGACCCGCTACAAGAACAAAAGAGCGATCATCACAGGAGGCGCCCAAGGCATTGGTCTCGCCTGTGCTCAGCGACTGCTGAGCGAAGGCGCACAGGTTCTCGCAGCGGACATTCAGAAATGGGAGGGGAGTGCCGCGTCGAGCGTCCTGAGCGAAAGCGAAAGGTTCAGTTATCGGCGGACTGACGTCACTTCTCGGCAGGAAGTCGAGGCGATGGTCGCCGAGGCTGTGGCCTCATTTGGAGGCGTTGATGTCCTAATCTCCAACGTTGGGGTCGCGAAGAAAAAGCCATTTCTGGAACTGACGGACGAGGATCTCGCTACCGGCTTTCAGATCAATCTTGTTTCCATGATTCTTTGCGGTCAGGCGGTGGCCCGACAGATCAAGACACAGGGGACGCCGGGGGCAATTGTGCACATGTCTTCCGTGAACGGCGTGATGGCGATGCCGGGGTACACTGTTTACAACGTGTCCAAAGGTGGCGTCGAGCAGCTCACCAGGGTAATGGCCCTTGAACTTGCCCCTCTCGGGATCCGGGTCAACGCTGTTGGTCCCGGCACGATCCTCACCGAAATGACCCGCAGCAACGTGTTGTCCGACAACGAAGCAAGGCGCACAATTCTGTCTCGTACGCCCCTTGGTCGGTTTGGCGAACCAGAGGATGTCGCATCGGTGGTCGCCTTCCTGGCGAGCGATGACGCAGCTTATGTGACCGGCGAAACTGTCTTCATCGACGGCGGCCGGCGAGCACTCAACTACGTCGTCCCGGTCTCGTGATTGTTATAGATTTTGACACGAACGCCTCGGGCGGGCGTAGTTTCCATCAACTTGTTGATTACCCGGCGTGCTTACGCCGCGAAATCGAACCGGCAATGGTCGTGCCGGCCATCGCAGGCGCAGTAGGTCTCTTCGCATTCCACTGCTGTCGGGTCCGCAAGGCCGAGCAGGAATGAGAAGGCACCGGTGACGAAACCTTCGAACATGTAGCAGACGCGCTCACCCCGCTGCTGGCCGGCTTCCAGGGCGAAGATCGAGTTCTTCAGGCTGATGCTGCCGCGACGGCCGGCGATATCCAGCACGTCGATCGAGAACTGGCCCCAGCCGCGTTGCGACAGGCGCTGGAAATAGTGACGGAAGGTCGCTTCGGGGTCGAGGCCTTTGACCCGCACCTGCGCCGCGCACCATTCGACGGCGGATTTGGCCGTCGCCGCGTGCAGGATGGCGCGGTAGGCATCGCGACCGAGGGCTGCCTCGACCGCGAGATGGTTGTTCACCAGGAAGTGCCTGGGCAAATAGACCATCGGCAGCCCGTCTGTCCGCCAGATGCCGCTGTCGTCATCGACATCGATTGGAACCGCAGGCTGCATTTTACTCTGGCCTATGCCGCTTGCCGTTGCGAAGCGACCGACGCCGACTGGTCCTTGTAGAGCTCGCCATCCTTCATGATGACGATGAGGTTCTTCTCATGCACCATCATGTCGAGGTCCTTCAGCGGGTCGCCATTGACCAGCAGAAGGTCGGCGATGAAGCCTTCCTTGACCATGCCGAGTTCGTCGCCCAGGCCCATCACCTGGCCGCCGAGCCGCGTGCCGCATTGCAAGGCTTCGCTGGGCGAATATCCCAAGAGGTCGACGAAGTGTTTCAGGTCGCGGGCGTTGGTACCTTGCGGTGTCTGGGCGAAACCGTAGTCGCCGCCGATCAGCGCGCGCACGCCGCGTTTGCGCAGTTCGGTGTAGACCTTGCGGCTGTCGTCGAGGATGCGCTGCATGCCGAACTTCACCGCCATCTCATGGGTGAAGCCGAAGGGCTCGCCCTCGTAAAGCGTGCCGTAGATGATGCCGATGGCCGGGCCGACGAAGATGCGATCCTTCGCCGATTCCAGTGCGTCGAGCGCTTCCTCGTCGGCGGATTCGCAGTGGTAGATGACGTCGACGCCGCACTTCACCGCGCGCTTCACCGAACCGGCGGCGCGGGCATGGCAGTTGATTTTCTTGCCGAAGTCGCGCGCCACCGACACCGCCGTCATCACTTCGGCCTCGCTCATGACGGTGAGGCCGCCATGCGCGGCGGGGCTGAGATCATCGCCCGAAATGTTGATCTTGATGTTGTCGGCGCCTTCGCGGCAGCAGAGCCGCACCGCCTTGGTGATCTCCTCGACGCCGTCGGCGATCATGCCGAAGCTCTCGTGATACATATGCTGCTGGCGCTCGTCACCGAGACCGCCGGTGACGGTGATCTCCGGGCTGCCGGCGCGCATGCGTGGGCCCGGCAGGCGGCCGGCATTGATCTCGTTGCGGATGACGATGTCGAGCCTGAGCTTCGAGGTCGCGGCGCTGTAGGCGCTGGTGAAACCGTGGTCGAGCAAGGTCTTGGCGTTGCGCATGGTGAGCAGCAGATGCTCCTCGGGCGGGATCAGGCCGAGATCAGAATCCTTGATCGCGCCGCCGAAGGAGATATGGGCATGGCCTTCGACCAGGCCCGGCATCAGCGTCATGCCGCGGCATTCGACCGTCGTCGCGCCCTCGCCGGACAATTGCCCGGGCGTGCGCGCGATGGTGACGATGCGGCCATCGTCGACCAGCAGATCTGCCGGATAGGCATCGGCGCCCGTGCCGTCCCAGATCATGGCATTTCGAAACATCACTCTTGTCATGACTTCGTCCTTTCGGAGTTGGCTTGGGTTATTGGTTGACGGCTCGGGCGGCGGTGACGTCGTCGGCCACGACATTGGACAGGATACCGACGCCTTCGAGTTCGATCTCGCAGACATCGCCATGCTTCATGAACAGCTGCGGCTTGCGCGCCATGCCGACGCCGGCCGGCGTGCCGGTGACGAGGATGTCGCCGGGCTCCAGCGTGATCGCTTCGCTGATGATCGAGATCAGCGAGGCGACATCGAAGATCATATCGTTGGTCGAGGCGTTCTGGACGATTTCGCCGTTGAGCCGCGTCTGGATGCGCAGGCCCTTGCCGCCTGGCGGCAATTCATCCGCCGTCACGAAGATCGGTCCGAACGAGCCGGTGCCGTCGAAATTCTTGCCGACGGTCCATTGCGGCGACTTGGTCTGGAAGTCGCGGATCGAGGCGTCGTTGAAGATGGAATAGCCGGCGACATGGCTGAGCGCCTGGGCCAAGGGAATGTGGCGGCCGGCCTTGCCGATGATGGCCACCATCTCGCCTTCATAGTCGAGCTGGATCGAGGCTTCCGGGCGGCGGATCGCCGCGCCATGCCCGATCAGGCTGCTCGAAAAGCGGGCAAACAGGGTCGGATAGGCCGGCGGCGTAAAACCGCTTTCGATCGAATGGTCGACATAGTTGAGGCCGACGCAGACGATCTTTCCGGGCTTCGAGATCGGCGGCAGCCATTCGACCGTCTTCGCATCGATCTTGCGACCGCAGGCCAGCTTCTCACCGGCGGCGTGGAGCGCTTGCCCGCCTTCGGTGATCAGTTCGTCCAGCCATCCTGGAAACATCGCATCGCTGGCGTCGACGCCGCGGAACTCGCCTGCCGGCAAGGCGATCGCCAGCCCAGGTCCCCGCGGCGATTTATAAGCTGCAAATCGCACTGGCCACATCCTCGTTGGTGAAGGCTGGACTTTGTTGAGAAATTATATATCTGTCAACAGAGAATATATTATTTTGGATTCTGATTTCTGGCTGAGATAATGTATCAAGGCTCCTCAATGGACGGATTCGGCCGCGGGCAAGCGAATGGCTAGGGAAGGCTCGATCAATCTCACCCAGGGCGCGTATGAGGATCTGCGCGCCGACCTGTTGTCGTGCCGGATCGCGCCGGGCAGCCGGCTCAAGGTCCAGGAACTCTGCGACCGGCTGTCCGTCAGCCTCGGCGCCATCCGCGAGGCACTGTCGCGGCTGACCTCGGAAGGCCTTGTCGTGGCCGAACCGCAGCGCGGCTTTCGTGCAGCACCCATCTCGGCCGAGGATCTGCTCGACCTCACCAAGACGCGCATCCAGATCGAGACCTTGTGCATCCGCCGCGCCATCGAGGTCGGCGATGTCGCCTGGGAATCGCAGCTGGTCGCAGCACTTCACCGGCTGTCGCGCACGCCCGAACATACACCGGACGATCCGGTGCATTCGAGCGACGAATGGGCGACCGCGCATGCGGCCTTCCACAAGGCGCTGGTCGCCGGCTGCGACAGCCACTGGCTGCTGCGCCTGCGCGACCAGCTTTATGACCAGAGCGAGCGCTACCGCCGCCGCTCGGTCTCGCTGGCGCCAAGGGCCCGCAACATCAGCAAGGAACATCAGGACCTCGCCGCTGCCGTGCTCGACCGCAATGCCGAGAAGGCCGCCGAATTGCTGGCGGCGCATCTGGCTGTCACTACCGACATCCTGCTGGCGGCGGAGGCCTCCGACCTTCCAGCGCCAAAGACGACGGTGCGGGCGTAGCGTTTCATTCGCTCTCCTCGGACAGGAACAAACGCCGCCCTTCGCAGGGCGGCGTTTTGCTGTCGGCCTACTGGCGCAGATTGGTCCAGATTCGGTCATAGGCGCGGATCGCCTTCTCGTCGCAGGACGGCGCAAACGAGATCTTCAGATCGGCCGGCGGGTTGAATTCCGGCGAGCCGCCAATGTCCGCCGCCAGGAACTTGTTCGAGCCGGCGATCGCGCTCTGGTAGCCGGTGTATTTCTGCTGCAGCGCGATGTTTTCCGGGTCCATCAGGAAGTTGAGAAACTTCTTCGCGTTCTCGACATTCGGCGCGCTGGTCGGCACGGCGACATTGTCCATCCAGCCGACAACACCTTCCTTGGGATAGACATATTTGACCGTCGATTTCTGCTGGCGTGTCGCCAGCGCCTTGCCTGACCACTGCTCGTGCATGACCGTCTCGCCGGCGACCTGGCGCTCGACGATGCCGTCGGAATTGTAGACTTTCACGAAGGGCTTCTGCGCCTCGAGCAAGGCATTGAGCTCCTTGAGGTCAGCCGGATTGCTGTTGCACTGATCCTTGCCGAGATAGACCAGCGCCAGCGACATCACCTCGGTCGGCGAGCCGAACATACCGACCTTGCCCTTGAGTTCCGCCGGCGGATCGAACAGCGGCTTTAGGCTATCGGTCGGGCCCTTGTAGACAGCGGTGTCGACGGAATAGGAGGTGGTGCCCCAGACCCATGGCACGGTGTATTTCGCATCCGGATCCCAGGACCGGTGCTGCCACTTCGCATCGACGTTCTTGAAATTCGGCATCGCGCCCGCGTCGACCTCCTGGAACAGCTTCTGCTTGACGAAGATCGGCACGAAATCGTTGCTGATGATCATCACGTCATAGCCGGCGGCGCCCGAGCTCAGCTTGGCGAGCGCCGTCTCGTTGGAATCGTAGGTGTCGATGGTGACCTTGATCCCGGTCTCGGCCTCGAACTTCTTGATCATTTCGTCCGACGTGTAATCGGTCCAGTTGTAGATGTGCAGTTCGCCGGCATCGGCGAGCGCGCTGGTGCTGACAGCTCCAAGCATGGCGGCGGCCAGGGCTAGTGACGAAAATCCTTCTTTCCATTTGGTCATGGTCGTTCTCCTCTGGTTTTCTTATTTCTAGGCAAGCTTGTTTCGTCGTCCGACGAGCAGGGCCGCGGCGACGAAGACGATGGAAACGGCAAGCAGGATGGTGGAGATGGCGTTGACCTCGGGCGTCACGCCAAGCCGCATCATGCCGTAGATGTAGACTGGCAGCGTGGTCGAGCCGGCGCTCGACACCATCATCGAGATCAGGAAATCGTCGAGCGAGACGACGAAGGCCATGATGGCGCCGGCAGAGATCGCAGGCAGCAGCAAGGGCAGCGTGACACGGCGGAACAATCGCCATTCATCGGCATAGAGATCGCGTCCAGCCTCCTCCAGCGTGCCGCCCATGTCGCGCAGCCGCGCCTGGATCGGCAGCAGCGCGAACGGGATGCAGAAGACGGTGTGTGCGATCATCAGATTGAAGAGCCCATGATGCATGCCGAGCCCCGAAAAGAAGATCAGCGTGGTGATCGCCACGACGATCTCTGGCACCACCAGCGGCATCGCGATCAGCGCTGTTGCCGCGCCTCGCCCGAAGCGCAGCCGGCCGCGTTCCAATGCAATCGCTCCGGCCGTGGCGATCGCCGTCGACGCGATGGTGGCGACGATGGCGATGATGATGCTGTTGTATGCGGCGTCGCGGATCGCGCCATTGTTGGCGACAGCGACGAACCATTTGAAGCTGAAGCCGGCCCAGACGGTCACCAGCCGGCTCGAATTGAAGGCGTAGATCACCAGGATCAACAGCGGCGCGTAAAAGAACAGGAAGATCAGCGCGGTGTAGGCCGACAGGCCGGGCGTGTGTCGCCAGTCGAAGGGTTTGGCGCCGGTCATCGCCGTTCCTCCTGCACCCGGCGCGAGCGGATGACGAAGACGGTCAGCACGACAACCGTCACAACCGTCGAGAGCGCTGCGCCGAACGGCCAGTTGCGCGACGAGGTGAACTGCATCTGGATGAGGCTGCCGATGAGCAGCTTCTTGCCGCCGCCGAGCAGATCAGGCGCCAGGAACGAGCCCAGCGCCGGCGCAAAGACCAGCGTGGCGCCGGCCAGCGCGCCGGGCCGCGCCAAGGGCCAGACGATGCGGCGGAAGACGGCGGCGCGGCTGGCGTAGAGATCATGCGCGGCTTCGATCAGCCGAGCATCGATGCGCTCCAGCGTCGAATAGATCGGCAGCACCATGAAGGGCAGGAAGGTGTAGACGAGGCCGAGCAGGATCGACCCGTCATTGTAGAGCAGCGGCAGCGGATCGGAGATGATGCCGGCATGGCGCAGCGCCCCATTCGCCAGCCCTTCGTCGCGCAGGATCAGGATCCAGCAATAGGTGCGGATCAGCGTGTTGATCCAGAACGGCAACGTGACCGCGAACAAAAGGATCCGCCGCCGTTCCGGAGTCTGGCAGACGATGTACCAGGCAACCGGCAGGCCGAGCACGAGGCAGATGAAGGTGGTGGCGACGGCGAGGTAGATCGAGCGCAGGATGATCAGCGCGTAGCTCGGCGAAAACACCAGGCTGTCGTCGAAGTCGCGCTGGTAGAGGAACTGGAGATAGGCATCGAAGGTCGCCGGTGCTGTGACGCCGCCATAGGGATTGGCGGTCATGAAGGAATAGCCGACCGCCAGAAACAGCGGCAGCACCATGAAGATGCCGATGACCAGCATGGCCGGCGCAATCAGGAGCCAGGTGCGGTTCGGGCCCATCTCAGTTCGCCAGCTCGCGTTCGACGGCGCAGGCCCAGTCGACGATCACCCTGTCGCCGGTCGACAGCGCCGCTCCGCCGCGCGAGCGCGAATGCAGTTTTGCCCCCTCCTCCAGTACGACCTCGTAGAGCGTGTCGGAGCCGAGGAATGTGATGGCGGAGACTGCACCCCTGGCGTGGCCCTTGGCGCCATCCGACACCGGCGACACCACGATGTGTTCCGGCCGCACGACGATGGTCTTGGCCGGGTCGCGGCCGAGGGCAGCACCGGGCAACAGGTTGGACTCGCCGATGAAGTCGGCAACAAAACGGTCCTGCGGATTGTCGTAGATGTCGCGCGGCGTGCCGACCTGCAGCACGTCGCCGCTGCGCATCACCGCGATGCGGTCGGACATGGCGAGCGCCTCTTCCTGGTCGTGCGTGACCAGCACGAAGGTGATGCCGGTCTCGCGCTGCAGCCGTTTCAATTCGCTCTGCATGCCCTTGCGCAGCTTGAGGTCGAGCGCCGACAGCGGCTCGTCGAGCAAAAGCACGCTGGGCTTGGGCGCCAACGCGCGCGCCACCGCGACACGCTGCTGCTGGCCACCGGACAATTGTGCCGGACGCCGCGCGGCGAAGCCTTCGAGTCGCACCATTTCCAGCGCTTCCCTGACGCGCTCGTCGATCAGCGCTTTCGGCGCGTTCTGCATTTCCAGCCCGAACGCGACATTCTCGGCGACGCTCATATGCGGAAACAGCGCGTAGCTCTGGAACACGGTGTTGACCGGCCGCTTCTGCGGCGGCAGCGCGGCGACGTCATTGCCGGCAATGCGGATGGCGCCGGAGCTCGGCGCCTCGAAGCCGGCGATCAGGCGCAAAAGGGTTGTCTTGCCGCAGCCCGATGGTCCCAGCAGCGTGAAGAACTCATTGTCGTAGATTTCGAGACTGACGTCGTTCAGCGCATGGACGGGATCGGCGTCCCTGGTCACGAAGGATTTTGACACGCTGTGGATGTCGATCATGACCGGCACATTCCTGGACTGCGTTTGAGATGGCCGGAAGGCCATCACGGTCGTCTGGCGCCGCACCTAAAAATTCGCCCCAAAATTATATTTGTCAACGGATAATATATTGTTTTTGCATTTC
This sequence comes from Mesorhizobium sp. P2_C5_2, assembly GCF_056404535.1. Taxonomy (NCBI): domain Bacteria; kingdom Pseudomonadati; phylum Pseudomonadota; class Alphaproteobacteria; order Hyphomicrobiales; family Phyllobacteriaceae; genus Mesorhizobium; species Mesorhizobium sp. P2_C5_2. The sequence goes on along the minus strand of NZ_JBFUDV010000003.1, from coordinate 347,673 downwards.
GACACGCAAAAGTGTGGCGGGCGCCTTCGATCCCAGCGCCAGGGCCTTTTCCGCTCGCTCCAACAGGCCGGCGGTGCTCAGAGCACCTTGCCGCTTTCGGGATCGAGCAGATGCATATGCGCCATGGCAAGCGACAACGTCGCCGTCTCGCCGGGCTTCGGCGTTGCCGCCGGATCGATGCGCGCCGTTGCCTCGCCGCCGGCGATCAGCACATGCAGCAGCGTCTCCATGCCCATTGGCTCGACCACCTCTACCCCTGCCTTGATGTCGACGACGTCAGGCCGCTCGCGCCGTTCGGTGATGTGCTCGGGACGCAGGCCGAATTCGAGCTCGCGCCCGACATGGCCCGCATAGCGCGCGGTGCGAGACGCCGGAACGGCGAGCGAGGTGCCATCGCCAAGCACCACCGCCAGCCTGTCGCCGCGCGCTTCCAGCCGGCACTTGAAGAAATTCATGCCGGGGCTGCCGATGAAGCCGGCGACGAAGCGGCTGGCCGGCTCATGGTAGAGATCGTTGGGTGGCCCGATCTGCTCGATGCGCCCCTTGTTCATCACCACGACGCGGTCGGCCAATGTCATCGCTTCGACCTGGTCGTGGGTGACGTAGACCGTGGTGGTGGCGACCATCTGGTGCAGCCGCTTGATCTCGGCGCGCATCTTGCCCCTGAGCTTGGCGTCGAGATTGGAGAGCGGCTCGTCGAACAGGAACACCTTTGGTTGACGCACCATGGCGCGGCCCATGGCAACGCGCTGGCGTTGCCCGCCGGACAGCTGGTGAGGCTTGCGCTGCAAAAGCTCGCTGAGATCGAGCATGTCGGCGACACGGGCGATGCGTTGTGTCACCTCCCCGTCCGGCACTTTGCGGATGCGCAGGCCGAAGGCCATGTTCTGCGCCACCGTCATCTGAGGATAGAGCGCGTAGCTCTGGAAGACCATCGCGATGTCGCGATCCCTAGCCTGGATGTTGTTGACCAGCCTGCCGCCAATATGGATCTCGCCACCGCTCGGCCGGTCCAGTCCAGCCACCATGCGCAGCGTCGTCGACTTGCCGCAGCCGGACGGGCCGACGAGGACGACGAACTCGCCCTCGGCAATCTCGAGATCGATATCGTGCACGACCTTCAGGTTCTGAAAGCTCTTGGAAATCTTGCGCAGTTCGACATCAGCCATGGCGCTATTCCTTTGCCGTGGGCGCGAACATGTCGAGTGCCAGTGCCGCCGTGCCGATCACGCCGGCATCGTTGCCGTGTTCGGCCGCCACGATGACCGGCGGCCGGCCGGGCTTGAGCAGAACGAAATCCCTAACATTGCTCGCAATGCGATCGATGAAGAAGGGACCGGCCAGCGACAAGCCGCCGCCGATGATCGCCGCCTCGATGTTGAGCATGTTCGACATGATGCCGATCATCTGCCCGAGCCAGCGCGCCACCTCGTCGACCACTTGCAGTGCGATCGCGTCACCTTCCTTGGCGAGATCGACGACGGTCTCGGCGTCCTTGGCGTCGGTGTCCGGCTTGAGCTGGCGATAGCGATTGACCAACGCCCTTGCGCTGGCCAGGTTCTCGACCATGCCGGGCACGGGATCGGCGATGTCGGTGCGGGCCGGATCGAGCGAGATGCAGCCGAACTGCGGCGGCAGCCCGTCCGGGCCGTCAACGACCTTGCGATCGATGACCACGGAGCCGCCAATGCCGGTGCCGAGCGTCAGCAATGCGAATCGAGAAAACGGACGCCCGGCGCCATGGCGCATTTCGCCATGGGTTGCGCTGACGGCATCGTTGCGGACAACAGCCGGAACGCCGAAGCGAATGGCGAACAGCTTCGACAGCGATCCCTTGAGCAGCGCCGGGATCGCCGGGCAGCGGCCGTTGAGCATGCCGGTCTCGGGATTGGGCGTGCCGGGCACACCGATGCCGATAGCCGCGATATCGGGATACGCCTTTCTCAGCGCTTCGGTCGCCTCAGTGACCAGATGGACGAGCTCCGCGAACTCGATATCGCGATGCACGGGCACGGCGCCGCGCACCAGCACCTTGCCTGAACCGTCGACGACACCGAGCTTGACCAGGCTGCCGCCAATGTCGATTCCAACAGCGGTCACCATCACGCCTCCTTGCGGATGCGCACGTTGAGCCGCCGTCCGAGGTTGGGGTAGATCATCTTGTCGGGATCGATGCCGCGCGAGATCGCCAACTCGCAGCCATACCATTGCAGCGGCATCGGCGCCCAGCAGCCGGCGAGCCATTGCTGCTCAGGCGCTGTCGGCCAGCTGACGTCAAGGTCAAAGCGCGTCGGATGTCCCGAGAGGTTGAGGACGACCGTGCGCGGTCCGAGCTCGGCCAGCGCCTCGCCAAGATTGGCGGCGACCTTGGCCTCGGTCTCGGTCTGCACGATGGCGATAACCAGGCTCTTGTCGGTCGTGCCATAGACATGGCCGTGCAAGGCCTCTTCCGTGTCGAAGGCCGAGGTCGGCACCCCGCTGATCTCGGCGATCTTGAGCGATGCCTCGAGCGCGGTACCGAGATGCGTCGCCTGGCCTGCGACCAGAATGTAGTCGGGCACGCCGAAGCGGGTGACCAGATCCTTCGCGGCGGCAAGACCGGTTTCCGCCGTCTGCTCGAGTTGCGCGAGCAATCCCGACAGTTCGACCGTCTTGTTGGCGAGCTTCGCGGCGACCGCCAGCACCGAAATGACGGTGGCGGTGTAGCCCATGGTCTTGGGACCGACCGTCTCCGGACCGATCGGCATGACGATGATCTCGGCGCCGGTCTCGGTGATCAGGCTGCCGGCCTCACCGGTGATGACGAGCGTCGGGAACCCAAGCTCCACCGACAGGCGCACCGCTTCGATCGTGGTGATGCTCATGCCGGACTGCGACGCCGCCAGAACCAGCGTGCGCTGGCCTGAGGCCCTGGGCGGCAGGCGCAGGAAAGCCTCCGGCTCCTTGGCGATCACCGAGGCGCCCGTGCCCTCTTCCAGCGCCTCGGCGCCGGCCAGTAGCGCATTCATCGACGAGCCGGTGCCAAGCAGCACGATCCGCTCCGGCGTCTGGCGCAGGCTCGCGAAACCGTCGAGCTCCGCGCCGATCGCCGCGGGCAGGCCCGTGAGGGTCGCGGGCTGCCGGCGGATGTAAGTGCCTATCTGCATCTCAATGTTCCATCAGTTCGAAGTTGGTGTGCGTGGAAAATCACTTGCTGTAGCCCTTGCTCAGGCCGCTGATGAATTGCCGCGAGAACAGGGTGAACAGCAGCACCAGCGGCACCGCGCCAAGCGTCAGCGCGGCAAGCAGCGCCGGATAGTCGTTCATGAACTGGCCGACGAATTGCTGCACGCCGAGCGTCACCGTCTGGTTCTGCCGGCTTGGCGCCAGGATCAGCGGGAACCAGAGGTCGTTCCACACCGGCAGCATGGTGAGTGCCGCAACCGCGGCCAGGCCCGGCCTGACCAGCGGCAGCACGATCCAGAAGGTACGCAGCTCGCTCGCCCCATCCATGCGTGCCGCTTCCTTGAGATCGGTCGGCACGGTGCGGAAATAAGTGACCATCAGCGTCACCGCGATCGGGATGCTCATGGCGGTGTAGACGAGGATGAGCGCCGCCAGCGTGTCCATCAGCTTCCAGGCGAGCATCATCTGGATGAGCGGAATGGTGCCGAGCCGGATCGGCAACATGATGCCGAGCACGAACAGGCCGCCGAGCAGCGACGCCAGCCGCACGCGGTATTCGACAAGCGCAAAGGCGGCGAGCGTCGACAGCACCACCGTCAGCCCGATCGTCGTCACGGTGACGATCAAGCTGTTGCGATAGTTGATGATGAAATTGCCGCGGGTGAAGACGCGCTTGTAGCCTTCGAGGCTGAAGGTCTTGGCCGTCGGCAGGTCGAACGGCCCGCCAAAAATCGCTGGCGTCGTCTTCAGCGAATTGATGATGACGATCAGCACCGGCCCGATGGCGAGCAGCACAAAGACGATCAGCAGTGCATGCACAATGATGCGCTCGACCGTCCACGGTTCGCGGTCCTGGCGGCGGCGGGCGGCTGCTATTGTGAGGTCTGGGGCGCTCATCTCAGCTCCTAGACCGAATAGGATTTCAGGCGGCGCTGGATCAGCCAGAAATAGGCTGCGGTGACCAGCAACACCGTGAGAAAGATGACCGTCGCGACGGCCGCGCCCAGATCAAGATCGGCAAGCTGCCCGCTCGAGCCGAAGAAGGTTCGGTAGAAATAGGTGCCGAGAATATCTGTGCTGTAGTTCGGCCCGGGTGCCGAGCCGTTGAGCGCGAACACCAGGTCGAAGCCGTTGAACGTCCAGATGTAGGTGAGGATGGCGATCAGCCCGAATTGCGGCGCGATCAGCGGAAACTTGATCTTCCAGAAGGTCGTCCAGCCGCCGGCGCCGTCGATGTTGGCGGCTTCCACGAGTTCGTTGGGCACCGCCAGCAGGGCGCTGTAGAGGAAGACCATCGGGATGCCGAAATATTGCCAGACCGACATCAGCGATATGGTGGTGAGCGCGGTCGATTCCGTGCCCAGCAGCGGGAAGCCGACCAGACCCCAGAGCGGATTGATGATCAGCCGCCAGACGAAGCCGACGATGACCACCGACAGCGTCGCCGGGATGAACAGCAGCGTGCGGTAGATGCCTTCCGACCGCGCCAGCTTGCCTGATGTCAGCAGTGCCGCTAGCAGCAGGCCCATCGGCACTTCGACGATCAGATGGATGGCGAAATACTGCATGTTGTTGAGCAACGCATTCCAGAAGCGGGCGCTGATGGTCGGGTGGGTAAACAGGCGCTCGTAATTGGCGAAGCCGACAAAGACGTCACCCGAAGCACCGCTGGTCTGGAAGAAGCTCATGACGATCGAGGTCGCCAGCGGCAGCACGGCAAAGACCAGATAGACGGCCAGCGCCGGCAGCACGAACAGCAGCAGGTTTCGATAAGCGGCAGCGGGAGATATCAAAGCAAACCTCATCTTCATGCCGGCACCAATGCGCCGGCATGTCGTCAGGCTTGCGCATGCCCTGCCTCATGGCAAGGCATGCGCGAAGCAGTGCCGGATTACTTCTTCTGCGGTCCGTACCAGGAAGCGAGGCCAGCCTGCAGTTCGGTCGCAACCTGCTGCGGCGTGACATCGGACTTGGTGAACATCACCTGCAACAGACGCCAGGTCTCGTCGTCGAGCGGCGGCGTGCCGGCGCTCAGGCGATCCAGCGCCAGGCGCGGCGTCAGTTCGGCGCCCTTCTTCAGGTCGGCGAAGTCCTGCGCCAGCTTGTTCTTGTAGGTCACCGGCTTCGAACTCATGGCAAAGAAGCCAGGCGCGGCGTTGACATAGAGCTCCTGGAACTCAGGCCCGGCAACCCAGTCGAGGAAGGTCTTTGCCGCGTCCTTGTGCGCGCTCTTGGCGTTGATGCCGATGCCCATGTCAGGCATTTCCTGGAGATAGCGCTTGTCGCCGGCCTTCGGCACCGGCGGCCCGAACACGCCGACATTGAGGCCGGTCGAGGTCGCCTGGTTGATGTCCCATGAGCCATCGGGAAGGATGGCCGCTTTGCCCAGCGTGAACAGCTGCGTCATGTCGGCATAGTTCAGGCTTTCCTGGCCCGACGGCAGGAACGGCTTCCAGGCTCCGAAAGCAGCAATGGCGTCGACGAATTCCGGATCGGTCAGCTTCTTCTTGCCGTCGATCAGGCCGAGCCGACCCTCCTCGCCTTTCCAGTAGGCGGGGCCGATGGAGTAAAGGCCGTTATAGGCGAGCTGCCAGGATTCGGCCGAACCATAGGCCAGCGGCGTGTAGCGGCCGTCCTTCTTGATCGCTTGCAGCACGTCGATGAACTCGGCGCTCGTGGTCGGCACCTTCAGGCCCAATTCCTTGAAGATGTCGGCATTGTAGTAGAAGCCGGCGAGCACGGCGGCGACCGGCAGGCAGTAGGTCTTGTCGTCGGCGCCGCTCCAAGCGGCGCGGGAAGTCTTGTCGAAATTCTCCAGGCCCGGCAGGCCTTCCAGCGATTCGAAATAGCCGCGCTTGATCCATTCGCGGTTCACGTCGAACGGGCGGCAGGTGATCAAATCGCCACCGGCGCCGCCTTCGATCTGCGACTGCACGGCGGCATTGTATTCATTGGTGTTGATCGGCGCGAACTCGACCTTGATATCGGGATGTTTCGCCTCGAAGGCCGGCAGGATGGTGTCCTGCCACACCGCGATGTCCTCGGTGCGCCAGCTGTTCAAAGTGATGGTGACCGGGTCGGCAAACGCGGCGCCGACACCCCCTGAAAACATCACGCCAAGCGTCGCCGCCAGCGGGATCGATACACGTATGGAACGCATTGTCCTGCTCTCCCTCAAGATGGTGCCTCGTGTGGATTCACGATTTTGCACTGTTGCCTCGGACCATACCTACTGATACATCTTGTGACAAGTGGTATTGTGTTGTCTTTTATCGTCGAGAGGTCGCTGTCCGGCTGGCAGCATCGGATTTGACGGCAAAAAATCTGGGAGGGCTGTATGATTGGAGTTGGAATTCTGGGCTCGGGCTTCATCGCAGAGACGTATGCCGACTCGCTGCTCGACGTGCGCAATGCAGAGCTGGTGGCCTGCTCGTCGCGCAGCTTCGAGCGCGCCACGGCCTTCGCCAAGAAATGGGGTCCCAAGGTCACCGCGCATAGGGATATCGACGCGCTGTGCGCCGATCCGAAGGTCGAATTGGTGGTGATCGCGCTGCCCAACGAAATCCATCTCGAAGCCGTCAGGACCGCAGCAAAACACGGCAAGGCCGTCATCTGCACCAAGCCGCTGGCGCGCACCGGCAAGGAAGCGCAGGAAATCCTCGACATCGTCCAGCGCGCCGGCATCTGGCACGGCTATGCCGAATGCGCGGTGTTTTCCCCCAACATCGCCAAGGCCCACCAGATGATCCAGGCCGGCGGCATCGGCAATCTCTTGACCATGCGCGCCCGCGAGGCGCATTCCGGCCCGCATGCGCCGCATTTCTGGAACGCCGAGCTCGCCGGCGGCGGCGCCCTACTCGACATGGGCTGCCACACCGTCGAGAGCGCCCGTCACTTCTTCGGCAAGGACAATGAGATCACCGAAGTGATGGCCTGGGGCGCAACGCTGGTCCACGGTGATAAGACAACCGGGGAAGACACGGCGATCGCGCTGTTGAAATTCGCCGGCGGCCAGCTCGCCACCATAGAATCGTCATGGATCGAGAAAGGCGGCATGCAGCTGCGCCACGAACTGGTCGGCTCGGCCGGCCGCATCGTCACCGACACCTCGGTCGGCCCGGTCTGGGGCTTCATCGAGAAACCGGTGGGTTATCTCGTCGAGAAGGCCGATGCCGAGACCGGCTGGGTCTATCCGGTGCCGGAGGAAACCCGCGCCTATGGCTTTTCGCAACAGATGCGCCACTTTGTCGACCATTTCACCGCGGGGACGACGCCGCTGGAAACCTTCGAGGATGGCGTCATCGTCAACCACATAATTGACGCCTGCTACCGTTCGATGCGAACGGGCGTGTGGGAAAAGATCAAGGGGTGACCGTGATGGAGGGCTCGCCACTGCAGTCGGACGGACCCGAACCACTCTGGCGGCAGGCCGCCGATGCGATCCTGCAGGAGATCGCGTCAGGCAAGCTTGCCTCCGGCGCGCGCCTGCCGGCTGAGCGCGACCTGTTCACGCGCATGTCGATATCGAGGGTGACCTTGCGCCGGGCCCTGCAGAGCCTTGTCGAGGAAGGCGTGCTGACGCCATCACACGGGCGCGGCTGGTATGTCTCGTCCAAGGTGCCGAAGGAGTTTCCCAACACGCTGGAATCCTTCAGCGAGACCGCCAAACGCCTCGGCCTGACACCTTCTTCCAACGTGTTGCGCGCCGAACAGGCGCCGGCCTCGCTAGACGAGGCCGAGGAGTTGTCGATCGCGCCGGGTGCGACGCTGTTTCACCTCGAGCGTATCCGCCGCCTCGACCAGGTCCCGGTCGCCGTCGACACCTCGTTCTTTGCAGCAAGCCTCGTTCCCGATCTCAGCCGCATCGACTTCAGCAATGCGTCGCTGTTCGGCCTGCTGATCGATGCCGGTGTCGACCTGGCACGCGCCGAAACCACGATCGAGGCGCATGATGCCGATCCTGTTCTGGCGCGGCACCTCGACATCGACGTCGGCAAATCCACTTTGGTGATGCGCCAGCTCATCGTCGACACCGTCGGCCGGCCGCTGCTGTCCTCGACCATCCGCTACGCCGGTGACCGCTACCGCCTGCGGACATCATTTTCGCGCACAGGCAGGCCGACGAGCCGCAATCCCTGAAATAGACGGCGGCCGCGCTAGTGCCGTTTATTGAGCTGACGCGACGACACACACCATGGCAACCGTCGCCATGCTTCGGCAGAGGGCCGCCTCGTCTAGGCGCGGGTCTTCGAGCGGCGTCTGTGCGTTTACCGTAAGGCCGGTGAACAAGACCGGCAGCGGCACTCCGCCACCAAGGGCATCGGCATTCCGCGCGACGATGCTGGCTGCGCCATCGACTGGGCGCGAACGGACAAGAGCAATCGCGGGAAAAGTGTGAGACGGTTTCCCGGGAGAAAAGCGTGGTGCTTTCCCTTGGCAATCGCTCCAGAATCAAAGAGATGAGGCGATTTCAACGTGTCTGTGGAACCATCGACAGCTCTAGGCCTTTTGTCCGGGTTGGCATGGCTGGACACAGGCGGCTAAGGCTGGAAATGTGGTTGCGTCTTCGCTGCCGGGGGGCTGGCCGGAGGACGAGGAGGATGGCGCTGAATTTCGAATATATTGCCGGCCATCCGGCGCTGCATCGTCATGTCCAGGCGCAGTCGAAAGCGCTGCTGCACATCTATGAAACGAGCCCGCGCCTGGCCGCCGTATTCGCCACGCAACAGCGCTGGCTGCTGGCCCACACCGGCCTTGCCCTGCATTTCGCCCGCGATCCGCGCGATCCCCGCACGGAACTGACACTGGCCCGCTTCATCGATGCCGTGCTTCACTATTCCGTCGCCAGCCGCAACACGGCCGAGGCCTTCATCAAGGAGATGCTGCACTATCACATCATCGAATACCTGCCGCATACCGGCGACGGACGCGCCCACCCCTTTCAGGTGACGGCGGCGACGCTGAAAGAATTCGATGGCTGGGTGGTTGCGCATCTGCGCACGCTCGACGGTCTCGACGGCGGCAACCGCCTCACCGTGTTTCTGGAGCAGCACGGCATGATCGCCAGGCTGCAGCCGATGGTGGCGGAAGGCCTGCTCTCCTCCAACTCGGTGCGCGAGCCCAAGCAGACCTTTTCGCTGTTCATCTGGCTCAACAATGGCGGCATCGTCATGGATTGGCTGATGTCGGGCATCGACCCCGACCATGCCGGCCTCGATCGTATCCCGACCAGCGTGGTTTCGATCGGCGAATTCGCCAGTTGGTTAAAGCTCTCGCGCACCCATCTGGCGCGCAAATTGCGCGATGCCGAAAAGCTCGGCAGCGTCGGCTGGATGGGCCGGCGCGGACACTCGGTGATGTGGGTCTCGAACAGCTTCTATCAGGAATACATGACCGTGCAGGCCGCCAAGCTTGCCGTCATCGATGCCGCGTTCGAGGCGTGTCGTCCGACCCAACGGGCTGGCTGAACCTCCGCGCAGACCGCTGTTCGCGCGGTCGACCGTGCCGATGGCCACGACCGGTTGTCGAATGGACCGCATGTGTCTGGACACGAGCGGTCAAGCCTGAAAATGTGCCTTCGTGGCTTGGTGGGATCGAGGCACCGGGAGAATAATGCTCCATCTGGAAGATATGACCGGCAACCCGGCGCTGCATCGCTGTGTCCGGGCACAGGCGCTGGCCTTGCTTGAAGCCTTCAGAGCGGACCCGCGCCGCTCTTCGGTGTTTGCCACGCAGCAGCGTTGGCTGATGGCGCATCTCGGCCTTGCCCTGCATTTCAGGCGCGATCCCGGCGACTATCGCAAGCAATTGACGGCGTCGCGCTTTCTCGACGTCATCGGCCAGCATTCCGTCGCCAGCCGCAACACCGCCGACGCCTTCATCCGGGAGATGCTGCACTATAATTTCATCGAGTATCTGGAAAACAGGGAGGACAAGCGCATCCGCCCGCTTCAGCCCACCGCAGCCACGCTGGACGCGGTGACCGGCTGGCTTCTTGCCCATCTGCAGACGCTAGACCATCTGGACGGCGCCAGCCGGCTGGCGAATTTCCTTCAACGACCGGACGCGCTTGCCAGGGTGCAGCCGCTGGTGGCCGACGGCCTGCTGTCGTCCAGTCCGGTGCGTGAGCCCAAACAGACCTTCTCGCTGTTCACCTGGCTCAACAATGGCGGCGTCGTCATGGACTGGCTGATCTCGGGCGTCGACCCCGACCATGCCGGGCTGGACCGGATCCCGACCGGCGTGGTGTCGATCGGCGACTTCGCCAACTGGCTGAAGCTCTCGCGCACCCATCTCGCCCGCAAAATGCGCGACGCCGAAAATCTCGGCAGCGTCGGCTGGATGGGCCAGCGCGGACACTCGGTAATGTGGATCTCGAACAGCTTCTACCAGGAATATATGAGCGCCCAGGCCGTCAAGCTCGCCATCATCGACGCCGCCTTCGCGGCATCCTTGCCGCAAGCAGCAAACGGCTGAACGACAACGGCCCATCCCGATTGCATCGGGATGGGCCGGGTTGGCCTTGCTGTGAACCGGTGACCGCTGGAGAAATCAGCGCGCCGGAGGCGCGTACATCAGGCCACCCGCATTCCACAACGCGTTGATGCCACGGGCGATCCTCAACTGGCTGGACTGGCCGAGATTGCGTTCGAAGATCTCGCCGTAATTGCCCACCTTGGCAACGATGTTGTAGGCGAAGGCAGGGTCGAGCCCGAGCTGCTGGCCGTTATCGCCCTCGACGCCGAGGAACCTGCGGACCGTCGGGTTCTGCGACTTCAGCGAGCCCTCCACATTGGCCTGCGTAATGCCCTCTTCTTCCGCCTCGATCAGCGAGAACAGCGTCCAGCGCACGATGTCGAACCACTTGTCGTCGCCCTTGCGGACGGCCGGGCTCAGCGGCTCCTTCGAGATGATCTCGGGCAACACCGCGAAGGCGTCGGGATCGGTAAGCTTGAGGCGCTGTGCATAAAGCGCGGACGCGTCGGTGGAGTAGACGTCGCAGCGGCCGCTATCGAACGCCTTGATGATGCTGTCGGCGGAATCGACGACGACCCCTTCATATGTCATCTTGTTGGCGGAAAAATAGTCGGCGACGTTCTGCTCGGTGGTGGTGCCCTGTTCGAGGCAGATGGTGGCGCCCGAGAGCTTCAGCGCGCTGTCGACGCCGAGATTCTTGCGCACCATGAAGCCTTGGCCGTCATAATAGGCAGCGCCGACGAAGTGGATGCCCATGCCGGTGTCGCGCGCCAGCGACCAGGTGGACTGCCGCGACAAGACATCGACTGTACCTGCCTGCAGCGCGGTGAAGCGTTCCTTGGCCGACAGCGGCACATAGCTCACCTTGTCGGCCTCGCCGAAGACGGCCGCAGAAATGGCGCGGCAGAAATCGATGTCGAAGCCGCCCCACTTCCCCTCGTCGTCAGGCGCGGAGAAGCCTGCTACGCCCTGACTGACGCCGCACAGGATCGTGCCCCTCTGCTTGACGATGTCGAATGTGTCCGCCTTCGCAGGCAGGGCCAGCGTGGCCGATGCGAGCAAGAGGGCGGTTGTGATTGCATGTCTCATGGTTTCCTCCCTTGATGAGGCAAAGCCTCTCCTCCCGCCGGCGCCTGGAGCGCCGGACGTTCCTGAAAAATCGTTCTTCCTGAATGTCGCCCGCGCCGCCTCGCGGCGCGGTATTCGTCCTAGATCCCTTCCGCCAGAACCGCCGCCAGCGCCTCGTCGAGAACACCGACCAGATGATCGGCATTGGCGTGGCTGAAGATCATCGGCGGGCGCATCTTCAGCACATTGTCGTGCGGCCCCTCGGTGCCGATCAGCACACCGCGTGCCCGAACCCCGTCATTGACGCGGCGGGCGAGCGCTGTTGCCGGTGCCTTGCTCTTGCGGTCCGCGACCAGTTCGATGCCGAGGAAGAGACCCTGGCCGCGCACGTCGCCGATGACGTCGTAGCGGGCTTGCAAGGCCTTGAACCGCGCCATGAGATAGTTGCCGATCTCCAGTGCATTGCGCTTGAGATCGTCGCGCTCGATGACGTCGAGCACGGCCAACCCCGCGGCGCAGGACACTGGATTGCCGCCAAAGGTGTTGAAGTATTCCATACCGTTGTTGAACGAAGCCGCGATCTCGGACGTCGTCACCACCGCCGACATCGGATGACCATTGCCGATCGGCTTGCCCATGGTGACGATGTCGGGCGTTACCCCTTGCGTCTCGAAGGCCCACCAATGGCTGCCGACCCGGCCGAAGCCGACCTGTACCTCGTCGGCCGCGCAGATACCGCCGGCGGCACGCACCATTGCGTAGACTTCTTTGAGATAGCCATCCGGCAGGAACACCTGGCCGGCGACGCTCGGGATCGATTCCGCCAGGAACAGGCCGGGCGCCCGACCCTCTTTCGCCATGGCGGCGATCTGCTCGGCGACGCTCTCGGCGAAGTGCTTTGCGTGGTCCTCGACAGGCCATTCGGCCGGGGCATGGTAGCTGTCGGGAATGGTTGCCTCGAACACATGCGCCGGTCGGCCCTTGCCGCCCTTGCGCTTGTATTTATAGGGGCTGAGGTCGATCAGTTCCTGCGTGGTACCGTGATAGCCCCAGTCGAGCACGATCGCTTCGCTGCGGCGGGTATGGGTTCGCGCCATGCGCAGCATCAGGCTGTTGGCCTCGCTGCCCGAGCAGGCGAAGGACGCCACCGACAAGCCTGCGGGCAGCGTCGCCGTCAGCCGCTCGGCATAGGTGACGATGGCATCGTGCAGATAGCGCGTGTTGGTGTTGAGCTTGGCGGCCTGCCTAGCGATCGCCTCGACCACATCGGGATGGGCATGGCCGAGATGGCAGACATTGTTGAAACAATCGAGATAGGCGCGGCCGCGATCGTCGATCAGCCAAACGCCGTCGCCGCGCACGAACTTGATCGGCTCGGAATAGGAAATGGAAAGATTGGGCAGCAGTGATGCCTTGCGTGCGGCAACGATTTCAGGACGGGAGCGGCCGGTCTGATGAAAGGTCTCGGGCGGAATGCCGGCTAGGTCGGCGGCATCGGGAAACAGCTCTTTCCAGACGGTGAGATAGCGCTCCTCGCCGACACCCAGAATGTCACGCGCGGCGAGGCTGGTGTCCGTCGATATCTGGAAATGCAGATGCGGCGCCCAGCCGCCATTCTCCGTTGGCGCACCCATCTCGCCGACAAGCGCGCCTGCTTCAAGGTGGTCGCCTTCCCTGAGACGGCGCCCGGCCTCATGCGCCATGTGACCCCACAGGGTGATGAAAGGCGGACAGCCCGGCGGCGCATGCTCCAGTGCCACCAGGCAGCCATAGCCCAGCGGATCCTCCTCGATCTCGACGCTTCTGACCGTGGCGGCGAGCGGCGTGTAGAGCCGCGTGCCGGCCGGCATGAAAAGGTCGAGGCCAAGATGATTGGCGCGCCGCGTTCCTTCGACAAAACGCGACTCGAACATCTCGCCGGTATAGACCGTGCGCGCCTCGCCCCATGGGCCGATGCCGAGCGCGACGCCATGTTCTGCGCAGTAAGCATCCCACCATGCGGTCGCCTTGTCGGGCTGCTGCGCGGCCGATGTCACCGTCATCGGGTTTTGCGGATCGCCGTAAGGCACGAGCGCCTTGGCAAGCGTCGCCGGATGGCGATCGAGCACCGGCGCAAGCTGCCCGCGGTTTGCTGCGATCCAGTCCGTCACTGCACGGGCGCCGTGAACGGCTTCGAAGCCGCAGGCATGGCGTAGAATCGCCGTGGCGAAGCGCCGGTTCATCCTGCCCAGGCGATGCAACAGTCGCCAGGCCGGCGCTTCCGAAATCGACAGATAGGGATTGTCGGCGGTGCGGTCCTTTCGAGCCGCCGAAATCGTCACCGACGTGACGAGGCGCATCGCGATGAGATCGAAGAGCAGGTCGAGTTCTTCTTCGCGCAGCGGATACTGTGCATGAAAACCGGCGGCAAGACGGGCCGCCGCCCCGATCGGATCTTCGGCATCGAGAATGGCGTAGGCGCAGGCGACCGCCACCTCGCCGATCAGCACGCTGTGCAAGGCGTCACCGAAATCGATCAGGCCAACGACATGCTCGGGCCGTTCAGGGTCGACGAGCACGTTCCAGTCATTGGCGTCATTGTGGATGACTTGGGCCCGGAGCTTCGGCAAAAGGGGCGCCACCACGGCATCGAAATGATCGAGGAAGCGTTCCAGCAAGGCGCGATCCTGATCGTCGTCGATGAAGTGCAGGCGCTGCCGTGCATCGCCGGCGCGGCGGATATCCCAATCGAACGAGCGCAGCGCGCCGGGATGAATGAAACCTTGCAAGGCACGGTCCAGCCGCCCGAGCGCACCGCCGAGGCTATCCAGCAGCGCCGGCGTCGACCGGCTCTCCGCCAGCGGTCGGCCGGCAAGCCAGGACACCAGACGCAGGGCGTGGCCTTCGCCACCAGTGCCGGCGACATGGGCAAGCGATGTGCCAGCCACCGTCTTCCTGAGACGCGGGACAGTGAGGTCTGGAGCGTTGCGCTCGAGATGACCGAACAGCGCGGTCTGGAATTCGCTCTCGACGATCGGCTCGCTGGCATTGACGATCTTGAGAATCCACAGCGAACGGTCAGGTGCCGTAATCTTGAAATTCTGGTCGCGCTCGCTGTCGAGCGGCGCGACTGTTCCTGTAATGCCGAAATGCCGGGCGGCAAGGTCGATGGCCTCGCCTTGCGAAAATTGAGGTGCTGGGTGGGAAACGTCGGTCATCTGAAATCCGCATCTGCTTTGTTGAAGCTTGGCATGGGCCAAAAAATCGGGCATCCGACAAAGCGTCGGTTGTGCCGGCACAATGCCTGCTTTGACCGGCACTTTAACGGAACCGCCTGGAGCGTGATGCGATGAGGGAATTGGACGCCAAGGACCGGGACATTCTCTCCATCTTGTCGAAGGAAGCCCGCATCCCGCTGAAGACGCTTGCCGGGCGCATCGGCCTGTCGCGCAGCGCCACGAGCGAGCGGGTCGCGTCGCTGGAGAAGAGCGGCGTGATCCGGGGCTACCGCGCCGATATCGGTCAGATGGACGCCGGACTGGTCTGCGCTTTCCTGTTGGTCACGCTGATCCGCACGCCGTCGATGGGTATTCTCGACCAGTTGGCGCGTTATCCGGAGGTGCGGCGGGTGTCGTCATTGAGCGGCCAGCTCGATCTTATCGTCGAGGTCGAGGTGCCATCCATCGACAGGCTGAACACGCTGCGCGATCTCATTGCCAGCCATGCCGGCGTCGAGGATCTGACGACCGCGATCGTGCTGCGCCGCGATATAGAACGCGCGGCGGATTGAAGGCCTGCGACAGCGACGCCGGCAAGGCTTTCGAAGCTGAGGGCCCGACAACGCCTTGCGGCGTTGTCGGAAGCGGTCTTTCTCAATCGATGTCGAAGGACACGCCCTGTGCCAGCGGCAGCGCCTTGGAATAGTTCACCGTGTTGGTGGCGCGGCGCATATAGGCCTTCCAGGCATCCGAGCCGCTTTCGCGGCCGCCGCCGGTCTCCTTCTCACCGCCGAAGGCGCCACCGATCTCGGCGCCCGATGTGCCGATGTTGACGTTGGCGATGCCGCAGTCCGAACCATCGACGCCGAGGAAACGCTCGGATTCCTGCAGGTCGCGGGTGAAGATCGACGATGACAGTCCGGCGCCGACTGCATTGTGCTCGTCGAGCACGGCGTCGAAGTCGGAATATTTCATCACATAGAGGATCGGCGCGAAGGTCTCCTCTGTCACCGGCGCAACCTGCTTGGGCATTTCGACCAGTGCCGGATGCACGTAATAGGCATCCGGGTGGCCGCTCTCGACCCGGGTGCCGCCGGTCACCTTGCCGCCGTGCGCGGTAGCTTCCTTCAGCGCCTTCTGCATGCCGTCGAACGCCGCCTTGTCGATCAGCGGTCCGACCAGCGAGGATGTCTCCAGCGGGTTGCCGACCGAGACGCTTTCGTAAGCCTTCTTGAGACGTGGAACCAGGGCGTCATAGACGCTGTCATGCACGAACAGGCGCCGTAGCGTCGTGCAGCGCTGGCCGGCGGTGCCCATGGCGCCGAAGGCGATGGCGCGCAGCGCCATGTCGAGATCGGCGGTCGGGCAGACTATGCCGGCATTGTTGCCGCCGAGTTCCAGCACGGCGCGAGCAAAGCGCTTGGCCAGGCGCGGGCCGACATCCCGGCCCATGCGGGTCGAACCGGTGGCCGACACCAGAGGAACCTTGGGATGGTCGACCAGGATCTCGCCGACGGCGCGGTCGCCGATCAGCACCGGCGCCAGCCCCTGCGGCGCATCCGCGCCGAAGCGCTTGACCGCACGCGCAAAGATCGCTTCGCAGGCGAGCGCCGTCAGCGGCGTCTTTTCCGAAGGCTTCCACACCACGGCGTCGCCGCAAACCAGCGCCAGCGCTGCATTCCACGACCACACCGCGACCGGGAAATTGAAGGCCGAGATGACCCCGACGACGCCGAGCGGATGCCAGGTCTCCATCATACGGTGGCCGGGACGTTCGGTGGCGATGGTCAGGCCGTAGAGCTGGCGGGAAAGGCCGACGGCGAAATCGCAGATGTCGATCATTTCCTGGACTTCGCCGAGGCCTTCGGACGGGATCTTGCCGACCTCGATCGACACCAGCCGCCCAAGCTCGGCCTTGTGGGCGCGCAGCTCCTCGCCGAGCAGCCGCACCAGTTCGCCGCGCCGGGGACCCGGCACCATCCGCCAGGACTGGAACGCCGTGTGCGCGGCATCGATCGCCTTGGCAGCCTCGGCTGGTGAAATCGTCTTCAGCGCCGCGATCTGCTCACCCGTCACCGGGCTGCGCACGATGAGATCGCCGCCGGTCAGCGCGTCCTTGGCCACGCCCAGTTTCGCCAGAAGTTCGGCCGTTTCCTTCGCTATGGTCATTTTTATCCCTTTCAGATCCGCTCGCCATCATGTGGCGGCGGTCGAGCCTTCGCGCCACGTCGCCCGCGTGCCGCAGGCACATCGGGCGCTGTCATGGCGTGGCATTACTCGTTTCAGGGGAAAATCGCCACCCCGGCATGGTCCAAGCCGGGATTGCACAATTGAGCCAGAGGGGGAACGGGGTTCAGTGCGTTGTCTTCGCGGGAGCCCTCACGGCGCCGTCTCTCATCAACCGGTCGATATGCATGCGGATATGGGCGGCTTCCGCCGCCGTGTTGGCCAGCGCAATCGCACGGTCGAAGGCAACACGCGCCTCCTCGCCGCGGTCGAGCTGCATCAGCAACCCGCCCTTGAGGCCGAAGAAGTGGAAATAGCCGGAGAGCCTTTCGCCGAGCGGTTCGATCATGGCGAGGGCAGCTTCGGGGCCGCGCACCTTGGCGACCGCGACCGCGCGGTTCAGCGTCACCACCGGCGATGGCTGCATCCTTTCCAGCAGACTGTAGAGCAGATCGATCTCGGTCCAGTCGGTTTCCTCGGGCGTTGCCGCGCGCGCATGCAGCGCGGCGATCGCCGCCTGCACCTGATAGGGCCCGGGCTTCTGATGGCGCAGCGCCTTGTCGACCAGCGCCAGGCCCTCGTCGATCATCTTGCGGCTCCACAGCGAGCGGTCCTGGTCGTCGAGCAGCACGATCTCGCCGTTCTCGTCGAAACGGGCCGGAGCACGGGCATGCTGCAGCAGAAGCAGTGCCGTCAGACCCATGATTTCGGGCTCGGTCTGGAATAGTCTGAGCAGCAGGCGCGCCAGCCGGATCGCTTCCTCGCAGAGCGGCGCGCGCGCCGGCGCCTCGCCGCTATTGGTCGAATAGCCCTCGTTGAAGATCAGATAGACCATGGCCGCGACCGCGGCGAGCCGCTCCGACCGCTCGACCGCGCCCGGCGTCTCGAACGGCACGCCGGCATCGGCAATGCGCGCCTTGGCACGGGTGATGCGCTGCTCCATGGCGCTTTCTCCGACCAGGAAGGCGCGCGCGATCTGCTTGACGGTGATACCGGAAACAATGCGCAGCGCCACCGCGATCTGTTGTGTCGGCGGAAGATCGGGATGGCAGCAGATGAACAGCAGCCGCAGAATATCGTCGCGGTAATGCGCGCCGTCCAGCCGTTCGGCAATATCGCTCTCGGCATCTTCGAGGTCCGATATCTGGTCCTCTTCCGGCATCGGCGCCTGCTTGGCGCGTTTGCGCACCGCGTCGATGCCGCTGTTGCGGCCGACAAAGATCAGCCATGCAGCCGGATCGCGCGGCGGCCCGTTCTGCGGCCAGTTCTTGAGCGCCCTCAGGCACGCATCCTGGAAAGCCTCTTCCGCTGTATCGAGATCGCGGAAATAGCGCAGCAACGCACCCATCGCCTGCGGGCGGGCGGCGCTGATGGCTGAGCTGATCCAGGAAAGATCGGTCATTTCAAAACTCGGGTTGGGTCGAAGACGGAAACCGGTCGGATTTCGTAGGATCCGCCGCTCGGATTGACCTCGGAAAGCTCGCGCGCGAAGTCGACGGCCTCGTCGAGATCGGCGCATTCAAGCGTGTAGAAGCCAAGAAACTGTTCCTTGGTCTCGGCAAACGGCCCGTCGATGACCACCGATTCGCCCTTGACCCTGCGCAGCGTCGTCGCGGCGGTGGTCGGCAAAAGCCGCGCCACCGGGCCAAGCCGGCCGGCCTTGGCGTATTTTTCCTGCACGTTCAGGAGTTTCGCCATCACCTCGTCATCCTGTGCCTTGCTCCAGGAGGAGACGACATCTTCGGAGGCATAGCAGAGGATAGCGTAGAGCATGAGACGTCCTTTTCTGTATCAAAGGACGAAACAGTAGGGCCTATGCCGACATGGCGTCGACAAAAAAGTTAGGGCAATTTTTCAAGCTTCGCTGGCCTTCAGCCACCGCAGCACCAGCGCCTCTTCGTCGTCGAGACCGTCTGTCGATCGCTTGCGCTTGTTGGCCTCGGTCATTTCGCTGAGAAGCCGTCCTTGCGACCAGGCTTCGAACATCTGCGGATGGATATAGCATTTGCGGCAGACGGCGCGCGTATTGCCCAACCGCTCGGCCACCTTGTCGATGACGGTGTTCATCACCCGCTTCACCTCGGCCTTGCTGTCGGGAAGCTCCGTCTGCGCAAACAGCGACGCAGCGTGGATGGTGCCGCCCCAGGTGCGGAAATGCTTGGAGCTGAAGTCTTCTCCGACAGCGTCGCGTATATAGCGATTGACGTCGTCGGAACGCACCGGATGCCTCGCCCCGTCCTCGTCCAGGTATTGGAACAGCTTTTGCCCCGGTATATCCTGCGCGCCGCGCACGATCCGGGCGATGCGGCGGTCGACCAGCTTCAACTTCCATTCCTTGCCGGATTTGCCCTTGAAGGCAAAGCGCAGGCTCGATCCCTTGATGTCGACGTGGCGGTCGCGCAGCGTCGTCAGCCCGAAACTCTTGTTGTCGCGGGCATAGGCAGCGTTGCCGACACGGATCATCGTGTTGTCGAGCAGCCAGACGATTGCCGCCACGACGCGCTCCGCCGGCAGGCCGTGGCGGCGCAAATCGGCATCGATGCGGCGGCGCAATTCCGGCAGGCTTTCGGCAAAAGCGACAAGGCTCGAATATTTGGCGCCGTCGCGCTCGGCGGCCCACAGCGGATGGTAGCGGTACTGCTTGCGCCCGCGCTGGTCGCGGCCGGTCGCCTGGATATGGCCGGAGGGATCGGGTGAGATCCACACATCCGTCCAGGCTGGCGGAATGGCCAGCGCCTTGATGCGAGCGATGGCCGAAGCGCTGACGGCCTGCCCCTTCGAACTCTTGTACGAAAATCCCTCGCCCGCCTTCACGCGGCGGATACCCGGCTCGCTATCGCTGACATAGGTGAGTGAAGCCTGATCGGCAGAGGCCTGCGCGCCGTTCTTCGGCGAACCATTGCCTCCCTGCCCGGCAGCCGATCGGCCGGATGGCGCCCCGGATCTGTCCAGCATGCCCCCTCCACGAGATTTTGCTCAGAGATAAGCACCGGAATGGCCGCTGGTTCCGTCACGCCATCAGAATCGCGTCAGGCCCACAGGCTTCGAGGCCGTCACGCCTTCTCGAGCGCGACCGGAATGACATCGACCGCCTGGTCGCCGACCTGTCCGCCAGTGGTTTTCAGCACGCCGACGATCGGCGCCACGTCGGAATAGTCGCGGCCGTAGCCGACGGTGATATGGTCGTTGCTGGCCCGCATGCCGTTGGTCGGGTCGAATTCCTGCCAGCCGGCATCGCGCCCGCACCAAACCTTGACCCAGGCATGCATGGCGTCGGCCCCTTCGAGCCGCGGCTTGCCCTTCGGCGGAATGGTGCGCAGGAAGCCGCTGACATAGCCGGCGGGAATGCCCAACCCGCGCAAGCCGGCGATCATGATGTGCGAGAAATCCTGGCAGACACCGCGCTTCAGGCGGAAGGCGTCGCTTGCCCTGGTATGCACGGTGGTCGCCTTGCCGTCATAGGTGAAATCGCGATGGATGCGGTTGCAAAAATCCATCACCGTGCCGGTGGTCGAACCGGCAAGACTCTGCCGCGCATAGGCGGTGATCGCGGCATCGATGCCGACATGATCGCTGGCAGCGAGAAAGTGATGCGGTGCGTCGGGCGCCAGCGATCGCACCGCGCCGAGTTCTTCCCTCAGTTGCTGCAAGTCGGGCGACACGTCGAGCCCAGGCTCCGGACGCGACACCGATACGCGCGCACTCATCCTGATGTCGAGCCCGTCATGGACATCGCGAAAGGCGATCGCGGTGACATTGTTGCCGAAGAAATCGGAAAAATCAGTGCGCTCCGACGGGGTCGGCACAAACGAAAGCGAGGCGGCGACCACGCGCTGCACGCCCGCAATGGTCGGCGGCAACACACGCACCTGATGTCGGCTGCCACCGGCCGCGGCGTCATAGTCGTAGCTGAGATGAAGCCTGATGTCGTACAGCATGCCTACTTTTCTTGTTTGGCGCAGGCTCTTTTCGCAAAACCGCGCGACACTTTTGCGGAGCCTGCTTAGCCGAAATAGGCTTTGGCGAGGCTGTTGTAGAGGTTGCCGATCTCCGTGGCGAGATCGTCCAGCACCTCCGCCGACATCTCCGATGGCTCCATGACGGCAATAGCCGTGTTGAGCTGCAGGATTTCCTTGGCCGCCACCGACATATGCCCCTCCGGACCAACCGACGGCAACAAGCCGATCTCCGCCTTCAGCCGCTCAAGCTGAAACAGGATCGAGCGCGGGTTGAGCGGGTCGAGCGCCAGGAGGTCGATCACCGTTCGGCGCCCGGCCCGCACTGGATACTGCCGGCGGTGGGTCATGACGCTGTCGCCGATCTCCAGCATCATGTCGAGCGAGCCGTCCGGCGCGCCGGACCGGGTGAGGCAGGCAAGCGTGCGGGCAATCTGGATGCCGCGCTCGATGCGCCGGCCGATTTCGAGGAAACGCCAGCCGGTGAAGCGGTACATGTTCTCATGCAGCAGACCGGAAAAGCCGGCGAGTTTGCGCAGCATGACCGTCATCGCCCGCGTCGCATCGTCGCCCGGCGCCACCGTCGTGGCGAATTGGTGGATTGTCTTCGACAGGTCCTTCAGCGCCAGCCAGCCGTCGGGCGAAAACCGGTCTCTGATCTGCCCGGCGCTATAGACGGCGCTGTCCAGCGTACCGATCAATGCGGGCGGAATGGCCGATTCGAGGTCGATGCCGAATGGTTCGAGATAGTCCCTAACATCGGCGAGCAGCGGCATATCCGGATCGGACGTTTCGGCCAGCCGCACATGATAGGCGCGCAAGATGCGCACCGTGTCTTCCGAGCGCTCGATATAACGGCCGAGCCAGGTCAGGTTTTCCGCCGCGCGGCTGGGCAGGCTCCCCGGCATGGTGCGGGCAAAGCTGTCATGCTCCTGCGGCAGCAGCGTCTCGCGCTCCACCGGCTTGTCGCTGACCACCCAGACGTCCGCGGCCTGGCCGCCGCGCTGCATGGCGATCGCCGTCGGGTCGAGCGACAGGCCGACGCGGGCGAAACCACCCGGCATCACCGTCCAGCCCTCCGGCGTGCGCGCCAGATAGACGCGCAGGCTCGCCGGCCGTGGCTCCAGCCAGCCGCCGACATAGACCGGCGTCGTCGACAGCGTCACCGCTTCCTGGCCAACGAAACCGCCGCCGTCGCTCTCGATGCGCGCAATCAGAGCAGCACGTTCTTCCGGCGTCAGTGCCGAACCGAGCCTGGTCTGGTCGTCGTCTTCGAAGGCAAGTCGCGTCGATAGCGCCGGGCCAACCACCATGCGGTCGAGATTGGCAAGCACATGCCGGCGTTCGCTGTCCTGCCCGCACCACCAGGTGGCGACACTTGGCAACAGAAGCTCCTCGCCGCGCAATTCGCGCGAGATCTTCGGCAGGAAGGCGAGCAGCGCCCGCGTTTCCATCAGGCCCGAACCCAGCGCATTGACCGATGAAACGGCACCGCGGCGGATAGCCTCGACCAATCCCGGCGTGCCGATCTGCGAGTCTGGTCTGAGTTCCAGCGGATCGGCGAAAGCGGCGTCGAGCCGCCGCCACAGCACGCTGATCGGCATCAGCCCGGAAACGGTGCGCACCATCAGCTTGCCGCCGGAGACGGTCAGGTCCTCGCCTTCGAGAAGCATGATGCCGAGATAGCGGGCGATATAGGCATGCTCGTAATAGGTCTCGTTGAGCGGCCCCGGCGTTAGGATGGCGACGCGGCCGTCATTCTCCTTGGCCATGCCGATCAGCGCGTCGCGGAAGCGGCGGAAGAAACCGGCGAGACGATGCACATGCATTTCGCCATAGATGTCGGACAGCGCGCGCGTGGTGGCGACGCGGTTTTCCAGCGCAAAGCCGGCGCCCGACGGTGCCTGCGTGCGGTCGCCCAGCACCCACCAGCTTCCATCCGGTCCACGGCCGAGCTCGAAGGCGCAGAAATGCAGGAAATGACCGCTGGCCGGCACGGTGCCGGCGACGGGCCGCAGATATTCAGTGCTCGCTGCAATCAGTCCCGCCGGCAGGATGCCCTTCTCGATCAGCCGGTTCGGCCCGTAAATGTCGGCGACTATCTCCTCGAACAGATCGGCGCGTTGCACGAGGCCGGCGCTGATCTCGGCCCATTCCTTGTCCTCGATCAGCAACGGGATATGTGCCAGCGGCCATTCGCGCTCATTGGCGCCGGCCTTGTCGTAGACGCGGTAGTAGACGCCGGCATCGCGCAGATACTGGTCGGCACGGGCAAAGCGCTGGCCGAGCTTTTCCGGGCCGAGCTCTTCCAGCGCTTCGATGAAGGGCGCCCAGGCCGGACGCGGATGGCCCGAAGCATCGACCATCTCGTCGACGACGCCGTCAATCGGCTGGTAGTGCTCCAGCAGACTGTGCCTCAGCGGCTTGCCGCGTATCTTTTTCTGATTCCCCTTTGCCATCGCTGATCAGAGTCTTGGTGGCCGCCTGAGGTCAAGGGTCATCGGGAAGTCTTCAGAGGCTTCTTCGTTGCGCAGCACATAGGCCGACGGCGTGTGGCCGCGCGGCTCGAAGCGGGCAAGTCGCCGCGCCTCGGCTTCATTGCCGTTGACCGGGAAGGTGTCGTAGCTGCGCCCGCCGGGATGCGCGACATGGTAGACGCAGCCGCCCACCGCCCGGCCCGACCAGCGATCGTAGATGTCGAAGACAAGCGGCGTGTTGACCGGCAGCGCCGGATGCAGGCCCGACGCCGGCTGCCAGGCCTTGAAGCGCACGCCCGCCACCGCGATCTCGCGGTTGTCGGTCACCTTCATCGGCACGACGCGGCCGTTGCAGACAATGGCATGGCGTTCCGGATTGAGGCCTTCGGTCCTGACCTGCAGCCGTTCGACCGAGGAATCGACGAAGCGCACCGTGCCGCCGATAGCGCCCTGCTCGCCCATGACGTGCCACGGCTCAAGCGCCTGTCGCAGTTCCAGCTTGATGCCGGCATGCTGGACCTCGCCGCAGAAGGGAAAGCGGAATTCAAGCTGCGCGTCGAACCATTCGGGGCGGAACTCGAAGCCATTGAGCTTGAGGTCGTCGAGCACGTCGAGGAAATCCGCCCAGACATAATGCGGCAGCATGAAACGGTCATGCAGCGAGGTGCCCCAGCGCACGAAGCGGCCGTCGAGCGGGTTCTTCCACGCGCGGGCGATGATGGCGCGGACCAGAAGCTGCTGCGCCAGCGACATGCGCGCATTGGGCGGCATCTCGAAGCCGCGGAATTCGACCAGGCCAAGCCGCCCGGTCGGCCCATCCGGCGAAAACAATTTGTCGATGCAGATTTCGGAGCGATGCGTATTGCCGGTGACGTCGGTCAACAGATTTCGAAACAGCCGGTCGACCAGCCACGGCAAGGGTGCATTGCCATGATCGGGGTGTGGCACCTGCGCCATGGCGATTTCGAGTTCGTAGAGCGAGTCATGCCGCGCCTCGTCGAAGCGCGGCGCCTGGCTGGTCGGGCCGATGAACAGGCCGGAGAACAGATAGGACAGGGAGGGACGTCGCTGCCATTGCAGCACCAGGCTCTTCAGCAGATCGGGCCGGCGCAGGAACGGACTGTCATTGGGCGTGGCGCCGCCGACGACGACATGGTTGCCGCCGCCAGTACCGGTGTGGCGGCCATCGATCATGAACTTGTCGGCGCCAAGCCGTGTCTGCCGCGCCTCCTCATAGATCGCCGTCGTCGTCGCCACGCAATCCTGCCAGTTGGCGGCCGGGTGGATGTTGACCTCGATGACACCGGGATCGGGCGCCACGCGGATGACGTTGAGACGCGGATCGTGCGGCGGGCCATAGCCTTCGATATGCACGGGAAGGCCGATCGCCTTGGCCGCGTTTTCGGCGGCTGCGACCAGTTCCAGGTAATCTTCCAGCGCCTCGACCGGCGGCATGAATACGCAGAGCCGCCCGTCGCGCGGCTCGACCGAAAGTGCTGTGCGCACCGCGCCGCCGATCTCGGTGATCTCCTGCTCGACCCGGTCCTGCTGACCGGTCGTCGCGGTGAAAGAAATCGCCTGCTGGCGCCGCGCCATTTCGTCGGCGCCTTCCAGTTCAGCTGGAGCCGGTTCTGGCAGTATGGCTTCACGCGCCGGCAGCGCACCGCGCGGCAGCGACGGATCGACCGGCACGATGTAGGGGAACTGCGCCGGCGGCACGTAAGGCAGCGTGCCCAGCGGCAGGCGGTAGCCGACCGGTGAATCGCCCGGCACCAGGAACAGCCGGCCGCGCCGCGTCTTCCACTTCTCCGAACGCCAGCGCGGATCCGAAGCCTGGCTGTTCCAGCGCTGCACCGGCAGCACGTAGCCCGACGGCTTGGTCAGCCCGCGCTCGAAAACTTTCGTCATGCGGCTGCGCTCTTCCGGGTCCTCCAGCTTGGAGTTGGACGGGTCGACATTATCCGGCAGCTTGCCTTCCTTGAGCAGCCATTCGGCCGGGTCTTCATAGGCTTCGCTGACCATCGCCTTGTCGATACCGAGTTCGCCGGCAATCGCCGTCAGCAGGCTCTCGGCCTGCTGCGGTCCGACCTTCGCATCGCTCTTTTCGCGTGCGATCAGCGACGGGTCGCTCCACACCGGCTGGCCATCGGTGCGCCAGTACAGCGAGAAGGTCCAGCGCGGCAGGCTTTCGCCGGGGTACCATTTGCCCTGGCCATAGTGGAGGAAGCCGCCCGGCGCGAAGCGCTCGCGCAATTTGCGGATCAGCGCATCGGCCTTTTCCCGCTTGGTCGGGCCGACGGCGGCGGTGTTCCACTCCGCCGACTCGAAATCGTCGATGGAGACAAAGGTCGGCTCACCGCCCATGGTCAGCCTGACATCACCCGCCTGAAGTGCGGCATCGACCTTGTTGCCCAACGCATCCAGCGCCTGCCAGCTTTCATCGGAGAACGGCTTGGTGATGCGTGGATGCTCGGCGATGCGGTCGACCCGCATGTCGAAGCCGAACTCGACATTGGCGAAGCTCGCCATGCCGGAAATCGGCGCGGCGTTGCGGAAATGCGGCGTTGCCGCCAGCGGCACATGGCTTTCACCGGTCAACAGGCCCGAGGTCGGGTCGAAGCCGATCCAGCCGGCGCCCGGAAGATAGACCTCGCACCAGGCATGCAGGTCGGTGAAGTCGACGGCGGTTCCGGCCGGGCCGTCGAGCGCCACCAGATCGGGCTTCAACTGGATCAAATAGCCGGAGACGAAGCGCGCGGCGATGCCGAGGTTCCTCAGGATCTGCACCAGCAGCCAGCTCGAATCCCGGCATGAGCCTTTTTTTGCGGCCAGCGTCTCCTCCGGCGAAAACACGCCGGTCTCCATGCGCACGATATAGGCGATCTCGCGCTGCAGCCGCGCATTCAGGTCGACGACGAAATTGACGGTGTTGGTGGCGCTACGGTCGATCGTTGCGAGGAAAGCCGACAGCAGCGGCCCCGCCGGCTCCGGCGTGCGGTAGATGGTGAGATCGTCCCTGATCTCTTCCGGGTACTCGAACGGGAAGGTCTCGGCCGACGGTTCGACGAAGAAATCGAAAGGATTATAGACCGTCATGTCGGCGACAAGGTCGACCTCGATCTTCAGCTCCGTCACCGGCTCCGGGAAGACGAAGCGGGCGAGGAAATTGCCGTAGGGGTCCTGCTGCAGATTAACGAAATGGTTTGCCGGCCCGATCTTGAGCGAATGGCTGAGCACCTTGGTGCGGGAATGCGGCGCCGGCTGCAGCCTGATGACCTGGGGCCCGAGAACCACGGGCCGGTCATATTTGTAATGGGTCAGGTGGTAGACGGCTGCCAGAATTGCCATGGGGCCCCGGAGATCGGCGTTTAACTCGCCGAACCCTGACACATCTGCTGGGTATTCTCCAAGCACAGATGTTGCGGTGCACCTAATTTAAGCAGCGTTGCCGGCTAAGCTGTGTCGAGATTCAGGTCAGGCCGAGTCGAAAATGGCTGATACCGAGAACCGGAGCGGAGCGTACTTTTAGGTACGTGAGCACCGGAAGCGCAGGTATCAGCCGTTTGCAGGCCGGCCTCACCTGAATATCGGCACAGCTTAGAAGAATGCCTGGATGCCCGTCAGGGCCCTGCCGAGGATCAGCGCGTGCACGTCGTGCGTGCCTTCATAGGTGTTGACCGTCTCCAGATTCTGCGCGTGGCGCATGACGTGATAGCCGATCTGGATGCCGTTGCCGCCATGCATGTCGCGGGCCTGGCGGGCGATGTCGAGCGCCTTGCCGCAATTGTTGCGCTTGACGATCGAGATCATCTCCGGCGCCATCTTGCCTTCGTCCATCAGCCGGCCGACGCGCAGCGATCCCTGCAAGCCCAAGGCGATCTCGGTCTGCATATCGGCGAGCTTCTTCTGGAACAGCTGCGTGCCGGCGAGCGGCTTGCCGAACTGCTTGCGGTCGAGGCCGTACTGCCGGGCCCGGTGCCAGCAATCCTCGGCGGCGCCCATCGCGCCCCAGGAAATGCCATAGCGGGCGCGGTTGAGACAGCCGAACGGGCCGCCGAGGCCCCTGGCGTTGGGCAGCAGCGCGTCTTCGCCGACCTCGACGCCTTCCATCACCACTTCGCCGGTGATCGACGCGCGCAGCGACAGCTTGCCGCCGATCTTCGGCGCCGACAGCCCCTTCATGCCCTTTTCCAGCACGAAACCGCGGATTTCGTCCTTGCCGTTCTCGCCTTTCAACTTCGCCCAGACGACGAACACATCGGCGATCGGCGCGTTGGATATCCACATTTTCGAGCCGGAAATCTTGTAGCCGTTCGCCGTCTTCTCGGCCCGCGTCTTCATGCCGCCGGGATCGGAGCCGGCATCCGGTTCGGTCAGGCCGAAGCAGCCGATCCATTCGCCCGACGCGAGCTTCGGCAGATACTTCTTGCGCTGCGCTTCCGAGCCATAGGCATGGATCGGATACATCACTAGCGACGACTGGACCGACATCATCGAGCGATAGCCTGAGTCGACGCGCTCGACTTCCCGCGCGACCAGCCCGTAGGTCACGTAATTGGCGCCAAGGCCGCCATATTCCTCGGGGATGGTGATGCCGAGCAGGCCGGCCTCGCCCATCTGGCGAAAGATGCCGGCATCGGTCTTTTCCTCGAGATAGGCTTCTTCGATGCGCGGCGCGAGTTTGTCGGCGGCGAAAGCGGCCGCGCCGTCGCGCACCATGCGCTCATCCTCGGAAAGCTGGTTCTCGATCAGGAAAGGGTCTTCCCAGACGAACGCGTTCTTGTCGGCGGCCATGGCTCGGTCTCTCCCAGCGAAAATTCTTGGATGCCGGGCTTATCCGCCTCCGCCTCGAAAAAATCAAACGAAATTGAATCACCTATCAATGAGGTTTAGTAATGGATCATGAACGTCCAGCGCCGCCTTTTGCCAAGCACCAGCGCCCTTGCCGCCTTCGAGGCGGTGGCCCGCCTCGGCTCTTTCACCGCCGCTGCCCAGGAACTTGATTTGACCCAAGGCGCCATCAGCCGCCAGATAGGGCTTCTGGAAGAGCAGTTCGGCCGCCGGCTGTTCGAACGCGACAGCCGCAATGTCAGGCTGTCGGCAGCGGGCGAAATCTATGCCGAAGCGGTGCGTGCGGCCCTCGGGCAATTGCGCGATGCGGCACTGGGATTGATGAGCAATCGGCATAGTGGCATGCTGAACCTTGCCATACTGCCGACCTTCGGCACGCGCTGGCTGATGCCGCTGATCCCGGATTTCGTCGAAAACAATCCCGACATCACCATCAATTTCGTCACCCGCATCGGTCGTTTCGATTTCGCCCGCGAGCGGCTCGACGCCGCCATCCACCACGGCCTGCCCGACTGGCCGGATGCCGAGTCCACATTGCTCATGCGTGAAACCGTCATGCCAGTGGTCTCGCCCGAATTCCTGGCCAGCCGCGAGATCGCCACGGCGGCCGACATCAGCCGCCTGCCGCTGCTGCACATGGCGACGCGCCCTGGCGGCTGGAGCGAATGGTTCGAGGAACAGGGCCTGAGCGCGCCGACCGGGCCCGGCATGCAGTTCGAACAATTCGGCACCGTCGCCCAGGCTTGCATGGCCGGCCTTGGCGTGGCGCTGCTGCCGCAGATCCTGATTGCGGGTGAGTTGCAGCGCGGCCAGCTCGTGCCCACACCTGGAAGCCCAATGCAGAGCCGCAGCGCTTACTACCTCGTCGTCCCGCACGACAAACGCGGCCACCCGCCCGTCGCCAGCTTTCGCGACTGGCTGCTGGGGCAGGTTGAGAAGGAGCCGGCTGTTCTGGCGTGGTAGCTACTTCCGCTTCAGCGCATCCGCCAGCGCCGCGCCGAACGCGCCTTGCTGCGCAGGCCGCTCCGGTTGGCGCTGTGGCGCCGGCGAGCGTGGCACCGGCCTGCCGCCGCCATTGTCGCGCGGGCCTTTCGATGCACCGCCCTCGCCGCCATCCTTTCGCATGGAAAGCGCGATGCGCTTGCGCTTGATGTCGACATCGACGACCCGCACCTTCACGACATCGCCAGCTTTCACGATCTCATGCGCGTCCTTGATGAAACGGTCGGCCAGCTGCGAGACGTGCACCAGTCCGTCCTGGTGGACGCCGATATCGACGAAGGCGCCGAAGGCGGCGACGTTGGTCACCGTACCTTCCAGCTGCATACCGGGCTTCAGATCCTTGATGTCGTCGACGCCGTCGGCGAAGGTCGCGGTCTTGAAGCCGGGGCGCGGATCGCGGCCGGGCTTTTCCAGCTCGGCAATGATGTCGCGCACCGTCGGTAGGCCGAAACGTTCGTCGACGAAGACGCGGGGGTCGAGCGCCTTGAGGGCGGTGCTATCGCCCATCAGCGCGCGCACATCGCGCCCGCAAGCGGCGACGATCTTCTTGGCCACGCCATAGGCTTCCGGATGCACCGACGAGGCGTCGAGCGGCTCACTGCCATTGGCAATGCGCAGGAAGCCGGCGGATTGTTCGAACGCGCGTGGTCCAAGGCGGGAGACCTTGAGCAGGTCCTTGCGGCTGGCGAACGGCCCGGTCGCATCGCGATGTGCGACGATGGCATCGGCCAGCGACGCGCCGAGACCCGATACGCGCGCCAGCAGCGGCGCCGAAGCGGTGTTGAGATCGACGCCGACGGCGTTGACCGCGTCCTCGACCACCGCCTCCAGCGAGCGGCCGAGCCGGTACTGATCGACATCGTGCTGGTACTGGCCGACGCCGATCGATTTCGGCTCGATTTTGACCAGTTCGGCGAGCGGATCCTGCAGGCGCCTGGCGATCGACACCGCACCGCGCAGCGACACGTCGAGGCCGGGGAATTCCGCTGCCGCGGTCGCCGAAGCCGAATAGACCGAAGCGCCGGCTTCGCTGACGATCACCTTGAGCGGCTTCGGCCCGCCATCCGAAGGCAGGTCCGACAGCATGTCGGCGACCAGCTTCTCGGTCTCTCGGCTGCCGGTGCCGTTGCCGATCGAAATCAGCTCGACCTTATGCAGGCGGATGAGCTTGGCCAGTTCGGCCTGTGTGCCGCGCACATCGTTTTTCGGCGGAAACGGATAGACTGTCGTCGTTGTCAGCACCTTGCCGGTACCGTCGACCACCGCGACCTTGACGCCGGTGCGGATGCCGGGATCGAGCCCCATCGTGGCGCGCGATCCGGCAGGGGCCGCCAGCAGCAAATCCTTGAGATTGCGGGCAAAGACGTGGATTGCCTCTTCCTCCGCCCGCTCACGCAGGTCGCGCATCAGATCGAGCGTCAGATGCAGCGACAGTTTTATCCGCCAGGTCCAGCCGGCAACGTCCATCAGCCAGCGATCGCCCGGCAGGCTGGCGCCGATGGCATAGGCATTGGCGATCATCCGCTCGACCGGCTTCACCGGCGAGGCATCGTCGGCATCGACCTCGATGTCGAGCGACAGCACCTCTTCGTTGCGGCCGCGCAGCATGGCCAGCGCACGGTGGCTGGGCACATTCGCCCAGCGCTCGACATGGTCGAAATAGTCGGAGAATTTGGCACCCGCCTCCTGCTTGCCGTCGACCACACGGGCGCGCATGAAGGCGCGTTCCTTCATGTAGCTGCGCAGCTTGCCGACCAGATCGGCATTTTCCGCAAACTGCTCCGACAGGATGTCGCGCGCGCCCTCCAAAGCGGCCTTGGCGTCCGCCACTTCCTCAGTCACATAGGCCAGCGCGGCCTCGGCAGGCACCAGCGAGCGGTTGGCAAGGATCGCCTCTGCCAGCGGACCAAGCCCGCGCTCCCGGGCGATCTCGGCCTTGGTGCGGCGCTTCGGCTTGTAGGGCAGATAGATGTCTTCCAGCTCCGCCTTGGTGACGGCGGCGACGATCTTGGCTTCAAGCTCCTCGGTCAGTTTGCCCTGTTCGCGGATCGAGCCAAGGATGGTGTCGCGGCGCGCATCGAGCTCGCGCAGATAGGCCAGCCGCTCGGCAAGGTCGCGCAATTGCGTGTCGTCGAGCCCGCCGGTGACCTCCTTGCGGTAGCGCGCCACGAACGGCACCGTGGCGCCCTCATCGAGCAGGCCGATAGCCGCGGCCGCCTGTTCGGGCCGCGCGCCGATCTCGGCCGCGATGATGGCTGCGATGCGCTTGATGTCGGATGCCATGGCGTTCCTGCTCTCTTCAAAAAGAGCGGCGACCATAGGCGCAGACATCCGCCACGCCAACCACGCCCTTCTTAACGGTCGAAGAGGTCCACAGGAAAGCGCCCTGCTTCGTCGTCAGACCATACGGCTCAGCGCTTCAAAGAAGGCAACGATCTCGCATTCGAGCGCATGGTCCTCAGGCACCGGCTGCGACCCCATTTTTGCAATCACAACTTCCGTCTTCGGGTCAACGTAAAGCCATTGGCCATGGATGCCGATGCCGCAATAGGCGCCGTTTTCGTGGCCCGTCTGGTACCATTTGTTGCGGTAACGGCCCTTCGGGAACAACGACGCCATGGTGCCGCGCTGCCAGGCCTCCGCGCTGCCGCCTGCAACGGTCGTGTCGCGCACCCAGGCTTCCGGCACGATGCGGCGGCCATTGGCCGTGCCGCCCTGCCGCATCATCTCGCCGATACGTGCGAGATCGCGCGGCGTCACCGAAATGCCGCCGGCGGTGCGGGCCGTGCCTTCCATGTCGACGCCGATCGAGGCTTCACTAGCAGCACCGAGCGGCAGCCACAGTTTTTCACGAATCAGGTCCGGAATGCGCTGACCGGAAGCGCGCTCCAGGAGAAGGCCGAGCAGATCGGAATTGGGCGAGCGGTAGCGGAAGGTCTCGCCATGCGGTTCGGCCAGCCGCTGCAAGGTCAGGATGAATTCGCGCAGGCTTTCCGTGCCGCCACCCGGATTCCACAGCGTGGCGCTGCGGTAGCGGGCAAAGGCGCTTTCAGGATCGAGATAGGCCTCCTCGAAATCGAGGCTGACGCTCATGTCGAGCACATGCCGGCAGCTCGCATCGGCATAGGCCGAGCCGGCGGCTTCCGGGATGTACTGCGTCACAGGCGCTTCCGGATCGAACACGCCCTCGCCTTCCAATATGCCGGCGATGATGGCGGTGACCGATTTGCTGATCGAAAAGATGATGTGACGAGCGCCGAAATCCATATTGGGCGCGAACCAGTCGCCGATGACCTTGCCGCCTTTCATCACCGTCAGCGCGTCGCTGCTAGAACGTGTGAGGAATTCTGCCACCGTCTCCGGCGCGCTGGCAACGGAGACTTTCTCGCCGAGCAGCCCGCCGAGATCCCGCGCCGGCGCCTCGACGCTTCCCGGCGTCGCTGCCACAGGGGCGGTCGGCACCAGTTCGCCAAGGTTCTGGAACGACCACCGGTTGAACGGGTTTTCGCGCCAGTTGGAGAGCAGCACCTCGTTGCGGCGAAAGCCGTAGCGGGTCTCGAACGCGGTCTTGCCGGTCATGAACGTTTCCTCAAGGGATGGTTTGTTGTGGGATCAGCCAAGCGCCTTGGCGATGGCGTGCACGGCCTTCAGCGTCGCCACGGAATAGGCGACCTTGCTGAAATCCGGATAGGTCGAAAGCTTGACCACGACCATGCTGGTTTCCCAGTCGATATGGATCATTTGCCCGAACACGCCCCGGCACATCAGTGCGCGTGAGCGCGGGTCCTCGATCCAGAACTGGTTGCGGTAGCTGCCTTCCGGCAGGCTCGGATTGAAGTCCGGCCCATGCTTGCCGTTGCGCGTCGCCTCGATCCAGTCGGCGGGCACGATGCCGCGGCCATTGTCGAGGATCATCTGGCCGAAGCGGGCATAGTCACGCAGCGTCGCGTTGAAGCCGCCATCGGCCAGCGCATAGCCGGCGCTGTCGACGGTGAAGCAGGCGCTCTCGTCGGCGCCGAGCTTTTGCCACAGCTCTTCGGACACCAGTTGAGCCAGCCGCTTGCCGGTCACCCGCTCCATGATGAAGGCAAGCACGTCGGTCTCGATCGAGCGGTATTCGAATTCAGCACCATGCGGCCGCACCTTGTCCTTCAGCCGCAGGATCAGTTCGAACAGGTGCGACGGCCATTGGAAATCCGGATCGCTGCCCGGCGGCACCGGCTTCCAGCCGGTGGCGACATCGACCTGGCCGATATCGGAATAGCGATCGGTGTACTCCTCGGAAAAGCGCACGCCAGTGGTCATATCCAGCACATGTTGAACGCTGGCGCCGACCCAGCCGGTTTCGCCGAGTTCCGGCAGATAGGCGGTCACCGGTTTGGCCGGATCGATCAGGCCGCGCCCGACCAGAATACCGAACACAGTGCCGGTAATCGACTTCGCCATCGACTGCGACAGGTGCAGCGTGCGCTCGTCCATGCCGTTGAAGTAGCGCTCATAGGCGACCTTGCCGCCCTTGAGCACCAGGAAACCGTCCGCATAGGTTTCGTCGAGCAGCCCGGCGAGCGCTGTCGGGCGCCCCTCGCTATCCTCCACCGGCAATGCATCGAGATCGGTCTCGGCGCGTTCTAGACGATGGCGATGGCCATTGCCGCGCCAGACCTCGATGGTCGGCAGGAATTCGCGGATATGCTGGAAGGCCCAGCGATTCCATGGCGGCCGGTCCCAGTCGAGCTTCGGCAGCGCCATTTGCGGCGGCGAGCCTTGCATGATCGGCGGCCGCGGATCGGAATTGCGGTAAGAGTCCATGATGCCATTCCGGAAAAGAAAAGACCCGGCGGCGTAGGCCGCCGGGTCCCTTCGCGAAGCGATTACTTCTGCAGTTCGGTCCAGATCTTGGTGTAGATGTCCTGGATCTCCGGCGCGCACATCGTCTGGAATTCGCCCTGTGCCTTCGCAGCCTCCGGAATGACGACTTCCGGCGCGTCCTTCATGTCCGCCGGCATATACTTATCCGAGCCGGTGATGGCGTTGGCGTAGCGGTGGAAGGCCGAGAGGCCCGCCGCGTTTTCCGGGTCCATGATGAAGTTCTGGAACAGCTTGGCGTTCTCGACGTTCTTGGCCTCCTTAAGAACGACGACGTTGTCGCTCCACAGGCCGTAGCCTTCCTTCGGATAGTTGTAGTGGATGGCCGGATTGGCCAGCCGCTGGCGCAGCGCCGAACCATTCCAGTCGCTGGTTGCCTTGAAGTCGCCGGCGCCCATCTTCTCGATGGTGTTGTATTCCATGGCGATCCAGTTCGGCTTGGCCGCGACAAGCGTATCACGCACCTTCTTCAGCACCGTCTTGTCGTCGGTGCACTGCTGGCCGCCGACATATTTGATCGCCGCGAAGATAACGTCATTCATCTCTGGAACGACGTTGACCTTGCCCTTCAACTCGTCCGGCGTGTTGAAGATGATGCCCCACGAGTCGGCCGGTCCCTTGTACACGTCGGTATTGACGACGACGCCGACCGTGCCCAGCGCCCACGGCACCGAATATTTGCGGCCGGGGTCGAAGTCGGGATTGGCCCATTCCGGCGCCACATTCTTGAAGTTCTCCATCTTGCCCGGATCGGTCTCCTGGACGAGGCCTTCCTTGATCCAGATCGGCACGTAGGTCTGCGACGGGACGGCAATGTCGAAGCCAGTGCCGCCCTGGCGCACCTTGGCCAGTGCGGTGTCGTTGGAATCATAGTCGGTGATGGTCACCTTGATGTTGTACTTGGCTTCGAACTTCTTGATCACGTCGGGGCTGGTGTAGTTGCCCCAATTGTAGATGTTCAGCTCGCCATCGGCGCGGGCCAGGCCCGTCGTTGCGAGCAGCGCCAACCCCATGGCGGCTGTCGTTGTTTTCCAGTTCATGGTTTTAACTCCCATTTGTAGGTTCAGTCTCGTTTCCTGCTGACAAAGAAAAACAACGTGACGATCGCGACCGAAAGCAGCAGGAAGGCGGTCGATATCGCGTTGATCTCAGGCGTTATGCCGCGCCGGATCTGGCCGAGCATGTAGGTGGGCAGCGTGTCCTGGCCACCCGATTTGACAAACTCGGTGATGACGACGTCGTCGAGCGAGATGACGAAGGCCAGCATCAGTCCGGCAAGGATGCCGGGCCACAAAAGCGGCAGCGTGATGCGCCGAAAAGTCTTCCACGGCGTCGCGTAGAGATCGGCCGCGGCACGTTCCAGCGTCAGGTCCATATTCTCCAGCCGCGCCCGGATCGGCAGATAGGCGAACGGAATGCAGAATGCTGTGTGCGCCGCAATCAGGTAGCCGAGGCCGGAATAGCCGGTGAAGATCTTGATGCGCGAGAAGAAGATCAGCAGCGCCACTCCGGTGACGATCTCAGGCACCATCAGCGGCTGGTTGATCGCCGCATATTTGAAGGTGAGGCCCGGATAGGACGCCGTGCGCGTGGTGGCAAGCGCCGCCATGGTGGCAAAGATCGTCGACAGCACGGCCGCGACGGCGCCGATCTGGAACGAGCGCAGCGTCGCGTCGATGACTTGCACGTTCTGCCACGCCGACTGAAACCAGCGCATCGAAAAGCCGCCCCATTCGGACGTCGAGTTCGCCGCGTTGAAGGCGTAGGCGACCAGCACGATGATCGGCAGATAGAGCACGATGAAACAGGTCGCGGCGATCGCTGTGAAGCCGGTCTGGTGCTTGATGGAAAAGTTCTTAGCCATGCCGCACCCCCGACTTGCCGGCATTGCGCACATAGGCAAGCAGCGCCACCATGACGATGATCATCACCGTGATCGACAGCGCCGAGCCGAGCGGCCAGTTGCGGCCCTGCCCGAACTGCAATTCGATCAGATTGGACAGCATCATGTTCTTGCCGCCGCCAAGCACGCTCGGCGTCACATAGGCGCCGAGGGCGGGAATGAAGACCAGGATGGAGCCGGCAATGACACCGGGTTTGACCAGCGGGAAAATGATCTTGCGCAGCACCTTGAAG
This sequence comes from Mesorhizobium sp. P2_C5_2, assembly GCF_056404535.1. Lineage (NCBI taxonomy): Bacteria > Pseudomonadati > Pseudomonadota > Alphaproteobacteria > Hyphomicrobiales > Phyllobacteriaceae > Mesorhizobium > Mesorhizobium sp. P2_C5_2. The sequence goes on along the minus strand of NZ_JBFUDV010000003.1, from coordinate 311,253 downwards.
CGTGTCGCGTAGAGATCGTAGCCGGCCTCGACCAGCCGGAAATCGAGCTTCTCCATGCTGGCATAGATCGGCAGCACCATCAGCGGCAGGTAGACATAGGCCATGCCGATCAGGATCGCGGTGTCGGTGTAGAGGATCTGCACCGGCGCCGAGACGATGCCGAGCTTGAGCAGGATGGTGTTGATGATGCCTTCGTTGCGGATGATCTGCAGCACCGCGAAGGTACGGATCAGAAGGTTTGTCCAGAACGGAATGGTGATCAGGAACAGCCAGAGATCCCTCGTCTTCTCACTGCGCGTCGCCATGAAATAGGCTGTGGGGAACCCGAGCGCCAAAGTGGCGACCGTCGTCACCACCGCAAGTTTGATCGAGCGCCAGAAAATGGTGACATGCGCCGCCGCGAGCGAAAGCGTATCGTCGAAGATATCGCGTTCCATGAACACCGACAGCCAGGCATCGGGCGAAAACTGCCACTTCACGTCGCCATAGGGGCCGGGCGTCAGGAACGAGTAGATCAGCACGATCAGCAAGGGGCCGGTCGCGGCGAAGAAAATCACCAGCAAAGCTGGCGCTGACAGCAGCCAGCGGTCGCGCACATCACGCCGCTCCGCTGCCTTGGCGACTTCTTCCGCGGTCGCCATGATCAGTCCTTCAGCACTTGCGCGGCGTCGCTGCCGATCATTATGCCGACCTGGCCGCCCTGCACGATGCCGTCACCGGCGCCGCGGCTGTTCTGGCGCCGCACGATGAACGGTTCGCCACCGGCAAGGCGCAGATGAAAATGCGTGTCGGTGCCGAGATAGACGATGTTCTCGACCGTGCCGGACAGCGAGGCGCTCGGGCTGGCCGCGCCCAACTGCGCATGCTCGGGACGCACGACGATGGTGACCTTGCCGCTGGGGCTGAAGCCTTCCGGCAGCGAGGCCGGAATTTCCGTTCCCGACGACAGTTTCACCGTCGCCCGGCCACCAGCCGCGCCAACCACATCCGCCTTGAGGAAGTTGGACTCGCCGATGAAATCGGCGACGAAGCGCTCGGCCGGCCGGTCATAGATGTCGCGCGGCGAGCCGACCTGCAGGATCTTGCCCGACGACATCACGGCGATGCGGTCCGACATGGTCAGCGCTTCTTCCTGGTCGTGGGTGACGAAGATGAAGGTGATGCCGGTCTCGTGCTGCAGCCGCTTCAGTTCGATCTGCATCTCCTTGCGCAATTTGTAGTCGAGCGCCGAGAGCGGTTCGTCGAGCAGCAGCACTTTTGGTTGTGGCGCCAGTGCCCGGGCGAGCGCCACGCGCTGCTGCTGGCCACCGGAAATCTGGCTGGTGCGGCGACCCGCCAGCGCCTCCATCTTCACCAGTTTCAGCATCGCGTCGACGCGCGCCTTGGTCTCCGCCTTCGGTTTGCCCAGCATTTCGAGGCCAAAGCCGATATTGTCGGCGACGGTCATGTGCGGGAACAGCGCGTAGGACTGGAAGACGGTGTTGACCGGCCGCTTGAATGGCGGCAACGGCGCGATATCCTCACCGTAGAGCAGGATTTCGCCGGCGGTTGGAAAATCAAAGCCAGCAATCAGCCGCAGCAACGTGGTCTTGCCGCAACCTGATGGGCCCAGCAGGGTGAAGAACTCGTTCTCGCGGATGGATACCGAGACCGTGTCGAGGGCCGCGACCTGCCCTTCCCCTGATCCGAAAATTTTACTGACGTTTACGACTTCAATTGCATTCCGATCCGGTTTTTCCGGCACGATACGCCTCACTGTTGACCCCGCTCTTTTCGGCGGAGTTTTTCCCCTGTTCGATGTGACCACACGGCCGGAAGGTTGGCAAGTCCGGCATTGAATCACAGTTCAGTCAGTCAATTCGTCTTGCAAGCTTCGCAAGCCGCATACCATTCTTAGGCCTGGTAGGTAACCTTGCCTCCACAGACCGTCGTCACCGGTCGCACTTTGTGCAGATCGGCCGGCGCCGTCTTCTCGATATCGACCGACAAAACCACCAGATCCGCCATGTAGCCGGGTTTGAGAACGCCTTTGCGATCCTCGGCGAATTCGGCATAGGCGCCCTCGACCGTGTAGGCGGCAAGCGCCTCCTGCAGCGAGAAACTCTGGTCGGGATCGCTTTCTGCCCATGGTTTGCGCAGCAGTGCCGCCTGAATGCCCAGGATCGGGTCGATTGGCGACACCGGCCAGTCCGACGCGAACACGACATGGGCGCCGGCGCTTTTCAGCGTGCGCCAGGCATAGCTCAATGGCCAGCGGGCCGGCCCGATGCGCGACACTGTCGGCTCCAGCGGGAAATCCATCGCGCCCGGCGGATGCGGCGGTTGCATCGAGGCGATGACGCCGAGTTCGGCGAAACGCGGCACATCAGTGGCGGTGGTGACCTCGATATGCTCGACCCTGTGCCGGCTGTCGCGCTTGCCATTGGCCTTCTGCGCCGCCTGGTAGCCATCGAGCACGGCACGCACCGCGCCATCGCCGATCGAGTGCACGGCGATCTGCAGCCCGCGTTTGTCGATGGCCACAGCGAGATCGATGAACTGCTGCGGCGTGAACAGCGGCTCGCCGACCCAGTCGGGACGGTCGGCATAGGGCTCGACCATGACCGCCGTCCAGGAATCGAGCACGCCGTCATAGAACACCTTGACCATGCCCGACGACAGCCAGTCGTTGTCGTAGCGCTCGGCCATCACGGAGGCCTTCTCCAGCATGTCGAGCGTCATGAAATTCTTGTAGTGGAACGGGATCTTAACGCGGCAGGGCAAGCCCTCCTCGGCCTCGATCTCGGAAAGCAATTCGAGCTGGTAGAGATTGCCGTCCATGTTCTGGATCGAGGTGATGCCGTGGCGTGTGCACCAGGCAAGCCCGCGCCGCATGATGTCGCGGTCGGCGGCTCGTTCGGCGGCCGACGGCATCGGGTCGGGCTCGCCGCCGGTCGACAGCCCCAGCCGCACCCGGCTTTCGCCGGCAAGGTCGAGCACCGGGCCGAAGGCCTCGCCCTCACGCAGTTCGCCTGCGGCCAGGCCATCGTCGCCCATGACGATCTCGTTGCCCGGACCAAGCGTGCGGCCTTGCAGAATGCCGGCCATCTCCAACGCTTTGGTGTTGGCCCACATGGTGTGGTGGTCGGGGGCCGCCATGCAGAAGGGGCGATCCGGCAAGATGGCGTCGAGATGATGGCGTGTCACCCGCTCGTCGCCGAGCACGGTGTAGTCGACGCCCTGTCCCACAAGCATTTTCGCCTCGGGCCGTGTCGATGCGTAATCGCGGATCGCCTTTTGCAGCGCCTCGAAGCCATGGATACCGCCAAGCTGGAGATGCGCGAGCTCGGCCCCTCCCGAGAACAGATGCATATGGGCTTCGATGAAGCCTGGAAGGACCGAACCGCCCTTGGCGTCGATCACCTTAGTGGACGGCCCCTTGAGTTCTTCGATGGCGGCGCGGTTGCCGATGGCGATGATGGCGCCATCCCTAACGGCAATGGCCTCAGCGGCGGGATTGTCATCGTCCATGGTCTGCACGCGACCATTGATGACGATCAGATCAGCACCCGCACCCGTGACAGACATCGCGACTCCGCGCTTTTGACGACTGACTGAGACCGGCAACCCTCTTGTCCGACAACCTGCCACTCCGCTGGAGCGGCGCTATCGGACGAAAACTGATGCCAGTGCGCTGTTTTGAAATTCCCCTTGTGATCTCTGAAAACAGCGTGGATAAAAGAATGCGACTAATTATTCGCGTTTGTCAACGTGCCGAATTTCGAATGTATTGTGGATAGCTTGAGACCGGGTGGGAACGAGGACGTCGAGCCGTGAAGCGCAGCCTCAGCCGCGAAACCAGGATGGCGCTCGAACCGCGCAAGCAGCCGCGGCAGGAACGATCGAGCAAGGTGGTCGACCGGATACTCGACGCGGCGCTGACGCTGACGCGCGAGCAAGGAACCAAGACGCCGACGACGCTGGCCATCGCCCAGCGCGCCGGCCTGTCGGTCGGGTCGGTCTACCAGTACTTTCCCAACAAGGAAGCCATTCTCCTCGACCTCGCCCGACGCTGGCTGTCATCCTTTCCCGAGGTGATCGCCAGGCGCATCGAGGTGACCCCGCCCACCAACCGCGACGAGTTTCGCCAAGAGGTGCGCAAGCTCTTCATCGACACCTCCAGGATATATCTTGAGAACGCCACCCTGATGCCGGTGATCGAGGCCATCTCAGGCAATGCCGATCTCAGGCCGATCCAGGACGAATATGACGAGCAGATCATCGCCCTCTACGCCGCATGGCTGCAGCATGTGAACCCGGCCCTTGAAGACAAGATCGCCAACCGGCTCGGCGTGCTGATGATGGACGTCGGGCACGCCTGCCGCCTTGTGGGGCTGAAACGGGACCGCAAGACATACGACCTCATCGAGGACGATGTGGAACGAATGTGGCTCGCTCTGGTGACCCCCTATCTCAACCTTGACTGATTGCGCACTTCGAGAGGAATTTCATGAAGACTGTCTATTCGCCGCTTCACGCCGGCCATGCCGGCCAGATGGAACTCGTGACATCGGCCATCGTGCCGGGTTTCGAAAAGCCGTCGCGGGCCGAGTTCATCAAGGCGCGGGTCGAGAGCGAGAAGCTTGGGCCGATCATCGGACCGGTCGAACATGATCTCTCCGCCGCCAAGCGCATTCATAGGTCGGACTATATCGACTTCCTGCCGACCGTCTGGCCGGCCTGGAAGGCCGCCGGCTTCGAAGGCACGGCGATGCCCTTTACCTGGCCGACGCGCGGCCTGCGCGGCGACGTGCCGCCCAAGCGCGTCGATGCGCTGCTCGGCTATTATTCCTTCGATGCCGGCGCTACCTTCGTCGAAGGCACATGGACCGCGGTCAAATCGTCGTACGACGTGGCGCTGACGGCGGCCGCTTTGGTCAAGGGCAGCGAGCGGTCGGCCTTCGCGCTCTGCCGTCCGCCCGGCCATCATGCCGGCGCTGCCTTCATGGGCGGCTATTGCTTCATCAACAACGCCGCCGTGGCGGCACAGTGGTTCCGCGACCAGGGCGCCAAGCGCATCTCGATCCTTGATGTCGACTACCACCACGGCAACGGCACGCAGGAAATCTTCTATGACCGCGCCGACGTGCAGGTTCTCAACCTGCATGGCGATCCGATGGTCGAATACCCGTTCTTCCTCGGCCATGCCGATGAGCGTGGCGCCGGCGAAGGCGAAGGCTTCAACGTCAACTATCCCATGCCCTTCGGCACCAACTGGGACGCCTGGAATGCCTCGCTGGAGGATGCCTGCGCCAGGCTCGCCGCTTACGCCCCTGATGTCGTCGTAGTCTCGCTCGGCGTCGACACCTTCGAGAAAGACCCGATCAGCCAGTTCAAGCTGAAGAGCCCGGACTATCCAAAGATCGGCCGCCGCATCGCAAAGCTCGGCCTGCCGACGCTGTTCGTGATGGAAGGTGGTTACGCCGTCGAGGAGATCGGCATCAACGCCGTCGGCGTGCTGACCGGATTCGAGGATCGGTAGGAAACATATGGGGCGGCTTGCAGACATGCGGCGCGCCTCGCGGCTTGTTGGCGGTGTCGGCATTCGAAGTCCGTTAGGCCGTACCATACGGCTCGCGCTTAGCCCGAATCAGGATCCGGCGCGAGATAGAAGCCACCAGTCGGCAAACGACCCATTTGTGGACATTCGGGAAATAGCTTATGTTCGTTCCTATCACCACCAAACGGGCTACCTGACGCATGACGATCGGTGCATCGGTCTTCCTAATAATTTGGGATGTTTTTTGCATTGCGTATGTAGCAAGTGCCTGTTTACGTGGCAGAGTTTGGTCGACGCATCTCAGATCTTCGTCGCCAATTACTCGCTCAGAATATCCAAGAACCTTCTGGGGATATGTGGGCGGTTTCGGCCTGCAAGCGCTACTTCTATCATTGCTTTTGATCGCAGGGTTTCTTCGCCTTTGACCGCTTTCCACCAATCTCGGGTCATTTCCGACCTATCGGTCCACGACCTAGGCCGGTGCGCCGGTTATTGGTGTGGCCATCGGTGCGGCTGCCTTGCGTGAACGGCCGATATAGTAGACCGCTGCCGCTGCGATCACGCCTGCCGCCATGATGGCGACCGCCAGCAACGGGCGGTACCAGAACCAGGCAATCGCGATTGTCGTCGTGCCGACCAGGATCGCCAGGACGAAGGCGATGATTCCGGTGCCCATCCGCGCCATGCTGCCGAGGAAGGGAATGACGTCGAGGATCACCCCGATCGGGCTGAGGAACAGCGCAAAGCCGATGGTCAGCAACAGCAGGCCGGCGCCGCGCAGCAGCCAGGTGATCAGCGTGTTGGTGCTGATAGCATCGGCGAACATCTTTTCGGCCGGCACGTTGCCGGTATCGACCATCAGCAACGCATCGCCGGCTTGCGTCTGGTATGGCTCGAACCGGCTGCCGGCCTGACGCGCGACGATGCTGACCACGCCGAGCGGCGCCAGTTCGTAACCGATGCGATAGTCGCCCAAAGCGGGCGTCGTGTTGTCGTTGCCGAGATAGATCTTGCCATCGACGATGCTGAGCGGTTTCGTGCCGGTATAGGCAGCTTTTATCGCCGCCGACTGATCGGCCGATAGCGAATAGTCCTTGTCGCCCTCGATGCGGTCCAGTACGGGCGTATCGAGATCGAAGGCGACGAGTTTGCCCTCAGGGATCTGGAACGTCCGGCCGTGGATCGCCATCGACGGATTCTGACGGCCGTCCGGCTTCTTGAAGTCGGACGAGTCGATCTGGCTGTCGTCCCAGACCTTCGAGTAGCTGTAGGTCGTCACCGTCTCTTCGCCGCCGCCGAGCTTTTTCGTCGTCTCCGACTTGGACTCTTCCTTCCACTGGTACATCTCGACGCTGCGCGACAGGCGCAAGCCCTGCGCCGCGATGCCGAAATCCGGATCCGACAGGCCGCTATCCGCTGTCACCGGTCCGCTGACATGGACCAGCTTGCCGTCATTGGCTGCATCGACGCTGTCGGCGCCGACCGAGACCACCGCACCCGACCCTTCGGCCAGCGAGCGCGCCGTCTGCACGGCGCGGCCCTCGTTCCAGAACAGCCCGATCACCATCAGCACGATCAGGATAAGGCCGAAGATGACCCCGCCGACCGCGCGCTTGATCCGCCCGAACCACGAGACGGACGTTACTTCCCGAAATGAATCACTCATCGTTTCCCCCGAAACAAAGTTGCCCAAGATTTCAACGCGGCCGGCGGCCGCGCGTCGAATCGATCAATCAATCGGCGTGGATCTGCGCGCCGCAGTCCTGTCGCCTGCGCAGGAATGTACCGCCCGCTTCGTGCCGCCATCGCCGTCATACCGGCAAAAATCGCAAGCACCACCGTGAACGCCAGGAAAACCTGCTTCATGATTGCCCCCGATGCTGATGGCCGCGAAGCAAGCGCCGCCAAATCCGCCGTCTACGACCAAAGGGATGCCCACCCCAGTCGGTCGCCGAGAACCTATCGGAATCGATCGGCCCTCGATACGGCAGTGTCGCAACACCCTCAGGCTTTTTCGTGTCGACGTTTCGGGTGATTCGAGGCAGGAAAAGGCCTCGGAAGCCGCCCCTGAGTCGCCTGAGTCCAAAAAAATCTATTTTGTCAAATCGCGTTTGATGTCGGATTCATCTGCGGGTAGATTAGACCCGAATCAGCCGGTCCTTGGGGGGCGCGGCGACCACCCAAAGTCTCAAGTTCCGGCACCGTCCGGCACCAGACGCGGACGGCTTCGCGTTCCCTGAATGGATTCGGTGATCTGCGCGACACCGCGCAGTGTGCGTGCTTCGTAAACGTGATGCGTCTTCAAGTTCGGCCGCTGGTGACTCCAGCATCCGGGCTCATGAAAAGATTCCGGCCATGACCTACAACCAAAGCATCCAATGAGCAGCTCCGCCGCGCTTCTGCAATCCGACACATTAGGTTCGCGCCTCGCGTCCCGCGGCGATCTCACCTCCTTTTTCATGCAGCTTGCCGCCGAGATCGGCGCCGACAGCTACATGCTCGTCGCCATCGTCCACGACCAGGACCGCAACGATGCCCGCATCGTCTCATCCAACTGGATCTTCGACGCCATTGAACTGATCGGCAAACGGCTGATCGCCGGCCTTGCCCAGGGGCCGCTGACCGTAGCACCCGGCATCCGCCCGAAGCCGCTGGTGGCGGCCGAAGCGCCCAACGCTGGCGGGCTGCTCACCGGCGAAGAGGCGCGCCTGCTCGACGTGCTTGGCCATGCGGAAGTCTATTCGCTGCGGCTCAATGTCGGCCGCCAGCGGCTGTTCGCTTTGTTCTCGGCGGCCGAGGCCGGCAAGATCGACCAGCCGGCGCTGATGAAGGCGCAGCTGAAATGCTGCTATGCGCTGTCCACCATTCCGCAATTGGTCGCCGCCGCCGCCATGCAGGACCCGCTGTCCGACCGCGAGCGCGAATGCCTGTTCTGGGTGTCGGAAGGCAAGACCACCGATGAGGTCGCGGTGATCCTCGGGGTCTCTTCCAACACCGTCAACAGCTACATCACCCACGCCATCCAGAAATTCGCGGCCTCGAACCGCGCGATGGCCATCGCCACGGCGATCAGGAGCGGCATCATTTGAAACACGCTGATATCAAGGCGGCTGCCGAAGCCCTTTTCAACGAGCAGCGCAATCCATTCGGCGCCTTCTCCATCAGTTCCGAAACGCACCACGCCGTCACCATCCCGGACGCCGTGCGCCGCTGCCGCTGGATCGCCGTCGACATCAACGCGTCGGCCTTCGGCCTCTACTTCGTCAGCCCTTCGCCGGAACGCGCGCGCCTGGTGCCGGGCTTCGATTCCGACTATCCCGCCACCGCGGTCGCGACCAAATTCATCGCCGGCGCCAATGGTGAGGAAATGGTGCGCCACAGCGGCACGTCCACGGCGCCGCGATGGTGGGCCGATGACGGCATCGCCGGATCGGACGCCGTCTTCCAGAACCTCACCTGGGCAGAGCGCACGGCGCCGCTGGCGCCGGGCACCAACGGCATTGCCTTTCCCGTCCATGCCGATCGCGGCCATTGCGGGCTGGTGGTGTTCCTCGGCTCGACGATCGCTCTGCCGGAGGACACGCTCTACGAGATCCACGCCCGGTGTTTCTCGCTGTTCGCCGCCGTCGCCCGCATTCGTCCGAACGATGCCAGCCGGATGCGCTCGATCTCCAAGCGTGAGCTGGAGTGCCTGAAGCTGACCGCCAACGGCAACACCAGCGAAGAGATCGCCAGGCTGCTGAAGCTGTCGGTTCACACCGCCAACCAATATCTCACCCAGTCGACCCAGAAGCTCAACGCGGTCAACCGCAACCAGGCGGTGGCCAAGGCGCTGCGGCTGGGGCTGATCGAATGATCGGTGGGGTCGAAGCCTTCGGCTCAGTCAGGCACGAAGTGTCTGAATCAAAAATCGTCAGGCCGCAGGCGAAAATGGTGATTTCGAGAACCGGAGCGGAGCGTACATGAAGGTACGCGAGCACCGGAAGCGCAGAAAGCGCCATTTGCAGCCCGGCATGACGACTTTTGGATCAGACACTCAGCGATAGGCGAGCGGCTCGGTCCTTCTGATGCGCGCCTCTTCGATCACCGTCTCCAGCAAGGCCGTGTTGTGCTCGGGGTCTTCGCCGGGCTTTTCGAACGACACATAATTGACGGCGACCGAAGACCTTTCCTCGCTCAGCGTCAGCTGAAAATAGACGATGACGCCCGGCGGCCTTAGCTCGAGATCGAGCACGATGCGCGGGCTGCCGCTCCAGTCGACATGCGCCTCGCCCCCGTGGCCGAGCCTGAGCGTGCCCGGCAGGAAATAAAGCTCCACCGCCGAATCCACCAGGTCCGACAGGCAAGCGAAATGCTCGAGCCGGATGAAGGCGATGTAGTCGGCGACATCGATCAGGCGCAACTCGTCCACCACCTGCTCGATGGCCTTGGCGACGATGAGTTCGCGGGATTTTGCGTGCGGTTGACGGTTCATGAGATCTGTCTGCGCTCAGCCTTTTTCGAGTAGACGATCCGCACCAGTTCGGCGACGGCCTGGTAGAATTGCGACGGGATCACGCTATCAACCGAAACTTGCTTGTACATGGAGCGGGCGAGCGCCACGTCCTCGAAGATCGGGATGTTGTGCTCCTTGGCGATCTCGCGGATCTTGAGCGCCACAAGATCCTGGCCCTTGGCCAGCACCACGGGTGCTGAATCCTCGTCGCGGACATATTTGAGCGCGATGGAAAAGTGCGTCGGATTGGCGATGATCAGCGTCGCGCGCGGCACCGCCGTCATCATCCGCTTGCGCGCCCGGTCACGCGCCAGCGAGCGCAGCCGCGACTTGATGATCGGGTCACCTTCGGACTGTTTGAACTCGTCCTTGACCTCCTGCTTGGTCATACGCAGATCCTGCTTCCAGTGGAAGCGCGACCAAACGACGTCGATAGCTGCAATCAGCGCCATGACGAAGACGATCGCCACCAATATGTCGACGGTGATGCTTTTGATGACGAGGCCGAAAGCGACCGGATTGGTGATCATGCCAGCCAGGAGCTGGCGGTAGTCCTGCGATAGCGTGAAGTAGAGCACGATACTGGCGAAACCGAGCTTGCCAAGCGATTTCAGGAATTCGACCCAGCCTTGGACACCGAACGTCCTGGTCCAGCCCTTGGCTATCGAGATGCGTGATAGCTGCGGCCGGATCCGCTCGCCGACGAATTGCGGCATGTTCTGCAGCACCGACGCGCCGATGCCGGCCACCACCAGCAGCACCAGCAGGCTGACCACGGCACGGCCGATTTCCATCATCACGGTCTTGTAGAGCGCGATGACGTCGGTCTCGGTGTCCATCGGCCATGCTTCCGGCTTTTCAAGAAACATGGACAGGAACATGCCGAGATCAACGACCGCGTCCTTGGCGTAGAAGACGGTGAACACCAGAATGGCGATGAAGGAAGCTAGGAGTGCGGCTTCCCGCGAATGGGGCAGCTTGCCCTGTTCGATGGTGTCGCGGATCTTCTTTTCTGTCGCGTCTTCGGTTTTGGAGTCTTTGTCCGCCGCTTCAGCCATTGTGAGGTCTGTTGCTCAGCTTCAGGCCGCTTCGCTCTGCTGCGACGAGGACGGAAGTTCGAAAGCCCCCTCGCGCGAAAGCCGGATTGTCGCCACCGCAATGTTCTTGCGCGCCGTCATGATGTCGGCAAGCTGGATACCTTCCGAGCCCTGTCCGAGTTCGGACTCGATCATGCGCCGCGACCGGGCGCCGATCGCCGACAGCACCGATTCCGTCAATCCGGGCGCCGCACCGCGCAGCGCCAGCGTGATCAGTTCTGTCGACAGCCCGTCGAACAGAAGCACCCGCGCCTTCTGCGTCAGAAGCGGCAGATCGTCGAAGGCAAACAGCCTGGAGCGCACGCCGCCGAGATCGGGCGTGCCGGCCTCTTCCAGGTCCTGCATGACCTCTTCCAGCTGCGGCTTGTCCATCTCGTTGAGCACGCTGGCAACGCGCGCCTGTCCGGCCGATATGTCCTTGGTCGCGGTCTGCGCCAGCACGCTGGTGCGCAGCTGGTTCTCGATGATCCTGGTGGCTGTGTCCGGAATGGTCGCCATCGTCACCATGCGCTTGATAATCTCGCTGCGCATCGGCTTTTCCAGGGTCAGCAGAATGTTGGCCGCGGCCTGCGGCGCAAGCTTCGACAGCACCATGGCCGCGGTCTGCGGATGTTCGCCGGCAAGGAAGGTACCGAGCCGCGTCGGTTCGAGCTTTTCCAGCTCCGGCCAGATCGGCGGCGGTCCTTCCGGCGCGACCTCGAAGCGCTTATCGCCCATGATGGCGCTCATCTCTTCGGGCGACAGCGATTCATTGAGGATGGTGTCCATCCGGTCGGCGGAATCGAGCAGTCCGGCACCCTCGGTGAATTCGGCTTCGAATTCGGCGACGATGCGTTCGAGATCGCTTTGCGGAATGGTGCGCAGCAGACGTGCCCCTTCGATCAGCGCCTTCAGCTCTTCCTGCTTGAAAAATTTCAGCAGGCGGCTGGCCGATGGCTTGCCCATCGCCACAAGGATGGCGGCGGCCTTTTGCGGGCGCGTGAGCGTCACCTGCGTCGTCATGGCATAAGCTCCGATCGCTGCTGAGACCGCATATCGTCTATCCCTCAGGCGCTCTTGGTAGCGGCGATGATCTCGGTCAGCCTGATACCGAAGCGCGACGGATCGCTTTCCAGCACGGTGATCTCGCCGCGCGCGATCTTGCGGCCATTGACCACCACGTCGACCGGCTCACCGATGCGCCGGTTCAGCGCCACCGTCGAGCCCTTCTGCAGCGCCATCAGGTCCGACACCGGCATTTCGGTGCTGCCGAGGATGATCTGCACGTCGACCGGGATGCTCATGATGACGTTCGAATTGGTGCCGGACATGGCGGCCCGCAAGGCGGCGTCGGGGCGCTTTTCCTCCTCCTGGAGGACGCCGCGCAATTCCTCGATGGCGCGGTCGAGCTGTTCGTCAGGCTGGTCGATATTGGCTTCCACCTTGGTCTTGGCCATAAGTCGTCTCCAAATGCTTGAGCTTGCGCGGCGTCAGCCTGGCATGAGCCCATCGATAAAATCCTGACCGGCATCGTAAGGGTGCCTGATCCGGACGGTGTAATTCTGCCCGAGTTTGCCAAACTCGCAGACAAACAGCGTCTTGTCGCGCGCACTCAGCCTGGCGTGCGACTGTGCCGTTTCCTCGAATTCGATGACCTGACCCGGCTCGAAGCCGGCGATGTCGCCGAGCGTCAGGCGTGCCAGCGGCATGGTCGCTTCGAGCGTCACCGTCGAGCGCATCACCTCTTCCGAAAAGCGTGCCCGCCAGTCGGTCGTGCCTTCGCTGTCATGGACATCGGCGATACCGCGGGTCGCCAGCAGGATGCGCTGCGGGATCATCACCGTGACCGTACCGCTATCGGTTGGCGTCGAGATGCCGAACACGATGCGCACCGCCGCGCCATCGCGCAGCACGCGGCGCCTGGCTTCGTTGCCCGAAAGCGCCCGCGGCACCGGCAGCCGCAATTCGAGCGAGCGGCGGCCCGAGCCGTTCAGCGCCTGCGCAACCTCCTGGAACACCGTCGTCGCCACATCCGTCTCGATCTGCGACAGCTCGCGCTCGATCGGCGCCACCGGCTGATCCGGATCGCCGCCGAACAGCGCGCAGACCATGACGGCGATGGCCGGCGCATCGATCACCAGCGTCATAGCATCCGACGATGTCGGCGATGGGATGATGGTCAAGGCAAAGCTCTCGCCCGCATGCATGCGCGCATCCGGCACGCGGCTGACCTCGACCGCGCGCAGGTCGACGGTCACTTGGGCGCCGAGTTCGCCGGCAAGGCTTTTCTGCAGCAGCGGCAGCGCGCGTTCGCCCATCGAGCGACCGGTGCCGATGACATGACCGGCTTCGCCGCTGTCACCGACCAGACGCTCGATGATCAGAGAGCGGGCTTGCGAGGGGCTACCAGGACTTGTCATGACGGCGTGCGGACCTGTCTGTCGTCATGCATGGCTCAAGCCGCTTTCTTCTCGGCGGAGGCTGTGTTCATCGTGCTCTGCTCGACGGCGTCGATCGTCGGCCGCTCATAGGACGAGATGGTCTTGCGGCCGAACTCGATCGCGACCTGCGGCAGGGCGCCGTTCATGTAGGCGAGCAGCGTCTGCTTGACGATGATGTAGAGGCGGTTCTTCTTCTCGCGCACCGTCTTGATCTTGGTCGCGACCGGCCCGACCACGGCGTAGGACAGGAAGATACCGAGAAAGGTTCCGACAAGGGCGGCGCCGATCAGGCCGCCGAGGATTTCCGGCGACTGGTCGAGCGCGCCCATCGCCTTGACCACGCCGAGCACGGCGGCGACGATGCCGAGCGCCGGCAGACCGTCGCCCACCGCCACCAGCGCGTGATACGCTTTCATCTTGTCGGACTTGATGGTCTGGATTTCCTCATCCATCAGCGCCTCGATCTCATGCGAGCGGGCATTGCCAATGATGATGATGCGGCAGTAGTCGCAGATGAAATGCGTCAGATCGTGATTCTTGAGCACGGTCGGGAACGCCTGGAAGATCGCCGATTCCTCGGGGTTGTCGATATGCGCCTCGACCTCGCTGCGAGACTTGGAACGCAGTTCGCGCATCAGGCTGTGCAGGACGCCCAGCGTCTCGAGATAGTCGCGCTCTTTCGGCACTGCCTGCTTGAAGGCTTCCAGAATGCCCTTGCCGGTGTCCTTGACTGTCTTCATCGGGTTGGCGACGAGAAAGGTGCCAAGCGCGGCGCCGCAGATAACCACCGCCTCCCAGGGCTGCATCAGCACATGCAGATGCCCGCCCATGGCCATAAAGCCGCCGAGAACACAGCCGAGCGTCACCACCAGTCCGATCAGAATGCCCACGCCAGATCCTTCCACATCACGTCAGGCCTAACCGATAGCCCCCGTGCCTTGTGTGAAGCTTGAATCGTGCGTGGCGCACCGATTCAGCCTCGCGCAAGCAAACCGGCATACTCTGCTCTTTGAAGCTGCGACCGGAGGCATGTCGTGTTGAGCACTTTTACCAGCTACCAGCTCATCGCCAGGGATATTCCCAAGGCGATCGACCGCATCGAGGCGGACCCGGTCACCAAGCGCGACACCGACTACTATCTCGCCAACATCGGCAGCGTGAAATCGATCGACGATTTCGTCAAGAACACCCGGCTGTTCACCTATGCCATGAAGGCCTATGGCCTTGGCGACATGGCCTATGCCAAGGCCTTCATGGTCAAAGCCCTGAAGGAAGGAGTCTCCGACTCCGATAGCTTCGCTAACAAATTGACCGACAAGCGCTACGCCGAATTCGTCTCGGCTTTTAATTTCGCAGCGTTGGGCGCGGATGCCACCAGCTACAACCCCGCCCAGCAGGGCGTGACCAAAAACTATACGGCCCAGATTGGGCTCGGCGCCTTGCAGAACGGGTTCGACTACTACAAGGGCGAGACCTCCTACTTCGTGAGCAACATCTCCAACGTCAAATCGATCGACGATCTGATGGGCGACAACCGCCTGCTCACCTATGCGATGGCCGCCTTCGGCCTCGATGCCGACGCCGAAGCACCTGCGACCGTCCGGGCGATGCTGGAAGGCGGCGTCACCGACCCGAACAGTCCCGCAAACACGTCAACCAACAAGGGCTATGCAGCTTTTGTCGCCGCCTTCGACTTTGCCCAGTATGGCGACCAGGCAACGGCGCGCGACGCCGTCCAGCAGGCGGTTCCAAAGGCCATCATGGCCGGAACCGGGCTGGTGCTCGTCAAGCCGACCGCGCAATACATCAAGGGCGAGGCCGACTACTACGCGGCAAACATCTCCAAGGTGAAGTCGATCGAGGACCTTTTGAAGGACAAGCGCCTGCTGACCTTCGCCATGGCTTCGTATGGTCTGGATGCATCCACCGAAACGCCGAGGCAGATCCGCACCATGGTCAATGGCGGCGTCACCGATCCGTTCAGCCCCGCCAACCTGTTGACCAACAAAAGCTACGCCAACTTCGTCAGCGCCTTCGACTTTGCCCAATATGGCGATCAGACGACCACGCGCGACGCCGTGCTGAAGACCACGCCGAAGCTTTACACGACCGAGTCCAGTCTTGGTCTCATCAAGCCGAGTGCGGACGCCATCCAGGCCGAGACCAGCTACTACCTCGCCAACATCACCAAGGTGAAGTCGATCGACGATCTGATGGCCGACAGCCGGCTGTACAATTATGCGCTGTCCGCCAGCGGGCTCGATCCGGCAACCACCAACAAGGATCTCGTCCGCGATGTTCTGGAGGGCGGCGTCAGTGACCCGAGCAGCATCGCCAACAAGCTTTCGAACAAGGCTTATGCCAGGCTCGCCACGTCGCTGAATTTCGAGGCGTACGGCGAAGCGGCGACGACCCGCAACCCGTCGCAGCAGCCGGTCGTCGACAAATACATGCGCCAGACGCTGGAAGAGGATGCCGGCAAGACCAATGAGGGCGTGCGCCTCGCGCTCTATTTCGAGCGCAAGGCGTCGACCATCACCAACTGGTACGACGTGCTGGCCGATACAGCATTGGCCAGCGTCGTACGCACTGCGATCGGCCTGCCCGATTCTTTCGCCACGGCAGATATCGACAAGCAGGCGCAGGCCTTCGAGGCAAAGCTCGACCTCACCGATTTCACCGACCCGGCCAAGCTCGACAAATTCCTGACCCGCTTCACCAGCCTGTGGGAAATCAATCATCCGACCTCGACCGCCCAGACCTCGGTCGGTGTGCTGTTTGCCCAGCCGACCACCGTCGGCATCTCGACCGATCTGATGATGGCCATGCAGAAACTGAAATTCTGAGAGCATCATGCAAGACAGCCTTTACGTCGCCCTCTCCTCGCAGATCGCGCTCGAGCGCCGTCTCGACACCATCGCCGACAATGTCGCCAACGCCTCGACCATCGGCTTTCGCGCCACCGGCGTGAAGTTCGAGGATGTCGTCTCCGGCAGCGGACCCAAATCCGTGTCCTTCGCTTCCTCCGGCAAGACCTATTTGTCCGGCGCGCATGGCGCGATGACGCAGACCGGCAATCCGTTCGACTTCGCCGTCCAGGGCGATGCCTGGTTCGGCATCGATACGCCAGCCGGCACCGTGATGACGCGCGACGGGCGTTTTTCGATGAACGAGAACGGCGAGTTGATGTCGCTTGAAGGCCATCCGGTGCTGGATGCCGGCGGCGCACCGATCCAGCTCGACCCGCGTGATGGCCCGCCCAAGGCGGGCGCCGATGGCTCGCTGCGCCAGGGCGACAAGCTTGTCGGCTCCATCGGCTTGTTCAATTTCGACCCGGGTCCGAACTTCGTCCGTTACGGCAATTCGGGCATCGTTCCGGGGCGAACGCCGGAGCCGGTCACTGACCGCTCCGACGTCGGCGTCGCGCAAGGCTTTGTCGAGGAATCCAACGTCAATCCGGTGCTGGAGATGACGCGCCTGATCATGGTCCAGCGTGCCTTCGAGAACACGGCTGCGCTGATGCGCCAGACCGATGCCTCGACCGACGACGCCATCAAGACGCTCGGCTCCAAGTCGTAGCGGCATGTCGAGCAGCCAATCATCGATACGCGCGCTTGAAAGGCAGCCCGAAGCGGCGCCGGAAAACCGGCTTGCTGCGCTGGAGCGGATCTGGCGACGCTTCGACGATACCGAAACGCTGCTGCGGCGCGGCGGCCGCGTCGCCGAGGTTTCGCCGACGCACTACACGGTGCTCGGCCTTTCCGAAATCGTCAGGCTTGGCGACCTCGTCGAGCAACGCGGTAAAGCCGGCACGCGCCGCGGCGAGATCGTCAGGATCGGCCGCGACGAGGTCGTCATCGCGCCCTTCGAACGCAGCGCCGATGCCGGCATCGGCGACGCCGTGTTTCGCCGCGGTCCGCTGGTGGTAACGCCGCACGCTTCCTGGCGCGGGCGGGCCATCGACGCGCTGACCCGCGCCATCGACGGCGGCCCGCCGCTGATCAGGAATGGCGAAGCGGCAAGCGGCGACGGCACCACGCCCGGCGCTATGGCGCGGCAGCGCGTCGGCACCGCTTTCACGACCGGGGTCAAGGTCATCGACATCTTCACCCCGCTCTGCTTCGGCCAACGCCTCGGTGTGTTTGCCGGTTCGGGCGTCGGCAAGTCGACGCTGCTCGCCATGCTGGCCGGCGCCGATGCCTTCGACACCGTGGTCGTGGCGCTGATCGGCGAACGCGGCCGTGAGGTGCGCGAATTCCTCGAAGACACGATCGGCGCGCAAAGCTTGGCCAAGACCGTCGCCGTCGTCGCCACCAGCGACGAGAGCGCCATGATGCGCCGGCGCGCGCCCGACACCGCCATGCGCGTCGCCGAACATTTTCGCGATCAGGGCCACCGTGTGCTCCTGGTGCTGGATTCGATCACCCGCTTTGCTCATGCGCTGCGCGAAGTGGCGACCGGAACCGGCGAACCGCCGGTGGCGCGCGGCTATCCCGCTTCGGTTTTCACCGACCTGCCCAAGCTGCTGGAGCGTGCCGGACCCGGCGCTGAAGGCCCAGGTGTCAAAGGCCAGGGGTCGATCACCGCCATTATCTCGGTGCTGGTCGACGGCGACGACCACAACGATCCGGTCGCCGATTCGGTGCGCGGCATCCTCGACGGCCATGTCGTGCTCGATCGCGCCATTGCCGAACAGGGCCGCTATCCGCCGGTCAATCCGCTGTCGTCGATTTCGCGCCTCGCCGACAAGGCATGGAGCCCCGAGCAGCGCATGCTGGTGACCAGGCTGAAGTCGATGATCTCGCGCTTCGAGGACACGCGCGACATTCGCCTGCTCGGCGCCTATCAAGGCGGCGCCGATGCCGAGCTCGACATTGCGGTGCGGCAGGTGCCGCTGATCTATGAAGCGCTGACGCAATCGCCAAAGGATCGCGCTTCGGCCGACGCATTCTCCGACCTCGCCCGTCATCTGAAAGGCAAGCAGAATGTCGATGCCGGAGACTGAGCGCCAATACACCGAGCGGCTCCTGCGCGAGATGCTGGCCGAGGCCACCGCCGCCGAGGAAGCCAGGGCTGGCGAAGCAAGGGCTGCCAAAGCGAAAGCTGATCGCGCCAAGGCGGCCAAAACCAAGGCCGCATTGGCCAGGGCGGCCAAGCCATCCTTGCCGAGACTGGCCCAGCCTGCGTTGCGCAGCGTGCCCGAACCAGCGTTGCTCGGCCCGCCCGAGGCTGCCTTGCCGAGCGTAGCCAACCTTGCCTTGCCCGGCATGGGTGAGCCACCCACACCCAGCGCGTTCAGGCTTGCCTTGGTCGGTGCGCCGAAGGCTGCCTTGCGCGGTGTGTCCAGGCTTGCATTGGGCAGCGCGAAACTCATATCGAACAGCGCATCCAAGGCGGCGTCGCGCAAAGCCGCCAGGTTGGCGGCGCGCAAAGCGGCCAAGTCTGCCTCGCGCAAAATGGCCAAGCCTGCTCCAACCGGCGAGACCAAGCCCGCATCGCTCAGGACAGTCGAACCTGCATTGCGCGATGTCAGCAAACCTGCCTTCCCCGAGGCCGCCAGACCTGCTCCGCCCGCTTTCGCCAAACCCACACTGCCCAAGGCTCCGCATGCCGAACTCAACGAGGCGATCGCGGCTAGCCGTGACTCGCTGCTAGACGGGCTCTTTCCCAATGTCGACTGGCCGCAGCCGCCAAGGGCGCCGTTTCCCAAGGTGAAAAAGAAAGATGACCGGCGCAGTGATATCGTCTTCGCTGCGCTGGGCATCACGCTCGGCCTGATCTGCGCACTGTTCCCCTGGTATATTTTCTTCAACCAGGACCAGTTCGGTGTGCAGGCAATCAAGTTCGGCGGCAGCGGCACGAATGCCGGTCGTGTCAGCGGTGGCTCGCAAATGGAAAATTMCGGCCAGCCGCTGACAGCGAACGATGTTCCCGATGTCGACCTGTTCGCCACCGGCACGCTGCAGGAGCCCGAGGACAAGACCCAGCCTCCGGGCGTCGACGAGCAGCCCTTTCCGGCGGACCCCAAATTCCGCATGGTTCATGTCGCCAACGGCCGCGCCATGATCGAGGATGATGCCGGCCTGTGGATTGTCCAGCGCGGCTCGAAGCTGCCAGACTCCAGCATCGTGTCGTCGATCGAGCAGCGCGGCGGCAAGTGGGTCATGGTCACCAGCGCCGACCAGGTGATCGAACTCTCCAAGTAGCGGAACATGCGGCTTACCACCGGGCCCGCGCAAGGTCCGCGCAAGACTGGCGGCCTAGTCTGGTGCGTACCAGCCTGGAGATCCCCATGGAGCCCGTCAACCTTTTCGATCTTGCAGCCAAGCAGTCGCAATGGCTGTCCGTGCGTCAGTCCGCCATTGCCGGTAACATCGCCAACGTCAACACGCCGGGCTACACTGCCGGCGATGTCGAGCCGTTCGAGAAGGTGCTCGACCGCACCGCTGTGTCGCTAACCGCCACCCAGACCGGGCATCTCGGCACTGCAGCCACCAATGCCGGCTTCACGGTCAAGCCCGAAGAGACGACCGGCGCCATTATGCCGTCGAAGAACACCGTGGTGGTCGAGAACGAGCTGATGAAGGCCGGCGAGGTCCGCCGCTCCTTCGAGCTCAACACAGCGATCGTCAAGGCCTTCCATTCGATGATGATGATGGCGGTTAAGACCTGACCATGGACGCGCTCACCGCAGCCCTCAAGATTGCCGCATCCGGCCTCGGCGCCCAGTCGGACCGTTTGCGCGTCGTTTCGGAAAACCTTGCCAACGCGCAGTCTACCGGCGACACGCCGGGTGCCGACCCCTATCGCCGCAAGACCATCAGTTTCGTCTCCGAGCTCGACCGTGCTTCCGGTGGTACGATGGTGGAGGTCAACTCCATCGACCGCGATCCCAGCGACTTTCCCGTCGAGTTCCAGCCCGGCAACGAGGCCGCCGACGACAAGGGCTACGTCAAGATGCCCAACGTCAACGTGCTGGTTGAAATGGCCGACATGAGCGAAGCCAACCGCTCCTACGAAGCCAACCTTCAGGTCATCAAGCAGGCGCGTGATCTGATCTCCATGACCATCGACCTGATGAGGAACCAGTAATGATCAGCGGCATTGGCGGTATCGGATCGCTTCCACTCAAGCCGGAGATCGGCGGCACCGACGCCACGACCGACCTGTTTCAGGGCACCACGGCGCCAATGGCCGGCGGCGAAATCGGCGGCACCTTCGCCGAGGCGCTGAGCCAGGCCGCTTCCAAGACCGTCAACACCTTGCAGAATGCCGAACAGGTCTCGATCCAGGCGCTCAAGGGCGACGCCGATACCCGCCAGGTCGTCGACGCCGTCATGAGCGCCCAGCAGGCCCTGCAGACCACGATCGCCATCCGCGACAAGGTCGTCTCCGCCTATCTCGAAATCAGCCGTATGGGCATCTGAGGAGACTTGCCGTGAAAGCACTCGCCATTGCAGCGACCGGCATGAACGCCCAGCAGACAAATCTGGAAGTCATCGCCAACAACATCGCCAACATCAACACCACCGGCTACAAGCGCGCGCGCGCCGAATTCTCCGACCTGCTCTACCAGGTCGACCGCTCGCAGGGCGTACCCAATCGCTCCAATTCCTCGCTGGTGCCGGAGGGCGTGTCGATCGGTCTCGGCGTCAAGACGACGGCAGTGCGCAACGTCCATACGCAGGGCGAGCTGACCTCGACCGGCAACAGTTTCGACATGGCGCTGACCGGCCGCGGCTGGTTCCAGATCGAGGGCGCCGATGGCGGCACGCTCTACAGCCGCGCCGGCGCCTTCAACACCAACGCCACCGGCCAGCTCGTGACCGTCGACGGCGCCAATGTCATCCCGGCCATCACGGTGCCGACAGATGCCATCGAGGTCATCGTCAACAAGACCGGCCAGGTCTTTGCCCGCATCGACGGCCAGACCGATCTCCAGCTGCTCGGCCAGCTGCAGCTCGCCAACTTCGCCAACGAAGCCGGCCTGGCGCCGCTCGGCGACAATCTGTTCCAGGAAACGGCGGCCTCAGGCCCAGCCAATGTCGGCGTGCCCGGTGATCCCGGCTTTGCCACGGTCGAGCAGGGCTATCTCGAGGCCTCCAACGTCGATCCGGTCAAGGAAATCACCGAGCTGATCTCGGCGCAGCGCGCCTATGAGATGAACTCCAAGGTCATCCAGGCCGCCGACGACATGGCCTCGGTCGTGTCCAAGAACATCAGGTAAAGTTTGATGGTCTCTCCGGCCTCCCGCTCCGCACTTTGCCGCACCGCGCTGATCCTCGCGCTGGTGGCCGGCGGCGTGCCGGCTCTTGCCCAGGAGAGCGCAGGCCAGCAGGCCACACAGGTCGCCAGCAACCAGGCGGCCGGCGAAGTCGTTCTCATCCCGAACCGGGTCATCTATCCCGGCGAGCTCATCGATACAGCTGCTTTGAAGCCGGTAACATTGCTCCCCGGCAAGCACAGGCCGGATGCGGTCGCCACGCAGGCGCAGGAGCTCCAGGGCAAGGTCGCCAAGCGCACGCTGCTGCCTGGCCGCTACATTCCGGTCGCGGCCATCCGCGATGCCTGGCTGGTCGAACAGGGTGCAGCTGTCCAGGTCTATTTCATCGCCGGCGACCTTACCATTTCGGCTACGGCGGTGTCGCTGCAGCCGGGCGCCGCGGGCGATCTGATCAAGGTCCGCAACACCGACAGCGGTAAGATCTTTTCCGGCACGGTGATGGCCGACGGCACCATCCGGGTCAGCGCTTCATGAGACGCGGACCTGCCCTTCTGCTTGCGGCCATTCTTGGTCTGCAGCCCGCGCTGGCCGACGGGCTTACGCCGAAGCAAAAGCGTGATCTGGCCGGCCAGAATGGCGGCGTCTTTGTCGATCCCGAATATGACCCCGCCACCACCAGCCGCATGTTCAGGGTGTCCAACGGCCCGAGCTCGCTGCCGCCCGGCCAGGTTGCCTCGCGCATCAAGGACATCGCCCAACTGCAGGCCTCGCGCGACAACCAGCTCGTCGGCTACGGTCTCGTCATCGGCCTCGCCGGATCGGGCGACAGCCTGCGCAATTCGCCCTTCACGGAACAGTCGATCCGCGCCATGCTCGAAAATCTCGGCATCGCCACCGAAGGCGGCAGCGCGCGCGCCAAGAACGTCGCCGCCGTCATCGTCACCGCCAACATGCCGCCCTATGTCCAGTCGGGCGCCCGCATCGACATCGACGTCTCCTCGATGGGCGACGCCACATCGCTTGCCGGCGGTACGCTGGTGATGACGCCACTGAAAGCGGCCGACGGCGAAATCTACGCCGTCGGACAAGGCTCGGTCATCGTTTCCGGCTTCACGGCGCAAGGACAGGCCGAGCAGCTGACGCAAGGCGTGCCGACGGCCGGCCGCGTGCCCAACGGCGCCATTATCGAGCGCACCGTGCGCGCCGAGTTCGAAGACCAGGCGCTGCTCACCTTGCAGCTGCGCAATCCCGATTTCTCCACCGCTGTTCGCATCGCCGACGCCATCAACGGCTACACCTCGCAGCGCTTCGGCATGCGTGTGGCGGCGGAGCGCGACGCGCGCACCGTGCAGATCAGGCGGCCGAAGAATGTTTCGGCGGCGCGCTTCTACGCAGAGATCGAAAACCTGGTGGTCGAATCCGACACGCCGGCACGCGTCGTCATCGACGAGCGCACCGGCACCATCGTCATCGGCAACGAGGTCAAGATTTCGCGGGTGGCGATCAGCCACGGCACGCTCACCGTGCGCATCACCGAGCAACCCAAGGTCGTCCAGCCCGAACCGTTCTCCAAGGGCCAGACCGCGGTCGAGCCGTTCACCACCATCGAGGCCACGCGGCCCGATGCCCGTGTCGCCGTGCTCGACGGGCCTAACCTCGAAACGCTGGTGTCCGGCCTCAATCGTCTCGGCGTCAAGCCGGACGGCATCATTGCCATCCTGCAAGGTATCAAGTCGGCCGGCGCTTTGCAGGCCGATCTGGTTCTCCAATAGGCCATGCCGATGATCGCTCGACTTTCCCTCAAACACCGCCGCAACGCAGCCCTGGCAGCCATCGCCACGCTCGTCTCAGTGATGCCGGTTCGCGCGGAAGAGCCGGTGCGGCAGGTTTTGCCCGGCGCACAGGCGCCCGCTGCACCTCAGCAGCTGATCCGCGAGAAGGCCCCGGATGAAAGCGAAATCCAGCGCTTCTGTTCCAACATCGCCGACGCCGCCCGCGACCGCCGCTACTCGCTGCAGGCTGAAGAGCTGAAGCAGCTGCAGGCCGGCATCGACCAGCGCATGAAGGCGCTGGACGAGAAGCGCGCCGAATACGAGCAATGGCTGAAGCGGCGCGAAGTCTTTCTGGCCCGCGCCGAAGACGGCGTCGTCAAGATCTATGCCGGCATGAAACCGGATGCCGCGGCCGAGCGCCTGGCCATGGTCACCCCCGATCTGGCCGCCGCCATCCTGATGAAACTCGATTCGCGCAAGGCCGGCGTCATTCTCAATGAAATGGACCAGAAGGCGGCGGCCGCGCTCACCGGCATCATGGCCAGCGCGGCTCGAAGGGTAGATCCGTCATGAAGTTGCAGTTGCTCGCCCTGGTCGCCGCCGCAGCACTGTCCGGCTGCGCCTCCGACCCGAAGGAGATCGGCAGGGAGCCGGCGCTGTCGCCGGTCGGCACCGGCATCACCGGCAGCGTCAATGCGCCCTATTCATATCCGGAAGAGCCGCGGGCGCCGGTGAAGAAATTCTCGCTGTGGGACGATCGCCAGAGCCGATTGTTCACCGATCCGCGCGCGCTGCGCGATGGCGATATCCTGACCGTCAGGATCAAGCTCAATGACAAGGCCAACTTCAAGAACCAGAACGACCGCAGCCGCACCGCCGCGCGCAAGCTCGGCTATGACGTCAAGCTCGGATGGGAAGATGCCAGCACCAGCGGCAAGGGCGACGCCGGCCTGAGCTCCAGCACCGAAACCAATGCGGACGGCGAGATCAAGCGTTCGGAAAACCTCGAGCTCAATGTCGCCGCCGTCGTCACCGAAGTCCTGCCCAACGGCAATCTGATGATCCGCGGCTCGCAGGAGGTGCGCGTCAATTACGAGCTCAGGGTGCTGACCATCGCCGGCATGGTGCGTCCCTCGGACATCGGCGCCGAAAACACCATTTCCTACGAACGCATCGCCGAGGCCCGCATCTCCTATGGCGGCCGCGGCCGAATTGCAGAGATCCAGCAACCTGCCTACGGCCAGCAGATCCTCGACCAAGTCCTCCCCTTCTAGGATCAGGAGAACGGCGCCGTGGCAAATGTCGAACAGGTCCAGCCCAAAAAGGGTCCGTCGCTTGTCATCCAACTAGCCATGCTTTTGGCGGTGACGGGCGCCGCAATCGGCATGGGCTGGGTTTCCGGCGGCTACCTGAAGGGCGTCGGCGGACCGGTGCCGGTGCCGGCCGCTCCCGAGAACCAGTCCAACGCCGAACAGCCGAGCGCGGCCGCCGAACATGCGCCGGGCACCGGGCCGACGCTCGTGCAGCTGGCGCCGATCACCACCAATCTGGCCGCGCCGGCCGATATCTGGATAAGGCTGGAAGCTTCGGTGGTCTACGATGCGCCGCAACCTCCGGAGCTCACCGAGAGCATTCACCAGGATCTGCTGGCCATGGTCCGCACCCTGAAGATGCATCAGATCGAAGGCGCCAGCGGCTACCAGCATTTGAAAGCCGACCTTGAGGAGCGCGCCGCGATCCGCAGCGGTGGCCATGCCAAACAGGTTCTGATCAGGACATTGCTGCTCGAATGAGAAAACTGCTTCTCGCCGCCGCGATCGTCGTCGCCGCCACTTCTGTCGCCGCTGCCCAGCAGCTGGATCTCGGCGGTATCGGCAAGGCCGACGGCGCCACTGTCGGCTATATCATCCAGATGTTCGGCCTGCTCACCGTGCTGTCGGTGGCGCCGGGCCTGTTGATCATGGTGACGAGCTTCACCCGCTTTGTCATCGCCTTCTCGATCCTGCGCGCCGGCATCGGCCTGCAGTCGACGCCGGCCAATCTCATCCTGATCTCACTATCGCTGTTCATGACCTTCTACGTCATGGCGCCGACCTTCGACCAGGCGTGGAACACCGGCGTCAAGCCGCTAATGGACAATCAGATCAGCCAGACCGAGGCGTTCGAAAAAATTTCGGACCCGTTCCGCACCTTCATGCTGCACAATGTCCGCGACAAGGATTTCGACCTGTTCGCCGACCTCGCCCGCGAACGCGGCCAGGTGGTTGCCAAGGAAACCGTCGACCTGCGTATCCTGGTGCCGGCCTTCATGATCTCCGAAATCCGCCGCGGTTTCGAGATCGGTTTCCTGATCGTGCTGCCGTTCCTCGTCATCGACCTGATCGTTGCCACCATCACCATGGCCATGGGCATGATGATGCTGCCGCCGACCGTCGTGTCGCTGCCCTTCAAGATCCTGTTCTTCGTCCTCATCGACGGCTGGAACCTGCTGGTCGGTAGCCTGGTGCGATCGTTCACCTGATCAGCCGCGACCTGCGCGTGGCACCTGGCCAAAATTCTATGCAAAATATTTCCGGTTAACCGTCCCGTTTAGCCCTTTGGTAGGGACTCGCCCGCATATTGCTCGCAGATGGCGGGTGATCGGGTCTCACGATCATTGGCATGATGCCGCTCCGTCATACCGGAAAAGCCGGTATGTCAAAAAACACCCTGTAAAAATCAAGGTAACGAGTAGCCATGTCCAGTATCATGACGAACGCCTCGGCGCTGACCGCGCTGCAGAGCCTGAACAACACCAACAAGCAGCTCGAAATGACCCAGGCTCGTATTTCCACGGGCTACCGCGTCGCCACCGCCAGCGACAACGCTGCCTACTGGTCGATCGCGACCTCGATGAAGTCCGACAACAAGGCCAACTCGGCCGTTCAGGACGCGCTCGGCCTCGGCGCCGGCAAGGTCGACACCGCCTACACCGCCATCAACGACGTCAAGGACCAGGTCGACCTGATCAAGTCCAAGCTCGTCACCGCTCGCGGCGCCTCGAAGGAAGACCAGCAGAAGATCGCGACCGAAATCAACGCCATCCAGGCGCAGATCAAGTCCTCGGTCGCCAATGCCAACTTCGCCGGCTCGAACCTGCTGCAGAACGACGCTCTCGCCACCTCCGACCTGAAGATCGTCGCTTCCTACAACCGTACCGGCGCGACCGTCACCATCGACACCATCGACGTCAAGGCTGCTGATACCCAGGTTCTCGACGTCGCCGGCACGGGCGGCATCGTCGGCGGCCTGCTTGCTGCCACCTTCTTCGATCCGAGCACCACCGCAGTCACCGCCGCCGCCATCGACACGGCACTGGGCAGCGTTGAAACCGCGCTCGGCAAGCTGTCCACCGGCGCTGCCTCGCTCGGCGCCGCCAAGTCGCGTATCGACACCCAGAAGAGCTTCCTCTCGAACCTGTCGGACTCCATCGACAAGGGCGTCGGCGCTCTGGTCGACGCCGACATGAACAAGGAATCGACCCGTCTGCAGGCCCTCCAGGTTCAGCAGCAGCTCGGCATCCAGGCGCTGTCGATCGCCAACGGCAACTCGCAGTCGATCCTGTCGCTCTTCCGCGGCTGATCTCTCGCCTCTACGACTGACACTATCCGGTCGGGCCGCGCCAACAGCGCGGCCCGATTTCTTTTGTGGCTGTTGATTTTCTCTTTGAATGGCAGCCGATTTTGCTTCTGGCCGGCGCCCGGAATGGCCTGTTTTAACAGGCTATTAACCATATCTCGGTAGTCATGGTTAACCATACCATGGCGGGCAGACCACACGGTCGATGGGCTTATGCCTACCCCCTGATGAAGTTGATCCGGCGTGTGCGTGACACGCCAGTTTTTGAGAAGGGGTAAATATCTTGGCAAGCATCATGACGAACGCCTCGGCGCTGACCGCGCTGCAGAGTCTGAACAACACCAACAAGCAGCTTGAAACCACTCAGTCGCGCATTTCGACCGGCTACCGCGTCGCCACCGCTTCCGACAACGCCGCCTACTGGTCGATCGCCACCACGATGAAATCCGACAACAAGGCGCTTTCGGCTGTCCAGGACGCGCTCGGTCTCGGCGCCGGCAAGGTCGACACCGCCTACACCGCCATAACCGATATCAAGGACCAGGTCGACCAGATCAAGGCCAAGCTGGTGACCGCCCGCGGTGCGAGCAAGGACAACCAGCAAAAGATCGCGACCGAAATCAAGGCAATTCAGGACCAGATCAAGTCGTCGGTCACCAACGCATCCTATGCCGGGTCGAACCTGTTGCAGAATGACGCTCTCGCCACCTCCGACCTGAAGATCGTTGCCTCCTACAACCGCACTGGCACGACAGTCGCCATCGACACGATCGACGTCAAGGCTGCTGATACCCAAGTGCTGGACATTGCCGGCACGGGCGGCATTGCCGGCGGTTTGCTCGCTACGACCTTCTTCGATCCGAGCGTCACGGCCGTGACCGACGCCGCCATCGACACCGCATTGGGAGCCGTCGAAACGGCGCTCGCCAAACTGTCCACGGGTGCCGCTTATCTCGGCGCCGCCAAGTCGCGCATCGACACCCAGAAGAGCTTCCTGTCGAACCTGTCGGATTCCATCGACAAGGGCGTCGGCGCTCTGGTCGACGCCGACATGAACAAGGAATCGACCCGTCTGCAGGCCCTCCAGGTTCAGCAGCAGCTCGGCATCCAGTCGCTGTCGATCGCCAACGGCAACTCGCAGTCGATCCTGGCGCTGTTCAAGCAATAGGCCGAGCCCGGCTTCCTCTTCCCTTGAATTGAAGGGCCGCGCCGCCAGCGCGGCCCTTTCGCTTTGTGGCTGTGTGTTGAAGCATGTCGTTGGCCCGGTACCGCTGCACACTTCCGGGCGACATGCTTATCATCTTCGCACAAGCTTCGCGGTCTAGTGTTCCCACGGAATATCATGCTGGGAGCGCTTGAATCGTGCCGGAACAGATCCAGAGCATCATCTCGAATCTCAGGGCATTTGGCGTCAGGCGCCTTGCCATGCTGGCCGGTATCGCCGCGCTGGTGATGGCCGTCATCGGCGTGGGCTCGGTCTATCTCAACCGCCCCGCCTATGAGACGCTCTATGTCGGCCTCGATCGTTCCGACGTGAACCAGATCGGCCTGGTGCTCGGCGAGGCCGGCATTGGCTTCGACGTCGGCTCCGACGGCACCTCCGTGCTGGTGCCGGCCGGCACCACCGCGCAGGCGCGCATGCTGCTTGCCGAAAAGGGCCTGCCGACCAGCGCCAATGCTGGCTACGAACTGTTCGACAATGTCGGCTCGCTCGGCCTGACCTCCTTCATGCAGCAGATTACCCGCGTGCGCGCGCTGGAGGGCGAGATCGCCCGCACCATCCAGTCGATCGCGGGCATCAAGGCGGCACGCGTTCACATCGTCATGTCCGAGCGCGCCAACTTCCGCCGCGACGAACAGCAGCCCTCAGCCTCGGTCGTCATCCGTTATTCCGGCATCGACGCCGAAAGGAGCGCCTTGTCGATCCGCCATCTCGTCGCCGCCGCAGTTCCCGGCCTGTCGGCCGACAAGGTGACCGTGCTTGATTCCAACGGCAACCTTCTCGCCGCCGGCGACGACCCCTCCAACACAAGTGCGGCCCGCACACTCGGCGTCGAGCAGACCGTCGAGGCGCAGATCGGCGACAACATCCGCCGCGCACTGACGCCTTATCTCGGCCCAGACAATTTCCGCGCCAGCGTCAAGGCCGATGTCAACACCGACACCCGCCAGACCGAAGAGACGATCTTCGATCCGGAGTCGCGCGTCGAGCGTTCGGTGCAGTCGGTGCGCGCCAACGAGAACAGCAACCAGAAGCAGGCCTCGACCCCGGCCAGCGTCGAGCAGAACCTGCCCGAGACTCAGGCGACCAGCACCGACGGCCCACAGACGACATCGGCGAACGACCGCAAGGAGGAGATCACCAATTACGAGATCAACTCCAAGAAGATCGCCACCGTCTCCAACGGCTATTCCGTCACCAAAATGTCGATCGCCGTCGTCGTCAACCAGCAGCGGTTGATGACCATTCTCGGCAAGGACGCCACGCCCGAGCAGATCGCCAAGCGCGTTGCCGACATCCAGAAGATGGTGGCTTCGGCCTCCGGCTTCGACGACAAGCGCGGCGATATCATCGATGTCTCGGCGGTCGAGTTCATCGACGGGCTGGACGGCGAGGCCGTCGAGCAGCCGGGCATAATGGCGTCGATCGGGACCTATGCCGGTACGATGATCAATGCCGGCGCGTTCATCGTCGTGGTGTTTCTGGTCGCCTTCTTCGGCCTGAGGCCGATGGCCGCGGCGCTGACCGCGCGGCCGACGCCCGCACTTGCCGGTCCGAGCTTCGACGATGTCCAGCGCTCACTGCCGACGCCCGAAACCGCCAGTGGCGAACCTGCGCAGGCTGCCTTGCCCGGCAGCCGTCCCGGCCCGACTCCGCTCGACGATCTTCGCCAGAAGATCAGGCCGGCGCCGCAGGAACGGCTTGCCCGCATGGTCGATCTCAACGAGGAGCGCACCGCGCAGATCCTGCGCAAATGGGCGGCCCAGGAAGCAGCGGTGTAGACCATGGCCTCGGCAGCACTTTTCGACCTTTTGCCGGACTTTGGCGCACGCACCCAGCGCGCCGGTCAATCGCCGGCTACAGCCAAGGCCGAGCCGCGGCCAGACACACCGGCGCCGCAGGCAGACATCGGCGCGCTGATCGCTGAAGCCGTCATCGATGCCGAAGCGGCGCTCGAGGCGCGCCTTGCTGTTGCCCATCAGGCGGAGCTCGAAGCGGAGCGTCAGGCCAGCGCCGACGAAGCGAGGGTTTTCCTGGAAGGCTTCGGCGGTGACCTTGGCGCCGCCGTCACCGCCCGTATCGACGCCATGGAGGCGAAGGTCAGCGAGCTTGTCGGCGCCACAGTTGCCCGCATCATTGGCGGCATCGTCACCGACGATCTGCAGAAGCGCTCGCTGGAAGCCCTTGCCGGCACGATCCGCGAGGCGATCGGCGACAGCGAGGCGGTGCGCATCGCCGTGCGCGGGCCGCTGTCGCTGTTCGAGACGCTGAAGGCTTCGCTCGGTCCGCGTGCGGCCAATCTCGATTTCGTCGAGGCGCCCGGCTTCGACCTTACCGTCGCCATTGACGAGGCGGTGTTCGAAACCCGCATCGCCGAATGGTCGTCTGCCTTGTCCGAGGCCCTATCATGAGCGTTGCCGACGCCGCTGAGCCCAGGCACGAAATCATCATCGTGCGGCGCAACCACGACGACCACGACGACGCGCACCATGGCGGCGTCTGGAAGATCGCCTTTGCCGATTTCATGACCGCCATGATGTGCTTCTTCCTCGTCATGTGGCTGATCAATGCCGCCAACGAGCAAACCAAGGCCGCCGTCGCCAGCTATTTCAACCCGGTCAAACTGGTCGACCGCAACGCCAGCCGCAAGGGCCTCGAAGACCTTGGCGATGGCCCGAGCAAGGTCGGGCTGACGGCTGACGACCCGAAGGACAAGACCAGCAAGGCCGGACAGGACGGCATCGGCGGCGCCGGTACGTCCAACAAGAAGCAGCCGAAGGAATCGGCGCCGAAGACCGATCTTTCCGACGAGCATCTGTTTGCCGATCCCTATGCGGTGCTGTCGGAAATCGCCACCGACACCGGCGTCATGCAGAACGTCAGCGAAAAGGGCGATGGCGGCGCGCAGGCGTCCGGCCCGGCCACCGGCGCATCCGGCGGCCAATCCTACCGCGACCCGTTCGCGCCGGATTTCTGGTCGCAACAGGTAGCAGCACCTGGCGCCGAAGCCACCGCCGAACGCAGCAAGATCGAAGGCGATCCGCTCAAGCCCGGCGACAAGGCGGCGCAGACGCAAGTGGCTGAAGTGAAGGCCGTGCCGCCGGCGCCGCCCGTGGTAGATGCGCCGCTGGAGCCGGTGGCGAAATCCGCATCCGACAAGCCGCAGACCAAGGCTGAAGCCAAAGCAGAGGCCAAGGCTGAAGCAGCAAAGGCCGAAGCGAAAAAGGCGGAGGAGGCAAAGGCCGAAGCCGCCGAAGCGCAACCCGCACCCAAGCCCGAAGCCGCGGAAAAGGCGCCGAGTGCCGCCGCCGTCAAGGCCGCGGCACAGGTCAAGCAGGAACTCGACGAGGCCTTCAAGCCTGGCGACAAATTGCACGACGGCGTCTCCGTCGAGGCCACCGACAAGGGCGTCGTCATCTCGATCACCGACCAGTTCGATTTCGGCATGTTCGAGATCGGCTCGGCAGTGCCGCGCCGTGAACTGGTGCTGGCGATGGAAAAGATCGGCCGCATCGTCAACGAGCAGAAAGGCACGATCAGCATCAACGGCCACACCGATGCGCGGCCGTTCCGAAGCGACACCTACGACAATTGGCGGCTGTCCACGGCGC
The DNA here is from genome assembly GCF_056404535.1 of Mesorhizobium sp. P2_C5_2. NCBI lineage: Bacteria > Pseudomonadati > Pseudomonadota > Alphaproteobacteria > Hyphomicrobiales > Phyllobacteriaceae > Mesorhizobium > Mesorhizobium sp. P2_C5_2. The sequence goes on along the minus strand of NZ_JBFUDV010000003.1, from coordinate 279,255 downwards.
GCGCCCATTCCGCCTATTACATGCTGGTGCGCGGCGGCGTCGACGAGCGCCGCATCACCGAAGTTGCCGGTTTCGCCGACCGCGAGCCGAAGGTTGCGGCTGACCCGATGGCTGCCGCGAACCGCCGCATCGAGATCCTGATGGCGACCGACGGATGAGGCGCTCCGCCATCATCGGCCGCGCCATCGGTCTGCTGCTGCTGAGCGCTGTCCATTCGCCGGCAGCTTTTGCCGAGGACGGCTTGCAGCCCTATCAGCTGGTGCGTTCGCTGCAGCTGGTGCAGGACCGCATCGCCGCCGGCGACCATGCCGCGCTGCCGATGCAAGGCAAGCTGCTCGAAATGACCGACACCAGGCTTCGCGCGGCGGACGCGGACGACTTCAGCGACCCGAAGAATTTTCGTGCCTTGCTGGTCTATGGCATGAGTGGTGGCAACCCCGTCACCGTCGAGGCGGCGGTGTCGCGCGCCAAGGCCGACCCGCAAAGCCTGGCTATCGCCAGGGGCATTGTCGATTATCTGAACGGCCGCCCGGCCGCCGCGATCGAGGCGCTGAAGCCGATCGATCCGATGACCCTGCCCGCCGATCTCGGTGCTTTCCTGGCGCTGGTCAAAGGCTCACTGCTCGCCACCGAAGAACCGGTCACCGCGCTGGCGCTGCTCGACGATGCGCGCCTGCTCAGCCCCGGCACGCTGGTCGAGGAAGCAGCGCTGCGCCGCTCGGTCGGCATCGCTGCCGCGCAAGGCGATGGCGCGCGCTTCGCGCTTGCCTCGACCCAATATGTCGAGGACTACCTCTATTCGCCCTATGCCAGCCAATTCGCCGACGCCTTCGTGTCCGGCGTCATCACGCTGCACATGGCGATCAGTCAGGACAAGCTCGCCGACATCACGGCGATGATGGATCCGGAACGCGAGAAGGTGATCTATCTGCGCATAGCCCGCCGTGCCGCCATCGACGGCCTCGCCGATCTCTCCGCCTTTGCCTCGGCCAGGGCCGAACAGGGCCGTGACGGCATCCACAATCAGGACGACCCGCGCGCCCAGCTCTATTCCAGCCTGTCCACGGTGACGTCGGGCACCATCGACGAGGTCCGCGCCAAGCTGGACAAGATCGATCGCAGCCAGCTTTCGCAAAGCGACCGCGACTTGCTCGATGCCGCGCAGGCCGTGGCCGGCGAAGTGATCGCGCCGCCGGCGCCGCTGCCTGCCGACAAGCCCCCGCCTGCGGTGGCCAAACAGCAGCCGGTCAAGACCGCGGCCGCGGCAAACCCCGATGAGCCCGAACTGCCGCCGGTCGAAGGCGCAATGCCGGAGCAGCCAGCAGCTAGCGCATCGGGCGGACCGGCCGCAACCGACGGGCCGAAGGCGCCAGACGGGCCAGCCGCGCAGGCACAGAGCGCACCCCAGACAAAGGCGCCGGAAGCGCCTGCAGTCGCCACCGCCGGTGATGCGGCTCCTGTCGTGCCGGCATCGGCATCGGCACCTGCAGCCGGCGCCGAATCCGCCGATGCCACCGACGCCGCCATGGCCAAGACGCGCCGCCAGCTCGATTTGATCGACCAGATGCTTGGAGCAGCCCCGAAATGACCACCAATGTTGGCCAGGCCCTGCCGGGATTTGCGCCCGTGCACGCCGGATCGAAGCAGTCGGCGCCGAACGCCAAGGGCGACGACAAAAGCTTCGGTGAACTGGTGCGCGGCGAGGACAATGCGCCGACGCAGAAAGGCCAGGAAGCAACAGAGGCTGCGCCGCACGAGCCACGCTGGACTCGACGCAGCGCGGCCGGTCCCGTCAAGGGCGAGACTGCACACGCAGAGACGGGCAAGACGGCCTCCAAACCGGTTGTCGGGAAAGTTGCAAAAGACCATATTGACGGCGATCCGGACAAAGCGTCCGCCGACGCTGACGCGGCCGGACAAGGCACGGGTACAGCACCGCTGCAGGACCATTTGCCGTTGCTGTTGGCGCTGCATGACATCAGCCGTTTCTCGGCTGCGAGAACAGGTGGAAACGGCCCCGCCACGAATGAACAAACTGAACAGCCCGCGCTCGACGGCGAGACCGTTTCTGCGCAGACGCCGCCTCTGTCGTTGAAGAAATTCCGAGTGACATCCGGCGCCGACAACAGCCTCGACACGACGCCGCGACCAGAACGAGCCAAGGCCGGCGTTGACGTTTCCGTACAGGATCAGGGGCAGAAGCTGGCTGCGATCGGACCCCGGTCCGGCAAGCTGCCTAACCCGGATGGCCCGACGCCGTCTCTGCCGGCGAACGAGCCGGCGAGCGAGAGTTCCGCGCCCGTCGCAAAGCGGTCAGCTTTGTCGACAAAGGGCGTCGATGGAGCCCAGTCCAACTCGACATCCGCATCCGGAAAACAGGCACCGTTCGCCGGGCGCGTCGACATTGTCGCCGAGCAGAGCTTCCCGGCGCCGGCGCAGAGCCCGATGAACCAGACGACGTCGACTTTGATCGACGCACTCGCTTCGGACAACGGGCTGCGGCAAGCGGTTTCGACGCCGTCGACCACCGCCCAGACGGCCGGTTCTGTTGCCGTTCCGACACATATATTGAAGATCGAGCTTCACCCGGCCGAACTCGGCATGGTCACCGCCAGTCTCAGGCTCGCCGGAGAACAACTTTCGATAGAATTGAAGCCCGAAACCCATGAGGCTTACGGCCGCCTCGCCACCGACAGCGACGCCATCGTGAAGTCGTTGCGCGGGCTCGGCTTCGATGTCGACAAGGTCACCATCCTGCAACCCTCGATAGCAGTTCATGCTTCGGCACGCAGCGATGCAAGCAACTCCCAGCCGATGCCGCAAGGCCGCGACCAGTCAGCTTTTCAGCCCGGAAACTCGAGCGGTAACAATGCGGGTTCGGGCGGCCAGCAGTCGGGAAGAAACCGCAATGACGATGCCCAGGAATTCGGCCGCCCTGCAGCGCCTGTTCGCGAGCGTGCTGGCGACGATATGTTTATCTAGCCTCGCCAACGGCCCGGCCAACGCCGCCACCAACCCTTGCGAGCCCGAGATCCTGCGCGCCGCCGATCGCTATGGCGTGCCCGCCGGTATCCTCTATGCCGTCGGCCTGACGGAGACCGGCAAGAAAGGTAGTTTGCAGCCTAATGCCTTGAATATAGAGGGAAAAGCTGTCTTCCCAAGCAGCCGCAGCGAGGCTCTGGCTACCTTCGAAGCAGCCCGGCGCGAGGGCAAGACGCTCATCGATCTCGGCTGCATGCAGATCAACCATCACTATCACGCATCGCATTTTCGCAGCGTCGACGACATGCTCGACCCGCGCCAGAATGTCGACTATGCGGCGCGCTTCCTGGCCAGCCTTCATGCCCGTCATGTCAGCTGGTCGATGGCCGTCGCTCGCTACCACGCCGGCCCCGACAATGACCCCGCGCAGAAGTTCTATGTCTGCCGCGTCATCGCCAATATGGTCGCCACCGGCTTCGGCAAATGGACGCCCAACGCCCGCGCCTTCTGCAACCCATAGGTGCATCCGCCTTTCGAAAATATGAACAGGCCCCAACCCTGCCGGTGCCCCGGCACGTCCCCGGTATCAGCCGCCAACGATACAACTCCGTGACTGCTGTTATTTCGAAACCCGAAATAACTCCCAAGAAAATAGCTACAAGAAATGATGGTTGTTCAGGATTCCCGGCACCGGTTACGCCTCTTCCCACGGGGCAGATGATCTGATTCGGAGGCGGGGCCGATGATTGTAATCGTTGACGAGCGTGAGCTCGTAACTGAGGGGTATAACTCACTTTTCGATCGCGAGGGGGTCGCCTGTGCGGGCTTCGCACCTGGCGAATTCGGCGAGTGGGTGACATCGGCTGCCGACACCGATTTGAAGTCGGTCCGCGCCTTCCTCATCGGCGATTGCCGCGAAGGAGCCATCTCGCCACGCCAGATCCGCGACCGCACCGGCGCGCCGGTCATTGCGCTCAGCGAACAGCACTCGCTTGAAAATACGTTGCGGCTGTTCGAGAGCGGCGTCGACGACGTCATCCGCAAGCCGGTCCATATCCGCGAAATCCTGGCCCGCATCACCGCCATCCGCCGCCGCGCCCATGGGGACGTCAGCTACACCGAGATCGGCGCCATGCGCATCTTCATGGACGGCCGCGATCCCGAGATCGATGGCCAGCCGCTGCCACTGCCGCGCCGCGAACGCCGCATCCTCGAATATCTGGCGAGCAATCGCGGACGCCGCGTCACCAAGACCCAGGTTTTCAACGCCATCTACGGCATTTTCGACGAAGAGGTCGAGGAGAACGTGGTCGAGAGCCACATCAGCAAATTGCGCAAGAAATTGCGCGAGAAGCTCGGCCAGGACCCGATCGATTCCAAGCGCTTCCTCGGCTACCGGCTGGTGTTCTGATGGCGGTCCGCGCCAGCCTCGCGCAAGACAGAAATTATACCCTCGCGACCACAGACATGGGCATTGAGGAGACGTTTCGATGAGCCTTTACGGAATGATGCGGACCGGCGTTTCCGGGATGAACGCACAGGCCAACCGCCTGTCCGCCGTGGCCGACAACATCGCCAATTCCGACACCACCGGTTACAAGCGGTCCTCGGCCGAGTTTTCGACGCTGGTCATGCCGCAGGTCGGCGGTGCCTATAATTCCGGCGGCGTCAACACCACGATCCGCTCAGCGGTCAGCGCCCAGGGCGTGCTGCAATACACCACCTCGGTCTCCGACCTCGCGGTCAACGGCAACGGCTTCTTCGTCGTCCAGGACCCCAGCGGAACGCCTTTCCTCACCCGCGCCGGCGCTTTTGTTCCGGATGCCCAGGGCAGGCTGGTCAATGCGGCCGGCTATCAGCTGATGGCCTACAGCTACGCCAACGGCACACCTGCCGCCACCGCCAACGGTTTCGAAGGACTGGTGCCGGTCGAGATCTCCGACCAGGAAATGACGGCGACGCCCAGCACCACGGGCAACTTCAACGCCAATCTGCCGGCCGGCGCCACGCCACCCGCAGGTCCGCTGCCGTCCAGCAACAGCCCGACCGCGGAATACACGTCGAAATCCTCGATGGTCACCTACGACAATCTCGGCAACAAAAAGCTGCTTGACGTCTATTTCACCAATACCGGCACCGGCACCTGGTCCGTCTCGGTGTTCGACCAATCCAAGGCGACGCCCGGCACCTCCTTCCCCTATACGGGCGGCGCACTGGCCACAGCCAACCTGACCTTCGACACCACCACCGGCAAGCTCACCGGCGCGGTCGACTCAATTACGATCCCCGTACCTGGCGGTGCGTCGCTCGACCTCGATTTGTCCAAGCTGACCCAGCTCGGCACCGGCTTCACCGTGTCCGAAGCGAAGGTCAACGGCAACGCCCCCAGCACGATCGAGAAGATCCAGATCGGCGAAGACGGCGTAATCTATGCCCAGTACCAGGATGGCTCGACCAAGCCGCTGTTCAAGATTCCGCTGGCCGACGTCCAGAGCCCAGACAACCTCACCGCGCTGCCGGGCAATGTCTATGCGCAATCCACCGACTCCGGCACCGTGCGCATCGGCTTCGCCAATGAAGGCAAGCTCGGCGGCATCATCTCCGGCGCGTTGGAAAATTCCAATGTCGATATCGCCGAGGAATTGACCAACATGATCGCGGCGCAGCGCAGCTACACCGCAAACTCGAAAGTATTCCAGACCGGTTCCGACCTCATGGACGTCCTTGTCAACCTGAAGAGATAAACAACGGGCGCTAGTGGGATGAACCCAAACCAGAGCGGCGCGGTGCGCGGAGTTCGAATTCAAGGCCACACCGGCAAACCGGCTGGTGTGGTTTGGAATTGGAGGTTTCCGAACGCTGACACCGCCGACAGGGCAGAAACGTCATCCCCCTCCCACTGGCCTCGTGAAAGACCCGCATGTCGCTGACTTCCGCATTGACCATAGCCCAACAGTCGCTTCAGACCACGTCGAAGCAGACCAGCGTCCTTTCCCGCAATATTGCCGACGCTAGCAATCCCGACTATGCCCGCCGCACGGCGGTCGTCATCAGCGCCGCGCCCGGCGCCCGCTCCGTAGAGATCCAGCGCGCCACCAATGCCCTGCTGTTTCGCCAGAACCTCAGCGCGCAATCGGCATGGAGCGGCCAGAGCACGCTTTACAGCGGCATTGACCGCCTCGCGGTTGCCGTCAACGGCGTCGACAATGCCTCCTCTGCCTCGACCGCGATCGGCAACCTGCAGAACGCGCTGCAGCTTTACGCCGCCACGCCATCCAACCAGAATCTCGGTTCCAGCGTCATCGATGCGGCCCAGCAGGTGGTGCGCTCGCTGAACGACGGCACTAAGGCTATCCAGGATTTCCGCACCCAGGCCGACGGCGAGATCGCCACCGCGGTCAACGACCTCAACTCGCTGCTCAGCCAGTTCCAGGACGCCAACAAGGCGGTCATCTCCGCTACCCGTTCGGGCACGGACGCGTCCGACGCGCTCGACCAGCGCGACTCCCTGCTGAAGAAGATCGCGGACTATGTGCCGGTGTCGACCTTCACGCGCGGCGACAACGACATGGTCATCACCACCAAGGACGGCACGACTCTGTTCGAGACCATTCCGCGCTCGGTCAGTTTCGCGCCGTCGGCAGGCTACACCGCCGGTACACCCGGCAACACCATCTATATCGACAATGTGCCGGTCAGCGCCGGCACCGGCGGCAACACCAGCGCCGACGGCAAGCTCGCCGGGCTGATCACCTTGCGTGACGGCGTCGCCGCGACCATGCAGAGCCAGCTCGACGAAGTCGCGCGGGGCCTTATCACCGCCTTTGCCGAGACCGCGCCTTCGCAGCCCGACCGAACCGGCCTGTTCACCTGGTCGGGCGCGCCCGCCATTCCGGCCGCCGGCACGCTGATCGACGGCCTTGCCGGCTCGATCAAAGTCAACGCCGCAATGGATCCGAGCGTCGGCGGCAATCCGGTACTGCTGCGCGACGGCGGCGCCAATGGTGCTGTCTATATCGCCAACACCGCTGGCAACGCCTCCTATTCGCAGCTCTTGATCGGCTACGGCGACAAGCTCGACAAGCCGATGCCTTTCGACGCTTCGGCCGGCATCACCGTCACCTCCAGCGTCTCCGACTATGCCGCCAACGCCATTGGCTGGTTCGAAGGCCAGCGCCAGCAGGCCTCGAGCAACGCCGACGCCAAGGAAGCGCTGGCCTCGCGCACCGCCGAGGCGCTGTCCAACGACACCGGCGTCAATGTCGACCAGGAGATGTCGTTGCTGCTCGACCTCGAACACACCTATCAGGCTTCGGCGCGCATGATGAAAACCGTCGACGACATGCTGTCGTCCCTGCTCGATGCCGTGGGATAAGCCATGAAAGCCACATCCGTCTCCTCAGCCGCCCTTTCCAACGCCGCGCGCTATCAGCAGATGCGTATGCAGGCCGAACTGGTCAAAGCCACCAAGGAATCGACGACCGGCACCGTCGCCGATGTCGGCCTTGCGCTCGGCGCGCGCACCTCGCAGGCAGTGACCTTCTCGCGCGATCTCGACCGGTTGAACGTCATCATTGATTCCAATTCGCTGGTCACCGCCCGGCTGTCCTCGACGCAGGCTGCGCTTGGCCAGCTTTCCGACACCGCACAGAACTTGCTGACCGCGTTGACCGCCGCCGGCAATTCCTCGAGCGCCATCACACAGCAAGCCGGCAGGGCCGCCGTGCAGCAGATGACCTCGATCCTCAACGCCAGCGTCAACGGCGAATATCTGTTTGCCGGCACCAACACCGACGTCAAGCCGATCGACGACTTCACTGCCACCGGCTCGCCAGCCAAGGCGGCGTTCGACGCTTCCTTCTCGTCCTATTTCGGCTTCACGCAGAGCGATCCGCTCGCCGCCAACATCACCGCCGCCCAGATGGACGGCTTCATCACCAGCAATGTCGTGCCGCAGTTCATGGGCGCGGGCTGGCAGACCAACTGGTCGAACGCCACCGACCAGCAGATCGTCAGCCGCATTTCACTCGGCGAAACCACCCAGACCTCGGCCAGCGCCAATGACGACAGCATCCGCAAGCTCGCCATGGCTTCCGCCATGGTCACGGGCCTGCTGTCCGGCAACCTCAGCGATGCGGCAAAGACCACCGTTGTCGGCCGCGCCCAGGCGATGGTCGGCGAGGCCTTGGGCGGGCTCGGCCAGCTGCAGGCCGAGACCGGCCTTGCCGAAAAGCGTGTGTCCGACGCCAGCGATCGCATGAAAACGCAGGTCGACCTGTTCGAACGCCACATCCTCGATCTCGAAGGCGTCGACCCGGCCGAGGCCGCCACCCGCGTCGCGGATCTGACCCAGCATATCGAGACGTCCTTCGCGCTGACCGCGCGCCTGCAGCAGATGAGCCTGCTGAACTACCTGACCTGAAAATCTCAACCGCAACGGTAGAGCCAAACGATGTACCAATTCTCCTACGCCGACGTCCAGACCGACTCCGTCACCGATGCCAAGGACCGCGAGCGGCAGCTTTTGACCCGCTCGATCGAAATGCTGGCGGCGGCGGCCGCTGTCGGCCACACCTCGATGGAAGCGGTCGAGGCGCTGCACTTCACCAACCGGGTCTGGACCACCTTCGTCGAGGATCTCGGCTCCAGCGACAATGTCCTGCCCAAGGAATTGCGCGCCAACCTCATCTCCATCGGCCTTTGGCTGCTGCGCGAGGCCGAGGACATCCGCCAGGGCCGCACCGACAATTTCGAAGGCCTGATCGAAGTGTCCCAGATCATCCGGGATGGCATTCAATGACCAACACGCTGAAGATATCGCTGAAGCCGAACGAGAAGATCTACATCAACGGCGCCGTCATCCGCGTCGACCGCAAGGTCACCGTCGAGCTGATGAACGACGTGCAGTTTTTGCTCGAGAACCATGTCATCCAGGCCGAAGAGGCCTCGACACCGCTCAAGCAGCTCTACTTTATCCTGCAGGTCATGCTGATGAACCCGGCCGGCGCCGTCGAGGCGCGGGCCATGTTCCGCCGCTCGCTGCCTTTGCTGCTGGCAAGCTTCGAGGACGAGCAGATCAACGGCGCGCTGAAGCAGATCGACCGCATGGTCGGCGAAGACCATATCTATGAAGCGCTGAAGGCTATCCGTGCGCTTTATCCTCTCGAACGCCGCGCGCTTGGCGGCAATGACGATGTTCAGGGCGCAAAGCGCCCGCTGGCCGTGGGAGCACACTAATGAATGTGGACATGACGACGACAATCCCGACGGGCGCCAACCAGGGCACCCAGCAGACTTCGAAGACAGCGGTCGACTACCAGTCGTTCCTGAAGCTGCTGATCGCCGAGATGAAAAACCAGGATCCGACGAAACCGATGGATTCGACGCAGTATGTCGCCCAGCTCGCCACCTTCTCGCAGGTCGAGCAATCGGTGCAGACCAACACCAAGCTCGACCAGATCATGCAGTCCTCGGCGCTGTCGCAGGCGGACGCACTGATCGGCCGTTCGATCACCTCCGCCGACGGCAACACGACTGGCGTCGTGGCCTCCGTCAAGCTTGCCAGCAACGGCCTGATCGCGGTACTACAGAACGGCACCGAAGTGCCGGTCGGCGCGGGCGTTTCGATAAAGCCGGCCAGCTAGATCCGGTTCCGTAGAGGCGCGCTCACATGAACGAGGCCGACGCGCTCGACATCGTCCAGTACGCGGTGTGGACGGTGCTCACCGCTTCCGCGCCGGTGGTGCTGGTCGCCATGGCGGTCGGCATCGGCATCGCGCTGATCCAGGCCTTGACCCAGATCCAGGAAATCACCCTCACCTTCGTTCCCAAGATCGTCGCCATCATGCTGGTCGTGGCGCTGACCGGTCCGTTCATCGGCAGCCAGATCTCAGCCTTCACCAACGTCATCTTCGAGCGCATCGAAAACGGGTTCTAGAAGCAATTCCAGGAAAAGTGTGTCGTGCTTTCCCTGAGGAATTGCGTAGTGAGCAGTGCCGCTTGCAGCCTGCTTGGTTCCGGCTAGATTGCGAGTCATGACCCAGGCAACATTGACCGGCAGGCCATGTGCGGAATAGCCGGCGTCTGGCGCAAGCGAAACCCGATCGACGCCAACGACCTGTCGGATGTCGCCCGTATGATGCAGGCGCTGGTGCATCGCGGCCCCGACGATCATGACAGCTGGAGCAACAAACGGCTGGCTCTCGGGCACCGTCGGCTGACCATCATCGATCCTTCACCCGCTGCCCGCGAGCCGATGCTGACCGCGTCCGGCCAAGGCGTTCTTGTCTACAATGGCGAGGTCTACAATTACCGGTCGCTGCGCGAGACGCTGCAGGCACGAGGCGTCGTCTTTCGAACCATCTGCGATGCCGAAGTGGTGCTCGAAGCCCTGCATCACTGGGGTCCCGAAAAGGCCGTGCCGCTGTTCGACGGCATGTTTTCCTTCGCTTATTTCGACGCTCGCAACAGTGCGCTCTGGCTCGCTCGCGACCGTCTCGGCATCAAGCCGATGTCGGTGGCCGATACGCCGGAGCGGATCCTGTTTGCCTCTGAGGACAAGGCGATCCTCGCCTGCGACGGTTTTCCGCGCGATATCGACAGCCGCGAGATGACCTTGCGGCTGGCTTGGCAGAGCCGCGATTCCAGCTACAGCCTGTTCGACCGCATCGAGCGCTTGCCACCCGCCGGCCTGTGGAAGATCGCCGATGGCGGTATTGAAAAGCGCCGCTTCTGGCATGTGCTGGACGTGCTGGAGACCGCACGCATCACCGGCGACCTATCCTCGGACGCCGAGCACATGGCAACGCTCGAGGCGCTGCTCAAGGACAGTGTCGGACTTCACTGCATCGCCGACACCAACGTCGCCACGGCCTGCAGCAGCGGCGTCGATTCCGGCCTGATCACGGCGCTGGCGAAGCCGTTCAGGCCGGAGATCCATGGTTATGTCGTCGACCCGCAGCTCGGCCGCAGCGAGGCCGAAGACGCCGAACGCACCGGCCGCCATGTCGGCGTGCCCTTGCGCCGGGTGCCGGTCGACAGGGGCCGGTTTTTCGAACTTTGGCCAAGAGTAATCTGGCATCTGGAAAGCGATGGCTGGCATGCCAGCCATGTCGGGCTGCTGGCGCTTGCAGAACAATGCCGGGCCGATGGCGTCAAGGTGCTGCTCACCGGTGAAGGCGCCGACGAATTGTTTGGCGGCTACCCTCTGCAGGCCTTGAGCATGAAGAAGTGGCGCTCCTGGTCGTGGCCCCGGCGTCTGTTGCATTCGAAGCGCTCGCTCGACCGGAGATTCGAACAACAGCGCCGCGCCCCCTACAAGCTCTCGGTTGGCGGCCACTCACAAATGGAGCGCAGCATGGTCCTGCGCGCTTTGTCGCCGGAGCTGAATTTCCTGCAGACCGAGATATTCGATTGCCTGGAGCCGGTGACGCCGCCCGCCGATCGCGCCTTTCTCGGCAGCTGCCTCTATGACCTCTATTCGCATCTGCAGGACATCCTGCACCGGCACGACCGGCTGAGCATGGCGGCGTCCGTGGAGCTCCGGGTCCCGTTCCTGGAGAACCGCCTGATCGATTTTGCGATCCATTTGCCGAGGCGGCAAAAATACCGCGACAAGACAGGAAAGTGGCTTCTGCGAAAGGTCGCGCAAAAGCATATCCCGCGCCAGAACGTCCAGGCGCGCAAAATCGGCTTCGACATGTCGTCCGAATTTTCGGCCGGCACGGAGACCTTGCTGCGCGGCGGCTTCCTGCGCGATGCCATGAAGTGGCCCACAGCCAGCGTGGAGGACATGATCCAACTCGCGCGGCGCGAGCAGCCCTCCAGGCTGCGGCTTGTCGGCATGGAGCTTTTCCTGCGCCTTCACGCCGGCGGCGAGACGACAGGCGCGCTGACCGAAGCCCTGCATGCCGCTGCCCGGGACAGAAGCTGACTTCGCCCGGCCGATACCCCGGCGCGGTGGACCAAAGAGAACATCGCTCTGGGCAGCGGACCCCTTGCCGGCTGACGTATTTTTGCCTTGCTATCCTGTTGTTGGACCATGATGTTTTTCGAAGGCGCGTTCGCCCTTTTGGATGTCGTGCTCTATTTCAAGCGAATGCCCTGATTGTCGTCCCGGCGGACGAAACCAGCGCATGAAGGTGGGACAGATCTGATGATCGATGACGAGCCGGACAGCGAACGCGTTTCGGCGCTGGCGCCGTTCCGGCATGGCATCTTCCGCGCCGTCTGGTCGGCCAGCCTGGTGTCGAATTTCGGTGGCCTGATCCAGGGCGTTGGCGCCGCCTGGATGATGACCACCATCGCCACTTCACCCTATCAGGTGGCGCTGGTCCAGGCCTCGACCACGCTGCCGATCATGCTGTTTGCGCTTGTGGCGGGCGCCATCGCCGACAGCTTCAATCGGCGCAAGGTGATGCTGATCGCCCAGGTTTTCATGCTGGTCGTCTCGGCGCTTCTGACGCTGTTCACCTGGAACGGCTGGATGACGCCGTGGACGCTGCTTGCCTTCACCTTCCTGATCGACAGCGGCACGGCGCTCAACAACCCGTCCTGGCAGGCATCGGTTGGCGATATGGTGCCGCGCAACAAGCTGCCGGCAGCGGTCGCGCTGAATTCCCTCGGCTTCAACCTGACGCGCAGCGTCGGCCCGGCGATCGGCGGCATCATCGTCGCCGCTGCCGGTGCGGCCGCTGCCTTTGCCGCCAATGCGCTGAGCTATATCGGCCTCATCATCGTGCTCTTCCGCTGGAAGCCGGAGCTGCCGGTCTCGACCTTGCCGCGCGAGACGCTGGGCGCCGCGATGGGCGCCGGCCTGCGCTATGTCGCCATGTCGCCCAACATCGGCAAGGTGCTGGTCAGGGGCTTGGCCTTCGGCTTCAGCGCCGGTGCGGTGCTGGCGCTGCTGCCGCTGGTGGCGCGTGACGTCGTCAAGGGCGATGCCTTGACCTACGGCATCATGCTCGGCGCCTTCGGCATCGGCGCCGTCGGCGGCGCGCTGATCAGTGTGCGGCTGCGGCAATTGCTGTCCAGCGAGACGATGGTGCGCATGGCCTTCGCCGGCTTCGCCGTCTGCGCCTTCAACGCCGCAATCAGCCACGATGCCTGGCAGACCGCGGCAGGCCTGCTCATCGGCGGTGCCTGCTGGGTGATCGCGCTGTCGCATTTCAACGTCACCGTGCAGATGTCGACACCGCGTTGGGTCGTCGGTCGGGTGCTTTCGGTCTACCAGACGGCGACTTTCGGCGGCATTGCGCTGGGCAGCTGGGTGTGGGGCGTCGTTGCCGATGCGCATGGCGCCGAAACCGCGCTGATTGCGGCCGCCATCGCGATGCTTGTCGGCGGCGCCATCGGCCTGCTCCTGCCCCTGCCGCAACAGGCCGCGCTCAACCTCGATCCGCTCAACCGCTTCAAGGAGCCGCATCTCGGCCTCGACCTCAAGCCGCGCAGCGGCCCGATCGCGATCATGATCGAATACATCATCCGCGAGGAGGACGTGGCCGAATTCCTCGCCACCATGGCAGAGCGCGGACGCATCCGCCGCCGCGACGGCGCCCGCAACTGGACACTCGCGCGCGATCTTGAAAATCCATCCGTCTGGATCGAGCACTACCACACGCCGACCTGGCTGGAATACATTCGCCACAACCGGCGCGCCACCCATGCCGACGCCGTCGTCACCGAGCGGGTGCGGGCGCTGCACAGCGGCGATGAACCGCCGCGCGTGCGCCGCCTGATCGAGCGCCCGACGACCGCTGGCACCGCGCTGGTCTCGCCGAGGGGCCCGATCGACCACTGATGTCGTCTGAGCCGGGCAGCGCCCCTCAGCCGGCTGACTGGATCATGTAGAGCTTGCGCGTGGTCTCGCGTATCCGCCACTCGCCTTTCCAGCCCTGCGGCAGGACGAGCAGATCGCCTGGACCGAGTTCGCGCACCTCACCATCGATGCGGCTCAGTTCCACGCGCCCGGAAATGATGTGGCAGATCTCCGAGGAGTCCGAACGATCGGCGGTGAAGCGGCCGGGCGTGCACTCCCAGATGCCGATATCGACGGTTCCGTCCGGCGACTGGAAGAACGAGCGCGCGGCCTCGAGCTGATCCCCTTCAATGCAGGTCGGCTTGGGTGAGAACGCGCCGATCTCAGCCTTGGCGAGATCGTGGAAGGTCGAAAGGTCGATCAAGTCGTACTCCGTCAATCAGGGCAATTCCAGGAAGCGGTTTCCCTGGGAATTGCGTGAAAACAAATGGCGTTAGTGGCCTGTGATGCTGTCGGCGATCGCGGCCAGCTTCGATGTGTGCGCAAGCCCTGCAGCCTCACGTCGATCGGCGACGCTGTAGAGCTGGTACATCGAATGCACGCCAAGCCAGCGGAAGGGCTCCGGCTCCCATGGCCGGACCTTGCGATTGACCCAGGGCAGCTGCGTCAACTCGGTGTTCTGGCCAAGAACAAGATCGGCCAGCGTGCGCCCTGAAAGGTTGGAGCTCGACACGCCGAGCCCGACATAGCCGCCGGCCCAGCCGATGCGGGTCGCGGGATCGAGGCCGACCGTCGTGCACCAGTCGCGCGGCACGCCGAGCACGCCGCACCAAGCATGGTCGATGCGGCAGCCCTTGGTCTGCGGCAGCAGCATCGTCAGAATCGTGTGCAACTGGTCGATCGTGGCCTGCTGCGTCTGCCCATTGACGTCGGTGCGCGACCCGTAGCGGTAAGGCACGCCACGCCCGCCCATGGTGATGCGGCCCTCACGCGTGCGCTGCGCATAGCAATAGGCATGCGCCGCATTGCCAAGCAGCTCATGCCCTTCCCAGCCGATATCGCGCCACAGCTCCGGCGACAACGGCTCGGTCACGATCTGCGCGCTGTTGAGCGCCAGCCAGGTCCGCTCCTCGCCGGGAATGCCTGCGGTAAACCCCTCGGTCGCGCGGATGATGGTTTCCGCCCGCACCGTGCCTCGGTCCGTCGTCACCCTGCCTTTGGCGATAGCGGTCACCGTCGTCTTCTCATAGATCGGCACGCGCAGACGCTCGACGGCTTCGGCCAGCCCGCGTACCAGCTTGGCCGGCTGCACCCGCGCCTGGCCGTGAACGACGAAGCCGCCCATGACGTTGCGGATGTTGATGCGCGCCCGCGTTTCGGCGGCGTGCAGCATCTCGACGCGGTTCGGATCGAAATCCCACGAGCGGATTGTCTCGCACTCTTCGCGCACGCGCTCCAGCTGCGCTGCATTGGTGGCCACCGTCAGATTGTCGACGCGGCGGATGTCGGCATCAATGCCTTCCTCAGTCGCCACCCGGATCACTTCGTCGACGCAGCCTGCCATCGCCGCCTGCATCGCCATCACGCCTTGCCGGCTCGATGTCTTGAGATACTTTTCGCGCGACCAGCTGAAGCCGCCCGACAGCCAGCCGCCATTGCGGCCCGAAGCGCCGAAGCCGGCGAACTCGCGCTCGACAATCACGACGCGCAGCGAGGGTTTCGCCTTCTTCAGATAATAGGCGGTCCACAGGCCGGTATAGCCGGCGCCGACAATGGCGACGTCGGCTTCGATGTCGCCGGGCAAGGGCGGCCGCGGCGCGGGAACCGCTCCCAGATCCGCATACCAGAATGATATGTCGCCGTTGCGCTTGGCTTGCATGGAATGACTTTCAGACGGGATCAGGTAAGGGTGGTGTCGGCCGTGCTGTCGTCGGCCAGCAGCTTGGCGTCTCTGCCGTCGAAGCAAAGCTCGACCTTGTCGCCCAAGCCAAAACTTTCGCCGGTCAGCGCTGAACGCACGATCGCGGCGGAGCCGTCGGCGAGCTTGACTTCGTATTTCGATTCCGAGCCGAGATAGATAGCTTCCGCGATCGTCCCCGACAGCCGGTTGGCGCCATTGGCAGCACTTTGGCCGGGCCTGCGGATCGCGAGCTTTTCAGGACGCAGCAGCATCACCGGGTTGGCATCGCCGGCAAGCCGCCGGGGCGCCGTCACCGTCTCACCGGCAATGGTCAGCGCGGTGCTGGTACCGTCGCTTCGGGCTTGCCCGCGCAGCACGGTGGAATCGCCGATGAAGCGACCGACGAACAGCGTCGCCGGTTCGTCATAGAGCTGGCGGCCGGTGCCGACCTGCTCGATGCGCCCGCGGTTGAACACCGCGATGCGGTCCGACAGCACCAGCGCCTCTTCCTGGTCGTGCGTGACATAGACGAAGGTGGTGCCGAGCTCGCGGTGGATGCGCTTGATCTCGAGCTGCAGCCATTCGCGCAGTTTCTTGTCGAGCGCGCCGAGCGGCTCGTCCATGAGAAGCAGCGGCGGGTCGAAGACGATGGCGCGCGCCAGCGCCACGCGTTGCTGCTGGCCGCCCGACAATTCGCTGGGATAGCGATGCGCGAAATCGCCCATCTTGACCATATCGAGCGCCCTTGCCACGCGCGCCTGCCGTGTCGCCTGGTCGACGCCGCGCAGCGTCAGCGGATAGGCGACGTTGCGGCCGACGCTCATATGCGGGAACAGCGCATAGTGCTGGAAGACGACGCCGATGTTGCGCTTGTGCGCCGGCACGCCGATGACGCTCTTTTCCCCGACCAGCAGCTTGCCGCTGGTCACGTCGGTAAAGCCGGCGATCACGTTGAGCGTCGTCGTCTTGCCCGAACCGCTGGGGCCAAGCAGCGTCATGAACTCGCCGGGCTCGATGCGCAGCGACACGCCATCCAGCGCCTTGAAGCCGCCATAGGCCTTGCTGATCCCTTCCAGATCAATTGCCGCGCCCCTGCTCGCCTGCATCGGGTTCATTGGCGTCCTTTCCGCTCGCGACCAAGAAGAAGCATGCCGCCGCCGATCAGAATCGTGGTGGCGAAAAGCAGGATGGTGCCGACAGCCGCGACCGTCGGGTCGGCGTCGCGCGTGATGGAAGCAAAGATCTGCACCGGCAATGTCTTGAGATAGGGGTTGGTGATGAACAGCGACACGACGATCTCGTCGAAGGAGGTGGCGAAGGCGAACAGCAGGCCGGACGCCACGCCGGGCGCGATCAGCGGCAGCGTCACCGTGCGGAACGTGGTGAGCGCGCCGGCGCCGAGGCTGGCGGCGGCCGTCTCCAGCCGCCGGTCGAACACTTCGAGACTGGCCGAGACGGCGATCAGCACGAAGGGCAGCGCAAGGATGGTGTGGGCAAGCACGAAACCGAGCAGCGTGCCGACAAGCTGCGTGTCGAGATAGACCGCGTAGATGCCGATGGCCAGCACCACGCCCGGCACCACCATCGGCGTCAGCATCAGCATGCGTAGAAGATTTGCCGGCCGCGCCTTCATGCGGTCGAGGCCGAAGGCGGCAAGCGTGCCGAGCACCGTTGCCAGCACCGCCACGATCGAGGCGACCTTCAGCGAATTGAGGAAGCTGTTCGACCAGTCCGGATTGGTGGCGAAATTCTCGTACCACTGCCAGGAGAAACCCTGCGGCGGAAACGCCAGCGACTTGTTCTCGTTGAACGACATCGGCACCACGACCAGCGTCGGCGCCACCAGCCATATCGCCACCAGCAGGCAGACGAGGCCAAGAAGGGCGCGGGTGAGCGGCTTCATCTCCATCAGCGCCGCCCCGCTTCCCGGTGCCTGGACCGCATCACCGGTGCGGCGAGCGCCAGCAGCACGAAGGTGGTGACCAGGAGTACGACTCCCATGGCACCACCCCTGCCCCATTGCAGCAGGCTCAGCACCTGCGTCTGCACTAATGTCGACAGCATGGTCGAACGCGGGCCGCCGAGCAAAGCCGGCGTGATGTAGAAGCCGAGCGACAGGATGAAGACGATGATCGCGCCGGCATAGACGCCGGGCAGCGACAGCGGCAGGTAGACGGTGAAGAACGCTCGGGAAGGTCGTGCGCCCAAACTTTGCGCCGCCCGCATCAGCCGGAGGTCGATGCCTTGCATCACCGAATAGAGCGGCAGGATCATGAACGGCAACAGCACCTGCGCCATGCCGATGACGACACCCGTCTGGGT
The DNA here is from genome assembly GCF_056404535.1 of Mesorhizobium sp. P2_C5_2. Classification (NCBI taxonomy): domain Bacteria; kingdom Pseudomonadati; phylum Pseudomonadota; class Alphaproteobacteria; order Hyphomicrobiales; family Phyllobacteriaceae; genus Mesorhizobium; species Mesorhizobium sp. P2_C5_2. The sequence goes on along the minus strand of NZ_JBFUDV010000003.1, from coordinate 261,295 downwards.
ACGGATCAGCTTGACGCCGCTGAACCCGGCCGAGCGCAGCAGCGAATTGATGACGCCGGAATCCTGCAGCAGGATGACCCAGGACAGCGTGCGCACTACACCGCTGACCCAGAACGGGATCAGTACGCAAAGCACCAGCACCAACCGGACGCGCGGCCCAACCGCGGTCATCAGATAGGCATAGGGATAGGCCGCGATAACGCAGACCAGCGTCACCCAGGCCGAAATGGTGAAGGTCCGCTGCAGCACTGTCAGGTTCACCGGAGCGCCGAAGAACCAGGTATAGTTCTGCAGGCCCCACTCAGGTTCCGACAGGCTGCGCAGAACGATGGTGAGCAGCGGATAACCGATCACCGCGATGAGCAGTATGAGTGCAGGCGCCGTGAGTGCGAACGGCCGCCATGCCCGTCCCGGCCGCGCATCGGCGGCGGGTTGGGCGACGGGGTCGGACGCGCTCACGGCTTTTGTTCCCTTCAGCCGGTCAGTTGCCGGCCATCAGTGCCGCCCACTTTTCCTGCGCCACCGCAAAGTTCGGGACCCAGAACTTGAAGTTCTGCTTGTAGCCCTGCTTCTGGCGCTCGGGCGTATTGGTCAGGAAGGCGGCGACGGAAGCGTCGACCTTGGGCTGCGCGTCGTTGTTGATCGGCGTGTAAGAGGTCTGCTGCGCCAGGATTTCCTGCGCCCCTTTGCCGAGATAGGCATTGAGCAGGGCATAGGATGCGTCGGTATCCTTGACGCCGACCGGGATGGTCATCTGGTCCATCACCACCAGCCAATCCTGCCAGGCCGGCGTATATTTGGCGCCGTTCTTCACCGCCGTCATGGCGCGGCCCGTCCACATCATCAGCATGTCGGCCTCGCCGGACTCGGCGAGCTGCTGCGATTCCGCGCCGGTCTTCCAGAAAATGGTATCGGGGCCGAGCTTGCGGACCACATCGATGGCCTTGTCGATATCAGCCACCGTCATCGCCTTCGGGTCGCCGCCGGCGACCTTGAACGCCTGTTCGAGCAAGCCGCCGGTCGGGCTGCCGGAGCCGTCGATCCCACGCACGCCGGGGAATTTCTGCGTGTCGAAGAAGTCGGCCCAGCTCTTGGGCGGATTATCCTTGTACTTCTCGGTGTTGTACATCAGCACGACGCCGTAGTTCATCGCCGGCACCGAGCATTCGCCGACCTGGCCTTCCGGGATTTTCGAGACGTCAAGCTTCGTCAGATCCAGCTTCTGGAACAGCTTGCCGCAATAGACGTAAGGCGGCAGATCGTCGGTATCGACGACGTCCCAGGTGACGTTGCCGGACTCGACCTGCGCCTGCAGCTTGGCGATCTCGGTCGGTCCGTCATTGAGCAAGGTGACGCCGGACTTTTCGACGAACTCTTTCAGCGCAGCCGCCTGGCCGTCCTGATAGATGCCGCCATAGGAGACCAGCGTCAGCGTCTTGCCCTTGAGCGAGCCTTCCTTGACCTCGCCCGCTACCGGCTTTTCCTGCGCCATCGCGACCGTTGCCAGAACGCCAAGCGCCAGCACGGCGCTGAGATACAAAGCTTTTGTTTTCAGCATGATTGTCATTCTCCCATTTGTGGCCCGCATTGGCATGAACCTACCTGGCTGCGAGCGGTTTCCAGGCCGTGTATTGATCGAGTTCGGCACGCACCGATGTCGGCGGCGCGATGATCCACATCACCTCGGCCCGGCCACTGCCGATGTTCTCGGTGCGATGCGGGGTCGAGGTCGTGTATTCGACGCTGTCGCCCTCTTCGAGGACATGCCGCGCCTCGCCGAGCGAGACCTCGACAATACCGCGCAACACGACCAGCATCTCGTGCGCGTCGCCATGCGTGTAGAGCGCGGGGCCGGTCGAACCGCCAATGTCGAACTCACCGATATAGACTTCCATGTCACTCAAGGGAGGGCGCGAGAGCAGCATCTTGCGACAGCCGTCGCTGGGCGGCAGGCTCGGCCGCTCGCTGCGTCGCAGCACGCCATGCTGTCCGGCCGCGCTGTCCTCGAACAGCATCGCCACGCTCACCCCCAGCGCCGAGGCCATCTGGTTCAGCGAAGCCGTGCTGGCCCCTGTCAGGCCGCGTTCGAGCTGGCTGATGAAGCTGGCGCTCGTACCGGTCATCTCGGCGAGCTCGCGCAGCGAAAGGCGGCGGCCGAGGCGCAGGCTCTTCAGCCGCTGGCCCAGCATCTGATGGGCATGCGTAGCCGTCGAGACGACACCGTTCTTGACCGGAGCCTGGTCGCTGCTCATCTCGTCTTTTTCTCCCACTGAACAATTTGTACAGTGACACTGTACACCTGGCAAGCGCTGAGTGATGGAGAATTTGAGGTGGCCGGCAAAGCACTGCGGCGCGGGGCGAAAGCCGCGGCGGGCGGAGCAAATCAAGCGAGCCGCCGGCCCGCCTCAGGAATTCTGGAAACGTCTGGGTCTACTCTTCGCCTGAGAGGTCGCGCCGCGCCTTGTCGAGTTCCTCGGCGTAGCGCCGCATCAGGTGGCCCTCGGTCAAAAGCCCGACAACGGCCCGGTTGTCGAAATCCTCGACCACGGCCAGCTCCTCGGCCCCGGCGCGCTGAAAGGTTTCGGCGGCGGATTGGACGTTCATGGTCGGCACCAGCACCGCATCCCTGAATTTGGCCAGCGCCAACACCGGCGTCTCGTCGTCGGACGGGTCGCTGTGCAGTTCGGCGACGATCAGCACGCCGACATAATGCTGGTCTTCATCGACGGCGATGACGCGTTGCGCCGAACCCAGAGGCACGTCCTTGCGAAACGCGGCAAGTGTCTTGGCGGCATCGACGGTGCGGACATCCTGGCGCATCATTTTCCCGACCGTCAGATTGCGCATCCAGCCGACATCATGGGCGCTGCGGATGGTCTCGCCGCGCAGGTGAAAACGCCAGGTCGAGAAGGAGTAGCCGAAGGTCTCGCGCACCAGGATCGCCGCCATCAGCGAGGCCGCCAGCACGACGCCGGTCAGCGTCAGGTCGCGGGTCGATTCCAGCGCCAGGAAGGTCATCGTCAGCGGCCCGCCGACGACGCCGACGGCAAGCGACGTCATGCCGACGACAGCAGCGACGGAAGGATCGATGCCGGTCGCCGGCGAAATGATGGCCATCACCGCCGCGAAGGCCTTGCCGAGCAGCGCGCCAAGGAACAGCGAGGCAAAGAACAGGCCGCCACGAAAGCCGGAGCCGAGCGAGATTGCCGACGCCGCGAGCTTCAGCACGAAGACGCTGGCGACGACCGCGAGCCCATAATTCATCGCGAATTCGCGATGCAGCGCGCCATGGCCTGAGGACAGCACCTGTGGCGTGATCAGCCCGAGCATTCCAACGGCCAAGCCGCCGATCATCGGCCGAAGCGAACCGTCGATCGCTAACCGCGCGAAGCCGCGTTCCACCAGGCTGACCAGATGCATGATGGCGATGGAGGCCGCACCGCCCAGCAGCCCGAGCAGCAGGAACGGCAGATACTGGCTGGCGGTCAGCTCCGGCAGGCCGGAGAGTTCCATCGGAAACGGCACCACGCCGAACATCTCGGCGGTCAGCGACGCGCAGATTGCGGCGGTCATCACCGGCGCGACATTGGCGACCGAATAGATGCCGATGATCAGCTCGAAGCCGTAGAAGGCGCCAGTCAGCGGCGCATCGAAGGCCGCGGCGATGGCGCCGGCGGCGCCACAGCCGACCAGGATGCGGACATCGTTGCGGCGCAGCCGCAGCGCACGCGCCAGCCGCGACGCCAGGCCGGAGCCGACCTGCGTGTAGCCCGCCTCCAGCCCGACCGAAGCGCCGAAGCCGCTGGAGATCATCGTCTGCCCGACGATGATGAACGTATCGGTGAGCGACATGCGCCCGCCATAGAGCGCATTGGCCTCGATCGGATCGACCGGGGTGCGGAATTTCCGCTTCCGCAGCCAGATCACCGTCAGGCCGAGCAGGATGCCGCCGATCGCTGGCATCAGCGCCTGGAACGGGCTTTGCAGGGAAAACATCCCGGAGAGACGACCGCCCGGCTGAACCCCGAACAACAGGAAATGCAGGCCTTGCACGGCCTCGCTCATGCCGGTGACCAGCACCGCCGAGATCACACCGACGACGCCGGCCAGCGCAACGATGACGATGCCGCGCGCTTCGAGCAGCGGGATCGATCGGATCAGCACCGCGCGCAGGCGACGGGCATAGACCTGGGGTTCGTTAGGCAACGGAACGGCTCGCGGGTGCGAGGGATGAAAAGCTGCCGTGCCTGTTACGCCCGGCGGCATTGCGTGGCAATCGCAATGCCGACTGCTTGTGGCACCATTTTGGCGGTGCGGCGAGCCGCGAAAGACGGCAGCTCGCCCTCCGCTTCAATTCCCTTGCGGGCATGCCGGGCTATATGAGCACTCGCTTACGCAAGCGACGCAACTATGGTATTTTCGCCCGTCTCTATTTCCCTCACGGAGGAGAAGATGAGTGCGCGGGGATTTTTTTCACTAGCTGTTTGCATAGTTTTTTTGAGTTCGTCTGCAATGAGCAACTCAAGCGTCGATATGCCGACGAAATTGAGGATTTCGTACCCAGTGTCTCTTTTGCCGAGAGGCAATCCGGAAAAACAAAGCCGACCGACACAAGAGCTTATTCAGACTGCGCAGCAAGATGTGTGCTGCCCTGGCGGCTATCCCTGGTATCGCAATTCGACAAACACCTGCTACGGCAGCTATGAAGACTGTCACGATACCGATGGCGGAGGTTGGTCCTGCAGACAGGTCAACGCCTGCTAGGCCTTCGTAGCCGATGCCAATCACTCAAGTCGGCTTGGGCTCGCCTGCCTCATAAAGCATGAGGTTGCGCTCGCCGATGCCGAGCGCTGCCCAGCTCGCCCGCCAGTCGGCGATGTGCGGCGAGCGGAAATGCGCGTCGAGCGCGGCCCTGTCGCTCCACACCTCCGTCACATGGATGAGCCCGGCGTCGAGCACATCCTGCGCATAGGAATAGTCGATGCAGCCGGGCTCCGCACGGCTGCCCAGGATCATGCGCTGCATGGCCGGCCTTGCTTCGTCGAGCTGTTCCGCCGGCAGGCGGATGGTGCCGATGATCACCAGCATGATCTTTCCTCAAAGCTTCTGTCCTCTCGGCAGTAGCCAGTCTCCCACCCTCGCGCAAGCTTGGCCGGTTAGGCTCGAAGGGCTGCCCTCAAGTTCGGGCAGTCCATGGCTCGGGGACGATATGGCGATCAGCGAAAGCTTAGCGACGGGAACAGGGGCCAAGAACGGCCGCGATGTCTTCTTCGCCATCGGCATCGTCATCATCCTGGCGGTGCTGTTTCTGCCGATCCCGGCCTTCCTCATCGACATCGGCCTCGCCTTCTCGATCGCACTGTCGGTGCTGATCCTGATGGTGGCGCTGTGGATCCAGCGGCCGCTCGATTTCTCGTCCTTCCCGACCGTGCTGCTCATCGCCACCATGCTGCGGCTATCCCTCAACATCGCGACCACGCGCATGATCCTGTCGCATGGCAATGAGGGCACGCACGCGGCCGGCTATGTCATCGCCGGCTTCTCCAGGCTGGTGATGGCGAGCGATTTCGTCATCGGCCTGATCGTCTTCATGATCCTGATCGTGGTCAACTTCATCGTCATCACCAAGGGCGCCACCCGTATCGCCGAAGTCGGCGCCCGCTTCACCCTCGACGCCATCCCCGGCAAGCAGATGTCGATCGACGCCGATCTGTCCGCCGGCATGATCGACGACAAGACCGCGCAATTGCGCCGCAGGGAACTGGAGGAAGAATCGTCCTTCTTCGGCTCGATGGACGGCGCTTCGAAATTCGTGCGCGGCGACGCCATTGCCGGCCTCATCATCACCGCCATCAACATCGTCGGCGGCATCGCCATCGGTTACATCAGGCATGGTATGGGCATGGGCGAAGCCGCCGATGTCTTCATCAAGCTGTCGGTCGGCGATGGCCTCGTCACCCAGATCCCGGCGCTGATCGTCTCGCTCGCCGCCGGCCTGCTGGTGTCCAAGGGCGGTACCCGCGGCTCGACCAACCAGGCGGTGTTCGGCCAGCTCGGCGCCCACCCGCGCGCACTCTATGTCGCGGCGTCGCTGCTTGTCCTGCTTGGCCTGATGCCCGGCCTGCCGTTCTTCCCGTTCTTCACGCTGGCCGCCGGCATGGCCGGCCTCGGCTACGTCATCCCGATGCGTGCCAACCGTGAGGCTGCCGCCGCCGAAGCAATCAAGGACCTGGAGAAGGCGAACAAGGTCGAGGAGGAGAAGAACTCGGTCAAGGCATCGTTGACCACCGCCGAGATCGAGCTTCTGATCGGCAAGCAGCTGTCGACGCGGCTGCTGGTGTCGCATCAGGAGTTGGTCTTCCGCATGGCCAAGATGCGCAAGAAGTTCGCCACGCAATATGGTTTCGTCGTGCCGGAAGTGCGTGTCGCCGACGATTTCGGCATTCCGCCGAAAAGCTATCAGATCAAGGTCCACGGCACCGTTGTCGCCGAATATCAGATGCGCGTCGGCGAGATCATGGTGCTGCTCGGCACCCGCGATCTGCCCGACGTTCCCGGCGAGGAAATCCGCGAGCCGGCCTTCGGCATGCGGGCCTTCTCGGTGCTCGAAACCTTCGCCGAGGATCTGAAGCGCGAGAACTACACCTTTGCCGACAACATGTCGGTACTGCTCACCCATCTCTCCGAGGTGATCCGCAACAACCTGCCGCAGCTTCTGTCCTACAAGGACATGAAGGCGCTGCTCGAACGCCAGGATCCGGAATACCGCAAGCTCGCCGACGAGATCTGCACCTCGCACATCTCCTATCCCGGCCTGCAGGCAGTGCTGAAACTGCTGCTGGCCGAGCGCGTCTCGATCCGCAATCTGCACCTGATCATCGAGGCCATCGCCGAGATCGCGCCGCATGTGCGCCGTACCGAGCAGATCGTCGAGCATGTCCGCATCCGCATGGCCCAGCAGATCTGCGGCGATCTCTCCGAGGGCGGCATGCTCAAGGTGCTGCGGCTCGGCAACCGCTGGGACCTCGCCTTCCACCAGAGCCTCAAGCGCGACGCCAAGGGCGAGGTGCGCGAATTCGACATCGACCCGCGCCAGCTCGAAGAATTCGGCCAGGACGCCACCAAGGCGATCCGCAAGCATCTCGAGGCCGGCGAGCGTTTCGTCCTCGTCACCGCGCCCGACGCCCGCCCCTATGTGCGCATGATCATCGAGCGCCTGTTCACGACGCCTCCCGTTCTCTCCCATGTCGAAATCGCCAAGGGTGTCGAGATCAAGGTGCTCGGGACAATCTCGTGAACCTTCTGTCGCAAGGCGTCGTCATCGCCGCCTTCCTCGCCTTCTGCCGCATCGGTGCCTGCTTCATGCTGATGCCGGGCCTGTCCAGTGCCCGCGTGCCGGTCCAGGTCCGGCTGTTCGTCTCGATCGCCGCAACCGGTGGCCTGCTCGCCTTCCTGTGGGACAAGATCTTTCCCTTCGTCGATGCACGTCCGCAGGTGCTGGCGCCGATGATCATTTCGGAACTTCTGGTCGGCGGGCTGATCGGCGCCATGACGAGGCTCTATATGGAGGCGTTGCGCTTCATGGGCTCGGCCATCGCCATGCTGATCGGCTATGGCGGCACCGGCGGGCCGGCGATCGAGGAGCCGGAACCGCAGGCGGCCCTTGCCGCCATCATCTCGTTTTCGGCGCTGCTGCTGCTCTTCGTCTTCGATTTCGACCACGAGATCATCCGCGCTTTGGTTGCTTCCTACACGATCGCGCCGGTCAACGTCTTCTTCAACCCGCAGGCCGCCCTCGTCGATGTCACCGACACCGTGTCGGACGCCTTCTTCCTGGTCCTCCGGCTCGGCAGCCCGTTCGTCGCCTATGCCATCCTGGTCAATTTGACGATCGGCTTCGTCAACAAGCTTACGCCGCAGATTCCGGTCTATTTCATCTCGCTGCCCTTCGTCATTGCCGGCGGCATGATCATCTTCTACTTCGCCGTCGGCACCATGCTGTCGCTGTTCGTCGACGGCTTCGTCGACCTGACGCTGGCGAGGTGAGATGAGCACGCGCAAGGAACGGTTGCGGAAACTGGTCAAGGTGCAGGAGCAGCTGAAGGCGCTGCACGAAACCCGCCATGCCAGTTTCCTGGCGGCAGCGGCATCCGCCGAAACCGAGGCCAAGGAACTGGTCCAGCATTTCGACGCCGACCAGTCGATGGCGGTGCTGTTTCCTGACCTTTACCATCGCCGCATCGCCAATGCCCTGGTCCGGCAGGAAGCGAGCCTGGAAAGCGCCAGGCAGGAGGTCGGCCTCATCGCCACGGCGACGGCGCGCACCAACATGGTCGAGCGCGCCTACAAGGATGTGCGCCGCCAGGACGAGCGCGAGCGCTCCGACCGCGACCGGCTCGACCTCATCGCCCAGAAGCGGGGGCAGGAGTAGCGGCGGGAATTCTGCTTTTGACCCGAAGTCGACATACGCTTTCCACGACGCGAACGGCAGCTTTGCGCCGCATGTCGGCCCTTGAGAAGCGCTTTGCTGTTTCCCGAAAGCAGACATCGCCGGCCACCGCACTCCGGGTCGGCTCTAGCTAGGGCCTGTTCACACATGAACCGCTTCGTCAATAAATACACGACCCGCCGGCGTCAGATCCTCCGGAGCGCGTCAGCTGGGAGAAGGCGCGTGGCGCGCCAGGCCGGGTAGAGCGCGCCGAGGGGGCCAGCGATGAACACGAAGATCAGCGCCTGTGCGATCGACCAGCCCGACAGGTAGGGTACGATCAGACCGGCCGCGAACTTTGTCTTCGCCGCCATTTCCATTGCAAGGGCGCCGAGAATGATCCCTATGACGCCGCCGGCGGCGCTCATGAACAGGCCTTCGATGAGAATGAGCCGAAGAATACGCCGCGGAGACCAGCCTAGCGCTGCGAGAACGCCAATCTCGAACGTCCGTTCGTTCACCGCCATCAGAAGTGTATTGGCAACGGCGACAGAGGCCATCGCCATGACGACCAGTGAAATTGTCTGGGCAATCGCCTGAAGCAGATCGAAGATGCGGATGCTGTTGGCAAACTGCTCGGTGTCGCCTACCTCGAACCCCGGTGCGGCCGCGATGAGCCGGGTTCGGGCAACGGCTATGTCGTTCTTGTCGAGCGGCCGCTTCAGCCTCACCTCGTACAAGGTAAACACGTCCTCCCGCGACAGGAGTTGCTGCAGCCCTTCGAGCGGAACGATCGCGCTGTTCTGGTTCAGTATGGACGAGAACGACGCTATGCCGACAATCTGATAGGGCTGGAACTGGAGCTCGACAGTATCGCCGACCCGCTTGTCCAATGCGGTGGCGATCGACTCGCCAAGGATCACGGGCCACTGGTCCCCCGGTGCAGGGATTCGCCCCGCCAGCAGGTGCATGTCGTTCCACAGGAAGCTGCCGGCGGGCCAGCCGGCCATAACAATATTTGCGGCGTCATCAGCGGTGGTGATGTTCAGGAGAACGCCCGACACGGCCTCGACGTTTGGCACTTCGGAAAGCCCAGAGCCCAGCGATCTGGGCACGGTGCTGCTCACCAGGTTGAACGCGCCGCGTTGGCTTACCACCAGGTCGGCACCGTTCTCATCGATTCCCGATGCGAAAGAATGCTGGACGCCAGCGGTCAGGCCAGTAAGCGCCACAAATCCCGCCACCGCCAGAGCGATACCGAGAACGGTGAGGAGCGTGCGAAGCGGACGCGCGATGAGACCGCGCAAGGGCAGAGTCAGCTCTGTCATGGTTAGCGCATCCCCGACGTCGGCGCAGGCGTCGACACCGCCGCTATTCGGCTGTCCGACCGAATGCGGCCATCCGAGATCTCAACGCGCCGACCGCACAGTGCGGCCACGTCCTCGTCATGGGTCACCACGATCACTGCGGTGCCGAACTCGCGATGAACCTTGCCGATGATGCTCATCACGGATTGGCTCGTCTGCACGTCGAGGCTTCCTGTCGGCTCGTCCGCAACGAGAAGCTTCGGACGGTTTGCAAGCGCGCGCGCAATTGCAAGCCGCTGGCGTTCGCCGCCCGAAAGCTCAGCCGGCCGGAGCGTAGCGCGCTCGGCAAGACCGAAATGTGCCAGAAGTTCGAGCGCGCGGACACGACGCTGCCGCGCTCCGCCGAGGTTTCCCAACAAACCCACCTCGATGTTCTCGCACGCCGACAGTGACTGGAGCAGGAAGAAGTTCTGGAAAACGATGCCGATCCTGCTGGCCCTGACGGCTGCCCATGCCGCCCTCCCGTTGACGGCCCGTCCTTCGAACCGAACTTCGCCGCGCGTCGGCCGGTCGAGCCCGCAGACCAGGTTCAGGATCGTGGACTTGCCGCTCCCGCTGCGGCCGACAATGGCCACGGTCTCGTCGTCCTCGATCGCGAGCGACACATCGTCGACGGCGACGATGCGGCCGCCGTCAAAGTCGCGGCCGACATTGCTTAGTTCGACGAGGGAGGACATGAGCGCCAGCGAGAAGTCATAGCCGGCCCTTCCTGATATCGGCGACAAGCGCGGGGATCGAGCCGCCATTGCCGGTGAGCAGCTGGGCAACGCGGTCCCGCTGCTGCACGGTCACGGAGCCGCCGTCGACAAAGACATCGCCGATGCAAAGCTGCCCGCGGCAGTGGCGGACACGCCAGTCCACGGACGTCGGGCCGTGGAGCGGCCGGCGGAATTGGCTGCGCACCAGGATGTCGCCATTAGCCAGAGCCTTTGTGCCGAGCACGGTGAGAGTCTTGTCCTGCGTCCGCTCCAGCCTGTCGGCCAGCCGGTGCGCAATAGTGTAGAGAAGCGCATCGACCACCGAGGCGCGGTCGTCTGCACTCGCGCGTCGCCAATACGTCCCGAGCACGGCTTGGGCGATTCCCCTGCCATCGAACGCCGCTGAGATGGAGCGGAGCTGCCCCTCGGCGGATCCACCGTGCCCAAGCGCAATTGCCGCCTGTCGCACAGTCTCAACCAACTTGACCGCGTCACTCTGCTCATCAGCCGCTGCTGAAAGCGGTGGGGCGCAGATCGCGAGTAGCGCGGAGACGAGCAACAGCCGGGCCAAAGCTACCCAGCTTGCGTGCGACCATAGGGCTGCTGTCATGATCCTTATGTCATCCAATGCGCTGTTGGCTGTCAACATCGAGCGTCCCAGGAGCCCGCGCAGGCGCATGCCCAAAAGCGGCTGCCAGCGGTGCGAGGCGAGCTACGCGCGCTTTCTGCCTTTCCGTCAGGTCGGCATGGCGGCTGCGCACCTGTTTGCCGAACGTCGCGGCGACCTGCAACATCCGCTCCTCACAGCCGCGGGAAAATGGCAGGCCGAGTTCGCCGTAGATACGCTTCATCTCGCCCACGGGGTCGTCACTGAGATCCTGCAGCCGCACTTCCGCGAGGTCGGCAGCTGGAATCTGGTCTCTGTCCGCCAGATAGTGCATCTCTGTGGCGAGATATTCGTGAGCGATGATCTCCTCCTGCTCATCCTCGGGCAGTGGCGGCTGCAGGGCGAATGCACGTTGCAGTTCGCGCGCCAGAAGGAGGTTGGACCGGAACACGACTTCCGGCGAACGGGAGATGTGGACGAACTTGGCGCCAGGAAACAATTCCAGGAGGTAGCGGACGCGCGCCGTGTGGCTCGGCGACTTGAGCAGAAGTCGCCGCCCGCCCGCAACGAGAGCAAGCTTCTGGACGAAAGCGAACTGATGTGAGTGCCAGCGGCTAAACTCGTCCGCCGAAAGCGCGTCGAGATCGTGAAATCGATTGAAGAAGGCCTGCCGGCGGGGAAGTATCGCGCGTCCTGCGAGGACGGACATCCCACCCATATTGTTCAAGGCGAAGTCATCCTCCGCAGGCAACCTGGCGCCCACCGGCACCACTGCGTTGAGGCGCGTCAACGGCAGCAAGGGTACGAAAAGGTAGCGCAGGAGAACCCAGCCAAGGACGAATGTCTGAGGGGCCAGGACCTGCGGCCAGCTCGGCGATCTTAGGCTCGGATCGGCCGCCAGCAGGTTCTGCAAAAACGTCGTCCCGGATCGGAAGTAGCCGAGGACGAACACGGGGGCGTTGTCCCGCTCCATCCGGGGAGGTCGCAGCCGCAGCCATACCCCAACGATCACGCGCTCCAGCAAGGAGGCGACCGTGCTGATCCCGGAAAGCAGGAGCAGGAGAACCAGGCGCGGCCAATAGGCGGGAGGGATCTGGCCTTGCGCGCGCCACAGGACCCGCAGCACGGCGTCGAGTGGCGCCACGCACATGAAGTGCGGATACGGCAAATAGGGCGCCAGCCGACGGGCAACGAGCGAGATGTTTTCGTGCAGTGCCTTCATCAGGCAGTCCGGAACATCATGGTTTCGGTGGTCAATCCTGGTCCGAACGCCATGCCACAGCCGAGCAGGCCTGACGGCTCCTTCAGCATTTCGGCCATCACGAACATCACGGTTGCCGATGACATGTTGCCGTATCGCCGGAGCACTTCGCGCGATAGGGCGAGCGCGGTCGGCTCCAGCTTTAGTGCCCGCTCGACCGCGTCGAGCACCGAGCGGCCGCCGGGATGCACCGCCCACAAATCGATCTCCTTGGCGGGCCTGCCGCCAAGGATGGCCGGATGTTCGTTGCGTAGCGTCTCACGGACCGCGCCGGGAACCTGGCCGGACAGCACCATGTCAAAGCCGTCGTCGCGGATATGCCAGCTCATCAACTCCTTGCGCTCCACTGCCACGATAGCGTGGAAACTTTCGAGCAGGATTCCGAGCGGTTCGGCCGTTACCAGCGCGGCTGCGCAGCCGTCGCCCCATAGGCAGAACGAGATCAGCTTCTCAAGCTCGGTGGCCTCTCTGAAATGCAGCGTGCACAACTCGATGTTGACGATTAGCACGCGGGCTTTCGGGTCGGAGCGCACGATGTGGCGTGACAGCTTCAGGGCGTTGATGGCGGCATAGCATCCCATGAAGCCGACGATGGTCCGCTCGACCGACGTTGCCAGGCCGCATCGCTGCACCAGTTCGAGGTCGATGCCAGGCGCCGAAAAGCCGGTGCAGCTCGTCACGATCAAATGCGTGATCAGCGAGCGGTCGTCGTCGACCAGAAGCTTGTCGACGGCCTTTTGCGCCAGCTCCGGCGCGGCGGCCTCGTACATCTCCATACGGATTGCGGTGCTGGCGAACGAGCCCCTGACCGAGGTGCCGTCGCGGTCGATTGCCCCACCGCGCGGATCGTCGGCGGGCGCAAAGCAGGAATAGCGATGTTCTATCCCGGCGAGAGCGACCATTCGTTCGAAGAGCGTAAGGCGCTGGGCATCGTCTTCAAGCAGCAAAGCTCCATAGCGGAGGTAGAACTGATGCACGTCGTGTTCTGGAACTGACGTGGCAATGCGGTTCAGATACGCTTGAGGGGACAAAATTGCTCCGACAATGAGCCCAATCGGGTCTCATAAGAGGTCTAGGAATTGGGGAAGCGTCTCCTGAGGTAAACGTCGGCATAAGGTATTTTATTGCGCGGCGCCGATATTTCTCATTAGCAAACTGTGATACCAGCCTCCAATCTTGTATGAAAGGGACCGACGTTCGGCTTCGTTATCCGGATTGAGTTCACATGCGAGCTCCGCCATGAACAGCGCGCAGCCATAAAGGTAAGACCGAATTCTATTTGCCGGATTGCCGGCTGAAGCCTAGATTTCCGATCCATCGCATGACCGACATAAACATCAGGCATCTGGAGCCAGAGCTCCTCGACGGCCTCCCGGCCGATGATCCTCGTGCGATCGCATCCCGTCGTGATCTCGTTCGCATCAATGCATTGATGTTCCAGGCCAGGTTCATGGCGTCGCTCTTTCGGGCGAACGTGCAAACGCCGCCGCTGCGCATCCTCGAAATAGGCGCCGGTGACGGAAAGTTCATGCTGACGGTGGCGCGGCTGATGGCGCGGCGTTGGCCCAACGTCGAGATCGTTATGGTCGACAGGATCGGCCTGATCGGCAAGGATGTGTGCAACTCTTTCGCCAAATTTGGTTGGCGGGCGCAACCCGTAACCGCCGATATATTCGATTGGACAGTGGACAAGCCCTTCGATCTTGTTTGCGCCAACCTTATCCTCCATCACTTCGACGACACGCGCCTCCTGGAGCTGCTTGCCCGGATCATGACGATGGCTCCGGTGCTCGTCGCGACGGAGCCGCTTAGGGCCAAGGTGCCACTTGTCGCGACACGATTGCTGCCATTGATCGGCGCCTGCGCGGTGACACTGAACGACGCGGCGCAAAGTGTCCGCGCCGGTTTTCGCGGCACGGAACTTTCACAATTGTGGCAACTGTCAGGGGGAACGCCTGTGATTGAGGGCCGCCGGGGCCTGTTCACTCAAGCTTTCGTCGGTGCCAGCGTGCCCGGCGCCAGATGATGCACGACGCAATTGTCATCGGTGCCGGCCCCGCCGGCAGCTCTACCGCCATAGCGCTGGCCCAACATGGCTGGTCGGTGGCAATGGTGGAGAAGGTGGTGTTTCCGCGTCGAAAGGTCTGCGGCGAATTCATGTCAGGGACCAGCCTTGCCTTGCTTGACCGGTTGGGCGTCGGCGAGATTTGGCGCGCGGAAGCCGGCCCGGAAATACGTCGCGTCGGGTTCTTTTCGGGCGATGTCTCGGCTGAGGCGCGAATGCCGGGCGCCAAGGCGGGTCCTGGCCGCGCGCTCGGCCGCGATCGTCTGGACTACATGCTGTTACAGGCCGCCCAACGTGCGGGTGTCGAACTTCTCCAGCCTTGCAAGGCTGTCGCTATTCGTCGGCGCGATGATTTGCAATTTGTGACGGTGGAAGAGGGACAGCAGCAAAAGGTTTTGAGCGCACCTGTGGTAATTGCCGCGCATGGATCCTGGGAAACCGGGAAGCTCCCAAGCCACATTGCAAGAACAAGCAAACCTTCCGACCTTTTCGGTTTCAAGGCGCATTTCACCGGCGCCGCACTGGCGCCCGACCTGATGCCGTTGCTGGTATTCCCGGGCGGCTATGGAGGAATGGTAACGGCAGACCATGGCCGGGTTTCAATTTCCTGCTGTATTCGCCGGGACGTTTTGTCCGGGCTGCGCCAGCGCTCTGGAAACGCTGCGGCCGCCGATGCGTTGTGGCGCCACGTTCTTGCCTCGTGCCGAGGCGTGGGAACTGTGCTCGCCGGTGCCGAACTGGATGGCCCATGGCTCGCAGCAGGACCGATTCATCCCGGTATTCGAGCTGGCTATGATCAAGGCATCTTCCGCGTCGGCAACATCGCAGGTGAGTCACATCCTGTAATCGCTGAAGGCATTTCGATGGCGCTGCAATCCGGCTGGCTCCTTGCGAGAGAACTGATCGCGTCGGGTAAAGGCCACGAGGGCCACGATGGGGCCGGACATCGCTACGAAAGGGAATGGCGTCGACAATTCTCGACCCGTCTGCGTGCCGCAGCCTTGATTGCCCGAATAGCGCTTGGGCCTGGCGGCGCGACGGCTATGCGCGCCGTAATCAAGAATTTTCCGGCGACTTTGACACTTGGCGCTCGATTGAGTGGAAAGACCCAGCCTGTTCCGGGCTTTTGACGTCAAGTAGCGCTGCTCATTGACCAACCGAATGAGGCGTTGGGGTGATGCAGAGGGTAACGTCGAGCAGATCCGCACGCGCGTCGAGATGCTTCCGCGCAACAGACGAAAATCTGCTTCTGCCTCCCCTCCTGCAGTCGCAAGCCTGCCACAAGCTTGTTGCGGCATTGTCGCTCAGGAAACCCGGCAAAGAGGCGGACTTTCTTGGCGATTTCTCCACCCAGCGACATCGTTCTCGATGTTGCCCGAGCCGTCGACCCGACGGATATCGAGGCTGCCCGTGCCGCGCTCACCAAGCGGGCCAACGGCGTTGGCGGCGCCTTCTCTGTCGACATGGCGGCTTCGGTCGACGCCGGCTCGATCCTGTCGCGCGCCACGGCCGACAAGGCCGCAGCAGGCGCCGATCCCGCCAACAAGTTCAAGAAGTTCGAGGCGATGGTCCTGCAGACCTTCATCCAGAACATGCTGCCCAAGGACACAGAAGGCGTCTACGGCAAGGGGCTGGCCGGCGACATGTGGAAATCGCAGCTGGCCGAACGCGTCGCCGACGTCATGGCCGAACGCGGCGGCATCGGCATCGCAAAATCGCTGCTGGCCGACCACTACAAGGACGGCAAGCGCACCGTGCCGATCGGGCCGGTATCAACCGGGCCGCACAAGACCGAGATCGACCAGCAGACCCGGCTCTCCACCTCGCTGGTCGAGGAATTGCAGCGCAAGGCCGCCCGGTCGATGACCGGCGACGAGACGACCATCAAAACCGACATCAAGATCTAGACCAGGATTTTCAATGGCCGATTTTTCAAAATTCTCTTCCAACCTGCCGGCGCGTACTTCCGAGGCGCCGATCCCTTTCGCACGGCCGGGCAACCTTGCCGCCATCATTGGCCGCATCGAGGAGGCGGTCGAGGAAGAGACGGCGGGTCTGAAGAACGACACCAGCTATGACCTCAAGGCCTCGAACGCCCGCAAGAGCCGCTACCTTTATGAGCTGACCCGCGCCATGAAGGGCGCCAACGAGGTCGAATTCCTGGAGCAGCATCGCGACAGCCTGGCGCGGCTGCGCCAGAAGCTGGCGAAGAACGAAGCGGCGATCCTCGCGCACCTCAACGCGGTCAACGAGGTCGCGACGCTGTTGAAGAACGCCATCCAGCGCGCCGAAGCCGACGGCACCTATTCGGCCGGCGAATTCGGATGGGCGAGCTGATGATTGCTGCAAGACTCCGGAAGAACCCATGATCAAATTCATCGCCGCCGCGATCTGGATCTGCGCCGCTACGCTCGGCGCCGTGTTCTATTCGTTCCAGGCGGCGGGCGAGCGCGGTGTCGGCGAGACGCCGAAGCCGATGCTGGGCGGTCTCGACTACGTCAAGACCGACATCATCTCGGTGCCGTTGATCCGCAATGCCAAAATCGACGGCTATTTCCTCACCAAGCTCGTCTACACGGTCGAGCCGGCCGAGATAAAGAAGATGTCGATCCCGGCCGAAGCGCTGATGACCGATCAGGTCTATTCCTATCTCTATTCCAATCCGCAGATCGACTTCACCAAGAAGGAAACCATCGATCTCGACGCCTTCCGCAAGGCTATACGCGACACCGTCAACGCCCGCGTCGGCGCCGACCTCGTGCATGAAGTGCTGATCGATCAGGTCAACTTCCTGACCAAGGATGAGATCCGCGACAACGCCATGCGCCGCCGCAAGGACCCGGCCACGCCGACCGAACCGGCACCCGCGGAATCGGCGCAGGCCGAGCCGGCCAAGCCGGCTGCGGAACACTAGCCTTCGTCGCGGGACGGATATTTCTCTGCCGCATTCCTTTCGACTGAACGAGATGACGCATCGCCATTGCGTTGACGTTTACGTCAACTCGAAGCTATATGCGCCAAGCGACCAGGATCGCGGCACGCGCGAGACAGCGACTTCGGCAAACACACCGGTCACTGACGCGCGGCAAAACGCAACGAGACGAGGAGAACAGTCATGAGCGTTCAGGAGATTGCCGAGAAGATGAAGTCGCGCGTGGCGAGCGCCGGGTTCGAACATTCGGTGAAGTTCGATACCGGCAGCGACGGCGTCATCGTCATCGACGGCGCAACCGTCTCGAACACCGACGCTCCGACCGACTCCACTGTCAAGCTGTCGCTCGATGATCTGGATTCGCTGATCGCCGGCGACCTCAACCCGACCATGGCCTTCATGTCCGGCAAAATAAAGGTCGAAGGCGATATGACGGTCGCCATGGCGCTCAGCCAGCTGCTCGGCTAATCCGTCGCAAAAGCAAAACGCCGCCCATCAGGCGGCGTTTTGCTTTTGTCGACCCCACGGTTTCTACATAGACGAAAGCCGGCTTTTTACGCCGCGAAGGTCAGCGGCAGCGCCCTCAGCTTGCGACCAGCCGCCTTCAGCGCGCCATGCGCGCCGTCGAGTGCGCCCTCGACCAGCTCCAGCGCCAGCAGGCGGTGCCGCTCATACGGACCAGGCATGGCCAGCGCGCCTGTCTTGTCAGCCGAAAAGCCGAAGCGGCCATAGTAAGGCGCATCGCCGACCAGCAGGATCGCGGCATGGCCGAGACGCGCGGCCTCGGCCAGCGCATGGCGCATCAGCGCCGAGCCGACGCCGGCATTCTTCAGTGCCGGGTCGACGGCGAGCGGGCCAAGCAGAAGCGCTGCCGGACCGCCCTCGCCCAAGCGCACATCCCACAACCGCACGGTGCCCATAACCGCGCCGGCCGCATCGCGCACGACAAAGGCTAGGCCTTCGGAAGGACGGCGGCCGCGCCGCAGCTTTTCCGACGACTTCTTGCGCCGCATCGGCCCCATGGCACGGTCGAGCAGCGCTTCACGCGCCGCGACATCGGCAGGAGTTTCGGCGACGATGGCAAGGACCGGCAAGGGGTCCACGATTTCAATTGGCATTTTCATTTCCGCGATCCTTCACGAGCGGAGCTTGTTCCACAGGCGAGCCCAAGCGGGCGACAAACGCCCACCTGGGATGATCTGATCGGTTCTCAGAGCATTTTCAGGCGAAGTGGAAACCGGTTCGCCGTCCGAAAATGCGCCAAATAAAGAACCGTCAGATCACGTAGGATCGGAGAGGCTCGAAGCCGTTGAAGGCGACCGCCGAATAGGTGGTCGTGTAGGCGCCAGTGCCCTCGATCAGCACCTCGTCGCCGATGGTCAGCGACAAGGGCAGCGGGTACGGCGTCTTCTCGTACATCACGTCGGCCGAATCGCAGGTCGGGCCGGCGAGCACGCACGGTGCGGTCTCCGAACCGTCATGACGCGTGACGAGAGGGTAGCGGATCGCCTCGTCCATCGTTTCGGCGAGACCGCCGAACTTGCCGATGTCGAGGAACACCCAGCGCACATTGTCGTTGTCGGCCTTCTTCGAGATCAGCACGACTTCCGACTTGATGACGCCGGCATTGCCGACCATGCCGCGGCCCGGCTCGATGATGGTCTCGGGAATGGCGTTGCCGAAATGCTTGCGCAGCGCCGAGAAGATCGCCTGGCCATAGGCCTGGGCCGCCGGCACGTCACGCAAATAGCGCGTCGGGAAACCGCCGCCCATATTGACCATCTTCAAGACAATGCCTTCGTCGGCGAGCGTGGCGAACACCTTCTTGGCGTCGGCCAGCGCACGGTCCCACGCGGTGAGATCCGTCTGCTGCGAGCCGACATGGAACGACACGCCATAGGCGTCGAGACCGAGCGTCTTGGCATGGCGCAGCACATCGACGGCCATCGCCGGCACGCAGCCGAACTTGCGCGACAGCGGCCATTCAGCCCCCTCGCCGTCGGTCAGAACGCGGCAGAACACGCGGGCGCCGGGAGCGGCGCGGGCGATCTTGTCGACTTCCTCGACGCAGTCGACCGCGAACAGCCGGATGCCGAGCTGGTAGGCGCGTGCAATGTCACGCTCCTTCTTGATGGTGTTGCCGAAGGAGATGCGGTCCGCCGGCGCACCGGCGTCCATCGCCATCTCGACTTCGGCAACGGAAGCGGTATCGAAGGACGAGCCCATCGCAGCAAGCAGGCGCAGGATTTCCGGCGCCGGGTTTGCTTTCACCGCATAGTAGATCTTGGAATCGGGCAGCGCCTTTTCGAAGGCGCGGAAATTGTCGCGCACGACATCGAGGTCGACGACCAGGCAGGGGCCGGACGGACGTCGGGTGGCGAGGAAGTCAAGGATGCGCTGGGTGGCCATCGGGGTCTCTCCATAAACGCCTTGCGGCGCGCAATAAGGCTGCGGGACGCGGGCTGTCAGCCTCGCGAACTCGCGGTGGACAAAGGCGGGACGGAAATTCATGGAACCAGCCGGTGGAGACCCCGGAACCATGAAACGCCGTCTCGCGGCGGTGAACCTTGGCCTTGCCCGGCCTCGGTTCGCTTTGTCTGCCTTGGCTTGGATGGGAGACCCGTCCGCACTGCCGGCAATGAAGGTGTGCCTCTTCAGTAACCCCGGTCTTTGGACAACCGGCAGAACACCAGAAAGGCCCGCACCGTCGTTGCTTCAAGGTGTCCTCGGGCTGGCGGTTGGCCGCTAGACCGACTGGAGGGGTTAGCTCCAGTTACCTTACCGATTTCCCTCACCATTCGAGGATCGGCGGACACCCACAGGCACGTGCGACTTTGGGCAAGCGCGATATAAGATCGAAAGATTTCACAATCAATAAAAATCGTATCCCAGGTTGTAAAATTTCTGGCATCGAACAATGCTGCGCCAACCGTATCCGGATATCGAACGATGACAGGCACGCACGGTCCGCTCAACGCCTTCCTCGACCTGCGTCGAATGCCGGTGGCCAATGCGGAACTGGGGCCGCTGGCTGGGCTCCGGCTGGCCGTGAAGGACATTTACGACGTCGCCGGCTATCGCACCGGTTGCGGCAATCTGGTGAAGTTCAACGAGGCGCACGCAGCCTCCAGCACCGCACCGGCAGTGCAGATGATTCTCGACGCCGGCGCGCGCTTCATCGGCAAGACGCAGACCGATGAGCTCGCTTTCTCGCTGATGGGCCAGAACGCGCATTTTCCGTTTCCGGTGAACCCGGCAGCCCCCGATCGCGTCACCGGCGGCTCCTCGTCCGGGTCGGCGGCGGCGGTGGCCGGCAAGCTTGCCGACATCGCCACCGGCTCCGACACCGGCGGCTCGATCCGTGCGCCGGCGAGCTTTTGCGGGCTGATCGGGCTGCGCACCACGCATTGCCGCATTTCGCTCGACGGCACGATGAAGCTGGCGCCGAGCTTCGACACGTTCGGCTGGTTCGCCGACGACATCGAAACCTATGAGACGATCGGCAAACTGCTGCTCGGCCGCGACCCGCACCAGCACCCGCTCAACCGTCCGCTTTCGATCCGCTGGCTGGATGCCTTCGTCGCCGGCCCCGCAGAGGCAGCCGAGTATGCCAGGATGAGGGCGTTGGCGGCTACCGTCGTCGGCGAACCGAAGCCGGTGGAATACGTCTTCGCTTCCTTCCCGGACGAGCTCTATTGGTGCTTTCGCCGTCTGCAGGCGGCCGAGGCCTGGAGCCAGCACGGCGCCTGGATCATTTCGGGCGAGCGCGATCTCGGGCCGGGCGTCGAGGAACGCTTCGGCTTTGGCCGGACGATCGACGTAAAGACGGCGCAGGCCGAAGCGGCGCGCCGCTTGGCCTTCCGCTCCGAGCTCGCCGCCCTGCTCGGCCAGGACGGATTTCTTGTCCTGCCCACGGTTCCGGGCCCTGCCCCTCTGGTCAAAAGCGAGCCGCAGCAGCTCCAGGCCTACCGCGAAAGGGCCTTGCATCTTCTGTGTCTTTCGGGTCTTTCAGGCTTTCCGCAAATCACCCTGCCGCTGGGCTCGGTTGACGGCGCCCCTTTCGGCCTCTCGCTGCTCGGCCCTCCCGGCAGCGACATTGCCCTGATACGGCTCGGCCGGCGGCTTCTCGATACGGCACGAAAGGCCTGATCCATGGAC
This sequence comes from Mesorhizobium sp. P2_C5_2, assembly GCF_056404535.1. NCBI lineage: Bacteria > Pseudomonadati > Pseudomonadota > Alphaproteobacteria > Hyphomicrobiales > Phyllobacteriaceae > Mesorhizobium > Mesorhizobium sp. P2_C5_2. The sequence continues at coordinate 239,779 of NZ_JBFUDV010000003.1, read as the reverse complement.
ACATTGACTCGCATGCGCGCCTTCATCGACGTCGTCGAAGCCGAGGGCTTTTCGGCCGCCGCGCGCAAGATCGGTCGCTCCAAGGCGCTGCTGTCGAAATATGTGCGCGAACTCGAGGACGAGCTCGGCGCGCTGCTGCTCAACCGCACCACGCGGCAGTTCTCGATGACCGAGGCCGGCCATACCTATTACAGCCGCGCTTCGGAAATCGTACGCGAGGTCGACAGCCTGGCCGACGCGGTGCGCGAATCCTCCGGCGACGTGCGTGGCAGGATCAAGCTGTCGGCGGCGCGCACCTTCGCCGACGCGCCGATCGGCCAGTCGCTGATCGACTTCGCCAAGCAGCATCCCGACATCGTGCTCGACATCCATCTTGATGACCGTTTTGTCGATCTGGTCGAGGAGGGTTTCGATCTTGCCGTGCGCATCTCGCGGCTGGAAAACTCCTCGCTGATCGCCAGGCGCCTCGGGCCATTCTCGGTCAGGCTGTGCGCATCGCCGGACCTGATCGCCAGGCACGGCAAGCCGACGCGCCCGCAGGATCTCGCCAACATGCCCTGCATCGTCGACACCAATGGCCGTTCACTCGCCAACTGGCGTTTCAAGGGCGAGGGCGAGGAGTCGGTCAGCGTCAACGTGTCGGGGCCGATCGAGGTCAACAGTCCGATGGCCGCGCGTGCCGCCGCCGTGTCGGGCCTGGGCTTCGCCATCCTGCCCGATTTCATCGCCGCCCCCGACCTCGCATCGGGCCGGCTGGTTTCCTTGCTCGACGACCGCATCCAGTCGGGCAGCGGTATTTTCGCCGTCTACCCGCACCGCCGCTATCTGCCGGCCAAGGTCCGCGTTTTTGTCGATTTCCTGGTGCAGTGGTTCAAGAACCGCGAAGGCGCCTGACTTGGCTTCGCCGTCAAAGCGCGTTGCGCTTTGAGTTTTTGCCGGTGCGTGTCGTTGTCCCAAAACCGCTTCGCACTTTTGGGCGACACGCAGCACCGGTCCCAATTTCGCCCGCTTTCTGGTAACCTCTCGAAATCTCTCCGAGGCCGATGGAACTGCGACCGAGAATGCACCTGAAACAGCACGCAATCATGCTGGCTTCGGCCTTGGCGGCGACTTTTGCCGCCGTCGGAGCGGCTGGCGCGCATCCTCATGTCTTCGCCGAGGCCCGCCTCGACGTCATCCTGTCGCCGGATCACCAAAGTGTGAAAGCGCTGCGCCACCTCTGGCGCTTCGACGATTTGTTTTCGAGTACGGTGATGATGGAGTTCGACAAGAACTCCGACCTGAAGCTTGACGACAAGGAGCTGAAGGATGTCGCCGACACCGTCCATGCTTCGCTGGCCGAGTTCAATTATTTCCAGCTCGTCACCGTCGACGGCAAGGACGTGCCGATGACGCCGCCGCCGCACCTGATGGCCAATTTCGACAACGACCAACTGATCATCCTGTTCGAATCCGAACCGAAACAGCCGATCAAGCTTGCCGGCAAGATCGATTTCGGCGTCTACGATCCGACCTTCTACACGGCGATCGATTTCACCGAGGATTCCAACATCACCGTTGAAGGCCTGCCCTCGAACTGCACCAGCAAAGTCATCCGGCCCGATCCGGACGAGGCGATCAAGGAAAATCAGAAGACCCTGACGGAAGCCTTCTTCAATGACCCGACAGGCACCGACATGAGCAAGATCTTCGCCACCAAGCTCGAACTGAACTGCCCGCCAGAAGGATAGATCCGGTGATGAAACCGTCCCTGCGTTTGGCGCTCGGCCTCGTGGCCGCTGCCGTGGTGATGACGCACTTTCTCGGGCAGGCCCACGCCCAGAGTTCGCTTGGCATCGGCGTCAATGACGGCATGGCGCCGACCACAGGACCGTTCGCCCACATCCTGATGTGGATCAATCTGCGCCAGCAGGAATTTTACCGCGCGCTGGCCACCGCGATGAAGGCGATGCGCGAGGACGGCAGCAAGATGTGGCTGCTGATCGGCCTGTCCTTCGCCTACGGCATTTTCCACGCCGCCGGCCCCGGCCACGGCAAGGCGGTGATCTCCTCCTACATGGTGGCCAATGAAGTGGCGCTCAGGCGCGGCATCCTGTTGTCCTTCGTCTCGGCGCTGCTGCAGGGCCTGACCGCGATCGTGGTGATGTTGCTTGCCTATTTCGTCCTGCGCGGCACTGCCATCTCGATGACCGACGCGGCCTGGTTCATGGAAATCATGAGCTATGTCTTCGTCACGCTGTTCGGCGCTTGGCTCCTGTGGCGCAAGCTCGGACCTACGGTTCTTCGCTGGTTCGGCAAGGCGCCCGCATACAGCCTGTCGGCGGCTCATGCGGGCCATTCGCATGGCGGCCATTCACATGCGGGCCATTCACATGGCGGTCACAGCCACGCCGCGCACAGCCATGCGGCGCATTCACATGCCCTGCACGCGCATGACGATCACGACCATTCGCATGATCATCACGATCACGCTGCGCACGACCATGCCACACACGATCATACCCATCACGACCACGCTCATCATGATCATGCGCATCATGACCACGCGGCGGGCGAGGTCTGCGATACGTGTGGCCATTCCCATGCGCCCGATCCGGCGCTGCTGTCTGGCGACCGCTTCGACTGGCGCACGGCATGGTCGGCTGTGGCCGCCGTCGGCATCCGCCCCTGCTCCGGCGCGCTGATCGTGCTCAGCTTCGCGCTGCTCAACGGCCTGTGGCTCGGCGGGCTGCTGTCGGTGTTGGCGATGTCGATTGGCACCGCCATCACCGTCTCGGCGCTGGCGACGATGGCGGTCACCGCCAAGAACTGGGCTGTCTATTTCGCCGGTGACGGTCGCATGGGCAACCGCATCCACACCTTCGTCGAGATCGGCGGCGCCGCCTTCGTCTTCCTGTTCGGACTGCTGCTCTTGTCGGCGAGCCTGGCCGGCAGCGTTTGACCCCTGCGGGTCAGGTCTGACCCGCGATCTTGCCGCCCAGCTCATCCTCGATGTGGGCGCGGATGATCTCGTCGAAACTCTTCTCGGCGCTGAAGCCGAGGTCCCTTGACCGCTTAGCCTCGAAGCGCGTTGGCCAACCCTTGACGATGGCCCAGATTGTCTCGTCGGGCTGTTCGCGGATCAGCTTCACGACCTCGGCGCCGGAAATGCGTTCCAGCGCCTCGATCTGCTCGCCGACCGTAACGGCGACGCCCGGCATGGTGAGGTTGCGGCGTGGCCCGACGGCGGCACCGTCGATCCCCGCGGCATGGATCAGGAAGTTCACCGCCGAGCGCGGGCTGGCATGGGTGTGCAGCACCGAGCGCGGCACCGGCAGGATCGCCTCGTGCCCGCTCAGCGGCTCGCGGATGATGCCGGAGAAGAAGCCTGAGGCCGCCTTGTTCGGCTTGCCTGGCCGCACGCAAATGGTCGGCAGCCTTATGCCGATGCCGTCAAAGAAGCCGCGCCTGGAATAGTCGGCCAGCAGCGCTTCGCTCATCTGCTTCTGCGTGCCATAGGAGGTCAGCGGCGTCGGGTGGAAGTCATCCGGAATGACATCCGGGAACGGCGCGCCGAACACGGCGATCGACGAGGTGAAGACGAGGCGTGGTGCAAAGCCTGCCAGCCGGACCGCGTCGAATAGCGCCCTGGTGCCGTCGAGGTTGACGCGGTAGCCGAGATCGAAATTGGCCTCCGCCTCGCCCGACACAATGCCGGCGAGATGGAACATCACGTCGGGGCGTGATGCGACCAGGCTCTCTGCAGCGCCGGCGTCGGCAAGGTCGCCTGTATGCGTGGCGATACTGACGCCGTCCATCGCCGGCGCCTGCGGCGGCACGATGTCGTGCAGGTCGAGTGCCGTGATCTTGCGGCCGTTGAGCGTGCCGTCCTTGGCCAGCCGGGCGATAAGCTTGCGGCCGACCATGCCGGCTGCACCAGTGATTAGAATGCGCATTTGTAAAAGCCTCTTATTTGTCTTTGTTCTGGCTGCGGCCGCGCAACCAGAACACCAGAAAGAATGCCAGCACGAAGGCGGTGCCGACGATGCCGGCAAGTACGGTCGAGACACTGCCGACGGCCAGCATCACGGTCGGCAGATAGAACGCCGCGATACCGAACAGCAGCATGATCCAGAGTGCGGCAATCGCCGCGTTTCGCGTGTCGCGATCCATCACGCCGTCCCGACGCTGCGGGAACTCGTCAAATCAGGTGCCAATGCCATGAAATTCCCTGTCAGTGATAATGGCCGTGATGCGGTGGCGCACCATGGTCGTGGTCATGATCGTGGTCGTGTTCGTCATGGCTGTCGGCGCACTGGCCGAATTCCGGCTCGACGGTGGCGTGGCTGATGCCGTGCTCGGCAGCGAGCCGCTTCTTGATGGCGCTGACCGCCTGATGCGCATCGACGCCATCATTGAGGCAGGCGTGCAGCGTCGCCATGTTGCTGGAGCCATCCAGCGACCAGACATGCATATGATGCACCTCGCGTACGCCCTTGACCGTGCCAGCGATATCCTTGGCGATGAGATCGCGGTCGAGGCTCGCCGGCACGCCTTCGAGCAGGACGTGCGCGGCTTCGCGCATCAGCGACCAGGCAGTGGACAGGATCAGCACCGAGACCAGCACCGACAGGATTGGATCGATCGGTGTCCAGCCGGTCGCCAGGATGACCAGGGCCGCGACGATCGCCGCCGCCGAGCCGAGCAGGTCGCCCAGCACATGCAGGATGGCGCCGCGCATGTTGAGGCTTTCACGGTCGCCGCCATGCAGCACGAAGAACGATGCGATGTTGACCGCAAGACCGACGACCGCCACCACCAGCATCGGCCCGCCCAGCACCGGCGCCGGTGTCATCAGGCGGCCCCAGGCCTCGTAGACGATCCACAGCGCGATGGCGAAGATGGCGATGCCGTTGGTGTAGGCAACCAGCGTTTTGACCCGGCCGAAGCCATAGGTGAGGCGCACGGTTGCCGGCCGTCCGCCAAGATGGAAGGCATACCAGGCAAGACCAAGCGCGATCGAATCGGCGAGCATGTGGCCGGCGTCGGCAAGCAGCGCCAGTGATCCCGTCAGCAGGCCGCCAAGCACTTCGGCGACCATGAAGCCGGCGGTCAGGCAAGCCGCGATCAGCACGCGCTTCTTGTCGGTCGAGCCATGCACGTGACCGGCGCCGTGGCTGTGGCCAGCATGCGAACCATGATCATGCGCCATCGCCGAAACTCCTGTTACGCGCCGAACTCGGCGCGGAAATCCTCGAGCCGCCGCTTCTGCCCGCCTTCGCCGTCGAAATTGGCCGGGTCGAGCCATGCCTCATAGGCTTTACGCAAGGACGGCCATTCCTTGTCGATTATCGAGTACCACGCGGTATCGCGGTTTTCACCCTTGACCACAAGATGCTGGCGGAAAATGCCCTCGAACTTGAAGCCGAACCGTTCCGCCGCGCGCTTCGAGGGTTCGTTGCGGTTGTTGCATTTCCATTCGTAGCGGCGATAGCCGAGCGCGTCGAAAATGTACTTCATGAACAGGAACTGCGCCTCGGTCGCTGCCGCTTTTCGCGAAATCAGCGGCCCCCAATAGATGTTACCGATCTCGATGACGCCATAGGTGGGATCGATGCGCATCAGTGTCTGCCGCCCCGCAACCTTGCCGCTGGCCTTGTCGATAACGGTGAAGAACAACGGATCCTCGCTGGCCTCGACCTTGTCCAGCCATGGCTGGAAATCGGCGCGGGTCTGTGGCGGATAGTCGGGCAGCCAGGCAAAGCGACCATCGATGTCAGGCACGGAAGACGCTTCATAGAGGCCATCGCCGTGCTTTTCGGCGTTCAGCGGTTCGAGCCTGACATAGCGGCCGTCAATCGGCTTGCGCTCGGGCCGTGGACGCGCCTGCCAGTCTTTGAGATTTTCGGACACGTAAAACTCCAATCCGTTTGACTTTTGTGGGCAGACGCTCACAAAAACGCGACCCAACAGTAAGAACCACACGGACGGGAAAAATGCTCCACACGATTTCGGCCTTCGACCGCCTCGGCGAGGAAAACGCCTTTGCGGTGCTCGCGAGGGCGACGGCGCTGGCGCAACAGGGCCGCGACATCGTCAACCTCGGCATCGGCCAGCCCGACTTCAAAACCCCTCAGCACATTGTCGAGGCGGCGATCAAGGCGCTGCGTGACGGCCACCATGGCTACACCCCGGCCAACGGCCTGCTGGCAACGCGCGAAGCGGTGGTGCGGCGTACGCTGACCACCACCGGTGTTGAGGTCTCGCCCGAGAATGTGATGATCCTGCCCGGCGGCAAGCCGACCATGTTCGCGGCGATCCTGATGTTCGGCGAACCGGGCGCCGAGATCCTCTATCCCGATCCCGGCTTTCCGATCTATCGCTCGATGGTCGAGTTCACCGGCGCCGCGCCCATTCCCGTGCCGATCCGCGAGGAGAACGGCTTTGCCTTCTCGGCTGAGGAGACGCTGGCGCTGATTACCTCGAAGACCAGGCTCCTGATCCTCAACTCGCCGGCAAACCCGACCGGCGGCGTCACGCCGCGCGCCGAGATCGAGAAGCTGGTGAAGGGACTGCAGGCGCACCCGCAGGTCGCCATCCTTTCCGACGAGATCTATGACGTCATGACCTATGACGGTGAGACGCATTTTTCGCTGCTCAATTTCCCCGAAATCCGCGACCGGCTGATAGTGCTCAATGGCTGGTCGAAGACCTGGGCGATGACTGGTTGGCGCATGGGCTGGTCGATCTGGCCGAACGGCGACAAGGGCGCGCACCTCTACGACAAGGTGCGCAAGCTGGCCGTCAATTGCTGGTCCTGCGTCAACGCCCCGAGCCAGTTCGCCGGCATCGCCGCCATCGACGGCCCGCAGGACGATGTCGACAAGATGATGCGCGCCTTCGACAACCGCCGGAAGATCGTGGTCGAGGGCCTGAACGCCCTGCCCGGCGTTTCCTGCATCACGCCGAAGGGCGCCTTCTATGCCTTTCCCAATGTCTCGAAGACCGGCTGGAAGGCCAAGAAGCTAGCCTCGGCGCTGCTCGAGGATGCCGGCGTGGCCCTGATCGGCGGTCCCGATTTCGGCATTCTCGGCGAAGGCTATATCAGGCTTTCCTACGCCAATTCCGAGGAGAACATCTTGCGCGCGCTGGAGCGGATCGAGGCGTTTTTGAAGAAGTAGGGGGTTTATTGCAAAAGTTCGCGCTGCCCCTCATTGCCCTGCCGGGCATTTCTCCCCGTATAGTGACGGGGAGAAAGAAGCTGGCCGCAACCTCGGCACCCCTTCTAGCAACGTTGGTGATTGGCGAAATCATACGCGACAGCTTCCCTCGCCCCGTTTACGGGGAGAGGATGCCGGCAGGCAGGTGAGGGGCAGCGCCGACGCTCCGTTTTTTACCCTCTGCCAACGAACGGCATCTTCGTCGCCATCACCGTCATGAACAGCACATTGGCGTCGAGCGGCAGGCTGGCCATGTGGACGACGGCGTCGGCGACGCGCTGGACATCCATCACCGCCTCGGCGGCAATCGAGCCGTTGGCCTGTGGCACGCCGACGGTCATGGCATACGCCATGTCGGTCAGCGCATTACCGATGTCGATCTGACCGCAAGCGATATCATAGGGCCGACCGTCGAGCGCCAACGTCTTGGTCAGCCCTGTTATCGCGTGCTTGGTCGCGGTATAGGGCACCGAGCCGGGCCGCGGCGCATAGGCCGAGACCGAGCCGTTGTTGATGATGCGGCCACCCATCGGCTTTTGTCTGCGCATAGCGCCGAACGCGGCGCGGGCGCACAGGAACGATCCGGTAAGATTGACGCCGACAATGTCGTTCCAGACCTCGACCGGGATCTCGTCGATTGGCGTCGACTTGTAGCTCATGCCGGCATTATTGAAGAGCAGGTCGACGCGCCCGAAAGCCGCCGCCACCGTCTCGAACAGATCATCGACCTGGCCGGCCTTGCTGATGTCGCAGGCTACCGCCAGCGCCTTGGCGTCCGTCTTGCCGGCCTCGGCGATCGCGGCGTCGAGCACCTGTTTGCGGCGGCCGCAAAACACGGTGTTCCAGCCCGCCTTGAGCAGCGCTGTAGCGACGCTCTTGCCGATGCCCGTACCAGCGCCGGTGACGATGGCGGTTTTCTCTGTGAGGGCTGTCATGATTTTGCTCCTGCGCACCGCGCATCCCAGGCACAGATCGGGATGCATCCGAGTGCACCGAGGCATCGCAAATGACGGGGATCATGGCAAGCCGAACAACCTGTGATCGGCTGAACAAAAAGGGCGGTCATTGGCGACCGCCCTGATCTGAACCGGGCTTGGGAGGAGGAAAAGCCGATCCGACTGCTAGAATCATGCGCTTCCTCGGTAAACGAGACGTTAACTCGTTTTTCCAGCCTCGGCCGCGCTGCCTTAGCCGCGCCGCGGCGCTGGCTACCAGCGCGGGTTCGGCGCGGTCCCGGCCGGGGCCGCCACCTTGGCCGCCGACACAGTCGCCTCGACATGGTCGACCAGTGCATCCGGCAGGCCGAGCCGGCCAGCGAGCAGGTCGAGATAGCCGCGTTCGGCGCGCGTATCGGGATCGATGGTCAGCCGCGACGCCGTGTAGAGCTCGAGCCTCTGCTCGTCGGTCTTGGCGCCAGCGACCAGCGTGTCGAGGTCGAGCGGGCTGTCCAGCTCGGCCAACAAGAATTTTTCGGCATCGGAACCGACGCCGGCGAGCTTGAGCTTGCCGGCGATCTTTTGGCGCTCCTCGTCGTCGACATGGCCGTCGGCCTTCGCCGCCGAAATCATCGCCCGCACCAGGGTCAGTGTGAACTCGTCCTCGCCCTGCGGCGCCTGCGAGGGATGGAAGGCGGTGTCGGCGGGCGGCGGCAGCAATTCCGGCTGGCCGGCCGCTGGCGCCTGCTCGGGCGCATTGCCGGCCTTGTAGTTCTGGTAGGCCTTGTAGGCGAGGCCGCCGATCGCAGCCAGTCCGCCGAGCTTGATGGCGGTTCCCGTCACCTGGCGTCCGGTGCCGGTCCCAAGCAGCACCGCGGCCAGCGCACCGGCGGCCAGCGGATTGTCCTTGGCCATCTGCACGGCCTGTCCTGCCTTGTCGCGGACGGTGCCGGTGGTGCCGGGGACTTGCGAGCCGAGCAGGTCGTCGAGAAGCTTCTTGGGGTCGAACATAGTGCCTCCAGAAAAGGGCCCATACCACATGGGGACAGGCGGGTTTTGGACGTTGCAGACGTAGGGCCCGCACATTGACATTACAATGACGGGTACGCGCTTTGCTATCGGCGCCGGCAGTCCCCGAAATCGAATTCGATGTGTCGAAACCGGCCTCGGCTTCGGTTAGTGTCGCCGCGACATTGGCGAAGGAGTTTTGCCGTGACCGATCAGCCTGACCGCGAGCCGGCTCGTGATCCGCAGGATCTCGAGCGCCTGCTGATCGACCGGCAGTGGGTGGGTGACATTGACGGCATGGTGGCGCTGTTCGAACCCGATGCTGTCATCGACACCAGCGAAGCGGAATTGACGCGCGGCCGCGAGGCCATCCGAGCTTTGTTCGAAGCCTTTGCCGCGAGCGGGCGAAAATTCCAGCGTGGTGAGCAGCGCCCGGCGGCCATCAATGGCGATTTGGCGCTCACCTCGACCAGACTTGCCGATGGCTCGATAACCTCGGAGGTCGCGCGCCGGCAAAGCGACGGCACATGGCTGTGGGTGATCGACCGCTATTCCGTCGCCTGGTGACCGAAGCCAGCAATACGGATCCTAGCTGCCGATATGCCCCCTGCCCTGCGCCTGCGCCAGTTCGACCTGGCGCTGACGCTCCGCGTAGCGGGCACGATCCTCGTCCGAGCGGGCCTCGAAGCAATGCGGGCATGACACGCCGGTGGCAAAATGCGGCGACAGCCGGTCCGCCGGCGTCAGCGGATGCCGGCAAGCGCGGCACAGTTCAGCCTCGCCCTCTGTCAGCCCATGCGACACCGAGACCCGCTCGTCGAAGACGAAGCACTCGCCTTGCCACAGGCTGTCTTCGGCCGGCACCACTTCAAGATATCTGAGGATGCCGCCCTTGAGATGGAACACATTCTCGAAGCCGAGCGACTTCACATAGGCCGTCGCCTTTTCGCAGCGTATGCCGCCGGTGCAGAACATCGCGACCTTGCGGCCGTCGAGCGCGTCGCGGTGTTTCTCGACCCATGCCGGAAACTCGCGAAAGCTCGAGGTCTGCGGATCGACGGCGCGCTCGAAAGTGCCGATCGAAACCTCGTAGGCATTGCGGGTGTCGATGACGACGGTGCCGGGATCCGAGATCAGAGCGTTCCAGTCGGCCGGCGCGACATAGGTGCCCGCACCCGTCGCCGGGTCGAGGTCCTCGACGCCCATGGTGACGATCTCGCGCTTCAGCCGCACCTTCATGCGATGGAACGGCATTTCGGCGGCGTGGCTGTATTTGACCTCGAGATCGGCTAGGCCTTCGATGGCCTCGAGATAAGCGATCAGCGCAGCGATATCCGTCTCGCTGCCGGCGACCGTGCCGTTGATGCCTTCCTGCGCCAGAAGCAGCGTGCCCTTGATGCCGCGCCCGCAGCAGAAGGCGGCAAGTGGCGTGCGCAATTCCCGCAGCGCATCGAAGTCGCCCAGCGCCGCAAATTTGTAGAGCGCGGCGACGCGCACAGGTTCATCGTTGGACAGTGTCATCGCCAAGCCACTAAACCGTGGTCAAAGCGGATTCAAGGCAGAGCTAGAGAAGCCTTGCGGCATTCGCCTGCAGGCTCGTTGGCCGACAGATGTGACATCGCGGCAGGCCGGGTTTCGTGGACTCGGAATCTGCCTTCTGCTAATCGGTTGAAATCATCCCTGCCGGAGAGACAAGCCAATGCCCAGCAAGACCGAAAAGCTCCTGTCGCTGCTCAACGGCCAGCCGGTCATCCCGGTGCTGAAGATCGCCAATGTCGCAGACGCCGTGCCGCTCGCCCGGGCGCTCGCCGCCGGCGGCCTGCCGGCGATCGAGATTACGCTGAGAACCGCCGATGCGCTGGAAGCGATCCGCCGCGTCGCTGGCGAGGTCGAGGGCGCCATTGTCGGCTCCGGCACCATTCTCGATGCCAAGCAGTTCGACGAGGCAGCGGCGGCCGGCTCGAAATTCATCGTCAGCCCCGGCATCACGCGCGAATTGCTGGCAGCAGCCAAGGACAGCGACGTCCCCTTGCTGCCCGGCGCCATCACACCCGGCGAGATCATGGCCGCCCGCGAGGCGGGCTTGCGCTTCCTGAAATTCTTCCCGGCCGAACAGTCCGGCGGCATCGCCTCGCTGAAGGCCTTCGCCTCGCCGCTGGCCGACGTGAAATTCTGCCCGACCGGCGGCATCTCGGCCAAGAACGCGGCCGACTATCTCAACCTGCCCAATGTGATCTGCGTCGGCGGCTCCTGGGTGGCGCCGGACGAGCTGGTCAAGGCCGGCAAGTGGGACGAGATCGAGGCGCTCGCGAGGGCCGCGAGCAAGCTCGGAAAGTAACCTCCGCTACTTTGTTTTTGCGCAATTCCCAAGGGAAAGCGCTTTGCGCTTTTCCCGGGAAAACCGTTTCACACTTTTCCTGGAATTGCTCTCGGCACAAAAAACCCGGCCGGCTTGTGCCGACCGGGTTTGCTAAGCGTTGAGATTTTGGTTCCCGCTCATGGGCTCGAACCACGATTCACGCCTTCAAAGGGCGCTGTCCTACCATTAGACGAAGCGGGAATGCAGGCTGGTGGTTAGCATTCCGGGACGCGGGAAGCCAGTGCTGGAGATTCGCCAAAAGCAAAAAGCCGCGCGGGTTGCCCAGCGCGGCTTTTGATATCTGCTTGGGTCGAGGCCCTTACTTCGTCTGGAAGCGGGCGACCGAAAGGAATTTTACGGCATTGCCGGTGAAGCGGTTGGCATCGGCCATCTGGTTGTCCGCCTGGAAGCCTGCAGTGTAGACCTCGCTCGGCGGCGTATGCACGATGTTGTAGGCATAGCGCGGCGCTGTCGTCGGGCTGGAAACGGTGGCGATGTTGTCGCCGCTGCTCAGCGCCCAGCGCGCCGCCTGCGGTTCGGCCGCCACCACTACGGCCTTCGGCCCGGGCTTCAGGTCGCGGGCCGAGGCCCTGGCTTCCTTGCGCGTCGTCTTCACGCCGGCGCCGATCACGGAGGCCGGATCGGTACCGGCGGGACGGGCAGCAATGGCGCCGCGCGGCGTTGCGGCATCGACGCCTGACGGGTCGTTGAACGCCGAGCGCGGCTCGAGCGAGGCAACCTGATAGTCGTCGGTAACATCGGCGGCACTGGCCTGTTCGAGAACGGCCTTGACCTCATCCGGACGCTGCGACGGCAGCGCCGAGAAGGCGTCGGTTGCGGTCTGCTTGTGGGCAGCCGTATCGGCCAGCGCCAGCAGCACGCCCTTGTCCTGCGGCGCAAGCTCAGCCGGCGGCGAAGAGCGGTCGGGACGCCAGGTCGGCAACGGGACGTTGAGCGCGACCTGGGCCGGAGCGGCAGCCCCTTGGTCAGCATCGCTCACATCGGCCATGCCGAACGGCACATTGGCCGGCGCCTGCGCCGTCGCCACTGTCTGTTCTGTGGTGGCATCGGCCATGCCGAACGGCACCGTGTCAGGCTGCTGCGCACCGACATCGGCCTTGGGCCGCGGCGCGAAATCTGGCAGCGGCACTTCCTTGGCCGGCAGAGCCGCGATGATCGTCTCCGGCGTATCCTGCTGCGGCTCCGAATCGTCCGCGCTGTCGTCGGCAAGCTGCGGGATGTTCGCGCGCTTGGCGTCCTGCGGCGACACGATCGCGATGCCAGGCAGGTTGCTGTTGTTGTCGCTCCTGGCAGCCTGGACCGGCTTCACGCTTCTCGGCGACGGCGCGGCGGTCGCGACATCGGCGCTGTCGTCGGCTTCGTCTTCGCCGCCACCGCCAAAGAAAGCGGAGAGGAAGCCACCGGATTTCTTGGTGCTGCCACCAGCGCTGGCCATCATGATGGCCGGCGAACCGGCGCCCTTGCGCGCCTTGTAGGAGGCTAGCGCCTGATCATATCCCGGCAGCGGCTTGCCGTCGCTCGGCACATGCAGCGTCTTGCCATTTGGGAACAGGCTGACCAGTTCCTGGCGGCTGATGCCGGGCCAATGGCGCACATTGCCGACGTCCATGTGGACGAAGGGCGAACCGGACGACGGATAATAGCCGACGCCGCCGCCCTGCATTTTCAGGCCGATGTTGCGCAGCTTCTTCAGCGGCACGCCTGGAATGTAGAAGTCCATCGCCTTGCCCAGCATGTGCTGGCTTTCCTTGGCGACACCACGGCTGCGGCTGCGCAGCATCGAGTTGGTCGCCGGTGAGCGATAGCCGCAGACGACCTGGATGTAGTCGGTAGCGCCGGCCTGGCGATAGGCTTCCCACACCAGGTCGAGCAGGCGCGGGTCCATCTTGGTCGGTTCGTTGCGACGCCAATCGCGCAGGATGATGTTGATCTTCCTGAGGCCTTCCGGATCGTAGCGGCCATTGCGCTTATAGACGATCTCGGCCTTTTCATGCGTGTGCAGGTGATAGAGTTTGAGCGAGCGCGTTTCAGCGCTGGCGCCGGCAGCAGTTGCGGCAAGGAAAGCGAACGCAACAATCACCGCTGCCAACCATCTCGGCCAGACGCCAATGTGATAGTGCCGCCCGTTTCTGTGTCGTTCGACTTTGTTCAAATCAAAAGGCCTTGCAGGCTGCCGTTTGTCCCCGGATTTGCCCAAACGGATGCGTGGTTTTCACATCCGAATATCGATCCTAATGGTTAATCATCGCTTATTGAAGCCGAAATGCGGTAACACCGTGGCGATATCCCGTCAAAAATAATACACAGGATTTCTTGGTAAACTGCTGGTTTAGATCAAGATTCAGCCTTTTCCCGCAACACGATCTGTTACCGTTAGCCTTAATGCGTGAACACGGCTGTTCGCATCGGCCATATTCCCGCCGCAACCCCTTATGCAGCGCGGAATATTGCCTGGCAAGCTGGTCCCGGCCTTGCGTTGGCAAGCTGTGGAATTCGGTTTTCGAATGCATGTCGCTCAAAAGTGGTCCCGGTTTTGAGAGAACGACATGCATAATGCAAAGACCTGAGGCGCGTCGCCTGAATCCGTTCAAACGCGACGCGCTTCAGGATGCAAGGCGGTCGAGGCGGCCGGTTTCCGGGTCGATGCCGTATTCCTTGAGCTTGCGGTAGAGCGTCGATCGGCCGATGCCGAGACGCCGTGCAACTTCGCTCATCTGGCCATTATAGTGGTCGATGGCGAGCTTGATCATTTCGAGCTCGACATCGGCCAGCGCGCGAACATTGCCGCGCTCGTCCAGCGCCCTCAGCGTGCCGAAACGCTGAAGCAGCCTGGCCGGAGGCTCGAGTTCGTCAGCGACAGTGCGGACGTCTTCTGTCTGCGCGCTATCGACTTGTGACTCGCCGATCCAGGCCATTTCGGGGTCCGACTGGGACGTGTGGGCATCGAGATTGACGGTGCCGTCGACCTGCGCTCGAATCTGCGGGAATTCGTCTGGTGTCAGCACCTCGCCCTCGGCAAGCACCGAGGCCCTGAACACGGCGTTTTCCAGCTGCCTGATGTTTCCCGGCCAGTCATAGGCCTGCAGCATGGCCAGTGCGGCTTCCGAAATGCCGTGCAGGCGATGGCCCGCCGGCGCCACCTTGTCCATGAAGTGCTTGACCAGATAGGGGATGTCGTCGCGCCGGTCGCGCAGCGGCGGCACGAAAATCGGGTAGACGTTAAGCCGATAGAACAGGTCCTCGCGGAACTTGCCGTCCTTGACCTGCTGCAGAAGGTTGCGGTGCGTGGCCGAGATCAGCCTGATATCGACCCTGACCGTGGCGCGGCCGCCGACCGGATCGACCTCACCGTCCTGTACGGCGCGCAACAGCTTGACCTGCACCTCGAGCGGCAGATCGCCGATCTCGTCGAGAAACAGCGTGCCCGAATGCGCCTCGACGAACTTGCCGGTGTGTTTGTCGGTGGCGCCGGTGAACGAGCCCTTCTCGTGGCCGAACAGGATCGATTCAACCAGATTGTCGGGGATGGCGCCGCAATTGACGGTGACGAAGGGTTTTGAACGACGATCCCCTGTGCCCTGGATGGCGCGCGCCACCAGTTCCTTGCCGACGCCCGACTCGCCCTCGATCAGGATCGGGATGTTGGAGGCCGCCGCCTTCTGGCCAAGGCGGATCACCCGGTCCATAGCCGGGCTGTGCGTGATCATGTCCTTGAAGGTTAGATGGCCACCGCGCCGCCGCGACGTGCGCTTTACCTCATCCTCGACCGCCTCGACCTTGAGCGCGTTGCCGATCGCGGTCTGCAGCCGGTCTGGAGAAGCCGGCTTGACGACGAAATCGAAAGCGCCGTGGCGCATCGCCGAAACCACCGTCTCGATGCCGCCCTGCGCGGTCTGCACAATGACGGGAACAGTGATGCCGCGCTCGCGCATCGCCTTCAGCACACCGATGCCGTCGAGGCCGGGCATGACAAGGTCGAGGATGACCGCCGAAACATCCCGCGCATTGGGTCCGTCGAGGGCCTCCAGGCCGGCCTCGCCACCATCCGCAACGATGGCGCTGTGGCCGAATTTCGTCACCGCCGCTTCGAGCAGCCGGCGCTGCACGGGATCGTCATCGACTATGAGAATGGAACCTGTCATGACTGATTTCAGTTGCCTGCCTGGGAAATCCCCATGGATCATCTTGGCACAGGGTTCTAAATAAGGTTTCAAAAAACCCGGTGAATGAATTCCTTAGGATTTGACCGGCTTGCCCTTCCCCTTGATTCCAGAAGGTAATTGTTGATGCGCAGGATTCTCGGTCGGCAGCTTGCGGCGGCAGCGTCCGGTCAGGGCGCGGCGGAGCTGGGCGACCTGCCGGAATGGAACCTCGCCGACCTCTATTCCGGCATGGAGGCGACCGAACTGAAGCGCGACCTCGCCAAGGCGGCGGCCGATGCCGTCGCCTTCGAGAACCGCTGGAAAGGCACGCTGGCGGCGGAGGCCGAGCGCGGCAGCGCCGGCAAGCTCGGCGAGGCGCTGGCAGCCTACGAGGCGCTGGAGGAACTGATCGGGCGAATCGTCTCCTACGCCGGCCTCGTCTATGCCGGCAACACCGCCGATCCGCAGCGCGCCAAGCTCTATGGCGACATCCAGGAGAAGATGACCGACGCAAGCGCGCATCTGTTGTTCTTCGCGCTGGAGCTGAACCTGATCGACGACAAGGCGCTCGAAGCCGCCCTCGCCGCCGATGCAGGCTTTGCGCATTACCGGCCCTGGGTGCTCGACCTGCGCATGGACAAGCCCTACCAGCTTGAGGACCGGGTCGAGCAGCTTTTCCATGAGAAGTCGATCACCGGGCGCGGCGCCTGGAACCGTCTGTTCGACGAGACGATGACCGATCTGCGCTTCGACATAGACGGCGAGGAACTGACACTGGAGCCGGCGCTGAACCGCCTGCAGGACGCCGATGGCGAAGTCCGCCGCCGCGCCTCCGAGGCGCTCGCCGCAACCTTCCGCAAGAGCCTGCGCACCTTCACGCTGATCACCAACACGCTGGCCAAGGACAAGGAGATTTCCGACCGCTGGCGCGGCTTCGAGGACATCGCCGATTCACGCCACCTCGCCAACCGTGTCGAGCGCAGCGTGGTCGATGCACTGGCGTCCGCCGTGCGCGAGGCCTATCCACGCCTGTCGCATCGCTACTACGCGATGAAGGCGCGCTGGCTCGGCATGGAGGTGATGAACCACTGGGACCGCAATGCACCCTTGCCCGAAACCCCGCAAGCGGTGATCCGCTGGGACGACGCCAGGAACACCGTGCTGTCGGCCTATCAGCGCTTCTCCCCTGACATGGCGGAGATCGCCCGTGTCTTCTTCGATCGCAACTGGATCGACGCGCCCGTCCGGCCCGGCAAGTCGCCAGGCGCGTTCGCGCATCCGACGGTACCCTCCGCGCACCCTTACGTGCTGCTCAACTACATGGGCAAGCCGCGCGATGTGATGACGCTGGCACATGAGCTCGGACACGGCGTGCACCAGGTTCTGGCCGGTGGCCAGGGCGCGCTGATGGCCTCGACGCCGCTGACGCTGGCCGAGACGGCCTCCGTGTTCGGCGAGATGCTGACCTTCCGTTCGTTGCTCGACCAGACCACCGACAAGCGCGAACGCAAGGCCATGCTCGCCCAGAAGGTCGAGGACATGATCAACACGGTCGTGCGCCAGATCGCCTTCTATGAGTTCGAGCGCAAGGTGCATGCCGAACGCAAGAACGGCGAGCTGACCTCGGACAAGCTCGGCCAGTTCTGGCTCGAAGTGCAGGCCGAAAGCCTGGGGCCGGCGATCAAGCTGCGCGAGGGCTATGAGGTCTTCTGGACCTACATCCCGCATTTCATCCACTCGCCCTTCTACGTCTACGCCTACGCCTTCGGCGACTGTCTGGTGAACTCGCTCTACGCCGTCTACCAGAATGCCGAGCACGGCTTCCAGGACAAGTATTTCGAGATGCTGCGCGCCGGCGGCACCAAGCATCACTCCGAGCTTCTCGCCCCCTTCGGCCTCGATGCCACAGACCCCGCCTTCTGGCAGATAGGGCTTGGCGTGATCGGCGGCCTGATCGACGAGTTGGAAGCGCTCGACAGTTGACGCCACGCACCCGTCGGACCGGGAGCGCAGAGCGACAGGTTCGGCGGCGGTCTCGACTTTGCGAAATCGCAGAACAGTTTAGCCGGAATGCATGTTACGGCAGCTCTGTTCTTGTTCTAAATATCTGTTCTTGAAGAACTCTCCGGCGAAATTTTCCGTTAGCTTTCCGGAATCCGTATGATAGCTTTCCGCCTGAAGCTCAGCCGGGCGCGCGGCTCAGGCCGGACAGCATCCCGGCCCATGGCAGCGGCCTGGCGAATGCGACAGCGGCCGTTGGCAATGGGCGGGAAAGCCGAGTGCCGGCAGTCGACGACAGACCGGCTGTTCCCTGAACCGCCGAACCACCATTGGATGATCCGATCTGCCAAGGTCAAGACTTGAGGCGGCGGCGGACGGATCCGACTGGAGAGAGACGATGACCTTCTTCTACATTGTCCTGGCGTTCCTTGTAGGTGTGTTGGTTGGCTGGTTTATCTGGGGCCGGCTGCGCGGCGAGCTTGACAGCCTGCGCGGCGACCTCGACCGCACCCGCAGCGAGCGCGACAGGCTGCGCGCTGACGCCGATCGCCTGACCGGCGAACTCGACGCCTGTGGCAAGACTCGCGCCGATCTCGAACGCCGGTTGCGCGAAACATCGACTCCATCTGCCAAGCCTTCCAGCTCGGCGCCGGCCGCACTGGTGTCGACATCCGCAACGGCCAAGTCCGCCCCGGCCGCGAAGCCAGCCGCGCCCGCCAAGCCCGCCGCGGCCAAACCTGCCGCCGCCAAGCCAGCTGCGGCCAAATCCGCGGCCGCAAAACCGGCTGCCAGCAAACCTGCCGCCGCCAAGGCCGCGCCCAAAGCCGCAGCGTCAAAGCCGGCCGCAGCCCCGAAGAAGGCCGCACCGGCAGCTGGGAAGGCTGATAATCTGCGCCGCCTGATCGGCATCGGCCCGGTCAACGACAAACTGCTCAAGGGCCTTGGTGTCACGACCTATGCGCAGATTGCCGGCTGGAACGCAGCCGACGTCAAGCACATCGAGGACACGCTGAATTTCGATGGCCGCATCGCTCGCGAAAAGTGGATCGAGCAGGCCAAGCTGCTTGCCGCCGGCGACGAGAAGGAATTCGCGCGCCAGTTCCCGACCGCCGGGACCGCCAACAACACCTGATCTGATCATCGGCAATAAGGCCGACAAGGCGGCGCCTTCGGGCGCCGCTTTTGTTTTCGCAAGCGCCACCGTCTTTGCGCCTTGCGACGCCGCTCCCTCGATTGCACGCTGCCCGGCCCCCATATAGAGCGGTTGTGGCGTCATTGACCGCAGCATCCGAGATCATGCCCCTGCCCTCTGCCATTTTCCGCAACGACGAAAGCGGCCGTCAGCTGGTCTTCGACCGCCCGGCCGACATCATCGTCGCCTATGATGCCAAGGATTTCGTGCCGGCACTGGCGGCTGCGCAGGCGGCATCTGACGCCGGCAAATGGCTGGCGGGCTATTTCTCCTACGAAGCGGGTTATTTGCTCGAACCGAAACTGCTGCCGCTGCTGCCCGAGGGCCGGCGCGCGCCGCTGGTGTGTCTCGGCGTGTTCGACGCCCCGGTTGAACAGGCGGTGCCGCAGAACAATGCGCCGGCCAGCAACGGCCCGATCTTCGACGCCAGGGCCGTCTGGTCAGAGCGGGATTACGCCAAACGCTTCGCGCGGCTGCACGATCACATCCGCAGGGGCGATTGCTACCAGGGCAATTTGACCTTCCCGGTCCAGGCGCAGTGGTCCGGCGACCCGCTCGCCGCTTTCGATGCGCTGACCGGACGCCAGCCGGTAAAGTACGGCGCGCTGATTTCGCTCAGTGATCCCATCGTCTTGTCGCGCTCGCCCGAACTGTTCTTCGAGATCGACGCTGCGGGCATGATCGAAACCCATCCGATGAAGGGCACCGCGCCGCGTGGCGCAACCAAGGCCGAGGACGCGCGGCTGAAGACGTTCCTGCGCAATGACGAGAAGAACCAGGCCGAAAACCGGATGATCGTCGATCTCCTGCGCAACGACATCTCGCTGATCAGCGAGGTCGGCACGCTGGAGGTGCCGGAACTGTTCCGCATCGAGAGCTACCCAACCGTCCACCAGATGGTGAGCCGCGTCAGGGCAAAGCTGTTGCCCGATCTCGGCATCCGCCAGATCTTCGCGGCTCTGTTCCCCTGCGGCTCGATCACCGGGGCGCCCAAAATCCGTGCCATGGAAATCCTGCATGAGCTGGAAGCCACGCCGCGTGACGTCTATTGCGGCGCCATCGGCTGGATCGCGCCCGGCGGCACGATGCGCTTTTCGGTGGCGATCCGCACCATCTCGCTCTTTTCCAGCGGCGAGGCCGTCTACAATGTCGGCGGCGGCGTCGTCTTCGATTCGACCGCCGAGGAGGAGTATCAGGAGTGTCTGCTGAAGGCGCGCTTCGCGACGGGAACACCGCCGAGTTCGAACTGATCGAGACCATGCGCTGGGAGCCCAGCCACGGCTTCCTTCGCTTCGACCGCCACCTCGCGCGCCTTTACGGCTCGGCCGAAGAACTGGGCTTTGCCTGCGATCCGCAGCGCATCGGCGAGGTGTTGGCGAACATTGTCGGGGCGCAGCAGACGGCGCTGCGCACCCGTCTTGTCCTGCAGCGCAATGGCGAGGTGACAGCTGCGGTTCAGCCCTACGAGCCGCTCGCCGCCGACAAGGTCTGGCGGCTGCAGCTGGCGCGGGTCCGGCTCAATTCCGGCGATACGCTATTGCGCCACAAGACCAGCCGGCGGCAGGTCTATATCAATGCTCGTGCCGAATACCTCGCCACTCGCGCCGACGAGGTGCTTTTGGCCAATGAGCGCGGTGAAATCTGCGAAGGCACCATCACCAATGTCTTCGCCGATTTTGGCGATGGCGTGCTGATGACACCCCGGCTCGACTGCGGCCTGCTGCCTGGCGTATTGCGCGCCGAGCTGCTGGACGAAGGCCGCGCCCAGGAAGCGATCTACAGCTATGACGATTTGAAATCCGCCAAGACGCTGTTCGTCGGCAATTCGCTGCGCGGACTGATCCCCGCGTCTCTCGCCTAGGCAAGAGGCACGCTATCCCTGACAATACGGGCAAATCGCCCCAGGAGATTTCCGATGTTTGTCGTTTCCTCCACCTACCTGTTGCCATTGACCGAGATCGACCGCCTGCTGGACGCTCACAGAACCTGGCTGAAGACCTGCTATGCCGAAGGCCTCTTCGTCGCATCCGGCCCGAAGAAGCCACGGACAGGCGGTTTGATCCTGGCGCGTGGATCCCGCGACGTTCTGGAAGCAAGGCTGAAGAACGATCCCTTCGTCCAGGCCGGCGCGGCGGAATATGTCATCACCGAATTCGTCGCGGCCAATGTTGCCGAGGGCATGGAGGCTCTCCGGGAAGCATGACACCGCAGCTGCCCACCCACACGCCCTATGATGGATCCTCAAAGCTCTTCACCATCGGGCTGAAGCCGCTCGAGCTCGACAAATGGATCGAGGTCGACGGGCACCTCATCGACCATCTCGCCGAAAAGCGTCGGCTTTATGCCAAAATTCCCGACAAGGTGTTCGTCGAGGAGGACGGCACGCGCGACGCCCAGCGCGAAGTGCGCGACCTCATCGAAGCGCATCTGGTGGCGACATTCCCCGAAACCTACCGGCGCGCGAACGCCGGGATCGAAGTGATTGGCGCCAAAGCCGACCCTGACGCCACCTTCCCCGACGCCCCGTTGGTCGCAGCCTCGCTGCTCGTCCAGGAAGACCTGATCCTGATGCGCCGCGACGACAGCGGCTGGCGGCTCGCCGCCGGCTCGCTGTGCTTCCCGTCATCCTGGTTGCTGGTCGAAAAATTCGGTCGGCCGCTGCAAGAGATTCACGCACCGGTGCCGGGTTTCGGTCCGGGCACCAGGCCAGCCGAACTCATCAACCGCATGTTCGACGGCCTCCAGGGTCAGGCCGTCGAGCGCTTCAATTGGTCGATCCAGGCCGACGACGCACTCTATCATCCACTCTCCAATGTCGAGCGCATCGACCGTGCCACCAACCGCCCGTCGCGCTTTCCGGACGGCGACGTCAACGCACACGCCTTCATCCGCGTCGAGCGCCAGACGCTCCGCAAGCTGCCCGTGTCGGGCGACATCCTGTTCACCATCCGCATCCATCTCGATCCGCTGAAAGTGCTGGCGCGGCATCCCGACCGGGCATCGCTTGCCGCCTCTTTCGCCGCGCAATTGCTGGCGCTGGATGAGACCCAACTCGACTATAAGGGCATGACCGCCGACCGCGACCGGTTGATTGGCGTCCTTAACCACATGGCCAATGACGGCTAGCCACCAGTTGGCGCTTTTCACTGGTTTGTGACAATGATCTGTGATGTAGCGCGTGACTACCGGGCAAAAATGCCCGGTTTTGCATGTGTTTGGCCCAGTTTCCCGGGTTTTTTGAAGGAGTGCTCGATAAAATGGCGAATGAAAACTGGCCCGTTTACGGTGAAATCACCGGCCCTGTCGTGATGATCGGCTTCGGTTCGATCGGACGGGGAACGCTGCCTCTGATCGAGCGTCATTTCAAGTTCGACAAGTCGCGCATGACGGTCATCGACCCGCGCGACACCGACCGCAAGCTGCTCGACGAGCGCGGCATCGCCTTCGTCCAGGAACACGTGACCGAGAAGAACTACAAGAAGCTTTTGACCCCGCTTCTGACCAATGGCGGCGGCCAGGGCTTTTGCGTCAATCTGTCGGTTGATACCGGCTCGGTCGACCTGATGCGGCTCTGCCGCAAGCTCGGTGTGCTCTACATCGACACCGTCGTCGAGCCGTGGCTTGGCTTCTATTTCGACACCGAGGCCGACAATGCCAGCCGCACCAACTATGCGCTGCGCGAGGCCATGATCAAGGAAAAGCACGACAAGCCCGGCGGCGCGACCGCGGTTTCGACCTGCGGCGCCAATCCGGGCATGGTCTCGTGGTTCGTCAAGCAGGCGCTGCTCAACCTCGCCGGCGATCTCGGCCTCGAATTTTCCGAGCCGGCGCAGGACGACCGTGACGGCTGGGCCAAGCTGATGAAGAAGGCCGGCGTCAAGGGCGTCCACATCGCCGAGCGCGACACCCAGCGCACCAAGAAGCCGAAGCCGATGAACGTGTTCTGGAACACCTGGTCGGTCGAGGGTTTCATCTCGGAAGGGCTGCAGCCGGCCGAACTCGGCTGGGGCACGCATGAGAAATGGATGCCGAAGAACGGCAAGGAGCACAAGCATGGCTCCAAGGCCGCGATCTATCTCGAACAGCCCGGCGCCAACACGCGCATACGCTCCTGGTGCCCGACGCCCGGCGCGCAATACGGCTTGCTGGTGACACATAACGAGGCGATTTCGATCGCCGACTTCTTCACCGTGCGCGGCAAGAAGGGCAAGGTGCAATACCGCCCGACCTGTCACTATGCCTATCATCCCTGCAATGACGCGCTGCTGTCGCTGGACGAAATGTTCGGCGCCGCCGGCAAACCGCAGCCGGTCCACCATGTGCTTGACGAAACCGAACTGGTCGACGGCGTCGACGAGCTCGGCGTGCTGCTCTACGGCCACGACAAGAACGCCTACTGGTACGGCTCGCAGCTGTCGCTGGCGGAAGCCCGCAAGCTGGCCCCTTACCAGAACGCCACCGGCATGCAGGTCACCTCGGCCGTGCTCGCCGGCATGGTCTGGGCGCTGGAAAACCCGGAGGCCGGTATCGTCGAAGCCGACGAGATGGACTACAAGCGCTGCCTGGAAGTGCAGTCCCAGTACCTCGGGCCGGTCAAGGGCTACTACACCGACTGGACGCCGCTCGATAACCGTCCGGGTCTCTTCCCCGAAGACCTCGACAAAAACGACCCGTGGCAATTCCGCAACATCCTCGTCCGATAGCGGTTCCATACCCCTGCCTCACTGCCTTGCAATCGCCCAGAAATCGGGCGATTGAAGGGATGCGGACGAGAGCAGTGTGCGCCCCTTTGGGCGCACGAGGGACCGCTCTGGAAACTTGAGGCCACGCACATCGTTTTCCCAAACGTCGTTCGGCGATGGGCCGATGCGCCAGGAGAGGATTTGATATGACGATTGCGCGCAAAATTCTTTCTGCGGGCGCGGCGGGCGCTCTTGCGACGATGCTTGCCGCCTGCACTACCGGTGGTTCCGACGGGCCACCGATGGCATCGCAGCAGCGAGGCGTCGAAGGCTCCTGGCTGAACGCCGAAGGCAAGGCGGTCTCGACCTTGAACGGCGGCGTCTTCACCACCGTTTCGGCAGAGACCGGCGAGAAATTCGCTGATGGCAGCTACACCAAGACCGGCGCCACCTCGGTCGAGATCAACGGAACCTCGCTGATCCGGCAGCAGCCGATCGCTTTCAACTGCCTGCTGGTGTCCATCAACCAGCTGAATTGCACCAGCTCCGCCGGCCAGAACTTCGTCCTGACCAGGCGCGGCTGAGCCTGTCTGATATAGCCTTCTAAAAAGGCGGCGGCACGATGCCGCCGCCTTTTTTATGCCGGCAAACCGATGCCGATTTCGCTCGTCTTGATTCTTCTTGCATCGCCACAACCGCGATGTGAACATGACCAAAAGCTGGCTGTTATCCTGCAGTCAAGCAAGAGCGTTGAACGCTTTGATCAGGTTCCATCCAGGAGACGAAGATGAAGAAGCTCGCTGCCATTGCCGCCCTTTCTGCCTCGACGCTCGGCCTGTCGGCCGCACCATCCTTTGCCGACTACACGTTGAACATCCTGCATTTCAACGATTGGCACAGCCGCATCGAAGGCAACAACAAATACGAGTCGACCTGCTCGGCCGAGGAGGAGACCAAGGGCGAATGCATCGGCGGCGCCGGCCGGCTGGTCACCGCGATCGCCCAGGAGCGCAAGAAGCTCGAAGGCCAGAACGTGCTGCTGCTCAATGCAGGCGACAGCTTCCAGGGATCGCTGTTCTACATCACCTACAAGGGCACCGCGGAAGAGGAATTTCTCAATCAGATCAAGCCCGACGCGGTGACGCTCGGCAACCACGAATTTGACGATGGCGAGAGCGCGCTGGTGCCTTACCTCGACAAGGCGCAGTTCCCGATCGTCAGCGCCAATGTCGTGGCCAACGACAAGTCCGGCGCCGCGGGCAAGATCAAGCCGTCGATCGTGCTTGAGGTCGGCGGCCAGAAGATCGGCATTATCGGCGCCGTGACCAACGACACGCCGGAACTCGCTTCACCCGGCCCCAACATCGCCATCGCCGACGACGTCAAGTCGATCACGGCGGAAGTCGAGAAGCTCAAGGCGCAAGGCGTCAACAAGATCATCGCCGTCACCCATATCGGCTACCGGCGAGAGCGCGATGTCATCGCAAAAATCCCCGGCATCGACGTGGTGGTCGGCGGCCACAGCCATTCGCTTCTGTCCAACACCGACCCGAAGGCGGAAGGCCCCTACCCGACGATGGTCGACAACCCCGACGGCTCCAAGGTGCCGGTGGTGCAGGCGGCCTCCTATTCGAAATATCTCGGCGAATTCAAGGTCGTGTTCGACGACAATGGCAACGTCAAGGAAGCCAGCGGCGACCCGATCTTCCTCGACAAGTCGATCACCCCCGACCCGGCCGTACTCGCCCGCATCAAGGAACTCGGCGCGCCGATCGAGGCGCTGAAGAACAAGGAAGTGGCCGAGACCGCCGAGGCCATCGACGGCAGCCGCGAGAATTGCCGCACCAAGGAATGCGCGATGGGCAACCTCGTTTCCGACGCCATCCTCGACCGCGTCAAGGGACAGGGCGTCGAGATCGTCGTCTCCAATGGCGGCGGCCTGCGTGCCTCGATCGACAAGGGCACCGTGACCATGGGCGAGGTGCTGACCGTGCTGCCGTTCCAGAACACGCTGGCGACCTTCCAGATTTCCGGCAAGGATCTGGTTGCCGGGCTGGAAAACGGCGTCAGCCAGGTCGAAGACGGCGCCGGCCGCTTCCCGCAGGTTGCAGGTCTCAAATATTCCTTCGACAAGTCGGTCGCGCCCAATGCCGGCCGCGTCAAGTCGGTGGAGGTGATGGAAGGCGGCGCCTGGGCGCCGATCAACCCGGACAAGGACTATCTGGTCGCCACCAACAATTATGTCCGCCAGGGCGGCGACGGCTACAAGGTCTTCGCCGACAAGGCCAAGAACGCCTATGACTACGGCCCCGGCCTGGAACAGGTGGTCGCCGACTATCTCGCCGCGCACCGGCCCTATACGCCGAAACTCGACGGCCGCATCACCGAGATCGCAGCAACCGTAGCGGCAGCCCCTGCCCCAGCCGAGCCGGCAAAACCGGCGGAGGCAGAGCCGGTGATGCCCGCATTGCCGGCAGGATCCGGCGACATCACCACCACCCCGCCGACGGTCCCGGCGGAAACCGCCCCGGCAACGCCGGCACCAGCCGAACCGGCAAAACCAGCCGAAGCCGCACCTGCTCCGGCAAAACCGGCTGAGGCTGCACCTGCAACGCCCGCCCCGGCCGAGGCCAGCCACGTCATCGTCGCCGGCGATACCTATTGGGACCTGGCCAAGAAGGCCTATGGAAACGGCACCAAATGGAAGGTGATCTCCGAGGCCAACAAGGGCTATGAGCCACGCCGGCTTCCCGTCGGGGCGACCCTGACCATCCCGCCAGCTGCCAATTAGAGCCGGCAGGAATCCACAACACCCGCCCGGTCCGCCGGGCGGGTGTTGCTTTTTCGGACAAGGTGCGGCCAGACGTGGCATTGAAAACCGGCGCGGCGTCGTTAGTTTCGCGCCGTGTCCGGAGAATTGCTATGACCCTTGCCCCCAAAGCCGCGAAAGCGCTCGGCCCGCTGCCGGCTGGACATCCGCCGGTCAAGGCCGGCAAGATCGGCGTCATGCTGGTTAATCTCGGCACGCCCGACGGCACCGATTTCAAGCCGATGTGGCGCTACCTCCGTGAATTCCTCTCCGATCCGCGCGTCATCGAGCTCAACAAGGCGATCTGGTATCCGATCCTCTATGGCCTGGTGCTGACCACGAGGCCGAAGAAGTCCGGCGCAAATTACGCCAGAATCTGGAACCGCGAAAAGAACGAGTCGCCGCTGCGCACCTTCACCCGTGCGCAGAGCGAAAAGCTGGCGGAAGCGTTGCGCGACCTGCCCGATGTCGTCGTCGACTGGGCGATGCGTTACGGCAATCCTTCGACCGCGAGCGTCGCGCAAAGGCTGGTTGCGCAGGGCTGCGACCGCATCCTGTCGTTCCCGCTCTATCCGCAATATTCGGCGACCACCACCGCGACCGCCAACGACCAACTGTTTCGCGCCCTGATGAAGATGCGGGCCGCACCGGCGGTTCGCAGCGTGCCGCCCTACTATGCCGAGCCGGTCTATATCGACGCGCTGGCGCGTTCGATCGAGCAGCATCTGACGACACTCGATTTCGAGCCGGAGGTGGTCATCACCTCTTATCACGGCATCCCAAAGCCCTATTTCGAGAAGGGCGATCCCTATCACTGCCACTGCCAGAAGACGACACGGCTGTTGCGTGAACGACTGGGGTGGGATGAAAAGAAGCTGATCACCACCTTCCAGTCACGCTTCGGCGCGCAGGAATGGCTGCAGCCCTACACCGACAAGACGGTTGAGAAACTGGCCAAGGACGGCGTGAAATCGATCGCCATCGTCAATCCCGGCTTTTCCGTCGACTGCATCGAGACGCTGGACGAGATCGGTCGCGAGGCGGCCGAGACCTTCCACCACGCCGGCGGCGAGAAATTCGCCCACATCCCGTGCCTCAACGACAGTTCTGAGGGCATGGCGGTGATCGAGGCGATGGTGCGGCGCGAGCTGTCAGGCTGGGTCTGAGGCCGCCGCATTTCGGCGATCGATCGCCCCTGTTGTTCTATTCCACACACTAATAATCAGCGATCACCTGATTGTAACATTATTGAAACACACCTAAGTGTTTGGTGAAGTCGGTTGCATGGAATCAACGCCATGGCCGGCATCTGAGGGAGATATAAATGGACTTCAGCGGTTTCGGTATTGCGATTGGTGCGCTTGCCTTTCTGGTGTTGGTGCTTCTTATCAAAGGCATCCGGACAATCCCGCAAGGCTACAATTATACGGTGGAGCGCTTTGGCCGTTACACCAAAACACTAAGCCCCGGCCTCAACCTCATCGTGCCGTTTGTCGACCGTATCGGCGCCAAGATGAACATGATGGAGCAGGTGCTCGACGTTCCGAGCCAGGAAATCATCACCCGCGACAACGCCATTGTGGGTGTCGACGGCATCGCCTTCTACCAGATCCTCAATGCCGCGCAGGCCGCCTACCAGGTCGCCGGCCTGGAGAACGCTATTCTCAACCTGACGATGACCAACATCCGTACCGTCATGGGTTCGATGGACCTCGACGAACTCTTGTCCAACCGCGATGCCATCAACGAGCGCTTGCTGCGCGTCGTCGACGAAGCGGCGCACCCGTGGGGTATCAAGATCACCCGCGTCGAGATCAAGGACATCAATCCGCCGGCCAACCTCATCGAATCGATGGGTCGGCAGATGACGGCCGAACGCAACAAGCGTGCGCAGATCCTTGCCGCCGAAGGTCTCAAGCAGTCTCAGATCCTAGAGGCCGAAGGCCGCAAGGAAGCCGCCTTCCGCGACGCCGAGGCGCGCGAACGCTCGGCCGAGGCCGAAGCGCGCGCCACCCAGGTTGTGTCGGAAGCGATCTCCAAGGGCGACGTGCAGGCGCTCAACTACTTCGTGGCGCTGAAATACACCGAAGCGATGGGCAAGATCGGCACCGCCAACAACAGCAAGGTCGTGCTGATGCCGATGGAAGCCTCGGCGTTGATCGGCACGCTCGGCGGCATAAGCGAGATCGCCAAGGAAGTGTTCCGCAGCGAAGGCACTGCCGGCGCCGCGCGGCAGGCCGCCCGCCCTCCGGTGGTTCGCCCGAGCGAGAACTGAGATCAAGCGAGAACTGAGATCATGCGAGCATGATCCCGAAAAGTGGGAACCGGTTTTCGGACAAGATCATGCTCCACTGGAAGTAGGAGCACACTCCCATGTTCGACCGCATCATTTCCGAACTTGGCCCATGGAACTGGATGGTTCTGGGCTTCGTCCTCCTGGTGATGGAGGTCATAGCGCCAGGCATCTTCATGCTGTGGATTGGCATTGCCGCATTGGTGATCGGCTTGATTTCCCTGCTCATCTGGGACGCAAGCTTCTGGACCTGGGAAGTCCAGGTGCTGGCCTTCCTGGCGCTGTCGCTAGTCTCGGCTTTCGCCGGCAAGAAGCTGGTTGGCGGACGCAATATCCCGAGTGACCAGCCGCTGCTCAACCGGCGCGGCGCGCAGCTGGTCGGCAAGATGGCTACCCTTGCCGAACCGATCAAGGACGGCCGAGGCCGCATAAAGCTCGGCGACACACTGTGGCGCGTCTCCGGTCCCGACCTGCCGGCCGGCACGCAGGTGCGCGTCGTCAGTTCGGCCGACACCGATCTGGAACTGACGGTCGAGGCTGTTTGAACGCCTAAAAGCGCAGCGCTTTCTGAACAGAAAAACAGGGCTCATCGCGTACGTGATGCGCCCTTAATTTTTCAGGCAGCGCCGATTCGCAAAAGATCATGCAGGTGAACAAGCCCGACGGGCCGCCTGCCCTCGACCACCATCAGGCTGGTGATGGCCGAGTTGTTGATGGTCTGCAGCGCGGTCGCCACCAGTGTGTCAGGTGTGGCCGTCTTCGGCTTTTTCGTCATCACCTGATCGACGCTCATCTCCATGAGATTGCTGCCGATGTGGCGCCTGATGTCGCCATCGGTGATGATGCCAACCAAGGCGCCGTCAGCGGAAGTGATGGCCACGCAGCCGAACCCCTTGTTCGACAATTCCAGGATCGCCTCGCGCATGCCGGTGCCCGAAGCGACCAGCGGCAGCCTTTCGCCGACATGCATGATCTCATGGATCTGCGTCAGATTGGCGCCGAGCTGGCCGCCGGGATGAAAAGTGCGGAAATGGTCGGGCGTAAAGCCGCGCGCTTCGAGCAGCGCGATGGCCAGCGCATCGCCGACGACCAGTTGCAGCAGCGTCGATGTCGTCGGCGCTAGGCCGTGCGGGCAGGCTTCCGGCACGGATGGCAGCAGCAGCACCACGTCGGCCGCGCGCGCCAGCGCCGAAGTCGCGCCGGAGGTAATCGCAATCAGCGGGATCGAGAAGCGCCTGGAATAGGCGACGATGCCCATCAGTTCCTTGCTCTCGCCCGACCATGACATGGCGATGATGGCATCATCCCTGGCGATCATGCCGAGGTCGCCATGATTGGCCTCCGCCGGATGGACGAAGAAGGCGGGCGTGCCAGTCGAGGCGAGCGTGGCGGCGATCTTGGAGCCGATATGGCCGCTTTTGCCGACGCCGGTGACGATGACTCGGCCATCGATGCGCGAGATAATGTCGACGGCGTGGGCGAAGGGTTCGGCCAGTCCGTTTTCCAGCGCGGCGGCCAACGCCGCCACTCCGGCCTGTTCGGTGGCTACCGTTCTCAGCGCCGAGGCGATCGAAGCCTGGCTGTCCAAAGGCTTCTTTTCTGGGGATCCCGCATGCATGGCTGATGCGCTTAGCGCTTTGCCGTTCGCCTGTCCAACGGAATTGCCGTCCGGCGAGGTCTGACAGGCACCCCTCAACCCTCCGTTAACCATCCCCGTTTACGGTTCGGTAAGTATGGCGCGCTTGCGCCGCGCAAGCAGTGGTGACGATGTCGCGGGCCCAGCCTGAAAACAAAAAAGGTCGAACGGGCGGAGCCTTTTGCGCTCTGCTTCTGGCGACGAGCGTGCTCGCTCTACTGCGGCCAACTGCGCTTCATGCCCAGGAAACCGAGCTGCGTGGTGAAGTCTCGGAATCGGCGATCCTGTCCGACCAGCAGCGCCGGGCCAGGCAATTGAGCAAGGCCAACACGCAGGTCAAGCCGGCGCCTGCCGACACCACCCCCACGGAAAACACGCCAACCGCCTATGTGCCGGCCAGCGATGGCGCCTTGCCTGACGACACCGATCCGTCACAGGCCGGCGCAAACAGCATTTTCGACCAGCCTGCGGCCACCGACGATTCGTTCGCCGACCAGCCGCCAACCGTCCAGCCACGCCGGCCATCGACGGCAAAGCAACGCGCCGCCGATGCGGACAAGACCAAGGACAAAACCAAGGCCGCCGACAAGAAGAAGCCTGGCCAGGCCACGGACCAAACCACCACCGGAACGACTTCGACCAGCACGACGGCAGACGATACGGACCAGGATACAGCCAACCGCCGTGCCCTCACCGTCGACAGCGTCGACCGGCAGAAGCTCGATCCTGGCGCCGAGCGCACCGATGCCATCGAGGGCCAGAAGAAGAAGCCCGAGGACGACCCGTACGCGGCAACCGGCATCAAGGTCGGCTCGTTCCTGCTGCGGCCGACGCTGGAGCAGGGCGTTACCGTTACGTCGAACGCCGATTCCAGCTCCGGCGGCAAGTCGGCGGTGCTGTCCGAAACGGCGCTGCGTTTCTCCGCCGCCTCCGACTGGCGCGAGAATTCGGCTGTCATCGACGGCTACGGCAACTTCCGCAACACCATTTCGGGCCAGAAGATCAATGAGGGGCGCGGCCGCATCGAAGGCACGCTCAACGTCGATCTCGACAACGAACTGCGCGCCATCGCCAAGCTCGGCTACGAGATCGCACCGGAATCGGCCTCATCACCCGACGCCATTGCCGGCGTCAAATCGCAGCCCATACGCCAGACCATCGACGGCAGCTTGGGCGTCGAGAAGGACGTCGGCAAGCTGCGCTTCGCGTTGACGGGCGCGGTCTCCCACGACATCTATGGCGACGCCGACCTGACGGACGGCACCGTGTTGTCGCAGAAGGATCGCGATTCCACCCTCTACACGGCGACCTTGCGCACCGGCTACGAGATTTCGCCTGCCATCACGCCTTTCGCCGAAGTCGAACTCGGCCGCCGCGCCTATGATCTGCGCGTCGATTCGGGGGGCTTCGAGCGGTCATCGACCCGGCTCGGCGCGCGCGCCGGCATCGAAGTCGACATGGGCGAGAAGCTGACTGGCGAGTTCTCGGCCGGCTGGCTCCGTGAAGCAATCGACGACAAGAGCCTGGAGGCGAATGCGGGTCCAAGCATAAATGCCGACCTCAAATGGTCGCCCGAGCGCGGCACCACCATCGGTCTCACCGGCAAGACCACCATCGAAGGCACGACGGCCGCCAATGAGAGCGGCGACATCCTCTATTCCGGCCGCCTCACCGGCGAGCGGCAGATCCGCGCCGACCTGACCGGCAACGCCGCCCTTGGCCTCGACTGGCGCAATTATACCGGCTCCGACGGCCACGACATGACGCTGAGCGCCGAGGCCGGGCTGACCTGGTGGCTGAACCGCTATGTCGGCCTCACCAGCCGCGCCCGCACCGAAAAGCTGACCAGCAATCTGCCCGGGCGCAACTACACCGCCAACAGCATCTACCTCGGGCTGAAGCTGCAGCGGTAGCGGTAGCGGCGATCTATAAGCAACGTCGGCGGGACAGCACCCCCCTCTGTCCTACCGGACATCTCCCCCGCAAGGGGGGAGATCAGCTGCTTGTCGGCCCCGCCAGCTCTGCAACGTTGGAAATTAGCGAAGCCAGCGGCGACAGCCAATCTCCCCCCTTGCGGGGGAGATGTCCGGCAGGACAGAGGGGGGTGGGCGGGAACTCAACCTAGAGTCTTTCACGTTTTGATGGAAGCGTACCCGGCGTTTTCGAAGTAGTTCTTGCATTCGCCGGGTTCGATTGTTTCGACGAGGTGGCCGATGTGGCGCCAAGTGTCCTCGACGGTACGCTTCTGGGCTTGGCGCATCCGGTGTTTGATCTTGGCAAAGGCCTGCTCGATCGGATTGAGGTCCGGGGAGTAGGGCGGCAGGTACCAAAGCCTGGCCCCGGCAGCCTTGATCATCTGCCTGATGGCGGCCGACTTATGACTTCCCAGGTTGTCCATGACGACGATGTCGCCCGGCTTCAGCACGGTGATGAGCTGCTGCTCGACATAGGCCCGGAAGCATTGGCCGTTGATGGGCCCGTCGAAGACGCAAGGTGCCGCGAGCCGATCGCAGCGCAGCGCGCCAAGGAAGGTCAGCGTGCGCCAGTGGGCGTGCGGAGCCAGGCCGCGCAGCCGCTTGCCCTTCGGCCCCCAACCTCGCAGCGGAGCCATGTTGGTCTTGATCCACGTCTCATCGATGAAGACCAGACACTGCGGATCAAGGCCGGTCTGCCAGGATCGCCAGCGTTGGCGCCTGCGAGCAATATCAGCACGCGCCTGCTCAAGGGCGAACAGCGTTTTTTTTGAAGCTCAGGCCCTCGCGGCGCAGGAACAGCCACACTGCATTGTGCGAGACTTTGACTCCGCGCCCGGCCAACTCATCCTTCAGACCGTGCAGCGTCAGATGCGGCGTCTCACGTATACGCGCCTCGATGAAGGCACGGTGCGGCTCCAGTACCCTCTTGCGATGCCCACCCATCTTGCCCGGTGCCACCGAGCCGGTCGTCTCATGGCGCTGCAACAGCTTCACCGCGGCCGAAACCGAAATGCCGAACCGTTTCGCCGCCGACCGGCGGCTCTCGCCACTCAAAACCGCTGCTACCACCCGCTCGCGAAGATCATTGGAAAGAGGTCGGGTCATCAGATGCTGGCCTCCACTCCAGCCAGCATCTTGAATCACAAAACCGACAAATCGGGAATCCCCTTCGATTCCATCAAGCCGTGAACCGCTCTAGACCTTGGTTCTCCGCTCTGCTCCTGACAACGAATAGCGTACTAAAAAGCAGCGCCGCGACGTTCGGAAGGCTTCATCTCGTCGAGCAGCGTGCGGATGACGCCGGCCATGTTCTCGTTCATGTCGCTGCGCCACAGCGCGAAGGCGACATTGGCCTCGACAAACCCTTCCGGCGAACCGCAATCGAAAGTGCGGCCCTGATAGTGGTAGCCAAAAAAGGGCTGCTGCTTTTCCAGCTTCAGCATCGCGTCGGTGAGCTGGATCTCGTTGCCGGCGCCCTTTTCCTGACTTTCGAGGATCTTGAAGATCTCGGGCTGCAGGATGTAGCGGCCGTTGATGTAGAGGTTGGACGGCGCCGTGCCGGTCTTCGGCTTCTCCACCATCTCGGTGATGCGGAAGCCGTGATGCGTATCCTCGCCGCGGCCGACAATGCCATATTTGTGGGTTTCGGCCGGATCGCATTCCTGCACGGCGATGATGTTGTTGCCGGTCTCCTCGTAGAGTTCGACCATGGCCTTCATGCAGCTCTTTTCCGATTGCATGATCATATCGGGCAAGAGAAGCGCGAAGGGCTCGTCGCCGACCAGTTCGCGCGCGCACCAGACGGCGTGGCCGAGGCCCATCGGCACCTGTTGGCGGGTGAACGAGGTCTGACCCGGCGCCGGCTGCAGCCGCTGCAGGCGGGCCAGTTGCTCGTCCTTGCCGCGCTGGGCGAGTGTGTCATAGAGCTCGAACTGAATATCGAAATGGTCTTCGATGACCGCCTTGTTGCGGCCGGTGACGAAGATGAAATGTTCGATGCCTGCTTCGCGTGCCTCATCGACGACATATTGGATGACCGGCCGGTCGACGACGGTCAGCATTTCCTTGGGGATGGCCTTGGTGGCCGGGAGGAACCGCGTGCCGAGACCGGCGACCGGGAAAACTGCCTTGCGAACTCGCTTCATACGTCAATTATCCGTTTGATTGCCTGCTCCGCAATCCCGTTTCGAGACATTTTCACGCCGAAATCGAGGATTACGAGCTGCTGGTGAGAACTTCCAGTGCCTAAAGCATCGACGTGTCTTTTCGTTCCCCACGGCACCTATGGTAAACTAATTCCTAACCCGGTTCGGCGATGAATGGTCTTTCCTGAGATAGAGAAGGGGGAAAAGATGTCCGTTCGCAATGCCGCAAAACTTTTTACCAGCGTCATGACGGCGGCCAGCCTCTCGCTCGCCTTGCTGATGCCGGCCGGGCCGGCCTATGCCGATGCCGGTTTCCGGCAATGGGTCGCCGGCTTCCGCGCCACCGCCGTGGCGGGCGGCGTTTCCGGCGCGGTCTACGACCAGGCTTTCCGGGGCATCAACGAACCCGACCCTGTGGTGCTGGAGAAAGCCCGCACCCAGCCTGAGTTCACCGCACCGGCCTGGGACTATTTCGACAACCGCGTCCATGACCAGTCCGTTGCCGTCGGCCAGCAGATGGCCAAGAAATGGAAGCCCTGGCTGGACCGGATCGAAGCGCGGTTTGGCGTCGATCGCTACATCCTGCTCGCCATCTGGTCGATGGAATCCAACTATGGCGAGATCCTCAAGCGCGACGACATCATGCGCAATGTCATCCGCTCGCTGGCGACGCTCGCCTATGGCGACCCTAAGCGGTCGAAATTCGCCCGCACCCAACTCGTCGCGGCGCTGAAGATCCTGCAGACCGGCGACATCGACGAAAGCCACCTCATGGGCTCCTGGGCCGGCGCCATGGGCCAGACCCAGTTCATCCCGACCAGCTACCAGCATTATGCCGTCGACATGGACGGCAACGGCAAGCGCGACATCTGGAACTCGATCCCCGATGCGTTGGCGACATCAGCCAATCTGTTGAAGAAGAATGGCTGGCAGGGCGGCAAGACATGGGGCTACGAGGTCACCATTCCGGCCGGCAAACTGCCCGCCGGCTCGAAGACACTGGCGCAATGGCGGGCGCTCGGCGTCGCCAGGGCCAATGGCAAGCCATTCAAGAACGCAACCGACAAGGCGACGCTTAAAGTGCCGGACGGCCGCGGCGGACCGGCCTTCCTGATGATCAAGAACTTCTCCGTCATCAAGGCCTACAACAACGCTGACAAATATGCCCTTGCCGTCGGCCTTCTTGCCGACGAAATCGCCGGCTCTAGTGGTCTGGTGCAGGACTGGAAGCGGCCTTTCACCAAACTGTCCTTCGAGGAAAGGCAGGAGTTGCAGAAGCGGCTTTCGCAGCACGGGCTTTACGACGGCAAGTTCGACGGCAAGATCGGTGACGGCACGAAAACTGCTATCATGACCTATCAGGCAACGGTCGGCTTGACCCAGGATGGGTATCCGAGCATGGAAGTGCTCAAATGGCTCAGAAAGAAATAGGGCCAGCTGCGGTGCCGCGCATTTGCGACGCGCAAGGGACGCTGTAGCATGGATCTGTGCATGATCCCTCCGAGGGGCCATGCACCTAGGGATGGAGAGGGAGCTTGGTTTCGGCAGCGCGTATCCGTGTGATCGTTTTCCGCTTGCCGATCCTCATTCTGGCCATCGTCGTCCTGGCGACGGGAATAGCCGGCACTTTCCACACACCAGCTTTGGCCCAGGAACAACCGCAGAACCGCGGCTGGTCGCTGCGCGACCTGTTGTTCCCGCGCCGCAGCGAGCGCATCGAGCCGCCGCTCGACATCCAGAAGGCGAAGCCGAAGCCCAAGAGAAAGCCGCGCCCTCCCAGTGAGCCGGCCGTGCCGATCGTGGAGAAGGCTCCGGATTCCCGCGTTGTCCTGGTGATCGGCGATTTCATGGCGAGCGGCCTCGCCGAGGGTCTGGATACCGCCTTTGCCGCGAACCCTGCCGTCAGGATCATCGAGCGCGCCAACGGCTCCTCGGGTTTCGTACGCGACGATGTCTACAACTGGCCCGAACAGGTCAAATCGCTGATCGAGACCGAAAAGCCGGCCGCCGTGGTCGTCATGCTGGGCTCCAACGACCGCCAGCAGATGCGCGTCAACGACGTGCGCGAACAGCCGCGTTCCGAGAACTGGACCAAGGAGTACGAACGCCGGACCGAGGCGTTCGGCAAGGCGCTGGCGTCGACCAAAGTGCCGTATCTGTGGGTTGGCATGCCGGCCTTCAAGGCGCCGAAGATGACCTCCGACATGCTGGCCTTCAACGACATCTACCACTCGGCCGCCGAGAAGAATGGCGGCGAATTCGTCGATGTCTGGGACGGGTTCGTCGACGAGAACGGCGCCTTTGTCTCGACCGGCCCCGATATTAACGGCCAAGCCGTGCGGCTGCGCTCCGATGACGGTATCAACGTCTCGAAAGCCGGCAAGCGCAAGCTCGCCTTCTACACTGAAAAGTCGCTGGCCAAGATCCTCGGCCTGGCAGCGCCAGGAAGCGTGGTGACGGCTGCCGCACCCGCCGGCGCCCCGGTCGAAGCGCCGTCGCTGCCCGCCGCACCCATCGTGGTCGACCGCACCGTTCCGATGCTGCTCAACGATCCGGCGCTCGATGGCGGCACCGAACTGCTCGGCGCCGCGGCAGCGCCAGCGGCTAACCCGGATCTGCCGGGCGAAAAACTCATCCTCGAAGGCAAGGCCCCCGAGGCGTCACCCGGCCGCGCCGACGATTTCTCCTGGCCGCCGAAGGCAGCTGCGGCGACGGATACGACGACCGCGATCAACCGCTAAGTGAGGCCGTTTCGAAACTCGCTCATGCGAGTCATATGATGGTGTTTTCGAGAACCGGAGCGGAGCGTACATTTGCGTACGCGAGCACCGGAAGGGCAGAAAACGCCTTCAGATGGCCGCAGGAGTAGAGTTTCCAAACGGGCTCAGCGGGGCAGGACGGTCGATCCCATCAGCGCCTCGTCGATCGAGCGGGCCGCCTGGCGGCCTTCGCGGATCGCCCACACCACCAGCGACTGGCCGCGGCGCACGTCGCCAGCGGCATAGAGCTTGTCGACGCTGGTCTTGTAGTCGCGATCGTTGGCTTCGACGTTCCTGGAACGGCGGCTGTCGGTGGTGATCTTCATCTCACTTTCCAGCTCCTTCGCCACGCCCACGGCAGCCGGACCGGCAAAGCCGATGGCGATGAAGGCGAGATCGGCGCGGATGACGAATTCTGTGCCGGCGATCGGCTTGCGCTTCTCGTCGACTTCGCAGCATTTCACGCCGGTCAGCTGGCCCTCTTCGCCGATGAACTCAAGCGTCGCCACCTGGAATTCACGCTCGGCACCTTCGGCCTGCGAGGACGAGGTGCGCATCTTGGTCGCCCAATAGGGCCAGACCGAGAGCTTGTCTTCCTTCTCCGGCGGCTGCGGGCGGATGTCGAGCTGGGTGACCCGCACCGCGCCCTGGCGGAAAGCGGTGCCAACGCAGTCGGACGCGGTATCGCCGCCGCCGACAACGACGACATGCTGGCCGCCGGCGATGATCGGATGCGACGGCCACGCCACCGACTGGATCGGCTCGCCGCCGACGCGGCGGTTCTGCTGCACCAGATAGGGCATGGCATCATAGACGCCGCCGAGATCGTCGCCAGGAATGTTGGCCGGGCGCGGCGATTCCGAACCGCCGCAATAGAGCACCGCATCGTATTCGGCCAGCAGCTCTGCCACGGGCTTGTCGACACCGACATTGACGCCGCAACGGAAAGTCACGCCCTCGCCCTGCATCTGCTCGATACGGCGGTCGATATAGTGCTTCTCGATCTTGAAGTCCGGGATGCCATAGCGCATCAGCCCGCCGGGACGGCTCTCACGCTCATAGACACTGACCTCGTGCCCGGCGCGGCCGAGCTGCTGCGCGGCCGCCATGCCGGCCGGGCCGGAGCCGATGACGGCGACCCGCTTGCCGGTCTTCTTCTCCGGCGGGTAGGGCCGGATATGGCCGGTCTCGTAAGCCTTGTCGGCGATCGCCTGCTCAACCGTCTTGATGGCGACCGGAATGTCCTCGAGGTTCAGCGTGCAGGCTTCCTCGCAGGGTGCGGGACAGATGCGGCCGGTGAATTCGGGGAAATTGTTGGTCGAATGCAGGTTGCGGATCGCATTGTCCCAGTCGCCATTGTAGACGAGGTCGTTCCAGTCGGGGATCTGGTTGTGGATCGGGCAACCGGTCGGCCCATGGCAGAACGGAATGCCGCAATCCATGCAGCGTGCGGCCTGTTTCTCGACCTCCTTGTCCGACATCGGCAGCGTGAACTCGCGGAAATGCCGGATGCGGTCGGAGGCCGGCTGGTACTTGTGCACCTGCCGGTCGATTTCGAGAAAGCCTGTTACCTTGCCCATAGTCCAGTTCCTGCTGTCCAGATGGTGCGGTTTTCGCACCCGTTAACCCCTTGAGGCAGCCATGGCAACCTTGCATCCGAGGTCAAACTGTCGCTGAAAGTTCAGCCGGGAAGCCTGCGCCTCCCGGCAAGTCTCAAAAGCCTATTCCGCAGCCACGCCCATGCGCATGCGTTCCATCTCGATCAGCGCGCGGCGGTATTCGACCGGCATGATCTTGCGGAATTTCGGCCGGAAGGTCGTCCAGTCGTCGAGGATCTCGCGGCCGCGCACCGAACCCGTGAAATGGACGTGATTCGAGATCAGCTGGTAGAGCCGTTCCTCGTCATGGGTGGTCATGTCGCCGGAGACGTCGACGCGGCCCTTGTGGTCGAGGTCGCCGCCATGGTGCAGCAGCCTCTCCATCAGATCGTCTTCTTCCGGAACCGGCTCCAGCTCGACCATCGCCATGTTGCAGCGCGCGGCGAAGTCGCCGGCTTCGTCCAGCACATAGGCGACGCCGCCCGACATGCCGGCGGCGAAGTTGCGGCCGGTCTGGCCGATGACGACGACGATGCCGCCGGTCATGTATTCGCAGCCATGGTCGCCGACACCTTCGACGACGGCGGCGACGCCGGAATTGCGCACCGCGAACCGCTCGCCGGCGACACCGGCGAAATAGGCCTCGCCCTCGGTCGCGCCGTAGAGAACCGTATTGCCGACGATGATCGATTCCGCCGCGACGATCCTGGATTCTTCCGGCGGCCGGATGACGATACGTCCGCCCGATAGGCCCTTGCCGACATAGTCGTTGGCGGCGCCGACGAGATCGAACGAGACGCCGCGCGCCAGGAAGGCGCCGAAGGACTGGCCGGCAGTGCCGGTCAGCTTCACCTGGATCGTGTCCTCGCGCAGGCCCTTGTGCCTGAAGCGCTTGGCGACTTCGCCTGACAGCATGGCGCCCACCGAACGATCGACATTGCGGATGTCGACCTCGATCTTGACCGGCTGCTTGCTCTCGAGCGCGGGCTTCGCCAGCTCGATCAGCTTGCGGTCGAGCACGTCGTCGATCGGGTGCTTCTGCCGCTCCGTCCAATGTATCGCTTCGTGCGGCGCATCCGGCTTGAAGAACATCTTGCCGAAATCGAGCCCGCGCGCCTTCCAGTGCTGGATCATCTCGCGCTTTTCCAGAAGGTCGCTGTCGCCGACGATCTGGTCGATATGGATGTAGCCCATCTCGGCCAGCAGCCCCCTCACCTCTTCTGCCACATAGAAGAAGAAGTTGATGACATGCTCGGGCGTGCCCTTGAAGCGCTTGCGCAGCACCGGGTCCTGCGTCGCGACACCGACCGGGCAGGTGTTGAGATGGCACTTGCGCATCATGATGCAGCCGGCCGCGATCAGCGGCGCGGTCGAGAAGCCGAACTCGTCGGCGCCGAGCAAGGCGCCAATGATGACG
The DNA here is from genome assembly GCF_056404535.1 of Mesorhizobium sp. P2_C5_2. Lineage (NCBI taxonomy): Bacteria > Pseudomonadati > Pseudomonadota > Alphaproteobacteria > Hyphomicrobiales > Phyllobacteriaceae > Mesorhizobium > Mesorhizobium sp. P2_C5_2. The sequence goes on along the minus strand of NZ_JBFUDV010000003.1, from coordinate 199,608 downwards.
TCACGACCCGTGCGCAGGCCGCCATCGACCTGCAGCGCGACGCGCGACCGCAGGCCGTTCAGCACCAGAGTCTGGTGCGTCTCGGCAAGGCCCATTTCCCACGGGCTGCCGGCATGCTTGAGCGAGGTCAGCGGCGACGCGCCGGTGCCGCCATCATAGCCCGAGATGGTGATATGGTCGGCGCGCGCCTTGGCGACGCCCGCCGCAACCGTGCCGACGCCGACTTCCGACACCAGCTTGACCGAGACATCAGCCGCCGGATTGACGTTCTTCAGATCGTAGATCAGCTGCGCCAGATCCTCGATCGAATAGATGTCGTGATGCGGCGGCGGCGAGATCAGGCCGACGCCGGGCGTCGAGTGCCGGACCTTGGCGATGGTCGCGTCGACCTTGTGGCCGGGCAGCTGACCGCCCTCGCCGGGCTTGGCGCCCTGCGCGACCTTGATCTGCATGACATCGGAATTGACGAGATATTCGGCCGTGACGCCGAACCGTCCCGAGGCGACCTGCTTGATTGCCGAGCGTTCGGGGTTCTTGCCGCCGCCGGGCAGCGGCAGATAACGGTCGGCCTCTTCGCCGCCCTCGCCGGTGTTCGACTTGCCGCCGATCTGGTTCATAGCGCGCGCCAGCGTGGTGTGCGCTTCGCGCGAGATCGAGCCGAACGACATCGCCCCGGTCGAGAAGCGCTTGACGATGTCGGCCGCCGACATCACGTCGTCGAGCGCCACCTTCTTGCGGCCGGTCTCCTCCGCCAGCTTGATCCTGAACAGGCCGCGTATGGTTTGGGCGCGGGCCGTCTCGCTGTCGATCTGCGCCGAATACTCCTTGAACGTCTCCCACGAGCCTTGGCGCACGGCGTGCTGCAAGGTGGCGACGGCGTCGGGCGACCACATATGGGCTTCGCCGCGCATGCGGTACATGTACTCGCCGCCAACCTCGAGGCTGTTGCGCAGCACCGGATCGTTGCCAAAGCCGTCGGTGTGGCGGCTGAGCGTCTCGGCCGCGACCTCGTCCAGGCCCACACCTTCGATCAGCGTCGCGGTGCCGGTAAAATACTTCTCGACGAAATCCGACTTCAGTCCGATGGCGTCGAAGATCTGCGCGCCGCAATAGGACTGGTAGGTCGAGATGCCCATCTTGGACATCACCTTGAGGATGCCCTTGCCGATCGACTTGATGTAACGCGAGACGACTTCGTAGGCGTCGACCTCCGCCGGCAGTTCGCCGCGCTTGTGCATGTCGAGCAGCGTGTCGAAGGCGAGGTAAGGATTGATCGCCTCGGCGCCATAGCCGGCAAGGCAACAGAAATGATGCACTTCGCGCGGCTCACCGGATTCGACGACCAGGCCGACCGCGGTGCGCAGCCCCTTGCGGATCAGATGGTGATGCACCGCCGCCGTCGCCAGCAATGCCGGGATGGCGATGCGGTCGGGACCGACCTGCCGGTCGGACAGGATGATGATGTTGTAGCCGCCGGCGACAGCTGCTTCCGCGCGCTCGCACAGACGTTCGACGGCGCCCTGCATGCCGGCGGCGCCCTCGCTCGACCCGTACGTGATGTCGATCGTCTTGGTGTCGAAGCGGTCTTCCGTATGACCAATCGAGCGGATCTTTTCCAGATCGCCATTGGTCAGGATCGGCTGGCGCACTTCGAGCCGCTTGCGGCGCGAATTGCCGACCAGGTCGAAGATGTTCGGCCGCGGCCCGATGAAGGACACCAGGCTCATCACCAGCTCTTCGCGGATCGGGTCGATCGGCGGGTTGGTGACCTGGGCGAAGTTCTGCTTGAAATAGGTGTAGAGCAGCTTCGACTTGTCCGACATCGCCGAGATCGGCGTGTCGGTGCCCATCGAACCCACGGCTTCCTGGCCGGTGGTCGCCATTGGCGACATCAACAGCTTGGTGTCTTCCTGGCTGTAGCCGAACGCCTGCTGGCGATCGAGCAGGCTGACATCCTTGCGCAGCGCGCGCGGCTCGACCGGCTTGAGGTCCTCGAGGATCAGCTGCGTGTTGTTGAGCCAGGTCTTGTAGGGATGCCTGGTCGCGATCTCCGACTTGATCTCCTCGTCGGAAATGATGCGGCCCTTGGCGAGGTCGATCAAAAGCATGCGGCCGGGCTGCAGCCGCCACTTCCTGACGATCCTCTCCTCCGGCACCGGCAGCACGCCGGCTTCCGAGGCCATAATGACACGGTCGTCATCGGTGACGATGTAGCGCGCCGGGCGCAGGCCGTTGCGGTCGAGCGTGGCGCCGATCTGGCGTCCGTCGGTGAAGGCGACCGCGGCCGGCCCGTCCCACGGCTCCATCAGGGCTGCATGGTACTCGTAGAAAGCCTTGCGGTCGGCATCCATCAGCTTGTTGCCGGCCCAGGCTTCCGGGATCAGCATCATCATGGCGTGGCTGAGGCTGTAGCCGCCCTGGAACAGGAATTCGAGCGCATTGTCGAAGCACGCGGTGTCGGACTGGCCGTCATAGGAGATCGGCCACAGCTTGGAGATGTTGTTGCCGAACAGCTCGGAATCGACCGAGGCCTGGCGCGCCGCCATCCAGTTGTTGTTGCCGCGCACCGTGTTGATCTCGCCATTATGCGCGACCATGCGGTAGGGATGCGCCAGCTTCCACGACGGGAAAGTGTTGGTCGAGAAACGCTGATGGACCAGGATCAGCGCCGTCTCGAAACGCGGATCCGACAGATCCTTGTAATAGGCGCCGACCTGGTAGGCCAGGAACATGCCCTTGTAGACGATGGTACGCGCCGACAGCGACACGCAGTACGCGCCGATATCCCTGTTGTTGTTCTCGGCGTAGATGCGGCCAGAAATGACCTTGCGCAGCAGGTACAGCCTGGCCTCATACTCCTCGTCGTCGGTAATGTCGGCCGTGCGGCCGATGAAGACCTGGCGATGGAACGGTTCGGATGCCGCGATATCAGGCGCCTTCGACAGCGACGAATTGTCGACCGGCACGTCACGGAAGCCGAGCAGCGGCAGCCCTTCGGACTGCGCCGATTCGGCGATGATGTCTTCGATATGGGCGCGCAGCGCCGCGTCCTGCGGCATGAACCAGTGGCCGACGCCGTATTGGCCCGTCGGCGGCAGTTCGACGCCCTGCGCCGCCATCTCCTCGCGGAAGAAACGGTCCGGGATCTGCACCAGCACGCCGGCGCCGTCGCCCATCAGCGGATCGGCGCCGACAGCGCCGCGATGCGTCAGGTTTTCGAGCATGAACAGCCCGTCCTTGACGATCTGCTGCGACTTGACGTTCTTCATGTTGACGATGAAGCCGACGCCGCAGGCGTCATGCTCGTTGCGCGGATCATAGAGACCCTGCGCGGTCATACCATTGGTGGTTCGGCCGCCATTGGTGGTTCGCCCGGTATTGGTCAGAACGGTATTTTTAACGGCTGCCGCTTTCGTCTGCGCGGCCTGGCCGGTGATCGCAGATGGCGTCAGTTCCGTCATCGTCCTGTCCTCCGTTCCGGCCCCTTGCACGTCTAGCATTTGGGGCGCTGGTCTACCTTGGGAAGCGACTGGCTTCCGCTCTCATTCTTGCGGCACGTCTTGCGAAATCCTTGGCGAACCGAGCGGTGCGCCGCCGGTTCGTATCCGGTATCGTACAGGCCACAGCCGAGCCGTCTACCCGTCGCTCGCGGCAACGGCCGGAGTGGCCCAAATGATACGCCAATCCAGCCTGACTTGTGCGACAAAATAAGACAGCACTACTGTCCTAAATTTTTATGGCAGAAATCCCGCGCGCGCACAAGACCGATTCACAAAAATCTTGGGCGTTTGGCGACAGAAAATTACGCAACGTCCCGCCAAAACGAAAACTTCGGTCCCCGCACGCCTTCGTGATCGGTCTCTGGCTTTACCGCTTTTTCAGCCCTTGGCCCTTGCGCGTCAAACCCCGAAGCGGCCATGGTCGCGCTCCTTTTCGCAATCAGCCATGGACTTTTCCGAATGTTCTTTGCATCCGACAACTGGGCGGGCGTCCATCCCGATATCTCGGCCAACCTGACCCGCCATGCTGCCGGCATCGCCACCGCCTATGGCGACGGCGACCTCGACCGCGCCGTCTACAAGCGCTTCAACGAGATTTTCGAGCGCGAGGTCGCGGTGTTCTTCGTCGCCACCGGCACGGCGGCCAATGCGCTGTCGATGGCGTCATTGAACCGGATCGGCGGCGTCGCCTTCTGCCATGCCGAAGCGCATATGAATGTCGATGAATTCGGCGCCGCGGGTTTTTACACCGGCGGCGCGCGCATGTCGCCGGTCCCGGGATCTCTGGGGCGCATCAATCCGCAGGCGCTCGACGGGGCCATCAAGCGCTATTCGCGGGATCTCGTCCCTGCCGGACAGCCGATGGCGGTGACAATCACCCAGGCGACGGAAGTCGGCACCGTTTACACCGTCGACGATATCAAGGCGATCGCCGAGGTGGCCCGCCGTCACAAGCTGCCGCTGCACATGGACGGCGCGCGCTTCGCCAATGCCGTTGCGGCGACGGACATCAGCCCTGCGGAAATGACCTGGAAGAGCGGTGTCGACATCATCTCCTTCGGCGGCACCAAGAATGGCTGCTGGATGGCCGACACGGTCGTGGTCCTCAACCCCGACGTGGCGCGCGACCTGCGCCTGCTTCGCCAGCGCGCCGGGCAGACCTTCTCCAAGGCGCGCTTCATCTCGGCTCAGTTCGAGGCCTATTTTGCCGACGATCTGTGGCTGAGGATGGCACGCCACGCCAATGCGATGGCCGCAAGGCTGGCGGCGACGATCGAGGATGCGCCGTCCGGCCGGCTGGCCTGGCTGCCGCAGGCCAATGAAGTGTTCGCCATTCTCGACCGTACCAAGGCGGAAAAAATGCAAGGCGACGGTGCCAAATTCTATGAATGGGGCGTGCCGCAGAGCTTCGACGGCCATCTCGGCGACAATGAAGCGATCTACCGCTTCGTCGCCAGCTTCGCGACGACCGCTGAAGAAGTCGACCACCTCGGCCACATGATCACCTGAGCTTTTCCGATGACCAGACCTCCCCTCGGCTCGACCATGCGGCTGGTTCGCCCGGCGCCAAACGTGCTCGGTTTCTACGACGGCCGCATCGACGGCGTTCGCGCCTGGTCGGACGAGCCGAACTGGCTGGATGATGGCGCCTATGCGCTAGGCATCTGCACTTATGCGATCGTCGACGGGCCGCAGGCGCTTGTCTACGACACGCATATTTCGCTGCCCCATGCGCGCTCTATCAGGCAGACGCTCGAAGCCATGGGCGTCAGCTCGATCCGCGTCGTGCTCAGCCACTGGCATGACGATCACATTGCCGGCAACGAGGTGTTTCAGGATTGCGAGATCATCGCCAATAAGCTCACGGCCTCGGCGCTGGCGAACAATCGGGTTGAGATAGAAGGCGGCGTTCCGCCGATCAAGCCGCTCGTGCTGCCGAACAGGACCTTCGAAGGCAGCCTTGACCTTACCGTTGGATCGATCGCCGTCGAATTGCGCCAGGTCGAGATCCACAGCCATGACGGCACGGTGCTGTTCATGCCTGGGAACGGCCTGCTGCTGGCGGGCGATACGCTGGAGGATCCGATCACCTATGTCAGCGAGGCGGATCGGCTGGCGCAACATCTGGTGGATCTCGAACGCATGGCCAGCTGGCCGATAGACCGCATCCTGCCCAATCACGGTTCGCTCGAAGCGATTGAACGAGGCGGCTACGACAAAGGCCTCATCGCCGCGACACAAGCCTATGTCCAGAAACTGCTCCGCTGCCGGCACGAGCCGGATCTAGCGAAGCAGGATCTGAAAACCTTCGGCGCCGACATGTTCGCCACCGGTGCGGTCGAGTACTTCGCGCTATACGAGCCTGTTCACCGGCAAAACGTCGAGGCCGTTCTCGCAGCCGGTACCGATCACTAGGCAAGGAACGGTCGAAGCAAGAGCTCCAGGCCAAGCAGAATCAGGAAAATAAGAAACCAGCGCCGGAAGGTCGCCGGGCTGATCCGCTGCCGGAGCAACTGTCCCAGCCACATGCCGAGCAAGGCCGGCAGGACGGCCAGCGACGACATGGCGATATGCTCCACCTGGAACGCGCCATGCGAGGCAAGGCCGGCCGCAAGCGCGATGGTCGACACCGTGAAGGACAGGCCGAGCGCCTGGATCAGGTCGTCGCGGCTCAGGCCGAGCGCCTGGATGTAGGGCACGGCAGGGACCACGAACACGCCGGTGCCGCCGGTCACGAGCCCGGTGAGAAAACCGACAATGGGCGACGCCCAGCGCTCGGCCGACACCGGGACCGTCAATTGCCGCGCCAGCAGCGTATAGGCGGCATAGATGATCAGCGCCGCACCGAGGCCGGCGGTCGTCCATTTGACGTTGTCGCTGGCCAAGAGCCACGAGCCGGCCAGCGTGCCGGCAACGATGCCGATCATCATCAGCCACAACCGCTTGAGGATAGAGGCGAAGCTCGGTCCGGCAAACAGCTGCCAGATGTTGGTGACGAAGGATGGCACGATCAGCAGCGAGGCCGCCGCGACCGGCGGCATGATGGTGCCCAGCAGCCCCATCGCCAGCGTCGGCAGGCCCATGCCGGTAACGCCCTTGACGATGCCAGCCAGCAGGAAGGTGACGGCAATGGTGGCCGTCAGGGTCAAGGAGAAATCAGACATCGCCCTTCATGGAAAGACGGCGCCCCTTCCAAAAGAGCCAGAACTCTTCGGTTGGGGTGACAGAGGCTCCGGCGCAACAAAAAAGCGGCGCCTTGCGGCGCCGCTTTCGTCTCGGGAGGAGACGCTTCTATCCTTGGGCGATTACGCCGCCGTCTTGATTACGCGGCGTGCTTGGCCTCGATCTGCTTGGCCTTCTCGGAGCTCGCAGTAATCGCGATCTTGCGCGGCTTCAGCTCCTCGGGGATGTTGCGCGTGAGGTCGACGAAGAGCAGGCCATTCTTCAGCGTCGCGCCCACAACCTCGACATGGTCGGCAAGCTGGAAGCGGCGCTCGAACGAACGCGAGGCGATGCCGCGATAGAGCAGCTCGGAGCCTTCGCCATTGCCCTCTTCCTTGCGCTCACCCTTGACGGTCAGCACGTTGCGATGGGCTTCGATCGAGATCTCTTCATCCGAGAAGCCGGCAACCGCCATCGAGATGCGATAGGCGTTCTCGCCGGTGCGCTCGATGTTGTAGGGCGGGTAGGTCTGCGCGCTATCGGGCTGGGCAAGGCTATCGAGCATGGTGAAGAGACGGTCGAAGCCGACGGTCGAGCGATGGAGCGAGGAAAAATCAACGTGACGCATGAGGTGTTCTCCTGTTGAGCAACATGGTTTGCGTGTGGCCGGTGCGAAACCCTGTGAAAGGCGTTTCGGCTGGACCAGCAGCCCCGACATCGGCGACTGCCTCCGACATTTGGGGAGCGCAAAAGCGCATTTCAAGGATTTTTGAAGAGCTGTGAATCGAGGCGTCTATGAACGGCAGATGAACCGCCGCTTCGGCGCCCATTCAGCCGGCCGGCGCTAGAGTGCAGCCAGAATAAAGAACCAGGCGGCGCCGGATGAAGGCGCCGCGACGAGGCCGAACCGGGTGTAACGTCCCTTCCTCCCGGATCGACAGAGGCCGGAAGCACGCCGCCGCAGGCTGCTTCCGGCCTTACTCGTTGTTCGTCCGCCCCTTGGCGCCCCTCCCTTTGCTTTTGGCCCATTGGCGTCTATCACCATGCCGACGCCCTGCCGGGTGAGACACCACGAAGACGCAAGCGCCGAATGACGGACCTCTTCCATCCCACCCCAGGCAATCCGCCGCCGCAAAATGTCGCCGGCGGCTTCTTCACCACGCGCGACGGCAAGAAGATCCGCTACGGCCTTTTTGCCGCGGTCACCCGGCCGCTGAAGGGCACCGTCGTCCTGCTGCCCGGCCGCAACGAGTGCATCGAGAAATATTTCGAAACCATCCGCAACCTTGCCGATCGCGGCCTCGGCGTCGCCACGCTTGACTGGCGCGGCCAGGGCGGTTCGGACCGGCTGATCCGCGACCCGCAACGTGGCTATGTCCGCAGTTTCTACGATTACACCGGCGACCTCGAGCAGTTCTTCGAGGACATTGTGCTGCCCGACTGCCGCGGCCCATACTACATCCTCGCCCATTCGGCGGGGGCCGTGATTGCGCTGCTCGCCGCGCCGTCGATGGTCAACCGGGTGCGCCGCATGGTGCTGATCGCGCCTTTCCTGACGGTGCCCGATTTTCCGCTGTCTGTAAAAACGGTGCGCCGCGTCTGCTCGCTCTTGTGCTTTCTCGGCCTTGGCCGGCTCTATGCCGCCTGGGGGCCTAGACCCAGGCAGCCCCTGCCCTTTGCCGTCAACAAGGTGACATCGGACCCTGAGCGCTATCAGCGCAACACGAAAATCTACGAGGACTATCCACAACTGGCGCTCGGCGGCCCGACGATCCGCTGGCTGCAGGCCGCCATCAAGGCAGCTGAGGTCATCAGCGAGCCGGACTTCATGGCCAGAATCCAGGTGCCGCTGCTGGTGATCGCCGCCGGCGCCGATCGGGTCGTGTCGACCAAGGCCGTGGAAGCCTACACCAGGCATCTGCGCCTCGGCTCGCTGCTGATGATCGATGGCGCCCAGCACGAGATCCTGCAGGAGGCTGACATCTATCGCGAGCAGTTGCTCGCTGCCTTCGACGCCTTCATTCCCGGCAACGACGACCCCACCGCGTGATGCCGCCGCAGGGTGCGGCGCGTCGAGTTCGCGCCTGCTGACAGCCTTCTGTCAGGAGGACCGCCCGGCAGCGCCGCCAGCACGCAAAGAGCTAAAGATTCTGACAGCTGGTGCCGCCCCGGAATGCTCATCTCTCCGCGTAGAACTGAACGCCAAAGGAGATGACATCATGACCGAGAAAACCTGCGCTGCCTGCGATTGCCAGCTGGACGCCAACCCGATCCGCGTCAAGGTCGGCGGCAAGACCGTCGAGGTCTGCTGCGAGGAATGCGCGATTGCGCTGAACGAAGCCGGGGCTTCTGTGGCCGGCGCCTCAGTGGTCGGCAACCGGGAGGTCTGAGTGATGCGCCCCAATCATGCAACGATGGTGCACCTGGCACAGGCACCTACAACCCGATCCACGACCTTCTGGCGGTCCTTGCGAACACAAGGCATTGCAGCCGCCAACTGGATCGGCCGTCAGCTGGAAAGGCGCCGAAGCCGCCTTGCCTTGCTCGAAATGACCGACGAGCAGCTCAAGGACATTGGCTTGTCGCGCGGCGAAGCCCACTGCGAATACATGCGCCATTTGTGGGATTGAGCTATGGCCGTTGCAAACGCGCTGACAGGTGAAGTCTCCTGACAGGTTTGGACGGGCCAGTCGCCTAAAGTACCGGATAGCTTTCGGTGCAACGGGGAATGCAACGGCCATGTCCCAATTCACGATACAGACGCTTCTGGACACCGGCACTGTCAGGGTGCGGGACGTCGTCTGCAGCGGCGAATGCCGGCACAGGAGCGACGAAGAATGCACCGCGGCCACGCATCTGGTGTTTCCCTATCGCGGTGTCTTCGTGCGCCATGTCGGCCGCAACGATGCGGTCGCCGAAGCCAACCAGTTGCTGTTCTTCAATGAAGCGGAGCCCTACCGGATCAGCCACCCTGTCGAGGGTGGCGATTCCTGTCTCGATCTCGTCATCGATGAGGCGCAGCTGCAGGAACTGACGCCGAAGGAGCAGTTGCGCTCCGGCAGTGCGTTGGCGTTTCGTCGCCAGCGCCGCCGCATCGATCCGCGGGCGCAGGCGCTGGTGGCGGTGCTACGCCACAGCCTGAGCCGCAACATTGCCGAAACTCTTGAAGCCGAAACCCTGGCGTTGACGCTGGTGCGGCGCTCTCTCGGCGAGCGCACCTCCCATGCCGCCGGCGCCAGCGCTGGCCGGCAGAAGCTGGTCGATCGCGCCAAGCTTGTCCTGTCCTCGGACCTGTCGCGGCGCTGGACGTTGGCCGAGATCGCCGCCGAAGTTGGCGTATCGCCGGTTTATCTCACGCAGGTTTTCCAGCAGGTCGAGGCGATGCCACTCTACCGCTATCATCTGCGCCTGCGCCTGGCGCGTGCACTCGACCTGCTTGGTCGCTACGACAATCTTACGACGCTCGGCATGGACCTTGGCTTCTCCAGCCACAGCCATTTCAGTTCAGCGTTCAGGCAGGTCTACGGGCGCACGCCGGCGGAATTCCAGCGCTCGATCAAGCCGCGCTGACCGGGTCGAAATGTCAGCCGCGCAGGGCCGCCATCGCCGCCGCGTGGAGTTCCGGCGTCGCCGCGGCCAGTATGTCGCCGCCTTTCTCCGCCGGGCCACCCTCGAAAGTGGTGACGACGCCGCCAGCCTTTTCGATGATCGGGATCAGCGCCACGATGTCGTAAGGCTTCAATCCGGGATCGGCGACGATGTCGACGCTGCCCGAGGCAATCATGGCGAAGGCATAGCAATCGGCGCCGTAGCGAACGAGCTGCACCTCTTTTTCGAACTTGTCGAAACGCGTGCGCGCCTCGCCCTTGAACAGCGCCGGCGTGGTCGTGAACAAGGTCGCCTCGTCGAGCTTCTTCGTCTTGCGGGTCGAGAGCTTCCGCGGGCCGCCGGGGCCTTCATAGTAGGAGCCGGAAGCGTTGGCGTAAAACAACTCGCCGGTGAAAGGTTGAGCCATCATGCCGGCGACAGCGTCACCGTCGACTGTGAGTCCGACCAATGTACCCCACACCGGCAGGCCGGAGATGAAGGCGCGCGTGCCGTCGATCGGATCGATCACCCAGACATGCCGGCTCGAAATGTTTTCGCTGCCATGTTCCTCGCCGAGAATGCCGTGATCGGGATACTCGGCTGAAATCAGCGCCCGGATGGCACGCTCGGCCTCGCGGTCGGCTTCCGTGACCGGATCGAAACTGCCTTTTTCCTTGTTGGCCACCGCGCCCTGCGCGCGGAAACGCGGCAAGGTTTCAGCCGCCGCCGCTTGCGCGATCCGGCGCATGAAATCGATGCTGATGTCCACCTGATTCTCCCGCATTGCAGAGTGCCTGAGCCGGTCTGCCGACACTTTTGCGCCAAAACAAGCCAGTTTATCGATTTATCAGTGAGATAATTGTTGCCAAAATGTCACGTCGACGCCATCCAAACGCAATTTCCACATCAGAGTGAATTAAAAAAGCGTGGAGTCGGTTGACATTTGTGCATCGCACAATAACTTTGTTGTCGGACAGGTTTTCCTGTCCATGCCCTCCTTGGGCGTTTCCTCCCTAGACTTCGACCGTGTCGTGCAAGCGATGCGGTCTTTTTTTACGCTGCGGCAGGCTGGCGCGGAATCTCATGAATAGCCGCCGCTCCGGCGTCATTCGGCAGCCAGCGGCAGATCGATGAAATGGTGATCGGGCATCGCCATCAGGTCGGCCGAAAAGCGCGCCATATCGTCGGCCAGCGCATCGAAACCAGCCGATTTCTGGAACGTCCGTTCATTCATGTAGAGCCCGCGATTGACCTCGATCTGCAGCGCGTGGAGGTGGCGCGCCGGCCGGCCGTAATGCTCGGTGATGAAGCCGCCGGCATAAGGCTTGTTGTGGGCGACGGTATAGCCCATGCCGATCAGCAGGCCGATCGCTGTCTCGGTCAGCGCAGCCGTGGCCGAGATACCGAAACGGTCGCCGACGATGAAATCCGGCCGCAAGCCGCTGTCGCCCACCCTGATGCTCGCCGGCATCGAATGGCAGTCGATCAGCACGGCATAGCCGAACCTGGCATGGGTTCGGGTCAAAAGCCGCTTCAGCGTCTCGTGATAGGGTTTGTAGACGGCCTCGATGCGCTGCACGGCCTCCGCCAGCGGCAAGCGGCCGGAATAGATGTCGAGCCCCTCCCCCACCAGCTTGGGCACGGTGCCGAGCCCGCCGGCGACGCGAGCCGAGCGGATGTTGCAGAAGGACGGCACCGGCTCGGCGAACATGCGCGGGTCGAGTTCCCAGGGTTCGCGATTGACGTCGAGATAGGCGCGCGGAAAATTCGCTGCCAACATCGGCGCGCCGAGCGCCACCGCGCCGCCGAACAACTCGTCGACATAGCAATCCTCGGAACGACGGATGGCGTTGCGGTCGAGCCTGGCCATGGCCAGGAAACGATCGGGATAATAGCGGCCGCTATGCGGCGAGTTGAAGACGAAGGGAACGCGCTGCTCGGCGCCCGATCGGATTTCGAAGGGTGGAACGACCGAAAAATCCTCGGCTGCCGTCGTCAATTTGAACGAACCCGGAAACAGCAATGCATCATGATGGGAAACTGCCACCTCATCGTCCGCATGTCCAGCATTTCGGCATGCCAGGAACCCCGTCAAATCAGGATTAATGCCGCCAGCGTTCACTTGATGTTTACCGTCACCTCCTCATATACAGGATGGTTAACGGGTTTGCCGGACGGCAGGCTTGGGTGGGGTGATTCGGACGGGATAAGATGGCACGCATTCTGCTGGCGGAAGACGACGACGACATGCGCCGGTTCCTGGTCAAGGCACTGGAGCGGGCCGGCTACCATGTCAGCGATTTCGACAATGGTGCCAGCGCCTATGAGCGACTGCGCGAGGAACCCTTCTCCCTGCTGCTGACCGACATCGTCATGCCGGAGATGGACGGCATCGAACTCGCCCGCCGCGCCACCGAGATCGACCCCGACCTCAAGGTGATGTTCATCACCGGTTTCGCGGCCGTCGCGCTCAACCCCGATTCCAAGGCGCCGAAAGACGCCAAGGTGCTGTCGAAGCCCTTCCACCTGCGCGATCTCGTCAACGAGGTCGAAAAAATGCTGCAGGCCGCCTGAAGCACGCCCAGTGCGATCCGGTCCGCCTGCCTGGCGGCGCGACAAAACGAACCTTTCTTTCCTTTTTCCGGCTATTGACGCGCTGGACCAAAAATGGTGTATGCGCGGCTTCGGATGGGCGTGTAGCTCAGCGGGAGAGCACTGCATTGACATTGCAGGGGTCACAGGTTCAATCCCTGTCACGCCCACCATCCAGACCAAAATCGGCTTGATTTGTTCCGCACGCGCTCATCGGAACTCACTGTTCATGGCTCCGCCATGGCGCAAGATCAACGTTTGGCGGCGGCGCCGCGGAACCATTTCCTCCAGAACATCCATTTGGACCTTCTGCGCTTGCGAAGCCGGACAATCGGCCTGTCGAAATCATCCGGGTTAGCGGACTCGGCAAGAAACCGCCGCCGCCATTCGTCGCTTTCCTCGTTTCGCTGCGGCCTGAGACTCACCTTGCCCTCGCGAGGCACGGGAGCATCCAACCCCGCCAGCAGGCCGATGCGCTGGCTGATGCTGTCGAAATCATCAAGCGTGTCTTCGTAGAAAAGACGGAGCGGTTCGATCCCCGTCCTGGCAAAAAACGAATTCCAGCGACCGGTGCCGATGGCTATCTGGGCAAGGGCGAAGTCGATGCCATACGCCGAGTACTCGGCTTTTTTCACCGCAGCAGTCTTGCTGGTCCAGGCGCCGTCCTGCCACGCTTTCGCCCAGGAAATTGCCTGACCGAGCCGATCACGTCTTTCAAGGTATATCCACCCCGGGTCAGGAAACCACTCTGTAAGCCTGATATCCCTGCTTAGCTCATAGAAATGGGACGGAAATAGTTTGGTTGCGGCCACCCCGTTTGGGGTAGCGCTGGCGGCAATACGGGCGCAACGCTCGACGGTCGGGGTCTTCTCTTCCCGGTTGAAATATTCTTCCGGATTCCCCAACACTCCCGTGCTGCGCATCTTTTCGCAAAGAAGCGTGCTGCCGGATCGCTGCAAGGTCGCGATAATGAGCGTCTTGCCTGGAGGTTTCCAACCTGTGGGCGGGCTGATCGGCATGTATGACAGATACCAACGGGATCACCGCCGAGTCCACCTTGCCAATTCAGCAATGCAAAAACCGCCCCGGCGCGAGCCGGGACGGCGAGGCCTCTCGGCCGGATCATTGCGGCCGCGGATCGGGCCTGTCGGGCTTGTCATGAGGGGTGTTGTCGCCTTCACGGCACGGGGCGCCGATGCCGCAGCATTTGCCGTTGTAGGTGACACCAGGCTTGGTCTTCTCGCATTCCCTCGGCGGTGCCGTCTGGCACCCCGCCAGCACCGAGACGGCGATGGCGGCGAGAATAACGTTTCTTGAAGTGATAAACATGAATGTTCTCCTTGATGGACCGCGTTTGCTACACAGCGCTTGGTCGCGTGCGGCAACGAAATGGTTCACGAGCAAACTGAAATTGCCGGCCAAGCGCTCCCGGCGCAGGCTGGTGAGCGGGCACGCCAATGCCCGAACAAATTTTCAGTCGTGACGACCGGGCGCGATGGCTTTAAGGCTGGGAACAGACGCGATGTTCGGGGGGAACAATGCGAATGACTAGATCAGGATGGTCGATGATCGCCGACCATTGGCGCGCCCGCTCCGGCGGGTGGCTATGACGTCAATTCCGGCGGCGCGGAAGTCGGCCTGGCAACGGATCTACCTTGAGCTCAAACGGGCGAGGAAATATCTCCAATCGCCAGGCTCGAGCCCTGGCGGCATGCTGGTTGCGGCAAAGCGAACGCTCGAACACAGGCGCGATGTCAGGCTTCGCATCGGGGCGGCGCGCGACGCATACCCTGCTTTGCCGATTGCGACGGCGAAGGACAGCTTCATGCTCGTCCGCATCATTGGCAACGATCTCGAGCCGCGGCACCGCAAAGGCCAGTCCTTCGACAATGCCAGCTTCATCCTGGACAATGAGCCCACCTTTCCCGACTGCGACAAGTTCTGGATCGTCAACCGGATAGCCGATCCAGATGAAGAGGCCCGCATCGTCAGGCTGCTGGAAGACCGCGGCCAGAGGTTTCTACGCATCCCCTTCGACCTCGAGGCCTATGGCCGGATTGCGTGGGACATCGACAGCCTGGCGGCAAAAGAGCTCCGGTTTTCCGGCAAAACCGACCAATCGGCCGAGCTCACGGCGCGCTATGAAACGCTCATCAGGCGCAGCAAGAACCGCTATCTGATGAACAACAACGGCGCCCGCAACAAAGCGCTCGAGATCGCCCGCGAGCGAGCGAAGTGGCTGATGCCGTGGGACGGAAACTGTTATCTGACTGAGCAGGCATTCCGGCAAATACGCCGCGCAATCGAGGGAAGGCCGTATCTGCCCTATGTCATCGTGCCGATGGCGCGCATCGTCGAAAACCTGGCTCTGCTCGACGAGAATTTCAAACCGCCGGCCGGGGAGGAGCCCCAGATCATCTTCCGCGCCGATACGACCGAACTGTTCGACGAAAACTATGCCTATGGCCGCCGGCCCAAGATTGAAATGCTGTGGCGGCTGGGCGTCCCCGGGCCGTGGGACCGCTTCCGCGACGACCCGTGGGATTTCCCACGCCCGTCGCTGGCCGCCGATGCCGGGCTTTTCCACAAGGCCGGCTGGGTGGCGCGCCTGGATTCCGGGCGCTCGCATCTGGAAATCGGCAAGGCCGGTTTCCTCGCCCGCAGGACCAGTCGCGACGAAGCGATCGTCGATATGATCGACCGCTGCGATGCCCTGGCGACCACAGCCAGGCTTGACCCGTCGCGCCTGGTTTTTTACGACGACGCTGCCCTTGCCACGGCATCCCGAAACCCTGACGCCGAGCTTCACCGCCATCTCGAAACTGCCGCCAGCGAGGTGCTCGCCCTCGCTCATGGCACCGATCTCCATCAAGCAGGCGATCCTACCCGCCTGCGCCATGCCCTGTACGACATCACCGTGCTGGCGCTGGCGGCGACGGTGCTCGGTGAGCAGCGCTTTGCCGTTGATGCCGCGCGACGGATCCGCGCATGGTTCATCGCCCCCGACACAAGAATGAACCCGTCTCGCGCAAAGCACGGTGTCTTCGAGCTCGGTGATCTCCACTTCTTCCTCGATGCCGTCCGCCTTGTCGAGCGGACCGGGGCGCTGACCGGGCAGGAACGGGAGGACTTACGGACCTGGCTTGGCGGCTACGGCAAATGGCTGGTCACGGCACCGGCGACGGAGTTTGGCAATCACGGCGTGGTCGGCGATCTGCAGCGGGCATCGATCGCAATGTTTCTGAACGACGGCGCAACGCTGGCCAGGGTCCGCCTCCACGCCCGCGAAAGGCTGGCGGCCGAGATCGCAGCCGACGGCTCGCTCTTGAACGAAACGTCCAGCCTGCACGACGCCATGTTCGCCTTGCAGGGCTGGACAGCGCTGGCGCGCGTCTTGTCGTCGGTCGGCGACGACCTGTGGCGGCACCAGGCCGCCGAGGGACAGGGGCTGGTCACCGCGCTGCGCCGGTTTGCAGCCGATATTGGCAGGCAAGACATTGAGACCATCGACCGGGATCTGGCTCAGCCACTGCTGTTCGATCTCGCATGCCACGACCCCGCGACGGCAGCGCTTGCCGATGTCAGCGCCGGGAGATCGCTTTTCCATCCCGACCAGGGCATCGCACCGTTCTGGTTCTGGCGAAGGCAGTGATGGACTAAATCCTGATCCCGGCTTTCCAAAGCCGCAGCCGCGCTTTCAGCAGCGGGCTGGATTCACGCGTCGCGATCGGCCGGATGTAGCGCCTGATCGTCCGGAACAATGCATTGGCCGGTTCTGCAGCCTGCGATCTGGCGATCATCTCAAGCGCCGGTTTCAGTTCGCCAAACCCGTCATGCAGAATATGGGCCGAGCAGGCCGTGGCATAGGGATGACCGGCCCGCGCCGCGGCAAAGTAGGACGCGAAATCCTTGCCCATGGTGTGGCCATGCACTGTCTTGCGCGACAGGGCCAAAAGCATTGGCAGCGGCACCTTGGGACGCGCCTCGAATTGTGCCGTCATGCGCGATTTCAAAATGGCTTCGCCGGCAGCGTAATCCTTGTCGCGAAAGTAAGAGGCCACGATCTTGAGCGCATAGACATCGTTTTCAGGATCGAGCGCGTAGCCTTTGCCAAGAATTTCCCTTGCCTTGGCCGGGCTGACTTCGTCTTCGAGGGCCAGGAACGCCGACAGATAACCGAAGGCCGCCTCGCGCGGATGATAGTCGGCGTGATTCTGGGCCAGCTCTCCGAGCATGAGTTGCGCAGCCCGCGGCGGGCTGAACAGCTTGGTGGTCTTGATATGCGGAGAGCCACCCATCACCGAGGCCACCGATGCGAACACGCTGCTGCCGGCATAGATGCGCTGGCAGCGCGCCAGAAGCGCCATCTCGAAAAATGCCCTCAGCGTCTGATCCTCGAATTCGTTGGCGCCGAAATCGTCGGTCAGCAACGCGCCGGTTTGCGACCTCAGATAGTCGAGCGTCGCACGGTCCTGGCCCACCAGCAGCGTCGCCATGCCCTGTGACGCGAGCTCGGCGACAATCGCCTTGGCCAGCGTCGAAGGGATCACCTTGCCGTTAAAATTCAGCATCGAACGGTATTTGCCGCGAACGATATCGCCACTGCGCAAATGCAGCCCGGCCATTTGCCCCGGAAATTGACAGGACTCGGCAGCGCGCAGTGCGTGGTTCACCGGCTCGGCAAAGCCGATCGTCCTGATCGTTTCGGATGTCGCGAGCGGCTTTCCCTTGTCGCGAAAAGACTCCAGAACTTTGAAATCGTTGCAGAGCCAGCCGCGAAAAAAGCTTCGGCGGGCTGACGCATTCAGGCTTGCGCGGGTGAATTTCCCTTTCTTGAGAACCTCGAGATCCGTCTCTCTGATCTTTTCGCCCAGCCAGTGTTTTTCGATGAAGTCGGGATTAAATATTTTGTCGACCGCATCGACGATGTGAAACGTCTTGTCCGAGACGGCTCTCTTCCAGGTGAAACCAAAGCGGTGGCCTGTTGCATCGGCAAGCGCCTTTGCATTGACCATCGCCAGAAGACGGCCGCCCAGCCCGTCATCCCGGGTCGCGGCGATCAACTTTGCATGCTGAGAATTGAGATCAGGCCGCGCCGAGGCGGACATCACCTTTCTCAACATGCTGGAGAAACCACGCATATGTCTGTTCCAATCCACTGCGAAGTGCGTATCGCGGGCGCCATCCCGTTGCAAACAGCCGCGACACATCCATCAGCTTGCGCGGCGTACCATCCGGCTTGGTCGTATCGAAGGTGATCGTGGCTTCAACGCCGGCGACGGATGCGACGGTTTTGGCGAGCTCGGCAATGGTGACATCCTCCCCCGAGCCGACATTGACGTGGCTGTCGCCGGCATAATTCTTCAACAGCCAGACCAGCGCATCGGCCGCGTCGTCGACATGCAGGAATTCGCGCCGCGGCGTGCCCGACCCCCACACCTCGAGGCTGGTGCCGCCGCTCAGTGCCAGCGCATGCGCTTTTCGCATCAGCGCCGGCACGACATGGCTGCTCTGCAGATCGAAATTGTCGCCTGGACCGTAAAGGTTGGTCGGCATCGCCGAGATGTAGTCGACCCCGTATTGGCGCCGATAGGCCTGGCAGAGTTTCAGCCCGGCGATCTTGGCGATCGCATACCATTCGTTGGTGGGCTCGAGCGGGCCGGTCAGCAAGGCGTCTTCGGGAATCGGCTGCGGCGCGAGCCTGGGATAGATACAGGACGAGCCGAGAAACAGCAGTTTGCCGACCTCGCTGCGAAAGGCGCTGTCGATGACATTGCTCTGCACGACAAGATTTTCCTGCAGGAAATCGACCGGGTACCGGTCATTGGCCATGATACCGCCGACCTTGGCCGCCGCCATCACCACCGCATCCGGCCTGTTGTCGGCCATCCAGCGCTGCACCCCCGCCTGGTCGAGCAGGTCGAGCCTGTCGCGGGACACGGTGAGCACCTCGCAATCCTCGCTCGCCAGCCGTCGCACGACGGCCGAACCGACCATGCCGCGATGCCCGGCGACGAAGACGCGCTTGCCTTTCAGTTCAAATATGGCGACCATCGGCGTGCCTCACGCGGAGCGGCTGTTCTGCCGCGTGCCGCCGGCCGCGCGCGCCAGATCGGTCTGCACCATTTCCGCCACCAGATCCCTGAAGCCAGTCGTGTGCGACCAGCCCAGCCTGGCTTTGGCCTTGGCGGGGTTGCCGAGCAGCTGGTCGACCTCGGTCGGCCGAAAATAGCGCGGATCGATGCGCACCAGGACAGTGCCCGAACCGGCATCGACGCCGACCTCGTCTACACCCTCGCCTTGCCAGTCTATGCTGCGTCCGGTCTCGGCAAACGCCAGTTCGACGAATTCGCGCACCGAATGCGCCTCGCCGGTCGCCAGCACGAAATCGTCGGCTTCGCTGTGCTGCAGAATGCGCCACATGCCCTCTACATAGTCGCGTGCATGGCCCCAGTCACGCTTGGCATCGATGTTGCCGAGATAGAGCGTATCCTGCAGGCCGTGGTGGATCGAGGCCACGGCCCGCGTGATCTTGCGGGTGACGAAGGTTTCACCGCGCGTCGGGCTTTCGTGGTTGAACAGGATGCCGTTGGCCGCAAACATGCCATAGGCCTCGCGGTAATTGACCGTGATCCAGTAGGCGTAGAGCTTGGCCGCGGCATAGGGCGAGCGCGGATGGAACGGCGTCGTTTCGCTTTGCGGGATTTCGCGCGCCTTGCCGTAAAGCTCCGAGGTCGAGGCCTGGTAGAAACGCACCGATTTCTCCATGCCGAGGATGCGGATCGCCTCCAGCAGCCTGAGCGTGCCCAGCGCGTCGGCATTGCCGGTGTATTCCGGCGTCTCGAAACTCACCTGGACATGGCTCTGGGCGCCGAGATTGTAGATCTCGCTGGGCCGCGTCTCCTGCACCAGGCGGATGAGGTTGGTTGCGTCGGTCAGATCGCCATAATGCAGGAAGAAGCGCGCACCGTGCTCATGCGGATCGACATAGATGTCGTCGACACGCTCGGTGTTGAACGAGGACGAGCGGCGTTTGACCCCATGGACAATATAGCCCTTCTGCAGAAGCAGTTCTGCAAGATAGGCCCCGTCCTGCCCGGTTACACCGGTGATGAGCGCCACTTTTTCCGTCATTGCCGCGTTCGTCCGCATTAAATCCCGGCAACCGAATACAGATTTGGCGCGAGAACGCAAATCCCCCATACGGGGGATACTTTTCAGCCGGCGATTGTGTCGTCCTCAGACACCTGCAACCGCGCAGAAATGCTTCATTTTGGTCAGCGCAAGCGCGGGATCGGCGAGCAACCCTGCATGGTCGGCAAGGCGGAAGATGTCGGCATAGTGCAGGATGCCGCGCGCCGACTGCATGCCGCCGACCATGGCGAAATGATCCTGATGGCCGTTGAGCCAGGCCATGAAGACGATGCCGGCCTTGTAATACTCGGTCGGCGCTTCGAAGATCTTGCGCGACAGCGGCACTGTCGGCGCCATCAGTGCGTCATAGCCGGCGCGGTCGCCGGCGGCCAGTTTCGCCAGCGCCGCATTGGCGACCGGGGCGATGGCGTCGAAAATGCCGAGCAAGGCATGCGAATGCCGTTCGCCATCGCCGGCAATCAGTTCGGGATAATTGAAGTCGTCGCCGGTGAACATGACGACGCCTTCCGGCAGCCGATTGCGCAAGGCGACTTCCTTGCTTGCATCGAGCAGCGATATTTTTATCCCCTCGACCTTGCCGGTATGGCGCTCGATGATGGCGACGACGGTGTCGAGCGCAGCATCGAAATTGCCGCTGCCCCAATAGCCCTTCAACGACGGGTCGAACATGTCGCCCAGCCAGTGCAGGATCACCTTGCCGGACGCCTGGCTCAGAATGCGGTCGTATACGCGCGCATAGTCATCCGGCCCTTTGGCCACCGCCGCCAGCGCCCGGCTGGCCATCATGATCGCTTTGCCGCCCTCACCTTCGATAAAGGCGAACTGCTCCTCATAGGCGGCGATCACGTCATCGAGCGTTCTGGCATTGCCTGGCGCCAGGTGATCGGTGCCGGCGCCGGACGCGAGGTCGGCGCCTTCGACACTGCGCGCCTCGGCGATCGAACGGCGGATCAATTCCTTGGCATTTGTCCAGTCGAAGCCCATGCCGCGCTGCGAGGTGTCCATCGCCTCGGCAATGCGGAAGCCGAGCCGCCACAGATGGTGGCGGAACGCCATGGTCTTGTCCCAGTCGACCATGGGCTTCGACCAGGGATCGGCCATCGCGAAAGGGTCGGCGACGACATGGGCCGCGGCATAGGCGATGCGCGGGA
The DNA here is from genome assembly GCF_056404535.1 of Mesorhizobium sp. P2_C5_2. Taxonomy (NCBI): domain Bacteria; kingdom Pseudomonadati; phylum Pseudomonadota; class Alphaproteobacteria; order Hyphomicrobiales; family Phyllobacteriaceae; genus Mesorhizobium; species Mesorhizobium sp. P2_C5_2. Next base: position 178,460 of record NZ_JBFUDV010000003.1, on the reverse strand, counting down.
AAATCGCACCGATCCTGGGCTCCACCGGGTGGCCTACGAGCTTGTAGCTGACGCGGCCGCCATTCTCCGCAGGCAGGGTGATATCCATGGCAACCTCCGTTTCCGGCACCTTATAAGTGGAACGTTCCAATAAATCAAGAACCTTTATGATTCTGGCGATTGAACCGGTACAAATGCCAAAAGGAGGCTAAGACCCTTGCTGCGCACCACATCGATCAATTTTTCAGCCCTCGTCAGAATCCCGATTGACTCTCGTTTGGCACAGTGATTAGAACGTTCCAATAGATTTGCCAATTCAGGCGGAGGAAACAAGCGTATGGCCAGCCGGGCCAAGGCAACGATCCTGGACATCGCCCGCGAGGCAGGTGTGTCCAAGTCGACGGTGTCGCTCGTGCTGCAAGGCAGCGGGCTGATCCGGCCTGAAACCGCAGTCAAGGTTCGCAAGGCGATCGAGGATGTCGGCTACGTCTACAACCGCGGCGCCGCCAACCTGCGCAAGGCCCACTCCAACGTCATCGGCATGGTCATCAACGATCTCACCAACCCCTTCTTCGCCGAGCTGGCGGTCGGCATGGAGCGCGTCTTCCAGTCGGCCGGCATCGTACCCTTCATCGCCAACACTGCGGAAAATCCGGTGCGCCAGGAAGAAGTCCTGAAGTCGCTGATGGAACAGGGCGTCGCCGGGCTGATCGTATCGCCGGCGCGCGGCACCACGCCGGGCGCCTTCCGCCGCCTCGAGAGGGCGGGCGTGCCGGTGGTCTTCGCCATGCGCCGGCTGCCGGACAGCCGTATCCCTGTCATTGCCCCCGACAATCATCGCGGCGCGTACCTCGCCGCCGCCCATCTCATCGGCAAGGGCCATCGCCGGCTGGCCTTCTTCGGCGGCACCTCCGATCTGGTCGTCTATCAAGAGCGCCTGGGCGGTTTTCGCGAGGCATGCGAAACGCTTGGCATTGCCAGGCGCGACGTGCTTGTCGTCGAAGGCGAGACCAGCCGCAGGGGCGGCATAGCCTGCCTGGAAACGGCCCTTGCCATGGCAGAGCCGCCGACGGCGGCCCTGTGCTTCAACGACGCCGTCGCCTTCGGCGTCATGCTGGCGCTGCGCAAGCGTGGGCTGGAACCCGGCGCTGATTTCGCCGTCGTCGGCTTCGATGATGTGGTCGAGGCCGAGCATTACATGCCGGCGCTGACCAGCGTCTCGGTGGACACGGCAGGGCTTGGCGAGCGCGCCGCCCACGTCATGCTGAAGATGATCCAGTCGCGTACCACGCGCGCCGAGGATCATATCGGCGCCGTCAACCTGGTCGTCAGGGACAGCTGCGGTCCCGATCGCCGCGCCAGGCCAGCAGGAATGGGAGACGCGGCATGAGCGTCAGATGGGGACTGATTGGCGCCAGCACGATCGCCAAACAATTCATGATCAACGCCATCCGCGCGCAAGAGGGTGGCGAGATATCAGCGGTGATGAGCTCCAGCCCGGAGCGGGCCAAGACCTATGCAGGGGAAAACAACATTCCCCTCGCCGTCTCGACGCTTGACGATCTGCTGGGCGCCGACATCGACGCCGTCTACATCTCGACCACCAATGAACTGCATCTCGAACAGGCCCTGGCTGCGGTCAAGGCGGGAAAGCATGTTCTGTGCGAAAAGCCGCTGGCGCTCACCAGCTCTGATGCGCGTACTATGGTCGCCGCCGCCAAGGAAGCCGGCATCGTGCTTGGCACCAACCATCATCTGCGCAATGCCGGCGCCCACCGCGCCATGCGCGACGCCATATCAGCCGGCCGCATCGGCAAGCCGATCGCCGCCCGCGTCTTCCATTCCGTCTACCTGCCGGAAAACCTGCAGGGCTGGCGCATCACCAAGCCTGAGGCTGGCGGCGGCGTAGTGCTTGATATCACCGTGCACGATGCCGACACGCTGCGCTTCGTGCTCGGCGACGACCCGATCGAAATTTCGGCCTTCACCCAGTCGGCCGGCATGGCCGGCAGTGGGCTGGAAGATGGCGCCATGTGCCTCTGGCGCTTCAAGTCAGGCGTGATTGCCCAGTCGCATGAAGGTTTCACCACGAGATACGCCGATACCGGCTTCGAGGTGCATAGTTCGGAAGGTTCGCTGATCGCCAGGAATGTGATGACGCAGAAGCCGGTCGGCTCGGTGCTGCTGCGCACCGCCAAGGGCGAGGAAGAGCTGAGCTTCGACCGCGAAGACCTCTATGTCAGGTCGCTGCGCCAGTTCCACGCCGCCATCAGCGGCAAAGGCCAGCCCTCCGCCACCGGCGAGGACGGCGTCTGGTCGCTGGCCTCAGCCGAAGCCGCGTTGCAGTCGGAGAAATCCGGCAAGGCGGTCGCCATCGACCCGAAGCTTGGGAGCGTGAAGTGAGCAAGGTCGTCTCCGCACAGCAGGCAGCCGGCCTGATCAGGGATGGCATGACCGTGTCCGTCTCGTCGTCGAGCGGCCTTGGCTGCCCGGACGCGGTGCTCGCCGCCATCGGCGAGCGCTTCGACACTGAAGGTCATCCCAAGAACATCACCACGCTGCACCCCATCGCCGCCGGCGACATGTACGGCATCAAGGGCATCGATCATCTGGCCAAGCCCGGCCTGTTGAAGCGCACTTTGTGCGGTTCCTATCCGTCCGGTCCCTCCTCGTCCGAGCCGCCGCAGATCTGGAAGATGATTGGCGACAATTCGGTCGCCGCCTACAACGTGCCATCCGGCATTCTGTTCGACATGCACCGCGAGGCCGCCGCCAAGCGCCCGGGCGTGCTGACCAAGGTCGGCCTCGACACTTTCGCCGACCCGCGCCACCAGGGCTGCGCCATGAATGCGGCGGCCAGCGAGCCGATCGTCTCGGTGCAGCAGTTCGACGGCGAGGAATGGCTCTATTTCCGCTCGATCGTGCCCAACATCTCGATCATCCGCGCCACGACCGCCGACGAACGCGGCAACCTCACCTATGAGCATGAAGGCGCCTATCTCGGCGGCCTCGAACAGGCGCTCGCCGCCCGCAACAATGGCGGCATCGTCATTGCGCAGGTCAAGCGCGTCGTCGAAAATGGCACGCTGAAGCCGCATGATGTGCGCGTGCCCGGCGTGCTGGTCGACCACATCGTCGTTGCGCCCGACCAGTTGCAGACGACGCTGACGCCCTACGACCCGGCGATTTCGGGCGAGATCTTCCGACCGCTGTCGAGCTTCCGCAACGCCGAGATGAACGTGCAGAAGGTGATCGCTCGCCGCGTTGCGATGGAGCTTCGCGACGGCATGGCCGTCAACATCGGCTTCGGCATCTCGGCCAACGTGCCGCGTATCCTTCTCGAGGAAGGCCAGCACGGAAAGGTCACCTGGGTGATCGAGCAGGGGGCTGTCGGCGGCGTGCCGCTGCTCGACTTCAAGTTCGGCTGCGCCTCGAACGCCGAGGCGATCATGCCCTCGCCGCACCAGTTCATCTATTTCCAGGCTGGCGGCTTCGACGCCTCGTTGCTGTCCTTCCTGCAGATCGACCGCCACGGCTCGGTCAACGTGTCGAAACTGTCGGCAAGGCCGCATGTCACCGCCGGCGCCGGCGGTTTCGTCGACATCACGGCGCGGGCGAAGAAGATCGTCTTCTCCGGCTTCTTCAACGCCGGCGCCAAGCTGTCTCTGGCTGATGGCGGCATCCGCATCGACGCGGAAGGCAAAGTCAAGAAGGTGGTCAACGAGGTCGAGCACATCTCCTTCTCCGGCAAGCGCGCGGTCGCGCAGGGCCAGGACATCACCTATGTCACCGAGCGCTGCGTGATGAAGCTGACGCCGGACGGTCTGATGGTGACCGAGCTGGCGCCGGGCATCGACCTCGAGCGGGATGTCCTTGCTCAGTCCGAAACACCGCTCAGCGTCGCCAACGATCTCAAGGTGACGCCGTCGGCCCTCTATCACGACCGCCCCATCGGCCTGTCACTGAATGGCGGCGCCTCGCTCGGAGGCGCGCATGGCTGAGCGCCTCGTCACCTTCGAGCAGGATGGCACCATCGGCATCGTCACGCTGCGCCGGCCGGAAAAGTTCAACGCGTTGGACATTCCGATGCTGCGGGCACTCGAAGCCGCGCTCGACGAAGCCGAGATGGCTGAAGGCGTGCGCGTCGTACTGGTCCGCGGCGAAGGCAAGGGCTTTTGCGCTGGCGGCGATGTCGAGGCCTGGGCGCAGATGAGCGCCGCCGACTTCCAGGTGCAATGGGTGCGCTATGGCCACCGCGTCTTCGACCGGCTGGCCAGGCTTCGCCAGCCGACCATCGCGGTGCTCTCCGGCCATGCGCTGGGCGGCGGGCTGGAGCTGGCGGTCGCCTGCGACTTCCGTGTCGCCGAAACACAGGTGAAATTGGGCTTTCCCGAGACATCGATCGGCGTCGTCCCCGGCTGGTCCGGCACGCAGCGGGCCGTGCGCCGCCTCAGTGCCCAGATTGTGCGCCGTATGGCGCTCGGCGGTGAGGTTTTTACCGCTCCCGAGGCGCTCGCCCTCGGCATTGTTGACCGCGTGGTCGACACCGGCCAGGCCTTCGCCGAGGCCAAGACATGGGCGCAAAAGATTGCAGAGCGCGGGCCGCTCGCAACCGAAGCCGCCAAGCTGATGATTGCCGTCGCCGAAGGCGAGGAAAGTGCCGCCGCGACCGAGGCGCTAGCCAGCGGTTTCATTGCGCTGACCGGCGACCTCAAAGCCGGCGTCAGCGCCTTCAAGGCCAAGCAGAAGCCGGCCTTTTCGAGATCCTAGAGAAAGCACGATGAACGCACCGCTCAACATTTCCATGCCGACTGAGGCGTCCAAGGCGCCGAAGGCTTACAAGCTGCTGATCGACGGCAAGCATATCGATGCCCGCGACGGCCGCACGCTGGAGCGCAACAGCCCTGGCCACGGCTTCACCGTTTCGCGCTATGCGCAAGCCGGCGAGGCCGAAGTAGAAGCCGCTATGCAGGCCGCGCACAAGGCGTTCGAAACGGGTCCGTGGCCACGCATGAAGGCGGCCGAGCGCGCGGCGATCCTGCTCAAGGCCGCCGACCTGATCGAGGCGCGGCTGGAAGACATCGCCCGGCTCGATGCGCTGGAATCCGGCAAGCCGATCGCCCAGGCGCGCGGCGAGATCGGCGGCGCCGTCGACATCTGGCGCTATGCCGCCTCGCTCGCCCGCACGCTGCACGGCGAGAGCTATGCCAATCTCGGCGATGCCATGCTCGGCGTCGTGCTGCGCGAACCGATCGGTGTCGTCTCGATCATCACGCCGTGGAATTTCCCGTTCCTCATCGTCAGCCAGAAACTGCCCTTCGCGCTCGCAGCCGGCTGCACGGCGGTGGTCAAGCCGAGTGAAATGACGTCGGCCTCGACCTTCGTGCTCGGCGATGTATTGATGCAGGCCGGCCTACCCGCCGGCGTCGTCAACATCCTGGCCGGTCTCGGCGCCGATGTCGGTGCACCGATGGTCAGCCATCCGCTGGTCGAGATGGTCTCCTTCACCGGCTCGACCCGCGTCGGCAAGATGACCATGGCGGCAGCCTCGGATTCATTGAAGAAAGTCTCGATGGAACTCGGCGGCAAGAACGGCCAGATCGTCTTCCCCGATGCCGATCTTGAAGCTGCCGCCGATGCAGCGGTGTTCGGCGGCTTCTTCAACGCTGGCGAATGCTGCAATGCCGGCAGCCGGCTGATCGTGCATGAGGCGATTGCCGATGATTTCCTTTCCACCGTCAAGGCGCTGACCGCCAAGGTGAGGGTCGGCGATCCGCTCGACGACCAAACCAAGGTCGGCGCGATGATTTCCGCCGATCATTTGAATAAAGTCGCGGGTTACGTTACGGCAGCCGCGAGCGGCGGCGGCAATGTCTTTAGCGGGGGCGGCCAATTGGCCTCCAATGCCGGACAATACCTCGATCCGACCATTATACGCGGCGTTACCGAGGACATGGCTATTGCGCGCGAGGAAGTGTTCGGCCCCGTCCTCTCCGTGCTGACTTTTGAAACGATTGAAAAGGCGTTGCACATCGCCAACAACACGCCTTATGGTCTGTCGGCAGGGGTGTGGAGCGCCAGCATCGACACTTGTATGTCGGTGGCGCGTGGTGTGCGTTCGGGGACGGTCTGGGTGAACACATTCATGGAAGGCTACCCCGAGCTGCCATTCGGGGGCTACAAGCAGTCCGGCATCGGACGCGAACTCGGCAAACGCGCTGTCGAGGATTATACCGAGGAAAAGACAATCCAGTTTCATCGCGGCCAGCGCACCGGTTGGTGGGTCGGCTGAGTTTGGAAGAACCCGGTGGGCTTTCACCGGTCGTGTAATGCAACAAGGGAGGTAGTACATGTTGCGCAAACTGCTTATCGGAACGGCTCTGGCGACGACCTTTGCTTTCTCGGCGCATGCCGAGGACGTCAAGGAAGTCCAGATGCTGCATTGGTGGACGTCGGGCGGCGAAGCGGCTGCTCTCAACGTCCTCAAGGGCGATCTGGCCAAGGAAGGCTATGCCTGGAAGGACGTGCCGGTGGCCGGCGGTGGCGGCGACGCCGCCATGACCGCGCTGAAGGCAATGGTCGCGGCCGGCAATTACCCGACCGCATCGCAGATGCTCGGCTACACCGTGCTCGACTATGCGGCGGCCGGCGTTATGGGCGACCTGACCGAGACGGCGAAGAAGGAAGGCTGGGACAAGTCGGTTCCGGCAGCCCTGCAGAAGTTCTCCGTCTATGACGGCAAGTGGGTCGCGGCTCCGGTCAACGTCCACTCGGTCAACTGGCTGTGGATCAACAAGGCGGTGATGGACAAGATCGGCGGCGCCGAGCCGAAGACCTTCGACGACTTCGTCGCTTTGCTCGACAAGGCCAAGGCGGCTGGCGTCATCCCGCTCGCTCTCGGCGGCCAGAACTGGCAGGAAGCCACGATGTTCGACTCGGTCGTTCTGTCGACCGGCGGACCTGAGTTCTACAAGAAGGCCTTCAACGACCTCGACGACGCTTCGCTCAAGTCCGACACGATGAAGAAGTCGTTCGACAACCTCGCCAAGCTCGTCACCTATGTCGACCCGAACTTCTCGGGCCGCGACTGGAATCTTGCCACCGCCATGGTCATCAAGGGCGACGCCCTTGTCCAGGTCATGGGCGACTGGGCCAAGGGTGAGTTCCACGCCGCCAACAAGACCCCGGGCACGGACTTCCTGTGCTATCGCTTCCCGGGCACCGACGGCTCGGTGATCTACAACTCCGACATGTTCGGCATGTTCAACGTTCCGGACGACCGCAAGGCCGCCCAGGTCGCGTTGGCCACCGCCACCTTGTCGAAGAGCTTCCAGTCGGCCTTCAACGTCGTCAAGGGTTCTGTTCCGGCCCGTACCGACGTTCCGGACACCGACTTTGACGCTTGCGGCAAGAAGGGCATCGCCGACCTGAAGGCTGCGAACGACGGCGGCACGCTGTTCGGCTCGCTCGCCCAGGGCTATGGCGCGCCTCCGGCGGTCGCCAATGCCTACAAGGACGTCGTGTCGAAGTTCGTCCATGGTCAGATCAAGACCTCCGACGAAGCCGTGACCGAACTGGTCAAGGCAATCGACGACGCCAAGTAAGCGCTAAGCCTAAAACACCTTCCCCGCTTCGGCGGGGAAGGTTTCATCCCAGGATTGGCCGGCTTGAACACCATGCCGACCAAAGACCCGTATGCACGGGGTCGCCTTGCCGCCTGACGGCAGAGCACGGACGACCCGAAACGGGAGGAGCCTCATGAGCAGTGTAGCGACAACACAGATCAAGCTGACGCCGGAGCGATCGCGCCCCTCTGTGCGCACACGCCTGCAGGACGCGCTGCCGAAGATCGTGCTGGCGCCGAGCTTCGCTATCACCATCGTGTTCGTCTACGGCTTCATCCTGTGGACGATCTATCTGTCCTTCACCAATTCCAAGACCTTCCCGTCCTATGTCATCACCGGACCGCGCGCCTATCAACGGCTGTGGGGCTGGACTTTCGACTCTGACCCGCCATCGAGCTGGTACACGTCGATCGTCAATATGGGCATTTTCGGCTTTCTCTACATCGCTATCTGCCTGGCGCTCGGCCTGTTCCTGGCCATCCTGCTCGACCAGAAGATCCGCGGCGAAGGCGTGCTGCGGCCGATCTATCTTTACCCGATGGCGCTGTCCTTCATCGTCACCGGCGTCGCCTGGAAATGGTTCCTCGATCCGGGCCTTGGCCTCGAACAGACGCTGCATCAATGGGGCTGGACGAGCTTCCATTTCGACTGGATCAAGAACAAGGATTTCGTCATCTACACGGTGGTCATTGCCGGCGTCTGGCAGGCTTCCGGCTTCATCATGGCGATGTTCCTGGCCGGCCTGCGCGGCATTGACGGCGAGATCATGAAGGCGGCGCAGATCGATGGCGCCACCACCTTCCAGCTCTATCGTCGCATCGTCATTCCACTGCTGCGGCCGATCTTCCTGTCGGCCTTCATCGTGCTCGCTCACCTCGCCATCAAGTCGTACGATCTGGTGGTCGCGCTGACCAGCGGCGGCCCCGGCGGATCGGCCTGGCTGCCGTCCAACTTCATGTATGAGTACACCTTCAAGCGCAACGAAATGGCCGTCGGCTCGGCAAGTGCCGTGATCATGCTGATGACCATCGTCGCCATCATCGTGCCCTATCTCTATTCCGAACTGCGGGAGAAGCCGCGATGAGCGCTGTCGCCACCCCTGCCCGCCAGGCCTCCGGCGGCATGAGCACCAAGACCCTCAACCGCATCGTCATCTACGGTCTACTGGCCCTGTTTGCGCTGTTCTACCTGATGCCGCTGTTCGTCATGCTGGTGACGTCCTTCAAGACCATGGACGAGATCCAGAACGGCAACATGCTGGCGCTGCCCAAGGCGCCGACCTTCGACCCGTGGATAAAGGCGTGGAGCGAAGTTTGCTCGGGCCTGACCTGCGTCGGCATGAAGGGCTATTTCTGGAACTCCATCAAGATGGTGGTGCCGGCGGTGCTGATCTCGACGCTGCTCGGCGCGCTCAACGGCTACGTGCTGACCAAATGGCGCTTCCGCGGCCACACGCTGGTCTTCGCGATGATGCTGTTTGCCTGCTTTATCCCGTTCCAGTCGGTGCTCTTGCCGATGGCGACGATCCTCGGCAGCTTCGGCCGCTTCGGCGTTACCCTGCAGAACGCGACCGGTTTCAATTTCGGCCTTGGCAATTCGACCGTCAATCTCGTCTTCGTCCACGTGGTCTACGGCATTGGCTTCACCACGCTGTTCTTCCGCAACTATTACGAAGCGTTCCCCAATGAGCTGATCAAGGCGGCACAGGTCGACGGCGCCTCGTTCTTCCAGATCTTCCGCCGCATCATGCTGCCCAACTCGCTGCCGATCATCGTTGTCACCGTGATCTACCAGTTCACCAACATCTGGAACGACTTCCTGTTCGCCTCGGCCTATGCCGGCTCCGGCGACGTGATGCCGATGACAGTGGCGCTGAACAACGTCGTCAACACCTCGACCGGCGTCGTCGAATACAATGTCAACATGGCGGCCGCGATGATCGCGGCTCTGCCCACCCTGATCGTCTATGTCGTCGCCGGCCGCTATTTCGTGCGCGGGCTGATGGCAGGCGCGGTCAAAGGCTGAGCTATCAGGAAGGAATAACCCATGGCTTTTCTGGAAATTGATGGGCTGAAGAAGCGCTTCGGGAATGTCGAGATCCTGAAGGGTATCGATGTCGAACTCGAAAAGGGCGGCTTCCTGGTGCTGGTCGGCCCGTCCGGCTGCGGCAAGTCCACGCTGCTCAACACCATTGCCGGCCTCGAGCAGATCACCGAGGGCGAGATCCGCGTCGACGGCCGCGCCATCAACGATCTGCATCCGTCCAAGCGCGACATCGCCATGGTGTTCCAGAGCTATGCGCTCTATCCGAACATGACCGTGGCTGGAAACATCTCCTTCGGCATGGAGATGCGCGGCGTGCCGGCCGCCGAGCGCCAGAAGGCGATCGACAAGGTCGCCAAGGTCCTGCAGATCGGCCACCTCCTGCAGCGTAAGCCGAGCCAGCTTTCCGGCGGCCAGCGCCAGCGCGTCGCCATGGGCCGGGCGCTGGTGCGCGACCCCAAACTGTTCCTGTTCGATGAACCTTTGTCCAACCTCGACGCCAAATTGCGCGTCGACATGCGCATCGAGATCAAGCGCCTGCATGCCACCACCGGCACCACCATCGTCTACGTCACCCACGACCAGATCGAGGCGATGACGCTGGCGACCAAGATCGCCGTCATGCGCGACGGCGAGGTGCAGCAGTTCGGCACCCCGGCCGAGATCTACAACAACCCGACCAATTTGTTCGTCGCTGACTTCATGGGCTCGCCGGCAATGAACCTGATCCCGGCGACGATCGCCACCTCGGGCAATGCGCTGTCCGTCGTGCTGCAACGCGAAGCGCGCGAGCCGATCACCCTGCCGATGGCCAATGCACCGGCGGGTCTCTCGGCCTTCCAGGGCAAGCCGATCATCTTCGGCGTGCGGCCCGAAGCGCTGACCGATCCGGAGGGCGCGGAACGCAACGCCTCGAACATCGCCACTGCCGACCTGCACATCGAAGTGGTCGAGCCGGCGGGCTCCGACACGTTCGCGGTCACCAATCTCGGCGGCAAGCCCGTTGTGGCGCGGCTGCGCGCCGACGCCAACATCCAGCCGGGCACCAGCACGCCGCTGGCCTTCAACCTGACCAAGGCAGTGTTCTTCGATCCGGCGACAGAGAGCCGCATTCGTTAATGTATGTCGCCCAAAAGTGGATCCGGTTTTGGGGCAACGACATGCATCAAAACAAAAAACTAAAGCGCGTCAGGACGCGATTTAGGCTATGATAAATCCTGATATCGTCATCATCGGCTCCGGCATTGGCGGCGCCACGATCGCCTCCGGTCTGGCCGGCAGCGGCGCGTCGATCCTGATGCTGGAGCGCGGCGAACCCTTGCCGGCAACGCCGCATGCGCGCGACACGCGCTCGATCTTCGTCGACGGCCACTACCGTCCCAAGGAGATGTGGCGCGAGGCCGGCGGCGCGGCCTTCAACCCCGGCAATTACTATTATGTCGGCGGCAATTCGAAATTCTACGGCGCGGTGCTGATCCGCTACCGCAAGGAAGACTTTGCCGTCATGGAGCACTTCGGCGGCGTCTCGCCGGCATGGCCGTTTTCCTATGACGAGTTCGAGCCCTGGTATTCGAAAGCCGAACAGCTTTTTCGTGTGCGCGGCACGTTGGGCGAGGATCCGACCGAACCGTTCCACTCGATCCCCTATGCCTTCAAGCCGGTGCCCGACGAAGCGCCGATCGCGCGCGCCCGCGCCGAACTGAAGGGGCTGGGCTTGCACCCCGCCTCGCTGCCGCTCGGCGTCGACATCGACACCTGGCTGAAAGAGGGCAAGACCGGCTGGGACGCTTTCCCCAACACCGGCCAGGGCAAGATGGACGCCCAGACGGCGCCGCTGGCGGCGGCACTCAAGGACAGCAACATCCGGCTCGAGACCGGCTGCTATGTCGAGTATCTCGAAGCGGCGCCCGACGGCAAAACCATCGCGGCCATCCACTACCGACAGAACGGCGAGCTGAAGAAAGTATCGCCGAAGCTGGTCGTCCTGTCCGCCGGCGCGGTCAATTCCGCAGTGATCCTGCTGCGCTCGCCCTCGTCAGATGGCAAGGGCCTTGCCAACCGCTCCGACCAGGTCGGCCGCAATTTCATGAACCACAATTCGACCGCCATGCTGGCGATCGATCCGCGCCGCAGGAACGATGCCGTCTACCAGAAGACGCTGATGCTGAACGACTATTATCTCTCCGACGGCAAGGGCGGCAAACCGCTCGGCAATGTCCAGCTGCTCGGCAAGATCGACGGCAACATGTTGAAGGCCAACGTCAAGCGCGCACCGAAATTCGCGCTCGATTACATGGCCGGCCACGCCGTCGACTGGTATTTGATGTGCGAAGACCTGCCCGATCCCGAAAGCCGGATCATGGTCGACGGCAAGGACATCGTCATGCAATGGCGGCGCTCCAACATGCAGTCGCTCGACGGCCTGACCAAGGTGATGCGCGAAAACTTCCGCGCCTGCGGTTATCCCATCGTGCTGTCGCGCCCCTTCGACAAGCGCACGCCGTCGCACCAGTGCGGCACGGTCAAGATGGGCGACGACCCGGCGACGTCGCCGCTCGACCCCTTCTGCCGCGCCTTCGACCACCAGAACCTGTTCGTCGTCGACGGCAGCTTTTTGCCGAACTCCGCAGCGGTGAACCCGGCACTGTCGATTGCAGCACAAGCGCTGCGCGTCGCCGAGCATATCCGCCGAACGGACCTCGCGACATGACCCGCTCGGCAGCCATCGTCACCGGCGGCGCGCGCGGCATTGGGCTGGCCTGTGCCCAGGCGCTGGCCGATGCAGGTTTCGACATTCTGGTCGCGGATCTTGCCGAGAAAGCAGCAGACGGACTGGCCGAGAATATCGCCGCACGTGGCGCGAAGTTCGCCTATGTCCGTTGTGATATCGCCGACCTCGATGGTCACGCTGCACTGGTCGACGCCGCAACAAATGCCTTCGGCCGCATCGACTGCCTCGTTAACAATGCCGGCGTCGGCGCCGTGGTGCGCGGCGACCTGCTGGAACTGAAGCCGGAGAATTTCGACCGTGCGCTGAACATCAACCTGCGCGGCACCGTCTTTCTCAGCCAGGCTGTCGCCAAGGCGATGCTGGCCGCACCCGGCGATCATCCGCGCTCGATAATCACCATCACCTCGGTCAGCGCCGAAATGGCCTCGCCGGAACGCTCGGACTACTGCGTCTCCAAGGCCGGGCTCTCGATGTGGGTGAAGAACCTGGCGCTTCGCCTCGCGCCGGAAAACATCGGCGTGTTCGAGCTGCGGCCAGGCATCATCCGCACCGACATGACAGCGGGTGTGACCGCTAAATATGACGCGCTGATCGACGGCGGGCTGGTGCCGGCAAAACGCTGGGGCGAAGCGTCCGACATCGGTGCGGTGGTGGCGACGATTGCCGCCGGCAAGCTCGGCTTTTCGACCGGCTCGATTATCAATGTCGACGGCGCACTCTCGGTGCCGCGACTGTAGGTGGATAGTGTCATGACTGACTACATTATCGTGGGCGCCGGCCCGGCCGGCTGTGTTCTGGCCAACCGGTTGAGCGAGGAACCCTCAAATTCGGTTCTGTTGCTGGAAGCCGGCGGCAAGGACTGGCACCCCTACATCCATATGCCGGCAGGCTTTGCCAAGATGACCAAGGGCATCGCCTCCTGGGGCTGGTCGACCGTGCCGCAAAAGCACATGCAGGACCGCATCTTCTGGTACACGCAGGCCAAGGTGGTCGGCGGCGGCTCTTCCATCAACGCCCAGATATACACGCGCGGCAATGCTCGCGACTACGACGCATGGGAGAAGGAAGAGGGTCTCGCCGGCTGGGGCTACCGCGACGTGCTGCCCTATTTCAAGCGGGCTGAAAACAACCAGCGCTTCGCCGACGATTTTCATGGCGACCAGGGGCCACTCGGCGTGTCGAACCCGATTTCGCCGCTGCCGATTTGCGAGGCCTATTTTCGCGCCGGCCAGGAGATGGGCATCCCCTTCAACCCGGATTTCAACGGCGCTGCCCAAGAAGGCGTCGGCTATTACCAGCTGACCCAGAAGGACGCCCGGCGTTCATCCGCCTCGGTCGCCTATCTCAAGCCGATCCGCGCCCGCAAGAACCTGACCGTCAGGACCGATGTGCTGGTGACCCGTATCGTCGTCGAGAAAGGCCGCGCCATCGGCGTCGAGATCGTCGACAAACCCGGCAGCCAGAAGACTATCCTGCGCGCCGAGCGCGAGGTGATTGTCTCGTCCGGCGCCATCGGCTCGCCGAAGCTTTTGATGCAATCCGGCATCGGCCCGGCCGATCATCTGAAATCGGTCGGCGTGACGCCGGTGCATGATCTGCCGGGCGTCGGCTCCAACATGCAGGACCATCTCGATTTGTTCGTCATCGCCGAATGCACCGGCGACCACACCTACGACAACTACGCCAAGCTGCACCGCACGGCATGGGCCGGCTTGCAGTACCTGCTCCTCAAGAAAGGGCCGGTCGCCTCCAGCCTGTTCGAGACAGGCGGTTTCTGGTACGCCGACCCGACAGCCGCTTCGCCCGACATCCAGTTCCATCTCGGCCTCGGCTCCGGCATCGAAGCCGGCGTCGAAAAGCTGAACAATCCGGGCGTCACCTTGAACTCGGCCTTCCTGCGCCCGCGCTCGCGCGGCACGGTGCGGCTGAAGAGCGGTGATCCGGCCGACCACCCGCTGATCGACCCCAACTACTGGTCTGACCCTTATGACCGCGCCATGTCGATCAAGGGCCTGCGGCTGGCGCGCGAGATCATGCGCCAGAAGGCGCTTGCCCCTTACGTCCTGCGCGAAGTGCTGCCCGGCCCGTCGCTCGCCAGCGATGACGAGCTGATCGACTATGCCTGCCGCACCGCCAAGACCGATCATCACCCCGTGGGCACCTGCCGCATGGGCCATGATGATATGGCCGTGGTGACGCCGGACCTGCGCCTGCGCGGCATCGAGGGCTTGCGCGTCTGCGACGCTTCGGTGATGCCGCGCGTGCCCTCCTCCAACACCAATGCGCCGACCATCATGGTCGGCGAAAAGGGCTCGGATATTATCCTGGGCCGCGAACCCCTGCCGCCGGCCGTTTTCTCCGGCAATCGCGCCGCATAGCCTCAGGAGAGCCAATCAATGATCAGGCATTGTGTTCTTGTCCGCTTTCGCAGCGATGTCGCCGACACCGAACGCACTGCGATTCATGCCGACCTCGAAGCGCTTCGCTCCGTGGTCGACGGCATGGACACGGTCCACTTCAGCACCAATGTCAGCCCGGAACCGTTCGCGCGCGGCTTCAGCCATGGCTTCACCATCGACTTCCGCGATGCCGCCGCCCGGGACGCCTATCTGGTGCATGAAGCGCATCAGCGCGCCGGCGCTCGACTGGTCGCCGCACTCGAAGGCGGCACCGACGGGCTGATGGTCTTCGATCTCGATATTACGAAAAAGTGACCACCGTCTTTTCGAAAGCCGGCTGATCGCTGTTCTCTTTTGCGGACCGAGGAACATATCGTTCCCTGGGGGATGCATTGGAGCAACGTTGTGACCCTCACCTCGCAGCAGAAGAAAACCGTCCTTGCTTCCTTCCTCGGCTGGACACTCGACGCTTTCGATTTCTTCCTTCTGACCTTCCTGCTCACCGATATCGCAACCGAATTCAACACCGACGTCCCGGCAGTCTCCAAGGCGCTGTTCCTGACGCTGGCGACGCGCTTCATCGGCGCCTTCTTTTTCGGCATGCTGGCCGACAAATACGGCCGCAAGCCGATCCTGATGCTCAACATCGTCAGCTATTCGGTGATCGGCGCGCTGGCCGCCTTCTCGCCCAATCTCGGCATCTTCCTGGCGCTGCGGGCATTGTTCGGCATCGCCATGGGCGGCGAATGGGGGCTGGGCAGTTCGCTCGCCATGGAGTCCATTCCGCCCAGCGCCCGCGGCATGGTCTCGGGCATCCTGCAATGCGGCTATCCCACCGGCTATTTGCTGGCGGCCGTGGTCTATGGCGTACTCTACCAGCAGACGATCGGCGGCTACACGATCGGCTGGCGCGCCATGTTCCTGCTCTCCTTCCTGCCGGCGCTGATCGTTCTCTTCATCCGCTCGCATGTGCCGGAATCGCCGGCCTTCGTCGAGGCGCAGAAATCCGTCAAACCGGGACTGCTGGAAACGCTGCAGAAGCACTGGGGCGTCGCCGTCTATGCAGTGGTGCTGATGATGTTCTTCAACTTCTTCAGCCACGGCACGCAGGACCTGTACCCGACCTTCCTGAAGAAGCAGCATGGCTTCGATCCGCACACGGTGAGCTGGATCACCATCGTCGCCAATATCGGCGCCATTGTCGGCGGCCTCGCCTTCGGCGCGCTGTCGGAGAAGATCGGCCGCATCAATGCCATCACGCTGGCCTGCTTGATTGCGCTGCCGTCGATCCCGCTCTGGGCCTTCAGCTCGACGCCGTTCATGCTGGCCATCGGCGCCTTCGTCATGCAGGTCGCGGTCCAGGGCGCCTGGGGCGTCATCCCGGTGCACCTCAACGAGCTGTCGCCTGGCGCCGTGCGCGCGACCTTGCCCGGCTTCATCTATCAGGCCGGCAATCTCGCGGCGTCCTATGGCGGTCCCTATCAGGCCGGCATCGCCGAGGCGCCTGGAGGCAGCTATGGCTACGCGCTGGCCCTGTTTGCTGGCGTGGTCGCCATCTGCATCATCGTCGTCATCCGCTTCAGTCCAGAGCGGCGCGGCCAGGTGATGACGGTGCTCGGCTAACCCAGTCTGAGCGCCACGACACCGGCGACAATGCTGAGCGCGGCAGCACCGCGCCAGCCCGTCATCTTCTCGCCCAGTGCGAAGACCGAGATCATCATGGCAAACAGGATCGAGGTCTCGCGCAGCGACGCCACCGAGGCGATCGGCGCCTTGGTCATGGCCCACATGACGATCCAGTAGGCAGCGCCACTGAGCACGCCGGTGAACAGCCCAGCCTTCCAATCTCGCGCCAGCACGGGCAGCGCCTGCGACCCGCGGAAGATGAGGCATAGCACCAGCGCGCCAAAGGCGTCGCAGATGAACAACCAGGCGGCATAGCTCTGCGCCGTCGCCGCCAACCGCGCGCCGCTGCCGTCGGAGAGCGTATAGCTGGAGATGAAGATCGAAGTGCCGAGCGCAAAGCTGACCGCGCGCAGATTGATCCGCTCCAGATGCGCGCCGCCGCGAAACGACATCACCAGCGTGCCGGCCGACAGCAGCAGGATGCCGAGGATGGCGAACGGCGCCGGCATCTCCTGCACCACAACAACGCCACCGAGCGCGGTCAGCAGCGGCGCCGTGCCGCGCGCCAGCGGATAGGTCTGGGCGAAATCACCGGCCTTGTAGGCGCCGATCAGGAAGGTCCGATAGCCCATGTGAAAGATCACCGAGGCGATGATGTAGGGCCACACTTCGGCTTTCGGAAACTCGACGAAGGGCAGCACGAACAGCGCGGCAAACCCCATGCCCAGTGTCATCAGCGTGATCGACAGGAAGCGGTCGAGATGCACCTTGACCAGCGCGTTCCAGATCGCGTGCATGGCGGCAGCGGCAAGCACCGCGAAGAAGACGAAAAGCGTCATGGAGGGCTCAACGACCTCCCGAGCCCAATGGCGTTTCGAGGTCGATGTCGACCCGCACCGGGAAATGATCGGACGCCACCTCGCCGATATCGGCGCTGACCGAGCGAACGCGGTCCGCGAACATGCCGCCGACAAAGCAATGGTCGAGCCGGCGGTTCGTTAGCTTGCCGTCGATGGTCTTCACATGAGTGTGGAAGTCCGCCGCCGGCTCGCTGGCAACGGCAGCCGCATCGACAAAACCGTCGAGATAGGCGGCCCCACGGTGATAGGGCGTCCTGCCGACGATGCGGCGATATTCGGCGCTGCCCGGCTCCATATTGAAATCGCCGAGCCAGATCGCCGCCTGCGGATTTTCCGGCTCGGCCTCGCCGCTTGTCCAGTTGCGCGAGGGCTCGTCATCGACGCCGCTCCACGGCCCGCCCTCGGACGGCGCCCGGCGATGCTCGTTGAGCAGATAGTCGATCTGCTCCAGTCGCTCCTCCACCGCGATGTGAGCGAGATGCAATGACAGGAACCGCACCGGGCCGGCCGGCGTGCGGATCATGCATTCGAGCGCCGCGTTTCGGGTATTGAGCGGCCGCAAGGTACGGCGCATCGGCAGCGTGTGCAGGCGCGACCAGACGATCGGCAATTTCGACAGCAGCATGGTGCCGAACTGCCGGCGGCGATTGACGAGCCGGCCGTCGCGCCGCTCGCTGGCGTCCATGTCGAAGGCCGGACCGTAGACCCAGTAATAGCCAGGCAGCAGCCTGGACAGGATCTCTGGCTGGTCGTCCTCATTGCTCCGCTGCCAGTGCCGCTCCACCTCCTGCAGCGCAATGATGTCGGCGCCATCAACGATCCGCGCCGCGCGCGAAAGGTCGTAGCGGCCGTCGCTGCCGAACCCGTACTGAATGTTGTAGCTGACCAGCTTCATTGCTTACCCGGCTTAGTTTCGCTGTTGGCAGTAACGGTTCGCTGGACAGGTTACAATGTGCTGGGCGGATGGCGGAACTGGGCCAGCGTCTATGACGTCGTAAGAGGCTGGAAACTCCCCGCCGGCGATGCCGCCAGTTCGGCCCAGTCGATTTCTTCCTCCAGCCGGTGATAGGCCTCGTCGCCGATCGTGCCGTTGCGGCGCAACTCCTCGAGCGTGTCGCGCTGGCGGTTGATGGCATAGAGGCGCAGCCGGTCATATTCGGTCGCGGCCTGAGCGTCCTCGGGGTTTTCCGCGATCAGACGCTGCGCTTCATATTGCTCGCGCACGACGGCCGCCGCCGCCGAGGTCTTGCGGCTCAGCACGTCGAGTGCGGCCTGCATGACGGCAACGCGCGCCTGCGCCACCTCGTTGTCGACGCTTCTGTCCGGGTCGAAGTTGATCCAGCGCAACAGTGGCTTCAGCGTCATGCCTTGGAGCACCAGCGTGCCCAGAACCACCGCGAAGGCGGCAAGCACGATCGGATCGCGGCCGGGAAAATCGGCAGGCAGCGCGATGGCCACGACCAGCGTCACCAGCCCGCGCATACCGCACCAACCGACGAGCACGGCGCCGCCGAAGGTGGGCAGATCGCGCCTTGCCTCTTCGCTGCCGAGGCGGGCAAGCCATCGGATGATGGCAACGTA
This sequence comes from Mesorhizobium sp. P2_C5_2, assembly GCF_056404535.1. Classification (NCBI taxonomy): domain Bacteria; kingdom Pseudomonadati; phylum Pseudomonadota; class Alphaproteobacteria; order Hyphomicrobiales; family Phyllobacteriaceae; genus Mesorhizobium; species Mesorhizobium sp. P2_C5_2. The sequence goes on along the minus strand of NZ_JBFUDV010000003.1, from coordinate 159,616 downwards.
ACTCGCCACCCAGAACAGCCGTGCCACGATGACGACGACCAGCACCGTTCCGGCAAAGAGAAAGGCTTCACCCTGCCCGTCGCCGGCAAGCCTGCTGACGATGGAGCGTGCCTGCAGGCCCATCAGCACGAAAGCCAGCACGTTGAGCACGAACACCGCCGACTCCCATACCGAATACGTGCTGACACGGCGTCGGGCCGACATGCGGCGTGGCGCCCTGCGCGCGATGGTGATGGCGTAGACGACGATGGTGATAATGGCGGACAGGCCGAGCTTGTCGGCGATGATCCAGACGGCAAAGGTCCCGGCAAACTGCACCACCGTGCTGCTCGCCGCATCCTCGATGCGGCCGAGCGTCAGCAGCGAGACACGGCCGAACAGATAGCCGGCGACGACGCTGCCGATCGTTGCCAGCAGGATCACCGGAATGGCGTTGCTCAGCATGATCGTGCCGAGCGCGGCCGAAACCGCCAGCCGGTAGATCAGCAGTGCGGTGGCATCGTTGAGCAGGCTCTCGCCCTGCAGGATGGCGGTGATGCGGTGCGGCACCTTGAACTGGCTGAGCACGGCGCTTGCCGCCACTGCATCCGGCGGCGCGACGATGGCGCCGAGCGCGATCGCTGCCGCGATCGGCAGGCCGGCCATCTTCCAGCCGACGAAGGCAACCACTACGGTGGTGAAGACGACCGCGCCAAGCGCCAGCAACGCCAGCGACAGCCGGTAGCGTTTCAGGTCGCGCAGCGATGTGTCATAGGCGGCGTCGAGAAGCACCGGCGCGATGAACAGCGCAAGCGCCAGTTCCGGATCGATCTCGATCGTCGGCGCACCCGGCACGAAGGCAATCGCAACCCCGGCCAGAGCCAGCAGGGAGGGATAGGGAATCTCCAGCTGTCGCGACAGCGCCGTCAGCGCGACGGCAGTCAGCAGCAGGACAAGGGTGAGTTCGAAAAGCGCCATGGCCCATGGTAGCGGTGAAGCGGCATCGTGGGCAGTGGCCGGATGGCAAGATGCTGTTGATTGTCCAGCACGCTTCCGGCCTCTGGCCTACAGCCGCTCATCGCGCCGGCTTGAATCGACCGCCTCAGTTTTCCTGAGGATGCTGCTTTTACTAGTGCAGCACCAGCATATCGCTCGACGAGAACGATATGTCGGCCTTCTCGCCGACTGCCGGCGGCGGCGTCGCCGGGCTGTTGAACGTGTCGAGCGACACCGTGTTGCCGCCGATGCCGACGCGAACGCGAATGACCGAGCCGAGGAAGTGCACTTCGGAGATTTCGCCCGACAGGCTGGAGTCACGACCTGGCTGGCGTCCGAGCGAAATCGCCTCGGGACGCAGCGCCAGCGACAGCATGTCGCCGGACTTCGAACCGTTGAGCTTGCCCTTGAGCGAGACTTCCTGCGTGTTGACCTGCACCGTGCCAGCCGCGGCATCGGTGACCTTGCCCTCGAGCACGTTCAGCGTGCCGACGAAATTGGCGACGAACTTCGTCGACGGGCGGTTGTAAATCTCGAACGGCGTGCCGACCTGCTCGGCCTTGCCGCCATACATGACCGCGATGCGGTCGGAGATCGACAGCGCCTCTTCCTGGTCATGGGTGACGAAGATGGTGGTGATGTCGAGCTTCTTCTGGATCGAGCGGATTTCCTCGCGCAGCGACACGCGCACCTTGGCGTCGAGCGCCGACAGCGGCTCGTCGAGCAAGAGCAGCTTCGGCTTCGGCGCGATGGCACGGGCGAGCGCGATGCGCTGCTGCTGGCCGCCGGAGAGCTGGTAGGGATAGCGATCGGCCATTTGCGGCAGCTTGATCATGTCGAGCATTTCGGCGACGCGGCGGTCGGCGTCCGGCTTGTTCATGCCGCCGACTTTCAGCCCGAAGGCGATGTTCTGCGCCACCGTCAGGTTCGGGAACAGCGCATAGGCCTGGAACACCATGCCGACATTGCGCTGATTGGGCTTCAGCCTCGTAATGTCCTTGCCGGCAACGACGATCTTGCCGCCCGACGGCTCTTCGAAGCCGGCGACCATGCGCAGCACCGTCGTCTTGCCGCAACCGGATGGGCCGAGGAACGAGACGAACTCGCCCGGTTCGACATCGAGGCTGAAATCCTGGACCACGGTGTTGGTGCCGTAGGACTTTCGCACATGCTGGATGGAGAGGAATGGCTCGGCCATGGCTTTTTCTTTCGATCAGTTCGCGGCGATCAGTTCGGGCGGTTCGCCGATTTCGGCGCAAAGCGGGACAGGAGTTGGATCAACGACATGCAGCCCCAGGTAATGGCGAAGGCGATGACGGCAAGCGCTGCCGGCTCATAGGCGCGGTTGGCGCCGATGTTCTGCAAATACGGGCCGAAGGCTGGCCGGTTGAGCAGGCTGGCCATGGTGAACTCGCCGATGACGATGGCGAAGGTCAGGAACGCGCCCGACAGCACCGCGATCAGTACATTGGGCAGGATGACGCGGGTGATGATCGTGCCCCAGCCGGCGCCAAGGATTTGTGCCGCCTCGGTCAGCGTGCGCACGTCGATGGTGCGCAAACCGGTATCGACGGCGCGGTACATATAAGGCAGCGCCAATGTCGCATAGCCGATCACGAGCAAGGTGCTGGCGCCGAAATCGCTGGCCAGGAACGGCAGCGGCGAGTTCGAGCCATACATCCTGATATAGCCGAAGACGATGACGATGGCCGGAATGACCAGCGGCAACAGCGTGATGAATTCGACGATTGGCCGCAGTTGCGGCAAGCGCAGCCGGATCCAGTAGGCCGCCGGCACCACGACCAGCACGCCCAGGATGATGGTGAACACCGCGGCGACCACCGAATACAGGAACGTCGCCTGGAAGCGCGGATCGCCGAGCACGATCTGATAGGCGTCGAAGGAATGGACGCCGCGCCGCAGGCGCAGCGAAAACTCGAACGTCGCAATCAGCGGAATGAAGAAATAGGCCGCGGAAACGATAAAGACGACCCAGGCCCAGAACTTACCCGACTTCATTTGAGCCACCTCTCGGAACGGGTCCGGAACCAGATATAGAAGACATTGGCCAGCCCGGTGATGACGATCATGCCGAAGGCGATGGCATAGCCGAGTTGCGGATTATGCAGCACGTCGCCGTTGATTTGCGAATACAGTTTGATGGGAACGATGTTGAGCGTCGGACCGGTGAACGCATAGGCCGTCGCAATGGCCCCGAAGGCATTGGCAAACAGCAAAATGACAGTGCCGAGGAAGCTCGGGAACAGCACCGGGATCACCACCATGCGCCAGTACTGCCACTGGGTTGCGCCGAGCGTGGCGGCGGCCTCGTTCCATTCCTTTTTCAAGCCGTCGATCGCCGGCACGATGATCACCACCATCAGCGGGATCTGGAAGAACAGATAGACGACGATGAGACCCGAACTGGTTAGAAAGTTGAAGCCCATCGCATAGATGTTCATGCCGAACACGTCGCGCAGGATGATCGTTACGATGCCCACCCGCCCAAGCGTCGCTATGAAGGCAAAGGCGAGCGGCAAGCCGGCGAAATTGGAAGCCACGCCTGAGAAGGTAAGCGTCGCGGAGCGCACCCAACTCGGCAGACCGCCACGCACAATCGCAATCGCCAGCGCGAGCCCGGCAAACGCCCCGATAATGGCCGACCAGAAGCTGATCCAGATCGACGCCCAATATGAATTGCTGATGGAGGGATCGCTCACCAGCTGCAATATGTTGTCGAAGGTGAATTGGCCTTCACCGTTCTGGAACGCGCCCAACACCAGATAGAGCGTGGGCAGGATCAGGAACATCAGGACAAAGATAAAAAAGGGCGTCACGCCGATCCAATGCGTTGGAAAGCGGAAAGCGGTCGCCTCATTCGGCGGCGCGGGCTTGGAGGCAATCGTGTGATTTGAAAGCGTAAGATCGGTCATGCGCCGGCTACCGTCTTCGAGGGAAGGCCGGGCGGCCTCGCGGCCGCCCGGTGGATTTCAAACTTTACTTGACGTTGGCGCCGACAGTGGCGTCCCAGTTCTTGCTGATGGTTTCCTTGGCCTTGCCCTGCTCGTCGAGCGTCGGGAACACCGCGGCCGCATAGGACTCTGCCGGCGGCAGCTTGGCCAGCACGTCCGCCGGAATCTTGCCGTTCTTGGCGAGATCGTTGAAGCGGATCGGGTGGCAGTAGCCCTTCAGCCAGCCGATCTGGCCTTCGTCGGAGTAGAGATACTCCAGCCAGAGCTTGGCAGCGTTCGGATGCGGCGCGTAGGCGCTGATCGCCTGCACGTAGACGCCGGCGACGACACCGGTCTTCGGCACGACGACGTCGACCGGCGGGTTGCCTTTCAGCGTGTCGCGGCCGGCAAGCGCGTTGTAGTCCCAGGTGACGAGGATCGGGGTCTGGCCCTGGGCGAGCGTTGCGGCCTTGCCGACGACCGGAACGAAGTTGCCGGCGGCGTTGAGCTTCTTGAAGAAGTCGAGACCGGCGGTGCCGGCGGCTTCACCAGCCGCGGCGCCCGTCGACAGGCCAGCGGCATAGACCGCCTGGATGGCCTGGTTCGAAGCGCGCGGGTCACCGGCAAGGGCGACTGCGTTGGCGAATTCCGGCTTCAGGAGGTCAGCCCAGTCGGCAGGAGCTTCCTTGACCAGATCCTTGTTCACTTCGAACGACAGCACACCGTAATAGTCGCCGGTCCAGGCGCCGTCGGCATCCTTGGCGCTATCCGGGATCGAATCCCAGGTCGACACCTTGTAGGGCATCAACAGGCCGTCGGCCTTGGCGGTCGGGCCGAACGACAGGCCGACGTCGATGACGTCGGGAGCCTGCGGGCCCTTATTGTCCTTGTTGGCCTTGATCGCCTCGACCTCGTCGCCGGAACCGGCGTCGGGGTTGAGCTCGTTGATGGTGATTTCCGGATACTTCGCCTTGAAGCCGGCGATGACGTCGCCATAACCGCACCAGTCATGCGGCAGTGCGATGGTGGTGAGCTGGCCTTCCTTCTTCGCCGCGGCAACCAGTTCATCCATGGACTGGGCCGACGAGATAGCAGAGGTCGCCATAAGGGCGACGGCCGAGAGGGAAAGCACTTTCCCCGTAAACTTGAACATGTGTTCTCTCCGTTGAACTGGCGTCGCTGGACGCCTGCGATGCGGTATCGTTTTCATGTGACAGCCAGATGAAAGCTTTTTGAAACTGGCGCCCGGCGGCACAAAAAGTTAACTCTTTTTAACAGGCTGTAGCAATTAGCCCGCACTTAATTTTCCGGCTAATGGTTTATCGCCTTGTCCCTTGCCCCCTTACCCTTTCCTTTCCCCTCGTTTCCAGATCAAGTTCCGGCACCGAAATCCGCCTTCAGACGGTGCCGGCTATGGCGTTTTCAAGCAGCGTCAGCGCCGCCTTCTTGGTCAGCTTGACCGGGTTGCCGCCGGCGGTTGGATCGACCACCGCCATGTCGGCGATCAGCGCCTTGCGTTTCTTGTCCATGTCGAGGCCCTTGATCAGGCCCGGCAGCGCATGCGGCACCTTCAGTTCCTTGCGCAGCTTGATGATCGCCCTGGCGAAGCCGTCGAAACCGCCCTTGATGCCGCAATAGGCGGCGAGCCGGCCGATGCGCTCTTCGATCGAGTCCCGGTTGAAGGCCAAGACATAAGGCATGAACACCGCATTGGTCATGCCGTGGTGGGTGTCGTAGAGCGCGCCGATCGGGTGCGACAGCGAATGGATGGCGCCCAGCCCTTTCTGAAAAGCTGCAGCGCCCATGGCGGCTGCACTCATCATATGGGCGCGGGCGACGAGGTCCTTGCCGTTGGCATAGGCCTTGGGCAGGTTCTCGAACACCAGCCGCACGCCTTCCACCGCAATGCCGTCGGCCATCGGGTGGTAGCCCGGCGCGCAATAGGCTTCCAGGCAGTGGGCGAGCGCATCCATGCCGGTGCCGGCGGTGATGAAACCAGGCATGCCGACCGACAATTCCGGATCGGCAATAACGATTGCCGGCAAAAGTTTCGGATGGAAGATCACCTTCTTGGTATGCGTCGCCTCATTGGTGATGACGCCGGCGCGGCCAACTTCCGAGCCGGTGCCGGCGGTGGTCGGCACGGCAATGATCGGCGCGATGGCATCCGAATTGGCGCGCGTCCACCAGTCGCCGACATCCTCGAAGTCCCAGATGGGCCTTGTCTGGCCGGCCTGGAAGGCGATCAGCTTGCCGAGATCGAGCGCCGAGCCGCCGCCGAAGGCGATGACGCCGTCATGCTTGCCCTTCTTGAACACGGCGATGCCGGCGGTGAGATTGGAGTCCACCGGGTTCGGCTTCACTTCGGAAAACACGCCATAGGACACCTTGGCGTCGTCGAGGATCTTTAGGGTCGAAGCGACGACCGGCAGCTTGGCAAGACCCGGATCTGTGACGAAGAGCGGCCGCTTGATGCCGGTGGCGGCCAGCACGTCAGGCAATTCCTTGATGCGCCCGGCGCCGAAGCGGACGGTGGTCGGGTAGTTCCATTTGGAGATCAGCTTGGACATGTCTTGTCTTTCAAAAATCAGATGGCTTCGCGCAGATGGAAGGATTTCGGCCGGGTCAGATTGTCATAGCCGAGCGCTGAAAGGGCAACACCTTTGCCGGTGTCCTTGACGCCGGTCCAGACCAGCGCCGGATCGAGATAGTCGCAGCGGTTCATGAACACCGTGCCGGTCTCGACACGGTCGCCGATCGCCACCGCATGCTCGATGTCGCCGGTCCAGATCGAGGCCGTCAGCCCGTACGGGCTGTCATTCATCAGCGCGATCGCCTCCTCGTCATTGCGCACCTTCATGATGCCGACGATCGGGCCAAAGCTTTCCTCGCGCATGACGCTCATCTGGTGGTCGACTTGGGTCAGCACTTCCGGCGCCAGATAGGGCGAGCCGGCGTGGTCGTTAGCCACCTTCATATTGACATGGGCCACCGCGCCCTTGCGCAGCGCCTCGGCCTTCTGCTCGCGGATCAGGTCGGCAAAGCGCGCCTGCGCCATCGGGCCCATCGTGGTCGCCTGCTCCAGCGGGTTGCCGACGACATAGTTCTTGGTCTCGGCGATGAAGCCTTCGACGAACTGGTCGTAGACCTTCTCATGCACATAGACGCGCTCGATGCCGCAGCAGCACTGGCCGGAATTGTAGAAGGCGCCGTCGACCAGATTGGCAACCGCATGGTCGAGCTTGGCGTCGGGCAGTACATAGGCCGGGTCCTTGCCGCCGAGCTCGAGCCCGAGCGTCATGAAGGTGCCGGCCGCCGCCTTCTCGATGGCACGGCCGCCGCCGACTGAGCCGGTGAAATTGACATGGTCAATCTTGCCGGAGCCGAGCAGCTTTTCGGTCTGGGCGTGGTTGAGCACCACATTCTGGAACACGCCCTTGGGCAGGCCAATTTTGTCGAATGCCTGCTGGAAGCGCTCGCCGACCAGCAGCGTCTGCGCCGCATGTTTCAGGATGACTGTATTTCCGGCCATCAGCGCCGGCACGATTGTGTTGACCGCGGTCAGATAAGGATAGTTCCACGGCGCGATCACCATGACGACGCCGAGCGGATCCTTCTTCACATAGCGACGGAAGCCGTCCTTCGGATTGGAGGCCGGCACGGATTTCAGCGCAGCTTCAGCGATCTCGACCATGTAGTTGGTGCGTTCCCTGACGCCACCGAACTCGCCGCCATAGCGCACCGGGCGCCCCATCTGCCAGGCGATCTCCGGCACGATCTCGTCGGTCATCGCGACCAGCGCCTCGAGCATCGCCAGCATATACTTGCCGCGTTCGACGATCGGCGTCAGCGCCCACTTCTCCTGCGCCGCCTTGGCGCGCTCGACCGCGGCATTGATTGCCTGGTCGGTCGCGATCGGCCGCTCCGCATAGATCGAACCATCGATGGGGGATTTGAGTTTGACCGTTTCGGTCATCGTTTAAGTCCTCGCACTTTTACAACAATCAAGAATGACATGGATTGGCGCTGCTCCGTTCCAACGCTGGCGCACTCTTTCCCCATTCTCAACGGGGAAAGAGTGGAGGCGGCCCGACGTCAGCTGTTACCCTAGTACCGCTCGAACCCCCTGTGCAGTTCCCAATCCGTAATCCGGCGGTCGTATTCGAACTGTTCCCACTTTGCGGTGTGGACATAATGTTCGAGCACGTCGTCGCCGAGCGCCTGCTTCAGCATCTTCGACTTGGCCAGCGTCTCGGTGGCGTCGCGCAGCGTCTTCGGGATCTCCGGCAGGCGCGAGGCCTGGTAGGCATCGCCGACGAACGGCTTCTGCAGTTCGAGCTTTTCATCGATACCGGCAAGGCCGGCCGCGATCAGGGCTGCGAAGGCGAGATAGGGGTTCAGATCGGCGCCGCCGATGCGGCACTCCATGCGGATGCCCTTGGTGCCCTCGCCGCACAGGCGGAAGCCGGCGGTGCGATTGTCCTCGCTCCACATGATCTTCGTCGGCGCGAAGGTGCCGGCTTGGAAACGCTTGTAGGAGTTGATGTAGGGCGCCAGGAACCAGGTGAACTCCTTAGCGTATTTCAGCTGTCCCGCCGCCCATTGCTGGCCGAGCATCGACAAAGTCCAATCGGCCTTCTTGTCGAAGAACAAAGGCGTCTTGCCATCGGCGCTCCACAGCGAATTGTGGATGTGGCTGGAGTTGCCGGCGAGCCCGTAATTGTACTTGGACATGAAGGAAATCGCCTTGCCTTCGGACTCGGCAATCTCCTTGGCGCCGTTCTTCAGGATGACGTGGCGGTCGGCCATGTCGAGCGCCTCGGCATAGCGCACATTGATCTCTTCCTGGCCCGGACCCCATTCGCCCTTGGAGTTTTCGATCGGGATGCCGGCCGCTTCCATCTCATTGCGAAGCCGGCGCATGACGCCTTCTTCCTTGGTGGTGATGCCGATCTGGTAGTCGCCAATATAGGGCGAGGCCGTGTCGAGGCCCTGCCAGTGCTTCTTGCGGGCGGAATCATAGGTCTCGTTGAACAGATAGAATTCGAGCTCGGAAGCGAAATAGCCGATATAGCCGCGCTCGGTGAGCCGCTTGACCTGCTTCTTCAGGATGGCGCGCGGCGAATGCGGCAGGTCATCATGGGTATGGTGGTCGAGCACGTCGCAGATCACCAGCGCCGTCTTTTCCAGCCAAGGAAGGCGCCGCAGTGTCGCCAAATCCGGCTTCATGACGAAGTCGCCATAGCCCTTCGACCAGCTTGCCGCCTTGTAACCCGGCACCGGCTCCATATCGATGTCGGCGGCCAAGAGATAGTTGCAGCCATGCGTCTCATCATGGGCGGAATCGACGAAATACTGCGCCAGGAAGCGTTTTCCGGCGAGCCGCCCCTGCATGTCGACGATGCAGGCCAGCACCGTGTCGATCTCGCCATTGGAGACCGCTTTCTTCAACTGATCGAACGAGAAATTTCCGGCCATTCCTTTGGCACTCCAGCGCTGGTCGTTTCGGGCTTGTCATATTGAACGGGAATAAAAAACCGTGGCGGGCGAACCCGCCACGGTTTGATTGGCTGTTTAGGCGGATTCGCCGACGGCCTTTTCGGCCGCTGCGATGGTCGCCGTGCGCTTGGCGATTGCCGCCTCGCCGATGGGCGGCCCCTGGAAGCGGCGGTTTTCAACGGCGAACCACAAGACGACGAGCAGAACGATCAATCCGATCGCATAGTTGATCAGAATGTCGAAGGGCGGTTGGATGCCGGCATACATCAACACCAGAACACCGAGCACGGTGATGATGGCGAACGGCTTTGACCAGATGCCGAGCCGGAATGGTCCGAATTCGGTCCAGGTCTTTCCTTCCGCCAGAAGTCCGGCTGCGATCGGCATGGCATAAGAGACGTAAAGGAAGAGAGCGCAACCAGCAGCGAGCGCCGCAAAAGCCGGCGAATAAAGCGTGGCGGCGATCGACAGCACAACACCAAGCCAGATGGCCGGGACAGGCGTGCGCCAGGTCGGCGAAACCTGCTTCCACAAAGACGACCCAGGCAGACCTCCGTCACGCGAAAAGGCGAAGATCATGCGCGAGGTCGAAGTGAGCCCGGCCAGCGCGCACAAATAGTTCGACAGCACGATGGCGATGCCGAGCAGAGCCTTGAGCCAGGTTGGCGCCGGCAGATTGTTGAACAGGTTGAACCAGGCATTGCCGCCATCCTTGGCGGTCGCCACGAGATCGGGGCTGGCAAGGACGAATGAGACCGCCATGACGAAACCGAAGACGAGAGACCAGAGGACCGCGTGGATCATGCCTCTCGGCACAGCGACGCGGGCATTGTGCGTTTCCTCCGCAGTATGCGCCGAGGCGTCGAAGCCGGTGATGGTATAAAGCGGGTAGAGAAGGCCGATAAGGAAGGCCACAAGTGCGGTGCGGGCCGTCGGAACATAGCCACCACCGAGATCGCCCGTCGTGTTGACGAAAGTCGTCAGCCGCGCAAGATCGAAGCCATGGGCCCCCCAGATCAGGAAGGTCAGCGTCAGGACGACCGCAACAACGAGGATGAGATAGCCGGAAAAGTCGGTCAACATCGTCGTCGTCTTGATGCCGAGATGATTAAAGAGGCCTTGGGTGACCGCAATCAAGACGACTGCCGTCGTCTGCTGCCAGAAGCCCCAGGCCGATGTGTCCCAACCGAAGATCGGACCCGCGACGAGTCCCTGAAACAGCAAGTAGACGCCGACATTCACCGAAGCGACGACGAAGATCAGGCCGAGCAAATTGATCCAGGCCGTGGCCCAGCCCCAGCCGCGTCCGCCCAGGATTGAGGACCAGTGGTAGAGACCGCCGGCTGTCGGATAGGCTGATCCAATCTGGCCGAGAGAAGCCGCGACCACGAGCGCAAAGACGCCGCCGACTAGCCAGCCGATGGTCGCCTCGAAACCGCTGCCGGTAGCCATGGCCAGCGGGAAAGACGTAATGCCGCCCGCCAGAATGCAGATGATCGAGAAGGAAATGGCGAAGTTGGAGAAGCCGCTCATGCGGCGAGCCAATTCCTGTGCGTAGCCCATACTGTGAAGGATTTTTGTATCCTCCGACTTGTCAGAGTGATCAGGTGTTGTCATGTCAGAATTCCCCTCTTGTTTCTTAGCTGGCCGATTGAACTGACTTTCCAATTGCGTGTCGTCGGGAACCCTTGGCCTCCTCGGGTTCCAGATTCAAAAAGATGCCGGTGAGCAGATCCGCCCATTTCCGCTGCCCGGTCTCGCCGGATATTTCGTCGTTGCGGATTTCGATCATTGCGCAGGCAAGGCCGCGCGAGCGCGCATGGCGCTCGAGGGTGAAATAGACGCGGTCGGCCGGCGAATAGGGCTCGTTGATGCCGACGGTAACGCCGGAGAGACGCTGCAGCGCCGCTATCAGCGGCGATGCCAGCCGGAGGTCATCATCATGGATGATGCCGATGTGCCAGGGACGGTTCCTGCCCTTGTAGACCGGGGTGAAGGAGTGGACCGACACCAGCCATGTCTCCTGCCCGCGCGCCTGCCGGTCGTCGATGATGTTGGCGATCGTGTCGTGGAAAGGACGCCACGACAGGGCGATGCGCTCGGCGCGCTGCGCGTCTGACAGGCCGGCATTGCCGGGAATGATCGTCGTCTCGCTGACCGGCGGCACCAGGTCGGGCGCGTCGAGCGGACGGTTGCAGTCGATGATCAGGCGCGAGATGCGGGTTTCGATGAGCGTCGCATCGAGCGCGGCGGCCATGCGGCGGGCCACCGGCAGCGCGCCTGGGTCCCAGGCGATGTGGCGGGAGAGATCATCGGCGGTCAGGCCGAGCGTGCCGAATTCCGCCGGCAGGAAATTGGAAGCGTGGTCGCAAGTCAGCACGAAAGGGCTGGACCCGCCGGGGTTCGTCACCCCTACGGTATCAGACGATGCAAGGCTGGCGGGCCGTGCTCTCTCCATACTGCCGTCCCCTGGGGAGCGCTGTATCTTATGTTACGTATTTTGCCTCATTGCGTCCCTGTGGATGATTTCATACAGTTTGTCAGGCTTTGTCAAATGCGATTTCGGGGAAGCACCGCAGACCGGGCCAAGGGTGGGGGATAACCATGATTTCCAGCATTGCCGAACTGATTTCGGACCGTATCGGCACGATGCCCGCTGGTGAGCGGCGTGCTGCACAAACGCTGATTGCCAACTATCCGCTGATCGGGCTGAAGACGGTCGCCGAGTTCTCGGCCGCTGCCGGCGTGTCGTCGCCGACGATCCTGCGCTTTGTCTCCAGGCTTGGCTTCCAGAACTATCCCGAATTCCAGTCCTCGCTGCAGGACGAACTGGCGGCGCAATTGCAATCGCCGGCATCGCGCACGCTCAACCCGGCGTCCCCAAGCGGGGCCATATCGCCGATGCTGGAAGCGACGCTGGAAAACATGCGCGAGACCTTCAGGCATCTCTCCGACAGGCAGCTTGCCGACATCGCGGCCAGGCTTGCCGAGCGGCGCGGCAAGACCTTCCTGATTGGCGGCCGCTTCACCGACCCGCTGGCGCGCTACATGGCCGCCCACCTCGCCATCATCCAGCCCGATGTCTATCACCTCGCCGGCCAGGAGAGCATCTGGCGCGACCGGCTGATCGACATGGGCAAGCGCGACGTGCTGGTGATCTTCGACATCAGGCGCTACCAGGACAGCCTGGTGCGCTTTGCCGAAACGGCGCACCAGCGCGGCGTGCAGATCGTGCTGTTCACCGACCAGTGGCTGTCGCCGATCGCACGCTTTGCCCGCCATGTCATCGCCGGACGCACTGCGGTGCCTTCGGCCTGGGATTCATCGGCGGCATTGTTCGTCGTCGCCGAGACGCTGATCGGCGCCGTCACCCGGCAACTCGAGGCCGACAGCGCCAAGCGCATCCGCGACCTGGAAGGACTGCGATAGGCCTTCGTTCAGCGGCACCAAATCGCGCGCCTGCGGATCAGTGCTGGACACGATCAAGCGATCGAATAACCGCCATCGGCAAGCAGGCCATGGCCGGAGACGAATGAAGCATCATCCGAGGCGAGGAAGGCCACGACCGTCGCCATCTCCTCGGGCGACCCGGCCCGGCCCGGTACGGTCGATGCCGCAAAGGCATCCTTGGCCTCGGTGCTCGGCCAGATGCGATCCTGAAACGGCGTGTCGATTATGCCGGGATTGATGGCGTTGACGCGGATGCCTTGCTTGAACAGCTCGATCGACGCCGTCTTGGTCAGGCCGAGAACGGCGTGCTTGCTGGCAATGTAGAGGCCTGCATTGGCAAAGCCGATCACGCCCCCCATGGAGGCGTTGTTGATGATGGTGCCGGCGCCCTGGGCCAGCATCGCCTTCGCCTCATGCTTCATCGACCAGAAGACACCGCGAACGTTGGCGTTGAAAATGGTGTCATAGGTTTGGTTGGTTTGGTCGACGAATGGCGAGAACGCACCCTCGGTGCCGGCATTGTTGAAGGCGATGTCGATCCGCCCATAGATCGAGACCGTTTTCGCGACCAGGTCGATCACGCTCTGCTCGACATTAACGTCGCCAACCACAGCGGTTGCCTCAAAGCCTTCGTTCCTGATGTCGGCGACGAGAGTTTCGATCTCGGAAGCACGTCGAGCGCTGGCAATCACCTTTGCCCCACGGCGCGCAAGTTCAAGCGCGGTAGCCCGGCCAATACCGGAGCTCGCTCCGGTAACGAGCGCAACTTTACCGTCAAGCGTGCGAAATGGCGTCTTGGTCATGATGAACCTCCATCTGTTGAATGCCCGGCCGGGCGCCAACTGATGGGCCAATCTGCCGGTGCCCATTATCTAGACGGTCCAAATAATGATGATTAGTCGATGAATTCTGACTAGAGTAGTGAATATGGAATACCAATTGGGACGCGCAGCATCATGCACGGAGCCGAGCTTGCCGAGTTGTCGACTTTCCTGGCTGTCGCCCGCTACAGGAGCTTCAGGCAGGCCGCGGTCGAGCGGGGCGTGGCGGCTTCGGCGATCAGCCACACGATCCGCAGCCTGGAGGAACGTGTGGGCGTGCGGCTGTTCCACCGCACCACGCGAAGCGTATCGCTGACCGAAGCGGGCGCACGATTTCATTCCGAGCTGCATCCCGCTTTTGAGCAAATCGAAAAGGCCCTCGACAGCCTCAATTCCTTCAGGGGCACGCCGTTTGGCACGGTCCGGATCAACGTTCCAACCTCGATCGCGCCCTTTGTGCTGCATGACGTGATGGGGCCATTGCTCAGACAGAATCCGGGCCTTCACCTCGACATCGTGGCCACGGACAGGCTGGTCGACATTGTCGAGCAGGGCTTCGACGCTGGTATCCGCTTTGGCGAGCGGCTGATGCAAGACATGATCGCCGTTCGCATCAAGCCGACCCTGCGCTTCTCGGTCGTCGGCTCTCCCGCCTACCTCGCCGGGCGCAAGACGCCCGTCATGCCCGCCGATTTGCGCGAACACGCCTGTATTCGCTACCGCTATCCCAGCGGCATTATCTACAACTGGCAGTTCGAGAAGAATGGCGAGGCTGTCGATGTTGAAGTCAACGGCCCCATCACCCTCGACGACCAGGAACTGATGGTCGAGGCCGCGTTACAAGGCTGCGGCCTCGCTTATGTCTGGGAGAACCACGTGATGCGTCACTTGGCAAGCGGCGCGCTAATCCGCTGCCTGGATGACTGGTGTGCTCCGGACGACGGCCTGTGTCTCTACTACCCTAGCCGGCGGTATCTTTCCGCTGGTCTGCGAGCCGTGATCAACATGCTCAAGACCGGTTCCTAGCGGGCGCGCGTCTATCCAACCTTACGCAGATTTAATGTGCATGGCCGCGGCAGAATTGCCATAAAGCCATGATATTGCCGTGGCTTCGCACATGCCGGGTGCGTCGCTGCGCGTTTTTTGCTTGGGGAACCCGGTAGACGTTTTGCCAACCGGAGTGCCGATGGCCGCCTGGAAACAGATCGTTCTTGCGCTTGTGATCCTGGTCGCGGCTGTCCTCGCCTGGGCGCGCTTCTTTCCGGGTGCGCCAGAGGTTCTGGCACGCTGGGGCATCGACTGGGCCTATGCTTCGGCGCCCGCCACCACCGGCGCGGTCGACACCACGAAACAGGCAAACGGCCGTAACGCCGCCGGGGGGCCGGCAAATGTCGTTGCCTTGCCGGCGACCACCGCTACCATCAACGATCGCTTGCAGGCGATCGGCACCGGCCGCGCCTACGCCTCGGTGACGGTCAACCCATACAGCTCCGGCCGTCTTGTTGAATTCCTCGTCCAGTCCGGCACCCGCGTCGACAAGGGGCAGATCATCGCCATCCTCGATTCCGAAACCGAGGTGATCGCGCAGGATCGTGCCAAGCTCGTCTTGCAGGACTCGCAGAACAAGCTCGACAGAGTGATATCGCTACGGGCTTCCAACGCCGCGACACCGGTCGCCGTCGCCGATGCTGAAGTGGTGCTGGCGGTCGCCAAACTGGTACTCCGCGATGCCGAACTTGCCCTGCAGCGCCGCTCGATCGTGGCGCCAATCGCCGGCACCGTCGGCATCCTGCCGATATCGGCCGGCAATTACGTGACCAGCCAGTCGGCGATCGCCACGCTCGACGACCGCTCTTCCATCCTGGTCGAGTTCCTGGTGCCCGAGCGCTTCGCCGCCGCCGTTAAGGTCGGCGCGCAGCTGTCGGCGACGCCGATCGCCAATCCGAGCAAGGCCTATACCGGCACGGTGTCGGCCATCGACAACCACATCGACGAAAAGAGCCGTACGCTGCTGGTCAAGGCGGCGATCGCCAATCCGGCGGATTCGCTGCGCGCCGGCATGTCGTTCGGCATCACCATGCGCTTCCCCGGCGACACCTATCCCGCCGTCAGCCCGCTGGCCATCCTGTGGGGTTCGGACGGCGCCTATGTCTGGCAGATCGAGGACGGCAAGGCCAAGCGCGTTCCGGTGCGCATCATCCAGCGCAACACCGAAACGGTGTTGATCGACGCTGAGATCGAGGATGGCGACATGGTGGTGACCGAAGGCACCCAGAGCGTCAGCGAAGGCGGCGAGGTCCGCATCGCCGGCAAGGACCAGCGCGCCCCCAACGCCGCCGAAGGCTCATGACCGCAGCCACCAACACCGCCAGCGAAACCGGCTTCACCGCGCTCTTCATCCGCAGGCCGGTCATGGCCTTCGTGCTCAACACGCTGATCGCGGTGGCAGGCCTTGCCGCCTTCTACGGCGTCGAGATCCGCGAACTGCCCGATGTCGACCGCGCGGTCGTCACGGTGTCGACTGCCTTCGAGGGCGCCGCCGCCGAAACCGTCGACCGTGAACTGACCGACACCATCGAGGGCGCGGTCGCCCGCGTCTCCGGCGTCAAGTCGATCTCGTCGACCTCCTCCTTCGGCCAGAGCCGCGTCACCATCGAGTTCAATGACGGCGTCGATTTGAACGTCGCCGCTTCCGATGTGCGCGACGCCGTCGGCCGCGTCGCCAACCAGATGCCGGAGACCGCCGATCCGCCGCGCATCGTCAAGGCCGACGCCAATTCCGATCCGGTGATGCGGCTGGCCGTCACCTCCGAGACCATGTCGGTGCAGGATATGACGGTGATCGTCCAGGACCAGATCGAGGACGAGCTGGCCGCCGTGCCCGGCGTCGCCGACGTCCAGGTCTATGGCGACCGCGACAAGATCTTCGGCATCGATGTCGACCAGAACAAGCTCGCCAGCCTCGGCTTCACCGTCGCCGATCTTCGTGCGGCGCTTGCCTCGGTTGCCTTCGATTCGCCGGCCGGCTCGATCACCACCACCAACCAGGATCTCATCGTCCGCACCACGGCTGACGTGACGACGCCGGAAGAATTCGAAAACATCATCATCGGCGGCACGACGCGCATCCGCGCCGTCGCCACCGTCACGCTCGGCCCTGACATCGGCCAGACCTCGCTGCGCTCGGACGGCAAAACCGGCATTGGCCTCGGCATCATCCGCCAGGCGGAATCGAACACGCTGGACATTTCCACCGGGGTAAAGGCCGCGGTGGCCAAATTGCAGGAAAACCTGCCCAAGGGCATGTCGATCAAGATCACCAGCGACGACGCCGTCTTCGTCAACGGCGCCGTGCACGAGGTCGAAATCGCGCTCGGCCTGTCGATCTCCATGGTGCTGATCGTTATCTATGTCTTTCTGCTCGACTGGCGCGCGACGCTCATTCCGGGCCTGTCGATGCCGGTCGCCATGATCGGCACCATTGCCGCCATCTATCTCGCCGGTTTCTCGATCAACATCCTGACGCTTCTGGCGCTGGTGTTGGCCACCGGCCTGGTCGTCGACGACGCCATTGTTGTGCTCGAAAACATCGTGCGACGGCGCAATGAAGGCATGGGGCCCCGCGCCGCCGCCGTGCTCGGCGCCCAGGAAGTGTTCTTCGCCGTCATCGCCACGACGCTGACGCTGGTCGCCGTCTTCGTGCCGATCTCTTTCCTGCCGGGCCAGACCGGCGGCCTGTTCCGCGAATTCGGCTTTGTGCTCGCCATGTCGGTGCTGCTCTCCTGCGTGGTCGCGCTGACGCTGTGCCCGATGCTGGCCTCGCGCATGCTGACCGGTGCATCGCTCCACCACGAAGGCGGCCATGGCATTGGCGCCCGCATCGGCGGCGCGCTGAATTCGGCCTACAAGCGCGGCCTGCATGCCTGCCTCGGCGCGCCGTGGATCGTGCTTCTGGTCGCGGTGCTGTTTGCCGCCACCGCCTTCACGCTGTTCGGCACCATCCGCCAGGAACTGACGCCGAGCGAGGACCGCGCCGTCGTGCTGTTGCGCATCAACGCGCCGCAAGGTGTCAGCCTCGATTACACCACGCAGCAGATGCAGAAGATCGAGCGGCTGATCCAGCCGCTGCGCGATTCCGGCGAGATCGTCTCGACCTTCGAAAATGCCGGCCAGAACGGCGCCTATAATTCCGGCTTCATGGTGATGACGCTGGCGCCGTGGGACGAGCGCGCGCGCAGCCAGCAGGAGATCATGGCGCAGATCAGCCAGCTGACCCGGCAGGTGCCCAGCGTGCGCATCTTCCCGGTACAGGCCAACAGCCTCGGTATCCGCGGCGCCGGCAACGGCCTGCAATTCGCGCTGGTCGGCAATGATCGCAAGGCGCTTGGCGACGCGGCGGTGAAGATCATCGCCCAGATGCAGGCCGACCCGCGCTTCCAGACGCCGCGGCTGTCCGTCGACCCGACGCAGCCGCAGCTGGCGGTCGCCATCGACCGCGAGCGCGCCTCCGACCTCGGCATCGACATATCAGGGCTTGCCAACACCTTGCAGGCGATGCTCGACGGCAACGATGTCGTCGACGTCTACATCGCCGACCGCAGTTACGGCGTGAAGCTGGTCTCGACCACCAACCCGATCAACGATCCGACCGATCTGGAAAACATCTTCCTGAAAATCGCCGACGGCCGCTTTGTGCCGATGTCGACCATTGCCACGCTGACCGAGCGCGCCGTGCCGCCGTCGCTGACGCGTGAGCAGCAGCAGCCCTCGGTGGCGATCACCTCCAACCTGAACGGCAATTTCGCGCTCGGCGATGCGCTTGGTGTCGCCGAGCAGATCGCCACGCCGCTGCTGCCACCGGGCAGCCGCATCCTGCCGCTGGCGGAAGCCGCCACACTGGGCGAGACCAACAGCGCCATGGTCACCATTTTCGGCTTCGCGCTGGTCATCATCCTTCTGGTGCTTGCTGCACAATTCGAAAGCTTCGTCAGCGCCGTCATCATCATGGCGACGGTGCCGCTCGGCCTTGCCTGCGCGATCTTTGCGCTGCTTTTGTCAGGCACCAGCCTCAACGCCTACAGCCAGATCGGCCTGGTGCTTCTGGTCGGCGTCATGGCCAAGAACGGCATTCTCATCGTCGAATTCGCCAACCAGTTGCGCGACCGTGGGCTCGGCGTGCGTGAAGCGATCGAGCAGGCCTCGATCATCCGCCTGCGGCCGGTGATGATGACCATGATCTGCACCATCCTCGGCGGCGTGCCGCTGGTGCTGGCCGCAGGCGCCGGTGCCGAGGCGCGCATCGCGCTCGGCTGGGTCATCGTCGGCGGGCTGGGGCTGGCCACCGTCTCGACGCTGTTCCTGACCCCGGTCGCCTATCTCCTGCTCGGCCGCTTCGTCACGCCGAAGACGCATGAGGAAGCAAGGCTGAAGCGCGAGCTGGAAGAAGCGGCGTACACCAATGTCGAGCCGGCGGAGTGAGATTAGCCCTCCTCGCCCCGTCTCTATACGGGGAGAGGATGCCGGCAGGCAGGTGAGGGGCAGCGCGAGCTTCTCACCGGTTCGCGCCGCCCCTCATCCGCCCTTCGGGCACCTTCTCCCCGTAAACGGGGAGAAGGAAGAGTTGCACCTACGGCCTGATAAACACCTTGCCATTCGGCTTGGCGAGTTCCGCCGGGACCTTCGCCATCGCCTCATCCAGCGGTAGCACCGCGGTCACGTCGGTCGACCAGCGGCCGTCGGAAAAGCGCTTTTGCGCTTCCATGATCGCCGGGCCGCGCTTGTCGCGGAACTGGCGCATCCATTCGACCAGCCAGAAGCCCTCAATATGCTTGTGCTGGAAGATCATCTGGCCGGGCTCGCGGATAACGGTGGTATCAGGATCAAGCCGGCCATAGATGATCCAGCGCGCGCGCTTCGGCATGGCGTCGAATATGGCCGACGCCAACGGTCCGGTCACCGCGTCGAGGAAGATGCGCGGCTGCTCGGTCTTGACCACCTCGCGCAGCGCAGCCTTGAAATCCGGCGCCTTCTCGTTGAGCACATGGACAGCGCCAATCTCCTTCAAGTGCGGGATCTGTTCGTCGCGGCGCACGGTGACGATCGGCCGATACCCTGCCTCCTTGGCGAGGCCCGCGATCAGCTTGCACAGCTGGCTGGCCCCGGCGGTCATGATGAAGGCTTTTTCGCCGGCTTCCTTGACGATGTCGAACATGGCAAGCGCGGTCAGCGGATTGACGATCAAAGCCGCGCCGTCCTCGTCGCGAACCGTGTCGAGCAGCGGGATGCAGACGGCGGCTTCCGCCACCGCGTATTCGGCCCAGGAGCCCCAGTTTGTCACACCGGTGGCAAAGGCGACGCGCTTGCCTGCAAGGCTCTTGGGATAGGGCTCGTCACCGGTGGCGACAATGGTACCGACCCCCTCGAACCCGGCGGGCTGGCCCTTGGCGCGTGGCTGCCCATACTGCCCCTTGATGAACATGACATCGGACGGATTGATCGAGGCAAGGCTGACCTTGATCAGCACCTGGCTCGGTCCGGGCGTCGGCACGCCGATGCTGCCCGGCTTGAGATACGGCTCCATCGCCTCCAGCACGGTGCCGGTAGGCGTCCTGGTGTAGCCGTCGCCGGTGAGCAGCAGCGCTTTCATCTCGGAGGGGATGGCCATGGCGGCTCCTTACGGTTTGAGGATGAGCTTGCCGGATGCGCCGCGGCCCAGCACCCGCTTCAGCACAGCGGCGGCGTCGGCAAGCGGATACGTGCCTTCGATCACTGGCCGCACCTTGCCGGAGAGATACCAGCCGACAAGCTCCTTCATGTTGTCGGCATAGACGCGCGGCTCCTTGGCGGTGAACGCGCCCCAGAACACGCCGACAACCGAAAAGCCCTTGACCAGCGCCAGATTGACGGGGAATTGCGGGATGGTGCCGGAGGCAAAGCCGATGACCAGCAGCCTTCCGTTCCACGCCATCGAACGGGCGAGCACGTCGAAGGTTTCGCCGCCGACCGGATCGAAGCCGACATCGACGCCCTTGCCGCCGGTGACCTCTTTCAGCGCCTCCTTGAGATTGTCGTAGCCGAGCGCGATGTCGGCGCCGGCTTCGGCGGCAATGCGGCGTTTTTCCTCCGACGAGGCGACACCGATGACGCGCGCGCCAAGCGCCTTGCCGATCTGGATGGCGGCAATGCCGGTGGCGCCGGCCGCACCCAGCACGCAAAGCGTCTCGCCTTCCCTAAGCTCCCCGCGCTGCTTCAGCGCATAATGCGAGGTGCCGTAGCCGGCCAGCAGCGCGCAGGCGTCAGCGGCGGGCATATCAGGCGGCAGCGGCATGACCAGCGGTTCGGCAGCCCCCACCCGCTCGGCATAGCTGCCATGGGTCGAGAGCACGGCGACCCGGTCGCCGACCTTGACCGATTTAACCTCCGGCCCGACCGCAATCACCGATCCCGCAACCTCCATGCCGGGCACGAAGGGCAGCGGCGGCTTCATCTGGTAGAGGCCCTGGACGAGCAGGCCGTCAGGATAGTTCACGCCGATCGCTTCGGCCTCGATGACGACGGTATTGCCCTTGGCCTCCGGCTCCGGCCAGTCGCCATAGACGAGCCGGTCGAGCGGCGCGAAATCGCGGGCGATGATGGCTTTCATCCGCTCAGACCTTTTCCTGCGTGTATTTCCTGAGCTCGGTGCGCGCCACTTGCCGGCGGTGCACGGCGTCCGGCCCGTCGGCGAGGCGCAGCGTCCGAAGATGCGTCCACGAGCGTGCCAGCGGCGTGTCCTGGCTGATGCCTTGCGCGCCGAACATCTGCACGGCCTCGTCGGTGACCTTGAGCGCGACGCGCGGCGCGATGACCTTGATCTGGCTGATCCAGGGGGCTGCGGCGCGCGCATCGCCCTGGTCGATCATCCACGCCGCCTTGAGGCAGAGTAGCCGCGCCATCTCGATCTCCATCCGGCATTCGGCGATGATGTCGAAATTGGCGCCGAGTTTTGCCAAAGGCTGACCGAAAGCTTCGCGGCGGACGGAGCGCTGGCACAGCAGCTCCAGCGCCATTTCGGCCTGGCCGATGGCGCGCATGCAGTGGTGGATGCGGCCAGGGCCGAGCCTGCCTTGCGCGATCTCGAAGCCCCTGCCCTCGCCGAGGATCAGGTTTCCCGCCGGCACCCGCACATTGTCGAAGCGAAGATGCATATGGCCATGCGGTGCATCGTCGTCGCCATAGACCTGCATCGGCCGAAGCTTGGTTACGCCCTTGGTGTCGGAAGGCACCAGGATCATCGAATGGCGGCGGTGCTGCGGCTCAGCCTCGCCGCCGGTGCGGACCATGACGACATAGATGGCGCAGCGCGGATCGCCGGCGCCCGACGCCCACCATTTCTCGCCGTTCAGCACATAGTCGTCACCCTGCTTTTCGCAGCGCATGGCGATGTTGGTGGCGTCGGACGAGGCGACATCCGGCTCGGTCATTAGATAGGCCGAGCGGATCTTGCCCTCGAGCAGCGGCTCCAGCCATGCGTGCTTGTGGTCTTCCGAGCCGTAGCGCTCCAGCACCTCCATATTGCCGGTGTCGGGCGCCGAGCAGTTGAAGGTCTCGGCGCCGAGATGCGCCTTGCCCATCTCCTCGGCCAGATAGGCATATTCGACCGTCGAGAGCCCATAGCCGCGCTCGGAGCCGGTCAGCCAGAAATTCCACAGGCCGCGCTCCCTGGCCTTACTCTTCAGTCCTTCCAGAATCTCGGTCTGCCGCGCGGTGTAGACCCAGCGGTCGCCGGCTTTGCCGACCTCGCTCAAAAATTCATGGTCGAGCGGCATGATCTCGTCGCGCACCATGGCGGCGACGCGGGCGTGGATCGGCTTCAGCCGCTCGGTCATGCCGAGATTCATGTCGCTCATTGTGTATTCTCCTCAGCCGCACCCAGGCCGCGCGCCGCGAAAGCGACGACCTCGTCGACAATTGCCTCGATATCCCCGTCCGTCTCAGCCGGGCGCGGCGTGTACCAGAACAGCGGCGAGTTGAGCGTCAGGAACATCAACTGCTCGGCAATGCCGATCGTGTCGAAGCGCATGTCGCCTTCGTCGCGCGCGGCGGCGATCGCCTCGCGAAAGATGCGGCCGTAAGCGTCGCGCGACTGCATCAGCCGGGTAAATTCCTCGCGCTGTTCGGGCGTGGTCGCGCCACGCAGGTAAAGCTCGACGCCTTCCCAGACGACGCGCTGGAACGGCTTGGTGCGGATCATCTGGCCGCAATGGATGGCAGCCATCTTGCGCCAGCGTCCAATCGCCGGGCCGGGCTGCGCGCGCACCGGCTCTATTGCGGCGAAATTCATGTCCATGCCGGCGCGGAATACATCGGCGAACAGATCGGCCTTGGATGGATAATGGTGGTAGATGCGGCCCTTGGTTGAGCCGAGGCTGCGCGCGACGTCGTCGATGGAACTCGCCGTATAGCCGCGCTGCATGAAACAGATGGCAGCAGCGCGCAATATGTCGGCGCGCGGGCGATCGAGCAGTGGAGTTTCGACGCCGAGCATCGGTTTCGCCTTTCACCTGCTTTCCGCAACCATGCGGGAATTGGGGCCTTTACGACTGGCCAAAAGTTGAACATACTACCGGGTATGTTGTCAATGCGGTAACCGCCCAAAGAGGCGAAGTTCCGCGGGGAGGATCGATGAGCTATCTCGATGAGCTGTTCTCAGTCGCTGGTAAAACCGCGCTGGTGACCGGAGCCGCGACCGGCATCGGCCGCATGGTAGCGACCGCCTTGGTCCGGGCCGGCGCCACCGTGATGATCGCCTCGCGCAAGGGAGAGGATTGCATCAAGGTCGCCGCTGAACTGAACGAACTCGGCGGCTCCGGCCACGCCGAAGGCTTCGCCGGTGACGTCTCCAGCGAGGCCGGCATCGCCGCCCTGGTCGCCGAGGTCAAGGCGCGGACCGAACGGCTGCACATACTGGTCAACAATGCCGGCATATCCTGGGGCGCCTCGCTCGAGGATTTTCCCTATAGCGGCTGGGCCAAGGTTTTCGCCGTCAACGTCACCGCCGTCTTTCACCTGACGCGCGAATTGCTGCCGCTGCTGGAAGCCGCGGCCAGCGACACCGATCCGGCCCGCGTCATCAATCTGGGCTCGGTGATGGGCACGCAGCCGCTGGCCGACGACGCCTATTCCTACACGGCGTCCAAGGGCGCCGTTCACCATCTGACACGGACGCTGGCGATCGAGCTCGCGGCGCGGCGCATCACCGTCAACGCCTTCGCCCCCGGCCCCTTCCAGAGCCGCATGACCGCCTTTGCCACCGGCACCGAGGAAAAGGCCAAACATGTCGGCAGTCATGTGCCGATTGGCCGTATCGGCGTGGCGGATGACATTGGCGGCGCAACGCTCTATTTGTGCAGCCGTGCCGGTTCCTATGTCACCGGCGCCATCCTGCCGATCGACGGCGGGCAGTCGGTGCAGCATGGGCTGACATTGTTCAAGGAATGAGCCGCGGCCGGCGGCAAGGGGAGAACATCGCAGTGGAACCGATCAGTCTCGATGTGCTTTTGGCCAGCGTCGGCAAGGAAGTCGGCGTCTCACCCTGGCGCGTGGTCACGCAGACCATGATCGACCAGTTCGCCGACGCCACCGACGACCATCAGTTCATCCATTGCGATCCCGAGCGCGCCCGCCTGGAGACACCGTTCGGCGGCACCATCGCGCATGGCTTCCTGTCGCTGTCACTGCTCTCGGCCATGACCTTCGAAACCATGCCGCCGCTGGAAAAGAGCAAGATGGGCGTCAACCACGGTTTCGATTCGCTGCGCTTCCTGGCGCCGGTAAAGACTGGCGCGCGCATCCGCACCCGTTTCGTGCTGGCCGACGTCAAGGTCCGGCCGTCGGGTTGGGTGCAGACGGCGCATGACGTGACCATCGAGATCGAAGGCTCGAAAAAGCCGGCGCTGACCGCGCGCTGGCTGACGCTGACGCTGATCGAGCGTGAGCCGGAGACCGCATGAGCGGCGACGCCAACGCGATCGATCAGGCAGCACTTGCGCCCTATCTCGAGGCGCACATCCCGGGTTTTTCCGGGCTTCATTCCATCGAAAAATTCAAATCCGGCCAGTCGAACCCGACCTATCTGCTGACCGCGGCCAGCGGCCGTTACGTGCTGCGCGCCAAGCCGCCGGGGCAGCTGCTGAAATCGGCGCATCAGGTCGACCGCGAATTCGCCGTGATGAAGGCGCTTGCCGGCACCGCCGTGCCGGTGCCCAGGATGCTGCATCTGTCGGGCGAGGACTCGCCGATCGACCGCATGTTCTACGTCATGGACTTCCTCGACGGCCGCATCTTCTGGGATCCGGCGGTGCCGGAAGCCAGCGGCAATAGTGAACGCGCCGCCCTCTACGATGCCATGAACGCCACGCTTGCGGCGCTCCACGATGTCGATGTCGGAGCGGTTGGGCTCGCCGATTTCGGCAAGTCAGGCAATTACTTCGAACGCCAGCTGGGCCGCTGGACCAGCCAATATCGCGCCTCGGAGACCGGCACTGTGGCCGACATGGACCGGCTGATCGCCTGGCTGGAGACGCATATGCCGGCCGATGACGGCAGGATATCCCTCGTGCATGGCGACTACCGGCTGGACAATATGATCTTTGCGCCCAGCGAGCCGAAAGTGCTGGCGGTACTCGACTGGGAACTGTCGACACTTGGCCATCCCTTTGCCGACATCGCCTATCAGTGCATGCAATGGCGCCTGCCGCACGCCTCGGGCTTTCGCGGTCTTGGCGGCATCGACCGCGCCGCGCTCGGCCTGCCCTCGGAGGAAGCCTATGTCGCGGCGTATTGCCGGCGGCGCGGGCTTTCCGGCATCGATATCTGGAGCTTCTTCCTCGCCTTCTCCTTCTTCCGTTTGGCGGCCATCTGCCAGGGTGTCTACAAACGCGCGCTCGACGGCAACGCCTCCAATCCCGAGAAGGCCAAGACCTATGGCGAGGCGGTGAAGCTGCTGTCGCATCTTGCCGGAAAACTGATCGACCGAACCTGAACCGACAAGGAGGCATAATGGGCCGTTTCGATGGAGCGACCGTGCTGATCACCGGTGCCGCCGGCGGCCTCGGCCGCGGCGCGGCGAAAGGTTTTGCCGCCGAAGGCGCCCGCCTGGTGCTGTCCGATATCGATGAAAAGGCGCTGGCCGAGCTTGCCGGCTCGCTGCAGGCCGAGACCGCAATCCTTGCCGGCAACATAGCGGACGAAAAACTGTCCGAGGATCTGGTGAAACTGGCGGCGGACAAATTCGGCCGGCTGGATGTCGCCATCAACAATGCCGGCATCGTCCAGAGTTTCGTGCGCCTGCCGCAAGTCGCCTCCGACGAGGCGCGCCGGGTGCTGGAAATCGACCTGCTCGGCGTCTTCTATGCCATGAAGCACCAGATCCCGCAGATGGAGCGGCAGTTCAAGGCTACGGCCAAGGGTGGCGCCATCGTCAATATCGCCTCGGTTGCCGGGCTGGTCGGCGCGCCGAAACTGTCGGTCTATGCCGCCGCCAAGCATGGCGTCGTCGGGCTGACCAAATCCGCGGCCGCCGAATATGCCACCAAGGGCATCCGCATTAATGCCGTCTGCCCGGCGCACACGCGGACCGCCATGGTCGACGACTTCGTGCGCCTGTCCGGCGCGCCGGAAGCCGAGGCGCTGGCCGACTTGACGCGCGGCGTGCCGATGAAGCGGGTGGCCGAAGTCGACGAGGTCGTGACAGCCATCCTGTTTGCCGCTGACCCCGCCAATTCCTTCATGACCGGCCACACGCTGGCCGTGGATGGCGGCGTCGGCGCGATTTGATAACTCCGAATTTGGTAACCCCAGATTTGGTAACCCCAGATTTGGTAACCATTGCCGTGGCGGAACCTACGGCGCCCTTGTCCGTTTTCGTACAGCGTATATAATTTAGCCAACACCACCACATGAAGGCAGACTCACGTGCCGCTGAGCGTCCAGAAACGCCGCGAAAAACAAAAGGCCGAACTGCGTTCCGAGCTGCTCGACGCAGCCCACAAGCTCGTCAAGGAAGAGGGCTATGAAGGCCTGACCATCCGCAAGCTGGCCAACCGGGTCGGCTATGCCCCGATGTCGGTCTATTCCTACTTCGCCGACAAGCAGGACATCCTGTTTGCGCTGGCCGAGGATGCGTTCGAGACACTTGCGCGCAATATCGAGGCGCACCCTTCCGACGACCCGATCGAGGCGCTGAAGGCAGTGATGACCGAGTATGCCGCCTTCGGGCTCGGCAACCCCAACGAATACCGCACCGTCTTCATGACTGAAAAGACCAAGCTGCCGGAGGGCAGAAGCTATGAGGACATGGAAGAGGCCAACCCGGCGATGAAAGCGCTGATCTCAAGGGTCGAGGCCTGCGTCGCCGCCGGCAAGCTGCAGGGCGACGCGCGTGCCATCGCCACCATGCTGTGGGCGGTCGGCCACGGCACCATCTCGTTGCTGATTACTTTTCCGTTCTACCCCTTTGGCGACCCGCAGGCTTTCGTGAAGCGGATGTGCGATTCCACGCTTGCTTCGCTCACCACGCAGGACGTGCCACCGCTCACCGAAACCCCGGTCAACTGCTGAGCATCTGGGTTTTCTCCATCCTCCAATTGAACATCCGGCCTGAAGCTTCTGCTGTGTCAGTACGCCGCAATTTCCGGCGTTCAAAAAAATTTGTCGTACGTGTACGTTTTCTGACTTGAAAACCCGTTTCCTCGGACGTATTTGTACGTTGTATCGTACATGTACGAAACCAATTTAACCGACGGAGACTGACATGAGCAAGACCCTTCTCGCCCTCGCCGCCGTGCTGGCGCTTTCCGGTTCGGCTTTCGCCGCTGGCGACAATCATTCGGCCAAGCAGGCCCCGGCCGCCACCTGCGTCGACACCAAGACCCATGCCAAGCTCGATTGCGGCGTGACCGGCTCGGTCGAAAAGTCTGACGTCAAGGCCAAGGGCCCGCGCCTCGGCATCGAGATCAACCCGTGGATCGTGCCGAGCACGTTCTAAGTTGATTAAGCTCGACCACCAGACAGCACAACGATTAAGGGTGGCAGGATAATCCCGGCCGCCCGTTTTTCCCTAGGCGCAGGCCGGGATTTTTGAGTTCAGGCCCAGGCGTCGAGAAACGGATTATTTTTTCCGCGGTTTGCGTCCCGGCACGGTCTTGGCCTTGCCTGGCCTCGCCGGCGCACCGGGAATGGCGGTCGCGGTGATCGACACCGGATCGCTGGCCGGGAACGTGTCCTCGAGACCTTCCTCGAGTTCCTCTTCGGCACTCACCGCGTGATGCTGCTCACGTTCGAGCGAGCGCACGGCGGACGTCTTGCCAGCTGACTTCGGCGGCGCTTTCGACGGCATCGTATTTTCTCCCTGATGAGGGAAGCAGAACGGCTTGACGCGGCAAACGTTCCTACGCCGCCGCGTCGCTTGCTGCTTCCGACAGGAAAGTAAAGACATAGTCGGAGAAGGAACGCCAGCACTCGACCCGGAAGGCGTCGGCTGCCGTGCGCAGCAGCACGATCTCGCATTTGCCAAGAATGGTGCGCGACGCTGCGCCCACAGGGAAAGCTTCCAGCGACAGGTCCTGCGGACAGCCGGCATTGATCGCCGCCGCAGCCGCCGGGCCGGTGACGGCGAAGGCGACGTTGCGGTGCGAGATGCCGACCGCCGAATGCAGCGCGGTCACTTTGGCGCAATCGGCCAAAAGATCCTTGCCAGCCTCGTCGATTACAAACCATTCGTCCGGCCCGAGCCACAACGCCGTGCGGCCGGCCTTCGAAGCCGACGTCTTCGGGCTTTTTGGCAAGGTCAGCCCGAGCGCCTTCGACAGCGCGGCGACCGAAGCCTCCGGCGCGCGCAATGACATGCGCTCCGCTGGCGGCAGCGCCTCGACCTTGACGTTCTTCGCCGTCACGCTGCGCCCGGCCTGCGCCGGACGGCGCTCGGCCGAAGGCGCGGACGCGTTGGTTCTCACAGCAGCCTTAGCCATTGAGGCGCCCTCCTGTCTCGTCGAAGAACACCATGCCGGTAACCTCCACTTCGATCACCCCGTTCGGCATCGGCACGTAGAGCGTCTCGCCCATCCGGTCGCGGCCGCCGGCGACCAGCGCCAGTGCGATCGAGCGACCGCAATTTTCCGACCAGTAACTCGACGTAACGTGCCCGATCATCTTCATCGGGATCGCCTGCTTCGGATCGGCAACGATCTGCGCGCCTTCTTCCAGCACCACTTTCGGGTCCTTGGTTTTCAGACCGACCAGCTGCTTGCGGCCCTTGGCGACAAGGTCAGGCCGCGTCAGGCCACGGATGCCGACAAAGTCGGCCTTCTTCTTGCCGACCGCCCAGTCGAGCCCAGCATCGTTCGGCGTTACCGTGCCGTCCGTGTCCTGGCCGACGATGATGTAGCCCTTTTCGGCGCGCAGCACGTGCATGGCCTCGGTGCCATAGGCGGCGGCGCCATGCTTCTGACCCTCGGCCCACAGCGCTTCCCATACGGCCTGGCCGTAATCGGCCGGCACGTTGACTTCGAAGCCGCGCTCGCCGGTAAACGACATGCGGAACAGCCTTGTCGGCACGCCACAGATCTTGCCTTCGCGCACCGACATATGCGGCAGCGCCTCGTCGGACATGTCGATGCCTTCGACCAGCGGTGCGATGATGTCGCGTGACTTCGGCCCCTGCACCGCAATCACCGCCCACTGCTCGGTGATCGAGGTCAGCCAGACATTGAGATGCGGGAATTCGGTCTGGAGATAGTCCTCCATATGGTTCATGACGCGCGGCGCACCGCCTGTCGTCGTCGTCACATGGAAGCGGTCCGGCGCCAAGCGGCCGACGACGCCGTCATCATAGATGAAGCCGTCCTCGCGCAGCATGATGCCATAGCGGCAGCGGCCGGGCTCCAGCTTCTCCCACGGATTGGTGTAGAGCAACTCCATGAACTTGGCCGCATCCGGCCCGACCACTTCGATCTTGCCCAGCGTCGAGGCATCGAACAGGCCGGCATTGGTGCGCACCGAGACGCATTCGCGGTCGACCGCGGCATGCATGTCCTCGCTGCCCCTCGGGAAATACCAGGCGCGCTTCCACTGCCCGACATCCTCGAACACTGCACCTTGCGCTTCCGCCCAGGGATGGATCGCGGTCCGGCGCGTCGGGTCGAACAAGGGCCCGCGCGAATGGCTGACGATCGCGCCGAAGGTTACCGGCGTATAGGGCGCACGGAAGGTGGTGAGGCCAACCTCGGGGATCGGCTTGCCCAGTGTTTCGGCGGCAATGGCCAGGCCGTGCATATTGGACGTCTTGCCCTGGTCGGTCGCCATGCCGTTGGTGGTGAAGCGCTTGACGTGCTCGATCGAGCGCATGCCTTCATGCACCGCCTGGCGGATGTCCTTGGCGGTGACGTCGTTCTGGAAATCGACGAATGCCTTGACCGTCTTGTCCGGCCCGGCGCCGGGGGCCGCGCCAAGCATGCCGCGCGACCAGCTTTCTGACGCGTCGACCTTCGGCTTAACGCCCTTGGCCACTTTAGCGCCGGCATCCTTCGCCGCCTGGGCGCCGGCCGTATAGGCTTCGTCGATCGACGCCGACAGTCCGTCCGTGCCGTTGCAGGCGCCGACCGAGACGCAGTCCTGCGCATAAATTCCGGGCACAAAGCGCTTGGTCTCGTCGTTGAAGGCGACCTTGCCGCGCGATTGCGAAAACAGATGTACCGACGGCGTCCAGCCGGCCGACATCAGGATCGCGTCGACCGGAATGGTGCGCTCGCCGCCGCCATTCTTCGGCTGCACGGTCATCGACGTCACGCGCAGCTTGCCGCCGGCGCGGATTACCGCGCGGCCGAAATTGACCTCGATGCCGAGCGCCCTCGCCTCGTCGATCACCGGTCCGGTCGGATGGTCGCGCAGATCGACGATCGCCGCGATGTTGACGCCGGCTTTCTTCAGGTCGATCGCGGCCGCATATGCCGAGTCATTGGCGGTGTAGACGCCGACATTCTTGCCGACGGCGACGCCGTAGTGGTTGAGATAGATGCGCGCCGCCGAGGCCAGCATGATGCCGGGACGGTCATTGTCGGCAAACACCATGTGGCGCTCGATGGAGCCTGTCGCCAGCACCACGCGCTTGGCGCGGGCCTGCCACAGCCGCTCGCGCGGCAGGTCGTGGCCGGGGCTTTGAAGATGGTCGCTGACGCGCTCGACCAGTCCGACGAAATTCTGCGCATAGTAGCCGAAGGCCGTGGTGCGGGAGAGCACACGGACATTGTCCATGGCCTTGAGCTTCGCGATCGCGGCTTGCGCCCAGGCATAACCGTCCTGGCCATCGATCTTCGCGCCGGTCTCGAAGCGCAGGCTGCCGCCGAAATCCGCCTGCTCGTCGGCGAGGATGACGCGGGCGCCGGTTTCGGCTGCGGCAAGCGCCGCCGCGATGCCGGCCGCACCGCCGCCCAGCACCAGCACGTCGCAATGCGCATAGCGTGACGAATAGTGGTCGGGATCAGGCTTGTCAGGGGAAACGCCGAGGCCTGCCGCGGCGCGAATCTTCGGCTCATACAGGCTCTTCCACGCCGCCTTCGGCCACATGAAGGTTTTGTAGTAGAAGCCGGCCGAAAACAGCGGCGATGCAATGTCGTTGACCGCGCCGACGTCGAAGGCGAGCGAGGGCCAACGGTTCTGCGAGCTGGCGATCAGCCCGTCGTAGAGCTCCTGCACGGTGGCGCGGATGTTCGGCGCCTTGCGCGCATCGTCACGCTTGACCTCGACCAGCGCATTGGGCTCTTCGGCGCCTGCCGACAGGAAGCCGCGCGGACGGTGGTATTTGAACGAGCGACCGACCAGATGCACGCCATTGGCCAGCAGCGCCGAGGCCAGCGTGTCGCCCTCGATGCCGGTGTAGGACTGACCGTCGAACGAGAACCGCGCGGTCTTGGCCTGGCTCAGCCGGCCGGCGCTCGGAATGCGAAACGCGCCGCTCATTTCACAACTCCCGGCAGCTTGGACGGCTTCGGCTCGCCGGCTTTGTAAGTCATGACGAATTTGTCGGTGACAGTGTCGCGCACCGCGTTGAAGAAGCGCGCGCAGCCATGAATGTGGCGCCAGCGCTCATAGATGATGCCCTTGGGGTTCGAGCGGATGAAGAAGAACTTTTCAAAATCGTCATCGCTCTCGCCCGCCATGTTGGCCGAGCGCGCAATGTGCGCCTCGCCGGCGTTGCGGAACTCGAGCTCCGGGCGCTCTTCCTCGCAATAGGGGCAGCGGATGAGAAGCATTGTTGTTCGTTCCTACAATTCGCCGTGGCCGACATGCGCGCCGGCCGGTTGGTTGCAAAGCCTCTGGCCCATTGCCGCAAAAGGCGCGACGAGCCGAATGCGCTCCTCCACGCTTGCAGCGGGGCGAAACAGCTCGCGATACTCCATGTTGCCGATCGTGAGCTGAAACGGATCGGTCGTCACGATGACGCTGCGTGGCTCGAATGTGTCGTCCTCGCCGAGATCGGAAGGCCTGTTCTCCATGAAGACGACCACCTTCTGGCCACCGCTCCACACGCAGGCCAGAATGCCGGCGTCGATCGAAAACGGCCAACTGGCCTCGTTGCCGGCACGGCTGATCGGCTGCGTGCGCACCTCTTCCGGTGACGGAAAGTGGAACAGGTCCTGTTCCCCCGCCAACACCAGCGGCATGGCGACAGCCAGCTCCGCCATCATCAGTGCGCCACCGCCGCCGCCGCCGCCTCGTCGATGAGGCGGCCGGTGCGGAAGCGCTCGATGGTGAAGGGCGCGTTGATCGGGTGCGGATCGTCCTTGGCAATGGTGTGGGCAAAGACATGGCCCGAGCCGGGTGTCGCCTTGAAGCCGCCCGTGCCCCAGCCGCAATTGACGTAAAGGCCTGATACCGGCGTCTTGGCCAGGATCGGCGAGCGGTCGGGCGTGACGTCGACAATGCCGCCCCAGGAACGCAGCATCTTCATGCGGGTGAAAATCGGGAACATCTCACAGATCGCGTCGAGCGTATGCTGCAAGATGTGCAGGCCGCCGGTCTGCGAATAGGAGACATACTGGTCGGTGCCGGCGCCGATTACCAGTTCGCCCTTGTCGGACTGCGAGATGTAGGCGTGCACCGTGTTCGACATCACCACGCAGGGCACCACCGGCTTGACTGGTTCCGACACCAGTGCCTGCAGCGGATAGCTTTCCAGTGGCATCCGCACGCCGGCCATGTTCATGATGACGGAGGAATGGCCGGCGGCAACCACGCCGACCTTCTTGGCGCCGATAAAGCCGCGTGTCGTGTCGACGCCCATGACCGCGCCATTGGCCGCGCGCTTGACGCCGGTGACCTCGCAATTCTGGATGATGTGGACACCGCGCGCCGAAGCGCCGCGCGCATAGCCCCAGGCCACCGCGTCATGGCGCGCCGTGCCGCCGCGCCGCTGCAAGGCAGCACCGACCACCGGATAGCGCGCCTGCTTGGAAATATTCAGCGGCGGGCAGAATTCCTTCGCTTGCTCCGGCGTCAGCCATTCATTGTCGATGCCGTTCAGCCGGTTGGCGTGGACATGGCGCTTCAGCACCTGAATGTCGTGCACATTGTGCGCCAGCATCATGACGCCACGCGCCGAATACATGACGTTGTAGTTGAGCTCCTGGCTGAGCCCATCCCACAGCTTCAGCGCATGGTCGTAGATGCCTGCGCTCTCATCATAGAGATAGTTGGACCGGATGATGGTGGTGTTGCGGCCGGTGTTGCCGCCGCCGAGCCAGCCCTTTTCCAGCACCGCGACATTGGTGATGCCGTGCACCGTGGCGAGATAGTAGGCGGTGGCCAGGCCATGGCCGCCGGCGCCGACGATGATGACGTCGTATTCCTTCTTCGGCTCCGGCGAGGACCATTGTTCCTCCCAGCCCTTGTGGCCACGCATGGCCTCACGGGCGATGGCGAATACCGAATATTTTTTCAATGTTCCAGCCTCGCAAATGGCGGCAGGGCATTCACTCGACCCCGGCGCGCGAGGTGTATCACTAGCGAAACAGCGCTTCCACCCTTGCGCTGTTTGCGACGGCGCTTGCCGTTTTGCGCCGTGGTGAAAAAGACCTGTCCGGGCTGGCAGCCATAGCTGCGTTCGGCCACACTGGCGATCGCGAGACTCTGGGGGACGGATATGGGCAACGCCTGGTGGAATCTGACGTTGCGCTTCCTGCTGGAACTTGCCGCTTTGCTTGGTCTCGGCATTGCCGGCTGGAGCCTCTCGGGCGGATGGTGGCGCTGGCTCCTTGCTCTGGGCTTGCCGTTCGTTGCAGCTGTGCTGTGGGGAACCTTCGCGGTGCGCGACGACCCAAGCCGGTCAGGACGCGCGCCGGTGCCTGTGCCGGGCGCAGTGCGGCTGGTGCTTGAACTGATGATCCTGTTTGGCGGTGCAGCCGGATTCTATGCCGCCGGTCACACAGCCACAGGCATTGTCATGACGTTGCTCATCGCCATCAGCTACGCATTTTCGCTCGACCGCCTTGGCTGGTTGTTGAAGCAATAGTCCGGGCGGTCTGTACCGCCATCGTCCAATTCGGCAAGCCGAACAATGCGCACGTATCGGGTGGCTCGTGCCGCCTCGATTTGCGACCAAGCATCCGAACGCCGGCAAGGCTGGCGCCGCGAAGAAAAGGATGCAGAAAATGTTCGCACTCGCCAACAAGGTCGCCATCGTCACCGGCGCCAGTTCCGGCATCGGCCGCGCTGCCGCGAAACTCTTTGCCGAAGAAGGCGCCAAGGTCGTCGTTGCTGCCCGCCGCCAGGCCGAACTTGATGCGCTTGTGGCCGAAATCGAGGAGGCTGACGGGATCGCAGTCGCGCTCGCCGGCGACGTCACCGACGAGGCCTATGCCAAGGCCCTTGTCGAACTGGCGGTCGGAAAATTCGGCGGGCTCGACATCGCCTTCAACAATGCCGGCTCGGTCGGCCAGACGGGTCCGGTCTCGGAACTGTCGCTGGAGGGATGGCGCGAGACGCTCGACGCCAATTTGACCAGCGCCTTTCTCGGCGCGAAGTACCAGGTGCGGGCGATGGTCGAGCGTGGCGGCGGCTCGCTGATCTTTACCTCCACTTTCGTCGGCCACACCGTCGGCATGCCCGGCATGACCGGCTATGGCGCCAGCAAGGCCGGGTTATTCGGGCTCACGCAGGTGCTCGCCGCCGAATATGGCGCCAAAGGCGTGCGGGTCAACGCGCTGATACCGGGCGGCACCGACACGCCGGCAAGCATCACCAACGCACCGGGTGCCGGTCCCGAGGTACTGGCCTTCGTCGAAGGCCTGCATGCGCTGAAGCGCATGGCGCAACCGCAAGAGATCGCCCGCGCGGCGCTCTTTCTGGCGTCGGATGCATCGAGCTTCACCACCGGATCGGCGCTGTTTGCCGATGGCGGCGTCTCGATCACCCGGACGTGAAGCATTTCGCGGTCATTGCCCGCACCGATCAGCCATAGAGCTCGAAACCGGACTTGCTTTTTCCACACGATTTGGCGATTCGGTTTCGAGAGAGGACTTCGAGGACGGACATGCTGCTGATCAGAACCTATGTCGCCCAGAGCGCAATCGAAGGCGTCGGCGTCTTTGCCGCCGAGCCGATCAGGAAGGGCGCCTCGATCTGGCGGCTCGATCCGGATTTCGACCGGCTGATCCCGATGGACAGATACGAGGCGGCACCGCCGCATCTCAGGGAACTGCTCGACCGCTACGCCTATCCTAGCCCCGACCGTCCCGGCTTCATGGTCTATGAGGTCGACAATGGCCGATTCATGAACCATGCCGAGCGGCCGAACACCGATTTTTCGCAATATGGCGGCGCCACCGCCACCCGCGATATATCAGCCGGCGAGGAAATCACCTGCGACTACGGCGAATTCTTCGAGGATTTCGCCCGGCTTCATCTGGCCAGCGCCTAGTTGGCGCCCTATCTCGGGGCGACCGTGGCAAATTGGCGGTTGTCCTTCATTTCGAGTGTGGACAGCGCGGCCTGATTCTGCTATCAGCCGCCACAATTCGTGGTGTAAATCGCTGCGGAGGCATGTGGCTATGGCCGCTTGCCTGTTGATATCAAACCCGAAAGACAGGATTGCCCGTGCAGGTACTCGTCCGCGACAATAACGTTGATCAGGCGCTTCGCGCTCTCAAGAAGAAGATGCAGCGCGAAGGCATTTTCCGCGAAATGAAGATGCGCGGCCATTACGAGAAGCCTTCCGAGAAGCGCGCCCGTGAAAAGGCCGAAGCCGTTCGCCGCGCCCGCAAGCTGGCCCGCAAGCGCGCCCAGCGCGAAGGCCTGTTGCCGATGACGCCGCGTCCGGTTGCTGCCGGCGCCGCCGGTGGTCCTGGTGGTGCTCCGCGCCCGCCGCGGTTCTGACGCCAATTTTTCGTCCTTTTCGAAGGATACTCTGAGGTGGCGCGATGCGGAATCGCCGCCACCTTTTTGTTTAGAGCGCCGCCTTTTTGTTAAAGGGCGTTCCCTTGAACGCGCCAACGACGCTCTAGATTTTGTTACGACAATCTGTGACCCGGCCCGGAGGGGGACCTGGACCGAGCGACGCGGCTGAAGTGAGGACAGGGCAGACATGAACGCAATCGGCGTAAAGCGCAGAACCACAATGCGCGGTTTGGCCCTGACGGCAGCCCTGATGTCCGGCCTGGTGCTTGCCAGCTGCCAGAGCGTCCCGACCGGTGAATTCAACAACATCGACAAGGCGCAAGGCTCGAGCGAGAACATCTCTTCGCTCTCGGCGGTAATCCAGCGCAATCCGCAGGACCCGGAAGGCTACAATGTGCGCGGCTCGGCCTATGGCCGTGGCGGCCAGTACCAGGCGGCGCTGAAGGACTTCGACACTGCCATCCAGCTCAACCCGAATTTCTACCAGGCCTATTCGAACCGGGCGCTCATCCAGCGCTTCCTCGGCAACCAGGCGGCCGCCCTTGCCGACTACAACCGCTCGATCCAGATCAATTCGAACTACGACGCCGCCTATATCGGCCGCGGCAATCTCTATCGCAAGGCCGGCCAGACCCAGCAGGCCTTCAACGATTTCCAGAAGGCGATCCAGCTCGACACGACGGACGCCCGCGCCTACCACAATCGCGGCCTGATCTATCAGAGCCAGGGTCAGCACAAGTTTGCCATCGAGGATTTCTCGACCGCCATCTCGCTGGCGCCGGATGCCGCCGAACCCTATAACGGCCGCGGCCTGTCCTATCTCGCCATGAATGACGAGGACAACGCTTTCTCCGACTTCAACATGGCCATCAAGCTCGACGGCAAGAACGCCGAAGCCTGGGCCAATCAGGCGCTGATCTACGAGCGCCGCGGCGACAAGGTCAAGGCGTCGAAAGCCTACCGCGAAGCCGTCCATCTCGACCCGACCTACCAGCCGGCCAAGGACGGCCTGTCGCGCACGTCGAGCGCCACCGCCGGCTGATTCCAGCCGGCGCGCCGCGCGAGTCGTCGCCGGCAACGTTTTATCCGACAGTGTTCCCTCCCTGTGCAGGCCGCCGCAAAGCGGCCCGCGCAGCAAAATCGCAATCTTTGCGTGCCAGGATGGAAGCCGAGAATCGACAAAGGTCGGCATCGTCGGGACCGCATCGCGATGGATGAGAACGAACTCCAGGTCCAGCAACACATCGCCTGGCTCGAAACGGCCTCTCCCGACGATTGGCACAGGGCAGTGCTCGACTTCAACTGGGATTGGGACATCGAACCGCTGTTCTGGATCGCCCGCCAGCCGCAATGCGACAAGACCACGGCGCTGACCATGTTCTGGCTGGGGCAGCCGGCCTATTACCTCATCCTGGCAGCGGAGAACGGCGGATCGGATGATCGCCAGGAGCCGATCTGGGACATGCTGAAGTTCATCGCGCAGCGCATCAACGCCAATGGCTATGTCAGGTCGAAAATCGCCTACGCCGTGGATGATCTCGTCGAGCAGGATTTTGACGAACTGGTCGAGAAAGCCGCTCAACTGGCCCATTCGCCGCTGAAGCCGCATCCGGATATGTGCCGCGCCCTTCGCGGCCGGCAGATTGTCAACGACATCGACTTCTACCGGCGCTATCCCCAGGATTTCCATGGCACGGTGCTGGTCGATTTGTCGGACCCAAGCCCTCTGGACAACACCTGGTCGACGCTTTCGCGCCTGTGGCGCCACTGAGCTCTGGCCGACACGCCATCACCCAATCTTAACCACCGAGGGCAAAGCGTTAACCCTTGCCTTGATCGCGCCAAGTTTTCAGCGGAACGCTCCGGGCCATTCAACCGTTGTTGAAGGTAATTTTTCGAAAGGACTGACCCATGATCAAGAAACTCGGCTGCGCCGCAGCGCTCGCCACGACGCTGCTTGCCGTTCCCGCCAGCGCCGGCAAGCTTCAACTCGGCACGCTCGATTGCACCATCGACGGTGGCGTCGGCTACGTCATCACGTCGAACAAGGGCGTGTCCTGCACCTTCCGCCCCTACCATCATGGGCCGGCTGAGCAGTATACGGGGATGATCTCCAAGCTCGGCGTCGATCTCGGCCAGACGCATCAGGGCCAGCTGGTGTGGGCGGTTCTGGCCGCCACCCGCAGCCATGACGGGGGCGACCTTGCCGGCCATTATTACGGCGTCAACGCCGAGGCGAGCGTCGTGACCGGCGGCGGCGCCAATCTGCTGGTGGGCGGGCTGGACGGCGCCTTTGTGCTGGAGCCGCTCAGCGTCCAGGCGCAGACCGGCGTCAACGTGGCGGTCGCCGTGACTTCGCTGGAGCTGATCCACTCGTTCAAGTAAGCATCGGCAAATAAGCATCGACTGATCCCTCTACGTGCGGTGCGGAACAGGATACTGTTTCGCGCCGCATGCTTTTTGGGGGGAACCACCGTGCTCAAGACCATCGTCGCCGCCGCCATCATCGCCGCCTGTGTAGGCCAGGCCCGGGCGCAGGACCAGGGCATCGAACTGGGCGTGCTCGATTGCGCCATCGGCGGCGGCACCGGCTTCATCTTCGGCTCGAGCAAGGATCTGAGCTGCACTTTCACGCCGGCCGACAAGAGCTTTTCGCCGGAAGCCTATTTCGGCGCCGTCAACAAATACGGGCTCGATATCGGCACCACCAAGCAGACCGTCATGCAATGGCTGGTGCTGACGCCGCTGAAGAATATCTATGCGCCGGGTGCGCTGGCCGGCGACTATATCGGCGCCAGCGCCGAGGTGACGGCGGCGGTCGGCGCCGGTGCCAATCTGTTGGTTGGCGGCTCCTCGCAGGCCTTCACGCTGCAGCCGCTCAGCCTGCAGACGCAGACCGGCATCAACATCGCCATCGGCGTCAGCCAGTTCCAGCTGCGCAGCACCGAAAACTGATCGGTAACGTGATTCCCCGACGCTTCGTCATCCACGGGCGGAGCAAGGAGCGTAGCGACGCGGCGCAGACCCGAGGATGACGAAGCTGCGAGGCTTTTGGCATCTCTTTAAAAGACGCTTGAGCTCAACCACGGTTGAGGTTTTACAAGCCTGCCCTGACTGAACCAGCGCCCATGGCCCCGCCGGAAACCTTCGCTGGCTTCTGGTGCCATGCGCCGACATAGAGATATGCAAGGCAGGGTAGGAATGATGACTGAAATCACCAGCAACAAAGTCGACTGGCGGGCATTGTGGGCAAGCGGCGACCTCGCGCGCTTCTGCTTCATCAGCCTCGGCATCCTGTTGCACGCCACCAACGAGACGATGGTGGCAACCGTCATGCCGGCCATGGTCGGCGACCTCGCCGGCGTGCAGTTCGTCGGCTGGTCGCTGGCGGTCTACGAACTCGGCGCCATCGTCGCCGGCGCTGCCGCCGGGCGGCTGGTCAGCTATGTCGCGCTGCGCTCCAACGTGACGGTCGCCGCTCTGCTCTATGCCGCCGGCGCGCTGATCTGTGCCACCGCGCCGTCCATGCCGGTGTTTCTTGCCGGCCGGCTGGTCGAGGGGCTGGGCGGCGGCGCGTTGGTGTCGCTGGCCTTCGTGTCGGTCGAACGGCTGTTCGACCGCAACATCTGGCCGCAGCTGTTCGGCATCATGTCGGCGATCTGGGGCGTCGCCGCCTTCAGCGGCCCGATGCTCGGCGCGATCATGGTCGATCTGTTGTCCTGGCGCTGGGCCTTCGGTGTCTTCGTGCTGGGCGGCATCGCCATGGCGCTGGCCAGTTTCATCGTGCTGAACACCCCGGAAGCGACAAAACCGCAAGCCGCCGCCGGCACTTCGCCGCCCTTCCCCTTTGCCGCGCTTGGCTGTCTGGCCGTCGCCGTCGTTTTGATCGCCACCGCGGGCGTCGACGTCGCCTTGCTGCGTTCGTCGCTGCTGCTTGTCCTCGGCCTCGCCGGCCTCGCGCTGTTTGTGTTCGTCGACGCCATGAAGCCGCAGTCACGGCTGTTCCCATCGGGCCTGTTCTCATGGCGCTCGCCGCTCGGCAGCGGCATGACCATGGTTGCCGCCTTCTCGACGGCGACGGTCTCCTTTTCCATCTACGGGCCGCTGCTGCTCACCACGCTGCACGGCATCCCGATCCTGACCACCGGTTACATCATCGCCGCCGAGTCGATCGCCTGGTCGATCCTGTCGATCGCCATCGCCAACGCGCCGCTGGAGCGTGAGCGGCAGATCCTCGTCATCGGCGCGCTGATGATTGCAGCCGGACTCGCCGGCTTTGCCTATGCCATTCCCGAGGGATCGATCCCGCTGATCCTGCTCTGCGCTTTGTTGCAAGGCGGCGGCTTCGGCGTGTCCTGGCCTTTCCTCACCCGCATCATCGTCGCCTCGGCGCGTGATGGCGAACAGACCATCGCGTCGGCCGCCGTGCCGACCCTGCAGCGCATCGGCTACGCCGTCGGCGCCGCAATGGCCGGCATCATCGCCAATGCCAGCGGCTTCTCCGCAGGGCTGAACCGCGAAGCAGCGGCGCACGTCGCCGGCTGGCTGTACCTTGCCTTTGTGCCGCTCGGCATTGTCGGTTGCCTGGCGGCGTTGAAGATGGCCTTGGCGGCAAGCCGGCCGCAGATGGCGGCAGGCTGACGCCACAGCTCGACATTGGCCGCGCCTGATCGGCCGCTGGGGGCCTCAAAGGGACGGAAGCACGCTGCGGATGTGATTGGCGAACGCCTCGACAGCCGGCGATCGTTCCGTCTCAGCAAAGGCGATGAGAATGCCGAGACGTGGCAGCTGAGGCAGCGGTGCGCCCAGAATGTGCAGGTCGGATGGCACCGCCTCCTGCGCCATCACGCTGATGGCCAGGCCTGACCGCGCCACCGCGATCAAACCCGCAAGGCTGTTGCTGGCATAGGCGATCTTGTAGCGCAGCCCGGCGCGGGCCATCGCCTCGCAAGCCGCCTTGTGGTCGACGGCATTCGACGCCGACAGCGCCAGCGGCACGGTGTCGCCAAACTCGTAGAGATCGAGCGCCGGCTTGCTGCCGACCCAGACCAGCCGTTCCGTGCGCACGACGCCTTGTGCATCGTGCGCATTCGACACCAGTGCCAGGTCGATCTGGCGTGCGTTGAGAAGTGTGCGCAATTCAACCGTCGGCGCCGAAACGACCTTGATCTCGACATCGGGATACATCGTCCCGAAACTCTTGAGTAGCGCGGGAAAGAATGCGCTGAGATAATCCTCGGGACTACCGAAAATGATCGAGCCGTGCAGGCCCTTCTCGGACAGCGCCGAGATCGCCTCGTCATGGATTTTGAGGATGCGCTCGGCATAGGCGAGGAAGCGCTCGCCGCTGCCGGTGAGCCGCACCCCGCTGCCGCTGCGGTGAAACAGGTTCTGGCCCAGCGCCTCCTCTAGCCGCTGTATCTGCATGGTCACGGCCGACTGCGTTCGACCGACCTGTATGGCCACCGCGCTCAGCGTTCCCGCATGCGCCGCACGCACGAAGGTCGCCAGCAGCTTGAGATCGAGTGGAGCCTTCATATCAATTCCATTGATATCGGAATCCGATTACTATCAATTTTACTGCATCCCCGCCATCGGCTATCTTTGTTGCCGAACGGTTGATGGAGTTGCGGCATGTCGAAAAACGCGGATCGCGAATTCTGGGCGGCGGCGCAGAAGCATTTGATCCGCTATGGCGGCAGCTTCGAGCCCGCCATCATCGAACGCGCCGCAGGCTCGTTCGTCTACGATGCCGACGACAGGCCGATCCTCGACTTCACCTCCGGGCAGATGAGCGCGCTGCTCGGCCATTCTCATCCTAGGATCGTGTCGACCGTCAGCCGCCAGGTCGAAAAGGTCGCGCATCTCTTCAGCGGCATGCTGTCACGACCGGTGGTCGAGCTTGCCGAGCGGCTCGCAGCCCTTGCGCCGGGGCTGGACAGGGTGATGCTATTGTCGACGGGCGCCGAATCCAACGAAGCCGCCATCCGCATGGCCAAGCTGGTGACCGGCAAGCACGAGGTCGTTGCCTTCTCGAAGAGTTGGCACGGCATGACGGGTGCTGCGGCGTCAGCGACCTACAGCGCCGGCCGCAAGGGCTATGGTCCGGCCACGGTCGGATCGCTGGCCATCCCCGCCCCCAACAGTTTCCGGCCGCGCTTCAAAAATGCCGATGGCTCGCTGGACTGGCTGACCGAACTCGACGATGCCTTCGATCTGATCGACAGCCAGTCGACGGGAAGCCTGGCAGCCTTTGTCGCCGAGCCGATCCTGTCCAGCGGCGGCATACTGGAACTGCCGCTGGGCTATCTGGCGGCGCTCAAGCAGAAGTGCCGCGAGCGCGGCATGCTGCTCATCCTGGATGAGGCACAGACCGGTATCGGCCGCACCGGCGATATGTTCGCCTTCCAAAGGGACGGCATCACCCCTGATATCCTGACGCTGTCGAAAACCATCGGCGCCGGCCTGCCGCTATCGGCCGTGATGACAACAGCCGAGATCGAAGACGCCGCGCACGAAAGAGGGTTCCTGTTCTACACCACGCATGTCTCCGACCCGCTGCCAGCGGCGGTGGGCCTGGCCGTGCTCGATGTGGTGGAAGAAGAAAAACTGGTCGACCGCGCCCGGCATATGGGAGCGCGTTTGTTCGACGGACTGTCGCGGCTGGAGCAGCGTTACGAATGTGTCGGCGACGTGCGTGGGCGCGGCCTGCTGCTTGGCGTCGAGATCGTCAAGGACGGCAAGCAGCCCGACCACCAGCTCGGCGCCACGATTGCGGCGGAGGCGTTCCGGCGCGGCCTCAGCATGAACATCGTCAAGCTGCCCGGCATGGGCGGAGTCTTCCGCATCGCCCCGCCGCTGACCATCTCCGAGCAGGAGCTGGACCTCGGTCTGCGGATCATTGCGGAGTCGATCGAGGCCGGACTTGCAGCCAGCGCACCCGGCATCGCCGCGGAGTGAGGACCTACGGCCGGGCGCTGCGGCCGCTCAGACCACGATGGTCTTCAGCCGCTCGGCGATGAGCGCGGCGAGCCGCGCCGCCACTTCATCCTTGGTCATTTCCGTCCATTCCTCGACGCCTGACTTCGAGACGATGCGCACCTTGTTGCGGTCGCCGCCCATGACGCCAGTAGGGCCGACGCCGCTTTCATGTGAGACGTCGTTGGCGACGATGAAGTCGGCGCCCTTCTTCTTCAGCTTGGCCTCGGCATTGGCAATCAGGTCCTGCGTCTCCGCGGCGAAGCCGACGACTAGTCCCGGCCGTTGCTTGTGGTGGCCGACGCCGGCCAGGATGTCAGGGTTTTCGACCATCTGCAGCGCCGGCGGCCCTTCGCCCGCCACCTTCTTGATCTTCTCGCCGGCCGTACCGGCAGTACGCCAGTCGGCGACCGCGGCGACGAAGACCGCAGCGTCCGCCGGCAAAAGCTGCTCGACCGCGTCTTTCATCTCAGCCGCCGTTTCGACATGCACTGTGGCGACACCGGCCGGATCGGCAATGCTGACCGGGCCGGAGACCAGGCGCACATCGGCGCCCAGCCTCGCCAGTGCAGCCGCAATCGCATGGCCCTGCTTGCCCGAAGAGCGGTTGGCGATGTAGCGCACCGGGTCGATCGGCTCATGCGTCGGCCCCGAGGTGACGATGATCCTGCGGCCGGCAAGAGGCTTCGGCCTGGTGTCGAGCAGCGCCTCGATCGCCGCGACGATCTCCAGCGGCTCGGCCATGCGGCCCTCACCGGCCTCGTTGCTCTCGGCCATCTCGCCTTTGGCCGGGCCGACAAAGGCGATGCCGTCCTTGGCCAACGTCGCCCGGTTGCGGCGCGTCGCGGCATGCGACCACATTTTCGGGTTCATC
This sequence comes from Mesorhizobium sp. P2_C5_2, assembly GCF_056404535.1. Classification (NCBI taxonomy): domain Bacteria; kingdom Pseudomonadati; phylum Pseudomonadota; class Alphaproteobacteria; order Hyphomicrobiales; family Phyllobacteriaceae; genus Mesorhizobium; species Mesorhizobium sp. P2_C5_2. The sequence goes on along the minus strand of NZ_JBFUDV010000003.1, from coordinate 115,640 downwards.
GCCGGCGCCAGCAGAACTTTCTTGTCGGTGGCGAGAAGCACGGTGGAGGCAAGGTCGTTGGCATGGCCGTTGGCGAGCTTGGCCATCAGGTCGGCGGTGGCCGGCGCCACCACCAAAAGGTCCGCCTCGCGCGACAGCCTGATATGGCCGACATCGTGCTCGTCCTTGCGGTCGAACAATTCGGTAAAGACATGGTCGGCCGACAGCGCCCCGACCGACAAAGTGGTGACGAACTCCTGCGCTGCCGACGTCATCACCACGCGCACCGCCACACCGCGCTCGCGCAGCCGGCGGATCAGGTCGAGCGCCTTGTAGGCGGCGATGCCGCCGCCGATGATGAGCAGGATGCGCTTGCCGGAGAGGCTGCCACGCGCCCCGACTTTGCCGGCCGCAGCGGCAGTCGGCGCGATCGGGCTGCGTGCAACAGCCAGTTCGCGCAGCGTCTGTTCGATCTGGTCGATGCGGCCGGAAGGGCCAAGTTGGCCCTCAACCGCGGCGCGGATCATCACCCGCGCCTGCTCTTCCATCGAGCGGTCGTTCTCCGCCGCCAGCTGCCGCAGCAGATCCTTGACCTCGTCGTCAAGGTTGCGAATGGTGATGCTGGCCATATGATTGCACTCTGCTCGACATCGCTGGAAGCAATGATAGCAATGCAATCATTTCGAGACAAGCCGTTCTTGGCAGGCCGCTAGAGGATCTTCCAGGCGATATAAACCAGCGTCAGCGCGATCACCCACAGCGCAAGGCGGCCGGAGCGGGTGTAGCGGGCTTCGGCCTTGCCGATGGCGCGCGATGTCGCTTCGTCGAAGCGCAGGCCGCGCTCCGCCATAAAATCGATCTCGCGCGACAGCCGCTCGGTGCGGGCAGCGAGGTCAGGTGCTTGGCGGGCTAGCGCCAGCAGCGCCTTGGCGCCGTCGCGCGCGTCCATGAGCAAGCCGCTCGGGCCGAGATTGCCGGCGATCCATTGGCCGACCACCGGCTCGGACGTCTTCCACATGTTGAAAGCCGGATCGAGCGTACGCGCCACGCCCTCGACCACCACCATGGTCTTCTGCAGCAGGATCAATTCCGGCCGCGTCGCCATGTCGAACAGTTCGGTGACCTCGAACAGCAACGTCAACAGCTTGGCCATCGAGATGGTCTCGGCCGGCTGGCCATGGATCGGCTCGCCGATGGCGCGGATGGCTTGCGCGAAGGCCGCGACATTGTGCTGGCGCGGCACATACCCCGCCTCGAAATGCACCTCGGCGACGCGCAGATAGTCGCGGGTGATGAAGCCGTAGAGGATTTCGGCGAGGAAGCGGCGCTCCTTCTTACCCAGCCGCCCGGCAATGCCGAGATCGACGGCGACGATATCGCCGTTCGCCTCGACGAACAGATTGCCCGGATGCATGTCGGCATGGAAGAAGCCGTCGCGCAGCGTGTGGCGCAGGAACGACTGGATCAGATTGGTGGCGATCGCCTTGAGGTCGTGGCCAGCTTCCGCGAGGCCAGCCAGATCGTTCATCTTGACGCCGTCGACCCATTCCATGGTCAGCACGTCGCGGCCGGTGCGCTCCCAGTCGACCGATGGCACGCGGAAGCCCGGATCGTCCCTGGTGTTCTCGCCGAGCTCCGAAAGCGCTGCCGCCTCGAGCCGAAGATCCATCTCGACCTTGGTGGTCTGCGCCAGCGTCTCGGTCACCTCGACCGGCCGCAGCCGGCGCGACGACGGGATGTATTTCTCCTGCAGGCGAGCGGCGAGAAAATAGCTCTCGAGATCCTGGAAAAAGCGGCGGCGCACGCCCGGCCGGATCACCTTCACCGCCACCTTGGTATCAACACCGTCATGCAAGGCTTGCGCGGGATGGACCTGTGCGATGGAAGCCGCCGCGACCGGATCGCCGAACTCGGTATAGAGCTCGCCGATCTTGCGCCCGAGCGAGCCCTCGATCGCCGCTACCGCTTCCGCCTGGGGGAAGGTGTGCATCTTGTCCTGCAGCATGGCGAGGTCGAGCGCCATGTCATTGCCGACGACGTCGGGCCGCGTCGCCAGGAACTGGCCGAGCTTGACATAGGAGGGCCCAAGCCGGACCACCGCCTTGGCCAGCCGGTCGCTGCGCTCATAGGCAAGCGCGCGGCGGCGGGTGAACAGCCGCGCCATGCGCCAGCCGAATTTCGGCAGGCCGGTGAGCTCGTCGCCGGGAAGTGCTGCGATCACGCCCTCGCGGACCAGCACCCAGCCGGCCCGTGCAAGCCGAAAGGCGGCGCCGACACTGCTCATGCCGGGACCTGCTTCAAAGAGACCTGCTGCAAAGCGTCCTGCCTCAAAGCTTCCAGCCCGAATGCAGTGCGGCAATGCCGCCGGAATAGTTGCGGAACGACACCCGCTCAAAGCCGGCGCGCGTGATCATGGCGGCAAAATTCTGCTGGTTGGGGAATTTGCGGATCGACTCCACCAGGTAGGAATAGGGTTCGCCGTCACCGGTGACCATCTTGCCGATCTGCGGGATGGCGTTGAACGACCAGGCTTCGTAGACCTTGTCGAGCAGCGGCATCTCGACCTCGGAAAATTCGAGGCACAGGAAGCGCCCGCCGGGCTTCAGCACGCGAAAGGCTTCCGTCAGCGCGACATCGATGCGCGGCACGTTGCGGATGCCGAAAGCGATGGTGTAGGCGTCGAAGGTGCCGTCCGCGAACGGCAGTTCCTCGGCATTGGCCTCGACGAAATCCGTATTGCCGGACAAGCCCTTTTTCTCTGCCCGGTCGCGGCCGACACTCAGCATCGAGCCGTTGATATCGAGCACCGTGGCATGCGCGTTGCCATGGCTGGCGTCGACGATGCGGAAGGCGATGTCGCCGGTGCCGCCGGCGACGTCCAGCACTTTCCAGCCCGGCCGTTTCGGCGGATTGAGCCATGTCACCATGGCATCCTTCCACAGCCGGTGCAGTCCGGCCGACATCAGGTCGTTCATCAGGTCGTAGCGGTTAGCGACCTTGTGGAAAACCTCGTTGACCAGGGGCTGCTTGTCGCCTGGCCCTACCTTCTTGAAACCATAGGAGGTTTCCATGCCGCCCGCGGCCGTGGTTCTCTCAACTGACATTATTTTCATCCGTCATAAAACCGGCGGGACCATAGCCGATCGATGGTGCGGGCGCTATTGTTTAAGGCGCGGTGTTCAGCCGCGCTTCCAGGTGGCGGGTTTTCAAGACCTGGACTGACCGACGGGATGTTTGAATGCCTTTGAAAGCAGAACTGCACTGCCATATTGAAGGGGCAGCGGCGCCCGAACTCGTCATTCGGCAGGCGCAGAAATATGGCAAGGACACCTCGCCCTATATCCAGAACGGCTCGTTCGTCTGGCACGACTTCACCTCCTTCCTCGCGGCTTACGATTTTTCCGCCGATTTGTTCCGCACCGAGGAGGATTATGCTCGCCTCGCCGACCACTATCTGACCAGCCTGGCCCGCGACGGCGCCATCTATTCCGAGGTCTTCACCTCGCCCGATCATGCCGTCAGGGCCGGGCTGTCGCCCAAGGCCTATACCGATGCGCTCGGCGAAGGCATGCTGCGCGCGAAAGCCAAGACCGGCATTGAGGGCCGCATGATCGTCACCGGCGTGCGCCATGTCGGCGTCGAGTCGATCGAGCAGGCGGCGCGCTTTGCGGCACGCTGCGGCAATCCGCTGGTCACCGGCTTCGGCGTCGCCGGCGACGAGCGCATGGGCGAGATGGAGGATTATGTCCGGGCTTTCGAGATCGCCCGCGAAGCCGGCCTCGGCATCACCATCCATGCCGGCGAACTGACCGGCTGGGAGACGGTGCAGGCCGCACTCGACCACATCCGCCCCTCGCGCATCGGCCACGGCGTGCGCGCCATCGAAAACCCCGACCTTGTCAGGCGCATCGCCGATGAAGGCGTGGTGCTCGAATGCTGCCCCGGTTCCAACATTGCGCTCAAAGTCTTCGATAGTTTCGCCGACCATCCCTTCCCCGCTTTGCAGGCGGCCGGCTGCAAGGTGACGCTCAACTCCGACGACCCGCCCTATTTCTGGACCTCGCTGAAGCGCGAATACGACATCGCCGCCGAGCATTTCGCCATGAACGAAAAGGCGCTGACCGCCGTAACCCGGACGGCGATCGAGGCGGCTTTCGTCGACAGGAAGACCAAGACAGCGCTTCTGGCCCGCCTGAATAGCGCTGCGCGCTGATTTCCCGTGACAAAACTGTGGCCGGTCACGCCCAAGCGGTTCCTTGGCCGGCGCATTGTCGGCAGAGCCGGATGATTTTCAGGTCTATCGACCTGAAAATCTGAATCCGGCTCTAAATCAAAGGGATAGAGCATGATGTCGCCCGAAAACCGCTTCACACTTTTCGGCATCATGCTCTAGGGTTGCTTCAAGCACAGAAAATTCAGGAGCACCCCATGCAGGGCGTCACCGTCGTCGACCACCCGCTTGTCCAGCACAAGCTGACCATCATGCGCAAGAAGGAGACGTCGACCGCCGGCTTCCGGCGGCTGCTGCGCGAAATCTCGCTGCTGCTCGGCTATGAGGTCACCCGTAACCTTGAACTGACCACGACCACCATCGAGACGCCGATCGAGACCATGGAAGCGCCGACGCTGGAGGGCAAGAAGTTGGTCTTCGCCTCGGTGCTGCGCGCCGGCAACGGCCTGCTGGAAGGCCTGCTCGACCTGGTGCCGGCGGCGCGCGTCGCCCATATCGGCCTCTACCGCGATCACGAGACACTTGAGGCGGTGGAATATTTCTTCAAGGCGCCGAGCGATCTCGCCGACCGGCTGGTGATCGTCGTCGACCCGATGCTGGCGACCGCCAATTCGGCGATCGCTGCCATCGACAAGCTGAAAGGACGCGGCGCCACCAACATCCGCTTCCTGTGCCTGTTGGCGTCACCCGAGGGCATCGAGCGTTTCACCAAGGCGCATCCGGATGTTCCGGTCTTCACCGCCTCCATCGACCGCCAGCTCAACGACAAAGGCTACATCATGCCTGGCCTCGGTGACGCCGGCGACCGCATGTACGGGACGAAATAATCATGACGGCCGTTTACCGGTCGTTTACGCAATGGCGCGGTTTCGGCGCGCGTTAAAGCGGCAAACACCATGTCGGGATTAGGGTCGGCGCTCAAAAAGGCCGACCCATGCTGCGCACAGTTCTCATTTTTTGCGCGATTGCCGCGACTTTGGTATTGATCCCGTTCGCCTATCAATCGAATCCGCAAATGGTCGACAGCCCACCGAAATCGGCGGCGGGGACCAAGCTTGCGACAGAACCGCAACTGAAGCTTGCCGCGGTCCCGGACAAGCTACAGCAACCGCTTGGTCGCAAGGTTCTGGTCGCTGCGGACCCGCGCGGGCATTTCACCACGTCGTTCAAGCTCAACGGCCGTCAGGTCGACGGCCTGATCGACACCGGCGCCACGTTGGTCGCCATCAACACCTCGACGGCGCGCCGCATCGGCATCTCGCTCAACCCGTCGGATTTCAGCCATCAGGTCAACACCGCCAACGGCGCGATCAGGGCGGCCGTGGTCAACATCGATCGCCTGCAGATCGGCAAGATCAGCGTCGACAACATCCAGGCGGTGGTGCTCGACGACAGGGCGCTGCAGACCAACCTGATCGGCATGAGCTTCCTGCAGCGGCTGGCAAAATATCAGGTCGAAAACGACACCTTGCTGCTGGTGCAGTAGCGCCTTCCACTAGCCGCGTGGCATCACTCGCCGGATGACCGACTTGTCGGCGGCCGGCTTGGAGCCGCCGACCGTATAGGCCGAAACTATTGCGGCCGCGGCGGCCGCGGCCTGCGCTTGCGTGCGGGCGTGGACCAGCGCCAGCGGCTCGCCGGCCCGCACCTCGGCGCCGATCGGCAGCAGCCTGGTGATGCCGACCGCATGGTCGATCCGGTCGTCGGGCCGCGTGCGGCCGCCACCGAGCCTGACCACGGCAAGCCCGATATCGCGCGTGGCAACGCCGGTGACAAAACCATTACCGGTCGCCTTGACCGCAAATTCCACCTCCGCCTTCGGCAGGTATTTCTCCGGCTTCTCGACGAAATCGGCCGGGCCGCCAAGCGCCGTCACCATGCGCGCGAAGGCAGCCGCGGCGCGGCCGCCGGCCAGCGTCTCGGTCGCGCGCCTGAGCCCGTCCTGGTTGGACGACACCAGGCTTGCCGATTGCAGCATCTCGGCGGCCAGCGCCAGCGTCACATCCTCCAGCCGCTTGTCGCGGAACCGGCCGGTGAGGAAGTCGACGGCGTTGCGCACTTCGACGGCATTGCCGGCTGCCGACGCCAGCGGCTCGTTCATGCCGGTGACCAGCGCCGAGGCTTTCAGGCCGGAGCCGTTGGCGACCTCGACCAGACTGTTGGCGAGTGCCGTCGCGTCGCGCGACTTCTCCATGAAGGCGCCGTTGCCGACCTTTACGTCGAGCACCAGCGACTGCAGGCCGGCCGCCAGCTTCTTCGACAGGATCGAGGCGGTGATCAGCGGCACCGATTCCACCGTTCCGGTCACATCACGGATTGCGTAGAGCCGCCGGTCGGCGGGCGCGAGGTCAGCGGTCTGGCCGATAATAGCGCAGCCGGTCTCAAGCACCGTCTTGCGGAAGCGCGCCACATCCGGCTGGCTGATATAGCCGGGGATGGCGTCCATCTTGTCCAGCGTGCCGCCGGTGTGGCCGAGCCCACGGCCGGATATCATCGGCACATAGGCGCCGCAGGCAGCGACGATCGGTGCCAGCATCAGCGAGACATTGTCGCCAACGCCGCCGGTCGAATGCTTGTCGGTGACCGGACCCGGCAGGTCCGACCAGTCCAGCACGTCGCCGGAATCGCGCATCGCCAGCGTCAGCGCCACGGCCTCGTCGCGGCTCATGCCGTTGAAGAACACCGCCATGGCGAATGCGCCGACCTGGCCGTCCGAGACACTGCCCGAGGTCACGCCGGCAACGAAGGTCGCAATATCCTGCGCGGACAGCTTCTGGCCGTCGCGCTTGCGGCGGATGATTTCCTGGGGAAGCATCAGGCGTCGCCCTTTGGCTCCGGCAACCCGTCCTGGAACACATGCGCAAGGATCGTCGCCAGCCGTGCGCCGCCGATCGGCGCCATGTCCTTGGTCTCCTGGTGCGACAGCTCCGCCCCGGTCATCCCGGCGGCAAGGTTGGTGATCACCGAACATGCGGCAACGCGAAGCCCAAGGAAACGGGCGAGGATGACCTCCGGCACGGTCGACATCCCCACCGCATTGGCGCCCATGATGCGGGCCATGCGGATCTCGGCCGGCGTTTCGAAGCACGGGCCGGAAAACCACATGTAGACGCCTTGGTGCAGCGCGGTTCCGGTGGCCTTCGCCGCGCGTTCGATCGCCGCGCGCAGGCCGGCATCATAGGCTTCGGTCAGGCCGACGAAGCGACGGTCGCTCGGCTCGCCGATCAGCGGATTGGTGCCGGAGAAATTGATGTGGTCGGTGAGCAGCATCACCGATCCTGGCGGCATGTCGGGATCGACCGAACCGGCGGCATTGGTGAGGATCAGCTTGGTGATGCCGATGCCGGCAAGCACTTCCAGTGCCGGCCGCATCGCGGCAGCGTTGCCGTGCTCGTAATAGTGGGCGCGCCCCGACAGCATCAGCACCGGCGTTCCGGCAAAAAGCCCCGCCACCACCTCGCCGGCATGGCCTGTCACCCCGCTGCGGGGAAAACCCGGCAGGTCGGCATAGGAAACGCGCACGGCATTTTCGACCTGGTCGACAAGCCCGCCCAGGCCCGACCCCAGCACCATGGCGGTGGTGGGCGCCAACCCGTCCAGCCGTTCAACGAGATGGTCCAAAGCTTCTTTCATGTCAGCCAATCTTCATTTCAAAATGTCGCCGCGGAACCCGTAGGGCAGCATGTCGCCCATGGTCACGGTCTCGACCACGCCGCCGTTGTCGCAGAGATAGAGCTTCGTGTCCGGCCGGCAGAATTCAGCCAGCCTTTGCCGGCAGCCGCCGCAGGGCGAGCACTTCGCCATGCGCGAGGCAATGACAGCGATCTCCACGATCTTGCCGCCGCCACCCATGATGTAATGGCCGAGCGCGGTGGTCTCGGCGCACCAGCCTTCCGGATAGGACGCGACCTCGATGTTGGCGCCGGTGAAGACGCGGCCGTCCTCGGTGCGCAACGCAGCCCCGACCGGAAACTTCGAATAGGGCGCGTAAGCCTTGGCCATGGCCTCCTGCGCGGCTTCGAACAGATCATGCGACATTCAAACGTTCTCTCCGACGATCATGGTCAAAACCCGGCGCTTTGCGTTTTCCTGGCGCCTTTCAAACGCTGAGCCGAATGTTCGGCTCAGCAGTCTCAGACTAGCGTGCCCGGATCACCGTTCCTTGACATAGGGCACGCCGCCGGCGCGCGGCGGGATCGCCTTGCCGATGAAGCCGGCAAGCAGGATGACGGTCAGCACATAGGGCAGCGCCTGCATGAACTGCACCGGCACCTTGCCGATGAGCGGCAGCGGCGAGCCCTGCAGGCGGATCGCCGCCGCGTCGAGGAAGCCGAACAAAAGGCAGGCGAACATGGCATTGACCGGCCGCCACTTGGCGAAGATCAGCGCCGCCAGCGCGATGTAGCCCTTGCCGGCGGTCATATCCTTCACGAAGCCGCCATTCTGCACCATCGAGAGGTAGGCGCCGGCGATTCCAGTGAGAATGCCGGTGCAGATCAGCGCCCGGTAGCGCAGCCAGGCGACCGAGATGCCGGCGGTGTCGACGGCGGCCGGGTTCTCGCCGACGGCGCGCAGCCTGAGGCCGAAGCGGGTGCGAAACAGCACCCACCAGGTGAATGGCACCATGGCAAAAGCGAGATAAACCAGGATCGAGTGCCCGGACAGGAGCTCGGAATAGATCGGCCCTATGATCGGCACGTCGTGGATGGCGGCAGCACCTGGCAGAGTGATGGCCTCGAAGCGCTCGCCCGGCTGCAGCGCCGGCGTGCGCCCGCCCTGCTGGAACCAGGCCTGGCCCAGAATGATGGTCGAGCCGGCGGCGACGAAGTTGATTGCCACACCGGAGACGATCTGGTTGCCGCGATGGGTGATCGAGGCGAAGCCGTGCACCAGGGCAAAGGCGACCGACATCACGATCGCCATGCCGAGGCCGAGGAAGGCCGAATGGAAGACCGAAGCGGCGGCCGCGCCGGCGAAGGCGCCGACCAGCATCTTGCCTTCCAACCCGATATCGAAAACGCCAGCGCGTTCGGAATAGAGGCCGGCGAGGCAAGCGAGCAGCAGCGGCACCGACAGGCGGATCGTCGAGTCGAGTATCTGCACGATGGCGATGAACACATCCATCTCAGGCGCCCTTCCCTTTGACCGCTTCGATGCCGACCGACCTTGGACTGAACGAGGCGAACAGCGCCTGGACGTAAGGCCGGAACATGTGCTCCAGCGCACCTGCAAACAGGATGACCAGGCCCTGGATGATGACGATCATGTCGCGGGAAATCGCCGGCATTTCGAAGGCGAGTTCGGCGCCGCCCTGGTAGAGCATGCCGAACAGGATCGCCGCCAGCACGATGCCGACCGGATGCAGGCGGCCCATCAACGCCACGGCAATGCCGACGAAACCGGCGCCGGAGACGAAGTCGATCGCCACATTGTGCTGGTCACCCATCACCGGGTTGAGTGTCATCATGCCAGCCAGTGCGCCGGAGATCATCATCGCGATGATGATGATGCGCGTCTCCGAAATGCCGGCATAGCGCGCTGCCTTCGGGCTATGCCCATAGGTGCGCATCTCGTAGCCGAGCTTGGTGCGCCAGATCAGCAACCAGACCAGGAAGGCCATCACCAGGGCCAGCAGGAAGCAGATGTTGAAGGGCGCAGAGCGGATCTTGGCGCCGAACAGTTCGATGATCCAGTTGAGCTTGGGCAGTTCGGCCCCCGCAAGGAAGTTGCGGGTCTGCGGCGCTTGCGACGCCGCCGGCTTCAACGGCCCGACCAGGAGATAGACCATGATCGACGCGGCGATGAAGTTGAACATGATGGTGGTGATGACGATGTGCGAACCGCGCTTGGCCTGCAGATAGGCCGGGATCAGCGCCCATAGCGCGCCGACCGCAGCCCCGGCGGCGATCGCCAGCGGGAAGGTCAGCCACCACGGCAGCACACTATCGAAGGCAAGGCAGACCACGCCCACGCCGAGTCCGGCAATATAGGCCTGGCCCTCGGTGCCGATGTTGAACAGGCCGCAATGCGCGGCCACCGCCACCGACAGGCCGGTGAAGATGAAGGTGGTGGCATAAAACAGGGTGAAGGCAATACCGGTTCCCTTGCCGAAGGCGCCTTCGACCAGGATGACGGCGGCGCGGAACGGGTTCTCGCCCACAAGCATGACGACGAAGCCGGCAACGATGAAGGCCACCGACAGGTTGATCAGCGGGATCAGCCCATAGTCGGCCCAGGCCGGTAGTTTGGCGTAAGGCGTGCTCATTCTGCCGCCTCCTGGCGCTCGACGCCGGCCATCAAGAGGCCAAGCTCGCCTTCGGTCGCCTCCGGGCCGCGCTCACCGACGATGCGGCCGGCAAACATCACCAGGATACGGTCGGACAGCGAGCGGATCTCGTCGAGTTCGACCGACACCACCAGCACCGCCTTGCCCTGGTCGCGCATGGCGATCAGCCGCTTGTGGATGAATTCGATGGCGCCGACATCGACGCCGCGCGTCGGCTGGCCGACGATGAGCACGCCCGGGTCTTGTTCCATTTCCCGCGCCAGCACGATCTTCTGCTGGTTGCCGCCGGAGAAGTTCGCCGTCTTCAGGCGCGGATTGCCGGGACGGATATCGTATTTTTCGATCTTGTCCTTGGCGTCGGCCATGATCGCATCGATGTTGAGGAACGGCCCTTTGAGGTAGCGCGGGTCATCGTGATAGCCGAGGATCGAATTCTCGTTCTCCTCGAAGGCCAGCACCAGCCCGACATGATGGCGGTCTTCCGGCACATGGGCGAGGCCGCGGTCGCGCAGTTCACCCGGATCTGCCTTGCCGGTAAGGTCGATCGGCTTGCCGTCGAGCATAACCGAGCCGGAAACGGCGTGCCTGATGCCGGATATCGCCTCCAGCAGTTCGGACTGGCCGTTGCCGGCCACACCGGCAATGCCGACGATCTCGCCGGCCTTAATATCGAAGGAGATGTCGTCGACCATGGTGACGCCGCGAGAATCCTTCACCGTCAGGTTCTTGACCGCGAGCTTGACGCCGCCGGCTTCCGCCTCGCCCTTCTCGACCCGCAGCAGAACGCGCCGCCCGACCATCAGCTCGGCGAGTTCCCCCACCGTCGTTTTGCTGGTCTCGCGCGTCGCCACCATCGTGCCCTGGCGCATCACCGAGACATTGTCGGTGATAGCCATGATCTCGCGCAGCTTGTGGGTGATCAGCACCACGGTTTTTCCCTGATCCTTCAACTGCTTGAGGATGCGGAACAAATGATCGGCCTCGGCCGGCGTCAACACGCCCGTCGGCTCGTCGAGGATCAGGATTTCGGCGCCGCGATAGAGCGCTTTCAGGATTTCGACGCGCTGCTGCAGGCCGACCGGCAGTTCCTCGATGATGGCGTCGGGATCGACTTCCAGCCCGTATTCGCGCTCGAGCCGCTCCAGTTCGGAGCGCGCCTTGGCGATGCTTTTTTTCAGCAGCGCATCGCTTTCGGCGCCGAGGATAATGTTTTCCAGCACCGTGAAATTGTCGACCAGCATGAAGTGTTGGTGCACCATGCCGATGCCAAGCGCGATGGCGTCGTTGGAGGTCTTGATCGACGCCGGCTTGCCGCCGACGCGGATCTCGCCGCTGTCGGCCTGGTAGAAGCCGTAGAGGATCGACATCAGCGTCGACTTGCCGGCGCCGTTCTCGCCGACAATGCCGTGGATGGTGCCGCGCGCGATCTCCAGGTTGATGTCGCGATTGGCGCGAACGGCGCCAAAACTCTTGTTGATGCCGATCAGTTCGATTGCGGCTTGCGCCATGCAGCCTGTCCCACTCTTATTTTTTTATCGCTTGGTCAAAATGCCTAGCATGATGCCCCGTCTGTGCCAATTGGCGGCGCAACCATCACTCTCGACAAATCCCGGTGCGATTGTCAATTTCGAACGTGGCCCGGACCTTCACATTCACTAATATACAAGGCTCAATAGTCGCATCATTCTGCGACTGCGTGCGCCAGGACCGAAGGATTTTTTAGATGATCATGCCTGCCGACCGGCTGACGACGCTGGAAATCCGCGCCGCCGAGCAGGAAAAGACCATCGAGGAACTGTCGGGCCAGATCGCCGAGCAATGGACGGTGATCGAGCGCATGCAGCGCAAGCTCGATGCCCTGACCGAGCGTTTCATGGCGCTGGAAGAGCAGTCGGCACCCGACGTGCCGATAACCAAACCGCCGCACTGGTAGCAAGGAGAAGCTGATGGCCAGTGAGAGTGATCGCGTGGCGCGTGCCGGCGACTATGTGCTTGGCCTGATGAACGACCGCGACCGGGCGCGCGCCGAGCGCGACCTCGAAATCGACCCCGCCTTTCGCGACACGGTGATGCGGCTGGCCGAGCGCATGCATGTCTTCGATCGCACGGGGCGGCCGTCCGGCAGCAGCGACCGCTGGCGGCTGATCTCGCAGCGAATCGCCGAAATGCCGCAAATGCGTGTGGTCGGCCAGGACGAAGCCAAACCGACGCCGGTAATCAGCAGGCTGGAGCGCCGTCCCTATGGCGTCGGCGTGCATTCGCTCGGCGGCCGGCGAGGCCTCGCCATCGCCATTGCACTGATCGTGGTGTTCGCGCTGGGTTATCTCGTGGGCACTTTATAGCGCGCGAGACATCAGAGCCATCGGTTCGCCATCCTGCGCGAAGGTCTGCACCTCTACCCAGCCGAGCGCTTCGTAGAAGCGGCGCGCTTGCCAGGTGTAGAGATAGAGCCTGCGTACACCAGCCGATGCCGCATGAGCTTCCACCGCTCTGACCAGCGCTGTGCCGATGCCGCGCCCTTGATGGTCTTGGTCAACGATTAGCCCGGCAAGCCATGGCGTCAAATCGTGTGCCGGATCGATCTCGTCTCGGACCAGCAGGCAACTCCCGATCGGCAGGCCCTGCTCTCGCGCAACGAATGCCGCCTCGAACCCATTGCCACCGAGCAATTCGCGAAGTCCGGCCGCGTCTTCTGCCAATGTTCGTTCTGTACCAGCGAAGAACGCGGCGAGCCGCTGCCTTGCGATCGGCTCGACGTCGCGCTCCGCCATCGCTTCGATTGTCGTCGACATCACGGCTACACCCTCAAAAAAAACCGCCGGGCTTTCACCCGGCGGTTCGAAACCTCAGCGCTTGCCGATCAATACGGGCAGGCGTTGTCGGCGGTGTAGTCGTGCACCTGGATCGTGCCGGCGATGATGTCGGCCTTGGCCTTTTCGACCGCCGCCTTCATCTCGTCGGTGACCAGCGCCTTGTTGTTGTCGTCCATGGCGTAGTCGACGCCGCCTTCCTTGAGGCCGAGATTTTGCAGGCCGCCCTTGAAGGTGCCGTTCTTGCCGTCCATGAAGGCGGTGTAGACGGCCACGTCGACGCGCTTCAGCATCGAGGTCAGCACCTTGCCGGGCTGCAGGCCGTTCTGGTTGGAATCGACGCCGATGCCGAGCTTGCCGGCATCAGCCGCCGCCTGCAGCACGCCGACGCCGGTGCCGCCGGCCGCGGCATAGACCACGTCGGAGCCCTGGTCGATCTGCGTCTTGGCGATCTCGCCGCCCTTGGCCGGATCGTTCCACGCCGCCGGCGTGTCACCGGTCATGTTCTGGATGACGTCGGTCGCGCCGGCAGACTTGGCGCCGCCGACATAGCCGCATTCGAACTTGCGGATCAGCGGAATGTCCATGCCGCCGATGAAGGAGACCTTCTTGGACTTCGAGGCCATCGCCGCCATGATGCCGACGAGATAGGAGCCTTCGTTTTCCTTGAAGACAAGCGAGCGGACATTGGGCAGGTCGACGGCATCGTCGATGATGGCGAAGTTGAGGTCAGGATATTCCTTCGCAACCACCTTCAGCGCATCTTCCCAGGCAAAGCCGGCCATGACGATGGGGTTGCGGCCGTCTTCGGCGAAGCGGCGCAGCGCCTGCTCGCGCTGCGAAGCGTTGGACACTTCGAACTCGACATAAGCGGTGCCGGTCTCGGTCTTGAACTTTTCGGCGCCATGATAGGCAGCCTCGTTGAAGGATTTGTCGAACTTGCCGCCGAGATCGTAGAGGATGGCCGGCTGGACATCCGCGGCGAAAGCCGGAAGAACCATTGCGGTTGCGGCCAGGAGGCCGAGAACGATACGTTTCATGTGATCCACACCCTGTCGGTTATTTTTTCCGTTACGCGTCGCCCGCCTGCCCGGTTCTCCGGCAGGCATGCGACATCAGCCAGGAGCGTACTCCCCTCCCGCTCCAGGCAATCTGGCACGGCCCGAAACAAAATTCACGCGGAATTTTGACCTTTTGGAAAAGCAGGCTTGGGCGGCGACAACCGTGGATGGCTGCTGCATTGTCGTCGCCGGCCCGCAGGGACAACCCGTCAGCCCGGGGCGAATTCTCCGCCTCGCCGCCGGCGCCTGTAGCCGATCGCGTAGAGGAGCAAGGCAAGGACCGCGAACACGGCAAAGCCGGGCTGGGCAATCACCCAGGCGATGCCGCCATCCCATATTATCGGGCTTGCCTTGGCGCGCACGAAGGTCTCGAAGGCCGCGCGAGTGTCGGGCGAAACCGCCAGCCAGCTCGAATTGAGCGGCGTCATGACCAGCGCCGAAGCCGCCACCGAGCGCGTCGCGTCGAGCACCGCCATGATGACGGCGACCGAAAGTGCGACCATAGCCGCGAGGCGAAACAGAAAACGCAACATCGAGATCTTTCCCCCGGCCTCAAGCTCCTCCCGAGGACCTTCCGGTTTCAGGACGAGGAATAGAATGCGTGCGCCCGGCGCGCAATCGGCTTACGCGAATTTGAAGCCCCCCGTCCGCCTATATCGCCGCCTTTCGGCTGCGCCGATGGACGAGCCAAACGGCAAGGATGCCGCCGCCGATGGCGCCGACCACCAGCCCGGCAAGGCCGATGAACACCGCGAAATAGCCGCAGCCGCCCTCGAAACAGCTGACGTCGGTGACCTCGGCGATGCCTGCACCCAGCGCGAAGCCGGCGACAGCGCCGACAGCCGCGCCCAGGATGATGCCGAGCAGCGCGGCGACGATCGAAACAAAGACTGACGGTGCCTGCGCTTCCGGCCTTGCATAGAAGGCCTTGGCCTCGTCGCGGCGGCGCAGCAGGTAAATGCAAAACAGGCCGATGACGATTTCGGTGGCGGAGATGGCAAGCGACCTGCCGGAAAAGATGAAGCCGGCCAAGGTCAGCGCAAGGACCTGCCGGGCCAGCACCCAGGCGATGGTGGTGGTCTGCCAGATGGTGAAATGGCGCGGAAAGCGCGCCGAACGGCTGAAGGCGAGGCCGAGCAGATAGAGCCCCCACACGATGGTGACGATGTCGAAGACCAGGTCGGCAAGCAGGAAATAAAAGACGCTGTCCGGGATGCCGGAACTGTCGAACAGCCACCGGACCGAGACCAGCCAGTAGACCGACAACGCCATGACGAAGAGGAGCCAGACCACCGGCACGAAGGACAGACCGCTATCGGGACGACCGGATGGGGTCAGCCCGCCTGGCCCAGCCGGCGTTCCGCTGCCGGGATTTTCGCCACTTGATGTCATATCGGACGATGCCCCCCGCAAAGCCTCTGCCTCACTCGACATCTGGCCTGGGGCGAAGTCAAGCGCGGCCGGCCCTGCTGCCTTGCCTGTGCACACCATTCGGAGCCGAAGCGCCCTTGAAGCGGAGACGTTGGCTGCCCGACGAAACGATGCATGGCCGGCAAAACGAATAGACTGCCGTTATGGCTTGGCATTCGGCGCCGGATCGACTAGATGAGCCCCGCGCCTGTTTGATTGACGGGCGCCGGGAAGGGCATCCGCTGGTTGGCGGCGCCCCTGACGCGGGTCTCCCCCGCACTTCCCAAAGGGATGCATCTCCCCAACCCGCGCGGCAAAACCGACCGGCGCGAAATGCAAGGACGGAGAGGTGGCCGAGTGGTTGAAGGCGCACGCCTGGAAAGTGTGTTTACGGGAGACCGTAACGCGGGTTCGAATCCCGCTCTCTCCGCCAGTTATTCAATAAAACGGATAAAAATCAATTCGATAGAAAACTGTTACGCGGAGACCCACCTTAAGTCCCGCCAATAGGTTGTTCGCTTTGAAGTGCGGGGCCAAGCTGCTGAGGGACCCAACTTTTCCCTGTTGCGGGCTCAGGCACGGCTGGCATACTTCACCCTGCCCCACTGACTGCATTGAGGACACAAAGGATGGAGATAGGCCAACTTGTCCCCCGGAATATTTCCCGAACTAGTGATCGTCAGGCTGCCGCCCTTGAAACCCTCCAAACTGTAAGATTCCCATGCGCCGCTGAGGGGCTGATTGTCTTCTCGTAGTTTCAAATACCCGGTGCGACCGCAATCGCAAACCAGCTTTTCCCGCAATACAGTTGAGAGCACTTAGGACAGCCTTCCGACGATGCGGCGAACAGGCTCGATGCTACCATGGACTTTGGTATTCGGGTTTCCCGCACTGCCCAAGCTACAGGCGTATTAGCGATAGCTCAACTAAGACTGAAGTCCCCTAAGCCCTCTCTCGAAGGTCGGCTTCCACTCGCGATTGCTCCTGCGGTCTGTATCATTTTAATACAATCCTCAATTGCTAGACTCACGCGGTGAACCGGCAGCTAGTTGATCTCCGTCGGTGCCAAAGGAGGGAAGCGCCCGCGCCGATTTGGGGAGGTAACGATGTCTGTGCAAAAGGAAGACTATCGAACGAACAGAGCCGACTACGCGATTGCTACGAAGCTGGGCCAAGCGACCACTGATGACGGCGATCGAGCTGAGCTACTGGCAATAAAAAAGAAGTCCCTTTGGCTGAAAGATCAGCGATCCGCCAGATTGTGCGCACACCCGGCGGAAAGCTCGCCAGGACCGAAAGGCCGACCGCGCGGTTAAATTAGCTGAATATATCGCCCCTGCAGGATTGCGGAACGCATGGGAGGGAAGGGTGCGCGTCACAAGTCTGTTTTTCCTATAAGCCGGCCCCACGATGCCAATTGCAGCCTTCGCTCAAGGCGAAGTATCGGTCGAACGAGGGTTGTTTCAATTAGCATGCGCTGAAATAGTTCCGAATAAATAATTCTGCGGCAAATCCCGAAGCGGTCGCAAGGGGTTCGATAGAAAGCTGTTGCGCGGAGACCCGCCTTAAGGCCCGCCAATAGGTTGTTCCAACGTTGGCACTGATAACAGTTTCGACCCTGGGCCTAGTGCAATCTTTTTCGGTCTGTCGAGTGCACGTCTCACCTATGGTTCGCAGCCACTCTTAACAAGGAGGTGCTTCCCGCCGGCCATTGCGTTCTGCCCATCGAGCGAATATGCTTGTTGTACGATCGTTCAATAAGCACATTTGCGAAGCCCCGATGCCGTGTAATCCCAGCTATGAAATCCTGTTCGAGCCGATGCGGATCGGGCCGGTCACCGCACCGAATCGCTTCTACCAGGTGCCGCACGCCAGCGGCATGACCAACGCCCTGCCACGCGTGCGCGCCGCCTTTCGCGAAGCCAAGGCCGAGGGCGGCTGGGGCGTGATCTGCACCGGCGCCTGTTCGATCGATCCGAGCTCGGACGATTCACCACTGCCTTTTGCCACCCTGTGGGATGACAACGACATCCGCGCGCATGCGCTGATGACGGAGGCCGTGCACCGGCATGGCTCGCTTGCCGGCGTGGAACTGTGGCATGGCGGCGCATCCGTCATGAACAGGACCAGTCGCTTGCCGCCACTGTCGCCGTCGGGAATTCCCTGGATGGCCACGCATGTCGGCTTCATGGGCAATTTGCGGCCGAAGACCATGGACAAGGCCGACATACGCGAAGTGCTGCGATGCCAGGCGGAGGCGGCGCGCAAGGCGCGCAGGGCCGGCTTTGATGTGGTCTACGTCTATGCCGGCATGGGCTATCTCGGCTACGAGTTCCTGCTGCCGGAATACAATCATCGCACCGACTGTTATGGCGGACCGATCGAGAACCGCGTGCGCTTCGTGCGCGAGATGATCGAGGTCACCAAGGATGCCGTCGGCCAGGACTGCGGCGTCGCCTTGCGCGTCAGCCTTGAGGAACTGCGCGGCAGACCCGGCCGCAACCAGCCCTCCGAAGCGCACGAGCTGGTCGAACTGCTCGCCGACCTGCCGGACCTGTTCGACGTCAAGATGGATTCCAGCCCGACCGACTGTTCGGCGTCGCGCTTCACCGGCGAAGGCAGCCACGAGCCGGTGATCGATTTCGTCAAATCGCTGACCAAAAAGCCGGTGGTCGGCGTCGGCCGCTTCACCTCGCCCGACACGATGGTGTCGCAGATCAAGCGCGGCGTGCTCGACTTCATCGGCGGCGCGCGTCCATCGATCGCCGACCCCTTCCTGCCGGCCAAGATTCGCGAGGGCCGCGAGGCCGAAATCCGCGAATGCATCGGCTGCAACATCTGCATTTCGAGCTGGCATGACGGCGTGCCGGTGCGCTGCACCCAGAACCCGACCGCCGGCGAGGAATGGCGGCGCGGCTGGCACCCCGAACGTGTCGAGCGCGCCGACAATCCTGAGCGAATCCTGATTGTCGGCGGCGGGCCGGCGGGGCTCGAATGCGCGCTGACGCTCGGCCGTCGCGGCCATGAGGTGACGCTCGCCGACAGCAGCCGTAGCTTCGGCGGACGTCTGGCCTTCGAAAAGACGCTGCCCGGTCTGTCGGCCTGGAACCGCGTCGTCGACTACCGCCTCGGGCGCCTCAACGAAATGAGCAATGTCTCGCTCTATCCCGAGAGTGTCTTGGGCGCCGACGAGATCATCGAGCTGGCGCCGGACCGCGTGGTGCTGGCGACCGGCGCGCGCTGGACCGATATGCTCTATTCCTCGATGGAGATTCCGGTCGGCAGGTTGGACCATCCGGAGGTGTTCACACCCGACGACATCGCCACCGGCCGCCTCCCGCAGGGGCCGACGCTGGTCTTCGATTTCGATAATTATTACATGGGCGGCGTGCTGACCGAGCATCTGGCCGCACAAGGCATTCCGGTCAGCTATGTCACACCCGCCGGTCAGGCTTCCGCCTGGACGATCATGACCAACGAATTGCCGCTGGTGCACCGGGCGCTGGCCCGGCGCAAAGTGCCGGTGACGACGCTACATCTCTTGAAATCCTTCGACGGCGAGACGGCGACGCTGTCGCATCTGTTCACCGGCGAAGAGGTTCGCGTGGCCTGCCGCTCGGTGCTGATCGTCGGGCTGAGGCTGCCGCGCAATGAATTGTTCGAGGCGCTGACGCAACGCGCTGGCGCGCTTGCGTCAGCAGGTATTAGAGGTGTCGATCGTATCGGCGACACGCTGGCCCCGGGCGCCATCGCGCATGCGGTGCATAGCGGCCACAAGCTTGCTCAGGAGATCGGCACAAAAATCCGCTGGCAGCCTTACCGCCGCGACACGCCGATCGTCGATCAAGTGGCGGACTTCGACATGCGGACGGCAGCCGAATAGAGCAATTCCAGGAAAACGCGTGAAGCGGTTTTCCCGGGAAAAGCTCATAGCGCTTTCCCTGGGGAATTGCGTCAAACAAGGAGTTCTAGAGGCCATGGAGCGCATCACGGCACGTCGCAGACCCGGCCGCCCGCAGCGCGAGATCGGTGGTATCGAACAGCGGCCGTGGAAGCAGCTGACGCGGCCCTATGCGCCGATCGAGATCCTGTCGGCCGACCAGGTGCAGACAATCCACGAAATGGGCCTGACCATCCTCGAGGAGATCGGCATGCGCGTGCTGCAGCCGCAGGCACGCCAGTTCTATCGCACTGCGGGCTGCGATGTCGACGAAGGCGAGATGCGGGTGCGCTTCGACCGCGCCATGGTCATGGAGCGCGTCGCCATGGCGCCGTCCTCGTTCGAACTGCGGGCTCGCAATCCGGCGAAGAACGTCAAGGTCGGCGGGAAACACTGCATCCTGTCGTCGGTCGGCGGGCCGGCCTATGTCATGGACAATGATCGCGGCCGCAGGCCAGGCACCTATGCCGAGATGTGCGACTATCTCAAACTCATCCAGTCGTTCAACGTGCTGCATCAGGAAGGCGGCGGGCCGTTCGAGCCGCTCGACCTGCACCAGAACACGCGCCATCTCGACCTCTATTATGCCGAGATCACTTTGCTCGACAAGAACTGGCAGCCGCAGGCGCTTGGCCGCGGACGCGCTATCGACGCGCTGGAAATGGTGGCGATATCGCTCGGCACGACGCGCGAAAACCTGGCGCAGGAGATGCCGGTGTTCACCGGCATCATCAACACCAACTCGCCGCTGCAGCTCGATGAGCCGATGGCCGAAGGGTTGATCGCGCTGGCCGAACATGGCCAGGTCAATGTCATCACGCCGTTCACACTGGCCGGCGCGATGAGCCCGGTGACGCTGGCCGGCGCGCTGTCGCAGCAGCATGCCGAGGCGATGGCCGGCATCGTGTTGACGCAGATCGTGCGTCCCGGCGTACCGGTGATGTATGGCGGCTTCACCTCCAATGTCGACATGAAGACCGGCGCGCCGGCTTTCGGTACGCCCGAATATACGCAGGCCGCGCAGATCACCGGTCAGCTCTGCCGGCTGATCGGCGTGCCGTTTCGCTCCAGCAATGTCACCGCCGCAAATTCGGTCGACGCGCAGGCGGCCTATGAGAGCGCCATGTCGTTGTGGGGCTGCCTGATGGGCGGCGCGAACCTGGTGTTGCATGCGGCCGGCTGGCTCGGCGGCGGGCTGACGGCATCATTCGAGAAACTGGTCATTGATGCCGAGATGCTGCAGATGATGTGCGCCTATTTCGACCCGCCGGTGGTCGACATCGATACGCTGGCGCTGGAAGCGGTGCGCGAGGTCGGCCCGGCTGGGCATTTCTTCGGTGCCGCGCACACGATGCAGCGCTATGAGCGCGCCTTCTATTCGCCGCTGGTGTCCAACTGGGACAATTACGATACCTGGATGGAGCGCGGCCAGGTGACGGCGCGCGAACGCGCCAACGTCGTCTGGAAGCGCATGGTCGCCGAGTATGAGCAGCCGCCGATCGATCCCGGCATCGACGAAGCCCTGCGCGACTATATGGAGCGCCGCAAGCGCGAGGGCGGTTCGCCTTTGAACTAGGCGCCCCGCAGCGGCCCGACCTGCGCTTCGAGCATCTCGAAGCCGGCGGCTTCGGCGGCCTGCGGCGTCAGCACGCTTTCGTCGAGGCACCATTCGAGCCAGAGTCCGTCGACGAGGGCTATGAAATTGCGCGCCACCGTCGGGGCGTCGACTTGCCTGCCGCGCGGCACCGCGACTGCGGCGATGTCCTCGGCGAGTTCCGCCCGGTAGGCGTCATAGAGTTCACGGTGCGCCGCCTTGAGTCGCGGGTTGACGGCAATTTCCCCCCACAGCGACAGCCAGATCAGAAGATTGTCACGGCTGAAATAATCGGGCGAAAAATTGGAATGCACCAGGGCAGCGAGTGCTGCCTGCGGCGACCAATCGGACGTCTCGGCGCGCCGCCGCTTGGCTTCGGCGATCTGGTTGTTGACGCTGGCGTAAAGCGAGGATTTGTAGACCTCGACCAGCAAGCCATCGAGGCCTTCGAAGTGATGGTTGATGAGGCCGCGCGAGACGCCGGCCTCCTTGCAGATGCGATCGATGGTGAAGGCGCCGATGCCGCCGACCGACAGGCAGCGCGTCGCCGCCTCGATCAGCATGGAGCGGCGCACGTCAGCCTGTTCGCGGCTGAAGCGCGGCGGCGATTTCTTGGCGCCGCGCTTGCGTTTTTCAGGTGCTGGTTCTGTTTCCGTCATGGCTCCAGCTAATCGATCGTGGCTTTTCTGTCCACGGAGCGATTCATACCTTCTTCTTGAACAAGACCGGATTGGGGTGGCCGTCGGGATAGATGACCGGCTCGAAACCGGCCTTGTGGATGACGACCAGCGGCTGGTGGCAAATGAAGACGAAGCCGCCGGATTGTTCCATCAGGTCCTCCATGCGGTTGGACAATGCGATGCGCTTGGCCTCCTCGCTTTCCGCCACCAGCTGCTGGTAGCTGGTCTCGAACTCCGCACTGTCGAAGCCGGACCAGTTGTAGACGCCGATCTGGTCGGGACGGAACCAGACCAGGTTTTCGGAAGGGTCGACGCCACCGGCGAAATCCATCAGCGCCAGATCGATGTTCTTGTAGCCGTCGCCTTGCGTCTTGTCGCCGACGCCCCAGAACGCGGCCTCGTCATAGGGCTGGATCTCGACCTTGATGCCGGCCTGTTCGAGGCTGGCCTGGATGATCTGCGCGGTCGCGGCGCGGATGGAATCGTTCATCACCGTCAGGGTCAACGACAGATCGCTGACGCCGGCCTCCGCGAGCAGCGCGGCGGATTTCGCGTAGTCCGGTGCGGCGATCAGATTGCCGGCCCGCGCGAATTTGGTCCCGGGCTGGACGACCCCGGTGGAGCGCTTGGTGAGATCGTCATAGACGCCGGTCAAGATCTGCCCGACATCGACGCCGTACTGCACGGCCTGGCGGACCTTCAAATCCTTGAGCCGCGGGCTCAGCATGTTGATGGTGAGCCAGACGTAGCGGGTCGACTGCGCTTCGATCACCTCGGTGTTGGCGGGCGGGCTGGCCTTCACCGCCTTGGTCGCCGAAATGGCGATCTTGGTGTAGTCGAAGGCGTCGGCCTCATAGGCCAGTTGTGCTGCCTGATCGTCGGCGACGATGTAGATCTCGACCTTGCCGAAATCCGGCTTCGGTCCCGGCCAGTCAGGATTGGCGGTGAGCGTCACCTTCTGCTTCTGCTGCCAGTCCGAGAAGAGATAGGGGCCGCAGGTCGCCGGCGGCTCCGTGGTGAACTTGCCGCCTGCCTTTTCGGTGCCGGCGCGGCTGATGATGTGGCCACCATAGTAGGGCAGGCTGGTGACGAAGATCGGCTGGTAGGGGTCCTTGAGATGGATGATGCCGGATCTGTCATCGACAATCTCGACGCGGTCGAGCTTTTCGAACTGATAGGCCCAGGGCGACGACAGCTTCGGATCGGCAATACGCTCATACGAGAATTTCACGTCTTCGGCGGTGACAGGGCCAAAACCGTTCGACCATTTCAGCCCGTCGATCAGCGTGAACGCAATGGTTTTCGGATCCTTCAGCTCGAGCTTCTCCGCACCCCAGAGCGACCATGGCGAACCTTCCCTGAGATCGCCAAGCCGGTTCAGCGAAACGTAAATGCCGCGCATCATCACATCCTCGATGCCGCCGATCATGAAGGCGGGATCGAGCGTCTGAAGATCGCCCTCCATTCGGATGCGCAATGTGTCGCCGACGGCCGACCAGGCGAAACCCGGCTTCATCGTCAGGCCAACGCCCAACGCGCCGGCGGCCTTCAGGAATGCACGTCTGTCCATGTTCCATTGCGTCATGTCGGTTTCCCCTTTTGGTTTGCGGAAGCGCGTGAGAAGGCTTCCCGTTCTTGCCCGCCTGTCTCCAGCGGGAAATGGCAGCGCACCATCCGGTCAGCGCCCATCGGCCGATAGGTCGGTGCCTCGGTCTTGCAACGATCGCGGGCGATCGGGCAGCGCGTGTGGAACTCACAGCCCGAGGGCCGGCGGAACACACTTGGTATCTCGCCAGTGACGGCCGGGTTTCGGCTGCGTCGGCGTGGGTCGGGTATCGGCTCGGACTGGATGAGCGTGGCGGTATAGGGATGCATTGGCATCGAGAACACGTCCTGCGTCGGTCCGGTCTCGACCAGCCGGCCGAGATACATGATGGCCAGCCGATCGCTGACATGGCGGATCATTGCCAGATTGTGGGTGACGATCATGGCGGCGAAACCGAGTTCGCGCTTCAATTCGCCGATCAGGTTGAGCACATCGCCCTGCACCGACACATCGAGGCCGGCGGTCGGCTCGTCTGCAAGCAGCAGGTGCGGCTTCATCGCCAGCGCCCGGGCAACACCGACGCGGCGCGCCTGCCCGCCGGACAGCTCATGCGGGAAGCGGTCGACGAAGGAAGCCGGCAGCCCGACCAGCGTCAGCAGCGCTCTTGCCGCGGCGCGGCGGTCCGGCATCGCCAACCCCTGGATGACCTGCGGCTCGGTCAGCAGCGTGCCGATGCGCAGGCGCGGGCTGAGCGACGCCACCGGATCCTGGAACATCATTGCCGAACGCCTTCGCATGGCGCGGAAATCGGCCGTCGTCTGCACGTCCCTGCCCTCAAAGACGATGCGGCCGGCCGCCGCGCGCACAAGGCCAAGAATGGTGCGGGCAAGTGTGGTCTTGCCGGAACCGGACTCGCCGACCAGCCCAAGCGTCTCGCCCGGCATCAGCGACAGCGTCACACCGTCGATGACGTTGCAGCTCGGCAACGGGAACGGGTTGATCAGGCGGCTGAGCAAGCCGCTGCGGGCGAAGGTCACCGACAGATCGTCGATGGCGAGCAGCGGGCTCATGGCGTCACCGCGTGGCAGCGCGCCATATGCGAGGCGGACAGTTTCACCCGTGGCGGTGCGACGCTGCCGCATGGCGCGAAGGCGCGGTCGCAGCGCGGCGCGTAGACGCATCCGGATGGCGGCTGGGTCAGATTGGGCAATGAGCCTGGAATGGTCGGCAGCCTGTCCAGCCGCTCCTGGAAGCGGGCTGGATCGCAGGCGAGCAATGCCTGCGTGTAGGGATGCCTGGCATCGTGGAAGATCGCGTCGACCTCGCCGTCCTCGACCACCTCGCCGGCATACATGACATAGACCCGGTCGCAGAGCTCGGCGATGACGCCGAGATGGTGCGAGACGACGATGATGATGCCGTTGTATTCGCGCCGCAGTTCGCGCAGCAGATGGGTGATCTGCGCCTCCATGGTGACATCGAGCGCCGTCGTCGGCTCGTCGGCGATGAGCAGGCCGGGATCGGTCAACAATGCCGCCGCGATGGCCACGCGCTGGCGCATGCCGCCGGAGAGTTCGTGCGGGTAGCAGTCCATCCGCCGTTCCGCATCCGCGATGCCGACGCGACCGAGCATGGCGGCGATCCGCGCGCGCTTCTGCGCACGGCCGAGATCCTTACGGTGATGCTGGAAGTCGACGAGCTGGTCGCCGATGGTCAGCACCGGGTTGAAGGCGGTCATCGGATCCTGGCTGACCAGCGCAATCTCGTCGCCGCGCAACAGGCGCTGGCGGTGCGCGTCGAGCTTTGCCAGGTCGACGCCGTTGTAGCTGATCGACCCGTCGATGCTGGCGTTGGCGGGCAGCAGGTTTGCCAGGGCGGTGACCAGCGTGGACTTGCCGCAGCCGCTTTCGCCGACGATGCCGATCACTTCGCCCGGATGCGCCTCGATGTCGACATGGCGCAACGCATGCACGCTGCCATGCGGCGTCTCGTAACGGACGCTGAGATCCCTGGCCGCAAGCGAGCCGCTCATGCCGGCCTCCGCAACTGCAGGCGCGGGTCGAGATAGTCGCGCAGGCCTTCGCCAAGGAAAGTGAAGCCGAGTGTCGCGAGCACCAGCGGCAACCCCCCGAAGATGACCATGAACGGAGCCGAGCGGATACTGGTGTAGCCGTCATAGAGGATCGAACCCCAGGACGGCGTCGGCGGCCGCACACCGAGGCCGAGGAAGCTCAAGCCCGCCTCGACCATGATGACGACAGGAATGTCCATCGACAGAAGAATGATCAGCGGTCCCACGACATTGGGCAGAAGGTGGATGAAGATGATGCGCGCCGGGCTGGCATCGAGAAGGCGCTCGGCGAGGATGTAATCGCTGTTCTTCAGCGCCAGCGTCTGTGCCCGGATCAGTCGCGCATAGCTCGGGAAGGAGGTCGCGGCGATGACGATGATCAGCGTGCCGGTGCCAGCGCCGAGCACAGTGATGATGGCGAGCGCGAACATGATCATCGGCAGCGAATTCAGGCTGTCGAAAGTCAGCACCAGAATGGCGTCCAGCCAGCGCGGCCCGTAACCGGCGACCAGCCCGAGCAGCAGGCCGATCGCGCCGGCAATTGCCACCGACACCATGGCAATGGTCAACGCCGTACGCGCGCCATAGATGACGCGCGACAGGAGATCGCGGCCGAGATGATCGGTGCCGAACCAGTGTTCGGCCGATGGCGGCTGCAGCTTGTGCAGCACATCGATCTTGAGCGGCGAATACGGCGCCAGCCACGGCGCGAAGACGGCGGTGACGAGGAACCCGGCAACCAGGATCAGCGCAACGCAGGTGAACGAATCGGCAAGCAGTGCACGCAGCAGCGGAAACCGTTGTCGGTCCGGCGTGGATAAAGAGGCGTCAGCCACGGAAGACATCACGCACCCTTGGATCGAGCCGCGCAATCAGCAGATCGGCGGCTATGGTGATGGAGACGTAGATGGCGGTCATGATCAGCACGGTGCCCATGACCACCGGATAGTTGCGGGTGTTGACGGCGTCGGTGATCAGCTTGCCGATGCCGGGTCGGGCAAACACCGCCTCGACGAAGACGGCGCTGGACAGGATGCTGCCGAGGCCGACGGCGACCAGCGAGATGGTCGGGATGATGGCGATGCGCAGCGCGTATTTGGAGACGATCTTCCACTCCGGCAAACCAAACGAGCGCGCGGTGCGGATGTGCGGTTCGCCCATCACCTCCATCATCGAGGCGCGCACCATGCGGGCGATGTAGCCGATCCAGCCGAGCGCGATTGCCGCCGCCGGCATCACCAGCGCCTTGGCCTGGCTGACGAAGTCCCCGGCCTCGCCGGCGCCGATGGCCGGCAGCCAGCGCAGCGTGACGGCAAACAGCAGCAGCGAGTAGATGGCGACGACGAAGGACGGCACGGCGATGACGCCGACCGACAGCACGCCGATGACCGCATCGGCAGCCGTGCCGCGCCGCATCACCGACAGGCAACCGAGCGGCACGCCGATGAGGAGCGCGACAGTGAGCGACGTCAACCCGAGGATCAGCGTGTTCGGTAACGCCTCCATGACCAGCGTCGAGACCGGCCGGTTCGACCAGACGTCATAGCCGAGATTGCCGGTCAGCGCGTTGCGGAAGAATTCGACGATTTGCCACCAGACCGGCTGGTCGAGGCCCATGCGCTCGATCAGCAGCCGCTTCAGTTCCGGTGTAGCGCGCGGACCAAGCGCCACGCTCGCCGGGTCGCCCGGAACGAGGAAGACCGCAGCGTACATGGCTATCATGACGAGGACGAGGATCAGGAGGCCGAGACCGATGCGCTTCACTGCATATGCAAGCATGGCCTCCCTTCCCTCTCCTCAGGCGAAATCGCGCCTGATGCGCCGTGTTGCCGTGGCGCTGTGGACGAGTGTGCCCCGTTCTCGCGCCTCAAGCCGCCAACTCAGATTGAAATGGGTTTCGTCAGCTGTCAGCTCGGTCACCGCCACCGCTTCGGTGTCGGCATCGGCGCTGGCGATGGCCCAGCGATATTCGGTGACGAGTTTTGCCGACAGCGGATCGTCACTGCTGATGCTCATCGTATCGCTGTTGGCCGAGGATACAGTGATGGCGCGATCGTCGTAACGCCTGCGGCCATGGTCGGAGGTCAGCGCAATGGTCTGCTCGCCGGAGCCGACATCGTCGGTGACGATGCGGCGGTCGAAGCCCTCGTCCAGCGTCGTTGTCGGCACAGGCGGTGCTGTTTCAGCCGGTTTGAAGCGGACGTCACGGTCGCGCGGCGACGGCGGGCGCACAGGAAGCATCACCGTGCTGTCGCCGCTCGCCACCGACAGGGTCGACAATTTCGGCTGCGGCCACAGGATCGGCCAGTGCTGGTTGGCCAGCGCCAGCCGGATGCGGTGGCCCTTGGGCACGGTGCGGGCGAAATCATTGAGCTTGAGTCGCACGCGGAACGGTGTCCCGACCGGGCACGGCATCGGATGCTCATGGCTGTCGCGATGGCTGAGATTGAGCACGCCATAGGTCATCAGCGCCGAGGTGCCGTCGGGGTAGATATCGCAAAGACGGGCGGCGAGATTGACATGTGGCTGGTCGACGCTGACGAGCAGATCCAGTTCCGGTGCACCGAGCAATGTCAGGTCATCGTCCAGCGGCTGCGTGTCGAAGCACAGCGCCATTCCGTCCTCACGGCGCTGGTCGATCGGCATGTCCGGACAGGAGCCGCCATAGCCACCCCAACGGCCGCAGTCACGGCCGGCGGTGGCGGGCGAGCAGACTGAAAGCGTGGCACCCGGCGCCGGTTCCCTACCCAGCCCGGCGGAGTTCAGGTGCAAGGCGCGGCGCTCGATGCGCGGCGACGGCCATTGGTCCTCGGCGGCCCAACTGCCAGCATGATCGGGAAGATAAAAAGGCTGCGGCCGTTCTTCGCCGGTGATCCAGACACGATAGAGCGGCTCGCCCATGATGCCGGTGTCTTCGCCACACAGCCAGTGGCGCCACCAGCGCAGCGCCTCCTGCAGATAGCCGATCAGCGGTCCCGGCGCGCCACGGCAGGGATAGGCGTGCGACCACGGGCCGACTATGCCGAGCTTCGGTCCCGGTAGATGTTCGAGCAAACGCGGCACGAAGTTGGAATAGCTGTCCTCCCAACCGCAGACGGCCATCACCGCGCATTCGATCGCGGAATGGTCCTCGCAGATTGAGCCCTGTCGCCAGTAATCGTCGCGACGCTGATGTGCGAGCCATACCTCCGACAGCGAACTTGTCTCGGCAAGGCGGCTGGCCCACATGGCGCGCCAGGCATCGCCGACGATCTGCGGATCGGGCGCCATCGCCTTCTTCACCAGCATGAAGTTCGACCACATCTCCTGCTCGGTCAGCAGCGCGCCGCCCATATAATGGATGTCGTCGACGTAGCGGTCGTCGGTGGCGCAGTTGGTGATGATGGCCTTCAAGGCCGGCGGCCGGCGTGCGGCGACCTGCAGCGCGTTGAAGCCGCCCCAGGAAATGCCGGTCATGCCGACATTGCCATTGCACCAAGGCTGGGCCGCCAGATGGGCAATGATCTCGCAGGCATCTTGCTGTTCGCGCGGCAGATATTCGTCGGCCAGGTCGCCATCGGAATCGCCAGAGCCGCGAATGTCGATGCGGGCGCACGCGATGCCATGGCCGGCAAGCCAGGGGTGGATGTCGTTGTCGCGCGCCACAGTGCCGTCACGGCGGCGATAGGGTACCATTTCGACGACGACAGGCACCTTGGCTTCAGTGCGCGGGCGCCACAGAGTGGCGGCTATGCGCGTGCCGTCAGCCAGCGTGATCCAGAGCGGATCGACGGTTTCGACGGCAAAGGGGAACTCGGTTCGTACCACGGCAGGTACTCGTTAAATCGCCTTGTTGAACGTTCGTACAACAAGGCGATTTAAGGCGCAATCCCGCTTTGCGCTTTTTAATCCTGACAGCGAACAAACCCGCCTATCTGCGGAAAGGGAGGATCTTCATAAAACGCGACGCGCGGCATGTGTTCAGACCTCACAATCCTCCTCGGCATCGACCGCGCCCGTTTGCGCGAGCCTCTGACCAGCCGCTAACCAAGTGTCTGAAATGCGCCTCATATTGGTCGTTCAGGTCAGCCTCGCCGTTTCCTGAAAACAGACCTCAAATCCCGAATTTTAGTGTTCACTCGATTACATCGAGTGCACGGCGGGCTTTTTTTTCAGCGGTTCAGATTGATCAGCAATATCTTGGGCGCGTCCAACAAAACTGCGCCAGCCACCATGGGCAGAGATATCAGATGCGCCTGCGAGGCCGGCGGTCTCGACCAGAAATCCTTTTGCCGACGTACGATCGTCGAGTTCGATCGTGCCTATGCCAAGCGGAGCCGGGACGGCGGCGACGAAGCGTCCGAATGCATCCGGATCAAGCCGCCAGACCTCAACATCTATCTGCATGCCGTCGCCGGCGACGCGCACGAGGCCAGGCTTGGGTACCGATTGGCCGGCAAGTGCGTAAAGCCGGTAGGAAGGCGTTGTCCTTGCACTCCTCGAGAATCGGGCGCCAAGCTCAAGCAACTGGCCATTGAGCGGCA
Source organism: Mesorhizobium sp. P2_C5_2 (assembly GCF_056404535.1). Taxonomy (NCBI): domain Bacteria; kingdom Pseudomonadati; phylum Pseudomonadota; class Alphaproteobacteria; order Hyphomicrobiales; family Phyllobacteriaceae; genus Mesorhizobium; species Mesorhizobium sp. P2_C5_2. The sequence continues at coordinate 85,509 of NZ_JBFUDV010000003.1, read as the reverse complement.
TGCCCGAAAGATGCGCGCCGACAACCACCAGATCGATCATCGCGTCCGGCGCGCATTCTCCAAGCCGCGACTGGCCCGGCTGCGGCCAGCCGGTCGCGCCAAGCGGCAAGCCGCTTGCGGCATGGATGTCGCGCGCCAGTGCCGCCGTCAGCCAATCCTTGCCCGCCGTGCCGAGCAAGGTCACGCTCATCGGCAGCCCGTCGAGGCGCTTGCCGGTCGGCACGGCGATGCCACACATGTCCAGCAGATTGACGAAATTGGTGTAGGTGCCGAGCCGGCTGTTGGTGGTGATCGGATCGGCGAGCACGGCATCCAGCGCATAATGCGTCGGTGCCGTCGGCACGCAAAACAGGTCGACCGAAGCCATGACCGACGCGAGTTTGGCCTTGTAGGCCTGAAGCGCATAGAGGCCCTTGAAGGCGTCCGCCGCCGAGAGCATGCGCGCGCCGCCGATGATCTTGCGCGTTACCGGATGCATCGCGGCTTCGTTGGCGTCCATGAAGTCGCGGACCGCCGCATAGCGTTCGGCCACCCAGGCGCCCTCGTAGAGAAGGTTGGCGGTGGCGTAAAAATCGGCGAACGGGATTTCGACCAGCCGGCAGCCGAGCGTCTCCAGGAGACCAAGGGCCGCCTCAAAGCCAGCCTGCATCGAGGCGTCGCCGAAGAATTTGAGATCCGCCTTCGCCGGCACGCCGACGCTCAGCAATGGTGGCCGTGCGGCAAGCGCCGGCGCCTTGATCGCACGCGAATAGGCGTCGGCTGGGTCCTTGGCCGCCGCCACGCCGTACACTGCGTAGGCGTCGTCGACGGTGAGCGCGAACACCGAGACACAGTCGAGCGTGCGACAGGCCGGCACGACCCCGGCGGCGGAGAGCGCGCCGACGGTCGGCTTCAGCCCGACGATGTTGTTGAGGCCGGCGGGGATGCGGCCGGACCCCGCCGTGTCGGTACCGAGCGCGAACGAGACGATGCCCCGCGCCGTCGCGACAGCAGACCCCGACGAGGATCCGCCCGGCACCAGGTTGGCATCGACGGCGTTCCTCGGGATCGGGTAGGGCGTGCGCACCCCGACAAGGCCGGTGGCGAACTGGTCGAGATTGGTCTTGCCGACCACCAGCGCGCCGGCGGCCTTCAGCAGGGCAACCACGGTGGCGTCCTTGTCGGGCACATAAGCATATTCGACGCAGGCGGCGGTCGTCGGCATTCCAGCAACATCGATGTTGTCCTTGACCGCGAACGGCACGCCCCACAGCCGCTTGTTGATCGGATCGAACGGCCCGAGCGCTTGCGCCTGCGCCAGCATGTGCGCCTTGTCGGCGAGGTGGATGAAGATGCCGGGATCGTCAGCCGCCGCGATGCGGGCATGCACGGCATCGATCATGGCAGCGACAGTGACACCGCTGGCATAGGCCGCGTGCAAACTGCCGATGTCGAAGCGGATCTCGCTCATTTGGCCTCCCCCAGAATGATCACCGGCAGGTCCCACTGGATCAGCACGACGCAGCCGTCTTTCGTCCACACCGAATGCTCGGTCCCGACAGGATTCAGGATGACGCTGCCCGAGCGATAGTCGCCATTCTCGTCGCTCTGAGTGCCTTCGAGCACGACGATGGTTTCAAGCCCGACGTGGCGGTGGAGCGGCACGCCGGCGCCGGCCCGGTAGTTGAGGATAGCGACCGACGGCTCGACCGGCCCGCCCTTGAGCAGCCAGTGCACCGTGATGCCGTCCCGGAAATGTTCGAACGCCAGACCGCGCCAGCCACCGTCGAGCAGGCCGGCAAAGGCAAGATTAGGCATTGGCAATTCCCTCGAGCACCTGGTCGGTCGTCGCCGTCCAACCGACAATCGCGCCCTGCGCCCGGATCATGGCCAGCGCCGCCGCCTTGAACTCGGGAAAATAGCTTTCCGTTGCGTCCTCGGCGAGCAGGCACTCATAGCCGCGGTCGTTGGCCTCGCGCATCGTCGTCTGCACGCAGACCTCGGTGGTGACGCCGGCAAAGACGAGGTGCTGGGTGCCGAGCCGCTTGAGGTCGTCACCGAAGCTGGTCGCATAGAACGCGCCCTTGCCGGGCTTTTCGATGACGATCTCGCCGGGCAGGGGGGCAAGCTCGTCGAGGATCGCCGTGCCCGGCTCGCCGGCGATCAGCACGCGACCCATCGGACCGGAATCGCCGATGCGGATCCACGGATTGCCGCGATTGCGCTTGGCCGGCGGCAAGTCGGAGAGGTCGGGCTTGTGGCACTCCATGGTGTGGATCACCGGCAAGCCGGCAGCGCGAAAGCCTTCGATCAGTCGCTTCACCGTCGGCACGATCGCGGTCACCCGGCTGACGTCGTTGCCGAGGCTGGCACCGAAACCGCCGGGCTCGGCGAAATCGCGCTGCATGTCGATGACCACCAGCGCCATCGTCTCGGGCTTGAACGCAAAGGCGAAAGGCTGCGCGTCGATTTCAGCCATCAATGATGTCCCGCCATATGCTCGCCGATGGTCTGCACGCTGGCTTGCGCGATCGGCGTCTCGTAGACCAGCGCGCCATCCGACATGACGAAGATGCGGTCCGACAATTCCAAGAGTTCGTCGAGGTCTTCCGACATCAGCAGCACGGCGGCACCCGCATTGCGCGCCTTCATGATGCGGGCGCGGATTTCGGCAACCGCCGAGAAATCGAGGCCGAAGCAAGGGTTGGAAACGATCAGCAGATCGACCTCCCCGGTAAGTTCGCGTGCCAACACCGCGCGCTGCACATTGCCGCCCGACAGCGACGAAATCGGCGAGGCGAGCGAAGCGGTCTTGACCTTGAACTGCTCGACCAGGCGGGTCGCATAGTCCCTGATAGCGCTCATCCTGATCCAGCTGATCGGCTTGCCGGCTTCGTTCAAATCGAACGTCCGGAAGGCCATGTTTTCGGCCACCGTCATTCTCGGCGCGCAGGCGTTGCGCAACGGCTCCTCCGGAATGAAGCGGACATTGAGCGTGCGTGCCTCGCTGCGGCTGGCGCCATAGGGCGATCCCTTCACCAGAACGTCGCCGCCGTCGCGGGTGCGCTGCCCAGCCAGGACTTCGAGAAACTCCTTCTGGCCGTTGCCGGAGATGCCGGCGACGCCGACGATTTCGCCGGACTTCACATCGAGTTCGCCGATGTTGATGGTTTTCAGGCCTGTTCGGTCGGGTGCCTTCAGTGCCTTCACGGTCAGGATCTGCCTGGCGTCGATCGGCACCGGAGCGCGGCTGTCGAGCGCGGCGATCGGCTGGTCGCCGATCATCATCGCCGCCATCTCTCTGTGCGAGAGCTCCGACACTTTTCCGGTTCCGGTCAGCCTGCCCTTGCGCAGCACCGTGATGTCGTCGGCAAACGCCGTCACTTCATGGAATTTGTGCGAGATCATCAGCACGGTGAGGCCGCCGGCTCTGGTCATGTCGCGCACCAGGCCAAGCACTTCCTGTGCCTCGCCGGGGGTGAGCACGGAAGTCGGCTCGTCGAGCACCAGGAAGCTGCGGCCGAGATAGAGCTGCTTGATGATCTCCAGCTTCTGTTTTTCGCCGGCGGCGAGCTCGGCCACCTTGACGTCGAGCGGCAGCTTGAACGGCATCCGTTCCATGAAGGCTGCAAGGTCGGCGCGCTCCTTGCGCCAGTCGATGATCCCGGGCACCTTTTCGCGCGAAATGACCAGGTTTTCGGCACCGGTCAGCGACGGGACTAGTGTGAAATGCTGGTAGACCATGCCAAGCCCGAGCGCCGAGGCGTCGCGCGGGCTGGCGATCGCCACCTCGCGGCCATCGACCAGGATGTCGCCGGCGGTCGGGTGATAAAAACCCATCATGCATTTGACCAGCGTCGACTTGCCGGCGCCGTTTTCGCCGAGCAGCGCATGGAACGAGCCGGCCGGCACCTTGATGGAGACATCGCCGAGCGCGGTGAAGGCGCCGAAGCGCATGGTCATGCCGATGGTCTCGACGCTGACCGCTTTCCTGCCGCCTTCACTCATGGTCGAACCTCATGGCAACTGGGCGACGAAGGACGCCGAATTCGACACCGCGCCGAAGACGCCGCCCTGCATCTTGATCATCTTGATCGCGGCGAGATGGTTGCCGTAGTCGGTCGCGCCGCAGCAATCCTCCAGCATGACGCATTCGAAGCCGCGGTCGTTGGCCTCGCGCATCGTGGTGTGCACGCAGACATCGGTGGTGATGCCGGTCAGCACGATGTTCTCGATGCCGCGCTGGTTGAGGATCAGCTCCAGGTCGGTGGCGCAGAACGAGCCCTTGCCCGGCTTGTCGATGATCGGCTCGCCTTCGGCCGGGTAAAGGTCGGGGATGATGTCCCAGCCGGGTTCGCCGCGCACCAGGATGCGCCCGCAAGGACCGGGATCGCCGATGCCGGCATTGATGCGGCGCGAGCGCCAGCGCTTGTTGGCCGGGAGGTCGGCGAGGTCGGGCCGGTGGCCCTCGCGCGTGTGGATGATTGTGTAACCTTTCGCCCGCATCGCCGACAGTACCGACTTGATCGGCTCGATTGGCGCCCGTACCAGCGAGAGGTCGTAGCCCATATGGTCGACATAGCCACCCGGCCCGCAGAAATCGGTCTGCATGTCGATGATGATCAGCGCCGTATTATCGGGGCGAAGCTCGCCATTGTAGGGCCATGGATAGGGGTCGGCGTCGATGTAGCGCTGGGTGATCTCGGCTCTGGCGTTCATGGCAAAAACTCCAGTTACTTGGTGATCGACAATTCGCCCGGCGCGCCGGCAAGCGAACGGCTCGGTGACGAGGTGGCGATCATGATGATCAGGGTGAGGATGTATGGCGCGGCGTAGAACAGATAGTAGCCTTGCGTGACGCCGACCGACTGCAGCGCCGGTCCCAGTGCGCCGGCGCCGCCGAACAGCAGGGCGGCGGCAAAGCAGCCGAGTGGGTTCCAGCGCGCGAAGATGACCAGCGCCACCGCCATCAGCCCCTGGCCCGACGAAATGCGTTCGGTCCAGCTGCCGGGATAGTAGAGCGACAGATAGGCGCCGCCGATGCCGGCCAGCGCGCCGCCGAGGCCGGTGGCGATGAGGCGCACGGTGTTGGGGTTGAGGCCCATGGCGCGTGCCGCGTCGGAACTGTCGCCGACCACACGCAGGATCAGGCCGGCGCGAGTGTTGCGGAAAGCCCACCACAGAAACACCGCCAGTGCGGCGCCGATCAGGAACAGCACATTGACGTTGAGCGCCGCCTGCACCTGCGGAATATCGGACCAGCCGCCGAACGGGATGGCCGGCAGGTCAGGCGCCGAGGGCTGGATGAACGGTTTGCCGAAGAAGAAGGCGAGGCCGGAGCCGAGCAGCATCAGGGCGATGCCGATGGCGATGTCGTTAACCCCACGGAATTTGCAGATCCAGCCGTGGAACAGGCCGAAACAGAGGCCTGCCGCGGCGGCCGCTAGCAGGCCGAGCCAGGGCGAACCGGTCATCACCGCCACCGCATAGGCGGTCATGGCGCCGAAGACCAGCGTGCCTTCCAGGCCGAGATTGATGCGGCCGGACCGTTCGGTGATGGCCTCGCCAAGCGATACGAAGATGAAGGGTGTCGAAACCCGGATGGCGCCGCCAAGTATGGCGAGCGGAACGCCCCACAGGCCGATCTCGGTTGCGTCCATCAGGCGCCTCTCTTCCAGAGGTCGGGATTGAAGGCCTTGAAGCGGCCGTAGAAGGTTTCGCTGAACAGGATGACGACGAAGAGCATGCCTTGCAGCACCAGCACGGTGGCGTCGGGCAGGTCCATGCGGCGCTGGATCAGGCCGCCGGACGCGTTGATGCCGCCAAGCAGGATGGCGACCGGGATGATGGCCAGCGGGTTGTGACGGGCAAGGAAGGCGACGAGAATGCCGGTATAGCCGTAGCCGGCGGCGAGCGAGGCATTGGCGCTGCCTTGCACGGCGCCGACTTCCAGCATGCCGGCAAGGCCGGCGAAGCCGCCGGCAAGCGCGGTGAAGCCGACGATCAGCGGTCCGACGGCAAGCCCCTGCACCTGAGCTGCCCTGACATTGCCGCCGGCGATGCGGGCGGCAAAGCCCCAGCGGGTCTTTTCGATCAGCAACCAGGACAGTATGCAGGCGACGATGCCGACGACGAGGCCCCAATGCACCTCCATGCCGGGAATGTTGCCGATGCGGTAGGCGTCGGCCAGCGGCTGGGTCGAAGGCTTGTTGAGCGACGCAGGATCGCGCAGCGGCCCTTCCACCAGATGGTTCATCAGGGCGATGGCGATATAGGCCATCAGCAGGCTGGAGATGGTTTCGTTGACGGCCCGGTAGTGGCGAAGCGCGCCGACGGCACCGATCCAGATGCCGCCGGCGGCCATGCCCGCCACGCCCATGGCAAGAATGACGATTGATGATGGCGCGCCGCTCAGCGCCACGCCTGTGGCAGCGGCAGCGACGCCGCCGAGAACGATGGCGCCTTCGCCACCGATGACGACGAGGCCAAGCCGCGCCGGCAGCGCCACGCAGAGCGCCGCAAGCAGCAGCGGGGCTCCGCGCGACAGCGAGTTCTGGATCGAGAACCACGAGCCAAAGCCGCCGCGCCACATGGTTTCATAGAGCTGGAGCGGCGACTTGCCGACCAGCGCAATGAACAGGCTGAACAGGACCATGCCGACGACCAGCGCCGCGAGCGGAATGACAAAGACTTCCGCCCGCCGGGCAATCCATTCCAGCGCCGGCGGATATCCCCTGGCGCCGAACACCGCCGGTGCATCCGCGCTGCTGACCGTATCTGCCATGGCCCGTCTCCGTGCGCGCGTTCAGCTTCAGGCGGTCGAACCGACGACGCCCTCGACGAGATAGTCCATGCTTTCGAGCTCGATGGCGGTCTCAACGAAGGCCTGGCCTTCGGTGGCGACGACCACCCCCTTGTTGCTCTTGAGCGGCCCCTTGATGACGGCGAAGCCGCCCTTCATCATCTCGGCCAGCGTGGCATCGAATTGCTTGCGCGCCGGCTCGCCGACGGCGGGGCCGAGCGGGCTCATCTTGACGAAACCGTCGGCCAGGCCACCGCGGGTGAAATTGGGCAGCGGCGTGCCGGCGACGAGGTCGTCGACGAACATCTTGTAGACCTTGGCCCAGTTCCATTCCGCGCCGGTCAGGTATTTTTCCGGCGCCAGCGGGCTCTGGTTGGCATGATAGCCGCAGATGAAGGCGCCGCGGCCGGCCGCCGTCTCGACCACCACTTTCGGGCTGTCGACATGGCAAGTGATGACGTCGGCACCCTGATCGACCAGCGCGTTGGTGGCTTCCGCTTCCTTGACCGCCAGCGACCATTCGCCGGTGAAGATCACCTGGCAAGTGATGGTCGGGTCGACCGAGCGCGCGCCGAGCAGGAAGGAATTGATGTTGAGCAGCACCTGCGGGATCGGCTTGGCGGCGACGAAGCCGAGCTTCTTGCTCTTCGAGGTGTGGCCGGCGACCACACCGTTGAGATACTGGCCCATGCCGATATAGCCGAAATAGGAGCCGGCATTCATCGGATGCTTGGCCTTGTCCCACATGCCGCCGCAGTGGCGGAACTGCACGTCAGGGAACTTCTTGCACATGGCCAGCATGTGGGGATCGAAATAGCCGAACGAGGTCGGGAAGATCAGCGAGGCACCGTCGAGATTGATCATCGATTCCATCGTCTTCTGGACATCGACCGTCTCGGGCACATTCTCCTCCTCGACGACGGTGATGCCCTCGATGCCCTTCAGCGTCGCCGCACCCTCGGCATGCGCCTGGTTGTAGCCATAGTCATCCTTCGGCCCGACATAAATGAAGCCGACTGTGGCGGCCGCAGCGAAGGCCCTGCTGACTGGAAAGGCTGCCGAGGCAAGACCGAGTGCCGCACCGGCGGCGGAGGTCTTGAGCAGCTGGCGGCGGTTAAGCATGAATCTGTCGGTCATCTCTTATGCTCCCCTGTAGGACCTTTTCCAGGTCGGTTAACGCCTTCTCAGGAAAGTGCATGCAATCAATGTGCCAGTTTAAAAATCTTAATTTATGCAATAGAATCAGTTATGGCGCCGAGCCTGTCTGCACAAGCGAAGGGCAATTGCATACACTTTTTGCCTTGAAAATAGCCAGTTTGACATGTAGATTAAAATAAAGGCATAGAGTGAGGCGGCCCCGAGTCGGGACTGGCCCGCGGGCCAACCCTGCAAAAAGACTGGACGGAGGAGACGTGTCGGGAAAGCGCGGCTTGATCAGGTCAGGCACAACCGTCGATCAGATGGTGAGGGCGATCGGCGACCGCATCGTCACCGGCTTCCTGCGTCCCGGCGAAAAGCTCGACGAGGCATCGCTGGCCGCCCGCTTCGACGTCTCACGCACGCCGGTGCGCGAGGCGCTCGGTCACCTCAGTGCCATGGGTCTGGTCGAAAGGCGTCCCAATCGGGGTGCCATCGTCGCGGTGGTGACGCAGGAACATCTCGCCTCGATGTTCGAAAGCATGGCCGAACTGGAGGCGATCTGCGCCCGCTTTTCCGCCGAGCGCATGACCAGCATCGAGCGCCGCGCGCTCGAGATCGAGCATCAGGGCTCAGCGCGGCTGGTTCAGCTGGGCGCCGAGGAGGATTATGAATACTTCAACACCGAGTTCCATAGCCGGCTCTACCGGGGCGCCCACAACACGCATATTTACGAAATGACGGTGATGACGCGCGGCCGCCTGGCACCCTTCCGCCGGGCGCAATTCATGCTGCCGGGGCGGCTCGCCAAATCCTGGCAGGAGCACGATGCCATTGTCACCGCAATCATGCGTGGCGACGGCAATGCCGCTGGCAAGGCTGCCAAGGATCACGTCTCGATCGTCAGCGAAGCGAGCGCTGTGTTTGCCGTTGGCGAACAGACGAAGGACGCAAGTACGACAATGCCGCTTGCCGCCACCTGAAAAAGCAAAGTTCCAAACGACCGGCGGCCAAAGTCTGCTTTGGGCCAGCCCGAGACCCTCGCACCGAGCGGAACGTCCGCTATGCTCTTCGCACCCCAGAATCTGCCTGTCCGTTATCGGCCATTGGTCCTGAGTAGCCGCCTTGCAACCACCATGTTGCGCCCACGGCAATTCGGTCGTGGCCTTCCCCCGACGTCCAACTAAGAGATGGACAGGATCTCGAGTTCGCGCTGACCCAGATGGACAATATCTCCAACGGTTTTGCCAATCAGCGCGATGGCAACCGGTGAACCATGCGATATGGAAGCTTGAGACGGGTTGGCCTCATCCTCACCGACGATGCGGAAGGTCTGAGTGCGGCCATCATCACGCTCGAAGGTAACGGTGTGACCGAAGGTGATCACTTCATTGGACGTCGGCACGGACATAAGCTGAGCCGTACGAACGCGTTCGGTATAATAGCGCATATCTCGAACCGGAACCGCCGACTGCCGCCGCCTTTCGTTGACATCCTCCAGCACGTTAGCGGCCTCGAGCGCCTGCTGGGCGCGAGCCAATTCATCCTGCAGCATCTTAAGCCCCGCCTCAGTGACGAGGTTGATCCGATCGGAGATAGGCCGAGCCGGCAATATGGTTTCCGCCGCTGCCTCGGCGCTTTCCTCCTTGGCAAATGCTACGCTCAATTGGTCAAAACTCCCTGTCGAACACCGTCATTAATCAGATAGCGTAGGGCTGACAGTAAAGCTGCAACAATCTGGGCTACGAACTCTGGATCGGGCGGCCGGAGCCGTGGCTGATGAACCTGCCATGGGCCGAGCAGCATCAGCACGATCGCGAGTCTCGCACCATCGACGCTCCGCCGATCGGACCTGACATTCCAGCGCCGGCGCAGCAGCCTGAGACATAGCGTCGTGGCTAGGCTGTTGCGGCCGTCGCCTGAGCCGGGACACGTTTTCGAGGAGCAGGACGGCGTCGATCGCGGCGTTTCGAAATGACTTTGAGGGGAACGGCCGGCGCTGGAGACAGCGCGCCAAGCACAGCGTTGACCATGCCGTGGGCTACGAAATCGGCGCTGATGTCGGCGGCCAGAGCTTGCCCTTCTTGCCCGGCATCGCCCTGCTCCGCGTCCGACCAGAACACAACCCCAATTCTCAATCCTGCCTTGGCGCGTTTCAGTCGGCGGACCAGAAAGCGAGCATGCTTGAGGGAGTCCCGATTGAGGAACCCGACCACGACGGTGTCGATCGTCCCTAGTTCGAGACGACGAATACCTGCCGGCTCCATATCGGCGAAACTCGCCTTCGCCACTGTTGCACCTTGCACCTCCAGCACCTGAGCGAGCATGGCGGCAGCGGCGTCGTCGAGTTCCCCGCGACCGCCGGCACAAAGCACCGACATGCCCTTGCCATCGGGCAACTCGATCTCTTCCTCCTCGACGCCATCTGGTTCCTTGCTCGCGCTGCCTTCCGCGGCGGCTGTCGGCTCATCTTCCTCGCTTGCTTCTTCCTGTGCATCCTCGGCAAGATTTGCCACAAGAATTTGGGCGCTCGCCGCCACCTGCCTTTGCTGCTGATCGCCCATCACGCCACGCATGCGGTCCTGCTCGCCCAAAAGGAGAGCAGGAATGGCGACCTTGTCGTAGAAATCGATCAGATACTTCTCCTCGAGGATCTCCTCGGCATGGTCAGTGGCCTCGTCGGGATCGCCGGCCAGGAGCCGCTGATAGAGCCGGGCGTAAGGTTCGAGGACGGGCTCGTTGCCAAACAGGACGTCGAGAAATTCGAACTGCGGAACGTGTCGCCCGAGGACGACGAGACAAACTGTCAGCGGCGTCGAGAGGACCAGGCCGAGCGGCCCCCACAGCCATGTCCAGAAGATCGCAGCAACGATGATAGCCAAAGGGGAAAGTCCCGTGCGCGAACCGTAGAGCCACGGTTCGACGACATTGCCGGTTACCAGTTCCATCACGATGAACAGTGCAGCGGTCCACAGCACGAGCGACCAGCCGGGTGCCACGGCCAAGGCGAGGAACAATGGCAGCAGCGCGCCTATCACCGGGCCGATATAGGGAACGAAGCGAAGCGCCAGTGCCAGCAATCCCCACAGCAGCGCGTTGGGAATGCCGAGTACCCAAAGCCCGATCGCAATGGGTATTGCGTAGACAATGTTGACCACCAATTGCATGAGCAGATAGCGGCCAACTCGCTTGCCGGCGTCCTGCAATGCTTCTGTCGTGCGGTGGAGATCCCCGTAGCCGACCAGGCGGATGAACCGGTCGCGCAGGTCCTCGCGCTCGAGCAACATGAAGATGACCACGATGATGATCAGGCCAGCCGATGCCAACGGGCTGATCAACGGTCCGATGATGTTCTGCAAGACCTCGAGTGGTCGCTCACGCGCGACGATCTCGACGGGAACAGGTTCGCGCCGGGGCTTTTCCGCCGCAGGCGGCGGCACGTCCTGTTTATCGATCTCCTGACCGACACGCTCGATCACCCGGCTTAGCCTGGCAATGATGCCGCCACCAACGCCCGTTTCCTTGAGGGAACGCACCTTGGTCAGGATGTTTGTCTGGTAGGCTGAAATGTTCTGGGCAAGCTCGCTAACCTGGGTCGCCACAATGAAGCTGAACAGGCCCAGGGCTGCGAATGCGCCAATCACGCTCAGAAGAACAGCAGGCAGGCGGGACACGCCGGTACGTTTCAGCCCGGAAACAACAGGCGCCAGCGCAAAGGTCAAAAGCAGCGCGATGGCAATCGGGAGAAAGACCTCGCGACCGAAATACAGCGCGGCAACCGTCGTGACGACAGTTGCGACGGTGGGCAGAGCCGTGCGCGGATGGGCAGTCCCGGCCGCCAGAATTCGTCCTAACCCTTGCTCGGGCGATGGGATGTCGTTTCGACGATTGGCGGCCACCTGATTTCCCCCGTTGCCTCACGATAGTTAGACCCATTCGACTGCCGGGCAATGTTAGCAGGGTCGAATACATGCGTTTTTCAGCTTGCAGGCTCCAGATTTTCCCCCTCACGCCTGGCGGGCCTGTTCGATTTCTTCTCCAAGTGAACGCATATGCCGCTCATCGGCATCTGTGCCACTGCGCTGGCGATCTAAAAAGTTGAGATGCTGTTTCGGGTCTGTGGGCGGTCAACCGTCTTAAAGCAGGCGCCACTCGCTGAACTGGTATCTCAACAGCCAAAGGAATGATCGATGAGCAAGAAGATTTTTGTGAGCCTGCCGGTGACCGACGTGAAGGCATCCATGGCGTTCTATGAATCTCTCGGGTTCAAGAACAATCCCAAGTTTACCAGTGAGACGGCTGCCGGGATGGTATGGAGTGAAGAAATCAACTTTATGCTGCTGAGCCGTGAAAAATGGCAGACTATGACCACGCGCCCCATCCCGCCATCAACGTCCAGCGAGGTAATGCTGGCGCTATCCCTGGACAGCCGCGAGGCGGTCGATGCGATGGCCGCCGCAGCTGCTGCGAACGGTGGCACCGCCGACATCAATCCAATCGAAGATCATGGGTTCATGTATACCCGCGACCTCGCTGATCCCGATGGCCATGCCGTGGGCGCGATGTGGATGGACGTTTCCGCAAGGCCTTCTGGCGACATGGCGGACTGACATAGTTACTCGATCAGCCTCAAGGCAGTGGGCCCGCTTCTCGTCGAATGAGCAACGATAGCGGACGTTGAACGTCCAATGTCCGATGTCGTGAGTTGACCCGTTCCGGTCGTCACTCGCGGGAAAGAACCTCCTCGCCCCATTAAGGGCCGAGCGCAGATTCCTTTTGACCTCATCCTTTCAAAACGGATGCACAACCCAACGACGCAGGCTATGTTGCCCTCGTCGGGCCTACGTCATCGAAGGAGAGGGCATGACATGCAGGCAATGCCGATAGCGCATCAAGCCGCGCAACCTGAGGTCGGGCCCATATCCTCCTTGACCGGCTATCCGGCCGCCGTCCTCTGCTGGCTGCTTTCGGCTGGTGTCTATATCGCGGCCAAATGGGTGGCGCCCGAGATGCCGCCCTGGGGCCTCTGCTTCTGGCGGCTGACGCTTGCTTGCGCCATCCTGCTCCCGATTGTGCACCGTCATCACGACGCGATGATCGGGCTTTTGCGCACGCGCGCCGCGGAGGTCATCGCTGTGGGGGCGATCGGCCTCACGCTGTGCCAGGGTATGATCTACCATGGCCTCAACGACACCGACGCCACCACGGCCGGAATCATCATGGCGCTGTCGCCTGTCATGACGATGGTGCTCGCCCGTTTCGTGCTTGGCGAGCCGCTCGGGCTATGGAAGTCGCTTGGCGCGTTGGTTGCGCTCGCCGGGATGATTTTCATCGTTGCCCACGGGAACCTGACGGCGCTGCTGCAACTCAAGTTCAACGCCGGCGAGCTGTGGATCGTCGGCAGCGCGTTCTGCTGGGGCCTGTACACCGTGCTTTTGCGCCGTGCCAAATTCGGCATCGAACTCCTGCCGATGGTCGTGCTGCTGCTCGGCGCCGGTGCACTGGTCGCCTTGCCTTTCCATGTGTGGGAATTGTTCAACGACGAACGCTCCGCCATGAACGTCCACAGCATTCTCGCGCTCGCCTATCTGGCAGGTCCTGGCGGCGCCTTGATGTACTATCTCTACAACAAAAGCGTGGAAACGCTCGGTGCGAGCCGGGCGAGCATGCTGCTCTACCTGCAGACGGTGTTCGTCGCTGTGCTCGCCTATCTGCTGCTCGGCGAGGAGTTGCACGATTACGATCTGGTCGGTGCGGCCTTCATCGTCGCCGGCATCGTACTTGCAACCGTGATCAAACCCAGGCCAGCTTAACCACCAAACCGACAACGCAACTTTGACAAGCTGCGCGATCGCCCTGCCAGCCGGATAGCTGGAACGAGTTCACGCCTTGCGACGTTGATCCGTCTCATGGTTGCAGCCGACCTGACGGACGCAACCAGGTTTTGGTAATGAGGATCGCCTTATGAGCCGACCATCCGGCTGGATCGCAATCGTCGCATGTCTTGGTCGTCCTCTACCTTCTCCAATCGCAAGGCATAGTCAGGTTCTGACACCCGGCAAACCTCCCATTGCGGCGCTGAGCGGCACGCCACGCGGACGAGGCGCGCCGTACATCCAGCCCTAGGTGACGCGCTCCCGATCCTTCTTGATCGCAGAGGTGGGTGGGTTATCGCGAGATTTGCCTCGTCGCAGGATTTTCGCCCTACTATGTCAAACTTTATTGCTGGCGACGGTCCCTCGGCAGATAATCCCATTGCTTGGCGGGGTGGGGTAGCCGGCGGCCTGCGCGCTTCTTCCGTGTAGGGAGAAGGCGCGGGTTCGCGGTTGAGTTTGGTCGAGACCCTTAAAGACTTTTGTTACTTGAAGAACTGATTTCGGCGGTCCCATAAATTCGTGATTGTCCACATTGCGCGGGAGGCAGTGCGAAATGGATGATGTAACATTCAACGTCTGGGTTTGCCCCTGTGTTGAAGTGATCGAGGCCTGCGGCGAATGGTTCGTCCGCGTGGTCGAGGATGACCAGGAACTGACCCGATCATTCGATCTGGAATCGTTCGCACTGGCCTATGCGGAAGGTCAGCGAATACGGTTGGGGCTTGCGGACTTCAAGCGATTGTAGACCACCAGTAGTTGTATGAGGCAATGGAACGGCTGGACGCCTCGCATTGACGTTCGGCTCGCGCTCGCCGTCTGAGGCATTGCGGACCACCGGGCTAGGCATGTTGGGATCGATGTTTATGGAAGGCTCAAGGTTACCCGAGATGTCACGCAAGACGCCGATCCACTGGCGGATGGCCTCTTGGCGTACATCCAGCCCTAGCGAACGCGCTCTTGATCCTTCACGGCTACCGCCATCTATGTCTGCCTTCCCGCATCAAGTTGCACTCCAAGTCGCTCCTTCCGTCTCCACCGCACCACGGCGCGATAACTGGTGTGATCTACAGGGACGTGAAGCACGAAACGGTCGGGAATTGCGATGTCGGCCTTCACCCGCAATTCCGCACCGTGAGCGTGCTGGTTACAAACGAAACAATTGATAGTGGCGTCGCCGGATTGGATTGTCGCTTCCTTCAGAACAAGGTCACGGATATGCGATCGTCGCTCTATTGGTGGGTCAGTCGGCATTGCCTTGTTTCCTCTGATCTGACGAACTGAAACCCTTCATTCCGAAACGCAGGATGGCAGCGCACTACCGGCCCAGCGGTTGCCTCGAAAGAGCGACGAGCTCGGCTTCGTCGACCACGCCGGCCATATAGTTCGCGATAATCCGGGATGCGATAGCGCCGCGTGCTTCTGGCGATTGACCGTCGAGCTTAAGCTGCTGGAATACACGCCCCAACAGCTCAAGTTCGGATGGTCGCAAAATGCCAGCCTCCGTGGCTTTGCTTCGAATCGTCACTCGTTGTCCTCCACCGCAGTCAACGACCATACGACCGCGGCCGGGAAACTCAACTCAACTGTTGAGGGCGCCCAGGCGGCGCTAACCTCAAACCCCATTTCGGACGAGCGGTTGGCCTCTTAGCCGGCGGCCTGTGCCGACTTGCGCCGTGCGTCGCTCACCGTCAGCCAGACAGCGGAGACCAGGAAGTAGAAGGCGCCGAACGCGGCATAGGGCGCGACATTGGTGATGTCGATCGCCTCCGCACTGCCCGCCATCTTCACAAAGAAAATACCGGCAAGTGCCGACTGGGCGCCGCTCAGCACCATTGCCCACTGCGCGCCGGACGTCCAGCGTCGGATCGCGGTGGCGAGCTGGAAAAGGCCTGACAGGACCGCCCAGACGCCGAACACGGCCAGCACCGCATCCATGGTTTTGCCGAGAGCGATGGCGACCGCGACGGTGGTGACGATGCTGATGACAAAGTTAAGCAGCTGCGTCTTGTTCCGGTTCAATCCACCGCTGCGCCGGGCGTCGACGAAATTGGCCAGCGCATCCCAGGCGGGATAGGCAACCAGCATGATGGCTGCCAGGGACGGCATTGACTTGGCGACCGTGAACGCGAGCAAGACCCAGGCGGCCGCCACGGCAAAGCGTGTGAAATAGTAGCTCTTCAGCCAGGAAGATTGGACAAGGTTGGTTTCATTCGTCTTGGCAAGCATTGTGATTTTCCTTTCGTGTTTGGCTTGGTATACCTACTAGAAGGTAGGCTGGATGAACGCGTTGCGGGAATTCGATGGAGGGCTCGCCCTTCTCTCGCGGAAATTCCCTGTTAGTGAACCTTCGCCGATAGACGCTGCACGGCCGGCGTCAGGATGGCGTCAAAGACAGCGGGGTTGCCATAGGCACGCGCCGACAGCATCGCGCCATGGACAGTTGCCATGAAGGTCTCAGCCTCCAGCCCGGCAGAGCCGGCGAATTTGAGTGCCCCCTGTTCAGCGCCCCGCTCCATGACCTTGGTCAACCAGGACGACAGAAATCGAAAGTAGGCCCGCACCTCGACGGCAACTTCAGGCGGGAGTGCCGGGAGTTCGCTGGCAAGCAGCGCACAAACGCAAAACGGGACGCTCGCGTCTTCAATGCATTTTGCCCAGTGCCCAGCATAGGCTCGAAGAAGTGCAAGCGAACCAGGGAATTTACCTTCCAGATCTGCCATGCCGATCTCGGTACGCTCGCGATGGCGCGCCACAAGGCTGCGAACAAGGTCCACCTTGCTGGGGAAATGATGGTGAATGCTCGCCTTGCGAATCCCCACCTCGCCGGCGATATCGGCATAGCTGAATCCGTTGTAGCCACCCGCCACGATGAAGGTTCGCGCTGATGCTAGTATCTGATCGGAGGTCATCACAAGATTGCTCATGGTGGCTACCTACCTACTAGTAGGACTGTTGTCAACCGCAGTTTCCAGGCAAGGGAGATATACGCAAAGGCAGACGGATGCCGGGCGTGTGCGAAGCTTCTCCAAACGGCTCGACAAATCTCAAAAACGGCTCGACAACAAACGCACGAGTCAACCGAGCACGCGGTTCGCAAAAACGGGTCGAAGCATGGATAGTGAGAGTGCAAGTTTGCCGGTTGAGCAAGCCAAGCTCAACAGCATGCTCACGCGGGGCATCGTATATTCCATTGTCTGGCTCGCCGGTTTCGGATCTTCCTATGCGCTTTACCAAGGATTGCGGGCGCGACGGATGCTGAAACTGAATCCCATGCTTCAGGGAAACGGCCGCGCCTGGTGGTGCATCATCGCGGGAGGACTTGGGGTCACAGTCTTGTGTGCGATCGTCGGCGTCGGCATTTTCAACGTCCTGACACGGCCCTAGTTTTGGCGTTCATGGACGGCGGCCCACCGCGCGCGGCCAGGACAGCGGCGACCAACTGTACAGCGCCGCAGAGGAGCTTCCTCTTCGGCTGGGCCCGCCCTTGACGAGCCCAAGGTCTCGTCAAGGCTGCAGGCATTTCACTACCAGCGCTGATGCACGTAAGGCTTGATGTCCTGGTCGTAGATCGCCTTCACCTTGGCCATCAGTTCGTTCGACAGCGGTGCAAGCGCAGCGGCCTCCGCATTGGAAACCGCCTGCGCCGGATTGCGGGCGCCGGGGATGACCACGGTCACCGCGTCGAACATCAGGATCCAGCGCAGCGCGAATTTCGCCATCGTCGTGTCGCCTGACACCAGCGGCCGGACCTTTTCGACCGCCGCCAGGCCGACCTCATAGGGCACGCCCGAAAACGTCTCGCCGACATCGAAGGCTTCGCCACTACGGTTGAACAGGCGATGGTCCGTGCTGTCGAACTTGGTGTCCGCCTTGAACTTGCCCGACAAAAGTCCGCTGGCCAGCGGCACGCGGGCGATGATGGCGACATCATTCTTTTTCGCCTGGTCGAAGAACAGTTCGGCCGGCCGCTGGCGGAAGGCGTTGAAGATGATCTGCACGCTGACGATGCCGGGATATTGCATCGCCTTCAGCGCCTCTTCGACACGCTCGACGCTGACGCCGTAATTGCGGATCTTGCCCTGCTCGGTGAGCCTATCGAGGCGCTCGAAAACTTCCGGATGGTAATAGAGATCGGTCGGCGGGCAGTGCAGCTGCACCAGGTCGAGCGTGTCGGTCTCGAGGTATTTCAGGCTGCGGTCGATCCAGCTGTTGAGGTTCTCGACGCTGTAGCCTTCGACGCTCTGCTTCGGCAGCCGCCGTCCGGCCTTGGTGGCGATGAACGGGCGGGCACCGCCGCGTTCCTTCATCACCCTGGCAATCAGCTTCTCGGAGCGGCCATCGCCATAGACGTCAGCCGTGTCGAGGAAGGTGACGCCGGCATCGAGAGCGGCATGCAGGGCGGCGACCGCGTCGTCGTCATTGACCTCGCCCCAGGCGGCGCCGATGGCCCAGGCGCCGAAGCCGATCTCGCTGACAGTACGGCCGGTCCGGCCAAATTTCCGTGAATGCATCTCGCTGTTCCTGACTGCGGCTTCGCCGGCTTCGCCGGCTAGGCCGGCTCCATGATTCCGATTTTCGGGGAGCCTCATATCGCATGGCAACGCGATTGACATCCCCTTCTGTAAGATTTACCAGATTACAGGGTTGTATGACAACCCGGTAAGACTGCAATGATTTGGAGTCGGGAGGATCTCAAGTTGAAAACTGTTCTGAAACTGGCCGCCTCGGCGGCCTTATGCCTTGGCGCGTTTGCCCATCCGGCGCTCGCCGAAGACAACATCGTCAAGATCGGCGTCGTCGCCGCCGAGTCGGGCTCGTTCGTCTCCGCCGGCCATACCTTGCCGGCCGGTGTCGGCCTTGCCGTCAAGCAGATCAATGATGCCGGCGGCTTCAAGGTCGGCGGCAAGACCTACAAGCTCGAAATGGTCAAGCGCGATGACCGCACCGATATCGCCACCGCAATCGCCGCCACCCAGGAGCTGGTGCGCGACGTCAAGGTGCAGGCGATCTTCGGATCCGAAACGCATGACTTCACGCTGGCCATGGCCAAGATCACCCAGCCGGCCAAGATCATCCATTTCGCCGGCAATTCGACACTGGCGAAAATCTTGACGCCGGACTCCGTCAAGCCGGGCGGCGAGGACCATTATCTCTTCCAGTCCGAACCGCAGGAGTTCCAGCGCTCCGGCTCGACCGCGCGCGGCGTGCTGACCCTGCTCGAGCCGCTGCTCGGCTTCAAGCCCAAGAAGTCGGTGATGATCGTCGGCAACGACGCCACCGGCCAGTTCCTGTCGTCCTACTATTTCAAGGCGCTGAAGGCCGAGGGCCAGGACGTCCCCGACATCATCTTCTACCCGCCTGATACCACCGACTTCTCGCCCTTCCTGACGCGGGCCAAGAGCCTCAATCCGGATATCATCCACTTCTGGTACAATGGCGATTCAACGCTGACGGCGCTGCCGCAGGCGATCGAACTGGGCGCGGCCAAGAGCTACTTCCTGTTCGGTGTCGACCCCGGCATCTGGAAGGAAAAACAGCTTTCCGCCGATGTGCCGGTGGCGATGAGCTGCGTGCCGGTGTGCTGGGGTGAATCCTCCAACCCGAAGTCCAAGGCCTATTTCGACGCCTATTTCGCCGCGGGAGCGCCGCATGGCGTGACCTCGTCGGTGTCGCTGCTCTACCACGACTATGTCCACTTCCTGGTCGAAGCCTGGCAGAAGGCCGACAGCTTCGATCCGGACAAGACGGTCGAGGCGCTGCTCAGCCTGCACCATCAGGGCGTGGTCTCGGATGATTTGACCTTCAATCCGACCCACCAGGTCACCCACGCAACGGAAGTCTGCGCCGCGGCGCCCGGTGGCGACATCTCCTGCTCGATGCAGCAGCCGCCGGCCGAAGCGCCGAAGAGCTGAGGCATCATCCCAGAGCTGGCGGCGCCATACGCCGCCAGCTTCTCATTTCTGAAATGCAGCAGGTCTCGATCGCCGTGGATATTTTCATCCAGCAAATCCTCAACGGCCTTTCCATCGCCAGCGTCATCACGCTCATTGCCATCGGCGTGACGCTGATCTTCGGCCTCACCGGCATCATCAATTTCGCCCATGGCGAATTCCTGATGATCGGCGGCATCGTCACCTGGCTTGCCGTCAGCGCCGGTCTCGGCTTCCCCTTGGCCGTAGTGCTGGCGATCCTGGCGGTCGGACTGATGGGCTATGTTCTCGAGCGCGGCCTGTTCCGCTTCACACTCGAGCGACCGACCAATGGCTTCATCGTCTCCCTCGGTCTCATCGTCGTCCTGCAGCATGTTGTCGTGCTGTTCTGGAACCCCAACCAGAAGAGCATTCCGCGCCCGCTGACCACGGTGTGGGAAGTTGGCGGCGTGCGCATCGCCTCCGTGCGTGTCATGGTCATCCTCATCACCATTGCCGTCGTGGCGCTGAGCTTTCGCATGATCACCGCCAGCCGCTACGGCCGCGCACTCAGGGCAAGCGTCGAGGACCGCGACACCGCCGCCCTGATGGGCATTCCGGTGCGCCGCTACATCACCGGCGTCTTCGTGCTCGGCAGCGCGCTTGCCGGGCTTGGCGGGGCGCTTTTGATCTCGCTGTTTCCGATCACGCCCTTCACCGGCGGCACCATGGTGATGAAGGGCTTTGCCGTCGCTCTCATCGGCGGGCTCGGCAACATCTATGGCGCCGTCGCCGCCGGCCTCATCCTCGGCATCGTCGAAGGTTTCAGTGCCGGCTACGGCTTCTCGCAATGGACCGACGCCTACTCCTTCGTGCTGATGATCCTGGTGCTGATCGTGCGCCCGCACGGCCTGTTCGGTGGTACCAGCGGACCGAGGATGGCATCATGAGCATCGCCCCGAAGGCGTTGCGCTCGCTGCTTCCCGTGCTGGTCATCCTGGCGCTGATCGCGCTGGTGCCGCTCGCCTCGCCCTCGAACCGCTTCCTGTCGCTGGCGATCTCGGCCGGCATCAACGTGATTGCGCTCTACGGCCTGTCGGTGCTGTTCGGCCAGACCGGTATATTGTCGATGGGTCACGCCGCCCTGGTCGGCGTCGGCGCCTATGCCTCAGCGATCCTCGCGCGCGACTTCGGCGTCGGCTTCTGGCTGGCGTTACCTGTGGCGGCAATCGCGAGCGCCGTCTTCGCCATGATCGTCGGCATTCCGTCGCTGCGCGTCGGCGGCCATCACTTCGTCATCATGACCTTCGCCTTCGGCCAGCTGCTCGCCATCGTGCTTACCAATGGCAGCGACTATACGGGGGCGGCGACCGGGCTCGACCTGACCGATCATGTCACCCTGTTCGGCGCCGACATGACCGACCTCACCCGCTACTATCTGATGGTGGTGGCCTTCGTCACGATCGCCGCTGTGGCGAGCTGGGCGATCATCCACTCCTCCTATGGCCGCACGCTGCGCGCCATCCGCGAGAATGAAAAGCTGGCGGCTTCGCTCGGCATCAATGTCGGCCGGCACAAGATCGGGGCCTTCGTCGTCAGCGGCGTCTTTGCCGGCATTTCCGGCGTGCTGCTCGCCTATTTTCTCGGCCACATCTCGCCGTCGCAATTCTCCTCCTTCCCCAGCATCTACCTCGCGTTGATGGTGATGATCGGCGGCGCCAGGCTGATCGAAGGACCGCTCGCCGGCGGCATCCTCGTCGCCTTCCTGCCGGAGGTGCTCAACCTCGATCCAGTGCAGTCGCGCATCGTCTACGGTGTCTGCCTGATCGCCGTGATCATGCTTCTGCCCGACGGCCTGATCGGCGGCATCGTGCGTGCCCTTCGCGGCCTCTTTGCAGGCAAGCCGAAGCCTGAGACAGACCGGCGCGATGCCGCACCTTCGGAGGCGCGCCAATGAGCCCGATCCTGGCCATCAGCGGTCTCAGCAAACAGTTCGGCGGCGTCACCGCCCTTGCCGGCGTCGACCTCACCATCGAGGAGGGCGAAATTCTCGGCGTCGTCGGCCCTAACGGCTCCGGCAAGACGACTCTGTTCAACGTCGTCACCGGTGTCCACAAACCGAGCGGCGGCACCGTGCTGTTCCGTGGCCGCGACATTACCGGCCTCGCGCCGCATGCCATATCGCGGACCGGCATCGGCTACACTTTCCAGCAAGCCATGGCCTTTGCCGGGCTGGGCGTGCTGGAAAATGTCCAGATAGCCGGCGAACACGCGCGCGCCACCGGCAGCGCCGGCCCATGGCCGACGCCGCAGGCGCTGCTCGACTTTGTCGGCTTGAGCGCCCTTGCCGGTGAAAAAGCCGGCGTGCTGCCCTTCGGCAGCCTGCGCCTGCTCGGCCTGGCACTGGCGCTGGCGACGCGGCCGTCGCTGCTGCTGCTCGATGAACCGGCCGCCGGCCTCAACGACCGCGAAACCACCGCCCTTGTCGGGCTGGTGCGCCAGCTTCCCGGCCATGGCATCACCGTCTGCGTCATCGACCACGACATGAAGCTGATGCAGATGCTGTGCCGGCGCCTTGCCGTGCTCGATTTCGGCTCCAAGATCGCCGACGGGCCGACTGAGGCCGTGCTGGCCGATCCCAAGGTGCTCGACGTCTATCTCGGAGGCGAGCTGTGAGCCTGCTTGCCGTCTCCGACGTCATCACCGGCTATGGCCCGACCATCGTCAATCGCGGCGTCTCGCTGACCCTGGCCGAAGGCGAGATCGTCACCATCCTCGGCCCCAACGGCGCCGGCAAGTCGACGCTGCTCAAGGCCATTGCCGGCCTGATCAAGCCGCGCGCCGGCAGCATCGCTTTCGATGGCGCAGACGTCACCGGCCTTGCCGCCGATGTCATGGCCAGGCGTGGCGTCGTGCTGGTGCCGGAAGGGCGAAAAATCTTCGTCGACATGACGGTCGAGGAAAATCTGCGCCTCGGCGCCTATGCCCGCCGCGACGAGGCCGCGGTCGAAGCCGATTTCGAAACGATGCTCTCCTTCTTCCCGATCCTCGCCACCAAGCAGCGCGACCGGGGCGGCTCGCTGAGCGGCGGCCAGCAGCAGATGCTGGCCATTGCGCGCGGGCTGATGACGCGGCCGCACGTGCTGTTGCTGGACGAGCCGTCGCTCGGCCTGTCGCCGCTGCTGGTCAAGGAGATCAAGGCGATCATTCTGGACATCGGCGAGCGCTTCGGCGCATCGGTGCTGCTGGTCGAGCAGAATGCCGGCCTGGCGCTCGCCGTGGCGTCACGCGGCTATCTCATGCAAAACGGCAGGATCGTCGTCTCCGGCCCGATCGCCGAACTGCGCGACATGTCGCTGATGCGCGAACTCTATCTCGGCGGTGTCGCCGGATGAGCAAGCAATCAGTCGTGACTTGCCCCTTATTCGTGAACAGCTTTGTCGCGCAAATCCTCGAAGCGGGCATAGCTCTTGGTCAGATGGCTGCGCATGGCGCGGCGCGCCGCGCTGACGTCCCTGGCCTCGATAGCCCCGAGAATGGCGCGATGCTCGCGTTGCATGCGGTCGAGATATTTTTCCCGCTCGGGTTCCGTCATCCGGTCGAGCCGCGTCCACTGGCGCGGGATCATGGCGCTGCCGAACGTGTCGAACAGCCGGGTGAAATTGCCATTCTGCGTCGCCGCCAGAATGGCACGGTGAAAACCGAAATCCTCTTCCGAGCCGGAGCCGCCGGCGCGCACCGCCGCTTCCAGCGCGTCGAGCCGCGCACTCATCTGTGCCAGTGCCGCATCGCTGCGCCGCTCGGCGGCAAGGCCGGTCGCTTCCACCTCGATGCCCATGCGCAGTTCGAGCACGCGCAGCACCTCGTCGATCGATTCGAGATCGTCGGGCAGCACGGAAAACGTCTTCGGCAGCGGATCCTTGGCAACGAAGGCGCCGAGGCCCTGGCGCGTGGTGATCAGTCCGCGGGCGCGCAGCGCCGCCAGCGCCTCGCGCACCACGGTGCGGCTGACGCCGGTCGCGGCAACGATCTCCTGTTCGGTCGGCAGCCGCTGGCCCGGCGCAAGGTCGCCGGATTCGATCTGCGCGATCAGCGTGTTGACCAACCCGGTCCTGAGATTGGGCGCCTGCGGTATGGCATCGAAAGTCATGGGCTCCGCCATCGGCGCGACTCCGGTTCGATTCTTGTTCAAAGGATTGCATCGACAGGTGCCCGCCGCAAGGTGACGAAAGGCCAGAGCAATTCCAGGGAAAAGTGTGGGCGGTTTTCCCGTCCGGAATTGCGTAACAACAACGAGATGAAGTGGCTCGCCGTTTCCGTGAAACGGTGAACCGCTTCAGCCTGCAGGCGCGGGCGATAGGAGGATTGCATGAAGGAACGCATCGGTTTCATCGGCCTGGGCAGCATGGGCGCCGGCATGGCCGACAATCTGCTGCGCAAGGGCTGGCCGCTGACGGTGCATGTGCACCGCAGCCGCACCGCCGCCGACCGCTTGATCGCGGCCGGCGCCACCGAAGCGGCAACCCCGCGCGAACTCGCCGCCGCCTGTGACATCGTCATCCTGTGCGTCACCGGTTCGCGCGAAGTCGAGATGCTGATCAAGGGTCCGGACGGCCTTGCTGCAGCAGGAAAGCCGCTGCTGATCATCGACTGCTCAACCTCCAATCCCTCATCGACCACGGCACTTGCCGCCGATCTCGCCACACAAGGCATAACGCTGATCGACGCACCGCTGGCGCGCACGCCCAAGGAAGCCGCTGAGGGCAAGCTCGACGTTATGGTCGGCGGTTCGGCCGAGATCGTCGCCCGCGCGCGGCCGGTGCTGGAAGCCTTTGCAGCGCGCGTCGTCTCCACCGGCCCGACCGGCAGCGGCCACACCATGAAGCTGCTCAACAATTTCGTCTCGATGGGCTATTCCGCGATCTATTCCGAAGCCCTGACGCTGGGCGCCAAGGCCGGGCTGACGCCGCAAGTCTTCAACAGCGTCATCTCGGGCAGCCGCATGGATTGCGGTTTCTACCAGGCCTTCTTCGACTTCGTCCTCAACCGCAACGAAAACGCCCAGCGCTTCGCCATCGTCAATGCGCTGAAGGACATGACCTACCTCGCCTCCTTCGCCCAGGCCGCCGGCATCGCCAACCCGATCGGCGCGGCAGTGCGGAATGGATTTGCCACCGCTGTTACTACCGGGCACGGCGAGAAGTTCGTGCCGGCGCTGTCGGATATTGTTGCGGGGTTGAATGGGGTATCGCTGGTGGAACCGGCGGAATGATATCGCCCTTGGCGTGAAATCACGTAGGGCGCTCCCCCACTCCGTCTCGGCTTCGCCGAGCCACCTCTCCCCCATTTCATGGGGGAAGAGGAAATGCCAATCTCCAAGGTCGCTGCGTTGAAAAGCTTGGCATTTCCTCTCCCCTACTTTGTGGGGGAGAGGTGGCTCGGCGAAGCCGAGACGGAGTGGGGGCCGGCGCCGCCATATGCGATTAAGCTGCGCGAGTGCGCTTTAGACAGATCAGCCGCGCCTGCAATCCCCCCACTGGCGGCTACCCGTGCATCCATGTCAAACCGCAAGATCGGTCGAGCGCGATATATCAGGCGGCGGCTATCTGGTGTCGCCACGCAGGACGAGACGTTTGATGACGCCACTTGAAAACTACCATGCCCGAATGCAGCGGGTGCTGGACCACATTGACCAGCATCTGGACGGCGATCTGGGCCTGGAAGCGTTGAGCGGCGTCGCGGCGTTCTCGAAATTCCATTTCCACCGGCAGTTCACGTCAACCTTCGGGGTGTCCGTGCATCGTTATGTCCAGCTCGCCCGCCTGAAGCGCGCTTCATACCGGCTTGCCGAGAGCGACGCCCACAGCGTCACCGACATAGCGATGGATGCCGGTTACGACGCACCGGATGCCTTCGCCCGCGCCTTCCGGCAACGGTTCGGGCAATCGCCTTCGTCGTTCCGGAAGTCTCCCGACTGGGGGTCGTGGCTCATGGCCTTCGGGCCGCTCGAAAAAGCAAGGACCACGCTCATGCAGATAATCTTCGAACACGACGACGTGATGATCCGCGATGTGCCGCCGACACCGGTGGCGATCATGGAGCATCGCGGCGACCGCGCGACGCTCCAGGACACCATCCAGCGCTTCATCGCCTGGCGCAAGGCCGCCGGCCTGTCGCCCGAGACAAGCTCGACCTTTAACATCTTCCGGTCCGAACGGGAGCCGGCGAATCCGGCTGACTACAGCATGGACATTTGTGCCGGAACCGATCAGCCGATCGAGGACGCGCAGATGAAGGCTGGCGTGATCCCCGGCGGCCGCTGCGCGGTGCTGCGCTATCCCGGCAACACCAACAATCTCGAACCGGCAGCACTTTACCTCTATCGCGAATGGCTTCCGGCCAGCGGCGAGGAAGCGCGCGACTTTCCGGTGTATTGCCAGCGGCACTTTTCGTTCATCCCGAACGGGCCGGTGCGCGAAGTCGTGCTTGAGCTGTTTCTGCCGCTGAAATAGCGCGGTGGGGTGACCCCTAGCAGACATGACGCGTAGCAGCCTGACTTCGCTCTGGGACCACTGGTTGCGGCCAGGCGCGGCAGTGCTATCGTGTCATCAACCAGGCTCTGCAAGGAGCCCAGGTGACCAACTGGGGCACTATCGAGTGGTGGAGAACTCCGTTCAGCGCCGTCTGGCTGCCATCCTTGCAGCCGATGTAGTCGGTTACAGTCGCCTCATGGGCGTGGACGAGGACGGCACTCTGACGGTCGTGCGGAACCTCCGCGCCGAAGTGATCGAAACTAGGATCGCCGAGCACCAAGGTCGGCTGTTTAAGTCTATGGGGGATGGCTTTCTCGCGGAATTCCCCAGCGTCGTGAAGGCCGTGGCCTGCGCAGTTGCATTACAGAAGGATATGGCAGCACGGAACGCAGAGCTGCCAGAGGACCGAGCCATCCAACTCCGCATTGGCGTCAACTTGGGGGATGTGATTGCTGAGGATGGCGATGTTTTCGGTGAAGGCGTGAACGTCGCTGCGCGGATCGAGGGACTTGCCCCGGCGGGCGGCATTGCAGTCACCGGCATGGTTCATGACAACGTAGGAAGTCGCCTCGATCTCTCGTTTGAAGACATGGGTGAGCAGCAACTCAAGAATATCGCCCAGCCGGTCCGGGTCTATCGTCTGGGAGCTCCCTCAGGAACATCGGTGCGACCAACAGCGGTAGAACGAATCAAACCGTCCATAGCAGTACTGCCATTTACCAACATGAGTGGTGATCCCGGGCAACAGTACATTTCCGATGGGATCACCGAGGATATCATTACCGAACTCGCCCGCTTTCGCGGCCTATCCGTAGTAGCTCGCCACGCGTCGTTTCATTTTGCCAACAGAGGAAAAAGTCATATCGAAGTAGCGCGGGAACTGGGCGTTGCCTATGTAGTTGAGGGTAGTCTACGCAAATTGGGCGACCGAATACGCATCACAGCCCAATTGGTCGATGCCAGAACTGGCAATCACGTCTGGGCCGACCGCTACGATCGCGATGCGCAGGATATCTTCGCTATCCAGGACCTTGTTGTGGCCGCAATCGTAACAACGCTGGAGGGCCGTATGTACGCTGCAGAAGCAGCAAAAGCCCGTGCAAAACCAACTACTAGCTGGTCGGCTTATGACTGTCTGTTACAAGGCCGCGACCTATGTGACCATCAGCGTGATACCGAAGCCGTACCCCTACTTGAGCGCGCAATTGCCGTCGATCCGCATTTTGCACTTGCTCATGCCTGGCTGGCGATAGCTCTTACCATGAGCAATGTCATTCTGCTCGACGACGATCAGATGGCCAAGGCTGAGAGCGCTTCGAAACAAGCGCTGGAACTAGATGCCAACGACGCCACGTCTCATTGGGCAAGAGCGCTCTACTACCTTTGGACAGGCGACCATGACCGTTCACGCTTCCATTTTGACAGGGCGCTGACACTCAATCCGGCCGATATACAGATTAAGGGCGACTACGCGAACTGGCAGCGCGCCAGTGGCAGGCCGGCCGATGCGTTGGCCACAATCGATGCCGCCATAGGCTTGGGTCCCTTCGTGCCCGATTGGTTTGCAGCGGTTCGCGGCCTGACGCTCTTTGACCTCGCTCGATATGCTGACGCAATCGAAGCGCTCGAGAGTGTCCCTGTACAACGCTCCAGTGGCTTCTTGTATCTAGCCGCCGCGCGCGCGCAATTAGGCGACTTAACTGGTGCAAGTGAGGTGATCGCCAAGGTGAAGCTGGTGAAACCGGATTTATCGCTTCGGAATGTGATCCAGGTACTGCACTACGCACGCCCTGAAGCTCAGCAACACTTGATTGATGCCCTGCGGAAGGCGGGCCTGCCGGAGCAGTATGTGCGCCCCTTACGAGCAAGTTGAGTTAACTTCTGCTTGTGGCCCATTGCTTCTTTTAGCTGCGCTGCAAACGTTGGTCGCTTTCGGTGCATTGCGGACGCCGGCAAGTCGTCCGCCCGGCTGATTTATGGGCTCACGGCCTAGAACTGCCCGCGCACAGCCTTCCGCAGCCGTGAATGCCGCACTGGCGATACCGCCTCCGGCACCGGCGTTGCCTCCGCAGCCTCGCCCTCATGCAACCCAACCCGCAGCGCCGCGCCCGCCAGATGGTCGCGCATGGCCGCTTGCGCGCCTTCGACATCGCCGTTGCGGATGGCGGCAAAAATGCGTTCGTGTTCGCCCAGCGTGATGCGGGCCATGTCGTCGGATTTCTGCTGGTTGCCGGCGGCTAGGATGCTTTCGCGCACGCGCTCCGACACGAAGACCAGGAACTGGCCCATGTAGCTGTTGCGCGTCGCCTCGGCGACGGTGCGGTGGAATTCGAGGTCGCTGCGCAGCCAGGCGACGCTGCCATAGGGCGCGGCGCGCATGCCGGAAAGCGCATCGGCCATGGCTTTCAGATCGGCATCGCCGCGCCGCTTCGCGGCAAGGGCTGCCGCCTGCACTTCGAGGATGCCGCGCAGCTCGAACAGGTTGCGGAACGAATCGGCGCGCTGCAGCGTCTCATGGTCGATGGTCAGCACCGTCGGGTTGTTGGTCTCCGCCACAAAGGCGCCGCGCCCCTGCTGCGACCAGATGCGGCCTTCCGAACGCAGGCGCGCAATCGCCTCGCGCACGACGTTGCGGCTGACGCCGAAAGTGGTCGCCAGCGCCTGTTCGGTGGGCAGCTGGTCACCCGTCTTCAGCCGGCCTTGCGCGATCTCGCGCGAGATGGAACTTGCCACCAGAGTGGAGAGGTGTGGGCCGCGATTGACCTTGTCGAGTTTCAGCGTCATCGCTCACCTATAGTCGACGGCGGAAGCGGACGCCAGAATGCGGCCGTTGCTGAGGATATGACGCGGGTCGAACGCGTCCTTGATGCCTGCTGCCAGATCGAGCGTCACCGGATCGATGCGTTCGAGGAATGCCTTCTGCTTGACCCGGCCGATGCCGTGCTCGGCGCTGATCGAGCCGCCATAGCGGTCGACGACAGTGAAAATCTCGGCTTCCGCCTCTTCGAACAGATGCTCGATTTCGTCAGCGCCCATGCCTTCCGGCGGCACCACATTGAGGTGGATGTTGCCGTCGCCGACATGGCCGTAGGTGACGGCCAGCGCGTCGGGACGCGCCTTGTCCAGCGCCGCCAGCGCATCGCTGACGAAATCGGCAAGCCTGGAGATCGGCACCGAGACATCGGTGCGCAGATAGCGCCCACCCCTGCCCTGCCGCTCGACCATGATCTCGCGGTAGAGCCACAGCCGCTCGGCCTGCGCCCTTGTCGCGGCGATGATCCCGTCCTCGACGATATCCTCGACGCTGCCGAGGAAACCGAGCAGCATCGAGGAGAGATCGATCAGACCACCGGAGGAAACCTCGATCAACACATAGGCTGGGTACGGCTTGCCGAGCGGATCGGCAAAATCCTGGCCTTCGCGCATGGTGATCTCGATGCCGACGCGCAGGATCAGTTCGAAAGCGGTGAGCAGATCGCTGCAGTCGCGCCGGGCGCGGGCATAGAGCGCCATCGCGTCCTCGACCGACCGCAGGCCGACCAGTGCTGTTTCGATCTGCGTCGGCTTGGGAAACAGTTTCAGCGCCGCGGCGGTGACGATGCCGAGCGTGCCCTCGCTGCCGATGAAGATCTGCTTCAGATCATAGCCGCGATTGTCCTTGCGCAGCACTTTCAGCCCGTTCCAGATCCGGCCGTCGGCCAGCACCACCTCAAGGCCGAGCACGAGATCGCGCGTCATGCCGTAGCGCAGCACGTTGAAGCCACCGGCATTGGTGGCGACATTGCCGCCGATGCGGCAGCTGCCTTGCGCGCCGAAGGTGATCGGCAGCAGACAATCGCTCGCCTCGGCGGCGCGCTTGGCATCTTCGAGGATGCAGCCGGCCTCGACCACCATGGCGAAGTCGATCGGGCTGATCGAGCGGATCCTGTTCATGCGTTCCAGCGAGATGACGATCTCGCCGCCATCCGCCGCCACCGCCGCCCCGACGAGGCCGGTCAGGCCGCCTTGCGGCACCACCGGAATGCGCTCGGCATGGCAGAACCGCATCAGCGCCGACATTTCCTCCACCGAGGAAGGCCGCGCCACCGCCAGCGGCCGGCCGTAATGGTCGCCCGACCAGTCGCGGCTGTAGCGCGCCAGGTCCGCTTCCTCGGTCAGCAGCCCGCCATTCGGCAGCACGCCGGCCAGGGCAGCGATCTGCGATGCGGAGGGTGGCGGCACGGCATTCATGAATGGACTCTGGACCCCTCGGCAAAACGACTGGACAAATACCGGCGTTGTCGTGTTATCATACAACCCTGATTGAGAACATCAAGCGAAGCCACGCCTACCGTTTGATGTGGACAGTCAGACCAGAAAATCCCTGAATTCGGAGGACTTCCCCAATGAGCGACGCCCCGGGCTTTCGCTATATGCACACCATGATCAGGGTGCTCGACCTCGACAAGTCGATCGCCTTCTACACCGAAGTGCTCGGCATGACCTTGCTGCGCCGCGACGACTATCCCGGCGGCAAGTTCACCAATGCCTTTGTCGGCTATGGCCCCGAGGACAAAGAAGCCGTCGTCGAGCTGACGCTGAACTGGGGCCGCGAGGAACCCTATGAGATCGGCACCGGCTTCGGCCACCTGGCGCTCGGCGTCAACGACATCTACGCCGTCTGCGCGGAACTGGAAAAGCGCGGCGCCAAGATCCCGCGCAAGCCCGGCCCGATGCAGCACGGCACCACGCATATCGCTTTCGTCGAAGACCCGGACGGCTACAAGATCGAGCTGATCGGCCTCGACACGATGTGATCTGATCAGGCCGGACCGCATCGGCCTCGCGCCGATGCGGTCCCGTCCTGTCCGCGCTTGCTTGGGAGGCGGGATCACTTGATGACCGCGATCTTGCTGCGGTCGATGGTGATGGCGACGGCGGCGATCAGCACCGCGCCGAAGACCATGTTTTCCAGGAAAATGTTGACACCGACGAAGGTCATGCCGATGCGCACGATCGAGATGATCAGCGCGCCGACCGCTGTGCGGGCAACGCCGCCCAAGCCGCCGGTGATCGCCGTGCCGCCGACAATGACGGCGGCGATGGCCGGCAGCAGCAGCTGGTTGGCCAGCACCGGCGAACCGCTCGACAGCCGCGCCGCCAGCACAACCCCGGCGACAGCGGCCAGCATGCCGGACGCGGCAAAGGCGATGATCTTGGTGCGGTCGACATTGATGCCCGCCGCCCATGCCGCCGGCTCGCCGGCGCCGACCGCGATCGCCTGGCGGCCGAAGCGCGTGTAGCGCAGCGCCAGAAAGGCGGCGATGCCTATCACCGCCGAAATCAGCACCACCACCGGAATGCCGGCGACGGTCGCGTTGATCCAGGCGGTGTTTTCACGGCCGCCTTCCTCGATGGTGATGGCGCGGCCGTTCGACACCCACAACGCCAGGCCGGTGACGACGCCGCCGGTGGCGAGCGTGGCGACAAAGGACGGCACGCGCAGCTTGACGTGAACCACGCCGCTCAGGATGCCGAAGGCAAGGCCGGACAGGATCGCCACCGGAAAGGCGGCAAGGCCGAGCGACGGCAGCAGCTGCGCCAGGATGACGCTGGCCAGTGACGCCACCGCCTGGATCGACAGGTCGATGCCGCCGAGCAGGATGGCGAAGGTGACGCCGGTCGCCAGGATGAACAGCACGGCGGTGTTGGCAAACAGCAGCGCCACGGTCTCGCCGGTCAGGAAGCCGGGCGCGGCGATCTCGATGATCAACAGCAGCGCGACCAGCAGGATCAGCGGAATGGCGCCCTGCGTCCACTTGCCTTCGAACACCCGCCTGATGGAAAACCCTTCGTTCATCGGCTCACACCATCGCTCTTAGCAAATCGACCTGGTTCGGCTTGTTGCCGGGGCTGGCATCGAAGCGCGCGGTGATTGCGCCGTCGCGCATCACCAGCACCTGGTGCGACAGGCCGATCGTTTCTTCCAGCGTGTCGGAGATCAGCAGGATCGCCACGCCCTGCGCCGAGAGATCGCGGACCAGCTCGTAGACCTCTTCCTTGGCGCCGACGTCGAGGCCGCGTGTCGGGTGGTCGAGCACCAGGATACGCGAGCCCGCCGTCATCCAGCGCGCCAGCACCACCTTCTGCTGGTTGCCGCCGCTGAGCTTGCGGCAGGCGGCGTCGGGACCGGGCGCCTTGATGCGCAGCCGCTTGATCCAGTCGGCGGCGAGCCGGCGCTCCTTGCCATAGTCGATGGCGCCATGGCGCATGACGCTGGAGAGATCGGCGAGCGAAATGTTTTCCGCGATCGACAGGAACATCACCAGTCCTTCGAGCCTGCGCTCGCGCGGCACATAGCCGATGCCCTTGCGCACCGCCGGTTCCGGCGAAGAGAAGCGCACGGCATCGCCGGCGATTTTCATCTCGCCGGCATCATGCTGTACGAAGCCGCCAATGGTGCGCGTCACCTCCTCGCGGCCTGAGCCGACGACGCCGGCAATGCCGACGATCTCGCCGGCGCGGATCGAGAGATCGACACCGTGATAGAAGCCGGTGGCACCAAGGCCCTTGGCCTCGACCATGACGGTGTCGCGCGGCGCCAACTGGCGTGCCTCGCGGTAGTATTCCGCCTGCAG
The DNA here is from genome assembly GCF_056404535.1 of Mesorhizobium sp. P2_C5_2. NCBI lineage: Bacteria > Pseudomonadati > Pseudomonadota > Alphaproteobacteria > Hyphomicrobiales > Phyllobacteriaceae > Mesorhizobium > Mesorhizobium sp. P2_C5_2. Next base: position 52,656 of record NZ_JBFUDV010000003.1, on the reverse strand, counting down.
GCCGCGCCCGACCATGATCTCGTGCAGTTCCGGCGCGGTAACCTCGGCTGCCCGATGTTCGGCGACGACCGCGCCATCCTTCATCGTGTAGACGCGGTCGGAGATGTTGAGCACCTCGTCGAGCCGGTGCGAGACGAAGACGAAGCTGGCGCGGGATTTGAGCGAGCGCACGCGCGCGAACAGCACCTCGATGTCGGCGGCGTTAAGCACCGAGGTCGGCTCGTCGAGCAGGATGAGCAACTGCCGCTCGACCACTTCCTCCAGGGTCAGCGCCTTGGCCAGCTCGACCATCTGGCGGGCGGCGAAGGTGAGTTCGGAGGTTCGCGCCGTCACATCGATGTCGATGCCGATCTTGGCGAGCTGCCGGCGTGCCGCCGCGTTCATGGCTCGCCAGTTGACGAGGCCGAAACGGGTGAAGCGGTCCTCCTCGCCGAGATAGATGTTTTCGGCGACGGTCAAATTGAGCACCAGCGATTGTTCCTGGAACACCATGCCGATGCCGTGCCGGGCGGCGTCGCGGGCGTTGCGCATGCGCAGCTGCTCGCCGTCGAGGGTGAGCGAGCCGCCATCCGGGCGGTAGCCGCCGGCCAGCACCCGCATCAGCGTCGACTTGCCGGCACCGTTCTCACCGATCAGCCCGACCACTTCGTTCGGCCGGACCTCGATGGAGACGTCGCGCAAGGCCTGAACGCCGGGGAAATTCTTGATGATGTTGGAGGCCTGCAGCATGGCGCTCACTTGACGATCTTGAGGCGGACGCGGTCGAGCGACAGCGCCACCGCAGCGATGATCATCAGGCCCTGCACCGTCTGCTGGATGTAGGGCGAGATGCCGAGCAGGATCATGCCATTGGCAAGCACCGTGACGATCAAGACGCCGATCAGCGTGTTGACGACTCCGCCCTCACCGCCGGTCAGCGCCGTGCCGCCGACGACCACGGCGGTGACGGCTGCAAACAGCCTGCCGTCGCCGATGACGGCGTGCGACTGGCCGAGTTGCGCTGCGGCAAGAACGCCGGCAATGCCGAAGAAGAAACCGGCCAGCGCAAAGGCGGTGATGCGCACCCGCACCACGTTGACGCCGGAGAGTTTGGCGACATCCTCGTCGCCGCCGATTGCCAAGATGTGGCGGCCGAGCTTGGTGTGGTACTGGATGACAGTGGCGAGCAGGAACGCGCCGGTGGCAACCCAGACCGCCACCGGCAGGCCGAGGAAACGGTGCAGGGCGAGATCGCGGATCGAGGCATCGTTCAGCTTGATTGCCGAGCCGCCGAGCATGTAGACCGACAGGCCGAGGCCGATGAACCACATGCCGAGCGTGCCCATGAAGGACGGGATGCGCAGCATGGTCTGGACGAGCCCGCTGACAAAGCCCATCGCGGTGCCGGCAACGATTGCGGCGAGCACCGCCCACCAGCCATAGTCATTGCCATTGCCGTCATTGGCGGCGAGCAGCACGAGCACCATCGCCGACACCGACAGAGTGCCTTCGACCGACAGGTCGATGCTGCCCATCAGGATGATGAAGGTCAGCCCCATCGCCAGGGTCAGCGGCACGGCGGCCGAATTGGCAAGCCGCACCAGATTGCGGACCTCGATGAAATTGGGATTGGCAATGGCGATCAGGACGCACAGCACAATCAGCACCGCCAGCGGCGCCAGGCTGCGCCAGCGCCTGCCGCCGAAGAATGCGGCGATGCGGCCGGGGATCAAACTCATGGAAGTCGTCCGCTCGATGTCCGAAACGGACTTCAGGGGTTCTGTATGGATTGTCAAGAAACCGCTTCCCGTCTGCTGGTGACAGCCGTCGCGACAAGGGGATCGCGACGGCTGCGGGAGGAAGCGGGCCGCCAGGGAGTTGCAGCCCGCTCCGATGGATCAGGTACGGATCGCTCCGGTCACCCGGCCCCACAGATCGTTCCAGTCGATCTCGGGCTTCGCATCGACATTGGTCTTGTAATATTCCTCGACATTGTCGTGCGAGATCAGCACCGCCTTGCCGTAGAATTCGCGGTGTTCCGGCGGCTCCTTGGTCGGGTCGAACTTGCCGATCTTGGCGTTGTAGCCGATAGCCAGACCCATGCCGCCCTGCCAGAACGGATCGGAGGTGACGGTGCAGGCGAACTCGCCGGTGCGCACGGCGTCGACCGCCGTCTTGATGCCGTCGACACCGACGATCGGCACCTTGCCGGCAAGGTTCTCGGCGCGCAGCGCTTCGAGTGCGCCCGAGCCCATATCGTCATTGGCGGCCCAGATACCCTTGATGTCGTCGCCGAAGCGGGTGAGCAGATTGCCCATCAGGTCGAAGGCTTCGGTCGATTTCCAGTTGGCGACCTGGAAGTCGAGCAGCTTGATATCGGGATTGGCGGCAAGGGCCGCATCGAGGCCCTTCTTGCGTTCGATCGCCGCCGTGGTCGAGATCAGGCCGCCGAGCGCGACGATACCGCCCTTGCCGCCGATGGTCTTGAACAGGATTTCGGCGATGGTCTTGCCGCTGTCGATGCCGTCGAACTCGATATGCGAGACATAGTTCGGGTTGAAGTCCTTCGGATGCAGATCCCCCGGCTTGTTCCACTGCGTCACCACATAGGCGCCGGCCTTGGCGCAGGCTTCGACGATCGGGCGTGCATCCGGCGTATCGTTCGGATCGGAGTTCAGCACCATGTTGCCGCCGGTCTTGGCCAGCATCGCCTTGATGTCGGCAATGCCCTTCTCACTATTGCCTTCCGACACCAGCGTGACGTGTTCGAGCCCAGCCCATTTGGCGTAGGCCTCGGCGCCGGTCTTCCACACCGCGTGATACGGGTTGGACAAAGAGCGGATCGATGTCACCAGCGTCGGTTTGTCCTGTGCGCGCAGCACGCTCGGCATGGCGAGTGCCGCCACGCCGGCGGTGGCGCCCATCATCAGCGTGCGCCGGTTGACCGTAAAATTCTTCGTGTCCTTCATGTCTCGAAAACCTCCCGATTGAATTCTGTTCCGCCCGGCGGATAGCGCGGGGAGCGCGGCCGGGACCTCCTGGTGACGGGTTATCAAATTCCTCTACTTGTACGACAACCCTTCAACACGATAACCATACCCTTTCTCTTGACGCGGCACAAGCGACTTGAGATCGTCGCGCGCAAGAGAAGGGGGGCACTGATTTTGCCCCGGCAAAGGGAACAGGAATGCCGGATTACATTATCGTTGGCGGCGGTTCGGCCGGCTGCATTCTGGCCGCCAGGCTGAGCGAAGACCCGGACGTGTCCGTCGTCGTGCTCGAGGCCGGTCCGCCCGACACCGACCGCTACATTCATTTGCCGGTCGGCTTCTTCAAGATGACGTCGGGGCCGCTGATCTGGGGCTATGATACGGCGCCCGGCAAGGCGATCGACGGCCGGACCATGGTCTATCCGCAGGCGCGTGTGCTGGGCGGCGGCTCGTCGATCAATGCCCAGGTGTTCACGCGTGGCTGCCCTGAGGATTACGACGGCTGGGCGACCGACGATGGCTGTGCGGGCTGGAGCTATACCGACGTGCTGCCCTACTTCGTCCGCTCCGAGGGCAACGACACGTTTGCCGACCCGCAACACGGCATCGACGGCCCGCTTGGTGTCTCCAGCGGCGCGCCGCATCCGCTGACGCGCATCTTCGTCAAGGCGGCTCAGCAGGCCGGCCTTCCCTTCCGCGCCGATTTCAATGCCGGCGAGCAGGCTGGCGCCGGCTTCTACCAGACGACGACGCGCCGGGGGAAACGGTCGAGCACGGCAGTCGCCTATCTCAAGCCCGCGCTTGGTCGCAGGAATTTGACGCTGCGCACCGACGCCACCGTCAGCCGCATCGTGGTCGAAAACGGCCGCGCCATCGGCGTCGAGATCATCGTCAACGGCCACACCGAACTGCTCCGCGCCGAGCGCGAGGTGATTGTTACCGCCGGCGCCATCGGCTCGCCGAAATTGCTGATGCTGTCGGGCATCGGCCCGGCCGCACATCTGGCCGAACACGGCATCAAGGTGGTCCACGACGCAAAAGATGTCGGCCAGAATCTGCACGATCACATGGATGTCGACGTCGTTGCCGAACTCAACGGACCGCATGGCATAGACCGCTACAAGAAGAAGCGCTGGCAGGCCGTCGCCGGCCTCGAATACGCACTGTTCGGCAAGGGACCGGTGGCCTCCAACATCGTCGAGGCCGGCGGCTTCTGGTGGGGTGACCGAACTGAAAAGACCCCTGACATCCAGTTCCATTTCCTGCCTGGCGCCGGCGTCGAGGAAGGCATCGGCTCGGTGCCCGGAGGCAATGGCTGCACGCTGAACTCCTACCATGTGCGGCCCCGCTCGCGCGGCAGCGTCACGCTCAAGTCCGCAGACCTGCGCGAAGCCCCTGTTATCGACCCCAACCCGTTTGCCGAGCGCTACGATCTCGAACGCGCCATTGACGGCATCGAGATCAGCCGCGAAATCCTGTCGCAGCAAGCCTTCGCCAAATACATCAGCCGCGAACATCTGCCGGGCGCGGCGATGCAGGGCCGGGCCGCACTCGAAGCCTTCGCCCGCGAGCACGGCCGCAGCGCCTATCACCCGGTCGGCTCCTGCCGCATGGGCGGCGACGCCGACAGCGTCGTCGATCCCGAGCTTCGCGTGCGCGGCTTGCAGGGTCTGCGTGTCTGCGACAGCTCGGTCATGCCGAGCATTGTGTCGTCCAACACCAATGCCGCGGTGATTATGATCGCCGAGAAGGCCGCCGACCTGATCGTCGGACGGAGGCTGCCGGCGGCTTAATCGATCATTCGTCAGGAAACATCTCGCGCGGCGGAAAACCTTCGCGGCTGTAGTCGACGACGATGAACTTGCCGCCCTGGTAGCGCTCGACCACCGGATTGTCCGTCACCTTGCCTCGCACGCGTTCGGCTTGGCTGTCGGAACTGTCGAGCGGCGTCCAGCCGAGCGTCTCTCGGGCATCGTGCCGCCAGAAGCCGCGGCTGTTGTTCGACTGGCCCCAGATGACGGAGCAATCGACACGCTCGGCCTGCGCGCAACGCTCGATCAGTCGGACGAAATCGTCATGCGATATCCAGGTCGACAGGATGCGTTCGTCGGGTACTTCGGGCAGCACCGAGCCGATGCGGATCAGCACGCTTTCGACCGCATGCTTGTCGAAGTAGAGCCGCGCCAGCATCTCGCCATAGGCTTTCGACAGGCCGTAATAGCCATCCGGTCGCAACAGACAGTCCTGGTCGAGAATTTCCGTCCGCTCGTAAAGGCCGACCGCATGCACGGAAGAGGGAAATACCACGCGCGCCTTCTCCCGGCGCGCCGCCTCGTAAATGTGGAAGGCGCCGCGGAAATTGGGGCCGAGCATGGTCTCGAAGGATTGCTCGGTGGAGATGCCGCCGAAATGCAGGATCAGGCCGCATCCATTCGACAGATCGTCCACCGCCTGCTGGTCCTCAATATCGGCAATGGTGAAGCTTGCTCCGTCCGGCAGCGGGATCGGCAACGGCACGATATCGGTGAGCCGCAAGGTCCAGCCCAGCGCCGCGAGCCTGGCTGACAACAGCCGTCCGATCGTGCCGGAGGCTCCGGTCAGCAGCACTGGTTTCTTGGGGATGGTCACGCCCTGCCCTTTCGCTGATAGCGCGGATATGTTCGCGCTGATGCGCCAAGGCGAATGAAGGTTGGGCGCGGCTGGCGCGCTGAAAATCTTATCATATCACCAGACAAATTATGGGTTGCCAAGAAACGCGGTTCGTTTATTGCTTGGGGACGATGAAACGTTCCTTTGGCCTTCCCCCGCAGATCAGCCGCACGGCGCAGGTTGCCGACTGGTTTGCGCGCGAAATACGGGCCGGTCATTTGACCAGCGGCGAGAAATTGCCGACCGAGCAGGAGTTGATCGCGCAGTTCGGCGTCAGCCGCACGGTGATCCGCGAAGCCATGGCGTCGCTGCGCTCCGAAGGACTGGTGACGAGCCGCCAAGGCTCCGGCGTGTTCGTCGCCGATCATGAGACCAACACCACGTTCCGCATCATTTCCGACGAGCTTCACTCGCTGACCGAAGTCCAGAACGTGCTGCAGCTCCGGCTCGCGGTGGAACTGGAAGCCGCGGGTCTTGCCGCCGAGAAGCGCGGCGAGGACGACCTTGCCCGCATGCGCGACTGTCTCGATGCCATCGACGCTTCGATCGCCGCCGGCGAAAGCGCCATCGAACCGGACTTCGCCTTCCACCGGGCGATCGCGTCTGCCACCGGCAATCCTTATTTCGAACGCTTCATGCATTTCCTCGGACCCGTCCTCATTCCGCGCCAGCTGATGCGCCCGCGGGACGAGACGCCCGAGCAGCGTCGGCATTATCTCGAGCAGGTCCAGATGGAGCATCGCCGCATCTACCAGGCGATCGAGCGGCAGAATGTCGAAGCCGCCCGCTTCACCTTGCGCGAGCATCTGGAAGCCGGGCGTGAGCGCTATCGCCGCATGGTCGACGGTTCGGCCTGACACGCGGCCGCACCTCGTCTTCGATCCGTCCACCCAGTCCATCCGGTGCTACGCCAGCTCCGCGACCGGCATCTTGCAGGACTGCATGAGCGCGGTGAGTTGACGCTCTTCATCGGCGGTCAGATCGAGAAGCGGCGACCGCACCGGACCGCAATCGATGCCGGCAATGCGCGCGCCCGCCTTGACGATCGACACGGCATAGCCGGCGCGCCGGTTGCGGATGGCGAGATAAGGCAGGAAGAACGAGCGGATGAGATCGCCGACTTCCGTCGTGCGTCCGGCGCGAAGCGCGTTGAAGAAGCGCAGCGCAATGTCAGGCGCGAAATTGTAGATCGCAGAGGAATAGGTCGTCATGCCGATGGCGGCCGCGGCACTGGCATGAACTTCGGCCGTCGGCATGCCGCCGATGAAGACCAGCCGGTCGCCCATGCGGTAGCGCGTTGCGGTGAGGAGTTCGATATCGCCGACGCCGTCCTTGAAGCCGATCAGGTTCGGGCAATCCTGTGCCACGCGCTCGAGCGTCTCCGGCGTCAGAATGGCGTTGTCCCTGTTATAGGCGATGACGCCGATGCCGACCGAGCGGCAGATGGCGGTGAGATGACGGCGCAGGCCTTCCTGCTCGGACTTGACGAGATAGGGCGGCAGCACCAGCAATCCGTCGGCGCCATTGGCCTCCGCTGCCTTGGCAAACTCGACCGCCATATGCGTGCCATAGCCGACGCCGGCGAGCAGCGGCATGGTATCGGGAACTTCGTCCGACGCAGCCCGCACCACGCGCTTGTATTCTTCCAGCGTCAGCGAGAAGAACTCGCCGGTGCCGCCGGCGGCAAAAAGCCCGCTCGCGCCGGCAGTGCCCTGGCTGGCGACATGGGCACGATAGCCGTCCTCGTTGAAAGCGCCGTCATCGTCGAAAAAAGTCAGCGGAAAGGACAGCAGGCCACGGCCAAGGGATTTGGTCAGTTCGGTGGGTGAGAACGTCAAGACGAATACTCCGTGCGAGGCACCGGCAAGCGGGAGCTCTTGCCGGCAAGGATTTTGGCAGCCGCCGCCGGCGGCTGGTTCATACGAGGCCCGGCCGGACTTCGGCCGCGGCGGCTTCGATTGCCCTGGTGCCAAGGCCCGACTTGACGATGCGGATCAACTCTTCCTCGCTGGTATCGGCCGTGGAGGCGTCGAGCGCGACCTCGCCCGCATGCAGGAAGTTGATGCGGTCGCAGACCTCGAAAATCTGGTTGTAATTGTGGACGATCAGGATCACCGAGACCTCGCGCTGCCGGCGCAAATTCTGGATGAGGCCCAGCACATGCGCGCTCTCGCGCACGCCGAGCGCGGCCAGCGGTTCATCAAGTACCAGGATCTTCGGCGAAGAATAGATCGACCGGGCGACCGCGATGCACTGGCGCTGTCCGCCCGACAACAGGTCGACCGTACTGTTGACGCTGGGGATCGTGATGCCCAGCGTATCCAGGTAAAGTTGCGCCTGTTCGCGCATTTTCCTGTTGTCGAGCAGGTTCAGGCCGAGGAAGCGCTTGTGGTATTCGCGGCCGAGAAACATGTTGTGGAAGACGCTGAGGTCGCCGACCAGCGCCAGATCCTGATAGACGGTTTCGATGCCTTGCGCGCGCGCATCGCGCGGCGAAGCGAAACGCACCTCCTTGCCTTGCGAGACGATGGTGCCGGTGTCGGGCTGGTGAAAGCCAGACAGGATCTTGATCAATGTCGACTTGCCCGCGCCGTTGTCACCGACCAGCGCCAGGACTTCACCCTTGCGCAGTTTGATCGAGACATCGACGAGCGCGGTGACGGCGCCGAAACTCTTGGAGATGTTGGTCATCTCCAGCACGGTCGGAGCATCGGGGGAGAGCGGTGGAATGGTGGTCTGCGTGTTCATACGCGCCTCCGTGTGCGCAGCCGGTCGACCTGGATTGAGAGGATCATGGCGGCGATGATGGCAGCACCGAGATAGATGTCGGACACGGTCGCCTGCGCGCCGATCATCACCAGGCCGTTGTTGAGCGAGGCGACGACGAAGGCGCCGATCAGCGCGCCGATGACGGTGCCGGAGCCGCCGAGCAGCGAGGTGCCGCCGATGACGGCGGCCGCAATCGCCTGCAAGGTGAGGAACGGGCTGCCGGCCTGCGGGTCGGCCGAGGTGAACTGCGCCGTGTTGATGATGCCGGCAAAGGCAGCGAAGCCGCCGGCGATCATGAAATTGTAGATCTTCATGCGGTCGGTGCGCACGCCGATCTCACGCGCACCGATGATGTTGGAGCCGGTCGCAATCGTATGCAGGCCGAAGGTGGTACGGTTCAAGACCAGCGCCAGCACCAGCACCAGCACCACCGCCCACAGGAAGGGCGTAAAGGCCGTGATGCCGTGCAACGAGAACAGGCCATCCGAGGGCTGGTAAAGGCTCTGGCCGAAGATGGCGTTGAAGGGCTGCTCGACCGGCGCCACGATCGGCTGGCTGTTGTAGATCGAGACGACGATGCCTTGCAGGAAGAACAGCATGCCGACCGTGGTGATCAGCGACGGCACCTTGAAGCGCACCGTGATGATGCCGTTGATGGCGCCGACCAGCACGCCGATCAGCACGCCGATCAACGCGCCGACGGCCAGCGGCACACCATAGGTGACCGACAGCAGCGCCATGACATAGGGCGCAATCGAGAAGATGGCGCTGAGCGACAGGTCGATCTCGCCGGTGATCATCAGCATCACCTCGGCGGCGGCGATCAGGCCGAGCCGGCCGGTGTCGCGCAGCACCACGCTCATGAATTGCGGCGACAGGAATCCGCCATCGCTGCCGATCTGGAAATAGATCACCAGCACGATGGCGACGACGGCGATGCTCGCCTCGCGATAACGCGACAAGAGGATGAGCAGCCTCTCCGTCATCGTGTGCGGAACCTTGACGCCGACGGCGCCTTTCCCGGCTGTTATGGCTTTGGTTGGCGGCACTTATTGTCTTCCTGATTTCTGAGACGACTGCCTGAACGGCAGCAACTGGCACCCTCGCCGCATCATCCCGGGATGACGCGGCGAGGGCTGGAGTTGACGGCGGAACGTGTCAGGTCGGCTCGACGTCCGAGCGGCCCTCGAAGCGCGACTTGCCGACATAGGCGTCGACATTGTCCTTGGTCACATAGGCCTGGCTGGTATCGCTGTTGGCCGGGCCGACGAGACCGCCGGACAGCTTGTAGAGATACATCTGCTGCACCGGCAGGAAGCCTTGGAGATAGGCCTGCTGGTCGGTGGTGAAGTTGACGTCGCCGGCCTTGATGAAGTCCAGCGTCTGCGGGAACAGGTCGAAGCCGGCAACCGCGCCACCGGCTTTCACCAGCCCGTATTTGTTGGAGACGAAACCGCAGGCATAGGTGTCGGAACCGCCGGTGCCGAACAGGCCGTTGACGGTCTTGTGGCTGAGATAATAGCTCTCGACGCGCGAGATTTCGGTTGCCGGATCCGGACCGGTATTGACGACATCGTAGGTGACGCCGCTGCCGCTGTCCTTGATCGCCTGGATGTAGCCGTCGAGCCGCGGCTGCGTGTTGAGCGAGCCGGGCACGCCGATCGACAGCATGACATGGCCGCCCTTGGGGACCAGCTTCAGCCACTTCAGCGCCGAGTTGTAGCCCGACTGGTAGAGCGGCTGGCCGACATAGGACAGCCGCTTGTTGGGGCTGCCGACCGGCACGTCGGCGTTGAAGGCAACCACAGGAATGCCGGCCTGCGCCGCCATGTCGGTGGCGGCGTCGAACGCCGTCGGGTCGACCAGGCATACGGCAATGCCGTCCGACTTCTGCGCGATCGCCGTCTGCATGGCGCTGACCATTTCGGAGACGACGTTCTTCTGCGAACCCGTCCACTGGTAGCTGCAACCGAAGGCGGCGCAGGCATCCTGGATGCCATAGACGGTCGGCGTGAAGAACTGGTCGAGCGTCACATGGCAAACGAAGTGGAACTTGTAGGGCTTCTTCGGCAGGCCGGGCGATGAATCGGCTGCCCGGGCAGCACTGATGCCGCCGGCAAGACCGCCCAATCCGCTGGCGAGGCCAGCGGCACCGAGGCCGAGTTTTCCCGCCAGCGCAAAAGCGCTGCGTCGGCTGATGCCGGCCATCTGATTTTTCGTGTCGTCGTCCATGCGTTCCTCCCTTGTCGTTTTGTAGGCGTCGCTACATTTGTCGTCTGGTTACATTGTTATATGATAACTTTTGTGTCAATGGTCTTTCGCCGCCGAACACAGGACGCGCGGCTCTCGGTATGAATAGCGCGGGAAAGGCTGCGGCATGGCCGGCACGAATGGACGATCAGGGATTACAGGAAGAGAAAATGGCTGAAATCGAATTCAGGGCTGTCAGCAAGAACGGCCTGAAAGTGACGACGATCGGGCTTGGCGGCACAGGACTCGGCAACATGTACCGCGCCGTCGATACGGACTCGGCGGTCAACACGGTGCAGGCCGCCTATGACAATGGCATCCGCTATTTCGATACAGCACCCGTCTACGGCTTTGGCGTCAGCGAGACGCGGCTCGGTCTGGCGATCAAGTCGCTGCCACGCGCGGACATCGTCATCTCGTCCAAGATCGGCTACGACCTCGTGCCGATCCCGCCCGAGGAATTGAAGCCGGCACTGTGGGACCAGCCCGGCTCCTTTCGCGCCGAGTTCGACTATTCGCGCGATGCCGTGATGCGCTCGCTCGAAGGCACGCTGAAGCGCCTCGACACCGACTATGTCGACATGGTCTCGATCCACGACCCCGACGAAGCCATCCATTTCGGCCCCGGCGAAGATCCTTATGCCAGGAGCCGTTTCAAGGAGGCGATGGACGGCGCCTATCCGGCGCTCGACGAATTGCGCGCGCAAGGCGTCATCAAGGCGGTCGGCGTCGGCATCAACCAATGGCAGATGCTGTCCGATTTCGTCGTCGCCGGCGCCTTCGACTATTTCCTGCTCGCCGGCCGCTACACGCTGCTTGAACAGGAGCCGCTGGCCATCTTGCTGCCGCTCTGCGAACAGCGCGGCACCAGGATCATCATCGGCGGCCCTTACAATTCAGGCATCCTGGCCACAGGTGCCGTCAAGGGCGCGACCTTCAACACACGGGAGGCACCCGAGCCGGTGCTGGAGCGTGTGCGCCGCATCGAGGCGGTCTGCGCCAAGCACAAGGTGTCATTGCCGGCGGCAGCGCTGCAGTTTCCGCTCGGCCATCCGCTGGTGTCGAGCGTCATTCCAGGCGCTCGCTCGACTGAGGAGCTGAAGCAGAATTTGGGTTATCTACGCGAGGATATTCCCGTGGCTCTGTGGGCCGATCTCAAGCAGGCAGGGTTGATCGAAGGCAACGCGCCGACACCTTGAGCGTCGCGTAATCGCATAGGGCGCTCCCCCACTCCGTCTCGGCTTCGCCGATCCACCTCTACCCCCACATCCGTGGGGGAGAGGAAACGCTAATCGCCGGCGTCGCGACTTCGAAGATCTTCTCCCTCAAAAAGCTTGGCATTTCCTCTCCCCTACTATGTGGGGGGTCCGAAGGACGGGCGAGACCCGTGGCTCGCCCCGGCAAGGTGGATCGGCGAAGCCGAGACGGAGTGGGGGCCGGCGTTGCGCTATGCGATTTCCCTACCTGCTATTGAACACCTCACGCTCGAACCACCACTCAAAACGACAGCTGTTCGTAGCACCTTCAACCGGCGCTTGCGCAACCCACGCAACCCACTGGAAACCCCCGGTTGCGCGGCCTTTGGCGACACCGAAGCGGCGCGGCAAACGCGGCTTTGCGCCAGTTCCGCGATCACACCATATGAACCGATCCAACCTCTGCTAGCTTGTTGGGTGTGGGACTTGTCCCGCTTTGGCCGGTGCTTCAGGCAACCCCATCCCAACCCCCCGCCCCCTGTGGCGCCGGCCATCCCCTCCCCCTCGCAAGGAAGACAGCGCGCCTGCGCGAACTCCGCTCACGCCTGCGGCGGTTTCTTCTTTTTCTTGGCCGCGGCGCGTTCCTTTTCATCCGCAAACGGATCGGGATCGGTGGCCGCCTGATCGCTCCACGTCCCGGCACCCGCCTCGGGAAAGAACAGCTGCCGGCGGTTGTTCTTGTAGTAGCCCTCTTTGAAATTCGGGCCGATCCACTTGCCGGTCGTGTCGAGCTCCAGCCATTTGCTCTGCTCACCCGCCTCGGCATTGTGGTTGATGATGTCGCGCGAGCGGAAGTGCCGGAAAATGCGATCGACCTCGGTCATGTAGATGTCGGCGACACGCGTATTGCCGCGGATCAGCAGCATGTTCTCGTCGTTGGAGATCAGCGAGTTGGTGGAGAAATTCGCCGACCCCGAGCAGATCAGCGGATCGTCGGACAACGGGTCGATCAGCAGCACCTTGGAGTGGATGAAAAAGACGTGACCGTCATTGGTCGGGCGCGCCAACTCTTCCTCGACAAACCACTCATCGAGATCGGAATTGGCGATCGGCACCACCTTGGCCCCGCCCACCTTATACTTGATGAAGGATTTTCCCAGGATCGCGCCGTTGGAGAAGGCGAGCTTGCCGCGATTGGCCTTTTCGGCGGCAGCGACGTCGGCAGTCGGCACATCCTCGAGCACGACTAGGCGCATCGCATCCGCCTTCTTGCCAAGGGCAGCGAGAATGGTGGTGGCCACGTTGAACGGGATCGTCATCATCGCCAGCGTCGTGGTGTCGGTGATCCGCTGGCCGTACCAGTCGAGCATATTGTCGGCGACGCGTGGCGAGAAGAATGCCGCGATCGACTTTTTCGGAATGACGTTGGGAGGATTGGGCGTCAGCTTGGTCGCGTTCGTGACCGCAAAGCTGTGCGTCGGATCGCCGGACAATTCCGTCCAGTAGGCAAGATAGGTTTTAGCCGTATCCGCATCCGTCACCAGATGGCCGACATTGGTCTGCCCGAAAAAGCCGGTGTCGGTGAAATTGGTCGACCCGGTCCAGACCCTTTTCGGCTCGCCGCCGACGAGCTTGACGATGAACTTGTTGTGCGGGATCGGCGTGCGCGTGCGCCGGAACAGAATTTGCGTTTCCTGGCCCCCGTGAGCCACCTTGTCCGGAAGCCCGGCCTTGTCGATCGCCTGGCGGTTAGGGTCGTCGTCTTTCTCGTGATAGACGATCTGAACGTCGACGCCGCGGTCCAGCGCGCGTTTCAGCGCCCGCAGGATCGGCAGATAGGTGAACTCGTAGGCGCAGACGCGGAGCCCCTCGCCGGGGCCGGTTTCGTTGATGTATTTCAGGCAGGCTTCAGCAAGACCGCGCGACAGCCATTCGGTTTCCGCATCGAGCAGCTTGCCGTCGTCGCTGACCTTGTCCGTCATCTCGTCGGTGAGCCGCTTGTTGTGGAACCTAGTCTCGAAAGCGTGGCTGGCAATGGCGCCGCGGTTGAACCAGACGCCGTGGTGCTGGTCGTCCTCGGCCTCGGTGCGGATCGAAAACGAGAGCTCATGCCTTTCCTCGAACGCATGGATGTCGCCATAGAGCGCGACGATGGTGAAATCATAATCCGTATCCGCGAATGCCTTGTAGTCGGACCACAGGAAGGTCTGAAACGGTTGGTCGCGTGAGGAATAGTCGTCCTTGGGGTCGGGATGCGGCACCAGATCGCTGAAATACTTGGTGCCGCGCAGCCAGGTCTGCGCGTGTCCCTTGACCCCGCGTTTGACCGCGAAGCCGAGCAGGCCCTCGCGGGAGCCTTCGTCCATATCCAGCGCCAGCAGCACGACACGCGTGCCGGCGACCGCCTTCACCTTGAGATGATCATTGCCCGTAGTGACACGCATGGCTGCTCCCGATGGCCGGAGTTGAATGCTGAAGAATACGAGAATTGGTTGGCGGTTCTGCCCGAGATCAAACTGCGCTTGTTCAATTCCGTCTATGACTTTGCTCACGCTCCCGGCAGGGCAAACCAGTCGCCCGTCACCGTCGTGCCGGACCGCCTGCCCTCCGAACCGTCATAGACGATAAGAAGGCCGGGCATTCCGTCCAGCTTGAACGGGCAGATGCCTTCCGGATGATCGCGGTCGAGCGGCCATTCGTGAAGCACCTCCGCCGTCTCCGGCTGGCGTGATCTCGACGGGTGCCAGCGACAGATGCGGAAAGGCCCGTCGGCTCTTGTGACCGGACCGGCAAGCACCAGGACCCCCTCCGCGCCATAGGCAAGATCGCGGACGCCGAGACCGCCGAGGTCGAGCAGATGGCGATAGGGTTCGCCACCCGCAGTCGGTAGCTTGTTATCACGCGGCAGTGACAGGATGATGGCATGGCTGTCGATGACCGGACCGCGCAGTCCCAATAGAATGCGTTTCGGCAGCACGGCCAAACCTTCTATGTCCAGCCCGTTCTCCTTGCTCGGCAATTCCAGGAAAATCGACAGGAAAGGGTCGGGACGCAGCTTGCTGCGCAGGCTTCCCGCGCCCGAAAAGGGCAACGCCACTGCCGAGCGGCGGACAGGCAGGCGTTTGGCATCGAGACCGATCGAGCCGAGCAGATGCCGGCTTCGGCGAGCGCGCACATCCGAACTCATCGCGCCTGACGCATCGGGCTCAACCCTGACCCGGCAATGTGAGCCGCACAGCCAGAGCCGCTTGCCCGAAACGGCGAGCGATTCAAGATCGGCCTCCTTGCCGCCCGGCAGATCCGGAAAGAAATCGACGAGGTCATACTGCTTGCTGAGTTTGAACCCGGTCGCCGTCCGCTCGTGACGTTCGAAGGTTCGTCCCTCGTCGGAGATGGTCCAGGCGACCGCGCCATCGACCACGACGCCGGAAAGGTTGCCAATGACGGCGTCGATCTTTTTGGCGCCCTCGAAATCGAAGACGATTGCGTGTGCCGGCCCAAGGCTGGCCTTCTTGCTGGTGTCCATGACGAACTCGTCGGCTGGAGAAATCCCCTTCGACCCTTTCCTTCGCGTCAATCGCGAACGATGTCGGCCTCGTTTGCCAGCATTACGTATCCAGGTGGCGTCCTGGCCTCGGCGCTTGTTGACTCGGCCGAGGAGACGCGCGCCCGCGCAATGGCCTCGCGACGTGTTGCGGATGCCGTGGCAAGCGGATCGAATTCACTCAGACGCTTGGCGCCGTTCGCGCCGGCGGTAAACGCAAGGCCCGTCAACCGTTCGATTTCTGCGATCGGAACCTGAAAGGTCTTGAACGCCGTGAACGGCACTTCGACTGTCGCCTCGATCCCATACTTTTCGATGACTTCGCTTTGATCGAGGAGGAAAGCTGCAGCGAAGAGCTTCTCCTTGCCTTTGCTATCCAAGCTCAGCGCCGTTGCGATTTTCCAGAACCGCAGGGGATATTTGATATCCTTGTAGCGCTTCCAGACCGGATCGCCGTCGTCGAGCACCGGCCCGGTGAAAACCTGTGCTCTGAATTCCTTGGCTCTGATTGCCCCTTCCAAGATGTGCATTTCCAGGCCTGCCCACAATTGCCTGTTCTCGTTGAACCGGGCGTGCTGTGGCGCACAGTTTGACCAGTGCAGCGTATCGGCGGCGCATTCAAGCGCGGCGGTCGGATTGGCTCCGTATTGCATGTCTTCGTAGCGGGTCAGATGGCCCCGATCGAACTTGTTATGTTCATAGTAGTAGGCGGCGATCTGTGATGAACGGGCTATGCGCGGGTCGAACCGCCATTGGTCGTGCGGGCGACCCAGTTTGTGGCGATGACTGCCGTCGACGTTGGCCGCAGTGTAAATGGCGAACTTCCGTTCGGCATGCATCACCAGGCTATAGCCGAAATAGTTCAGCACGTGCTCCTTGGGATGATCGAGGAGCGGCGTCGCCTCACGCTGCAGAGCTGTTCCTAAGGTTGGCAGCAGCACTTCGTTGCCTTTGCCGAGAAAGGCCGGATCGTAGCCCTTTCTTTTGCCTGTCGGACTATAGTCGGGATCGAACGGCACATCATAGTCGGCGGGGCGCGAGCCCGTGTCGGCCTCGTCCGCACTGGCCGCGGATGTCGCCTCGACAAACGATTCCGCCGATCGCGCGCCGGGCTGGCGCAGCGACAGGCTGCCGTCATCATCGATGTCGAACGTCAGGTTGATGCTGCGGTTGGCCATGGTTTTGCTTTCCCTTGCAGATAGAGGCGATAGGACGATAGGTGGAGTGGCTTTGCTGCCCGGTCCGGAGCTGACAGCTGTTGCAAAATAGGCGCGTGCGAACCCGGCAATGATCGCTCTGGCGCGATCAGGCTCCATGTTGAAGATCGGCTCGAACAGCGGCTCGTCCGGTACGGCACTCTTCAGGTCCGCAACAAGCCTCGAGACCCGGATGCCTTCATTGGCGATCCATTTGATCGCCTCTTCCTTGTCGCGGCCGGGATCGAAATCGCGATCGTCGATGGTTTGCATGATTCCGTTTTTCATCAGCGGCACGCCCTTGTGGTGCAGTGCCACAACGTCCCAGCTGTTGTTGAAAACAGGTGAGCCGGATGACCCGCCCAGCGTGTCGGTCGAGTACCAGAGGACGTCGTCGGTTCGTGTAAGCAGCTTGTTTTCGCGGATGCAGACCTGCTTTTCCTGGCCTCCGGGGTGCTGGATGATGGTGAGCCATTCGCCATCCGCGACCTTGCCGACCGTGCCGACAAGCGGCAGGTAGCCAAACGACGACAGCGCGACACCGTCCTCGCTGCGATCCTCGACCGACACGATGGAATAGTCGAGTGCGGACGATGTCATGAACAGACGATCGGGTTGCAGCCGGAATGAAACCGGCTGCTTGGGATTGTCGAAAATGTCGAGTTCCAGATCGAACTCGGCGCGGGCATCGCGGGCGGCCGCCGCAGCCGGAAAGACATGGTTATTGGTGACAAGCACGCCGGGTGCAATCAGAAATCCGGTGGCGAAAGCAGATTGGTTGTCTACTTTGAAAGCGATGCGGCAGACCGAACGGCCCGCTACCGTCCCATGCTGAAGATAGTTGATCGGCTGGAGCTCGTTGCCTTCGACAATGCGTTCATATTCGACTTTTGCCTCGCGCCGATCGCCCAGCGTATCGGCCAGAAACTTAAAGCGGTCATCGAGTTGCTTTCTGGACGCCATCACGGATGGCGGCAGATCTACGCTTGAAGCGGCAAGCGTAGCGAGGTTAGGAGGCGCGCGACGGCGCGCCTTGTCGATCTGCTCGCGAAGACTTTGAAGAACCGTCACGTCGGCAGTCCCACCCACCAGCCGTACCTACAAGATCAAAATATTTCTTAGGCGCTCACCATTTCCGCAAGCGCCTACTTCCAAGCCCAAGCTGTTGTATCACTTATTTTTAGAAGAGTCTTCGGCATCAAAGACAAGAAGATGAAATTTGCTTGCGGGTATTTGAAGATGGAATGTAGTCGATCTTGCATTCGGTTCGTTGTTGTGGTCGCGAGGCTATCACGACGCCACCTCCCGAGGTCTTTCCGCAACCGGCTTGCGCAGCGGTTACATCTCTTGAGGCACGATCATCGCTGGGCACTCGGCTTGCCAAACACCGCCATGCCGCCCATAGAACGGCTCGGATCATCGCCCTACTCCGAAAGGCTGTTGCCCGCAGCCATGTGCCAAGGATACCTCCAATGTCTGCGACGCCTTGGTCAAAACCGTGACGGCCTCCCTCGCAAGCCTGGGCTGGACGGAGTTCTTCGGCGATCAGCTTGATCCCGATGAGGCTACCCTCATCCCGACGCGCATTGCCTCGGTGCACCGCGACCGGCTGACCGGTCTGTCTCTGGCAGGACCGGCGGATCTGACGCTGCCGGCGAATGTGAACACCGGCGACTACGCCGTCGGCGACTGGGTGCTCGTCGAGCCCCACACGCATCTGCTGCGCCGCCGCCTCACCCGCAAGACGGTGCTGGAGCGCCGCACCCAGGGCGGCAGGGTCCCGCAGCTGGCCGCGGCCAATGTCGATACGCTATTCATCGTCACCTCCTGCAATGCCGATTTCAACATCGCCCGGCTCGAGCGCTATCTGGCGCTGGCCAACGAGGCCGGAACGACGCCGGTGATCCTGCTGACCAAGGCCGACACCGCTGACGACGCCGAGGCGTATCAACGCCAGGCTGCCGCCCTGCAGCGTGGGCTGGCCGTGGTGATGCTGAACCCACGCGTCGCCGATGCCGCAACCGCGCTTGCCGCCTGGTGCGGCGCGGGGCAGACGGTGGCGCTGGTCGGTTCCTCCGGCGTCGGCAAATCGACGTTGGTCAACACGCTGGCCGGATCGGCGCAGCAATCGCCGCAACAGACCGCAGGCATCCGGGAGCACGATGCCAAGGGCCGCCACACTACCACGGCGCGATCGCTGCACGCCATTGCCGGCGGTGGCTGGGTGATCGACACGCCGGGCATGCGCACGCTGCATGTCAGCGACGTCGCCTCCGGCATCGACACGCTGTTTGCCGAAATCACCGAACTCGCCCCACTGTGCAAGTTCCGCGACTGCACCCATGTCCACGAACCGGGCTGCGCGGTGCAGGCTGCCTTGAAGGCTGGCACGCTCGATCCCGAGCGCCTTGCCCGTTGGCGCAAACTGTCCGAGGAAAACCAGGGCAATACGCCGGTTCAGAGCGGCCCGCGCGGCAACAAATCTCCCGGCGGTCGCCCAAAGCGGCGCTGAGCGGGTAGTGCCTTTTCGGTGGTCCGAATTGGCAGTTTTGCACAGGTCGGGCACCATTCTGTGCCACCTTGATCATTAGTGCCGGCTCATGGTCCTTGGTTTTTTCGGGAAATTTGTCTATTCTTGGCCCGGCACCCCGGGGATAGGCGGTGCGGGCGTGACAGGGGTTGGTTCTGAATTTATCCGGGCGGTACAAACTCGGCACGGATGTTTCGTGCGAGAACTTCGACGGCGAATATGTCGTCCTCAATCTGGCGACAGGGCACTATTTCTCAGTCTCCCGTTCAGGCAGCACCTTGCTCGATGGTCTCGTCAGGGGCTTCGACTTTGCCGAAATGATCGAGACGCTGGCCGCCGCCCGGCCGGCCATGCGAGACGAGATGGGCGCCTTCGCCGCGCAGATCGCCGGCTACGAAATTGTTATCCCCGACCTCGAAGCATCCGCCCAGCCATTGGCCGCGGACTGGATCAGTGCGGCGCATGAAGCATCCGATCCCATGCTGCTCGAAGTGTTCGACGACATCGCCGACCTCATCACCGCCGACCCGATCCATGACACCGATGAAGCCGCCGGCTGGCCCATTAAGAAAGAGGCGTAGGTCCAGCCCATGACGCTGGCTGCGCCCGCCTCGACCATCGATGACGGCATAACGCTGCGCAATCTGCTGCCGTTCGCCGCCTCGGCCATCGAGCAGGCAGAAAAGGTCATGCAGCGGATGGCGCCGGCCGCGCGGCTTTCGTTGCACGGTGTCGACGTTTCGCTCTACTCGCAAGATCCGGGCTATGTCGCGCTGGCCAGCGAGCGTCTCTGGCAGAACGGCAACGAAACCGGCCGGCATGAAGCTTGCCGCATCCTTGTCACCTCGACCGGCGTCGATGGATTGATGACGCCGCCGCTTTGGGGTCCGGAAGAATTCCACTCGCGCCGCTTCGAGAAAGCGCTGGAGGGCAGCTCGTTTCGGGCCGAATTCGATCACGACCGCAAATCCTGGCACATCTTCGATCTCAGCCGGAACATCGGCCTTCTGTGGATGCCGTCGGCGCAAGCCTATGCGCCCTGGGAGCCCGGCTCGCCACTGCGTGTTTTCCTGCACTGGTTCTACAGCGCCCGTGGCATGCGGCTCACCCATGCCGGCACGCTCGGCCGCAACGGCAAGGGCGCGCTGCTCATCGGCCACGGCGGATCGGGCAAGTCCGGTACCGTCGTCGATGGCATGATGCACGGGCTGCAGTCCGTCGGCGACGACTATGTCTTGCTCGAACCGACAGAAGGGTTTCCAACCGCACGTCCGGTGTTCCGCACGCTCAAGCAGAATGCCAACGGGCTTCGCCGCCTCGGGCTTTTCGAGACCATCGGCGTTGGGCGCAACGAGAACTGGCAGGGCAAGTATGAATTCTTCAGCGAAGATTTGGGCGTGCGGATGACGCCGTCGCTCAGCATAAGAGCCCTGCTGGTGCCTCATATCGCCGGAACGCAGCATACAAGGCTGACGTCGATCTCGCAGGCCAAGGCAATGCTCGCATTGGCGCCATCCGGACTGTTCCAGATGCCTGGCGAGCGCGACAGCGGCGTTGCGCGCTTCGCCGCGCTGGTTCGCTCCCTGCCCTGTTTCGGCCTGGCGCTTGGCAGCCAGCCAGGGGACGCATCGCGGGTCATCGGCGATTTTCTGGACGCGCTGCCGTGAGCAAGGTCTCGATCATCCTGCCGCTCTACAACCGGGAGGCCTTCATCGACGCGGCGCTTCGCTCGCTGCTCGCCCAACAGACCGACTGCGATCTCGACATCATCGTCGTCGATGACGGGTCGAGCGATGACGGACCGGACATCGTGCGCGGCCTTGCCGAACGTCACCCTTGCATCAGGATCGTGCGGACCGAAAACCAGGGCGTCTCCAAGGCGCGCAATGTCGGATTGCGGCAGCTGCCGCCGGATTGCGATTTCGTCACCTTCCTCGATTCCGACGACGTTTCGACCACCGGCCGGCTGGCCGCCGACCTGGCGGAATTCGATGCGGCGCCCGAGATCGGGCTCACCTATGGCCAGATGACGATGATCGACAGGATCGATCCCGAGACGCTGATGCCGGCGACGGATGCAAACAGCGCCATCATCCGCAGCATCCATGTCGGTGCGGCTATTTTCCGCAAATCGCTGGTCGATCGGATCGGCTTCTTCGACGAAAGCCTGCCGCAAGGCGAAGACACGGATTTCCTGCTGCGCGCCTTTGAAACCGGGGTGCCCTACAGACTGACGGAAACCAACACGCTCTATTACCGGCAACACGCCGGCAACATGACGCGGGACAAGGAAGCCGTCATCAAGTTCCTCATCCATGCCTTGCGCCGGTCCATCATCCGTCGGCGCGGCAATCCTGATGCACGCATTCCCGAGCATCTGTTCAACATGCAGGCCCTGAAAAACGTCCACTTCGAGGTCGACTGATGAGCGGCTCGCTCGAACCCTACAGCGTGGTCATCCCGGCCCACAATGCTTCGGCGACGATCGGCGAGGCGGTCGCGTCGGTGCTCGCGCAAACGGTTCTGCCGGCGGAAATCCTGGTGGTCGACGATGGGTCGACGGACGACACCGCAGCTCTCGCCTCGCAGGCGCACAGGCTGGTGCGCGTCATCAGGCAGGACAATGCAGGCCCTGGCGCGGCGACCACGCGCGGCATGAGCGAAAGCCGGCACGCGCTGATCGCAACGCTCGACGCCGACGATGTCTGGCTTCCGCACAAGATGGAGCAGCAACTGTCGCTGCTGTCCGCGCAGGCGGCGACTGACGGTGTCTTTTCGAACCTGGAACTCTTCGGCGAGAGTTCGCTTTCAGGGCGCATTCAGCCGGGTTGGCTCCGCTCCACCATGGTCATCAGGCGCCATGTGTTCGACCGGATCGGGCCGATCATCGACCCACCGGGAAATCGCGGCGACATGGTCGACTGGTTGGCACGCGCCCGCGAGGCTGGATTTCGCCTCGACATGCTGGCGCAAGTGCTGGTTCGACGGCGCGTGAGCTCGACGAGCCTTTCCTACGGACGCGACCTGCTCAAGGACAAGGGCTATCTCCATATTGCGCGCCAGCGGATCTTGCGCAGCCGCGCCGGAAAGCTGCCTGGGTGAGACCGTCCCTGCTTCCGGCGCCCAGCCGCGCCTTCCCGACCGGCTGGCATGACCGGCTGATCAAGGCCGCGATCCATGCCGACGACACCATCGCTTTCGCGCATGCCGATGCCTGGCTGCGGGCCAACGACATCGACATCGCCCCGGCCCGCGACCATCGCCTGCTCTTTGAAATCGCCACGCGTTTCGGGCCTCGCCTGAGCGGACATGCGGCCTATCCAAGGCTGGTTGGGCTGCGCCGGATGCTGTGGACCCGCTCGCAAATGGCGCTGCGCGAGATCATACCGGCGCTGTCGGCCATGGCCGACGCCGGCGTAAGACCGCTGCTGATAAGGGAGGCCGCGCGCCTTGCCGAGACGAGCGATGCTGACACGCGCATTGCGGGCGACATCGACATCCTGGTTCATCCCAGCGAGATCCAAACGGCCTTCGACAGTCTGCTCCGTCGCGGCTGGATGCCCGTCCAGAGCGTCAGCCCGCTTTATGTGCGCGAGCATCTGCCATCGATGCGCGGCGTCAGGCTTTCCAAGGGCGAACTCGGCGACATCCTTCTCCACAACCGGCCTTTCGCTCCCGGCCAGGGTGGTATCGGCGACGACGCAGACTTGCGCGAACGCGCACGGCCGGCCTCGCTTGGGACGCTCGCCTTGTGGCTGCCTTCAGCGGAAGACGGCCTTGCGCTGGCCATTGCCGATGGCGGCATTGCCGGGCAGACACGCAGCGACTGGCTCGTCGACGCCGCGGCGATCCTGTCGCGCCATGGCCTCGACTGGCAGCGTTTCGACACGATCGTCGTATCCCGCCGGTTGCAGGCGCCCGCGCTGTTCGCACTTGCCTACCTCAACGCCGAAGCCGGGCTTCCCGTCCCCGCGCAGGTCATGACTGCGCTGTCGGAAGCGGCCATGGCGCGGCCGCTCTCCTACCTGCTGGCTTCAGCTGAGGCGCGGCCGAGGGATGGTGCCGGCATTGCCACGAAGGCACTGCAGGGCGTAGCACGGCTGCTGCGCAAACGCGCCGCCGGCCAGGAAATGCCGCGCGCGCCGGATCGGCTCTTGGCGGTCCGCAGCGTCGCGGCAAGCGATGGCAACCCTTCGCCTCCGACCGTCGAGCAACGCATCGCGATACCCCCAAAGCTTGGCGCCGGACCAGTGCATTTCCACGCCGTACTGCGGCTCGCCGTGCCGCCGGTGCGCCGACGGATCGAATTCGAGCTCAACACTGCTACGCGCCATATCTGCCGCATCCGCTACCGCAAATGGACAAGGGCGGCCCAGCCGATCACGCTGGTCATTGACGGCGAGATCGACATCCGGCCCGGCGAGACCGAACTGATCTTGATGTCGCGCCCGGCCAGGCTCGTTCGCGGTGATGGCGGTCCGGCAAGGAAGGCGCGCCACGACGCGCTGCCGTTTTCGAGTATTGCCCTCGAACTCGCCAGAGAGCAGGCGGGGCAGGCCCTGCCGCAAAGCCTGCGGAGCGAACCGTGAAGCTCTGGAAGCTGAGAGCCAGATATTACACCTACCGGCGCCGGCTCCGGATCCGCTGGATCGGCCTCTACAGCAGCGTGATGCTGTGGCGACATGGGCCCATGCTTCCGGATGCTGACGCCAGGATCGTGCTGAGCGTCCGCTACAGCGTGCATTTCCTTGGCGGCAAGGAGGGTTGGGTGGTGAAGCGCAAGCTCAGTCCGCAAGACCATCTGGCCTGGCTCTTCGACGGCGACAGGCTGCAGCAACGCCTGACGTTCTTCTCCACCATCCTGTTGCCGTCGCTGCTCACCCAGGATCTGCCGATGCTGCGCGGACGCCGCGAGCTGGTCGTCTACGTCTCGGAAGGGCTTCCGCCGCCGCATCTAAAGGCTCTCGAAGCGACGCTAGTGCCTTACGACTGGGCGCGGATCGTGCCGGTTCCCATCGGCGCGATGGAATATCCTGACGTTGGTCCCGATGCGTCGCACGCACATCTGCGCATCGACGATGACGACGCCCTGTCGCGCGATTTCCTGAGCCGCTTGTCGGCCTATGTGCGGCCGGCATTCCACGGCCACATCATAACCCATCCCAATGGCTACTTCGCCGGTTTCGACGACGCCGGGATCCTGCTCCTGAGGCAGTTCTGGATTCCGATGATCGCCATGGGCTTCGCCTACATCGTCGCGCCGGGGACGAAGTTCCGTTCGGTCTACGAAGTCGGGCCGCACTTCGACGCCTATCGCAGCGCGCCGACCATCATCGCCGACAAAAAACCCGCCTATGTCCGCACCGTGCATCCCGGACAATCGATGTACCCGCAGACCAAGTTCAGCGGCGACCCAGCCACCACGCTGGAAGACGTCCAGCGCTACATCGAATTCAATCCCGACGCACTGCGCCCGCAGGGGTAGCCCGGAGCCCAGATTTCCCAATCCGCTCACCAAAGTAAAAGGAGTATGGTCCTCAGCAGGCCAGCATATATGTACGATTCCGTACCATCTTTTTTATTGAAAGACCGATTTCGGCGGACTTATAAAAATCGACGTTGCCATTGCTTTCGTAGGGAGGCTGCGATGGATAGCGTGACGTCGAACGGCAAGGTCTCGCCTTGCATTGAAGTGGTCGAAGCCTGCGGCGAATGGTTCGTCCGCGTCGTTGAGGCAGACCAGGAAATTACCCGCTCATTCGATCTGGAATCGTTCGCGCTCGCCTTTGCGGAAGGCCAGCGGATACGGCTAGGACTTTCGGACTTCAAGCGGCTGTAGGCGCTACCCAGCCCTAGATGCCTTGACGGCCTCTCTCGTTTCACCGGATGAACGCCACCTCGTTCCCGGTGACTTCCAGCACAGTCGCCAACGCTCTTGTCTACGCAGCCGCGATCACAGCGATGGAAACTCGCAATCCGGGGATACGCACGGGCAGTTTCGCTCCTTGTCGCGCCGGCGGGTTTTCGGGAAACCATTTGACCCATTCTTCGTTCATGCCGGCGAAGTCGGCCTCTTCAAGCACGATGACCGTCGCGCTGACGATCTGGGAAAGCGATGACCCGGCAGCGACGAGAATGGCCGAGATGTTCTTCAGGCACTGCCCGGTCTGTTCCTGGATCGTGGCGCCAACAATCGCTCCCGTCAGCGGATCATAGGGACCTGTCCCCGATACAAAGATCAGCCCGGCGGCCTTCACGGCCTGGCTGTAGGTGGGCGGCGCCTTTGGTGCTTCGGCTGTTCGGATGATTTCAATGGACATGGAAGGGTCCCTCCTTCGAGCAGGCGCGAAGGTATCCGCCGCATGCAGGCCTGGCAACGCTGCCGCCATCCGCGCTTCCACGAGTTACGGACTGACGGCGCGGGGCGAGTTCGCATAATCCCTTGGGGTTATGGCCGCGCTGCGCCGGCTAAGTCATGCTCCGCCTCAACTTCGAGAAATGCGACCGGGACGCCTGCTCTTCTGGCAGCCTCCGGAAAAAGCATCGGACACAAGCTTCCCGGAGGCGGAACAATGCAAGACACTGTCAAACTCGACCGCGCGCTCGGACTCTGGTCCGTCGTGCTTTTCGGCCTGGCCTACATGACGCCGATGATCGTCTTCGGCACCTTCGGCGCGCTTGCCGCGGCAAGCCAGGGCACCACCGCCATGGCCTATCTCGTGGCGGCCGCGGCCATCCTGCTCACTGCCATCAGCTACGGCGTCATGGCGCGCGTCTATCCCGTTGCCGGCTCGGCCTACACCTATGCCCGCCGCTCGATAAGCCCCAGCATCGGCTTCCTCGTCGGCTGGGCGGTGCTGCTCGATTATTTCTTCCTGCCGATGGTGATCTGGCTGATCGGCGCCGCCTATCTCACCTCGGCTTTCCCTGCGGTTCCGGCCTGGGTGTGGATCGTCGGCTTCATCGCGGTGACGACCGTCATCAACGTCGTCGGCATCGCCTTCGCCAACCGCATCAACTTCATCCTGATGCTGGTGCAGCTCGGCGTGCTCGTCGCCTTCCTGGTGCTGGCCGCTCGCTATGTCGTGGCGCTGAACGGCCCCGGCGGCCTGGTCTCCGTTACGCCCTTCTTTAGGGAAGGCGTGCCGTTCTCGGCCTCGGTCGCCGGTGCCGCGATTGCCGCCTATTCGTTCCTCGGTTTCGACGCCGTGTCGACGCTGACCGAGGAGACCAGGGACGCCCGCCGCATCATGCCGAAGGCGATCCTGATCATCGCGCTGGCCGGCGGCCTGATCTTCATCGCCTCGGCCTACATCACCCAGCTTGCCCATCCGGGCGCCGACTTCGTCTCGGTCGACGCCGCCGCCACCGAAATCGCCAAGGCGATCGGCGGCGACTTATTCGTCACCATCTTTCTGGCGACGCTGGTCGTGGCGCAGTTCACCTCCGGCCTTGCAGCACAAGCGAGTGTCGGCCGGCTGCTCTACGCCATGGGCCGCGACACCGTGCTGCCGGTCTCGTTCTTCGGCAATCTGCACCCGAAATGGCATACCCCGGTCCTCAACCTGATCCTGGTTGGCGCCATCGGCCTTGCGGCGCTGACCATGGACGTCACCACCTCGACCTCCTTCATCAATTTCGGCGCCTTCCTTGCCTTCACCGCCGTCAACGTCTCGGTGATCGCGCTCTACCTCAAGCGCGACCAGCAGGTGCGCCCGCTCGGCATGCTGATCGGGCTGATCGTCCCGGCGCTGGCGGCAGTCTGCGACCTCTTCCTGCTGTGGAACCTGGACGAGCACGCCAAGGTACTCGGCCTTGTCTGGCTTGCCGTCGGCGTCGCCTATCTCGCCTACCTCACCCGCTTCTTCCAGGTCGCGCCGCCGGAAATGGATTTCGCCGAATAGACTAATTGAGAAACAGCCGGAACAGTTCTGCCTGACTTGAAATGGCGAGCTTCGAATAAATCTGGCGGCGATGCACCTTCACCGTGTTCGGTGACAGCGACAGAACCGCGGCGAGCGAGAGGTTGGAATGGCCTTTGAGGACCAAGGTGACGATTTCGAGCTCGCGGCGGGTGAGCAGCGGATGCTCGATCCTCGCCGCCGGGGCTGCGTCCTTGATGTCGAGCGAAAGGCCGGGGACATGAAACCAGTGCCGCGCCGCGAGCGCGCAGACAATGGGCGCGGCGGATCTCAGCCGCTCCAGCTCGTCTTCGGCAAACAGCGGTGCCGCACCCGTCCGCGACAGCGACAGCACACCGGTAAAACCATTCTCCAGCTTCAGCACGAAGCCGATCTCGTCGCCGATCTCGGTGGTTGCGTAGTGCCGCCGGTAATATTCAGTGTGCAGAAAATCGTCCGGCGCAAGCTCGCGCATGACGATCATGCGCTCGGTGCCATCGCCGCGTACCGCGTCGTAGAACGGGTCCAGCACATAGGCGCCGGCGAGGTAGCGGTCGACGATGATCGAACGCTCGGCGACGATCTTTTCATTGTAGAGGTCGAAGGCGCGGCCGGCCGGCGAATAGAGAAACCCGTTCATCATCTGGAAGGGTGTGAGCAGGCGCAGAGCCGCCGCCAGCGCATCGGGAAATCCGCGTGCGCCGATCGCGGATGCCGCGGCACCGAGGCCGGCATTCCAGGCATCGAAGGACGGAGGCGAGCCTCTGGCGGCGGGTTTCATCGGAACGACAGGTCTCGTAGTGGCGGCATCCGCGAGATTGCACAGGTCCGCCCGACCAGCACAAGGAGAACCTCGCCATGAGCCATCCGCTGGACCTCAACGCAATCGCGATCGCCGACGGCATCCGCTCCGGTGCTTTCAGCGCCGAGACGATTGTGGGCGAGTCCATCCGCCGCGCCAGGGCGGTCAGCCCAACCCTCAATGCCTTCGCCGTCATCCGCGAGGAGCAGGCGCTGGAAGCGGCCCGCCTTGCCGACCGTGCGGTGGCGCGCGGCGAACCGACCGGGCCGCTGCATGGCGTGCCCTTCGCGGCCAAGGACCTGACGCCGACCGCCGGCGACCTGACGACGCTGGGCTCATGGACCAAAGGCGATTGGGTACCGACCGAGACGGCGCTCTGCGTCCGCCGCCTGCAAGCGGCCGGCGCGATCCTGATCGGCAAGACGACGACGCCGGAGTTCGCTTTCTCCTCCTTCACCAACAGCCCGCGCTGGGGCGTGACCCGCAATCCGTGGAATCCGGAGCGCACCAGCGGCGGCTCTTCCGGCGGATCCGGCGTGGCGGTGGCGACAGGTGTGGTGCCGTTCGCCGAAGGCACCGACATGGGCGGCTCGGTGCGCATCCCCGCCGCTTTCTGCGGCGTCGTCGGATTGAAGCCCAGCCTCGG
Source organism: Mesorhizobium sp. P2_C5_2 (assembly GCF_056404535.1). Lineage (NCBI taxonomy): Bacteria > Pseudomonadati > Pseudomonadota > Alphaproteobacteria > Hyphomicrobiales > Phyllobacteriaceae > Mesorhizobium > Mesorhizobium sp. P2_C5_2. Next base: position 24,204 of record NZ_JBFUDV010000003.1, on the reverse strand, counting down.
CCGCATCCCGATGACCATCCTGCCCAGTGTCTTCGACAACATCTCGCATTTCGGCCCGTTGGCGCGCAGCGTTGGTGATGCCGTTGCCTTCATGGAAGCCACCACAGGCGGCAGCGACGAGGACATCACCTCGCTGCCGATCGGCTTTGACGGCGCGGCAGCGCGGACGGGCGGACTCCAAGGCAAGCGCTTCGCCCTGTCGCTCGACCTCGGCTACTACCAGATCGAGCCGCAGGTCGAAGCCGTGATCCGGTGCGCTGTCGCCGAGATGCGTAGGGACGGCGCCATCGTCGACGAGGTGCCGATGGGCTGGACGCGCGCCGTCAACGACGAATGGTTCGATCTCTGGTGCGTCTTCATGTCGGCCTTCTTCGGCGATGAGCTCGCCGCCCATCGCCACCACATGGATCCGTCGGTGGTCTCGATGATCGAGCGCGGCCTGGCGATGAACGCCACCGCCTACAAGCGGGTCGAGCTGATGCGCACCGCGATGTGGCGCGACATGGCGCAGATATTCGAGCGCTACGATGCCCTGCTGTGCCCGACCTGCGCCATCACAGCGCCGCCGGTGAGCGAGACCGACGACGACTATGTCGCGACGCTGCCCGACGGCCGCTTCAACGGGCTCGACCTGACCTGCCCCTTCAACATGCTGCCGCAACTGCCGGCGTTGTCATTGCCTGTCGGAGTGGCGGCGGATGGGTTGCCGGTTGGATTGCAGATTGTTGGAAGGCGCTTCGCTGATGAGCAGGTGCTGTCTATGGCGGCAGCGGTGGAGGCACGGTTGGGAGTTACCGGCCTCAGAGTGGATCGGTTCGCTGCGGCAACCGCTTAGGGCAGCGCCAGCCCCCCACTCCGTCTCGGCTTCGCCGAGCCACCTCTACCCCCATGTCCATGGGGGAGAGGAAACGCTAACCGCCGAGGTCGCCGCATCCAAAACTTGGGTATCTCTACCATCAAAAAGCTTGGGATTTCCTCTCCCCCACGAATGTGGGGGGTCCGAAGGACGGGCGAGACCCGTGGCTCGCCCCGGCAAGGTGGCTCGGCGCAGCCGAGACGGAGTGGGGGAGCGCCGTAGGTAATTGCCATTGCCGCAAACCACAGCAGCTCGCTGCCCCCTCACCCAAATCGCGCCACCGTCCACGCCCCACCCGCCGCATTCGACTCCACCGCCGCCGCAACAAATTTCACCCCGCGCGCACCATCCACAACATCCGGCACCTGCGCCGCCCTTACCACATCAACCAAGCCACCAGACCGATGCGCGCGAATGATATCGGCGGCGTCGCGGTAGAAATTGGCGAAGGCCTCAATATAGCCCTCAGGATGCGCCGCCGGCATGCGCGAGACGCGCTGGGCCTCTGCGGTCGAGCCATGGCCGCCGCGCACCAGCGTGCGGGTTTCCTCGCCATAGATGGAGAAGCGCAATTCCTCCGGTCGGCCGCCCGACCATTCGAGCCCGGCTTTGTCGCCATAGATGCGCACGGACAGATCATTGTAGTGGCCGGGCGAAGTCTGGCTGGCCAGGATGGTGCCGCGCGCGCCGCCCGTCCAGCGCACCAGCACATGCGCATTGTCGTCGAGCCGGCGTCCCGGCACGGCGGTGAACAGATCGGCCGACACCGCCTCGGCTTCGCGGCTTGAGATGTAGCTAGCCAGGTTGAAGGCGTGCACGCCGATATCGGCCAGCACCGCCGACTGCCCTGCCCGCGCCGGATCGGTGCGCCACTCCGCCTGCTTCTGGCCCTCGGCGTCGATCGGCTTCGTCAGCCAGTCCTGGAGATAGGCGCCATGCACCGACACAATGCGCCCAAGTTCGCCCGCCGCCACCATCTCGCGCGCCTGGCGGACCATGGCGTAGCCGGTGTTGTTGAGGGTGACGACGAAGCGACGCTTTTTCGCCTTGGCCAACGCCACCAGCGCTTGCGCTTCATCCAGCGTCGTCGACAGCGGCTTGTCGCAGATCACGTCGATGCCGGCCTCGAGAAAGGCGGTGGCGATCGGCGCATGCAGATGATTGGGGGTGACGATGACCACCGCCTCGATGCCGTCCGGCCGCGCGGCTTCAGCCTTTGCCATGGCGTGGTAATCGGCATAGCTGCGCTCGGGCGCGATGCCGATTTCGGCGGCCGAAGCGGCGGCGTTCTCCGGATCGGACGACAACGCGCCGGCAACCAGAACGATCTGGTCGTCCAGCCGCATGGCCAGCCGATGCACCGCGCCGATAAAGGCATTGCGGCCGCCGCCGACCATGCCGACCCTGAGCCGCTTGCCCGCCGATCCGTCCGATGTTGCGTAGACCATTTCAAACTCCTCCACCTGTCGCTTCGTCATCCTGGGGCGTAGCAAGGAGCGCAGCGACGCGGCGCAGACCCCGGGATCCATGCCGTGACATCAAGGCGATGCTTCGGTGCAGAATCTTCTCGTCCGCTGCATTCCTCGACCACCGTCACGGCATGGATCCTAGGGTCTCCGCGACGGAGCTACGCTCCTGCTTCGCCCTAGGATGACGACGTTGGGAAGCCGCACCCTTTCGAACACGATTTCCAATTTTCATATTGTAAAACGATCGTACCGCGCTAGCCTGAAATCATGAGTGGGGCAGGCAAGGCATCCGGACGATCCAGCACCGACGAGGCGGCGACGCGCAAGCGCGGCCGCTCTCTTGCCGCGTTGGGCTACATCCAGCCGCAGACCTATGAGGAGCTGCGCGCGGTGCTGTCGTCGGGCACGGTGCATTTCCCCAAGCGGCTGCGCCAGGTGGCGATCTTCCTCTGGCAACATCCGAGCGACGTCGCGTTCGGCACCATCGCGCAGGTGGCCGCGCAGGCAGGCGTGCAGCCCTCGACGCTGGTGCGCTTTGCGCAGATCTTCGGCTATTCCGGCTTTTCCGATTTCCAGGGTCTGTTCAAGGAGCACATCAAGGGATCGTGGCCGGAGGGGCGCGGCGAGCCGCGCACCGAGACCGAGCCCAATCTGCATTTCCTGCGCGGCATGGTCGGGGCGTCGCAGGCCTCGCTCGGCCGCATCGAGGCCGGCTTCGATGTCGAGAGTTTCGACAAGATGGTGGCGCTGCTGGCGGATGCCGAGCTGATCTATGTCATCGGCTCCAAGCGCGCCTTTCCTGTCACAGCCTATCTGTCGCTGACCTTGTCGCAGCAAGGCGTGCGCAACGTACTGGTCGACAATGTCGGCTCCTCGGCGCTCGACCAGATCGGCTGCATCGGCGGCCGGGATGCCGTGCTGGCGGTCTCGTTCAGCCCCTACAATTCGATCACGCCCGATCTGGTGGCGGTCGCGCATGAGCGCAAGGCGCGCATCGTCACCATCACCGACAGCACCTTCAGCCCGCTGATCCCGCTGTCCGACAGCTGGCTGGAAGTGGTGGAATCCGACTTTGCCGGCTTTCGCTCGCTAGCGGCGTCACTCGCTGTAGGAATGGCGCTGGTCCATGGGGTGGCGGCACAGCGCGGCGAATGAGCTGCCGCTGGCACAATTGACTATCCAGAATTGCCGTTCCATATTTCTAAAAATAGAAACTTTATTCCCGGGAGGAGGAATGGAGATCCGGCTGGACGGCAAGGTGGCTTTGGTCACCGGGTCGACGCAAGGCATTGGCCGCGCCATTGCCGAAATGCTGGCGCGCTCCGGCGCTGCCGGCCTTCTCGTCACCGGCCGCGAGAAGGCGCGGGGCGGCGCCGTCGCCGCCGAACTTTCGCAATTGGGCACGCCAACACTCTTCGTCGCCGCCGATCTTGCCGATCCGGCAACCCCTGCCCTTCTGGCGCAGGCCTGCATCGAGCGCTTCGGCCGTATCGACGCGCTGGTCAACGCTGCCGGTCTGACCGACCGCGCCTCCTTCCTCGACGCCAGCCCCGACGACTGGGCGTCGCTGTTCGCCGTCAATGCGCGCGCGCCATTCTTCCTGATGCAGGCGGCGATTGCCGACATGAAGAAGCGCGGCCAGGGCGGTGCTATTCTCAACATCCTGTCGATCAACGCCCATTGCGGTTCGCCGGAGCTCGCCGTCTATTCCGCCACCAAGGGTGCGCTGGCGACGCTGACCAAGAACGCCGCCAACGCCCATCGTTTCGACCGCATCCGCGTCAACGGCATCAATGTCGGCTGGACCGACACGCCGGCCGAACGCGTCATGCAGGCCGAGACGCTGGGCAACGGCCCGGGCTGGCTCGACAAGGCCAACGCCGCGCAGCCTTTCGGCCGGCTGCTGACGCCGAACGATATCGCCAGCCTCGCCGTCTTCCTTCTTTCCGACGCCGCCGGTCCGATGACCGGCGCCGTGATCGACCAGGAGCAGGCGGTGATCGGGGCGAACCGGTGAGCGCCGTCGAAACGCTCGGGCCCGAATTGCTCGACCGTTTGCCGGCATCGGTGCAGACACCGTCCTACGACCGCACGATGCTGGCGCCCGGCATGGCGCATCTCGGCGTCGGCGCTTTCCACCGCTGCCACCAGGCCGAATACACCGATGATCTCATCTCGCTGCGCTTCGACCGCTGGGGCATTGTCGGCATCAACATCCGCCCGCCCAGCCTCGCCGATACGCTCGGACGGCAGAGCGGGCTCTATACAAGGCTGATCCGCGAAAACAGCCACATCGAGGCGCGCGTCATCGGCAGCATCGTCAGGGTGGTCGACAGCCAGGAAAGTGCCGCACCGGCGCTCGGCGTGCTGGTGTCGCCCGACATCGAACTGGTGACGATGACGGTGACGGAAAAAGGCTATTGCCACATCCCGTCGAGCGGCGAACTCGATCTCGGCCATCCCGACATCGTCCACGACCTCGCCAACCCCGAGACGCCGCGCAGCGTGCCCGGTCTGTTGGTGCGGGCGCTGGAGCTGCGCATAGCGACGCATGGAAGGCCGCTGACGCTGCTCTCCTGCGACAACATTCCTGCCAATGGCATCATCCTCGGCAATGTCGTGCGCAGCTTTGCCGAACGGCGCGACAATGGGCTGGCCGACTGGATCGCGGCCAATGTCGCCTTCCCCTCGGCCATGGTCGACCGCATTGCGCCGGCAGTAACGCAGGAGGATCTCGACAGCGTCGAAAATTGGTTCGGCTACCGCGATGGCGCGGTCGCCGTCGGTGAGCCGTTCCGGCAGTGGGTGATCGAGGAAAAGTTCGCCGGCCGCATGCCGCGCTGGGATCTGGTTGGCGCCACCTTCGTCGACGATGTCACGCCCTTCGAGCATCTCAAGATGCGGGTGCTGAACGGCGCCCAGACGACACTTGCCACGCTTGGCGTGCTGGCCGGGCTGGAGCACACATCGGATGCCATGGCCGACCCGCTGCTGTCGGACTTCATCAGGCGCATGCTGGTCGAGGAGAGTGTGCCGACGCTGATGCCGGTGCCCGGCATCCTGCCGCTCGCCTATGTCGAGAAGAGTCTCGGCCGCCTGAAGAACACCGCGATCCGCCACCGCAATCACCAGATCGCCACCGACGGTTCGCAGAAGATCGTCCAGCGCCTGCTCAACCCGATCCGCGACCGGCTGAGCCAAGGCGCCAGCATCGGCCTGCTGTCGGTGCCGGTGGCCGGCTGGATGGCCTATCTGATCCAGGCTTCCGACCGCTTTGGCAAACGCTGGCCGGTGTCGGATCCCTATGCCGACAAGGTCGCCGCGATCGCCGACACCACCGGGCGTGATGCGCAGGCGCTGGCATCAGCTATCCTTGCCATCGACGGGATATTCGACCCCGGCCTTGCCGCTGACGAGACGTTCCGCGCGGCCGTGATATCGGCGCTGGGCGACCTGCTTTCGGACGATCCGATGGCGGCGGTCCGGCACAGTCTTGAGCAAGATGAGGTCGCGAGGTTGAAGCGATCCAAACAATCGGCATTATAGGTATTGGTCGTGAAGCCACGACCAGGGGAGGCACTATGAAACTTGGACTGCTCACCGCGCCATTTGCGGAGACGCCGCTTCGCGAGGTTGCCGGCTGGGCGCACTCCGCCGGCTTCGAGGCGCTGGAAATCGCCTGCTGGCCGAAGACCTCAGGCGCGACGCGACGCTATGCCGGCACCAGCCATATCGATGCTGCCTCGACGTCCCCCGCGCAGGCCAAGGAGATTGTCGCATCGCTGGCGGAGAAGAAGCTCACCGTCTCCGGGCTCGGCTATTATCCGAACCCGCTGCATCCGGACCCCGCGCACCGCGAGGCCGTCATCGGCCATCTCAAGAAGGTGATCGTGCTGGCCGCCAATATGGGTGTGTCCGTGGTCAACACCTTCTGTGGCGGCGATGCCTCGAAGACTGTCGACGTCAACTGGCAGGATGCGCTGAAAGTCTGGCCCGAGATCGTCGCTTATGCGCGCGACCACGGGGTGAAACTCGCCTTCGAGAACTGCCCGATGATCTTCAGCTATGACGAGTGGCCGGGCGGACACAACATCGCCTATTCGCCGCAGATCTGGCGCCGCATCCTGGAGGCGTGGGGCGGCGAGGTCGGCATGAATTTCGACCCCTCGCATCTGGTCTGGCAGATGATCGACCAGGCCCGCTTCATCAGGGAATTCGGCCCCTACATGCTGCATGTCCATGCCAAGGATTTGATGATTGATCATGATGGACTCTATGAGCGCGGAACCCTCTCGGCCGGGATAGGCTGGCAGGTGCCGCGCATGCCGGGGTTGGGCGATGTCGACTGGAGCGGCTTCTTCTCCGGCCTCTACCGCGCCGGCTACGACGGCCCGGTCATCATCGAACATGAGGACAGGCGCTTTGAAGGCAGCGACGATCAGGTCAAGCGCGGTTTCCTGCTTGCCCGCGACGTACTGCGTCCCTTCGTCAAATGACGAGGTGAATGACTTGGTCTGATCCTGCCAACGGGTCAGGCCCTGGAACTGAAAAACAATGTGGAGGAGTACTGACATGAAGAAAATACTGACCATGGTCCCGCTGCTTGCGGGCGCTGCCTTGCTCACCTCGGTGGGCGTCTCGTCGGCGGAAGGCAAATACACGATCGGCATTTCCAACACCGTGCAGGGCAATGGCTGGCGCGAGGAAATGGTCTGCGCCATGAAGGCGCAAGCGCTGGCTTCCGGCGAGGTCGCCAAGCTCAACATCGCCCACCGCAACACGGATGCCGCCGGCCAGCTCGAAGACATCCGCAATCTGATCAGCGCAAAGGTCGACGCCATCGTCGTCAACCCCGCTGATCCCGCCGGCATCAAGGCGGGCCTCGAGGAAGCCACCAAGGCCGGCATCGTCGTCGTTGCCGTCGACCAGGCGGTTACCGAGCCGTCGGCCTACATCATCTCCAACAACCAGGAGCAGTATGCCTATCTCGGCGCCAAATGGCTGTTCCAGCAGATGGGCGGCAAGGGCGAGGTGTTTTACATGCGCGGCGCCGCCGGCGCTTCGGCCGATAGCGACCGCGACAAAGGCTTCAAGAAGGCGCTGGCCGAAAACCCCGGTGTGAAGGTCGCGCAGGAAGTCTTCACCGGCTGGCAGCAGGACCAGGCCAAGCAGCAGATCCTTTCCTTCCTCTCGACAGGAACGCCGTTCAACGGCATCTGGACGTCGGGCATCGACAACGTCATCGTCGACGCGCTGGTGGAATCGCAGGCACCGCTGGTGCCGATCGTCGGCGCCGACAATGCCGGCTTCGTCGGCCAGCTGAGCTCGGTCAAGGGCCTCGTCGGCGCGGCCGTTACCAACCCCGGCTCGATCGGCGGTGCCGGTGTCACGCTGGCGCTGCAGATCCTCGACGGCAAGAAGCCGGCGCAGCAGACCGTGCTGGTCGACCCGCAGCTGTGGGACAACGCCACCGACGAAGGCAAAGCCAAGCTGAAAGCCGCCGCCGACCCGTCGCTTAGCCCGGAATGGCCGGTCTCGATCTCGATCCCGGAGTGGACGACGTACACCAAGGAGCAGATCGTGGCGTGCAAGGGGCCGGGGGAGTAAGGCTGGGCTTCTGCTGACGACTATCCGTCGGCGCTGCCCCTCACTGTCCTGCCGGACATCTCTCCCCGTGAACGGGGAGAGAGAAGCTGGCCGCAACGCCCGCGACAAGCCCCCTCTCCCCGTCTCTATACGGGGAGAGGATGCCGGCAGGCAGGTGAGGGGCAGCACCGACATTCGCATTTATTGAGCACACAAGCCGAGACCCAAACCATTTTGACCACCAGCCCCCTCCTCGACGCCACCGGCGTCGCCAAGAACTACGGCGCGGTCGCCGCGCTTCGCAACGCGTCGCTCTCCGTCCTGCCGGGCGAGGTGCATGCGCTGATGGGCGCCAATGGGGCGGGGAAGTCGACGCTGGTGAAGATCCTGACCGGCGCCATTCCAGCCAATGCCGGCCGCATCCTGATCCGCGGCGAGGCGCGCGACATACGCTCGCCCGCCGCCGCGCGCCGCGCCGGGCTGCTTCCCGTCTACCAGGAGCCGTCGCTGATCCCCGATCTCGACGTGCTGTCCAATCTCAGGCTCACCGGCACGCCGGTCGAACCGTTCCGCGCCTGGGTGCGCGAGCTCGGCATAACCGACCTCGACCTGCGCGACACCGCGCGCGACATTCCGCTGGCCGTGCTGCGCGTGCTCGACCTGGCGCGTGCGCTCGCCGTCGAGCCCGACGTGCTGCTGCTCGACGAGATGACGGCGGCCCTGCCCGCCAACCTCGCCGAAAAGGTGCTGGAAGTGGTGCGCCGCCAGGGCGATTCTGGCCGCGCCGTGATCTTCATCTCGCACCGCTTCGTCGAAATATCGGCGCTCTGCGACCGCGCCACCGTGCTGCGCGACGGCGAGACTGTCGGCGTCGTCGACATCGTGCCGGGCGTGGAGGAAAAGATCGTCGAGCTGATGCTCGGCACGCGCATCGTCAAGACCCATGTCGCCGCCCGCAGCGCCGCCGAGAAGGCCGCGCCCGCCGCTGCCCGGCCGCGCATTTCGGTGCGCAATCTGCGCGTCGGCACCAAGCTCAGCGACGTCTCCTTCGATCTCGCCGATGGCGAAGTCGCCGGCGTCGTCGCGCTCGAAGGCCAGGGCCAGGACGAATTGTTCGCCGCCCTCGCCGGCTCGATCCGCCCATCCGGCGGCACCATCGAGGTCGATGGCGCCCCGGTGAAATTTTCCCACCCGATCGACGCCATCCGCGCAGGCATTGCCTATGTGCCGGGCGACCGTTCAGAAGCGCTCGCCATGCAGCGTTCGGTGCGCGAAAACATCGCCCTTCCCTTCAGCGCCGCACTGCGCAATTGGGGGCCGATCAACATGCGTCGCGAGCGCGCGACGGTGCTCAGCGCCATCGAGCGGCTGCAGATCGACACCCGTGCGCAAGGCGAGGTGCAGCGCCTGTCCGGCGGCAACCAGCAGAAGGTGACCATCGCCCGCTGGATCGCGGCCGACGCCCGCACCATCTTGTGCTTCGACCCGACGCGCGGCATCGATGTCGGCACCAAGCAGGAGATCTACAAACTGCTGCGCGAGCTCGCCGGCAATGGCAAGTCAGTGCTGTTCTACACCTCGGAGCTGGAAGAGGTGCAGCGCGTCTGCGACCGCGTCATCGTCATCTTCGGTGGCCGCCTGGTCGACATTTTTCCAGTCGAGGAAGCCGACGAGCCGGCGCTGATGCGCGCCGCCTACGGCCTGCCGCGCGGCGCCAAGGCCGATATCGGCATATTGGCCGACCCCACGGCCAACGCTTCAGCTTCGCAGGGAGCGACGCCATGAGCCACTTCCTGCGCCGCCAAGGCTGGGTCGTCGGCCTGTTCGCGCTTCTCGTCGTCCTGTTCATCGCCACCAGGATCATCCAACCCGCCTATGGCAGCAATGATTTCGGCTCGCTCGCCCGCGCCGTGCTGCCCTATGCCTTTGCGGTGGCCGCGCAGACGGTGGTGGTCATCGCCGGCGGCATCGACCTGTCGGTCGCAGCCATGATGGCGCTGACCAGCGTCACCGCGGCGTCGATGATGAATGGAGCCTCGGAGGAGTACGCGCTGTTCGTCGTGCCCTTCGTGCTCGCCATGGGTTTTGTGCTCGGCGCGCTCAACGGCCTGCTCATCGTCGTCACCCGCGTGCCCGACATTGTCGTCACGCTTGCCATGCTGTTCGTGCTGCAGGGTGCTGCCCTGCTGGTGCTCGACGCGCCGGGCGGTGGCATCGCCGAATGGCTGAAGGCGCTGATCTCCGGCACCGTGCCGATACCAGGCCTGCCCGACGCCATCGACGCCTGGCTGCCCAAGGCGCTGCTGGTGCTGATCGTCTGCCTCTGCATCATCTGGATACCGCTCCGGCGCTCGCGCCTCGGCCTCTCCATCTACGCCATCGGCTCGAGCGAGCTGGCGGCGTTCCGCTCAGGCGTGCCGGTCAAGCGCACCCGCATCATCGCCTATGCGCTGTCGGGCCTGTTCGCCGCCTTCGGCGGCCTGGCGCTGACCATGAGCACCGGCATCGGCGCCCCCATCCCCGGCCCCTATCTGCTCGCCAGCGTCGCCGCCGTGGTGCTGGGCGGCGTGGCGCTCGGCGGCGGCAAGGGCGGCCTGCTCGGCCCCATCGTCGCCGTCTTCGTGCTGAGGCTGGTGCGCACCGATCTCACGCTGCTTGCCATCGACCCCAACGTCACCGCCATCATCGAAGGATTGATCATGGTGGCGGTGGTGATGTTCGGCGCGTTTATCACCATGCGGGGGCGGCAGTGATGGGCGGGGTGATGCTGTCGCAGCGAGGGGTCGGCGTTCCTGCGCGCCCCCCTCTGTCCTGCCGGACATCTCCCCCACAAGGGGGGAGATCAGCTGTCATTGCGGCCTTTGCCAATCTCCAGCCTTGCAAGAATGAGCGCAGCGCTGAAGCTGCCAATCTCCCCACAAGTGGGGGAGATGGCCGGCAGGCCAGAGGGGGGCGCCGTAGAGCGCTAGCCTCGCAAAACACCACCCCAAGAGCCACCCCATGAGCACCACCGCCATCACCCCCGTCCCCCTCGGCCGTCGCGTCAAACGCTTCATGGCCGACCGGCCACTCATCCCGCTGGTCATCCTGCTCGTCATCCTGGTGGTGGTCCTGCAGATCCTGCGCCCCGGCATCGTCAACGAGCGCTGGATCGCCAACACCATCAAATTCGCCATTCCCTTGGCGATCCTGGCGGGCTGCCAGACCATGACCATGCTGACCGGCGGCATCGACCTGTCGGTCGGCACGGTGGCGACGATGAGCGCCTTCATCATGGCGACGCAGATCGTCAACCAGGACCCGGCGGTGGCGTTCCTTTTGGCGATGATGCCGGCGGTGCTGATCGGCCTCGTCAACGGCATCGGCGTCGGCGTCTTTCGCGTCCACCCGCTGATCATGACGCTGGGCACCAGCCTGATCGGCACCGGCTGCCTGCAGGTCTACCAGCGCACGGTGATCGCGTCCGGCGCCAAAATCCCCGACTTCCTCGCCTGGCTCGGCACCGGCGTCACCTGGGGGTTCCCCAACGCCCTCCTGCTGTTCGTGCCGCTGGCAGCGCTCATCGTCTTCACGCTCGCCCGCACCGGCTTCGGCCGCCTGCTCTACGCCGTCGGCGACAATGAGCGCGCGACCCGCCTGTCGGGCGTACAATACTGGCAGGTCATCACCGCGCTCTACGTCACCTCCAGCGTGCTCGCCGGCATCACCGGCCTGCTCTATATCGGCCTGATCAAGGCGCCCTCGCTGTCGCTCGCCGAACCGCTGGTGCTGCCCTCGGTCGCCGCCGCCGTCATCGGCGGCACCTCCATCTTCGGCGGCCGCGGCGGCTACACCGGCACCATCATCGGCGCGCTTATCCTGACCGTGCTGACGACGCTGCTGACCATCCTGCAGATGCCGGAGGGGGCGAGACGGATCTTGTTCGGGCTGATCGTGCTGTTCGTGACGGCGGCGTATTTAAGGATTGTGGAGGAGAGGTAGGCGGCTGTCCCGTAGAAGGTCGGGATAGTCGCCTATGGCAGCGCCGCCCCCCCACTCCGTCTCGGCTTCGCCGAGCCACCTCTACCCCCACATAGTGGGGGAGAGGAAATGCCAAGCTTTTTGGCGTATCCATCTTTTGTAGGCCGCAGCCCTCGAAAATTAGCGTTTCCTCTCCCCCACGAAAGTGGGGGTAGAGGTGGCTCGGCGAAGCCGAGACGGAGTGGGGGAACACCCTACGCGATTGCCATCATCCTGGGCAGGCTTGCCCACCCAGGAAATCCCGCCCCTACTTCAGCGAAATCGCCATCCCGCTCAAATCCGCATTCACCTGCAGCCCCACCTGCCGGCCCGTAAGCTCGAGCGTGGCGCCCTTGTCGTTGGTCATGACGATCACCTGCGCGCCCTTGCCGAGCGCCCCGCCACCACCGGCCGCGCCGTAAACCCCGGTCGCATCGCGAACCCTCCTGATATGGCGCACGGTACCCCGGAAATAGGTCTTGGAGACACCGAAGGCAAAGCCGCCCGAAACGCCGCCGATCGAGATGGGATAGGAGCGGCCATGGAAGGTCAGCGTGCCCTCGCCGCCGGAGCCGCCGACGAAGAAGGCCGCCTTGTAGACGGCAAAGCGGATCGTGCCGCTGTCGGCATGCGCGGCACTGGCAGCGCTGACGGCAACGGCGGCGATTGCCGCAACCGCAAGCGAACGAAAGCTGGATGAGATGGTCATGATAAGCTCCTCAAGAGCGCCGCTTACCCAACCGGCAGGGCTCGTCGGCGTCGAATCAAACTGGAACAGTTTAGGCTGGGATTTGGTTCCAGGCAGGTTGCGAGAAGATCCGACGAAACGTGACGTCGCGTACTTTCGGATTGTGGAGGGGGCGGCGCCTATTTTCTCTTCCTGAGCACCTTTCGCAGCATTAACTTCAGCCGCCTCATCTGGTAGTGGCGCCGCAACTTCGCCAGGGCCGACTGGTGGGCGGCGTCGATTGCAGCCAGCGAGTCCGGCGCGGTAACCTGCGGCAGCGCCAGCAGCGCGTTGGCGTGAAGGTCGGCATAGGGCTGCGGGTCATAGCTTGCGAACGGCGTCGGCGGGTCGCTGAGCACGGTGGGGTTGCTGTTGATCTCGAACACCACCAGCCTGCCGTCCACCAGCGTGTAGTCGATACGTCCATACTGCATGTGGGCCCTTTCGAAGACCTGCATGACCCTATCGGCATCGGGATTGGCGGCAACGTACGCCCTGATTTCTTCGATGTGTGCCGGCAGCAGCTGCTCGGGTGAATTCTTGACGAACCACGACTTCGACATAGCGCAATGTTGGCCATAGATCGTATCGCCGACCCGAAAGGCCGCGAATTTCCGGTAGTAGCCGTCCGCCCAGGGCGTGCCGACCATCTCCACCACCATCGGTCGCACCAGATTGCTGCCGTCCAGCCGGGCGATCGCCGCGTCCAGCGCCGGCCGGTGGTGCAGCAGCGGCGGCTCCTTGTAGAGCGCGCCCGCCTCGTCACGGATGAAAACGGGATAGCGTATCGTGTCTTCCAGCTGGTGCGGCCTGAACACGCGAAAAGGGTTGCTGTCGTCAGCGTGAAGCACGCGCAGCAGTTCAAAGCGCTGCAGACTGGCGGTCGGGTGATTGAGCTGCGTCAGGCCTGTTTTCTCAGCCAATTCGTCGCTGAGGCTAGCTGCGCGCTTCAATTCATCGGCAGCCAGCCGGTCCATGTCGGACCAGATGACGACACCGGCGCGAACGCCGCGTAGCAGCTCGGCATCCTCATAGCGCACCAGCCGGAACGACGCTTGCAGGTCGGTCCGGTGATAAAGCAGCAGGACCGCCTGGGTGTAGGCGTGCTCCCTATGCGCCACATAAAATATCATGCGATCCCATTATCCGCAGGTAATTGCAAAGGGAAACCATGATGATTAGAGAGGTTTTGGGAAACTGCGAAACGGTTTCCTTTCGGAGTTGCGTCAAACAAGAGATAGAACAGGCCAGCGTTTCCGTGAAGCTGCAAAACCGCATTGGCAAAGACTGCCACGTGCACCATATGGCGCATTAGAAGTCGAGGCAGCCGACAGATGAATTTAGACAATGTTGCGGTACCCATCCGCCAGTTAGACATGGAAGACATGCCGTTGCTGATGGAGCTTGAGGCCGCCGCCTGGGCCGCTCCGCTGCAAGCGAGCGAAGCAACCATCCGCCGCCGGCTGGCACTCGGACACACCATGTTCGGAGCAATCGATGGCAACGTGCTTGCCGGCACCATCTGCTTTACCGAGACCAGCCAGGATCCCCTGGCGCGCGCCGATTTCCCGGCAAATTTCGATGCCTATGCGTCGCTGCCGCGCGGCGAGCCGGTTTACGCTCTTTACGCCTACAATCTCTGCGTCCGCCCCAGCCATCGCGGCAGCAACACGGCGGTCCGACTGCTGAAGGAGATGGAGCGCCATGGCCGCCGTCTCGGCGCCAGCTGGCTGATCGGCGATGGCCGCTGCTCGTCATATGCCGGCTCCTCGGGCGACGACGATGACCATGTCAAGGCTGACCCGAGGTTCCGCGCCACCATCGACCTTTGGAACGAGACCGGCATAAGACCGCCGCTGGAAGAAATCATCCGAGATCCGCTGCTACGTCTGCATTATCGTGCCGTTGAATGCGAGTTCCTTTATGTCATGCCGGATTTCTTCCCGCAGGACACAGCATCAGGGGGATTTCGGGTCATTTCAGCCAAGAAACTCAGCGCCAAGGATCTCAGTGAATGACACACGTGCTGGCCGCTTCATGACGATTCCGTTCTTCGATCCGTTCGTGCTCGGCGACGATCCGTTTCCGCATTTTGCCCGCATGCGTGCTGGCGGCGGCATCGCGCGCGGCATGGCGCCCTATCCTGAGATTGCCGACGCCTATTATGTCTTCAGCCATGAACTGGTGTCGCGCGTGCTGAAGCATCCCGCTCTGCTGCAGGCGCCGCCAGGCCAGTACGACGAGGTCCGCCGCAAGCTTGTCGACCAGGCGCCGATGGCGCTGCTTACCCGGTCTTTGCTGCTCGCCGATCCGCCACAGCATGGCGGGCTCCGCCGGCCGGTCGCCGGCTACCTCTCCCGTCCTGCCGTCGAGGGGCTGTCGGAGGGTCTTCGCGCGCTCAGCCGTGACCTGGTCGACCAGGCGTTGGCCAATGGCCGCATCGATGCCGTTGCCGGCCTCGCCGTGCCGGTGTCCTTCTGGCTGCTTCAGGAAATCCTCGGCATCGAGATTGAGGACCCCTGGGCGCTGAAATCATTGACCCGTCTCATGGCCATCGCCTTCGACTTGCGGACGGGCCAGCCGGCGGCAGCCAGCGCCGAGGCCTGTGACGCATGCCAGGCCTTTGTCGAGGAGCGGCTGGCGCGCCAGGCCTTCCGGCCGGATGGGATGGTTGCCGGCATGGTGCGGGAAGTGACAGAAGGCCGTTGGTCGCGCGAGGACATGGTTGCCAACGTCGTCTTCATGCTGTTTGCCGGGCAGGAGACCGTCGTCGACGCCCTCGGCAACGCCCTGGTCGCGCTGGATCGTTTCCCCGACCAGCGCGCCCTGCTCGATCGCCGCGCCGTCGACTGGAACACCGCCGCCGCCGAACTGCTGCGCTATGGCGCCTCTATCCATTACGCGGCCACCCGCATCGCCGCGGAAGACGTCGACCTTGGCGAAATCAGGATCGCGGCCGGCGAGGCTGTGGTACCGGTGCTCGGTAGCGGCAACCGCGACGATGCCGCTTTCGCGGACGGTGACCAACTGGACCTCACCCGCTCGCCAGCCTCGTCGATAACCTTCGGCACCGGTCTGCACGTCTGCCTAGGCCAGCATGTCGCCCGCATCGAGATCGCAGCGATGATAGAGGCGCTTTTCACTCGCGCGCCGGGCTGGCGCCTTGATGCCGCCAGCGCCAGGCGCCGCCCGTCGCTGACGTTCTACGGCATGAGCGCCGTGCCACTGATCCTCAGCCGCCCTGCCTAGGTTCAGGATCGCGACGTCTAGGGCAATTTCAGGGACGTGCGGAGCGGCGAC
Organism: Mesorhizobium sp. P2_C5_2; assembly: GCF_056404535.1. NCBI lineage: Bacteria > Pseudomonadati > Pseudomonadota > Alphaproteobacteria > Hyphomicrobiales > Phyllobacteriaceae > Mesorhizobium > Mesorhizobium sp. P2_C5_2. The sequence continues at coordinate 8,267 of NZ_JBFUDV010000003.1, read as the reverse complement.
TATCCGGATTTGCTTAAAAATTGGGCGGCCGGCGTCGTCGCGCTTTGGCGCCCCGTCCCCTGCCCCACCTCCGCAAACAGCCAATCCCGAAACGCCTTCACCTTCCGCTGCCTTATCGCCTCCGGCGGGTACACCACGTAAAAACTCGAAACCGCTTTCAGCGCATGATCGAAAGGCCGCACCAGCCTCCCCGTCGCGAGGTCGGCTGAGACGAGCATGGTGCGGCCGAGCACCACGCCTTCGCCTTGCACGGCCGACTCGACCGCGAAGGTGGCGGAATCGAAGGTCAGACCGCTGCTGGGGTCGACGCCTTCGACGCCAGCGCTGGCCAGCCACGCCGCCCAGTCGATGCGGTAGCCGTCGCGGATCAGCGTGTGGTGTTTGAGGTCCTCAGGTGTTCGCAGCGGATGCGGGCCTTCGAGCAGCCGCGGACTGCAGACTGGAAACACTTCCTCTCCGGTGAGGAATTCCGAAGTCAGCCCGGGATAATGGCCGCCGCCATAGCGGATGGCGATGTCGATGTCGTCGCCGAGGAAATTGGTGAGCTTGCCTGATGTCGAGACGCGCACATCGATGTCACCATGCGCGCGATGAAAACGGTAGAGCCGGGGCACCAGCCATTTGCCGGCGAAGCCGTCGGAGGTGCTGACGTTCAGGCTCGTGTTCGAATGGCGCGATGTCGCCACCTGCGTCGCCACCGTCAGCTGGTCGAGCATCTCGCGCACCGCGCGCGCATAGGGCTCGCCGACCGGGGTGAGACGCACCGAACGCGTCGCGCGTTCGAACAGCTGCACGCCGAGCTGCTCCTCCAGGTGTTTTATCGCCCGGCTGATGGCGCCATGGGTGACGTTGAGCTCGTCGGCCGCCCTGGAGAAATTCAGATGCCGGGCAGCGGCCTCGAAGGCCGGCAATGCATTCAGCGGTGGCAGTTTGCGGGGCATGTGTGAGCGCCGGGCATTTGTGAGCGTTGGTAACAAATACTTGCCAAATTTTGGTTTGTCGACGCGGCTTTTACCGGTCACAAATCCTCACAAGATTTGTGATCAAACCTCACCGACTTCAGGAGGACGCCATGGCCACCATCCACCCCTTTCTCTGGTACACCGGCAATGCCGAGCAAGCCCGCGACTTCTATCTCTCGGTGTTCAGGAACGGCCGCGCGCTGGAGACGGTGACCTTCACCGACCATGTCGGCGGCACCGGCGTGCCGCATGCGATCTTCGACTTCGAGCTTGAAGGGCTGCGGCTGACGGCGCTCAATGCCGGCGGGATGCCGGCCTTCAACGAGCGCATGTCGCTCTACATCGAAACCAGGGACCAGGCCGAGACCGACTATTACTACCAGGCGCTGACGGCAGGCGGCGGCTCGGAAAAGCCCTGCGGCTGGCTGCAGGACAAGTTCGGCGTCTACTGGCAGGTCATTCCCGAGGCGGCGATCCGGCTGATGAACGATCCGGACCGCGACAAGGCGCATCGAGCACGCCAGGCGATGTACTCGATGAAGAAGATCATCCTCGCCGATATCGAAGCGGCCCACGCCGGCCGTTCGTAAGTCAAACCCGACATTCCCGAAACAGGAGGCATCAATGGCACCGCTCAAGGGACAAAAAATTGTCGTCGTCGGTGGCAGTTCCGGCATTGGTCTCGGCGTGGCGAAAGCCGCGCTCGACAATGGCACCGAGGTGGTGATCGTCGGCCGCTCGCACGAGAGGCTGCAGGCAGCGGAGAAGCGGCTGGCCGCGGGCGGCCGCGTCAAAAGCATTGCCGCCGACATGACCAGGGAAGCCGAGATTGCCAGGCTGTTCGAGGCGGTCGGCGCCTTCGACCACCTTGTCTCGACGGCTGGAACGGCGCCGCCGAACTTCCCGATCGGCCAGACCGACATGGATTTCGTGCGCGGCTTTGTCGACAACAAGCTGATCGGCGCCGTGATGCTGGCCAAGCATGCCGTGCGCGGCTTGAGGAAGGGCGGCTCGATGACCTTCACCTCGGGCATCAACAAGGACCGGCCGCCGGTACCTGGCGGCGCGGTAGTCTCGGCGATCGCCGGCTCGTTCAGCTATTTCGCCCGCGCACTGGCGCAGGAACTGGCCCCGACCAGGGTCAACATCGTCTCGCCCGGCTGGGTCGACACCGAGATGTGGGACGAACTGGTCGGCGAGGCCAAGTCAGGCTACTTCGCCGCCATGGCCGAGCGCATACCCGCGGGCAAGGTCGCGTCACCGGCCGATGTCGCGCCTGCCTATCTCTATCTCATGGAGGCAGAATTCATGACCGGCGAGACCATCCACATCGACGGCGGGCAGAGGTTGGTCTGAACGGGGGCAAAGGGGCACCGCTACGGATATTTCGCCGGTTTTGGCGCGTAGATTTGCGGATCGAAATCCAGATCCTTCGGCAGCGGCAGGCTCGAGCACTGCAGATGCACCTGGCGGGCAAGCAGCCTTCGCTGCTGCTGCTGGTGTTCCTTGGCCGCCGCGACGAGGCCCATGCTGTAGGGCCCAAGCAGCACGCCGAAGCCCCATCCCGGCTGCCCCTTCTCGCGCGCGTCGTTGGCCATGGCGTCCGTTCGGGCCTGCTGGCATTCCGGCGTCGCCCATTTCGGGTCCTGCGGCGACAGCGAGGCGCCGTATTGGACCGGAGAACTGACGCATCCTGCCGCTGTCGCGGCCAACGCGACGACCATTGCAATTCTCATCCGCAAGTTTCTCCTAATGTAGGACCGCGACTACAGGACGATTCCAGCCGCAAAAAGGCAGCTTCAGGATGCGGATTTCGGAGAGCCGCTCAACCCAAAAGATTGCGCGCCGCGCGCATGAAGATGCGCGAGCCGATCGGGATCAGATCGTCGGGGAAATCATAGTCGGGATTGTGCAGCGAAGGCGTGCGCTCGCCGGCGCCGAGGAAGAGCATCGCCGACTTGGCCTTGTGGCCGAAAATGCCGAAATCTTCCGAGGCGCGCATCGGCAAGGCTTCCTCGCTGCGCGGCACACCTTCCTCGTCCAGCGCGCGGTTCAGATGCTCCACCGCGTCCGGCGCGTTGACGCTGGCCACGAAGATCTCGTGATAGTCGCAGCGGACGGACAGGCGATGCTCGCCTGCGATCCTGGCAGCCAGCGCTTCAGCGGCGGCGACAAGCTCGGCCATGCGCTCGTCACGCCTTGTGCGCAGCGTCGCCCAGACCTCTGCGTAGCCGGGCGAGATGCCGAACACGGCCTCGCCCATCGTCGCATGGGTGACGGTCACCATGCTGAAATCATCATCGGCAAAGGTGCCTCGTCCGAGCGCGGGCAGCAGCGGCATCAGCGCACTCACCGCCGGCATCGGCGACACGCCGGTTTCGGGCATGGACGAATGCGCGGTCTTGCCTTCCAGCACGATGCGCATGCCGCGCGAGGCGCAATTGACCACGCCTTCCCTGAGGCGCACCTCGCCGAACGGCACGCCGGGCATATTGTGCAGCGAGAAGGCAAAATCCGGGGCGATCTCGCCGAAGCGCGGATCGGCGACGACACCGGCCGCACCATTGCCGGTTTCTTCCGCCGGCTGGAACATCAAGACGACGCGGCCGCGGGCGGGCCGTTCGCGGCCAAGCTGGCGGCCAAGTGCGACGAGGATCGCGGTGTGGCCGTCATGGCCGCACATATGCGATTTCCCCGGCACCTGCGAGGCATGGTCCACGCCCGAAAGCTCCTCGATCGGCAGTGCGTCCAGCTCCGAGCGGAACAGCACCGTCGGCCCTGCCTGGCCGCTGTCATAGACCGCCGCCACACCATGGCCGCCGAGGCCGGTCAGCACCTTGTCCGGGCCGGTATCGGCGAGGAAGGACACGACCTCTCTCGCGGTCTTTTCCTCCTCGTTCGAGATTTCCGGCTGCTGGTGCAGCTTGCGCCGCCATGCCGTCAGCTCGATGATGTCGCGATTGGTCAGGGTCATGATTGGGCTCCGCTAGGTGCTGCGGCTTTCATAGCATGCGTGATGGCTACTCCGGCAATCCCGCCAGCCGCATCGCGTCGGTGACGTCGCCGGCGATCTCCGGCGCCAACCCCACTGCAGCCGACCAGCGGCCAATAGAAAAATGCGGGTCGAGCGCCATCAGCCGCGCGGCCGACGCCTTGGCCTCGTCGAGCCGGCCGAGCCTGGCCAGCGGCGCGGCCAGCCAGCCATGCAGCATGCTGAAGCCGGGGGTCATCTCCACCGCCCGCCGGCCTGCCGCGACCGCCTGTTCGTGCCGGCCGTTGAGAAAATTGCCGAAGCCGATAATGCCTTGCGGTACGCAGTTCATGGCGTCCAGCGGGGAGAGCCTGATCGCCTGCTCGCCCCAGTCGACGGCGCGTGCCGCATCGCCACCATAAGCCACCGACACGCAGCCAAAGGCGTAGACGAAGGAGCATGAGGCGTTGAGCGAAAGCGCCGTCGCGAATGCCGCGTCGGCGAGCTTGCGGTCGTGCTCGACCATGCCAATGGTGAAGCCGGCGAGCGCCATCGCCATGGCGTCGCCCGGACCGTGCTCGATCGCCGCATGGGCATGGCGGGCTGCCTTGTCGCGATGCTCTGCCAGCAAACCGCCGCGTAGGTAAAGGGTCTGATGCGCCCAGGCGGCAAAGCCGTGAGCAAGCGCATAGCTCGGCTCGATGGCGAGCGCCTGGTCGAGCAGCGGCAACCCCTTGGCGGCACCCTGCGGCATGAAGGTGTAGACATCGGGCAGCGCGCGCAGCAGCAGATCGTACGCGTCGAGACTGTCGGGGCGCTTGCGCTTGACGCGCTCGATCTCGGCCCGGCGCAGATTGGGTTCGATCGCCGCGACCACGCTGACGGTGATCTCGTCCTGCAGCGCGAACACGTCGGTCAGCTCGCGGTCGTAGCGTTCGGCCCAAAGGTTGCTGCCGTCTTCCGCGTCGATCAGCTGGCCGGTGATGCGCACGCGATTGCCGACCTTGCGGACGCTGCCTTCCAGGACATAGCGCACGCCGAGTTCTTGCCCGACCTGCTTCACGTCGACCGCACGGCCCTTGTAGGTGAAGCTTGAGTTCCGCGCGATCACGAACAGCCAGCGGATGCGCGACAGGCCAGTGATGATGTCCTCGACCATGCCGTCGGCAAAATAGTCCTGCTCGGCATCGCCGCTCATATTGGCGAAGGGCAGCACGGCGATGGAGGGACGGGCGGGAATGCCCAGGTCAGCCTTTGCTTGCTGTGCCGGTGCGGTCGTCTGGGCACCGCCGTCCTCGCGCACGGTGCCGACGAAGCGAAAGCCCCGGCGCAGGATCGTGCGGACAAGGCGCTGCTCCTCGCCGCTGTCCTGGAGCGCATTGCGCGCGGCGTTGACGCGGCTGGCAAGCGTAGCGTCGGAGACGATCCGCCCCTGCCAGACCGCATCGACCAGATCGTCCTTGCTGACCACCCGCTCGCGGTTGCGGATCAGAAATTGCAGGAGGTCGAAGACCTGCGGCTCGACGGGGACCAGCTCGTTGCCGCGGCGCAACTCGCGCCGCTCACCATCCAGAGCAAAATCCTCAAAATGATACGACAAATTGCTGTCTCCAAATCGTCCGGGAAATTGCCAGTCATACACTTTAGCCGCGTCTTGAGCGCAAAATCAAAGCGATCTCAAGGTAAAATCAAGCGGTCCTGAAGGTCCCCTCAAAGCGCGCCCACTGCCGCCGGCGCATAGTCCTCCTGCAACAAACGTTCAACCGGCCTCAACCAACCAACACCCACCAACGCTTTGAAAAGGAGAACTCAAATGTCGAACAATGCAGCAAATTCCGTCGTCCTCGTGCATGGCGGCTTCGTCGATGGCTCCGGCTGGGACGGCGTCTACCAGATCCTCAAGAAGGACGGCTATGACGTCACCATCGTCCAGAACCCGACGACCTCGCTCGCCGACGACGTCGCCGTCACCAAGCGCGCCATTGCCGAAGCCAAGAGCGACGTCATCCTGGTCGGCCATTCCTATGGCGGCATCGTGGTGTCGGAAGCCGGCACCGATCCCAAAGTGGCTGGTGTCGTCTATATCGCGGCCTTCGCCGGAGATGCCGGCGAGTCGGTTGCGACCCTGATTGCCAACCCGCCTCCCGGCGCTTCGGTACCGCCGATCCTGCCGCCCGTCGACGGCTTCCTGATGCTCGACAAGGAGAAGTTCGCTGCCTCCTTCGCCGCTGACGTGCGCCCCTCGCTCGCCGCCTTCATGGCCGACTCGCAGGTTCCGTGGGGCATCCCGGCGCTCGAAGGCAAGGTCACCGCTCCGGCCTGGAAGGTGAAGCCGAGCTGGTATCTGGTCGCCAGCGACGACAAGATGATCCCGCCGCCGGCACAGCGCCAGATGGCAACCCGCGCCGGCGCAACGACGGTCGAAGTGCCCGGCAGCCACGCGGTCTACGTTTCCGATCCGGCAGCTGTCGCCAAGCTCATCGAACAGGCGGCCGCCGGCGTCGCCAAGAAGCGAGCCGCGTAACACGAATGGATTGCCCGGGCGCCTCGCGGCACCCGGGCTTTCTTGCGCCGTTGTACCGGCAATGGCGCGGCGGGCGAGATTTTCCCCTGCTTCCGAGATCGTCGAGCTCATCTCCGACATCTCGCGGCCGCTCCTGAGGAGCACGGCGCACACGCCTGTGCCAAATCTTCGGCGATATCAGGCTCCATCCAGTCGAGGGCAGTTCCGGAACAACAATGGCCAGGCGGTTTGCGTTTCTCTTGGTTCGCGACTTCACGCTGTCGCCGCTGTCGCTGTTCATCGACACGTTGCGGTTGGCAGGCGATGAGGGCGACCGCAGCCGCAGGATCGAGTTCGACTGGGAGATCGTCGGCGAACGCGGTCTGCCGATCCGGGCGAGCTGCGGCGTCGAACTGCTGCCGACCAAGGCGATCGGCAATCCGGAGGAGTTCGACAATGTCGTCGTGGTCGGCGGCCTGCTCGACACCAACCGGTCACTCAGCTCCGAAAAGGAGGCCTTTCTGTTGCGGGCCGCCGAAAAGGGCGTGCCGCTGACGGCGCTCTGCACCGGCAGCTTCGTGCTCGCGCGCTACGGCCTGCTCGATGGCTACGCTGCGGCTGTGAGTTGGTTCCACATCAAGGATTTCCGCAACCAGTTCCCTGATGTGAACGCCCATGCCGACAGCCTGTTTTCGGTCGACAGGGGCCGCTCGACCTGCGCCGGCGGCACCGGTGCTGCCGACCTTGCCGGCCATTTCGTGTCGCAATTCATCGGCCGCAAGGCGGCGGAAAAAGCCGCCAAGATCCTCGTGCTCGACCGCATCCGCTCGAGCCGGGACGTGCAGCCCGTCGGCGACCTCTTTCCTGCGGCGTCGAGCCGGGCGGTCAAGCGGGCCTTGCTGCTGATGGAAAGCAATCTCCAGGAGACGCTGTCGGTCGAAGAGATTGCAAGCCGGTTGAACCTATCGCGGCGCCAGCTCGAGCGGCTGTTCGGCGCCGAGCTCGGCCTCGGCCCGATGGCCGCATATCTTGCGCTGCGCGTGCATCATGCGAAATCGCTGCTGGAGGCAAGCGACCTGCAGATCGGCGACATTGCCTACCGCTGCGGCTTTCCCAATGCCGGCCATTTCAGCCGCGTCTTCCGCCAGCAGACAGGCATCACGCCGACCCATCTCAGGCATCCGGACCGAATGTCTAGTGTCTCTGCCGACGGCAGCGGCCAAGCGCATGTTCAGGTCTAGGCCGCCGTCAGATTTCAGGTGCGATCTTGTCGTTGGTATGATAAAATCATACCAACTCTGATAGGAGAAACCATGTCCGCAACTGAAAAACGCACCTTCAGCTTGCCGGCCGAGCAGGCCGCTTTCATCGACCAGCTCGTTCAGTCCGGCACATACGCGACCAGCAGTGAAGTGATCCGCGCCGGTCTTCGCGCATTGCAGGAACGCGATGCCGCCGTGGAGCGCTGGCTGCGCGAGGAGGTCGTGCCGACCTATGACAGGTGGAAGGCAGATCCTTCCCAGGCCATCCCAGCCGACAAGGTTTTTGACAGCATCCGCGCCCATCACGCCGCCCGCCTCAAGGGCAGGGCTATCGCATATGAGTTAGAGCGCTGATGAGGTAGTCGTCATTCCATGCGCATTTCTTGATGCGATGGCTGATGGGGACTTTGTCGGTATCGGCGAGTTGGAGGATGTTCCTGGCGAGGCGGTTGATGAGCGCGGTGTTGGCGGGAGCGTTGTCCTTGCGGGCACGGCTGAGGTCTTCGTCCAGATGAACATCGAGCATCCAATGCAGGCCGTTCTCGATCTGCCAATGGGCTCTGGTGGAG